>NZ_NCEN01000046.1 GCF_002280675.1 Novosphingobium sp. 32-60-15 | reverse complement strand
TGGGACAAACCGGCCGTTCGCGGCGGTTCAGTCTTTCGGCAGCTTCCGACCCAAAGGCAGTCATAGGCGAGGCACGTTTCCGATCTCGGGAGCGGATATTCTGAACCGGGGTTCTGACACACGCAAACCCTTGGACGACCGTGGTAGGTTCTGCAGTGTCACAACCGACCGGTTGTGACACCAGCTCATCGCTTCCTGCCGAACATTGGGATTTTGTATAGTCGCCCCAAGCTGCCGCCAACATGAGGCTGCTACCGTCGTAGCATGACGCCTATCCGATACCTTTCGATCGCCACATTGCCCCTGCTGGCGGTCCTGACGGGCTGCGGCGGTGATCCGGCTCCCCCGGCTCCCCCGGCGAAAGCGGAGGCGGTCGCTCACGAAAGCGATCTGCTGAAGCTCACCCTCACAACGCAAGCGCAACAGCGTCTCGGCATCCGAACGGTAAGAATTGGCGATGGCTCGGCCGCGCAAGTCCGCGAGACGAGCGGGGAGGTCGTCGTGCCGGCAACCGGCGGGGCCGGTGTGCCAACGGGATCTACGAGCAACCTCGCTCAAATTGGGGTCAGTCAGGTTGCGGCCGAAGGCGAGGTCGCGCGGGCGCAAGCGCAAGTGCGGCTCGCCGTCATTGCCTATAACCGCGCCGACGCCTTGGTGCGCGAGGAGGCGGGCAGCGTGCGAGGGCGCGACGAAGCCGCGGCGGCACTTGCCACCGCGCGGGCAGCACTGGATGCGGCCCGCGCGCAACGCGGGCTGCTCGGTCCCTCGATCGCGTCTATGGGCAATCTCTCGACGCTGTGGGTGCGGGTGCCTGTGTTCGGCACCGACGTGAGCGCCATCGAACGCGGTCGCACCGCTACGGTTCGCCCCCTCGGCGACAATCGCGCCGCTCCGCGCGCTGCGCGCCCGGTCCAGGCCCCACCCTCGGCCAATGCAGTCGCGGGCACCGTCGATCTGTTTTTCGCGCTCGATAATCGCGACCGTGCCTACCGCGTCGGCCAGCGCGTCTCCGTGGCGTTGCCGCTTGGCGGGAGGGCGGATGGACTGTCGGTCCCGACCGCAGCGATCGTCCGCGACATCTATGGCGGCGAATGGGTGTACCGGAAGACTGCGCCCGACACCTATGTCCGGCAGCGGATTGAGGTCGCGAGCGTCGCGGACGGCCGTGCGCTGTTGTCGCGGGGCCTGGAGCGCGGTGCCGAAGTCGTGACGGACGGGGCGGCCGAGCTGTTCGGGACCGAGTTCGGGACGCCGCACTGATGCTCGCCTGGCTGGTCCGTGCCGCGCTGACCCAGCGCGTTCTCGTCCTCGCGCTCGCTGCGCTGCTGGTCGTCCTTGGGCTACGCGCGACCGGCGATGTGCCGCTCGACGTGTTTCCCGAGTTCGCACCGCCTATGGTCGAGATCCAGACCGAAGCGCCTGGTCTTTCGACCGAAGAGGTGGAAAGCCTGATTACCGTACCGATCGAAACGGCGGTCAACGGCGTCCCCGATCTGATGACGCTACGGTCCAAGTCCGTGCTGGGCCTGTCGTCGGTATCGATCCTGTTCGATCGCGGCACCGATGTGATCCGCGCCCGCCAGCTCGTCCAGGAGCGGGTGACACAGGTGCAGGCGCGGTTGCCCGCCGCGGCGCGTCCCCCGGTGATGCTGCCGCCACTGTCGTCAACCAGTCGGGCGATGAAGATCGGCATATCGTCGGCAAAGCTCGATCAGATGCAACTCTCCGAACTGGCGCGATGGACGATCCGGCCGCGCCTGATGGCGGTGCCGGGCGTCGCAAACGTCGCAATCTGGGGTCTGCGCGACCGCCAATTGCAGGTTTTGGTCGATCCCGACCGGCTGCGCGCGGCCGGCGTGACGCTCGCCGAACTGCGCACCGCGGCCGGCGATGCGGTGCTGGTCGGTGGGGGCGGCTTTGTCGATACGGCAACCCAGCGGCTCGCCGTGCAGCAGACGAGCGCGATCCAGTCCTCGGCCGATCTTGCACATGCGGTCATCAAGCAGAGCGGCGAAGCGGCGGTCCGCATCGGCGACGTCGCCCGCGTGGTCGACGGCTTCGCCGCGCCGATCGGCAATGCGATCATCGACGACGGGCCCGGCCTGATGCTGATCGTCGAGAAGCAACCGACCGGCAACACCCTCCAGCTTACCCGAGACGTGGAGGCCGCGATCGGTGAGCTGAAGCCGGGCCTGCGCGACGTGAAGGTCGATACGACGATCTTCCGCCCTGCGACCTTCATCGAACGCTCGATCGACAATCTGACGCGCGCGCTCGCGATCGGCTGCCTGCTCGTGGCTGTGGTGCTGTTCGTCTTTACCCGCGATTGGCGGCAGGCGACGATCAGCCTGGTCGCCATCCCGCTGTCGCTGCTCGGCGCGGGGCTGGTGTTGCTATGGAGCGGTGCCACCATCAACACGATGGTGATCGCGGGGCTGGTCATCGCGCTCGGCGAAGTGGTCGACGATGCTATCATCGACGTGGAGAACATCGCGCGCCGACTGAGGCTCAATCGCGAGGCGGGCAACCCGCGCTCCAACTTCGACGTGGTGCTGTCCGCCTCGCTGGAAGTGCGATCGGCGGTGGTGTTCGCGTCGCTGATCGTGATGCTGGTGTTCCTGCCGATCTTCTTCCTGGGCGGGGTGGCGGGCACGTTCTTCCAACCGCTCGCCATCGCCTATGTGCTGGCGATCGCCGCGTCGCTGCTGGTCGCGCTGGTGGTGACGCCGGCGATGTGCCTGTTCCTGCTGCCGAACGCGCCCCTCAAGGCAGAGCGTGACACGCGGCTCGTCGGGGCGCTGAAACGCCGCTACGCCGGGGTGCTGCCGCGGATGGTGGCGCGACCGGCGCTGGCGATGGGGATCGTCGCGGGCGGCCTGCTGCTGGCAGGCGTCGGCTACGCCGGGTTCAAGGACCAATTCCTGCCCGATTTCCGCGAAACCGACTTCCTGATGCACTTCGTCGAGAAGCCCGGCACGTCGATCGAGGCGATGGACCGGATCACGATCCGTGCCTCCAAGGAGCTGCGCGCGATTCCTGGCGTGCGCAACTTCGGCGCACATATCGGCCGTGCGGAGGCCGCAGATGAAGTGGTCGGCCCGAACTTCACCGAGCTGTGGATCAGCCTGGACGAGAATGTCGATTATGATGCCAGCGTCGCGCGCATCAAGGAAGTGATCGACGGCTATCCCGGCCTCTACCGCGACGTGCTCACCTATCTGCGCGAGCGCATCAAGGAAGTACTGAGCGGCGCAGGCGCGACGGTGGTCGTCCGCATCTTCGGTCCCGATCAGATCGAGCTTCGTGCCGCGGCCGAACGTGTCCGCGCCAAAGTGGCGGCGATCGACGGGGTTGCCGATCTCAAAGTCGAGCAACAGGTTCTGGTGCCGCAAATCCAGGTCCGTCCCCGGCCTGGCGATCTCGCCACGCTGGGCCTCACCGCGGGCGAAGTACGGCGACAAGCGCAAACCTTGGTCGCCGGGCAGAAGGTCGGCGAAATCTACCGCGACCAAAAAGCGTTCGACGTGGCGCTGTGGGGCGAACCGAAGGTGCGCGGCGATGTCCATGTTCTTGCCGACATGATGATCCAGACGCCCGCGGGCGCGCCGGTACGGTTGCGCGACGTGGCCGATATTCGCATCATGCCTGCCCCGAACGAGATCAAGCGCGAGAACGGTGAGCGCCGGATCGACGTCACGCTCAATGTCGCCGGTGCGGACCTCGGCACGGTCGCGCGCGCTGTCGAAACGGCTGTGGGTCAGATGCCGTTCGCGACCGGATACCATCCCCAGGTGCTGGGCGAATACGCGGCGCTGCGTGATTCACGCCAGCGGCTCTGGACGACGGGGCTGCTCTGCCTGCTCGGCGTCCTGCTGCTGGTCTGGCTGGAGTTCCGCTCGGCGCGGATCACCGCGCTGGTAGCGACCAGCCTGCCGTTCGCGCTGGTCGGCGGGGTAGTCGGCGTGGCGCTGACGGGCGGCGTGCTGTCGCTCGGCTCGCTGGTCGGGTTCGTGACGGTCATCGGCATTTCGGCGCGCAACGGCATCATGCTGCTGTCGCACTACGATCATCTCCGCCGGTTCGAGGGCGAGGACTTCGGCCCGCGTCTGATCCTGCGCGGCGCGGAGGAACGACTGGTGCCGATCCTGATGACCGCGGCGTGCGCCGGTCTGGCGCTGCTGCCGCTGATCGTCGCCGGCAACGCGCCGGGCCATGAAATCGAGCATCCGATGGCGATCGTCATCCTGGGCGGACTTGTCTCCTCGACCGTGCTCAACCTGTTCCTGATGCCCGCGCTATACGCGCGCTTCGGACGGGAGAAGCCCGCGCCCGATGCCCCACTTGCCGGAGTTCCCGCATGATCCGCCGGTTTGCTCCGATCGCCGCGCTCGCGGTCGCGGGGTGCATGTCTGCGCCTCTGCCCCCGCCGACGATCCCACCCGCGTCCGCCACAGGTGCTTTCGCAAACCTTCCGACCGCGGCGATCGGCCCGGTCCCGAATGACTGGTGGCGGCTGTACGACGATCCGGCGCTTGATCGACTGGTCCAGGCAAGCCTCGCCGCCAATGCCGATCTGCGCGTCGCCTATGCCAATCTCGACGGCGCGCGCGCGGCACTGCGGCAGGCGCGCGCCGCGCGGCTGCCGCAAACCACGATCGAAAGCGCGGGCACGATCGACAACAGCGCGACGCAGCCAAGCGCGTCATCGAACGTGCCGACCACCGACTACGATCTCGCCCTGACCGCAAGTTGGGACATCGACCTGTTCGGCCGCCTGCGCTCGGGCACGCTGGCGGCGGGGGCCGATGCTGACGCTCAGGCTGCGGCGCTGGACTCCCTGCGCGTCGCGGTCGTGGCGGATACGGTGCTCGCCTATGTCGATCTGTGCGGTGCGACCCGTGCGGCGAATGTCTCGCGCGAGATTGTCGCGGTTCAGGAACGCTCGGTTGGCGTGGTACGTGACCAGCTTGCCGCTGGCGAAGTATCGCCGCTCGAAGTCTCGCAGGCCGCCAGCCTGCTGGAATCCACCCGCGCCACGCTGGCCCCGTTCGAGGCGGCGCGCGCGAATGCCCTGTACCGGATCGCAACCTTGCAGGGCCGCCCCCCCGCTGAAGCGCGCGGGTTCGACATCGCCTGCAATGCGCCCCCGAAGCTCCGCGCGGCGGTGCCCGTGGGCGAAGGACAGGCGCTACTGCTGCGTCGCCCCGATATTCGCGAAGCCGAACGCCGCCTCGCCGCTGCCGCGGCGCGGATCGGGGTCGCCCATGCCGATCTCTACCCGCGCGTGAACCTGGGTGGTGCAGTCGGGCTGTTGACGGGTGGCTTCGTCGCGACGGCTTCACCGCTGATAAGCTGGGCCTTCCCCAATCAGGCCCCAGCGCGAGCACGACTGGAACAGGCCCGCGCAACAGAACGCGCGGCGCTCGCCGGCTGGGATGTGGCGGTATTGCGGGCATTGCGCGAAGTCGAAACCGCGCTCGCCGTCTATGATGGCGAGGTGCGCCGCAATCGCGCGCTCGATGCCGCGCGGATCCAATCTACGCTTTACGCCCGCCGTGCAGCCGCCCGTGTTCGGCTTGGGGATGCCGCCTCGCTGATCCAGTTCGATGCCGAGCGGGCGCGGGCGCAAGCCGCGCTCGCTCAAACACAGTCCGATCTCACCGTGGCGCAATCCCAGGTCGCGCTATTCCGGGCGCTGGGTGGGGGATGGCAGACGAACGGTCCGGCGGGCTAGAAGGGCAGCCATGCGAATCCTGATCGTAGAAGATGATAACGAGACGAACCGCTTCGTGGCCCGCGGGCTTGCGGAATTGGGACATCATGTCGTCACCAGCACCGATGGTCGCGACGGGCTGTTTCAGGCGACTGGGGACCAATTCGACGCGCTGATCGTCGATCGGATGCTGCCTGGTCTGGATGGACTGTCACTTATCAAGGCGCTGCGTGCGGCGGGCAACATGACACCGGCCCTCATGCTCACCGCCGTGGGTGGCATCGCTGATCGCGTCGAAGGACTGGAAGGCGGTGCCGACGATTATCTGGTCAAGCCGTTCGCCTTTTCCGAGCTTGCCGCGCGTGTTCATGCGCTCGGGCGGCGTCCGGCTGCCCAGACCGAGGCGAGCGTGCTTGTAATTGGTGGGATCGAACTGGATCTTCATCGACGCTTCGTTACCCGCGACGGCCGTAGGATCGTGCTGCAACCGCGCGAGTTCGCGTTGCTCGCCGAGCTGATGCGCAATCCTCGCCGGGTCATGACGCGAACGATGCTGCTGGAGCGGGTCTGGGATTTCGATTTCGACCCCAAGACGAACATCGTCGAGACGCACTTAAGCCGCCTGCGCTCCAAGCTCAACGCCGGGTTCGACGATGATGCGATCGAGACCGTGCGCGGTGCTGGCTACATGATCCGCGGCGCGTGATGACCCGCCCGTGGCGATCCACCTTCGGGCTTGTCGCCCTCGTCGCGTCCCTCTTCGCGCTGGGGACGCTTATCATCGGGGTCGTCGCCTATGAGGTGACGCATGAAGCGCTCGAGATCCAGCTCGATCACCGGGTCGCGATCGAAACCCGCGCGCTGATCGACGAAGGCGACGACGGTCCTACGGGCGTTGCGATGGCAATCCGTCGGCGCGAGGCGGCGCGAAGCACCGCCAGTCTGGAATACCTGCTGGTCGACCCAGTGGGTCGCCGTGTCGCGGGGTCGCTCGACGCGACCGCCCCTACCGTGCCGGGTTATCTGGAATTTCTGCATTACCGGCGGGACGGCGAACACCGGATCGCACAGGCCCTGACCACCCGATTGCCTGACAACAGCCGGTTGGTCGTCGCGGCCGATCGCGAAGTGATTGACGAGATGGATGCGACGCTGCTCAAGCTGTTCGCGGGCGCATTCGGCGTCATGCTGCTGCTCGGTATCGGCGGGGCCTGGCTGGTGGGTGCGGTGACTCGCACGCGCCTAGCGCACATCGACCGCACCGCCCTCGCGATCATCGATGGCGATCTGGCGCGACGTATGCCGCTCACCGGCGCGGGTGACGAATTCGATCGCGTGTCGGCGACGCTCAACCGGATGCTCGACCGGATCGGCGGACTGATGGACAACCTGCGCCAGGTGTCGAGCGACGTAGCCCACGACCTGCGCACCCCGCTGACCCGCCTGCATAACCGGCTCGATGAAGCGCTATCGGCACGGGACGTGGACGAGAAACGCCAAGCGATCGAGGCCGCTGCCGCACAATCACGCGAACTGCTCGATATTTTCGGAGCATTGCTGCGCATTGCGGAGGTGGAAGCATTGTCACCTCGCACCCATTTTCAGGACGTGGCGCTGGATCAACTGGTTGAGGAACTGGTCGACACCTACCGCCCCGATATGGAAGCAAGCGGCCATCTGCTCGTCACAGCGATAGCCCCCGCGATATGGACGATGGGCGATCGACGGCTGCTGCAACAGCTTGTCACCAATCTCCTCGACAACGCGCTTCGCCACACCCCCCCTGGGACGACGGTTCGCGTCGAGCTGGAGCGTGATGACGCCATTGCTCGCTTAACGGTCGCCGATGATGGACACGGTGTAGCACCCGAAGATGCGTCCCGGCTGTTCCAGCGGTTCGCGCGCGCGGAACGTAGCCGATCGTCGGAAGGTCATGGCCTGGGGCTGGCACTCGTCGCTGCGGTCGCGACCGCGCACCGGGGCACGGTTTCGCTGCTCGCGCCGCCCGGATTTGGGGTTGTCGTCGAACTACCAGTTGGGAAAAAATGATGAAGATCGGCGACAGGCGCGAACTCCTGAGCAAGGTGCCGGCGATCACGCTGGGCTTCTGGATCATCAAGATTCTGGCGACGACGCTCGGCGAAACCGCTGGCGATACCGTCAGCATGTCGATGAACCTGGGCTATCTTGTCGGCACCGCGATCTTCCTGACGGCGTTGATTGCGCTGGTCTGGTGGCAGGTAGCGGCGACGCGCTTCCACCCGTTCCTCTATTGGGGGACGATCATCGCATCGACCACCGCGGGAACGACGATGGCGGATTTCGCCACACGGTCGTTGGGCATCGGTTATCCCGGAGGTTCGACCCTGCTGTTCGTATGCGTGCTGGCGTCCCTGTTCGCCTGGTATCGCACCCTGGGCTCGATCTCGGTCGATACCGTGCGGGAACCCAAGGCGGAGCTGTTCTACTGGCTCACCATCACCTTTTCGCAGACGCTCGGCACGGCGCTCGGCGACTGGACAGCGGATACCGGGGGCCTCGGCTATCTGGGCGCAGCAGCGATCTTCGGCGCGATGCTGGCGATACTCGCTGGCCTCTACTTCTGGACGAAGGCAAGCCGGATATTTCTGTTCTGGGCAGCGTTCATCCTGACCCGGCCGCTCGGCGCGGCCGTAGGCGATTTCCTCGACAAGCCGATCGCAAAGGGCGGGCTCGATTTCAGCCGTCCGCTTGCTTCGGCAGTGCTCGCTGCGGCCATCCTGGCCCTTATCCTGATCCTGCCACAACGCGCAGGCCAACATCCTGGTGAGAACGGGGCCGGGTAAATTGAACCGGTTTCTCGCCACGACACCCGACCATTGAAAGACTGCCTGTGTTCGATCGCCTAATCGAGTTCCTTAACGAAGCCGGCTACCTTGGAATTGCCGCGCTGATGTTTCTTGAAAATGTGTTTCCGCCAATCCCCTCCGAAATCATTATGCCCGCTGCCGGTTTTGGCGCGGGGCAAGGGCGATTGAATCTGTTCGGCGTGATCATGGCCGGCGCGGGCGGCTCGGTCGCGGGCGCGCTGTTCTGGTACTATGTTGGAAAGTGGATTGATGCCGATCGGCTGCGGCGCTGGGCCGAACGGCACGGGCGCTGGCTGACGCTTGCACCACGGGATATCGACCGCGTAGACCGCTGGTTCGATCGACATTCCGGTAAAGCCGTGTTGCTCGGTCGGCTCGTCCCGGCGCTGCGAACGCTGATCTCGGTACCAGCAGGCGTGTTCGGTATGAGTCTACCGCGTTTTCTGCTGTTCACGACGCTTGGGACCGCGCTCTGGACGACACTGTTAGCAGTGGCCGGCTACCTTCTTGAAGGGCAATACCGGATCGTTGCCGCCTACCTGAATCCGATTACCAACATCATCGTCGGGCTGGTGGTCGCCGCATATCTTTATCGTGTGGCGACGTGGCGTGCCACCTAAAGTCAAAACCGAACGGTTGTGACACCGAGAAACGGCGGCTTTCGACCGTTCCGATCTTGGAAGCTGTCTGGCGGGAAAGTCCCAAGGTCCGGCCATTCCACCGGCCATGAAGGACCGTGCGCCGATTGTCGCTCTTAGCCGAAGGACGGCTCCTGTCCGATCCGGACACTCGCTACAACCTT
>NZ_NCEN01000023.1 GCF_002280675.1 Novosphingobium sp. 32-60-15 | reverse complement strand
CTGTATTGCGCAGGGCCGCCAGTCCAAAAGCGTCCAGTTTTGCCAATTCGGCGCGCAACCGCTCAAGCGTTTCGGGCGGTTGCGGCTTGTGCATGACGCCTGAAATGCGCACAAACTTCACGCCAAGCCGCGCTTCGGCTGCGGTTAGCAACGGCTCCCACATGACCCGCTGGCGCGCGGCGAACGGTTCATCCGGCTCGGCGCGATAACACAGCGTATCGGTAGCGGCATATGGCAGCAGGCTGTCAATCGCCGCTGCCGGATCGGGTGAGACGACATCAATCGCATAATCGGCCATGTCGCGGAACATGAACCGCGCCGGGTCAATTTCGTCGCCCTGTTCTGCCCATTCCTGCGCCATGATATCGGCCAGTGCGCGGGTTGGCACCACTTGCGGACGCGCGCTGACGGTCTTGATCGCCCGTCCATCCAATTGCACGCCGAAACCCGACCCGGTTTCAGCTACGGTCACGTCCCGGTAAAAACGCTTCATCCTCGTGGAGACCTCCAGCGCCGCGCGAGGAAGCGCGGCAGCGCGTAGAATTCAAACAGGCCAAGGGCCGCCAGCCCGTAGCCCGCTTCTTTGGGGATTGTGCCAAGCCACGCAGGCGCTTTGCCCGCAATTATCACGACAGCCAGCAGCACCAGTACGGCGCCTGAAAGCCGCGCCATTTGCAGCATGGCAAACCGTGTTGCAGCAGGATCGGGTTGGTTGGTCATGCAATGCCCTTTAACAGATTGTGCAAATGGGCAACGCTGGTTGCCACATCTGCCGCACCAGCCTCGATCAATTCGTGTGTTTCATGATAGCCCCAATCAACGCCGAACCCTGTCACTCCTGCGTTGCAGGCCATGGCAATGTCATAGACGGTATCACCAATCATGACCGTTCGCGCGCGGTCCGCTCCGGCATCGGCAATGCATTGTTCAATCATCGAAGGATCGGGCTTCGATGGATGCCGGTCTGCCGTTTGGAGTGAAACGAAGTGTTTGGTCAGCCCATGCGTGGCAAGGCAATGGGCAAGCCCTCGGTCTGATTTTCCGGTGGCGACCGCCAATTGCCATGCATCGCCCGCCAGATGTTCAATCAATTGCGCGATGCCGTCATACAGCGGTTCTGCCACTGCTCCGGCTTCGCGTCGCGCGCGAAACGCGTCTTTGTAAAGCTGAGTCAAGTCTGTGTGATCGGCATGGACGCCTTGCGGATGCAATTGCCGCATTGCCTCGTGCAGGGAAAGCCCCACCACGCGCCGCGTCGCGTGGCGTTCCGGAGGGGCAAGGCCTGCCGCCGAAAACGCAGCCTCCATCGCGGCGCAAATGTCGGCCTGGCTATCCACAAGGGTGCCGTCACAATCGAAGATCGCCAGTTTCATGGAACCAACTTTCGCATAAGTTCGGCGATTGCGGGAGAGCCTTCTGCTTCAAGCCCGCATGTTATCCAGCTTTGCCCTTTGGCGGGCCCTTGGGTCGCGCGGGGGCAGAACGAGGAGCCGCAGGCTTGCGCACTGCGGGCTTGTCGCCAACCGGCTTCTTGGCAGCAGGTTTGCGCACCGCGGGCTTCTTGTCGCCCAACGGCGGCTTGCCCACTGGCTTTGGCCCGGACCGGACGGGTGCGCCTTCCACGGCCTTGCGCGGGCTGGACTTGCGCTTGGGGGCCAATGCAGCCTCGGCCACAGCGCGCTTGCCGGTAGCCTTGCGCCCGCCGCCACCAGACGCTGTGCCGCCATCAGCGCGCTTGCGGCGTTCGCCGCGGCGTTCCTTGCGGTATTCCTTGGAATGCGCCTTGGCCGCGCGTTTCTGCATGGTCTTTTCAGAGATAGGCTTGATCGGATCAATCGCCAGATCGCCGTCTTCCTCATGGAAGCCAAGTTGCGCCATGCTGGCCGTGAAGTGTTCAGGCAGTGGGGCGGTCACGTCGATCAGATCGCCCTCGGGGTGTTCGATCCGCAAACGTCGTGCGTGCAAGTGCATCTTGCGGCTGATGCTGCCCGTTAGGAACGCGGTTTGCCCGCCGTACTTGCCATCGCCCACGATCGGGTGGCCGATTGCTGCCATATGCACACGCAACTGGTGCGTACGCCCGGTCAGCGGTTGCAGTTCAACCCATGCGGCCGAATTGCCCGCGCGGCTGATCACGCGATAGCGGGTGCGGGCCGATTGGCCTTCGCCGCTTTCATCAACCATCATCTTTTCGCCGCCGGTGCCGGGCTGTTTGGATATCGGCAGTTCGATCATGCCGTCCTTGATATCAGGGATGCCAACGATCAGCGCCCAATAGATCTTGCGCGCGGTGCGGCCCGAAAAGCGTTTGGAAAAGAACGCAGCGCTGTTGGCAGAACGCGCGACGAGCAGCACGCCCGATGTGTCCTTGTCCAACCGGTGGACCAGACGCGGCCGCGCATCGGTTTCGCCCACGAACGCATCCAGCAGCCCGTCGACATGCTCGAACGTGCCGGTGCCGCCTTGCGTGGCAAGGCCGGGCGGCTTGTTGAGGATGATCGCGGCGCGGTCCTTTTCAAGAACCATCGATTCGGCCAGTTCGATCTGCGCGTCGGTCAGCGGCTTGCGTTCACGCTGACCTTTGGGGCCGGGGACAATAGCGCCGCCGGGTGGCACACGCACGACCTGACCTTTCAAGACGCGGGTGTCCACATCGGCGCGCTTGCCATCCACGCGGATCTGGCCGGTGCGCGCCCAGCGCGACACGGTAGCAAAGCCGACTTCGGGTAAGTGCCGCTTGAACCAGCGGTCCAGCCGCACATCGTCGTCATCATGCTGGACGGTAAATTGGCGAACGTGATCTTCGCCTGATTTCTTTGGTGCTTTGCTCATGCCACAGCCCTTGTAATGTAAAGGCCGATAAACAACCCTGCAATTCCTGCGAAAACGGATCCAGCGGCATAGAGCGCCGCCGATGTGAATAGCCCACGCTCGATCAGCAATGCCGATTCGAGGCTGAAGGCTGAAAACGTGGTGAAGCCGCCCAGCACGCCAACGCCGACAAGCAGCCGCCATGCCTCGCCGCCCCAAGCCCCACCAGAGGCACCGTGACGCGCGAGCCATCCGGCCAGCAAACCCATGGCGAGACTGCCGACAAAATTGATGGAAAACGTGCCCCAGGGGAACACGGCGTTGGGGCCGGAAACTGCGCTGATCAGGCGTCCGGCATGGTAACGCAGCACCGCACCGCTTGCGCCACCAAGGGCAACAAGCGTAGAAGCCTGCAATGTCGAAGGAGAGTTCATGACGCGCCCTTAGACTGTCAGTGCGCAAATTGCACGACTTTGCTTGCCTTTGCTGCCCGATTTGGGTAGTGGCCCGCGGTCCGAGCCGATCCCGTTGGATTCGGCGCGTTAAGTATTTCTTGGATTTAAGGTAACTCCCGCAGGCATAGCGGGCTCTTGCCATTTGATTGAGGTGTAGCGGTTTATGCAGATTCTCGTTCGCGATAACAATGTCGACCAGGCCCTTCGTGCGCTCAAGAAGAAGTTGCAGCGCGAAGGTGTGTATCGCGAAATGAAGCTGCGCCGTCACTTTGAAAAGCCGTCGGAAAAGCGCGCCCGTGAAAAGGCTGCTGCTGTTCGCCGCGCCCGCAAGCTTGAGCGTAAGCGTCAAGAACGCGACGGCGCAAAGTAGGGTGATCGGGAGGGGCAACTCTCCCATCTAACCACTTGCCGCGTTGGCCTCGCTGGGCCAAGAGGGGCGCCGTCATTGCGGCGCCCTTTTGCACATCCGGTTATCGCGAATCATTCGTGGAAAATCGTTTGGCGCGAATCGCGCTTCCATCGGGGTCACCCAAAGGGGAAAACATGTCGGAAATCACCCGCGTTCCGTTGCAGCCTGTTGCCAAGGGTTCACTTACCAAGATCTGGCTCGGCGTAATTGCAGCCGTGCTTGTAGGTTCAGGCGTCGCTTACGCCACGCGCTATGAAGGCGTTTCGATTGAGACTGTTACGGCGGGTACTGGCGCATCGCCAACCAAGTCTGACGTAGCGCTGATCAATTATGTCGGACGCCTTGCCAATGGTAAGGAGTTTGACCGTGGTGAACGTGCTGTCCTGCCGCTCGAAACCGTAATCCCCGGTTTTGCCGAAGGTCTGGGCAAGATGCAGAAGGGCGGCAAGTACGTCCTCGAGATCCCGTCCGACAAGGCCTACGGGGCGGTTGAAAAGCGTAACCCGCAAACCGGCGAAGTCGTCATTCCTGCCAACAGCGATCTCGTATTCGAAATTGAACTGATCGATTACAAGAGCGCCGCCGAACTTGAACAGCAGCGCGCGATGATGGAGCAGATGCAGAAGATGCAGGGTGGCGCTGGCGGACCTCCACAGGGTATGCCCCAAGGTATGCCGATGCCGATGCCCGAAGGCGCTCCGCAACCGTAATCTGCCGGGGGAGGGGCCGTCCGGTCTCGCCTCGGCTTGAAGCACGCCGTGCGCTCTGGTAGCGCGCGGCGTCTCCGTTTTTATCTGCGCGAAAGTATCAGCCCATGTCCGTAGATACCGCCACCGTGGCCAAGATCGCCTCGCTGGCCCGCATCAAGGTTTCCGAGTCTGAACTGCAGGCGATGGTGCCCGAATTGAATGGCATCCTCGCCTGGGTTGAACAGCTTAGCGAAGTTGACGTGACCGGCATCGAACCGATGACCGCCGTCATCCCCAACACGCAACGCCTGCGCGAAGACGATGTCAACGCCGATCCGCTGACTGGCGGTGACCGGCGCGATGCGGTTCTTGCCAATGCTCCTGCGCCAGAACATGGGTTCTTCGGCGTGCCCAAGGTGATTGAATGATCCGCAATTCCAACATCCTTCGACAGGCTCAGGATGAGCGGGTCTTGGATTACTCTCAGTTTCCGCTCGTGCTGAGCTTGTCGAAGCACCCGCGCCGCCGTTCGAGGATTTGAAAATGACCGGGCTTACCGATCTCGGCATCGCTGCCATCCGCAAGGGCGTGGTGGACGGTGAGTTTTCCGCCACCGAAGTCGCCACCGCCTTCAACGCTGCAGTTGCCGAAGCGCAAGTCGCGCTAAACGCCTTCATCGTCACCACGCCGGAAAAGGCGCTGGAAGCAGCCGCAAAGGTTGATGCGGATCGGGCCGCGGGCAAGCCGCTCGGCACGATGGCGGGCGTACCCATCGGTATGAAGGACTTGTTCGCCACTCATGGCGTGCAAACCACGGCTGCATCGAAGATTCTCGAAGGCTTCAAGCCGCAGTACGAATCGACCGTCAGCCAAAAACTGTGGGATGCGGGCGCGGGCATGCTGGGCAAGCTCAACCTTGATCAGTTCGCCATGGGTTCTTCCAACGAGACCAGTGCGTTCGGCAATGTCGTTTCGCCCTGGCGTCGTCCAAATGACACTGCGCCATTGGCTCCCGGCGGCTCGTCGGGTGGTTCGTCCACGGCTGTCTCGGCGCGTCTAGCACCCGCAGCCACCGGTACCGATACCGGCGGCTCGATCCGCCAGCCTGCGGCCTTCACCGGCATTTCGGGCATCAAGCCTACGTATGGCCGCTGCTCGCGCTGGGGCGTGGTCGCTTTTGCCTCCTCGCTCGATCAGGCAGGGCCAATGGCGCGCGACGTTACCGATTGCGCAATCATGCTCGAAGCCATGGCCGGTTTTGACCCCAAGGATTCCACCAGCCTCAATCTGCCCGTGCCGGAATGGACCGCCAATCTTTCTGGCGACATGAAGGGCAAGAAGGTTGGCATCCCGCGCGAATACCGCCTTGACGGCATCGATCCCGATGTGGCCAAGACATGGGATGATGGCATCGCGTGGCTGAAGGATGCAGGCGCTGAAATCGTTGACATCAGCCTGCCGCACACCAAATACGCGCTGCCGACCTACTACATCATCGCCCCTGCCGAAGCCTCGTCAAACCTCGCGCGCTACGATGGCGTGCGCTATGGTTTGCGCGATCTGCCCGATGGTGCAGGGCTTCAGGACATGTATGCCGCCACCCGCGCTGCCGGTTTCGGGCCAGAGGTGAAGCGCCGCATCATGATCGGCACGTATGTTCTATCGGCAGGCTTCTACGATGCCTATTACACACAGGCCCAGAAGGTCCGCGCCCTGATCGCCCGCGATTTCACCGAAGCGTTCAAACTGGTTGACGTGATCCTTGCCCCAACCGCGCCGTCATCGGCCTTTGCGCTGGGTGAAAAGAGCGCCGATCCGCTGGAAATGTACCTGAACGACGTGTTCTCGGTCCCCGCCAGCCTTGCAGGCCTGCCCGCGATGTCGGTGCCAGCAGGTCTTGACCGGCTCGGCCTGCCATTGGGCCTGCAAGTGATCGGCAAGGCATTCGACGAGCAAGGCGTTCTCAACGCCAGCCTCGCGCTCGAACAGCGCGCGCAGTTTACAGCCCGTCCGGCAAAGTGGTGGTAAGATGAGCGAATATCGTATCCAGGGCGACACCGGCGAATGGGAGGTCGTGGTCGGCCTTGAAGTCCATGCGCAGATCACCACCAACGCCAAGCTGTTTTCCGGCGCGGCGACGGCGTTCGGGGCTGAACCGAACACGCAAGTGAGCCTTGTGGACGCAGCGATGCCCGGCATGTTGCCCGTGCCAAACCGCGAATGCATTCGGCAGGCCGTGCGCACCGGCATGGCGATCAATGCGCAGATCAACAAATGGTCGCGGTTTGATCGGAAAAACTACTTCTACGCCGATTTGCCGCAGGGCTATCAGATCAGCCAGCTTTACCACCCCATCGTGGGTGAGGGCGCGATTGAAATCCAGCTGGACGACAAAGACCCCGATACCAAGAAGACCATCGGGGTTGAGCGCATCCATGTGGAGCAGGACGCGGGCAAGCTGATGCACGATCAGCATCCCACGATGTCCTATGTCGACCTGAACCGGTCGGGCGTGGCGCTGATGGAAATCGTCAGCCGCCCCGACATGACCTCGCCCGCCGAAGCCGGAGCCTATCTTTCGAAGCTGCGCACGATCCTGCGCTTCGTCGGCTCGTGCGATGGCAACATGGACCAGGGCTCGATGCGGGCTGACGTCAACGTTTCGGTGCGCAAGCCGGGCGGTGAACTGGGGACGCGGACCGAGACGAAGAACGTCAACTCCGTGCGCTTCGTGATGGCCGTGGTCGAACAGGAAGCCAAGCGGCAGGTCGCGCTGATCGAGGATGGCGGCAAGGTCGTTCAGGAAACGCGGCTTTATGATCCTGACCGCAACGAGACTCGCTCGATGCGCTCAAAGGAAGATGCGCACGATTACCGCTATTTCCCTGATCCCGATCTGCTGCCGCTGGAACTGGATGATGCGTTCCTTGAAGAATGCCGCGCCAGCCTGCCCGAACTGCCTGACGCAAAGCGCCAGCGTTATGAAACTGCGCTTGGCCTTTCGGCTTACAACGCGAGCGTTTTGACCGCCGAGGTGGAAACCGCGCGCTGGTTTGAACTGCTTTTGGCAGAAACCGCGGCCAAGGCGAACAAGCCCGAAGCCGATGTGGCAAAGCAGGCCGCCAATTGGCTGATTTCGGAATTGTTCGGCGCGCTGAACAAGCTTGGCAAAAGTCTCGAAACCTCTCCCATCAGCCCTGCGGCCGGTGCAGAACTGCTTGCTCTGGTGGCCGATTCCACCATCTCTGGCTCCATCGCCAAGCAAGTGCTGGAAAAGATGCTTGAAACCGGTGACGGTGCGGGAGTCATCGTAGAACGCGACGGCCTGAAACAGACCACCGATACTGGAGCGATCGAAGCGGCTATCGACACCATTCTGGCCAACAATGCCGACAAGGTTGAGCAGTATAAATCAGGCAAGGAAGCCCTGTTCGGCTTCTTCGTCGGACAGACAATGAAGGCGATGCAAGGCAAAGCCAACCCGCAGATGATCAACGATCTTTTGAAGAAAAAGTTGGCGTAAGGCTGTTCAGAAACAGAGTGTGAAAGGGGAGGGTGCTCAAGCGCCTTCCCCTTTTTGCTTGTCAGGCCCGCGTCCCTTCCATGGGGAACGTACCGAACATTCCTGCCGTCACAGTGCCGGTCAGCGTATCGCCGTCGATAGTGGCTTTGCAGTCCAGCGTCATCGGCATGGGCGTTGTCATTTTCATCTGCCAGATCAGGGTGTTGCCCTCAACCTTACCGCCTTCGACGTCCATCGATCCCATTTGGCCGATATTGTTGCCAGTGAAGCTGTCCCCATCCGGGGTGACGGTGAAAGTGCTGGTCTGGTCGCCCATCGGGGTCTTGGTGACGCAATTATAGCTACCTGCAACGGACATGGCTCTCTCTCCGGTTGTTGTTATCGATAATTTATCTACGAACATGTCATTAGCAAGGGCGCAGCAAAAGCCCCCTCCTCATCGAAGGAGGGGGTGAAGGTTCACTTCGCTTCGGCCACTTCCTCGATGGGCAGGCCAAGGCTTGCCAATTGCGGCTTAACCTTGGCGGCATCGCCCACCACAACCCAGACCATGCCATCCATCGTGATCTTTGAACGGAATGCCTTGTCAGCATCGGCAGTAGTCATCTTGTCGTATTTGGCCGCCAGCGTTTCGTAGTAATTGTCAGGGCGCTGGTAATTGATGATCTTCGCCATGCCATCCAGTACCGCGCCGCTGGTCTCGAACATGCCAGGCAATTCACGTGCGCTGCTCTTGGTTGACCAATCGAGTTCGACCGGCTTTACCCCGTTGGTGCTTGAAAATGCGCTGATTTCCTTGCGGATTTCAGCGATCGCCTCTCCCGTACGGTCGGTTTGGACAGGTGCGACTACGCGGAAGCTGATGCGGTCAAGCGGCTCGGTCACGCCGTTGTAAGTGCCGTAACTCCAGCCCTTGTTCTCGCGCAGATTCATGTTGATCCGGCCCAAGAAGTTGCCACCAAGAATGTCGTTGGCAGTGCCCAGTGCCAGCAGATCGTCAGTGCCCTTGGCATCGATAACTTTGCCACCCAAGATATAGGACTGCGGCGAACCGGGGCGGTTGACCAGAATGACGCGCGCCTTGGGGGCCGGGATTGGTGCAGAGAAGTCCTTGACCGGACGGGCCATGCGGTTGGCCTTCCAGTTGCCAAACGATCCGTCAAGCATCTTGACCACCTGATCCAGCGTGGTGTCGCCTACGACAAAGATTCTGGCCGTATCGGGGCGGAACCAGCGCGCATGGAATCCTGCTAGATCCTCACGCTTGAGCGTTTTGACCACCGCGGGATCACCACTGCCGCTGGGCGGAAATGCATAAGGGAACTGCGTGCCATAAAGAGCCGGATTGAGCACGCGTGCGGCCAGTGCCGAGGGGTTCTTCATCTCGGCTGCAATACCGGTGAGTTGTTGCGTGCGCACACGCTCCAGCTCTGCGGGATCAAGCGCCGGATGCAGCACTACGTCAGATAGCAGGCCAAGCGAGGGCGCGAGATTGGAGGACAGCGCATCGAGCTGGAACGAAGTCATGTCCGAATTGGCCGAAAGGCGGATGTTGGCACCCAAGCGTTCCTTTTCACGCGCCAAGGCCGAACTATCAAGCTTTTGCGTGCCTTCGTTCATCAGATTCAGCAGCAAGGACTGTGTGCCCAGTGCCGATTTCGGATCAGCCGCATAGCCTGCGTCAAAACTGATGCGGACGGAAACCGTGGGGACGGCGGTGCGCCGCGCGAAATAGACCGGGATGCCGTTTTTCAGTGTTGCGCGCTCAATCGTCGGGAAATCTAGCGGGGTCAGTTCGCCCACCGCAGGAAGTTTCGAACGATCAACCGGACCGACGCTGGCGACGGGCGCACCTTTGGCAAGTGCATCGGGATCGCGGAAATATGCGGGGTGGCCGCCGGCTGCCTCTTTGGTAAAGAAGCCGGCGCGCCCTTCGCCGCCTTGTTCACGCGCACCGGGCTCCACGGTCAGTGCGAAAACAGGTCGTGTCAGCCACTTCTGCATGGCAGCGGTCACGTCGGCAGGCTTCATCGCAGCGATACGTGCCAGTTCCATACGATAATGCTGCGGATCACCGTTGTAGAGCAGCCCTTCGGCCAGTGTGGGCGCTTTGCCAGCGCCGCCGCCAGTGGTTTCCAACCCGCGGATTTCGCCCGCAGTGGCCGATGTCGCCGCCCGCAGCATTTCATCGGCGGTCGGCCCTTCCTTGATGAATTTTGCGATTTCGGCGTCTAGTGCAGCAGCAACTTTGGCCACGTCCTGACCAGGTGTTACGTCGGCCATCACTTCGAATTGTCCCGCTTGTGCAAAAATCGATGCACTTGACGAAACTGCGACGGCTACCTTTTGTTGCCGGACGAGTGCGTCATCCAAGCGTGACGAGGCCAGTCCGCCCAAAACCGATGCTGCCAGATCGAGCGGCAGGTAATCAGGATTGTCCAGCCCGGGCACAGCCCACGTGCGATAAATGCGTGTGGTGGCCACTTGATCCTTGATCGTCTTGGCAAGGGGGGCGGGCAGTGTTGGCACCGGTGCGCTGACCGGCTTTACCGCCGGGCCGGACGGGATGTCACCGAACCACTTGGCCACTTTGGCCTTGGCTGTTGCCACATCCACATCGCCTGCCAGCACCAGAATGGCATTATTGGGGGCATAATTGTCCTTGAACCAGCCCTTCACATCATCAAGGCTTGCCGAATCAAGGTCGGCCATCGAACCGATGGTGGAGTGATGATAGGGATGGCCAGCGGGGTAGAGGTTCTCAAGCTGTTCGTACTCGACCATGCCAAAGGGGTTGTTGTCCCCCTGACGCTTTTCATTCTGCACCACGCCGCGCTGGTTATCGAGAACCTTCTGCGTCACTGCGCCAAGCAGATGGCCCATACGGTCGCTTTCCATCATCAGCGTCATGTCCAGCGCGCCGGTGGGGACGGTCTGGTAGTAGTTCGTGCGATCAAACCACGTCGTTCCATTCGCATCGGTCGCGCCCACTTGCGTCAATGGCTGGAAGAAGTCGCCGGGCACGTTTTCGGTGCCATTGAACATCAGGTGTTCAAACAAGTGCGCAAAACCGGTCTTACCCTTTGGTTCATGCTTTGAACCCACACCATACCAGATCGATACCGCCACAACCGGCGCTTTGCGATCCGTGTGGACCAGAACGGTCAGTCCGTTGTCCAGCTTGAAGCTGTCATAAGGGATCTGCACTTTGCTGACCAGATCGGCCAGTGGAGCAGGTGCCATTGAAGCCGGTTGTGCTTCTTGTGCGATGGTTTGGATGGGCAATGTTGCGGCGATGGCAAGCAGGCTGGTAGAAATAAGTCTCTGCATGGTGTTCCCGAAGTTTAGACGGCAGCTTGTTATGCTCGCCATGATGAACGTTGGCTTGGAGCAAAGCGCAGTTGTACGAAATTGCTCGATGCTAGGCAAAAATTAGTTTGTATGGAAACTTTCTAACCGCCAAGATCATGCATGCAAGTGGGCCGTGCCAAAGGGCAGGTGCCGCTACCACCAATTCGACAAACGACTGAGAGAGACCGATGAACGTCAAGCCCACCCTGATCGCCGCTTTGCTTGCCACTGTCGCCACGCCTGCCATGGCACAAGATCCGGCCTTTAATGCAGAAGCAGTGCGCGCCCACGTTACATTCCTTGCCGATGATCTGCTTGAAGGCCGCGATACCGGTTCGCGCGGGTATGATATCGCTGCCAATTATGTTGCTTCCCAATTCATCGCGATGGGATTGAAACCAGCGGCGGCAGACGGCACGTTTTTCCAGAAGATGACGGTGCGTGAGGCGCGTCTGGAGGGCACGCCCAAACTGACGCTCAATTTCAGTGGCAAAGACACGGTTATGACGGATACCGTGCAAGTGCTTGTCCGGCCAAGCCTGAGCGAGAAGGCGGTTACGCTGGAAGCGCCGATGGTCTTTGCAGGGTTTGGTTTTGACCGCCCCGAATTGGGTTTCGACGATTACAAAGGCCTTGATGTTAAGGGCAAGATCGTTGTCGTGCTCACCGGCTTTCCCAAAGGAACACCAAGCGAACTGGGCGCCCACCTCAACTCTGACAAGGCGTTGATGGCGATGAAGCGTGGCGCGATTGCGGTTATCGCCATCCCGACAATCGAAGATACCGCGCGCCGGTCATGGACCAAGCGCGTGGAATTGTCCGATAGTCCGGCCAAAGGCTGGGTCGGTGCTGATGGCGTGGCGTTCAATCGTGCGCCGGGGATCAAGGCTTCTGTAGCACTCAACCCCGATGCTGCAGCGCCTTTGTTTGCCGCGGCAAAGAAGCCCTTGGACAGGATTCTGGCACAAGCGAACAAGCAGGGCGGCAGGCCAAAGGGCTTCGTGCTTCCGGGCAAGGCCAACCTTTCCTACGCCAGCGCCTGGAAGGATGTGCGCAGCGCCAATGTTGTCGCCATGCTGCCCGGTAGCGATCCAAAGTTGAGCGGCGAATTCATCGGGATGACGGCGCACCTTGATCACATCGGCATTCATGGCAAAGGTGATGACACATTAAACAATGGCGCGATGGACAATGCATCCGGTGTTGCCACGATGATCGAAGTGGCCAAAGTCATTGCCAAGGAAAAGCCCCGCCGTTCCGTGTTGTTTGCAGCGCTGACGGGTGAGGAAGGCGGGTTGATCGGCTCTGATTTTCTGGCCCGCAACCCGCTGGCAAAAAGCGATTTGGCCGCTGTGGTCAACTTCGATATGCCGGTGTTGACCTATATGTTCTCCGACGTTGTCGCGTTCGGCGCTGAAAACTCCACGATGGGGCCGGTTGTGGCTGAGGCTGCGCGCAAGGCCGGGATCAAGCTCTCGCCCGATCCCATGCCCGAAGAAGGCCTGTTCACCCGCTCGGACCACTATCGCTTCGTGCAGCAGGGCGTGCCCGCCGTTTTCATGATGACCGGCTTTGAAGGTCCCGGCGAAAAGGCCTTCCGCGATTTCCTCAAGACAAATTACCACCAGCCCAGCGATGATCTGAAGCTGCCTTTCAACTGGGATGCCGCTGCTTTGTTTGCGAAGGTCAATTACTTCACCGTCCAAACGCTGGCCAATGCCGATGAACGCCCGCGCTGGTATGCGGGCAGCTTCTTTGGCAAGGAATTTGCGCCAAGTGCGCCGAAGGCTGCTGATCCGGTAAAGTAAGTTTTTCACGCAGAGATGCGGAGAAGAAAGGGAGACGCTGAGGGAGAAGGGGAGGAGGGCCTGCGGCGCAGCCACCCTCAAACCTTCCCTTTCTCCGCGTCTCATCTTCTTCGTTGCGCCTCTGCGTGAACCCCTCTTGCGCAAGATCAACGACATTCCATCTGCAAGCGGTGTAGCTTTTTCCCAAGCGCGGCTCTTGTGTTGCAAAATAGTAACACCATGTTGGGCGCAACAGGAGGATACTCACCGATGAACCTCGAAAAATTCACCGATCGCGCCAAGGGCTTTTTGCAAGCCGCGCAGACTGTTGCCATCCGCATGAGCCATCAGCGGATCACGGCAGAACATATCCTGAAAGCCTTGCTCGAAGATAGCGAAGGCATGGCCAGCGGCTTGATCCAGCGCGCGGGCGGCAATGCCGCGATGGCGCAGGCCGAAGTCGACAAGGCGCTGGGCAAACTGGCTGCCGTTTCCGGTTCGGGCGCGCAACAGACGCCGGGTCTTGATAACGATGCCGTGCGCGTGCTCGATTCCGCCGAACAGATCGCTACCAAATCGGGCGACAGCTTTGTTACGGTTGAGCGAATGCTGGTTGCACTGGCGCTCGCCACCACAACCGCTGCGGGCCAGGCGCTCAAGGCGGCGAACGTGACCCCGCAAGCGCTGGAAGCGGCGATCAGCGATCTGCGCGGTGGCCGCAATGCCGACAGCGCCAGCGCCGAAAACGCCTATGACGCGATGAAGAAATACGCGCGCGACCTGACGCAGGCGGCGCGTGAGGGCAAGCTTGATCCCGTCATCGGGCGCGACGAGGAAATCCGCCGCACCGTGCAGATCCTTGCGCGCCGCACCAAGAACAACCCTGCACTGATTGGTGAACCCGGCGTTGGCAAGACCGCCATCGCCGAAGGCCTTGCCTTGCGCATCGCCAATGGCGATGTGCCCGACAGCCTCAAGGACCGCCGCCTGATGTCGCTCGACATGGGGTCGCTCATTGCGGGCGCGAAGTATCGCGGCGAGTTCGAGGAGCGCCTCAAGGCCGTGCTCGACGAGGTCAAAGGTGCCGAGGGCGAGATCATCCTGTTCATCGACGAGATGCACACCCTGATCGGTGCTGGCAAAGGCGAAGGTGCGATGGATGCATCGAACCTGCTGAAGCCTGCGCTGGCACGTGGCGAACTGCACTGCATTGGCGCAACCACGTTGGATGAATACCAGAAGTATGTGGAGAAAGACCCCGCATTGCAGCGCCGGTTCCAGCCGGTGTTCGTTGGCGAACCGACCGTTGAGGATACGATCAGCATCCTGCGCGGAATCAAGGACAAGTACGAACTGCACCATGGCGTGCGCATTGCCGACAACGCGATTGTCGCCGCAGCCACGCTATCGCACCGCTATATCGCGGACCGCTTTTTGCCGGACAAAGCTATCGACCTGATGGACGAGGCCGCCAGCCGCATCCGCATGGAAGTGGAAAGCAAGCCGGAGGAAATAGAGAAGCTTGATCGCAAGATCATCCAGCTCAAGATCGAGGAGATGGCGCTTGCCAAGGAAACCGATGCTGCGTCGAAAGACCGCTTGGCAAACTTGCGCGAAGAATTGGCGAACCTTGAGCAGCAATCATCGGAACTGACCACACGCTGGCAGAACGAGCGCGACAAGATTGCGGCTGAAGGCAAGATCAAGGAAGCGCTGGACGCCGCCCGCAGTGAGTTGGAAGTGGCGCAACGCAATGGCGATCTGGCCAAGGCCGGAGAGCTTGCATACGGGCGCATCCCCGATCTGGAAAAGCAGCTGATCGAGGCTGAGGGTGTCAGCCAGAACGCCATGCTGCGCGAGGAAGTGAACGCCGACGACATCGCCGCCGTTGTCAGCAAGTGGACCGGCGTGCCGGTTGAACGCATGCTGGAAGGCGAGCGCGAAAAGCTTCTGAAAATGGAGCACGTGATCGGCGAGCGCGTGATCGGCCAGAAGGATGCGGTGCTTGCCGTGTCCAAGGCCGTGCGCCGTGCGCGAGCGGGTTTGCAAGACCCCAACCGCCCGCTGGGCAGTTTCCTGTTCCTTGGCCCCACCGGCGTTGGCAAGACCGAATTGACCAAGGCGCTGGCCGGTTTCCTGTTTGATGATGACAGCGCGATGGTACGCATCGACATGTCGGAATTCATGGAAAAGCATTCGGTCAGTCGCCTGATCGGTGCGCCTCCGGGCTATGTTGGTTATGATGAGGGCGGCGTTCTTACCGAAGCGGTTCGTAGGCGGCCCTATCAGGTCGTGCTGTTCGACGAGGTGGAAAAAGCGCATTCCGATGTGTTCAACGTGCTGCTGCAAGTGCTTGATGATGGCCGCCTGACCGATGGGCAGGGTCGCGTCGTTGACTTCACCAATACGCTGATCATCCTTACCAGCAACCTTGGCAGCCAATACCTCGCCAATCTTGAGGACGGTCAGGATGTGGCCAGCGTCGAACCGCAAGTGATGGACATCGTGCGCGGCCATTTCCGGCCCGAGTTCCTCAACCGGTTGGACGAGATCATCCTGTTCCACCGTCTGGGCCACGAACACATGGCCCCGATCGTGGAAATCCAGGTCGGTCGCGTGCAAAACTTGCTGAAAGACCGCAAGATCGTGCTGGCTCTCACCGACGGTGCCAAGCGCTGGCTAGGCCGGGTGGGCTATGATCCGGTCTATGGTGCAAGGCCATTGAAGCGGGCGGTCCAGCGCCATTTGCAAGATCCGCTTGCGGAACGCTTGCTGGCAGGGGAAATCCCCGATGGCAGCACAGTGACAATTGATGAAGGCGATGGCGCCTTGTCGTTCGTGGTGACTTGACGCAAAAAAGGGGCGGCTCCGCAAGGAACCGCCCCATTCACGTCGCCGGTAGGGGGCCCGGCGAGGTCAGGGTCTGGCCCTGAACTTCAGATCAAAGCAGTTTCCATGTCACTGGAACAATGACGGTTGTTGCACCACCGGGAGGTGGCGGCACCGAACCGGCGCGCGTTGGCATCGCCAGCGCTTCCTTATCCAGTGTGGCTGAACCCGATGGGGCAACCAATTCGGTACGTTCAATTGCGCCGCCAGAACCGACATAGACTTTTACACGTGCAGTGCCTTCTTCACCGCGCATTTGCGCCGTGCGCGGATAGGTCTGCTTGGAAGCGATGATCCGCGAAACCTGGCGCTGCCACTCGGGAGACTGGGCAAAGGCCGAAGTCATGGCCATCGACAAAGCGGTCAATCCGAATGCAATTTTTCCAATCGTCTTCATGGGTTTGTTTCCTTGTGTGGTGGCAGGCATTTCAGCTTGAGAAAGCGTAAGGTTGCGTCAAAATTCATCCCAATCATCAACATCGGCCTTCAGCGCGGTGTTTCCGACGACCATCGGAGCGTGGGATTGTGCTGGACGATAAGCCTCAGCAGGTGGTGCATATGTCGCAGCCGCCTGGTGCATCGGCTGCCGCTCGGGGGTGAAACGGTTCGTACTGCCGCTCAACTGGAACCGGCCCAATTGCTCAACCAGCGCCACAGTCTCGGTCGCCAGATTGCGCGTCCCTGCGGAACTTTCCTCAACCATCGCAGCGTTTTGCTGGGTAAAGGCGTCCATCGATCCGACCATTGCCGAAATGTCTGCAATGCCCGCCGCTTGTTGGCCCGCAGCTTCGGCAATCTGTTCGACCAAAGTCGATACAGCGCTCACCTCAGCCACGATCTGGCGCAGGGCCTCGCCGCTGGATTCGACCAGGGCAACACCGCCGCTAACCTCATCGGTGCTTTTGCTGATCAGCCCACGGATTGATTTGGCAGCATCGGATGACCGCTGCGCCAGTGCCCGCACTTCGGTGGCAACCACAGCAAAACCTTTGCCCGCATCGCCAGCACGCGCCGCTTCGACGCCTGCGTTCAGCGCCAACAGGTTGGTCTGGAAGGCGATGCCGTCAATTACGCCGACGATTTCGGCCATTTCACGAGAGCTGCTTTCGATGCTGCGCATGGCGGCGACCGCGCGGTTGGCCGTGTCGCCCACACCTTCGGCGGTGCTGCGCGCCACGGTCAATCGTGAACTGGTCTGCTGCACGTTTTCAGCCGTTGTACGTACCGATGTGGTGAATTCACCCAAAGTACGCGACGTTTCCGCCAGTGAATTGGCCTGCTGTTCTGTGCGCAGCGAAAGGTCGGTTGCCGCGCTGGCAATTTCATCTGTACCCAGTTTGATCGTATTGCAGCCATCGGCAATTTTGCTGAGGACGCGTTCGAGCGAGGTGACTGCTGCATTGTAGTCGACATGCAGCTTCGCCAATGCGCCACTGCCGTTTTCGGGCACGCGATGTGTGAGCTTGCCTTCAGCCAAAGCCGTCAGGCCTTCGCCAATCGTGTCAATCGTCACTTGCGTTTCACGGGCGAGAGCGTTTTCGGCCTCTGCGCGGGCGTGGTCTGAGGCGAACACATCGCGGAATTGGTCAAGCGCGCGGGCAAGCTGGCCCAGTTCGTCGGTGCGGCCAAGGCCAGGGACGACCACTGCATGATTACCGCCAATCAGGCTGCCAACAGATTCAGCCATGCGCATGACCGGACGTGCAATGTCGCGCATGAAAAGTGCAAGCAAAGCGAGCGCCGTGATCAGGCCAAATCCAATGGCGGCCAGCGTGAATTTGCGCGCTGAAGCATAGATTTGTTCGCTTTGCGCAGCGACCGCATCGGATGCCTTCTGATTGATTTCGATGGCACCCAGAATGGCATCTTCGAGCGCATAGAATGATTCGAGAGCGTCTGAATCGTGAATGGCCTGTGCACCGGCAGAGTTGCCTGCCAAGGCTAGCCCTTGCATCTGGTCATCCTGCTGGATGACAGCGCCCCAGGCATCACGAATGGCAGTGACGGCGGCTTTTTGCTCGGCCGTGATCGTCAGCTTTTCATAATCAGCCAACCCGCCATCGATGACCATCCGCGCATTTTTGAGCATTTTTTGGCCGCGCGCGGTGCCTTCAGGCGTTGTCGCGTCGAACATGTCATCTTGTTTCAGGCGGTATTGCGAGGTGTATGCATGAATGTCGCCCAAAGTGCCGGCTGCAGGGATCCAGCGGTCACGTTGTTCGGCGGCAATCGCGTTGACCTCACCAATCTTCGAGATGGCGAACAATCCCATCCCGCCCATCACCGCCAGCAAGAGCGCGAAGGCAGCAATGAATTTGGCTGAAATGTTGAATTTGAACATTGTTACTCCCCGAGAGCCGGTCGGCGCTATGCCTCTCGTAGCGGGGGAACTGGAATCTTGCGTAAGGTTGCGTACCCGTATTGCCGCGCACACCAATGCAACGAATTTTAACCGGAAATTATGGTTGCACTACCGCTTGAGCCGCGGAATTGCCCAAAGTAACCGCGCTTTACATAGTAAACGGCGCGTCAATCTCCGATAAGATGCAGGGTGATTTGCCGCTGGTGCGTGGCGCGGCGATGTTCGCAAATGGTGATACCCTGCCATGTGCCAAGCGCAGGTTTTGCGCCGGTAACCGGTATCGAAAGGGTCACCCCGGTCAGGATTGATTTGAGCTGCGCGGGCATTAACACCCCATTAGTCAGCCCAATACAATTTCATCGGGTTATCGATCAGCAACTTGCGCTGCAACTCTGCTGTTGGCGCAATGCGCGGGATCATGTCGACCAGGTGCCCGTCATCCGGAATTTCGGTGTCCATGTTGGGGTGCGGCCAATCCGTGCCCCACAGCACGCGGTCCTGATAATCGGCCACCAGCGGCGCAACTGCATCGGCAAAGGCGTTCCACGGATCGCCTGCGCCACCCTCTTTGATGGCGTCCAACCGGTCGGAGCAGGTTGCCTTGAACCAGATATCGTCGCGGGCATTCAGGAAGGCACGAAACGCTTTCATGTCAGCACCGTCCGGCCCTTGGCGCACATCGGGACGTCCCATGTGATCTATCACCAGCGGCACGGGGATTGCATCCATGAACGGGCGCAGTTCTTCCAGAATGTCGGCTTCGAAATAGATCACGACGTGCCAGCCTTTGGGCAGGCGTTGTGCCACTTCAAGGAACTTGTCCTTGGGCGCATCATCGACAAGGCGCTTGAGGAAATTGAAGCGGATGCCGCGAATGCCGCCAGCGTGCATGGCGTGCAGTTCGTCTTCCGAGATCGCCGGATCAACCACCGCCACGCCGCGCGCACGGCCATTGGACTTGGCGATGGCATCCAGCGTGGCGGCGTTGTCAGTGCCGTGGCAGCTTGCCTGCACGATCACGTTCTTGTCGAAACCCAGATGATCGCGCAGCGCAAAAAGCATGTCCGGCCCGGCATCCTGCGGCAGGTACTTGGCCTTCGCGCTGAACGGGAATTGCGCCATCGGCCCGAACACGTGACAATGTGCATCAACCGCGCCTGCGGGCGGCACATAGCGCGGCTTTGACGGATTGGAGTGCCAGCTGATGATGCGGCCAGAAGCTTGGTTGGTCATGGTAATCCTTTCGTCGCGCAAAGGTCCTTCGACAAGCTCAGGACGAGCGGATCATTTTTTGAAACAGAAATCCAAACGCCGCTCATGCTGAGCTTGTCGAAGCATGCTGCATGACATCAGCCAAACACCACGCCATCCATCAGCTTGCGCGCGGTACGCAGCAAGGCGGCGCTGACGACCTCACCGCTATCATCCACTTCCAGCACGCAGCTCATCTCGCCGGTGGGGTGTTCGACCGAGAGAAGCTTGCGCTGGCCCTCGGGAACTTGCGCCACTTCCGCCGCTGGCGATCCCGCAATCAGGCAGGCCGTCGCCACGCTGACTGCGCCCAGCACGCCGATAGTGGCGTGGGCGCGGTGCGGGATGAAGCTGCGCACGGTGACTGCGCCGCCGTGCTTGGGCGGGGCAACCAGCATCATCTTGGGCACCGATTTGTCTTTCACATCGCCCAGATTCATCATCGGGCCGACGATCAGGCGGATCGCTTCGATCTGTGCTTTCAGGTCAGTGGCATTGTCCAGCCAATCGCGGTCTTCATAGCCGGTGATACCAAGGTCTGCGGCCTTCATCACCACGCAGGGCATGCCATTGTCGATCAGGGTGACGGCCACGCCGTTCACCACATCCACCGCATTGCCGGTGGGCAGCAGCGCGCCGCACGATGATCCGGCGGTATCGCGGAACTCCAGCGGGACTGGCGCATGACGGCCCGGCACGCCATCAATCGCGGCGTCACCATGATATTTCACCTTGCCGCCGGGCGTTGCAACCGTGGCGACGGCGACCTGGCCTGTGTTTTCCATGAAGATAGCCACGCGGGTTTCATCGCCGGTGGCCGCCACCAATCCGCGTTCAATGGCGAAGGGGCCGACGCCTGCCAGGATGTTGCCGCAGTTCTGCGCGTCGGTGACGATGGCCTGATCGACGAAGACTTGCAGGAACAGGTAATCGACATCGATCCCTTCGCGGGTGGATTTCGAGACGACCGCGACTTTGCTGGTCAGCGGATCGGCACCGCCCATACCATCAATCTGGACGGGATCGGGGCTGCCCATCATGCCAAGCAGGAAGGCGTCGCGGGCGGCGGTATCTGCGGGCAGATCGTCTTTCAGGAAGTATCCGCCCTTGGACGTGCCGCCGCGCATCCACATGCAGGGGGCGGAGAAATCAGACATACTTGAGGCCTTCCTTCTCAAGCCGTTCGCGCATCTTGTACATGTCGAGGCCCAATACGCCTGCGGCAAGTTTGGCGCGCTTTTCGCCTTCGTTGGCTTCGCGGGCCTGGGCGGCGGCGAGGACTTCGGCGGCCTTTTCACGCGGGACAACGCAGACGCCATCGTCATCGGCCACGATCACATCGCCGGGGTTTACCAGCGCATTGGCGCAGATGATGGGGACGTTGACGCTGCCGAGCGTGTTCTTGACGGTGCCTTGAGCGTAGACGGCCTTGGACCAGACGGGGAACTGCATTTCGGTAAGATCGCGGACATCGCGCACACCGGCGTCGATGACGAGGCCCCGGCATTCTCGGGCCTGGGCCGATGTGGCGAGCAGGTCGCCGAAGTAGCCGTCTTCGCATGGGGAGGTGGGGGCGAGGACGAGGATGTCGCTGGGCTTCAATTGTTCGATGGCGACGTGAACCATCCAGTTATCGCCCGGAGCCGCGCTGATTGTAACCGCGCTGCCGGCGATGCGGGCGCCGGTGTAGATCGGGCGCATGTAGCTGGCGAGGAGGCCGGTGCGGTTCTGCGCTTCGTGGACCGTGGCGACGCCGCAGGCGGCGAGGCCGTCGATCACGGCTTGATCGGCGCGTTCGATGTTTTGGACGACGATGCCTGACATGTTCGGTTCCTTGAGCTTTAGTTGATGAAACACATGCGGGGGGAGGTCTTTGCCAGCCAATGCAATGTTTGCACTTTCCCATAAGGAAATGCTAAGTCTTGGGCTATGGCTGAATCTGCGATCAACATCCGCCACATTGCCGCCTTTGCCGCGACGGTGCGCCACGGCAGCGTTACGCGGGCTTCGCGGGCGGTGAATCTGACGCAGCCTGCGCTGACGCAGGCGATTGCGCGGCTGGAGGCGGACCTTGGCTGTGCGCTGTTTGAGCGCGGGCCTGCGGGGATGACGCCGACCGAACCGGCGCTGCTGTTTGCACCGCGTGCCGAAGCTGCGATTGCGCAGGTGGGCAGCCCGCGTGTGACAGGCACGCAAGTGCGCGCGTTTCTGGCGCTGGCGCGGGCGGGATCTTATGCCGTTGCGGCAGAGGCGACGGGGCTTTCATCGGCATCATTGCACCGCGCGGTGGCGGATTTGTCAGTAGCGCTGGGGCAGCGGCTGGTGGACCGGCGAGGGCGATCGATCATGCTGACACCCGCCGGAGAGCGCCGCGCGCGCGGGTTTGGCCTGGCGATGGCCGAATTGCGCAGCGGTTTTGCCGAAGTGGCGGCGTGGCAGGGCAAGGCTGCGGGGCGGATTGTGGTGGGAGCAATGCCGCTGAGCCGCGCGCGCTGGCTGCCGGAGACAATCTTGCGCTTTGCAAAGGCGCATCCCGGTGTGGATGTGGCGGTGGTTGAGGGCAGCCATTCCGAACTGGCAGGGCCTTTGCGCGATGGCGAGATTGACCTGATGCTGGGCGCATTGCGCGAGGCGGCGGTGCTGGACGATTTGCAGCAGGAGGCGGTGTTCGAGGACCAGCCTGCCTTGGTGATGCGGGCGGGGCATCCGTTGCTGGAGGAGAGCGCGATCACGGGGGCGTTGCTGGCGCGGTATCCGTGGATTTTACCCGCGCGCGATACGCCGCTGCGGCAATATTGGGAGGACATGATGCGGGCGGCAGGGGCCGAGCCGCCGCATGTTTCGATTGAATGCGGATCGGTGCTGACCGTGCGGCAATTGCTGCTGGGGTCTGACGCTTTGACGCTGCTTTCGGCGGCGCAACTGGCGGTGGAGTTGCAGGCCGGGGTGCTGGCGGCGCGACCTACGCCTGTGCCGGTGAAGCGGACTATCGGCGTTACTTCGCGTGAGGGGTGGCGGCCTACGGGCCCGCAGGAGGCTTTTGTGGCATTGTTGCGGCAGGTCGCGGGGGAGGGGTTTGGTTGATTTTGCAGGCTTTGGATTAAGGAAGGGGTTTCGCGCAGAGGAGCGGAGAAGAAGTGCAGACGCGGAGGGAGTGTGTTTGGCGGTGGAGCCGCCTTTTGGTTCGGGTCGTTGCGGCTGGTGCGAGGTTGGATTTTTGGGAGGTCTTGCGGCCCGCGATACATCTCGGCGTCTCTCCTTCTTCTGCGCGCCTATGCGTGAAACCTGAAAGCGGTTGGCGTCTTTCCCGTTTGGATATGCTGTCCCAGTTCCGTCACCCCGGACTTGATCCGGGGTCTATCTCTCAACAAGCACTGTCGGTCTTGATGGCTAGATAGACCCCGGATCAAGTCCGGGGTGACGAGCTTAAGGATGTGCCTTGCCAAAGGGGATGGTTGCCAAACAAGTTCGAGGTGACGCAATCGGGGCAGCGGGTGCAAACAATAGAGATGAAAAGCTCGGCCCCCTTCCACCAAGCTTTGCAAAAAATTATGGCGTGGGCGGTGTTTGCATTTGCGGGGGCGGGGTTGGGGACGCAGGACGGGCTTTATGGAACGCACAATTGCCTTGATCGGGTTCGGTGAGGCCGGATCGACTTTTGCCAAAGCGGCGGGCTGGGAAGCGGCGGCTTTGGCGTTTGATATCAATCCTGCGCGGCGCTTGGGCATGGAAGAGGCAGGCGTGGTGGCTTGTGCCTCGGCGGAATGCGCGCTTTCCGATGCCGATCTGGTGCTGTGTCTGGTGACAGCTGATGCTGCCTTGCCCGCAGCGCAGGACTATGCCGAATTGCTGAAGCCGGGTGCGGTCTGGTGCGACATGAATTCGGTTGCGCCCGATACCAAGCGCGCGGCGGCGCGGGTGATTGCAGCGGCTGGCGGGCGCTATGTCGATGTGGCGGTGCTGGCGCCGGTCAATCCGGCGCGGATGAATGTGCCGCTGCTGGTTTCGGGCGAACATGCCGCTGTTGCCGAAGCGATGCTGCGCGCGGCGGGCTTTGCCAAAGTGCGTGTTGTTGGTGACGAGATTGGCCGCGCCAGTGCGATCAAGATGATCCGTTCGATCATGGTCAAAGGGGTAGAGGCGCTGACGGCGGAAATGATGCTGGCGGCGACGAAGGCCGGTGTGGTGGATGAGGTGCTGTCATCGCTGGATGCCAGCGAGAAGAACGATAGCTGGTTTGTGCGCGCCGAATATAATGTCGAGCGGATGACGACGCATGGGTTGCGGCGCGCGGCGGAGATGGAAGAATCGGTCAAGACATTGATCGGGCTTGGGATTGAGCCGGTGATGACCAGCGGGACTGTGCTGCGGCAGCGTGAGCAAGCGGGAAAAACCATTCCGTTCGGGGCGGGTAAAGTTGAGGTGGCGGCGCTTGGTGTCTCGACTTCGCTCGACACGAACGGCGGTGCGGCGGTTGGCGCGAACGGGATTCAGGTTGGGATTGGAGCTATGAGCGAATGACGATGATCATCGACTGCCACGGCCATTATACGGTGCTGCCAAAGGCGCATGATGAATGGCGCGAGAAGCAGAAGGCGGCGTTCAAGGCGGGGACCGAATGCCCGCCATATCCGGATATTTCGGACGACGAAATCCGCGAAACGATTGAGTCAAACCAGTTGCGGCTGTTGAAAGAGCGCGGCGCGGATATGACGATCTTTTCGCCACGCGCATCGGCGATGGCCCCGCATGTGGGCGACCAGACGGTTGCGGTAAAGTGGGCGCAAGTGTGCAATGATCTGATTGCGCGGGTTGTCGGGCTTTATCCTGATATTTTCGCAGGCGTTTGCATGCTGCCGCAATCGCCCGAAGCCGATATGGCAAGTTCCATCGTGGAGCTTGAGCGGTGCGTGAAGGAACTGGGCTTTATCGGGTGCAACCTGAACCCTGATCCGGGTGGCGGGCGTTTTACCCATCCGCCGCTGACGGACGAATACTGGTTCCCGTTCTATGAAAAGATGGTGGAACTCGACGTTCCGGCGATGATCCACGTTTCGGGATCGTGCAATCCGGCAATGCATGCGACCGGAGGCTATTATATTGCGGCCGATACGATTGCCTTCATGCAATTGCTGGAAGGCGATCTTTTCAGCAAGTTCCCGACACTGCGGTTCATCATTCCGCATGGCGGCGGCGCGGTGCCTTACCATTGGGGGCGTTATCGCGGCCTGGCCGATATGCTGAAAAAGCCCGATCTTTCAGGCCATTTGATGAACAACGTCTATTTCGATACGTGTGTTTATCATCAGCCGGGGATCAATTTGCTGGCCGATGTGATCGAGAACAAGAACATCCTGTTCGGCAGCGAAATGGTGGGTGCGGTGCGCGGGATCGATCCGACGACCGGCTTCTATTTCGATGATACCAAGCGGTATGTCGACGCGCTGGATATTTCTGACGCCGAACGCCACGCGATTTTCGAGGGCAATGCCCGCCGGGTGTTCCCGCGCCTTGATGCCAAGCTGAAGGAGAGGGGCCTGTGAGCGAAGCAACGCCAAAACAGAACATTCACGAATACCTTGCCGAACTGGACGATATTCCCGGAACGCGGATTTACACCGCTGCCCGCGCGCGCAAGGGATACTGGATCAACCAGTTTGCGATGAGCCTGATGAAGGCCGAGAACCGTGCGCGGTTCAAGGCTGATGAACGCGCTTATCTGGACGAGTGGAATATTTCCGAGGCGGCCAAGCAGGCCTTGATGGCGCGTGATTACAACACGCTGCTGGACCTTGGCGGGAATGTGTACTTCCTTTCAAAGCTGTTTTCATCCGACGGCATTCCCTTTGCCGAGGCGGTGAGCACGATGACCGACATGACATGGCCGGAATATCGGCAGATGATGCTGGATGGTGGCCGTACGCCCCAAGGCAATCGATCCATCAAAGGAGGCTATTGAGATGGCCAAGATTACCGCTGGCGTTGGTTCCAGCCACGTTCCGCTGCTGGGTGTTGCCGTGGATCAGGGCAAGAGCCGCGACGATTACTTCGGCCCGATCTTTGCAGGCTATGACTGGACCCGCGAATGGGAAAAGCAGCAGAAGCCCGATGTGGTGATTCTGGTCTATAACGACCATGCATCGGCATTTGATGCGAACATCATCCCGACTTTTGCGATCGGTTGTGGCGAGCGTTACAAATCTGCCGATGAAGGCTGGGGACCGCGCCCTGTGCCCGACGTGGAAGGCCATGCGGACCTTGCCTGGCACATCGCGCAGAGCCTGATCCTTGATGATTTCGACATGACGATCATCAACGAAATGGACGTGGACCACGGATTGACCGTGCCGCTTTCGATGATGTTCGGCCAGCCCGAAGCATGGCCGTGCAAGGTTGTGCCGCTGGCGGTTAACGTGGTGACTTATCCGGTGCCATCGGGCAACCGTTGCTGGGCGCTGGGCGAGGCGATTGCCCGCGCGGTGGAAAGCTTCCCCGAAGACCTGAACGTGCAGATCTGGGGTACTGGCGGCATGAGCCACCAGTTGCAGGGGCCGCGCGCCGGATTGCTGAACCGCGAGTGGGACAACAAGTTTTTGGATATGCTGGAATCCGATGACGATGCGGTGCGGTTTATCCCTCACATCGAATATCTGCGCGAAACCGGCAGTGAAGGCATCGAAATGGTGATGTGGCTGATCATGCGCGGGGCGCTGGGCCGCAAGGTGAAGCGGCTGAACCGGCATTACCATATTCCATGCAGCAACACCGCCATCGGGCACATTGTGCTGGAACCGGTGGATTGATTTTGTGAATTGCCCTTTCCCCTTGAGGGAAGAGGGTTGGGAGAGGGGAGCTCTCTTTATCGTTCCTCACGACATGGGCTGGTGCGAGACTCCCCCTCTCCCCGGCCCTCTCCCCTGAAGGGGAGAGGGAGTCACGTATGCGTATTGCTCTTGCCGGTGCTGGTGCCTTTGGCGAAAAGCATCTTGACGGTTTGAAGAACATCGACGGGGTCGAGATTACCTCGATCATCAGCCGCCGTGCGGAACAGGCCGCAGCCGTGGCCGAAAAATACGGCGCGAAGCATTCCGGCACAGAGCTGGAAGAGGCTTTGGCGCGCGATGATGTGGACGCGGTGATCCTGTGTACGCCAACGCAGATGCATGCAGCGCAAGCAATTGCCTGCATGAAGGCTGGCAAGCATGTGCAGGTGGAAATTCCGCTGGCCGATAGCTGGGCGGATTCAGAAGAAGTGCTGCGGGTGCAACAAGAGACCGGCAAGGTGTGCATGGTTGGCCACACGCGCCGCTTCAATCCTTCGCACCAATATGTGCACAACAAGATTACGGGCGGTGAGTTCAACATCCAGCAGATGGATGTGCAGACGTACTTTTTTCGCCGCAAGAACATGAACGCCAAGGGCGAGGCGCGGTCATGGACCGACCATCTGCTGTGGCACCATGCGGCGCATACGGTTGATCTGTTCGCCTATCAGGCGGGCAAGATCGTGAAGGCCAATGCGGTGGAAGGCCCGATTCATCCGGAACTGGGCATTGCGATGGACATGTCGATCCAGTTGAAGAGCGAGACGGGCGCGATTTGCACGCTGTCGCTTTCGTTCAACAACGACGGGCCGCTGGGCACGTTTTTCCGCTATATCGGCGATACGGCGACTTATATCGCGCGCTATGACGATCTGGTGAATGGCAAGGAAGAGCCGATCGACGTTTCCAAAGTGGACGTCAGCATGAATGGCATCGAATTGCAGGACCGCGAGTTCATCGCCGCGATCCGCGAAGGGCGTGAGCCGAACAGTTCGGTGGCGCAAGTGCTGGATTGCTATCGCGTGCTGGGCGAGCTGGAGAAGCAACTGGCGGCGGGGTGAATTTGCAGGACCTGCGCCAAGCAGGCCGCAACGGGAGAGGATGATGGAAGCCCTTATCGCCTATTCGGGCCGCATGTTTGCACGGCCCCGCTATTATGCCAATGCGCATGAGCGGGACGAGGTGGATATTGCGCCTGTTGCCATGCCGATGCACGATGCGCGTGCGGCAGGAGTGGAGATTGACCGCGAGGGCTTCCAGCTTGTCCGCCACACCAGCGCCGTTGCCGATTTTGCGGACCGCGAAGAGGTGGCGCGGGTGCATATGCGCGAGATCGAGGAACTGGTGCAGGCGGTGACGGGGGCGGATTTCGTCCATGTGGGTGCGCCGGGGCTGCTGCGCTTTTCCGAACGGTCGGGCAAGGCAGGGACGCTGAACAATTCGATGCCCGCACGGTTTGCGCATGTCGACATTTCGGACGGGACCGCTGCGCAGTTTTCGGGGCGCGGGGCGGGCGGGCGGGCCTATGCACGGTCGGCGCATTATAATGTGTGGCGCGCGATCTCTGCGCCTCCGCAGGATGTGCCGCTGGCGCTGTGCGATGCGCGTAGTGTGGTGGCCGATGATCTGATTGCCGCCGATGCGGTGTTTGACGAGGCGGGCAAGCCGGAGTGGTCGTTTGAAGGGCTGGTGGTGGCGCATAACCCTGCGCACCGCTGGCACTGGTTCCCCGACCTGGCGATTGACGAAGCGATCCTGTTCAAGACCAATGACAGCGATTTGGGCCGCGCGCACCATGTGCCGCATGTGGCATTTGACATGCCCGATTGCCCGGCCGACGCTCCGCCACGGGTGAGCATCGAAATGCGCGCGACGGCCTATTGGTGGGCTTGATCGCGGTTGGAAATGCGCTACAACAATCGTAACAATAGTTAGGGTGAGGGTTTGGTTATGGGCGCGTTTCCGCAGACGATCTATTTTCAGGGCCTGAACGAACCGGTCGGGCAAGAGGTGGAATTGCGCGGCTTGCGAGTCGAGGGTGATCTGCCCGCCGAGTTAAGCGGCAGTTTCTATCGCGCGGTGCCCGATCCCGCATTTGCACCGATGTTCGATAGCGATCATACGCTTTCGGGTGATGGGATGGTGAGCCGCCTTTCGTTCAACGCCGATGGCACCGCAGACTTTGCGCAGAAGTACGTCGAAACCGCGCGCTACAAGGCCGAGAAGGCTGCGGGCAAGGCGCTGTTCGGCAAGTACCGCAACCCGTTTACCGATGACGCCAGCGTGAGCGGTGTGGACCGCACCGTGGCGAATACGACGCCGGTTTGGCACGCGGGGCGGCTGTTGATGGCGAAGGAAGACGGGCGGCCTTATCAGGTGGACCCGATCACGCTGGAGACGATCGGATCGTATGACTTTGGCGGCGTGCTGAAGAGCGAGACGATGACGGCGCATGTGCGGATCGATGCCGCGACCGGAGAGCTGTTCTTCTATGGCTATGAGGCTGACGGGCAGGCTTCGGCCAAAGTGGCCTATTGCGTGGTGGCAGCCGATGGCACGCTGAAAAGCGAGCAGTGGTTCGATGCGCCCTATTGCGCGATGATGCACGACTTCACGATTAGCGAGAACTATGCGCTGTTCCCGATTTACCCGACGACGGCAGACCTTGACCGGCTGAAGGCCGGCGGGGAGCATTGGCACCATGAGCCGGAGCTGGATTCATGGCTGGGGGTAATGCCGCGCTATGGTGATGTGAGCGAGATCAAGTGGTTCAAGGGGCCGAAGGGCTGCCATTCGTACCACATGATGAATGCGTGGGAGGATGCAGAGGGCATGCTGCACTTCGATGCATGCCTGAACAACACCAACGCCTTTGCGTTCATCCGCGAACCTTCGGGCATCTTCATGGGGCCGCAGGACGTGGTGGGCGCGCTGACCCGCTGGACGGTGGACCCGCGCAGCGAGGGCGGCGAGGTGACCGAGACGATCATCGGCCCGCCCGGTGATTTTCCGGTTATTCCAGCCAAGTTTCAGGGCAGGCGTTATCCGTTCGGCTTCATGCTTTCGATGAACCCCGCGCTGCAAGGGCCGCCGCTGTTTGCAGGACCGGTAGGCGTGAGCTTCAACATGCTGCTGCGGCTGGACGGGATGGACACGCCCGGCCCCCAAGTGTCGGGCGCGTTGGCGCTGCCGCCGATGGCGGGGTATAACGAGCCGGTCCATGTGCCCGCTGCCGATCCTGCAAAAGACGGCTGGCTGGTGTTCATTGTGGATCAGCAGGTTGGCGATAACCAGTTTGTCCATGAGGCATGGGTGGTGGACGCGGGCAACATTGGCGCAGGGGCCGTGGCCAAAGTCCATATTCCCGCGCGGTTGCGCCCGCAAGTGCACGGTTGGTGGGTGCCGCAAGCGCAGCTTGACGCCCTTTGACCATGGGCAAGATCGTCATCACCGGCGCTTCGGGCAATTATGGTCGTGGCGTGACCGATGCGTTGATTGCGCAAGGACGTGCGGCTGACCTGATCCTGATCACGCGCAAGCCGGAAAAGCTGGCCGAGCGCGCGGCCCAAGGCTGCGATGTGCGCTATGGCGATTTCGACAAGCCCGAAACGCTGGCCGCGGCGGTGCAGGGCGCGGACAAAATGCTGCTGATTTCGGGCACTCGCGTGGGCGCGCGCGTGGTGCAGCATAAGGCGGCGATTGATGCTGCGGCAAGCGCGGGCGTGCAGCACATCGTCTATACCAGCTTTATCGGTATTGATGATCCGGCCAACCCTGCCGAAGTGCGCCACGACCACATTGAAACCGAAGCGCTGATGAAGGCCAGCGGCTGTGCGTGGACGATGCTGCGCGATGCGCACTATGCCGATGCGATGATCCTGATGGCGGGCATTGGCGTGATGCAGACCGGCAAGTGGTTTTCCAACGCGGGCGAGGGCCGCGAGGCGATGGTCTGGCGCGATGACTGCATTGCCAGCGCGGTCGCGGTGCTTTCAGGCGAGGGCCATGAGAACCGGACGTACAATATTACCGGCCCGCAATTGCAGACGTTCCGCGAGGTGACCGCGCTGATGGCGGAAATTACCGGAAAGCCGCTCGAATATGTCTCGCTGGATGATGATGGCCAATATGCGATGTTTGACGCAATGGGCATCCCGCGCCGTCCGGTGGATGATGCCGAGGTGAACGGCATTCCGTGGAACAGCGATGATATGGTGACGTTCGGTCAGGCGATCCGCGAGGGCTTTCTGGAGCTTTGCACCGATGATGTGGAGCGCCTGACAGGACGCACGGCGCGGTCTGTGCGGCAGATGATTGAAGAAAATGTCGAGATGCTGCGGGGGGCGTGACGCGTTCGTTTGCTTCTCAGCGGGAATTATAGCGTTTGAATGCACGACAGGTTTGCAAACCCTTCACGCTGCGACTGAAATCCCCTGACACAAAGTGGCAGGTATCCCATTTGCATAAGGTTTTTGCACTTTCGTCATGCTGAACTGGTTTGGCGAGTATCCCGTCCACATACGTTACCCCTGCTTCGTCACCCCGGACTTGATCCGGGGGCCATCCATCCAGTCACACGGCGGTTTGTGGGGAGAAATGGATGCTGAAACAAGTTCAGCATGACGGAATTTGGACTTTACGGTGCCGATGGGGGCGATGACCAAAGAGGCTCAGGGTCAAAAGTTTTGCTCTAAGGGGGGGCTTTCGGGTTCACGCAGAGACGCGGAGGCTTTTTGTTTTTGGGCGGCCTGGCGTGTTTATAGCGCCCTGCGAAGCAAAGCCTGACCCCGGGTCATGCCCGGGGCGACGAGAGGCGGGGTGGCTGGTTTAGGGATTTTCGCACTTGTCACTGTAATTGCTTTAGATTGTGATGATTTCACACTGATCCAAAACAAGTCCCGTTCGTGTCGAGCGAAGTCGAGACACCGCGCAAAGTGTCTCGACTTCGCTCGACACGAACGGAGATCTGAGTGAGTTTTACGTCATCCCGCTTTAACGCCCTCCGCGTCTCTGCTTCTTATCTGCGCCTCTGCGTGAAAACTTTGAACCTTTGAGATGCACACTGTGTGGCCGTGCGGGAGCAAGTTTTTGCAGGCCATCGTTCTTGAACTCCACCACCCCCAACCCCCTCTTCTGAAGAGTAGGGGGCTTTTTGTTGTGTAACGACACGCCTTATCCGCATTAGTTCGTATGGGGATTTTCGCATTTGCAAAGCATGATTGATGCGAATTTCAAAATCTGTGTTGGCTACTGGGGGCGCAGAAGAGAACGGTAAGGACCAGGCGGATGCGCACCCAGAACATGATCAAAGAAATCAACGATGCCATCGGTGCGCATGGAATGTGGAAAATGCGGCTGCGCACGGCCATCAGTTCGGGCGCTGGCGACGTCCATTCAAGCACCGCGCGCTGCGATGACAAGTGTGCGTTCGGCAAGTGGCTTTATGGCCAGACGATTGATGCAGATACGCGCCCCGGAAAGCCGTATCAGGTCATCCGCCGTCTTCATGCAGAGTTCCACCAGCTTGCAGGCGATGTTCTGGCAAATGTGGAAAAGGGCAATCAGCCCGGTGCCGAGCAGATCTTTACCGGCCCTTATGTCGAGAAATCGGAACGGCTGGTTATGGGTCTGACCAAGTGGAAGGGCGAGTTGTTGCGCGGCTCCGCTTTGGGCACGGGCACACCGCTAGCCGGGTGATTCCTGGCTAGTGCAATGTTGCAAAGAAGCGGGCCCCCGGGTCAAGCCCGGGGCGACGATAGGTCTGGCGGCTGGTTTAGGCGTTTTCGCACCGATCACTGTAATTTCATTAACGTCCCCCAGCGTCTCTGCTTCTTCTCTGCGTCTCTGCGTGAAATCTTTGACTGAGGGGATTTCACGCAGAGACGCGGGGAAGAGAGGGGAGGCGCGGGGGCTTTGTGTTTTGTGCGGGCTGGTGTTTTTATAATGCCCTGCAAAGCAAAGTGGGACCCCGGGTCAAGCCCGGGGAGACGCAATAGTGTCGTGATTTTCAGGCGCGGGAACTAGGGTCAGGACCTATTAATCCCGCCTTCGAGGTTTGAGGCAAAGTGCTTGGAAAGGCAACCAGCCTTCCCGGCGCACCTGTCCGTCCGATATGTTCGCCATTCCGGCGCCTCGAAGGCGGGATTAATAGGTCCTGACCCTAGATCTGCGGCAATTCTCACAAATTCGCCGCGAAGAGCGCCAGCATCCGGCCCCAGGCCTTTTCGGCCTGTTCGCGGTCGTAGACCGGGGCGTCTACGGTGCACCAGCCGTGCTGGGCGGGGTAGACTTCGATTTCGGCGGGGCGGCCTGCGGCATCGGCGGCGGCGCGAAGGGCGGTCTTTTCATCCGGCGCGCGTTCATCATCGTTTTTGGCGATGGCGATGAGGTAGGCGGCCTTGGTCTTTGCCATCAGCTTGCTGGGGGCGTCGGGGCTATCGCCTGCAAGGCCTGCGCCGTGGAACGATGCTGCGGCACCCACGCGGGCCGGATTGGCAAAAGCGGTGCGCACGGTGAACGGGCCACCCATGCAATAGCCGCATGAGCCGATGCGCTTTTTGGTATCGACTTCCTTTTGGCCATCGAGCCAGGCCACGAAAGCGCCAGCATCGGCGATGGTACCTGCAGGCGAGATTTTGGCGATCATCGGTTGCAGCTTTTCGCGGCCTTCGGGTGTGCGCCATTCCATGAGCGAACCCATGATCGGTGCAGGGCTTGACCGGTAATACTGGTTGACCACCAGCACGGCAAAGCCCGCTGTCGCCAGCCGCGTGCCCATGCGGATATAGGCATCACGCAAGCCAGCGATGTCGGGCCACATGATCACGGCGGGATGTTTGCCCTTTGAGGGATAGACGAAGAAGGCATCGGCTTTGCCATCGGGCGTGTCGATCGTCACCGTGCGGCTCATCGTGACAGGGCCGCTGGCCTCGCTGGCGGTGGTGCAGCCCGGAAGCATGGACAAGGCCGCTGCACTTGCGCCCATGGTGGCGAAATCCCGGCGGTTCAGGCCCTTGTTACGCGCCCACGCGGCATTTTCGGCTTCGGTCATCTCATCGCACATGGGCTTGGCGTTCCTTTGGTATCCGTCCGGCGCTCACGATAGCGGAGCAGCCAAAGCCTGCAAGCGCCTTGGTGCGTGCCTTTCAGGTCAGGTCGTCGAGCCGGACGATTTGCCCGGCCTCGGCAGCCTTCATCGCTTCGCGGCGGAGGCGTTCGATGTGCAAACGCGCAGGCGGTGCCTCTTCCTGCGGCAGCGCGGCGAGCGATGTTTCGTAGATTTCACGGAAGTCGTCGGCAAATTCGGGGTGTGTGAAGATCAGGCCATCGTTGCGGGCCATGCCGCGGAAAACCTTCTGGCCGACTTCATATGGGTCCATACCTGCTTCGAATGCGGTGCCGAATTGTTCCAGTTCAGTCCGGTCAGCAGGGGCGAAACCGCTATCGCCAAACGCGGCAGGCCGCTTGAGCGCTGAATCCCAGGCATTGGTGCGGGTGAGCGCCGGGCAGCAAAGGGAGCAGCCGATGCCATGCGGGGCAAGGTTGTAACGCAGTGATTCCGTCAACCCGCGCACGGCAAACTTGCTGGCGGTGTAAATGCCTGCTTGCGGTCCCGGCAGGAACGCCGCCATCGAGGCGACATTGACGACATGGCGCAGCCCGCTTGCCGCCTTGATCCGGGGCAGGAAGCTGACGAGGCCATTGACCACGCCGCCAAAGTTGACGCCCATGATCCAGTCATAATCGGCGTAGCTGGCCTCATCGCTGGGGCCGAACACGCTGACGCCGGCGTTGTTGACCAGTACGTGGACCGCACCGAAGCGGGATTCCACTTGCGCGGCAGCATCGGCAAATGCGGCGCGGTCAGTCACGTCAAGATTGACAAACAGCGGGGCTTCGCGCCCGTTTGCGGCGAACCATTCGGCCGTTTGCGCGCGGTGGTCTTCGTTGCGATAGCTGAGCGCGAGCCGCAGCCCGGCATCGCTTAACGCCTGCGCGATCCCAAGCCCGATGCCGGTTACGCCTCCGGTGACGAACGCCACTTGTCCCGTCCAGTTGCCCATGCTTTTTTCCTCTCGCAATCGCTCTCCAGATTGTTAGTATTACATACAAATAATGCGATTGGGAGAGTCGAAATGTCCGATACCGAAAGCCGCTTTGCCGCGCTTGAAGCGCGTGTGACAGAGCTGGAAGACCTTAACGCAATCCGGCGGTTGCAGTGGGCCTATGGCTATTACATCGATTACAACCGACCCGAGGAAGTGGCTGGTTTGTTTGCCAAAGATGGCGCGGTGGTTTTCCTCTCGGGCGAATATCGCGGTTATGCAGGGGTGATGCGGCTTTACGGGACGTGGTTCCAGAACCTGTTCACCGATGGGCGCAGAGGCCCGGTGCACGGATTGTTGCTGGATCACTTTCAATTGCAGGACGTCATCACGATTTCGCCTGACGGACAAAGCGCGCAAGGGCGGTTCCGGGGCATCCTGGCCGGTGGCTGGCACGACGACATTGTGAGCGCCAAGCCTGAAGGCGTGCCCCAGCAGTTTTGGGAATCCGGCATTTATGAAAACGACTACGTCAAGGAAGACGGCGTCTGGAAGATCAAGCGACTCGATTACATGATGCAGTGGCAGGCCGATTATGAAACGGGCTGGGCCAAGACCATTGCACATTTGCAGCCTGCGGCGGTTTGCTTCCCCGAAAATCCCATTGGCCCCGATGTGCTCCTACCGGAAAAGGAACTGCGCCAGACATGGCCGCACCGGCAAGAAGTGCCGATGAGCTTTGCGCACCCGGTTCTTGCCAAAGCTTTTGCCATTGGCGACTTTACCAGCCTGCAAAAGAAGTGGCCTTGAAGGTCAGGCGGACAGGCAGTCAGGGGGTGAGGCGCCCGATCCGGCCCAGCACCGTGGCTGCTGTCCGCCGGAAGGCTTCGCGATCACGCACAGGGACGCCCTTGAACAGGTCGGCGCTGACTTTGGCCATGATGGGCAGCGTGCGGGAAAAAAGCGCTTGCCCTTCATCGCTCAGGCGCACGGGTTTGCGGCGGCGGTTTGTCTGGTCAAGCCCCGGCTCAACCAGTCCGCGCTGGATGAGGCTGGTTACCGCACGGCTGACGTTCATGGGGGCCACGCCCATGATATCGGACAATTCGTGGCCGGCCAATTCGCCTTCGCCGCCCAATGCCAGCACAATGCGCAAGTCTGTGGGTGTGATACCCATAGGATCGGCCACGCCTTCGCGCATTGGCCCGCCGATGAATGTGCCAAGCTTCAGCAAATCGATCAGCAAAGCGACTTCGCTGTCGATTGCAAGATCGGCATGCGCGGGGCGGGGTATGGCTGGGTTGGGTGTCGCAAGGGATGGCGCGGTATTGGTCATGGCCAATTATCGCCTTGTTCACCGCTGTGGGCAAGAGGGCTGCTTGTGGCGCTGCGCTGTGTGGACTTTTTGCATCACCGACAGGCTTGCGTGAGCTTAGCAAATGTTAGGCTTGCAAAGCGTAAATTAGTATGCCTTACTAACAATCATTCAAGACAGTCTCGTAGAAGACTTTAAGGGAGAGGGGATATGGCAATAGCCACACGTACCGCATCGATTGTGCGCCTGTTTGGTGCAGCAAGCACCGCAGCATTGGCACTTGGTGCCACCACATCTGCGTTTGCGCAAGAAGCGCAGGCGGATCAGGCGCCGACTACCAACGAAATCGTCGTGACCGCGCAGTTCCGCGAGCAGCGTCTGCAAGATACTCCGCTTTCCATCACGGCGGTTGATGCAGCATTGCTGGCTTCGCGCAATCAGACCGATATCTCGCAGATTGCTGCGCAAGCGCCGAACGTGCAATTGACGCAAATGGGCGGCGCATTCGGTTCGTCGATGGCGGCCTATATCCGTGGCATCGGGCAGTACGATTTCAACCCCGCATATGAACCCGGCGTCGGCATCTACATTGATGACGTTTACTTCGCCACGCTCACTGGCAGCGTGATGGATCTGCTCGACCTTGACCGCGTCGAAGTGCTGCGCGGCCCTCAGGGTACGCTCACCGGACGTAACTCGATCGGTGGCGCCATCAAGCTGTTCTCGGCGAAACCATCTGCTGGCAACAGCGGTACGGTTGAGGCCACTTACGGTTCGCGCAACCGCGTTGACATGCGCGCTACGGCCAACTTTGAACTGACCGAAAACCTCTTCGCCCGCATTTCCGGCGTTTACAAGCGTCAGGAAGGCTATGTCGATCAGGTCGATTTCGGCTGTGCCAATCCGGGCAATCCACTGGGCATTGGCGGCATTGCTTCGACTGGCGCGGATTGTGTCGTCGATAAGCTGGGCGAAAAGAACTACTCCGGTATTCGCGGTTCGCTGCGTTACAATCCAAACGACAATGTCGACTGGATCGTGACTGGTGACTACACGTATGAAAACCGCACCAACGCCGCTGGCGTTATAGGCGCGACCAATCCTGCACTGACTGGCGGCGTTGATTTTTCGTGCGGCCGGTTCTGCACTTATGCCAGCTTCTACATGCCTGCTGGCGGCCAGGCGACGCAGGCGTATTATGCCCCGAACACCACGAAGTTCGAAGGCTGGGGCGTATCGAGCAACCTGACGGTTGGTCTTGGCGACAATCTGAACGTTCAGGCGATCACCGCGTACCGCAAATACAATCAGGTGTTCGGCACTGACGACGATTACACGCCCTACAGCCTGATTGCCGGCGCTGGCATCAATGATCTGGACTTCAAGTTCTTCAGTCAGGAACTGCGCCTGAATGGCCAGATCGGTGACACCATCGATTGGACCGTTGGCGGGTTCTATAACAGCCAGACGTCGGTCTACTTCACCCGTCAGGACATCCGTTATATTGTCCCAATTGGCGTGCCGTCGCTGTTCCTGCAATTCCAGGGCAACGATCCGGTCCGCGCGAACAGCAAGGCGGCATTCGGTACGGTGATTTTCCACCCGACCGAAGCGATGACCGTGACCGGCGGCATCCGCTATACCAAGGAGCACAAGGACTACACGTTCGTGCGCACGCAGTGGGATGGCGGCACTCTGAACGACATCTTCGGCGTTGGCGCGCTGAATGGCACCGTGGCCAATTACGATGGCGACAAAGTCGATTGGCGTCTTTCGGTTGACTACCGCTTCAGCCCAGAAGTGCTGGCTTATGCAACGGTCAGCACCGGCTTCAAGGGCGGTGGTGTTACGGCGCGTCCGTTCACCAAAACCCAGGCGGTAAACGGCACGTTTGATCCCGAAACGCTGCGTGCATATGAAGTGGGCTTGAAGACCGACTTGTTTGATCGCAAAGTTCGCCTGAACCTTTCGGCGTTCTACAACGATTACAAGAATATCCAGCTGCCGATTGGCGATTGTTCGGTGCTTGACGGATTTGCTCCGGGCACGGGTCCGTTCCCTTGCGCTGCCATCCAGAATGCTGGCGATGGCGAAATGTACGGACTTGAAGCCGAATTTGCGGCCTCGCCGATTACCGGCTTGGACATCGATGCTTCGCTGAGCTGGATCGATGGCAAGTGGAAGCGCATCGATGCTGCTGCACAAGGCGCGCTGCGTATTGAGGATCCGATCACGACGCCAGCATGGCGCGCCAGCTTCGGCATCCAGTACAAGGCCGATCTTGGCTCATCGGGTTCGATTACCCCGCGCTTCGATCTGTCTTACACAGGCAAGCAAACAATCGGCCGGTTGATCACTGCAGGCGTGTTTAGCCCGCTGCAATACAACCCTTCGATCACGCTGGGCAATGCGCGGGTAACGTGGCGGAATGCGGATGAAGATCTTGCGGTTTCGTTGGAAGTGCAGAACGTGTTCAACAAATACTACTTCCTGCCGCTGCGCTTCCAGGCTGTATATTCGTTCGTAGGCACGTCCTATTCGAACGTGGGCCGTCCGCGCGAATGGGGTGTCACCGTTCGCAAGACGTTCTGATGTTTAAACCGATGGGTTAAGGAAAAGGGGCGGTCGGCAACGGCTGCCCCTTTTTCGGTTCAGTTTGCGACTGGACATAATTTTAACAAATGTTAGCGTAATGGTGGCGAGCCGAAACCGGCCGTTGATGGGAGAGCCCGATGCTGACGCGCGCTGGCTATGATCGCTACGTCGCCGCCTTCAATGCGAAGGACTATGACGCGGTCGCCGACTTTTATGTTGATCCGCCGTTGATGAGCTTCTTTGGAGTCGAAATTCGCTCGCGGCAGGCGCTGAAGAACTTCTATGCGTTTCTCCATGACCATGTTCTGGAAAGCGTTCGCGTCCTGAACTTCGCCGCTTCCGAAACGCTCACTGCCATCGATGGCGTAATCCGGGTTGAAGGCATCAAAGACCTCACTCGCGAAGCATTGGATGCACAAGGGCTCTTTGGCTTCTTCCCCATCGCCAAGGGTGAAGTGCAGGAAATGCGGCAATTCATATTCTACACAATTGAAAACGGACGTATTGCCCGCGTCGAATGCGCGCTGGCACAGGCCTGAGAGGACACACCGACATGACCCCTGAAGGCGTCAACGTAGCCCACCCTGACAAGCTGTTCATTGGCGGGCGCTGGGTTCCGGCCCATTCTGGCCGGATGATTGAACTGGTCTGTCCCAATAGCGAACAGGCTGTGGGCCGTGTGGCCGAAGCGGATGAGGCAGATATGGATGCTGCCGTGGCCGCTGCGCGTGACGCGTTTGACAACGGGCCGTGGCCGACCACACCGCCAGCCGACCGCGTCGAAGCATTTCGCGCGATGGTGGCGCAGCTTGAAAGACGCGTGCCGGAACTGGCGAAGGCGTGGACTGCGCAGATGGGCGGGTTGGCATCATTTGCGGAGCCGATGCATGGCGGCGCGGTGATGGCGCTGGGCCAGATTGCAGGCTTTGCCGAGCAGTTCGAATTTGTGCAGACGCGGCCAAGCCAGGCTGCTGCCGCCGCGCTCATTGCCTATGAACCGGTGGGCGTTGTCGCGGCGATAGCGCCGTGGAACGGGCCGTTCGGGATTATGGCGAACAAGGTGGCCTATGCGCTGCTGACGGGCTGCACGGTGATTATGAAGCCATCGCCCGAAACGCCGCTGGAGGCCTATATCATTGCCGAGGCGGCAGAGGCGGCGGGCATTCCGGCTGGCGTCGTCAATCTGGTGACGGGCCACCGCGAGGCGAGCGATCATCTGGTGTGCAATGAGGGCGTGGACAAGGTTTCGTTCACCGGATCAACCGTTGCGGGCAAGCGCATCGCGTCTGTCTGTGGCGGGCGGATGGCGCGCTGCACGCTGGAACTGGGCGGAAAATCAGCCGCGATCATCCGCGACGATTTCCCGATAGAGGCCGCGGCCAAGATGCTGGCGGGCACGATCACGCTGATGAGTGGGCAAGTGTGCGCGATGTTGAGCCGAGTGATTGTGCCGCGTCACCGGCATGATGAATTGGCGCAGGCCATCGCCGCTGAACTGCGCCAGATCCGCATCGGTTATTCCGATGATCCGGCAACGCAGCTTGGCCCGGTGGCGATGAAGCGCCAGTTGGAACGCATTGAAATGTATATTGAAGAAGGCAAGCAGACGGCTGATCTGGTGACTGGTGGCAATCGCCCGGCGCATCTTGATCGCGGTTATTTCATTGAACCGACGCTGTTTGCCAACGTCAGCAATGACAGCCGCATTTCGCAAGAGGAAATCTTTGGTCCGGTGCTGAGCCTGATCCCGGTCGAGGACGAAGAGGACGCGATCCGCACGGCCAATGCCAGCGCTTACGGCTTGAACGGATCAGTGCTGACGACAGACGCCGATGCGGCCTATCGTATTGCGCGGCGCGTGCGCACCGGCGGCTTTGGCCAGAACGGGTTGCGGATGGATTTCGGCCTGCCATTTGGTGGTTTCAAGCAATCGGGCATCGGGCGTGAAGGTGGGCCTGAGGGCCTGCTGCCTTATCTTGAACTGAAGACGATCTTGATCGATTCAATGCCGTCGGCGCTATGATTTCAGGAGAGGGTATGACCAACCACGTTGCGGGAAAGTCCATCGTCATAACGGGTGCGGGCGGCGGTTTTGGCAGTCTTGTTTCGCGCAAAGCGGCGGCCATGGGCGCGTTTGTGACTTGCGGCGACATCGATTTGGCTGCTGCACAAGGCGTGGTGGACGCTATTGTTGCAGCAGGCGGCAAGGCGCAGGCGGTTGAGGTTGATGTGACCAGCCTTGCGGCGACCAAAGCGCTGGTGGCCCGCGCGGTTGCGGCGTTTGGCGCAGTTGATGTGATGATCAACAACGCCGGGATCATGCCGCTGGATTTCTTCGCCGATCACGAAGCGGCCTATGCTGCGTGGGAGCGTTGCATCGATATCAACATCAAGGGCGTGCTGAACGGCATGGTCGCAGCCTATGATCCGATGATGGCGGCAGGGCGCGGGCAGATGATCAACCTGTCATCGATTTACGGCAATTTTCCGGTGATCGGCGCGGCGGTTTATGGCGCTTCGAAAGCGGCGGTGAATTTCCTGTCAGAATCGCTCCGTGTGGAAAGCCGGGGGAAGATCAAGGTCACCACGGTCAAGCCAACCGGCGTGCCGACGACCGGCCTTTCGGGCACGGTGGTGAACCAGGCGGCGGGGATCGGGATCGTTGCGCATAATATGCCCGAATTCATGGAGATGGTGGGGCAAATGGGCGAGGGTACTTTTCCGGCAGAACGGCTGGACCCGGCATCGATGGACTATGCCAGCCTTGCGCCTGAACACATTGCCGATGCGATTATCCACGCCATCAACCAGCCATGGGGCGTTTCCATTGCCGACGTGACGGTGCGCGCGGCAGGCGATCATTTTGTGTTGTGATGCAGAGCTTTCGAGTGGCCGGGATCAGCCGAACACCGCGTGATAGAGCGCTTCAATTTCGGCCAGTTCTGCCACACGCGGATTGTTTGCAGGCGATCCTGAGGCCACTGCCTGCCGCGCCATTTCGGGCACCAGTCCGGTCCACTGTGTTTCGGAAATCCCGTGTGAGCGTGGTGTTGGCACGTTCAAATCCGCATTGAGCGCGGTCAATTCCGCAATCAACCGCGCGACCGCTGCCTGATCGCCCTCATCCTCACGCGCGACGCCCATTGCACGGGCACATGCGGCATAGCGGCCCAGCGCAGATGGCGCGGAAAAGGCGGTTATCGCAGGCAAGAGCATCGCATTGGAAAGCCCGTGCGGGACATGGAAAAACGCGCCGATGGGCCGGCTCATCCCATGCACCAGCGCCACGCTGGCATTGGAGAATGCAACCCCGGCATGGTGCGCGCCGACCATCATCGCCTCACGCGCTGTGCGATTTTCAGGCTGTGCGCAAGCGGTGCGGATATTGGGCGCAATCAGCCGCATCGCCGATAGCGCCATCGCATCGGAGAACGCATTGGCGCGGCGCGAGACATAGGCCTCTATCGCATGGGTCAGCGAATCAATCCCCGTATCTGCGGTCAGCCGCGCGGGTTTGCCCATGGTCAGTTCAAAATCGACAATGGCGATGGTCGGCAAAAACGCGAGGCCCGCGCAGAGCATTTTCTCCTGGCTTGCCTCGTCGGTCAGGATCGTAAAGCGCGTTGCTTCAGACCCGGTTCCCGCCGTGGTTGGCACCGCGATGATCGGCAGGCCCGGCACGTCGGTTGTTGCAGGGGCTTTCATCGTCGGGATCGGGCGCGGATCAAGCGCCAGCGCGGCAATCGCTTTGGCCGTGTCAATCGGGCTGCCGCCGCCAAAGCCGATCACGCAATCACAACCGCTCCAGCGCAAGCTATCCAGCGCCTGTTCTACTACTGCCACGGTGGGATCAGGCACTGTTTCGGCAAAGACTTGCGCCGTCATCCCCGCAGCTTCGAGCACGGCCACCATTCGGGCGACCATCCCCGATTGTACCAGAAACGCATCGGTCACCACGAAGGGACGGCCAAGCCCGCATTGGGCCATCGCTTCCGGCAGTTCTGCCAAAGTCCCGCCGCCAACGCGGATGATACGCGGTAAATTGATCGCAGCCATGTGAAGCCTTTCTGGTCCTGCAGCCATCCGACCGCAATTTGTGCGATGCTGCAAGGGGTGAAAAGCGGGGGGCGGGGCGAAGACCTAGTCTTTCGTGTCTTTTTGCCCGGCAAGCTTGCCTGAAAGTCTGGTCACATCGGGGTAGGGCATGATCAACGTGCCATCTGGCGCGGCGGTGTAGGACGTTTGCGTGGGATAGGCGAGGCTGATGCCCTCGGCGGCAAAGCGCTGCACAATGGTTACCAGCAAGCGGTCCCGCACCGGATGGGCAATCGCCCAATCAGCGCCGGGCACGTCAACAATGAACGCAAAATCAAGCGAACTGGCTGAAAATGCTTCAAAGCCCGCGCGCGCCACGGTGGAATTCTCGGCCTCGCCCATTTCGCGCAGCATGGCGGGGATGCGTGCCAGGGTGTCGGGATCAGTTTCGTATGTCACGCCCAGTGTGAACGAAAGGCGGATGTGGTGGCGGGCAGAGACGTTGCGGATTTCCTTGTCGAGCAGGTTCTTGTTTGAAACGATCAGCATTTCGCCCGAAACCAGACGGATGCGGGTGGTGCGCATGCCGATTTGCACCACCGTGCCCAGATGTTCGCCAAAGCCGATTGTCTGCCCCACTTTAAAGGGCCGGTCGAACAGGATGGAAATCCCTGCGAACAGATCCGAAAAGATGCCCTGCGCGGCAAGGCCGATGGCAATGCCGCCCACGCCCAGCCCGGCAACAAGGCCCGCGACATTAACCCCCAGATTGCCAAGGATCAGCACAATCGCAATGGCGAAGACCAGAAACGTCACCATCACGCGGATGATGCCCATGGCAGACACCAGCGCGCCGTGGTCTTGATCAGTGCCGCCCGCGCGATGTTCAACAAAGCCCAGCACCAGTTCACGCACCCAGATTGCTGCCTGAACGGTCATGCCGATGGTGAAGAAAAAGCCGATGGTCTGATCAAGGAACTGCGGCGTCTGGGCATAGCCGCTGACGATCCGCGCGGCCAGGATCACCAGAAACCAGAACCGCGTCCGCGCCGCCATTCTTCCGACAATCGTGCGCCAGCCAACCAGCGCCTGTTCATCGTGGCATAACCGCTGCGCCAGTTTCTGCACTGCCAGCAACAGAACCACGATCGCTGCTGCAAACCCTGCGGCGATGGCGATTTTCAGCCAGTTGTCGGAAATCCAGCCAGAGGTTTCAGCGATGAACATCTGTATTTGGGCGGGCACATCAGGCGCGGGATTGCTGCGGGGAATTGGCATGAAGCGGCGCTGGTCCTTCGCGGGCTGTTGCTCACAGGGGTTGGGCAGAGGGGCAAAGACCCGGGCGCGAAGCGTTCACGGCCACCCGTACGTGCCTATTTCAAATCACCAATGTCCAGACGGTTCCCGAAAATTACCGGCCCTGCATATCGCGCGCTTCTGCCGGAATGTGTACCACCAAGCCGTCGAGCGCCTCGGTCAGTTCAATCTGGCAGGACAGGCGGCTGGTGCGCGTGACGCCGGCGGCAAGATCGAGCATGTCCTCTTCATCGTCGATGGCGGCGGGCAGTTTGTCGAACCATTCGGCGTCGATCACCACGTGACAGGTCGAGCAGGCCATCTGCCCTTCACACGTGCCTTCCAATGGCATGCCTTTGGCCTGGCCCAGTTCCAGCAGGCGCGTTCCGGCCTCACCTTGCGCGGCGATCTTTTCGCCCTGCGGCGTTACGAAGGTGACGCAAACCATGGCTTATAAGACTCCCTGCAGCTTCGCCGCGGCATGGATTGCCGCTGCGGCCTCAACCAGATCATCTTCCCGAGTATAGCGTCCGAACCCTAGCCGGATCGCGGTTTTGCTAATCCTGTCCGAAAGTTGCAGCGCGCGCAAGACATGGCTTGGCCTGCCGGACCCGCTGGAACATGCTGATCCTGCAGAAAATGCCACAGTGCGGCATTCTGACAACAGCCGCGCCACATCCAGCCCGTCGAGCCGCAGGTTCAGATTGCCGTGCCACCGCTGTGTCGCGCTGCCGTTCAGCGTCCAACCGGCGAACAGGGATTGGGCCAGCGTCCACAGCTTTTCCACATGGTTTCCATCGCTTTCCCGCAAGGTTGCACACAGCGCCGCCGCTGCACCGAACCCGGCACACAGCGCGGGGCTAAGCGTGCCGGACCGCAAGCCGCCTTCCTGCCCGCCGCCGTGGATCAAGGGCGCAAGGGCGACGCCATCACGCACCCACAAGGCGCCGATCCCTTTGGGGCCGTATAGTTTGTGCGAGGATACGGCGATCATGTCTGCCCCGTCAGGCGCGGCCAGTTTTCCGGCGCCTTGCACGGCATCGCACACAAATAGCGCGCCTATCGCGCGCGCGCGCGCTGCCAGTGCATCGACCGGCTGCACCGTGCCGATTTCATTGTTCACCTGCATCACCGCGACCAAGCCGGTGCCATCGGGGATGGGGACATCAGGGGCGACAAGGCCCGCCGCATCCACGGGCAGAACCGCCACATCGGGATCAACAAACCGCGCGGTATCCAGCACCGCTGCGTGTTCAATGGCCGATACCGCCAGCTGCTTTCGGCCCGATCCGATAATTGCCAGATTCAATGCCTCGGTCGCGCCCGAGGTGAAGATCACCCGCCCGCCAGCGGGAAACAGCGACGCCACTTGCGCGCGCGCGACCTCGACCGCCGCCGCTGCTGCGCGCCCGTATTTGTGGGGGCTGTGCGGGTTGGCAAAGCCCGGCGCTTCCGGCCCTGCCAGCCAAGGCATCATCGCCGCGCGCGCTTCGGGGGCAAGCGGCGTTGTCGCCTGATAGTCGAGGTAAATCATCCCCGGATTTCCCGCCACACCGCCACAAAACGCGCGATGTCATCCGCCGTCGTCTCACGACCGATCGACACGCGGATCACCTCGCTCAACCCCTCAACGCCCATTGCGGTCAGCACATGGCTGGCCTTCAATGACCCAGACGAGCAGGCGCTGCCCGCCGAAACGGCGATGCCTGCGCCATCAAACCGGATCAATTGGGCCGCGCTGGATTTGCCGGGCATGCGATAAGCGCCGATGGTCGGGCTGCGCGGCGCGTTTGCCGCGATCACCACTGCGCCCATTTCAAGCAACTGCTTCTCCAGCGATTCGCGTAAGGTCGCAGCGGACGCAAGCCAATCATGCCCCGCCTCAAGCGCGGCTGCCATGGCCAGGACTTGCGGCAAGGGTTCGGTCCCTGCGCGATAGCCGCGTTCCTGGCCGCCGGTGGGGACAAGCAGGCCATATTCGCGCACGAGCAATGCGCCAATGCCCACCGGCCCGCCAAACTTGTGCGCCGATAACGCGATCATGTCAGCTTCTGGAAGCGCAAGCTTCCCGGCGCTTTGTGCCGCGTCCACCAGTAGCCTTGCGTTGCGGGATCGGACCAGTTCCGCAATGGCCGCCAAATCCTGCACAACACCGGTTTCGCTGTTGACGTGCTGGATTGCCACCAGCGCTGGCTCTGATCCCATAAGGGCTTGTTCTAATTTGGAAAAGTTGACCTTCCCATCGGGCGAGACGCCAATCCGCACGGCATCGGGCGTCAACCGCAGCACGGCTTCATGTTCAACCGCGCTGGTGATGGTGCGCAAAGTCTTGGCCCGCGAAGCTTTGCTGATCCCGATGTCCAGCGCCTCGCTTGCGCCGCTGGTGAAGATCACTTCACCAGTCCAGCCGAGCGCTGCCTTGATCCGCGCGCGCGCATCTTCCAATGCCGCCCGCGCCGCACGGCCCGCTTTGTGCGGGCTGGAAGGGTTGGCCCAGATGCGAAAACCCTCCTCCATCGCGGCCAAAGCGGCTGGCAGGAGCGGGGTTGTTGCAGCGTGGTCAAGATAGATCGGCAAAGGAATATCCGGAAAAGTTGCTTTTAGGACGTTGCTTTCTATATAGCCAGCAACACATTTCCCAGCCCCGGCAGCTTCTGCCGTCGCGGCCAGAACACAGGCAACCAAAACAGGCAATGCCCTCAGTCATTTTTCCCGGTCCAGAAGGCCGCCTCGAAGGCCGTTTCCAACCCGCTTCGCGTCCACGCGCGCCCGTGGCGATGATCCTGCATCCGCACCCGCAAGCGGGCGGCACGATGAATGATCGCATCACGCAGGCCATGTACAAGACATTCGTCGCGCGCGGATTTGCCACATTGCGGTTCAATTTCCGCGGCGTTGGCCGCAGCCAGGGTTCGTTCGACAATGGCATCGGTGAATTGTCCGATGCGGCATCGGCGCTGGATTGGGTGCAGTCCATCCACCCCGAAGCCAGCACGACATGGATTGCGGGCTATTCGTTCGGCGCGCTGATCGGCATGCAATTGCTGATGCGCCGTCCGGAAATCCGTGGCTTCATCTCGGTCGCGCCGCCTGCGAACATGTATGATTTCAGCTTTCTGGCACCGTGCCCCGCTTCGGGCATCATCGTGCAGGGTACTGCCGATACGGTGGTGACGCCCAACGCGGTGCAAAAGCTGGTCGACAAACTGCGCACGCAAAAGCACATCACCATCCACCACGATGAAATCCCGCGGGCCAACCATTTCTTCGAAAACGAAATGGATGACATGATGCGCGCCGTCGACAATTACCTCGACTTCCGCCTCTCACCAGAATGCCCCATCCGCTAAACCGGTTCTCCCGGCTTTAGCCATTCATCCGGCAAAGGGGGTGCAGACCGGTAAAGGTGCAGAACGATTGTTCGCCTTTTGCCCGGTCTGTACCCTCTTTGTTGTCATCTGACCTTAGTCCGCGAGGGCTCCGATCAGTGCGGCTGAGAAGGCAGGGATATCGTCTGGCATGCGGCTGGTGATGAAGTTGCCGTCGATGGCGACTTCCTGATCCACCACATTGGCGCCTGCATTGGCAAGATCGGTGTGGATCGATTGCCAGCCGGTGATGGTGCGGCCATCAACAATGTCGGCCTCAACCAGCAACCACGGGCCGTGGCAGATTGCGGCGATGGGTTTGCCCGCATCGTCAAAATCAATCACGAGATCGACCGCGTCTTCGTTCATGCGCAGAATATCGGGGTTCATCTGGCCACCGGGCAGCAGCAGGGCGTCAAAATCCGCTGCAGAAACCTGATCAAGCGTGGCGTCAACGCGGACGCTATCGCCCCAGTTCTTGTCTTTCCAGCCCTTGATCGAACCGGGATTCGGGCTGACGACGACGGTTTCAAATCCAGCGTCTTCAAGCGCTTTTTTGGGCCCCAACAGTTCGGATTGTTCAAAACCATCGGTCGCGAGGATCAGGACGCGTTTGCTCATGGGTGTTCTCCGGGGAAAAGGGTGGCCGCCAAACAGGGACGGGCCGTGCCTCTACAATTGACGGGCGATGGGGTTGTTCCCCAGCTTTCCTTCAGCGCCCTTTTGTTTAGGGGGCCAGCTTGCTAAGCCCCGCAGGCCATGGCGATCACCACAGACAACGAACCCGATCCGTTTGACGCTATTGTCGACGCGCCTTTCGATTCCGCGCTTTCGCAGCGGTATCTGGTCTATGCGATGTCGACCATTACCGCGCGATCCTTGCCGGATTTGCGCGATGGGCTGAAGCCGGTCCACCGCCGCCTGTTGTGGGCGATGCGCCAGTTGAAGCTGGACGCGACCGGCGCATACAAAAAGTCGGCGCGCGTGGTGGGCGATGTGATCGGCAAATATCACCCGCACGGCGATGCCAGCGTTTATGATGCGATGGTGCGTTTGGCGCAGGATTTTGCGCTGCGCTATCCGCTGGTCGAAGGCCAGGGCAACTTCGGCAATATCGATGGCGATAACGCGGCAGCATACCGCTATACTGAAGCGCGCCTGACCAAGACCGCGATGCGGCTGATGGCGGGGCTGGAAGACGGCACGGTTGATTTCCAGCCGACGTATAATGGCGAAGAGGAAGAGCCGGAGATTTTTCCGGGCTTGTTCCCGAACCTTCTGGCCAACGGTTCCAGCGGCATTGCCGTGGGCATGGCGACCAATATCCCGAGCCACAATGTGGCCGAAATTGTCGATGCGACGCTGCTGCTGATTGATAATCCGGCGGTAGAACACGAACAATTGATGCAGGTGTTCCACGGGCCTGATTTGCCGACTGGCGGCATCGTGGTGGACAGTCCCGCGACGATTTCAGCGGCCTATGCCAGCGGGCGCGGGGCGATCCGCGTGCGCGGGCGCTTTTCCACAGGGCGCGACGAGGCGGGCAATTGGGAAGAAACGGGGATTGAGAAGCTGGGCAGTGGCCAGTGGCAACTGGTCATTTCCGAAATTCCCTATCAGGTGCAGAAGAGCAAGCTGATCGAGCAGATTGCGCAGCTTATCGCCGATAAAAAGCTGCCGATCCTTGAAGACGTGCGCGATGAATCTGACGAGCAGATCCGGCTGGTGCTGGTGCCCAAAAGCCGCAACATCGATCCTGAACTGCTCAAGGAATCGCTGTTCCGGCTGACCGATCTGGAAAACCGGTTCGGGTTGAACCTCAACGTGCTGGATGCGCGGCGCACGCCCGGCGTGATGGGCCTGAAGCTGCTGTTGCAGGAATGGGTGATTTCCCAGATCGACATTCTGCTGCGCCGTTCGCGGCACCGGCTGGACAAGATCGCCAGCAGGCTGGAACTGGTCGGCGGCTATATCATTGCTTACCTCAACCTTGACCGGATCATCGAGATTATCCGCACCGAGGATGAGCCAAAGCCGATCATGATGGCCGAGTTTGACCTGACCGACCGGCAGGCCGAAGCCATCCTGAATATGCGGCTACGGTCTTTGCGCAAGCTTGAGGAAATGGAGCTACGCAAGGAGCAGGCCGATCTGCTGGCCGAGCAGGAAGAACTGCTCACACTGCTGGACAGCCCTGCGTTGCAGAAAAAGCGGTTGAAGGCCGATCTGAAGGCACTGCGCAAGGAATACGGGCCGGAAACGCTACTGGGCCGCCGCCGCACGACGATTGCCGAAGCTGCGCCGACGCGCGAATTCAGCATGGACGCGATGATCGAGAAGGAGCCGGTGACGGTGATCCTTTCGGCCAAAGGCTGGATCAGGGCGGCCAAGGGGCATTTGCCTTTGGACGGCGATTTCAAGTTCAAGGAAGGCGATGGCCCTGCCTTTGCGTTCCACTGCCAGACGACGGACAAGCTGCTGGTGGCGGTGGACAACGGGCGGTTCTATACGCTGGGCGCGGACAAACTGCCCGGCGCGCGCGGCTTTGGCGAGCCGATCCGCACGATGGTGGACATCGATCCCGAAGCGCACATCGTGGATGTGGTGATTTACAAGCCCAAGGGGCAGTTGCTGCTGGCGGCCAACACCGGGCGCGGCTTTGCGGCTGAAATGGACGAACTGCTGGCCGAAACGCGCAAAGGGCGGGGCGTGGTTTCAACCAAGCCCGGCGTGAAACTGGTGGCCGTGCGCGAAATTGCGGCAGAGCACGATCATGTTGCGGTGATCGGCGACAACCGCAAGCTGGTGGTGTTCGGCCTTTCTGAAGTGCCGATCCTCGCCAAGGGCCAAGGCGTGACGCTGCAGCGCTATAAGGACGGCGGCATGGCCGATGTGATCACGCTGAAGCTGGAAGACGGCCTGTCGTGGGCAATGGGCGGCGATTCTGGCCGCACGCGGATGGAGAAGGACTTGCTGCCGTGGAAGGTTGCGCGGGGTGCAGCGGGGCGCTTGCCGCCGAACGGTTTCCCGAGGGACAACAAGTTCTGAAGGGGTGTTCGAGCTTGGATGAGAGCGCGGCCTCGGTAGACGGTCGCTCTTCAAAAGGAGAGCATGATGGAACGCCCACGTTATTCGCTTGAGGGCCGCATTGCTTTGATTACCGGCGCATCTTCCGGCCTTGGGGCGCATTTTGCGCGGCTCTATGCGGCGGCAGGGGCAGCAGTTGTGGTCGGCGCGCGGCGGGTGGAGCGCGTGAACGCGCTGGTGGACGAGATCAACGGCGCCGGCGGCAAGGCGCTGGCTGTGGTGCTGGACGTGACGGATGAGGCATCGATCATCGCGGCGTTTGATGCAGCAGAAGCGGCGATTGGTGTGCCCGATGTGGTTCTGGCCAATGCAGGGGTCGTGGGGGCCGGACGGGCTATTGACGTAGAGGCAGTTACGGTGCGCCGCGTAGTCGATACCAATTTCAACGGGGTCTATCTAACGGCGCGTGAAGGCGCGCGGCGGATGATTGCGGCGGGATCAAAGCAGAGCGAGCGGGGGCGGATCATCCTGACCGGATCCATTACTGCGCAGATGACCGGCATTGGTGATGCTGCCTATGCCGCGACCAAGCTGGCCGTGCAGCATCTGGGCCGCCAGTTTGCGCGTGAATGGGCGCGGTTGGGGATCAACGTGAACGTGATCCAGCCCGGCTATATCCTGACGGAAATTGATGACGGATGGTTCGAAACCGAGGGCGGCAAGGCGCAGATTGCTTCATGGCCGCGCAAGCGCCTTACCGATATTTCGGCGCTGGATGATATGGTGCTGTTCTTCGGATCGGATGCTTCGCGGCAGGTGACGGGGACGTTCATATCGCTGGATGACGGGCAATCATTGTAGGGGTTTTAAGGAGTTTAAGGGGTTTCGCGCAGAGGCGCAGAGGAAAAAGAGGGCACGGGGGTTAAGTGATAGTCCCTTTTGTACGCAACCTTTGACGTCGCTCCCCCAACTTCGTCATTGCGAGCCCCGCGCAGCGGGGAGAAGCAATCCAGGGCTGTGCGCAAGACGCTCTGGATTGCTGCGCTGCGCTCGCAAAGACGATAGTGAGTTATAGTCGAAAAAGGGTTACGCGGATTGGCGCAGAAAACTTCCAGCGGTCTCTTTTTCCTCTGCGCTTCTGCGCGAAACACTTACTGCTTGGGCAATCCCGCCAACATGTCGGGCGTTAAAACTTGCGGCAATTGGCGCGCATTTCCGCCCGCGGGATACCACAAGTAGAGCGGGACGCCTGCTGCGCCCTGGGTGGTGAGGAATTTGGTTATGGCGGGGTCGCGGCGCGTCCAATCGCCCACCAGCACCACGACGCCTGCTTTTTCAAAGGCTTCACGGGTGGATTCGCGTTCGATCGAGGTGCCTTCGTTGACTTTGCACGAGAGGCACCAGTCGGCGGTGAAATAGGCGAAGACGGGCTTTCCGCTTTGGCGGGCCTGTGCCAGCGCGGCCTCGGTGAACGGCTTGGCGGCGAGGAGGCCGCCGGTTTCGCCCGCGCCAGCAGTGGCGAGGCGGGGCGCTGCGGCGAAGGCCACGGCGGCAAGCGCGAGGGTTGCTGGCGCGACCCAGCGGGCGACCGCGCGGCCTTGGCGTTGGCCCTTTCCGGCAAAGGCCAGCACGACGATGAAGGCGGCGGACAGCGCGATGGCGGCGGCGGCGAAAGTTTCACCGCCCAAACGCCATGCCAGCCAGCCGAGCGCCAGCGCGGTGAGCGCCATGGGCACGGCCATGATCCGGCGGAAGCGGTCCATCCATGCGCCGGGTTTGGGCAGCAGGCCGCGCAGTTTCGGGATATATCCCAAAAGCAGGAACGGCAAAGCAAGGCCGAGGCCGAGCGCGGCAAAGACGCCAAGCGCAGCCCACCACGGCAGGACCAGCGCCGCGCCCATGGCGGCGGCCATGAACGGGCCAGTGCAGGGCGTGGCGACGAAGGCGGCAAGCAGGCCGGTGGCAAATGCGCCCGATGATCCCGCGCCGCGTTCAATCGAAAGGCCGGGAAGTTCGAACAGGCCTGCAAAGTTGGCGGTGATGGCGACGGCGAGCAGCAGGAGCACTGCGACAACGCCGGGTTCCTGCAACTGGAATGCCCAGCCCACTTGCTCTCCGCCAGCGCGCAGGGCTAGCATGATGCCGCCCAGCGCAAGGCAGGCGAGGATCACGCCGCCGGTATAGGCAAGGCCTTCAGCCTTGGCGTTGTGCGAATTGCCGCGCGCAAGGGCCAAAGCTTTAAGGCTGAGGATCGGGAACACGCAGGGCATGACGTTGAGGACCAACCCGCCGAGGAACGCGCCGATCAGCGCAAGGCCAAGGGCATAGGCAGAAAAGGCAGTGCCGCCCACTTCATCGCCGCCGGTGGGCACGGTGCCAGGGTCGGCAGCGAAAGCTATGCCGCCTGCGTCCTTGCCCATGGACAGGACGCCTTCGACTTTGGCCGGGGTGGCAGAGCCTTGGCCCAAGGGCACTTCGACCACCAGCACATCACCATTGCGGAAGAAGCGCTGCGGGGCGGCGTAATCGGCCAGACGTTCGGTCGAAAGGAACAGGTGCGGGGCATCGAGCGGTGCGCTGGCCGGGAAGGGCAAGGCCACACGCACGGATTTGGGGCCGAGCGCGAAAGTGCCAGCGCGGTCCAGCGGAGCGGGCAGGGCCGCGCGCCAGCCTTCGAAACGCCCGTCCTTTGCGCCAGTGCCGATGGTTATCGTGCCAGACAAATCGGCGCGTTCAGGCACACAGATAGTATCGGTGCAGACCAGCCATTGCGCCTTGACCTTTATCGGCAGCAGCGTGCCGGGGCGGGCCGTGGCGGGGATTTTGAGGGGGACGAGCACCGCATAATCGTGTTCGTAAATGTGGTTCATCAGCCCCTGAATCAGCAGGGTTTGCGGCACGGGGAACTGCATGGGCCCGGCGGTGGTGCCTGCGGGCAGGGTCCAATCGAGGGTGAGGCCATAGCCCGCATCGCCGGGGTTGGACCAATAGCCGTGCCAACCCGCTTCGGGTTGCATCAGCAGCGCCAGCGTGACGGTTTCACCCGGAGCAACCGGGCCTTCTGCCAGAAGCGAGGCGCGCATGTGATTGGGCGCGGCGCGGGCGGGTGCAATTGCCAAGCCGAGCGAAAGCCACAAGGCCGTCACAAACATCGCTATAGTGCGCAGTGTCAGCGTGATGGTCATAGTGTTTCAAACAGCCTTTGGGCCACGAAATCCCCTTGAACCAGAACGCCCCCGGGGCCATGCGTAACGCTCTTGGGGCGTCCTACGATTGGCCTTGGCCCAAGTCCAGTCTGCGTGCCCAATGGAGTATGTTCTGCGTGATGACCTTTGCCCGCAAAGCCGCCGTGTTGCTTGCCGCTATGGCCCTGCCAATCGTGCCTGTGATGGCGCAGGACGTTGTTCCTGCTGTGTCACAAAAGGTGCCTGCCAATGCACCCAGGCTTGTGGTTGCCATCGCCATCGACCAGCTTTCGTCTGATATCTTTGCGCAATACCGTCAGCGGTTTACCGGCGGCTTTGCGCGATTGACGAGCGGGGCGGTATTTCCGGCGGGCTATCAAAGCCATGCGGCGACAGAAACCTGCCCCGGCCATTCCACCATCCTGACCGGCAACCGTCCGGCGCACACCGGAATCATCGCCAATTCATGGATCGACCAATCGGTCATGGTCGGGCCGAAGCTGGTATATTGTGCCGAGGACGTTTCAAAGCGCAAGGCGGGGTCGTCTGAATATGTGGCATCGGTCAACCATATGCTGGTGCCGACGCTGGGCGATTTGCTGAAGCAGATCAATCCGGCGGCGCGCAATATTGCGGTTTCGGGCAAGGATCGCGGCGCTTTGATGATGGGCGGGCGTGATCTTGATCAGGTCTATTGGTGGAAGGGCAAGGCCTTTGCCACGCTTGAAGGCCGGGCGTTGGGCACATCGGCTGTGGCGCAAAATGCCGAGACTTCCACAGTTTTGGCCAAGGGTGCGCCGGCATTTGCGTTACCGGCATGGTGCGGGCGCAATGATCGTGCGGTGCAGGCCGGTGCGTCGACGGTGGGCACGGACCGGTTCGCGCTGAAGGCCGGGAACGCCGATGCTTTCCGCGTTTCGCCACGGCTGGACCGCGCCACGCTTGATCTGGCGGTAAAGCTGGTGGACGAGGAGAAGCTGGGCAAAGATGCTGTGCCCGACGTGCTTTCGATTAGCCTTTCGGCCACGGACTATGTTGGCCACGCCACCGGCACTGAAGGCACGGAAATGTGCATCCAGTTGACGCAGTTGGATATTGCGCTGGGCGATTTCTTTGCGAGCCTTGATAAACGCGGGATCGATTATGCGGTGGTGCTGACCGCCGATCACGGCGGGTTTGATTTGCCCGAGCGTTTGCAGGAGCAGGCGCTGGAAGCATCGGCGCGGGTTTCAACCGAGGTTTCGTCCGAAGCGCTATCGGCCACTTTGGGCAAGCGTTACGGGGTTGAAGCCAAGGGCCTGATCCTGTCGGATGGTCCATCGGGCGATTATTGGGTGCGCACCGATGTGGCCCCCGGCCTTAAAGGCAAGATCGTGGATGATGCCAAGACGATCCTTGAAGCCCAGCCCCAAGTTGAAGTGGTGCTGACCGCTGCCGAGATTGCTGCCACGCCCATGCCAACGCGTTCGCCCGAAGCGTGGACATTGGCGCAGCGCGCGCGCGCTTCGTATAACCCGCTGCATTCGGGCGATTTTGTGGTGTTTTTGAAGCGCGGCGTGGTGCCGATTCCGGCCCCGCGTGCGGGCTATGTGGCGACGCATGGCAGCCCGTGGGATTATGACCGCCGTGTGCCGATGCTGTTCTGGCGCAAGGGGATGACCGGGTTTGAACAGCCCAGCGCGGTTGAAACAGTGGACATTGCGCCCACCCTTGCCGCATTGGTGGGGTTGAAAGTGCCCGAAGGTTCGTTTGACGGACGATGCCTTGATCTGGATGGTGGCACGGGCAATACGTGTGGAGCCGCAAAATGAATGAAGCGCATGCCGATGTCGTAATCCTTGGCGGTGGCCTCGTCGGCATGACTTTGGCGATTGGTCTGGCAAAAGCCGGGATCACGTCGCATGTGGTGGATAATTCGGACCCTGCGGTGCAGACCGCCGAAGGCTTTGATGGCCGCGCTTCGGCAATTTCAACCGCAAGCTGGAACCTGTACCAGCATCTTGGCATGGCCGAGGCACTGGCTCCGCTGGGCTGCCCGATTGCGTCGATTGCGGTGACCGACGGGATGAAGCCGGGGCGGATCGATTTCCAGCCGGGTGAAAGTGACGGGTCGCTTGGGCGGATGTATGCCAATCGCGATTTGCGCGTTGCGATGTATGATGCGGCCGCGCGTGAAGAGGCGATTACCTTTCACCCCAATGCGCATGTGATTACGCGCGAACGCGGTGAGCATGGCGTGAGCGTGACGCTGGCCGATGGTCGCGTGTTGAAGGGGCGGTTGCTGGTGGGGGCCGAGGGCCGCAAATCACCCACGCGCGATGAAGCAGGGTTCACGCCCGCGCGCTGGGATTATGGCCACCGCGCGATCATAGCCGGACTGACGCACGAAAAGCCGCACGGTAATGTGGCGTGGGAAGTGTTCTATCCGGCAGGGCCGTTCGCTTTGCTGCCATTGCTGGATGGCGCGGATGGAGTGCACCGGTCTGCGCTGGTGTGGACGGTGGCGGAAAAGGATGCCGCCGCCGTGCTGGCCATGCCCGATGCGATGTTCCTTGGCGAAGTGGCCACGCGGATGCACAGCATTTTCGGCAAGATCGAACTGGCGAGCCCGCGCACATCATATCCGCTGAATTTCCACCATACCGTGCGGGTCGTGGATGAACGGCTGGCGTTGGTGGGTGATGCGGCGCATGGCATGCACCCGATTGCGGGGCAGGGCCTGAACCTGGGTCTTCGCGATGTGGCGGCGCTGGTCGAAGTGCTGGCAGACGGCGCGCGGCTGGGGCTGGACGTGGGCGATGCGCAGTTGCTGGCGCGTTATGAACGCTGGCGCGCGGCAGATACGTTCATGGTGGCGACGGCAACCGATGTGCTGACGCGTCTGTTTGGCCTGCCGGGACGCGTACCATCGGCCATTCGCCGCTTCGGCATGGCTGGCGTGCAGCGCATGGGGCCGCTGAAGCGCTGGTTCATGGATGAGGCGCGCGGGATGAGCGGCGATTTGCCGAAGTTGCTGAGGGCGGCTTGAGGGGGTCTTGGCCCTCGCCCCTTTAGGGGAGAGGGTTGGGAGAGGGGCCTTTTCACCACACCTTCGCCACGGCATTTCATCCGGGGCGCGCGCTTCTTTTCTTTTTCGCGCAGAGACCGCCAAGAGCGCAGAGATGGGGAGGAGTCTGAAGCCTGCCACCGATCAGCGATCCCCTGTGCCTCCCAACGAAATGTCTCTGCGGCCTTTGCGCTCTGTGCGCGAACCGTTTTTCTTGCCGTCCGCCGCGGAAACAAGCCTAACCCCGGATCAGGTCCGGGGCGATGATAATGGGGATGGCAGCTTTTAATCGCCAACGCAGAATAGCGGACAACCCGACCCTCAAAACGCCCCGTCAGATGCTTCCGGCATCGGGGTAACCTCACCCGTCGGCACGGCACTTGGCGCGGCAACCGGCTGTGCGCCCATAAGCGCTGCGGCCTCGATCTGGTCCAGCGCGCGTTGGGCGGCCATGTAGTCGCGGGCGTGGGCTAGCCAGTCGGTGGCGGTGGTTTGGCCGGGGAGGCGTTCCACTTCGGCGATGGCGGCTTCGACTTTGCCACCGGCGAGGAAGGCGCGGGTGCGTACGATGCGGCTTTCGGGGGCGGGAGAAGGGGCATCGTCGTGACGAATGACGAAAAGGCCGGAGACCTGGCGCGAGAGCCAGGTCCACGTGCCTTCGTCGGGTGAGGCGCCCGCCAGTTGCGGGGCCAGCAGTTCGAATTGTTCGCCAAGTTGGGCAAGGGTGACCGGCGCGGTGCTGGCAGCGATCAGGCGATCAACCGCAGCCCCTTGGCTGGTGCCAAAGCGGGCGCGCAAGGGGGTTTCGATCCAGCCGAGCGGTTGACCGCGTTCCAGCGCGCGGCGCGCGGCAAAGGCGAGCAGCAGCGATTCAGCGCGGGTGGCGTTGCCCGATGCGGCGATGGCTTGCTGGTTCAGTTCTGCCAGCCGTTGTTCCAGCATGGCGACTTTGGTGGAGGCGTCTGCCAGTTGCACTTGCGCGGCGGTTTGGGCAGCAGGAACGGATGGGGCCGGAGGTGCGGCGGTGGTGGGTCCGGTGACGAGTTGGGGCACGCCTTCCGACATATCCACATCGACAAAGCCGTTGCGCCAGCCGAGCCAGGCCATGCCTGCAGCGCCTGCGAGCACGCAGCCTGCGATCAGCGCTGCGATGGTTCGCGTACGCATTCCGCTGCGCCGGGTTTCCCCGTGCGGATTTTGGCCGATGTCCTGCATCCGTTTTTACTTGTCCTGTCGCCCCGAAGTCACACTTACTGGCACATTCGTACGGCCAGTGCCAGCAAGTCCGCATCGGTTCTTTGCGTTGCAACCCTAATGTCTGCCCAGCCATGGCCAGCAAGGCTGGCGATGCGCGGGGCAAGGCACGCAAGATAGACACGATTGCGAGCAATTCCAAGGCGTTCGCACTCATCCGCGAAATGGCGGGCCGCTTCGCCCGAGTGCAACAGGACGACGCAGGTTTGTTCAAGCAGCGCCGCCAGTTGTGATGAAATCGGGCGGGAAAGTGCGGCGTAGACCACTTCTGTGGCGATTCGCACGCCTGCTGGCGGGGTGAGGGTTACGCGATCTTCGCCTGCCAATCGCAAATAATGGCCGGGGGGCAGGGTTTCGACTGTGGGCTGTAATCCGCCCTCGCCGATATGGCTTACGGCAAAGCCTGCCGCGCGCGCGGCCTCAGCCGTTGTGGCACCAACGGCCATGACGGGGACAGATTTGAAGGCCGACAACTGTGGGCCGCCGTGGCGGAAGATATTGGCGCTGCCTGCAAGGATCGCGTCGAACGGGCCTTGGGGTGCTTGCCATGGGACTGCCGCGATTTCGAACAACGGGAAGCTGTGCGCAGCAAGGCCGAGCCGGTTTGCAGCTTCCCGCGTGGCAGCGTTGCCGGGTTCGGGCCGTAAAATGATGAGCGGCAGGGGGATCAGCCCGCTCCGTGGAAGTGCACGCGAATCGTGTCGGGCGCTTGCTCCAGCAGATGATGCGCAAGGCGGGCGGGGGCTTCGAAATCGGCGGGACCAAAGGTTTCGCTGGCTTCGACCCGTTCCACACCATCGGGGCTGAAGATGGCGGCGCGCATGGTGAGAGATGCATCGTTATGCGTGGTGAGCACCGCGATGGGGCTATGGCAATTGCCGCCAAGGGCCAGCAGAAGCGCGCGCTCGGCGCGGATGGCATCGTGGCTGGGCTTGTCGTCAATGGCGGCAAGCCATGCGCGCACGTCGGTGCGGCCTTCAAGGCATTCTATGCCTATGGCGCCTTGCGCAGGGGCGGGCATCCATTCGCTTTCCGAAAGCGGCTGGCCAACGCCGGTTTCGCCAAGGCGTTGCAGACCAGCAGCGGCGAGCAGGGTGACATCGGCTTCCCCTGCTTCCAGCTTGGCGAGGCGTGTGGCGACATTGCCGCGAAAGCCGACAACGGTAAGGTCAGGTCTGGCGTGGAGCATGAGCGCGGCACGGCGCGGCGCGCTGGTGCCGACGCGCGCGCCGGGTGGGATGGCTTGGATGGAGGCCGCACCCACCAGAACGTCGCGCACGTCGGCACGCGGAAGAACGGCGGCGATCACGAATTCTTCAGGGCGGACGGTTTCAACGTCTTTCATCGAATGGACGGCAAAATCGATTTCGCCGGTAAACAGCCATGCGTCGAGTTCCTTGGTCCACAGCGCCTTGCCGCCGATATCGGCCAAAGGGCGATCGAGGATCTTGTCGCCGCTGGCGGTGACGGGGACCAGTTCCACCATCGATTCGGGCCAGCCATGCGCGGCGCAAAGGCGTGCGCGCGTCTCATAAGCTTGTGCCATGGCAAGGGGAGAGCGGCGTGTGCCGAGCTTAAGCGGCTGCGCGGGCAGGCCGGGGGTTGAAGAACTGTTCATGCACCGCTTGCTGTAAACGGGATTATCTTTAGAGGAAAGCGCCTGATGGCCCTGATCCTTGGCATAGAATCCAGTTGCGATGAAACCGCCGCCGCGGTGATCGACAGCAATGGCACGACGCTTGAGAAGCGGATCGTGGCGCAGCGCATTGCTTCGCAAGACGATGTGCACCGGCCCTATGGTGGGGTTGTGCCTGAAATTGCGGCGCGGGCGCATGTCGAAGTTTTGGCGCCGATGATCGCGGCGGTGCTGGCCGATGCGGGGCTGGGGCTGGCGGACATGGACGCGATTGCGGCGACGGCAGGGCCGGGGCTGATTGGCGGGGTGATGGTGGGGCTGGTGACCGGCAAAGCGCTGGCGATGGCAGCAGGCAAGCCCTTGATTGCGGTCAATCATCTGGAAGGGCACGCCTTATCGCCAAGGCTGGCTGATCCCGATTTGCAATATCCCTATTTGCTGCTGCTGGTTTCTGGCGGGCATTGCCAGATTCTGGAAGTGGCGGGCGTGGGCCAGTATCGACGCCTTGCCACGACGATTGACGATGCGCTGGGCGAGGCATTTGACAAGACCGCCAAGATCCTCGGCCTTGGCTATCCCGGCGGGCCTGCGGTGGAGCGGATGGCGCGCGAGGGCGATGCCAAGGCGTTGCGCCTGCCGCGTCCGCTGGTGGGCAGCGGGGAGGTACACTTTTCGTTCGCGGGGCTGAAAAGCGCGGTGATGCGGGCCAAGGACGCGGGGCTTTATGCCGATGCGGATATTGCAGCCTCGTTTCAACAGGCGGCGATTGATTGTGTGATCGATCGCACGCGAATCGCGCTGGGGGCGGCTTCTGCGGGGATGACCGCGTTGGTGGTGGCAGGCGGCGTGGCGGCCAATGCGGCGCTGCGCGGGAGCCTTGAGGCTTTGGCAGGAGCGCACGGGCTGGCGCTGGTTGCGCCGCCGCCGAAGCTGTGCACAGACAATGCTGCGATGATCGGCTGGGCGGGCGCAGAGCGGTTTGCTTTGGGATATGTCGATGCGCTGGACGTGGCGGCGCGTCCGCGCTGGCCGCTGGATGACAATGCCGCGCCGGTGCGCGGGGCAGGGGTGAAGGCATGAGCGTGGAAGTGGGCGTCGTCGGTGCGGGAGCCTGGGGCACGGCGCTGGCGCAAATGCTGGCGAGCGACGGGCGCGAGGTGCTGTTGTGGGCGCGCGAGCCGGAGTTGGTGAGCGAGATTAATGCGGACCGGCGTAACAGTCTGTTCCTGCCATCAGCCACGCTGCATGCTTCGATCCGGGCAACGGGCGATTTGGCCGAAATGGCCGATGTGCCGGTGCTGTTGCTGGTGACGCCTGCGCAACATCTGGCGCGTGTGCTGGGCGGGATTGGCCATCGCGGCGGTGACGTGGTGCTGTGTTCCAAAGGGATCGAGGCGGGGACGGGCCGGTTGATGGCCGATGTGGCGCGCGATGCTGCGCCGGACGCCAGCCTTGCGGTACTGTCTGGCCCTACGTTCGCGCATGAAGTGGCGGCGGGATTGCCGACGGCAGTGACGCTGGCCTGTGCGGGCGGGGAAGCGCAGTGGCAGCGGCTGTCGCCCGCCATCGCACGGCCAGCATTCCGGCCCTATTATTCCGATGACGTGACGGGTGCGGAAATTGGCGGCGCAGTGAAAAACGTGCTGGCGATTGCCTGCGGCGTTGTGGACGGGCTGCACCTCGGCCAAAATGCGCGGGCGGCGCTGATCAGCCGTGGCTTTGCCGAAATGCAGCGGTTCGGCTTTGCTTTGGGGGCCAAGCCGGAAACGCTTTCGGGGCTTTCGGGATTGGGCGATCTGGTGCTGACATGTTCATCCACTTCCAGCCGCAATTTCTCGCTGGGCAAAGCGCTGGGCGAAGGGGCTATTGCGGCTGACGTGTTGGGCCAGCAAACGACCGTGGCCGAAGGCGCATTTACTGCACCGGTATTGGCGGAACTGGCCAATGAGCGCGGGATTTCGATGCCGATTGTGGATGCTGTGGTGAGCCTGCTGAAAGGCACTGCGCCTGCGCGCGAAGTGGTTGCTGGGTTGCTGTCGCGTCCGTTGAAGGCGGAAAATCCGCTTGTCTGATACTGCGCCTCCTTCCGGTCAGCAGGATATCGCCGCGCTTGCCAAGGGCGGGCGGACGAATTTTCTGGGCTTTTTGCTCCGCTTGCTGGCGCGCATTCCGTTCCTGATCATTGCCAGCCGCCTCTATGGCGCGCCTGCAATGGGGCGTTTTGCATCGGCGCTGGTGATGGTCGAATTTGCGGGAATGCTGGCAACGCTGGGGCAAAAGCGGGGGTTGGCGCAGCGTCTGGCCGAAGGCGACCAGCATCCGGCCAATACGGTGGGCGATGCGATCCTGCTGGCGATGGGGCTTTCATTGGGCATGGGCGCATTGATCTATGCTTTCCCGGAATCGATGTACCCAACCGGCAACTTCACGATGGCAGACCGGTTGCTGGTGCTTTCGATTCCCGGCCTTGCGTTGGGCGATCTGGCGCTGGCGGCGCTGGCCTATCGCTTTGATGTGGCAACGACGGTGCGCGCGCGTTCGGTGGTGGAACCGTGGACGATTTCCATCGCGGCGGGCGTGTTCTTTCTGGTGTGGCCCGCTTCAGGCTTGAGCCTTGCCTTTCTGCTTTCGGTATGGGCGGCGACCGGCGTGGCGCTGTTTGCCTTGGTGCGGTCCTATGGTTTGCCCAAGGCGTGGCAGCCGCGTCCGGGATTGCTGTGGCAGATTGCCAAACGCAACATTCCGCTCGCAGGGGCCGATGCGGTGGAATGGGGTACGCGCAAGCTCGACGTATTTATCCTGCGCTTCTTCGTGGGTGAGGCTCCGCTGGGGATTTACTATTTCGCACAACAGTTTGCGTCACTGCCTCAGAAGCTGAAAACCAGTTTCGAGCCGGTGCTGGGGCCGGTGATCACGCGCAGTGTGAAGGACAAGGATTACGCCGCGATTGCCAAGCAGGTGTGCCAGGTTGGCTTCTGGATCACCGCAGCGCAAGTTGGCATCGCAATGGCGCTGGGTATTCCCGGTGAAGGATTGATGGGGCTTGGCGGGCCGGAGTTTGTGGCGGGCACGGCGGCGCTGGTGTTCCTGCTGGTGGCCGAAGTCGTGGCTTCGAAGGCGGTCGTCAGTGAGGCGGCGCTGGTCTACCTCGCGCGCATCCGCAACTTGTGGGTCAGCCTAGCGACGATTGCTTTTCAGGCCGTGCTGACCATCGGTTTGATCATTCTGGCGCGCAATGCAGGGCTGGGGCCGATGTATGTGGCGGCGGCGGCGGCATTGGCGCTGGCGCTGTCGCTGGGGCTGGCCTCGATGGTGAAATCACGCATGCTGGCGCGCATTCTGGGGCAGAGCATCAGCAACTGGCGCTGGGGTTTGGCGTGGGCTGTCATCCCCGCAGCCGCGCTGGGCGTTGGCGTGACATGGCTGCCGGAATGGGCCGAAATGGCGCTGGGCATTCCTGCCATTCTGGGAATTTATTGCTATATGTTGTGGGTCCGATCATTCGGGCCGGAAGACCGCGTGCTGTTCCGTAAACAGCAGGCTGTGTAATACGCATCAGGGGTTTGCCATGCTCGCATTAATCGAAGCCAATCAACTGGTTCTGGGCGGGATCGTTCTGCTGATCGCGCTGGTGGTGTGGTGGGTGTGGGGCCGTTCGAAAGCGGCTCCGGCCAAGCGCGAATATACCGATGTCCTTTCGGAAGGCGCAGCGCCTGCGCAACGCAACAACGCGCTGATTGACGCGCCTAGTGCTGCGGCGCTGGTAACGCCGCCGCCCGGTGTGGGCACAATGGCCGGGATTGGCGAGATTGTGGCGCATGCTGCGGCAGAGGAAGTGGCCGATGTTGTGCCCGTGGCGACAGCTTCGGCAGGCGATGATCTGGGCCGGATCAAGGGCGTGGGGCCGAAGCTGAAGGCTTTGCTGACGTCGCTGGGCGTGACCAGCTATGCCCAGATTGCGGCTTGGGGGGATGAGGACATTGCGCGGATTGATGCGCAATTGGGATCGTTCGCGGGCCGTGCTGTGCGGGATAACTGGGTGGAGCAGGCAAAGCTTTTGGCCAGCGGCGATGCTGCGGCCTATGAGGCGAAGTTCGGCAAGATTTGATTTTTTGGCCACCCAACCCCGTTCGCTCGACACGAACAGATGGGGTTAGTCGGCGGTAGAGGCAGGGGTTATCGGCTCTGCGGCGCTTGTTGGCGCAGCACCTCTGCATCGTGTGACCACGTCTTGCGCCGCGCCTCCTGCGGAAACCTTGATCATGCCTGCGCCCGGAAGCGTGCCGGTAAAGGCCCCGCCAAGGACGTCAGCGCGCGCATCGTCTGCGGCCAGACGGCCCTGCCACAAATAGCCGCGCTGGCCGGGAATGGCGGTGGCATCGACCGGCAGCCGCAAGATGCCTTCGCTGCCGACAAGCGCAAACAGCGCCTGCGCGCCAATGGGCGCAAAGGCGTGGCGGGTGACGACCAGCACGCCGGCGCGGCAGGCGACGGACACCAGCGGCGTTTCACCCGGATGGCCGAACCGCGCGGATTGGCCATCTGCCGAAGCAGCCCAGACCGGCGTGGAAGCAGCGTCCTTCACCCCCGGCAAAGCCTCGCCTTCCGGCATAGCCATCCGAACCGCGTTATCCGGCGCACCTTCGCGGATGGGTGGAGCGGGGGATTTGGAACAGGCGGCAAGGGTGAGTGCGAGGGCGGCGGTGATCAGGCGCATGTTATTTCCGCCAATATTGCGGGGTGGGATTGCGCCACCATGATTTTCCGTCCTTGTTTGACGTCCACGGGTCGACCAGATCCCAGCGTTTTCCGGCAAAGCGCAAGAGGTCTTGTCCTGATTGGAGGGTCTGCTTGACCCGACGACGCAACTTGCGGGCAGATTTCGCTTTCCACCAAGCGTCGCTTTCAGCACCGGTCATTCCGGAAATGGGAGTGTGGCGTCGGCTGCGGGCCATAGTGGGCCTCAACGGGCGGCGTAAATCGCGGGGCGATAACGGGGTTCGGGGATCGCCAGATTGCATTCGCGGGCCGTTTCCAGCCAGAGTTCAATCGCAACTTCAGCTTCGGCTAGCGCTTCTGACGGCGTTTCGCCATGGGCCGAACAGGGGCGAAGGTCTGGAACGTCGGCGATCCAGCAATCGTCGTCGGCAGACCAGAACACATTGATATGATAGTGGTGCGCGTTCATTCGTCCAGCTTCAAGCCCAATTCCTCGATCATATCAAGAAACTGCTGAACTTGATAGGGCTTCGCTTCCTTGCCGCGCGGCTGGATGATCAAGGGGCGCGGAGCGGCGGGGTGATGCCATGATTGGTGGCTGCCCTTGGTGCGCACATGGGTGAACCCGAAGGCGGTTAGCAACCGTTCGAATTCGCGGAAGGCGATGGACTGTCGCGGGTTGGCGAGGAGCCGTGTGAAGAGTTTGTCGAGTTGGGTCATGGCTGCGGTTCCTTGGACACACAGACCTTAACTGGTGGAGTAGGGGTGGCGCGAGTCACGAGGCGGCATTTCCCACAACCCGAAGTCTAAGATGATAAACTCAATGGTTTAAAGTTTCTGATAGGGCCTGCACGACCTTATCGACTCCATTCACTTCCCCCACTTCTTCTGGCTCTTGCCGTAGCGCGTCTTGCGCGTCCCCGGTTTGCCCTCGTTGCTTCGGCCCACAATAGGGGCTTTGTATTCACCTGCTGGCAGGCCGAGCTCCGTCGCTTCCATCCGCCTGATCTCATCGCGCAAACGTCCGGCTTCCTCGAACTCCAAGTCAGCTGCCGCCGCGCGCATGCGTTTTTCGAGGTCTTCGATGTAGCCGCGCAGGTTGTGGCCGACGAGGTTGTTGACGCCGTCATCAGCGATATCGACCAGCACACCGTCGCGGCTGGCGGTGTCTGCCATGATGTTGTGGATGTCGCGGATGATCGATTGCGGCGTGATGCCGTGGAGTTCGTTGTACGCCTGTTGGCGGGTGCGGCGGCGGTCGGTCTCGGCGATGGCGCGTTCCATGGAGCCGGTCATCCGGTCAGCATAGAGGATGACGCGGCCATCGACGTTGCGGGCGGCGCGGCCGATGGTCTGGATGAGTGAGGTTTCAGAGCGGAGGAAGCCTTCCTTGTCGGCGTCCAGGATGCAGACGAGGCCGCATTCGGGGATGTCGAGGCCTTCGCGCAGGAGGTTGATGCCGACGAGCACATCATAGACGCCAAGGCGCAGATCGCGGATCAGTTCGATGCGTTCGAGTGTTTCGACGTCTGAGTGCATGTAGCGCACGCGCAGGCCCGCTTCGTGCATGAATTCGGTGAGGTCTTCGGCCATGCGCTTGGTTAGCGTGGTGACGAGTGTGCGGTAGCCGTTGGCGGCGACCTTTTTGCATTCGGTGATGCAGTCCTGCACTTGATCTTCGACCGGGCGGATTTCGACCGGCGGATCGATCAATCCGGTGGGGCGGATGACCTGTTCGGCAAAGACGCCGCCCGATTGCTCCATCTCCCATGCGGCGGGCGTGGCCGAGACTGCGATGGTCTGCGGGCGCATTGCGTCCCATTCGTTGAAGCGCAAGGGGCGGTTATCAATGCAACTGGGCAGGCGGAAGCCGTATTCGGCCAGCGTCATCTTGCGGCGGTGGTCCCCGCGCGCCATCGCGCCGATTTGCGGCACGGTCTGGTGGCTTTCATCGAGGAACAGCAGGGCGTTTTCGGGCAGGTATTCGAACAGGGTTGGCGGCGGTTCGCCGGGCAGGCGTCCGGTAAGGAAGCGGCTGTAGTTTTCAATGCCTGCGCAGGAGCCGGTGGCGGCGATCATTTCGAGGTCGAAATTGGTGCGCTGTTCGAGGCGCTGGGCTTCGAGCAGTTTGCCTTCGATTTCGAGTTCCTTGAGCCGTTCGGTGAGTTCGAAGCGGATTGCGCTGGCGGCCTGTTGCATGGTGGGGCCGGGGGTGACGTAGTGCGAATTGGCGTAGACGCGCACGCTTTCGAGCTTGTTGCCGCTCTTGCCCGTAAGTGGATCAAATTCGGCGATGGATTCTACCTCGTCGCCGAAGAAGCTGATGCGCCATGCGGTGTCATCATAGTGCGAGGGGAAGATTTCGAGGTTATCGCCGCGCACACGGAAGTTGCCACGACCAAAGCCGAGATCGTTGCGCTTGTATTGCAGGGCGACGAGTTTGCGGATGATTTCGCCGCTGTCGACGGTGCTGCCGACTTTCAGATCGAAGATCATGGCAGAATAGGTTTCGACCGAGCCGATGCCGTAAATGCACGAGACCGAGGCGACGATGATCACGTCATCGCGTTCAAGCAACGAGCGGGTGGCCGAATGCCGCATCCGGTCAATCGCTTCGTTGGTAGAGCTTTCTTTCTCGATGTAAGTATCCGAGCGGGGGACGTAGGCTTCGGGCTGGTAGTAATCGTAGTACGAGACGAAATATTCCACCGCGTTTTCGGGGAAAAAGCTTTTCATTTCGCCATAGAGTTGTGCGGCGAGGATCTTGTTGGGGGCAAGGATCAGGGCGGGGCGCTGTACCTCTTCGATGACTTTGGCCATCGTGAAGGTCTTGCCCGAACCGGTGACGCCGAGCAGGACTTGCGTCATATCGCCTTCGCCGCCGTTCTGCCCGCGAATCCCTGCGACGAGTTCGGCGATGGCGGTGGGCTGATCGCCTGCGGGCTGGTATTCCGAGACGACCTTGAAGGGCCTGCCGCCTTCGACCTTGTCAGGGCGGGCGGGGCGGTGCGGCACGAAAGTGCCCGATGTGTCGGGCTCTTCGAGTCCCCTGCGGATAACGAGTTCGGCCATGAGTGCGATATGGGGAACAAACCACGCCCGTGCAACCTGCATACAAGCGCGTGAAGAAGACCCACTGGCGCTTTGTTTCGAGACTGCTAGCTTGGGCTCGAACCAGTGGAGGAGAGTCCGATGCGTGCTGCCTATGCCCTGTTGCTTGCCGCTGCCTTGTCTGCCTGCGGGGATGACAAGGTCGTTGAAAAGAAGGACGCCTCAACCGCTGAAGTGGCCAAGTCTGTCGCTGATGCCGGGATGAAGTTGAAGCCCGGCCGGTGGGAACTGACGATGAATTTCGCCAAGTTCGAAGTGGAAGGCATGCCGCTTGAAGCCCAGAAGGCGATGGAACAGATGATGGGGAAAGGCCGCACGTACGCCAGCTGCCTGACCAAGGAAGAGGCCGAAAAGCCCGACGGTTCGTTCTTTGGTCAGGAAGGTACGGACTGCCGGTACGATACGTTCACGATGGGCGGCGGCAAAGTTGACGCGACCATGACGTGCAAGGGCCAAGGAGCTGATGGTACGGCAGAGGCCAAGATGAAGCTGGCGGGGACGTACAGCCCGGATAGCTATGACATGACAATGGACATGCAAGGCGCCGCGCCCAATGGCAAAACCATGAACATGACAATGGCGATTGCGTCCAAGCACGTGGGCGATTGCAAGGGGGATGAGCAATCTTGATGTGTGTGCCCTGATAAGGTCCGGGCCGATGGGGAGACTGGCAGCGCTGCATACTCCTCTCAACTACGGCTAGGCAGCAAGCTGCCAAGCCTGCGTATCTCTCCCCTTGAGGGGAGAGAGCAGGGATTTGGCATATTGGAACCGGTTGGATTTTGCCTACGCAGCTTGAAGACATTTTTAAGAACCTTGACGATTATGTGAAACATTTCTGAAATGCTGGCGTTCATCGGGAGTTAGGCCGAAAGAGTGCACACAATGGAAATGATGATCGGACAACAGCAAGCTGCGGGCAGCAAAGGGCAATGGATTGCCCGGGCCGCCGTGCTGCGCGATGAAATCGTGCGGCGGCGTGCGCTGGCGTTTGAGACGCGTCCTGCCGGGTCACGCGGTCCGGCTTGGGAACGCTTCGTTGGCGAATTGCGCACACCGATTGAGCATTGGCAAGCCACGCGGCGTCCGCGCTTGGCGCAAGTGCCAAGCGGCCCGTCGCGCGCGGTGATGCTGCTGCCCGGATTCGGCACGCATCCGGCGCGGATGAAGCCACTGGCGCGAGTGCTGCAAGATGCAGGGCACCGGGTGAGCGATTGGGGTCTCGGCTTCAATTTCGGGCCGAGCGAAGAACGGTTCGAGCGACTGTGCCAACGTGTGGTGGCCATGGCGCGCAAAGAAGGCGAGCCGTTGGTGTTGGTCGGCTGGAGCCTTGGCGGCATCTTTGCCCGCGAAGTGGCGCGTAAGCACCCCGAGTCGGTGCGGCTGGTCATCACGATGGGCACCCCGTTTTCGGGTGACCGCCGCGCCAACAATGCCTGGCGGGCTTATCAACTGATCGCTGGCCATTCCGTGGACGAACCGCCGATCGGTCGCGAGATGGCGGTCAAGCCACCGGTGCCGACTGTGGCGCTGTGGAGCGCGCGCGATGGCATTGTTTCGCCACGTTCTGCTTGTGGACGCAAGGATGAGCGTGATCTGGCTGTGCCAATGCGCTGTACGCACTTGGGCTTTGCCGCACATCCCGATGTGGCAGCGATGGTCAATCGGCTGATCAACGCATACTGAACTGGCATCGCCAGACCATCATTACAATTTGACGCCAAATTTATTTCGCAAGTGCAACATGCATGCGCTTGGCAAACCCGATTCGTTGTGCAAGCTTGAGCACCAGACGGGATGTGCCTATGAAAAAAACCTTGCCCTTGTCATATGACGAGATGCTCGATGCCGATGGATCGGTGCGCTCTGCCTATGCCGGTTACTGCCAATGGCATGATGAACAACCAGCCGACTTGTTGCGGCGCAAAGGCAGTGAGGCTGAGGCCTTCTTTCGCCGCACCGGAATTACCTTTAATGTCTATGGGAACGAGGATGCCGAAGAGCGGCTGATCCCGTTCGATATGGTCCCCCGGATCATCACCGCACAGCAATGGCGCAAATTGTCGCGCGGGATTGAACAGCGGGTGCGGGCGCTCAACGCCTTTTTGCACGATCTGTATCACCGTCAGGAAATTGTGCGGTCGGGCCGCCTGCCTGCGCGCTTGTTGAAAAACAACGTGGCGTTCCTGCCTGAAATGGTTGGCTTCACGCCGCCGGGCGGGGTTTACACGCATATTGTCGGGATCGACCTTGTCCGCACGGGCGAGGATGATTTCATGGTGCTGGAGGACAACGCCCGCACTCCGTCCGGTGTCTCCTATATGTTGGAGAACCGCGAGACGATGATGGCGATGTTCCCGGAATTGTTCACGCGGGTGCGTGTGCGTGAAGTTTCGGATTATCCGCGTCGCTTGGCCCGCAGCCTTGCCGCCTGCGCGCCGCCTGCGTGTGACCGCAAAAAGCCACTCGTTGCGGTGCTGACGCCGGGGATTTATAACTCGGCCTATTTCGAGCATGCGTTTCTGGCCGACCAGATGGGCGCAGAACTGGTTGAAGGCAGCGATTTGCGGGTGGAGAACGGCCGCATCGCGATGCGCACCACGCGCGGGTATGAGCCGATTGACGTCCTGTACCGCCGGGTTGACGATGAATATCTTGATCCACTTACGTTCAACCCGAACAGCGTGCTGGGTGTCACGGGGATAATGGACGTTTACCGGGCGGGCGGGATTACCATCGCCAATGCGCCCGGAACGGGAATTGCCGATGACAAGGCGATCTACTCGTTCATGCCCGAAATCGTCGAGTTCTATACTGGTGAAAAGCCGATATTGCAGAACGTGCCGACATGGCGCTGCTCTGAACCCGAAGCGCTGAAGTACGTGCTGGATAACCTGGCCGAGCTGGTGGTGAAGGAAGTCCACGGATCGGGCGGCTATGGCATGTTGATCGGGCCGACATCGTCCAAGCGGGAACTGGTGGCGTTTGAGGCAAAGCTGCGGGCGCGGCCCGAGAATTACATCGCGCAGCCAACGCTGGCGCTTTCTACCGTGCCGATTCTGACCAAGGCAGGGCTTGCGCCGCGCCATGTGGATTTGCGGCCGTTCGTGCTGGTCAGCCCCAACGGCATAGACATTACGCCGGGCGGGCTGACGCGGGTCGCGCTGAAAAAGGGATCGCTGGTGGTGAACTCGTCGCAAGGTGGTGGCACCAAAGACAGCTGGGTACTGGACGACTGATGTTAGGTAGATCGGCAAACGGCATCTTCTGGTTGTTCCGCTATCTTGAACGGGCGGAAAACATTTCGCGCCTGATCGAGGCGGGCTTTCGCATGGCATTGACGCGGTCTGCGTCTGACGCGACGGACGAATGGCGCTCGCTCATCGTTACGCTGGGGCTGCGCCAAGCGTTCGAGGCGCGGCACGGGACCGAATATACCGGCCCGCATGTGTTCAACTTTATCCTGCGCGACAAGGATAACCCCGGCAGCATCATGGCGATTACCGAAGGCGCACGGACCAATGCGCGCATGGTGCGCGGCGGGATCACGCGCGAGGTGTGGGAATCAGTCAACGACGGCTGGATGCAATTGCGCGATGCGCTGGCGCGGCCCGTAACCGAAACGCGGCTGGGCGCGGTGCTGGATCTGGTCCGCCGCCAGTCAACGCAAGTGCGCGGGGCCATGGAAGGTACCATGCTGCGCAACGAAATTTACAACTTTGCGCGGATGGGCAGTTTTATCGAACGCGCTGATAATACCGCGCGTATTCTTGACGTGAAGTATTACGTGCTGCTGCCATCGGTGTCCTATGTCGGATCAAGCCTTGATAACGTGCAGTGGGAAAATGTGCTGCGATCAGTGGCCGGGGAGCGCGCCTATCGTTGGTTGAATGCCGGACGTATGGACCCGCGCGGCATTGCCGAGTTCCTGATCCTTGACGGACGGTTCCCGCGCAGTCTGGCGTTTTGCTATTCAAAGCTGCGGTCAAACCTTGCCAGCCTTGCGCGCGAATATGGCAATGAAATGCACAGCCATGAAATCTTGCGCGATGCCGATTGCCAATTTCACACTGCGACAATCGAAGGTATTTTCGAACAAGGCTTGCACGAATTTATCGGCAAGTTCATCCGCGCCAATACCGCGCTAGCGCTGCAAATTCAGCGCGATTACCGCTTTACAGAATAAGGCCGCCAATGCGCATCGCCGTTGACCATACCACGCATTACGTGTTTTCCGGACCCGTCAGCCGCGGGCTACAGCGCTTGCGCCTCATGCCCAAGACGTCATCCGGGCAGCGCGTGATCCAATGGAACATGTCGTTCGAAGGTGCGCATCTTCAGGTGGAATACGAAGACCCCAACTGCAATCACGTTTCGCTGATCTCGTTCGATCCGGGTGCCAGCGAAGTGACGATCCGCTGCGAAGGCTTGATCGATACCAACGATGAATCAGGCATTATAGGTCGCCATTCTGGCTTTATGCCGATGTGGCAGTTCCTGGAACAGACCGATTTGACAAGGGTCGGGCCACGCGCGCGCAGCCTGCTGACAGGGTTGCCGTCCGAGGCCAATACGCTGACATCATTGCACAACCTTTCGGCCTTGATCCGCGATCGCGTGGAATATGCCGCCGGTCATACCGATTCTGCCACGACGGCGGAGGGCGTTCTGGCCGCAGGGCGCGGGGTGTGTCAGGACCACGCGCATGTCTTTATAGGCGCGGCGCGTGCGCTGGGCATTCCGGCGCGCTATGTCAGCGGTTATCTTATGATGGACGACCGGATTGAACAGGATGCCGGCCATGCCTGGGCCGAAGCGCATGTCGAAGGGCTGGGCTGGGTCGGTTTCGACATCTCGAACGGGATTAGTCCTGATGCGCGGTATGTCCGCGTGGCGACCGGGCGGGATTACAAGGACGCAGCCCCCATCACCGGCATACGATATGGCGCGCGGGACGAGGCCATGCATGTAAAGCTTGCAGTAGAACAACACCACGTTCAGCAATAAATCTGCTATACCAAATTAACGCCGGATTCGGCCAAAAGCTGTAAACAGCACCACGGACAGGGAAAATCGGGGCAAGGCAATGACGTACTGCGTGGGAATGGTGCTCGACAAGGGACTTGTCCTGATGAGCGATACCCGCACCAATTCGGGCGTCGACAATATTTCGGTGTTCCGCAAGATGTTTCACTGGTCTGTGCCGGGTGAGCGGCAGATAACGATCATGACCGCTGGCAACCTCGCCACGACCCAGGCCGTGATCTCCCAGCTTGAAGAGCGCAACAAGGCACCTTGCGACCGTCGCCCGTCCATTCTTGATGCACCGACGATGTTTCAGGTTGCCACCCAGGTGGGCGGCTTGTTGCGCAGCGTGATCGCGGGGCGCCAGGAAGGTGGCATGGAATCCGAAGGGCCGCGCTTTACCGCGTCGATGATTGTGGCAGGCCAGATCAAGGACATGGAACCGCGCTTGTTCATGATCTATCCCGAAGGCAACTTCATCGAGGCCAGCTTTGACACGCCGTTTTTCCAGATAGGCGAAACCAAGTACGGCCGCCCGATCCTGTTGCGCGGGTATGACCGGACGATGAGCTTTGAAGATGCGGTCAAGCTGCTGATGGTATCTTTCGATTCAACGCTGGCCGCCAATCTTTCGGTCGGTTTGCCGTTCGACCTTATGGTTATCGAACGCGACCGGTTTGAGCCTCTGCACCACCGTCGCATCCTTGCCAGCGACCCTTACTTCAAGGCAATCTCATCAAGTTGGAGCGAAGCGTTAAGGCAGGCCTTCCACTCCTTGCCCGGTTACAACTTCACACAAGATGGTGAAGAGGCAGACAAAGTCTGAAGCGGTGCTATCGGGTTTCCGGCGCGCTTGGGGCGGTGTTTGTGGTTAACATCGCCTTTCCAAAAATTGCTGCAATGCCATGCGCTTAGCTAAAATTTGATGCAGACGGTTGCTGGGAATGCGCAACGCATAAGGGAATGATCCGTTCCCGAAGCGATACTCCTAAGCAAAAACCTGTATGTTTGTCTGAATCTCCCCGATAATCGGTTCATTCCGAAACAAACATTTGTGGCTTTATTTTGCAGACCAGTGACTTAGTCTGTCCATGGCTGAACGCGTAACACTCCACATCCTTGATGGTCACACCGCCCGCAGGGCCCAGTTGGCACGCCTTGCGTTCGCCGCTGGGCATCATGCCGAGATTTATGCAAACGCCGATGAGCTTCTGGCGCATGCGCCATCAGGCGGTCTGGTGCTTGCCCAGGACGATCCGGTGGGGGAAGGTATCCCCAACCTGATTGCGGCCATGATGCGCGCCGGGCACTGGTTGCCGGTCATCGCGATTGCGGAAACACCCGAAACATCGGCTGTGGTTCGCGCCATCAAAGCAGGCGCGCTGGATTATCTGGCAATGCCATCGCAGATCGCGCCTTTGAATGAAGCGGTATCGCAAGCCGCACGTGAAGCGGATTCATTCCGTGCCCAGCGTGCCCGCGCAGCAGAAGCCCGCCAGCGTATTTCGCGGCTCAGCTCACGCGAACGCGAAGTGCTTGATCGCCTTGCCGAAGGTTGCAGCAACAAGGCGATTGCGCGGGAACTTGATATCAGCCCGCGGACTGTGGAAATCCATCGCATGAAGATGATGGGCAAACTTGGCGCGCGCCACGCCGCCGAAGCCGTCCGCTTGCGGATCGAGGCTACCGGCCTGGATGATATCGCGGCTTAAGCCTTCAAGCGACAAGCATAATGTGAAAAGGCGGGGCAAATGCTCCGCCTTTTTCGTTTGAACTTACCGGCAAAGCGGACGCATCGCGCTTGATTCCAGATGCAAATGATCGCGGTGCGCGGCGTTGTATTCCGGCGAAAGCACCGTGCCGAAACGCTTGCAGCCGCTATCGCGGATGGTCCGCAGAAATGCGCGGACTTGAGGCGAGGGTGAATTCCAATCGTTCAGGACACTAATCCGGCGCCCGTCGGCAAGGCGGAAGGCGGCGACATCAACAGCATTGGCCGTGGCGTGCGCCGAAAGCCTGCCCGTTCCGGCCACATTGCGGCAAGAATAGCTGCCCATCGTCTCGATCCGGGCGAGTGGGCTGCCAAGGATTTGCCGTGCCGCGCGGTCAACCCCGAAGCGCGCCCAATTCTGCATCGCATTGGCCAGGGGGCACGATACCGGACCCAGATTGGTCACATCCAGCCGCCCTGCATCTCCGCTGAGCCAGCCCAGCTTGACCGTGCCGAGTGTTGCGCAGCCCGCCCCGAAAAAGCGGTCTGCCAGAGGGGTAAAGTTCGCTTGCGTCGCACCCAGACTGGCAAGGCAGGCACGTCCCTGCGGCGTCTGGGTAATCGACGCGCCGGTGTCGCGCGATGGAGGCTGGCGGGCGCTATCAGGCGAACCGGCACAGCCGGCCACCAGCGCAGCCCCGATGATTGCGGTAAGAACCCTCATGCTCATTGGCAAAACCTGCCACAACACGGTTAGCGACGCGTTAACAACGCGTTAGACTGTGCCCGATGAGAGGTGGAATCCGGCAATGGTGGGCGCTGACGGGCTCGAACCGCCGACCCTCTCGGTGTAAACGAGATGCTCTACCAACTGAGCTAAGCGCCCGCTCTCGCGGAAGTGGCGCTATTGCTGCATTTTTCGCGTTCGTCAATGCCTGATTAGCGGAATGGTGAGGCAGCGATGGGCGTCTGTTTGCATCCAGAGTCCCGAAATAGTCCCGAAGGAGATTTGACCCGAGACAGTTGGTTTGAAAACCATTAGGCAGAGGCTCGCCATAAAACAATCGTGGCGATGATCTAGCAGAGGAGGCTCTCACGCAGTCACTCGCTAATCGGAAGTGCAGCATTCAAAACGCCAGTTGATCGTCAGGCTTTCCAAGTGGCTTTAAGCCAAAACCCTATATAAACTGAACAGGCTTGTTGCGGTCAATAGAACGCCGACCATCGCCATGAGCCGCTTTGCCGAAATCCTTTTTGCAATAACGGCTCCGAGCGGTGCTGCCAAAAGACCACCTATGATCAGACCGACAGCGGCGATTGTGAACGCCTGCAGGCCAAGCGTCAGGATGAAGGTGATCGAGATTGTTGTGGTGAGAAAGAACTCGGCCGTGTTGACGGTGCCGATGGTTGTGCGTGGCTCGGTCCCCTGAACCAGTAAGTTTGAAGTTACCACCGGCCCCCAACCGCCGCCGCCCACAGCATCCAGAAATCCGCCAACAAGCCCCAAGGGTTCGACAACTTTGGCAGCCTTGTGTTCGTGGCCATGGTCCATTTCCCAAGCACGCCACAACAGATAGAACCCGATGCCCGACAAATAGGCCATGATGAACGGCTTGATCACGTCGCCGTCAATATTTGTGAGGAGGTAGGCGCCGCCGATACCACCAATCATTCCGGGAATGGCGAGGCGGGCAAAAAGCCGCCAGTTCACGTTTTTGTGTAGCACGTGACTGATTGCGGAGGCTGCGGTGGTAAAGCTCTCAACCAGATGCACACTGGCTGAAGCGCGCGCGGGGGCAAGCCCCATCACACTCACGAGCAGCGTATTCGTCAGCACGCCAAACGCCATGCCTAATGCACCATCGATCAGTTGCGCAAAGAATCCTACGGCGATGAAGGGAAGGATTGCCTGAATATGTTCAACAGTCAGCTCTGGAAGCGGAAACATAGTTAGGCTTTCTGGAATAGGGGCAGTGTGGAGGGCTCGGCACGATTTGCCTGATCTATGCCTTCAAGCCAATCGGCAATCATTGATTGACCAGCTGCCACGACAATGGGGCCGAATTGTTCATGAGCTGCGCGCAGATCGCTTTCGGTGCCTCCTGCTTCGACAACGGATTCCGGCCACTCTTCAATCCATGCGTTGAACCGCTCATCGCGGCCCATTTCAGCGTGGAACTGGAGCGCAAGAAGGTTCGCGCCGCGACGGAAAGCTTGATGATCATACACATGGCTGGAGGCCAGCAATTCAACCCCATTCGGCAAATCAAACGTGTCGCCATGCCAATGCAACACCGGAACCTCGACCAAGTGCCGCAATGGTCCATCAATGGCGTTGTCGTGGATACGCACCGGGTGGAAGCCGACTTCCTTGGCAGGGCCGGGATAGACACGAGCACCCAAAGCTGCGGCTATCATTTGCGCGCCGAAGCATACGCCAAGCGTTGGCCGGTCCGCTTCAAGGCGTTTGGCCAGGCGGCGCAGCTGGCATGAGATCCAGGGGTGTTGGTCCTGTTCGTAGAAGCCCATCGGACCGCCCATCATGATCAACAGATCATGATGGCAAAGATCGATTTGCGAAAAGCCGGGATCGCTGACGTCGACGCGATCCACCTGATAGCCTGCTGCTTCAATCGGATCGCGGAACCCGGCAACCCCTTCGTAGGGAACGTGCCGGATGATCAGGGCAGTCTTCTGTTTCATTGGGTCTTTCGTCAAAGCAGCGGACCGGATCGACATGCACAATCCGGCCCGCTGTCGGCTTAGAACGAGTACTTGATCGTTCCGCCGAAGGTGCGTGGATCGCCGACTTGGCCCGCGACAAGGCCGGTGTTGCCGCCGGTGCCAGCCAGCAGGAGTTCGATGTAGTTCTGGTCAAATGCGTTGCGCACCCAGCCGAACACATCGAAACGGTCGGTGCGGAAGCCCGCGCGGAAGTTGTGGATCGAATAGCCATCGACGTTGGTATAGATCGACGGCGACGGGTTGGATGACCAGCTTGAACGGTAGCTGGCATCATAGCCGAGG
>NZ_NCEN01000004.1 GCF_002280675.1 Novosphingobium sp. 32-60-15 | reverse complement strand
TTGGAAAGGCAACCAGCCTTCCCGGCGCACCTGTCCGTCCGATATGTTCGCCATTCCGGCGCCTCGAAGGCGGGATTAATAGGTCCTGACCCTAGTTCGTTGCCGTTCTCAGCCGCGAATTGATGACATCGGCGGTCCGACCTGCCAAAACCGGCCAATGCGCACCACATCTGATGAATCCACGGTTCGGCTATACTACCTCGGCGACGGCCCCGACGGTGGCAGCGCCGAAACGCTGTGCTACGCCTCGCTGTCGCAAGCTTTACAAATGGCAGCGGATATCCAGTCGGGCTTGTTCATCGCCACAGATAATGATGTGGTCGCATATCTCGATCTGATCGAGGGCTAAACCGCTCCGCCAGCTGCGCGGCCACTGGCCCAGGCCCATTGGAAGTTATAGCCGCCCAGCCAGCCGGTCACGTCCACGGCCTCGCCAATCGCGAACAGGCCGGGCACCTTGCTTGCTTCCATCGTCTTTTGCGAAAGTGCGCGCGTGGAAATGCCGCCCGCCATTACCTCGGCCTTGGCATAGCCTTCGGTCCCGTTAGGCTCGAAAGCCCAGCGCGCCAGCCGGTCTTGCGCAGCCTTTAGCCCTGCATCGCGGCAATTGCCCAGTTCGCCGTCCACTGCCAGCCGTTCGGCCAGCGTCTCGGCCAGGCGTTCCGGCAAACGCCGCGCCAGCGTGGATCGCAATGTCGCCTTGGGCCGCGCGCGCTTTTCCTCCAGCAACCAATCGCCTGATGTATCGGGCAGAAAATCGACATGGATGGCCGTGCGGTGCTCCCAATAGGATGACACTTGCAGCATGGCAGGGCCGGAAAGCCCGCGATGGGTGAACAGTGCCGCCTCACGAAACGCGGCTTTGCCTGTCCGCGCCACAACCTCTGCCGAAACACCCGAGAGCGAGCGGAACAGCGCCTCGTCTTCGCCCAGCGTAAACGGGACGAGGGCAGGGCGGGTCTGCACCACCGGCAGCCCGAACTTGCGCGCCAATTCCAGCGAGAAGCCGGTTGCGCCCATTTTGGGGATTGAAAGCCCGCCAGTCGACAGCACCAGCGAAGGTGTGCGATGCTCCACCCCGTTCAGCGTCACGCGGTAAACCCCGTCAGTCAGGTCCACCGCCGAAACCGGTTTGCCAAAAGCAAAGGTCACGCCGCCCTCGCGGCATTCGAACATGAGCATATCCACAATCGCGCGCGCCGAACCATCGCAGAACAATTGCCCCAGCGTCTTTTCGTGCCAGGCAATGCCATGCTTGCCCACTAGCGCAATAAACTCCATTGGCGTGTATCGCGCCAAGGCTGATCGCGCGAAGTGGGAGTTCTCGGAGATATAGCGATCTGCCACCGTGTGAATGTTGGTGAAGTTGCAACGCCCGCCGCCCGAAATCAGGATCTTCTTGCCCGGTTCGTCTGCATGATCGATCAACAGCACCCGCAATCCGCGCTGTCCCGCCGTCAGTGCGGCCATCAATCCTGCCGCGCCCGCACCCAGAATGATCGCGTCGAATTTGGAACCGCTCATGCCGGAATCTTCGTGGAGAGCATCTTCAAAGCCAGCGCCTCGGCCACTTTGATCCCGTCAACCGCTGCCGAAAGAATGCCGCCCGCATAGCCAGCCCCTTCGCCAGCAGGATAAAGTCCCGCTGTGTTGAGGCTCTGGCAATCAGCGCCGCGCGTAATCTTTACCGGCGATGATGTGCGCGTTTCGACGCCCGTCATCACCACATCGGGATGGTCATACCCCGGCACCATCCGTCCGAATACCGGCAGGGCTTCACGGATGGATTCAACCACATAATCGGGCAGGCACTTTTTCAATTCGGTCAGATGAACACCCAGCTGATAACTCGGGATCACCGTACCAAATTCGGTCGAGGGCCGGTCTGCCAGAAAATCGCCCAGCTTTTGCCCGGGAGCCTTGTAATCGCGTCCGCCTGCTTCAAACGCCAGGCTTTCCCAATGCCGCTGGAACGCCATGCCCGCCATTGGCCCGCCGGGGTAATCGCGGTTAGGATCGATATCTACAACCAGCCCCGAATTGGCGTTGAACTCCGCACGTGAATACTGGCTCATGCCATTCGTCACGACGCGGCCTTCCTCGCTGGTTGCCGCCACAACACGCCCGCCCGGACACATGCAGAACGAATAGACTGTGCGTCCGTTCTTGCACTTGTGCGAAACCGAATAGGCCGCCGGTCCCAGAATTTTGTTGCCCGCGCTTGGCCCGTAACGCGCCGTATCAATCCACCCTTGCGGATGTTCAATGCGCACGCCGATGGCAAAGGGCTTGGCTTCAATATGCACGCCCCGATCATACAGAACCTGAAACGTATCGCGCGCCGAATGGCCCACGGCCATGATCACATGACGGGCAGGGAGGAACGATCCGTCCGACAGGTGCAGGCCCGCCATCCGGCGCGTGCCGTCCACCGCTGTCTCGATCTCGAAATCTTCCACCCGCGTGCCGAAGCGGTATTCGCCGCCCAGCGCCTCAATCGTCTCGCGCATGGAGATCACCATCGTAACCAGCCGGAACGTGCCGATATGCGGGTGTGCTTCAGTGAGGATATCGTCTGGCGCACCGGCTTTCACGAATTCGACCAGCACCTTGCGGCCCAAATGGCGCGGGTCCTTGATCCGGCTGTAAAGCTTGCCGTCAGAGAACGTGCCAGCGCCACCTTCGCCAAACTGCACGTTGGATTCAGGCTGCAAAACCGATTTGCGCCACAGGCCCCATGTGTCCTTGGTGCGTTCGCGCACGGCCTTGCCGCGTTCGATAATGATAGGTTTCAAGCCCATTTGCGCCAAAATCAGCGCCGCTAACAGCCCGCAAGGCCCTGCGCCGATTACCACCGGACGTGCCCCGTTATAGCCTTCCGGTGCCATGATCGGGAATTTATAGGACAGATCAGGCGTCGCGCGTACGTTCTGGTCATCGGCAAAGCGCGCCAGCACGGCGGCCTCATCGGCCACCACGCAATCAACCACGTATGTCAGCAAGATTGCGTGCTTTTTGCGCGCGTCATTGCCGCGCCGGAATATCTGGAAGCGGATCAGGGCAGGGGGTTCAATCCCCAGCCGAGCACAAATCGCCGCCGAAAGGTCTTCAGCGGCATGATCCAGCGGCAGTTTCAGTTCATTGATACGAAGCATGACGCCGCCCTAGCGAAAACGCGAAGGCGGCGCCACTTGCACGTTATACTTTGAACGGCCCTGCAAATGCAATTTCACTCACCGGCTTGCGTGTGCTGATAACTTCGCGCTCCTGCAGCATCTCCGGCAGTTGCTTCACGTCGCCCTGCTTGCCGATTACGAACGCCATTTCCACGCGGTAACCTTCCGGCACGCCCAGCACTTCAGCCGCTTTGGCAAAGTCCACGCCGGTCATGCCATGCGTGTGATATCCCATCGCGGTGGCCTGCAATGCGGCATGGGCCCATGCCGCGCCGGTATCAAAGCTGTGGCTGTGGTTCGGATTGTTGCCCTTGTCAGACCGCATGAACTCGTCCGACACCGCAAAGACGATGACGCCCGCTTCCTTGGCCCAAGTCTGGTTGAACGGCACCAGCGCATCGATAAACGCATCAAAGTTTGCATCGCCCTTGTGCGCATAGGCAAACTGCCATGGCTGATAATTATAGGCGCTGGCAGCAAGGCCCGCTGCCTCGAAAATCACATCAAGGTCTTCTTGCGGCACATTCGTTCCATCAAATGCGCGCGGACTCCAGCGTTCAACGATCAACGGAAGCACTTTTTGTGAAGCAGTACGTGTCATGGTTTATTCCTTACGTTTCAAATCAAATCAGTTTCAAGCTGCGTCAACCAGCACCAGTTCGGCATCTTCCAAAGCGGTGACGACGATTTCAGTCACGCCAGTAATCGCCACGCCATCGCGGGCATTGGCTTCCACATCACCAATCCGCACACGGCCCTTTGCAGGCACCAGATAGGCGTGACGGTCTTGGGTTAAGGCATAGCGCACCGTGTCTCCGGCTTTCACCGTCGCCCCCAGAACGCGAGCATTGGCGTTGATGGTCAGCACATCATCATCACCTGCAATGCCCGATGCCAGCGGCACGAACTGTCCTTCCCGGCTATCCTTGGGGAAGGGGCGCGCGCCCCAGCTTGGCGCATGGCCACGACGATCAGGGATAATCCAGATCTGGAAAAGCCGCGTGTCTTCGCTTTCCAGATTATATTCCGAATGCTGGATGCCGGTTCCTGCAGACATTACCTGAACATCGCCTGCCTCTGTGCGACCTTCATTGCCCAGACTGTCCTTGTGGCTGATCGCACCCTTGGTCACATAAGTCACGATCTCCATTTCACGGTGGCCATGGGGCGGAAATCCCGTGTTGGCGGCAATCACGTCATCGTTCCACACCCGCAGCGCACCCCAGTTGTCGCGCGCCGGATCGCGGTATTCCGAAAACGAAAAGTGGTGATGCGCATCAAGCCAGCCGTGATCTGCCGCGCCCAGCGATGCGAAAGGGCGAAGTTCGATATGGGCCTTCCTGGCAACTGCTTGGCTCATGATGATTTCTCCAATCCGGACAGTCTCGCTGTCTTGTTGCATCTCAAATAGCCCTTGCAGACCAATCGGAATATCCCGATAAAACGCATCAGAATGTTCGATTATCCTGAAAGGTTTGTGGCTTGAATATTGGCCAACCAACTCTTGACCAGTTGCGTCTGTTCCTCGCGGTGGTGGACGAAGGCAGCTTCAACGGTGCTGCGCGCAAACTTGGCCGCGCCATTTCTGTCGTAAGTTACGGTATCACCGCACTCGAAGCGCAATTGGGCGTCACCTTGTTTGACCGCGAAGGCTCACGCAAACCTGCCCTGACCGAAGCGGGCAAGGCGATGCTTGCACAGGCCCACGCGGTGGCTGATGATGTCGATACGCTCATGGCGGGCGTGCGCAGTTTCAACCAAGGTCTCGAAGCCGAACTTGGCCTTGCGGTCGACGTGATGTTTCCCACGCACTTGATGGCGGAAATACTGCGCGAATTTCAGCACGAATTCCCCACCGTCCACCTCCGCCTTCATGTCGAGGCATTGGGCGCGATCGCTGCCCTGGTGATTGACCGCGCCGTAGATCTTGGCATCGGAGGCCCCGAACTCATTCCGCTATACGATTTGGAGCGCATCGCCATTGGCGCGGTGCAAATGATCCCTGTCGCCGCACCCGGCCACCCGCTCGCCCGAATGAACCCGGTCCCGCCCGGCGAAGTGCGCAAACACCGCCAACTTGTCCTGACCGACCGTTCACGCCTGACAGAGGGCAAGGAATTCTCGGTCTTTTCAGCCAACACTTGGCGTTTGGGCGATCTTGGCGCGCGCCATGCCCTGATGCGTGAAGGAATCGGCTGGGGCAGTATGCCCGTCCACCTGGTTGCCGCAGATATCGCGGCAGGGAGCCTCGTGCGCCTTGCAGTGCCCGAGGCTTCCGGCATGGCCTACACCTTCCACGCCCTCTGGCGGCGCGATTGCCCAACCGGCCCTGCTCGCGCATGGCTGCTTGAAATGTTCAAAGCGCGGCTGGAGCAGTGCTCTTGATCATCAGCGCCGAACGCAAACAACGGCACACCACTTCATCGCGCTGATTAATCAATTCGTGCCGAAAGGTCACGATCCCGGCATTGGGGCGCGACTTGGATTCCTTCAACTCCATCACCTCGCTTGTCGCGCGCATGGTATCGCCGATGAATACCGGCGCCGGCATCACCAGCTTGTCATAGCCAAGATTGGCAACCAGCGTTCCCAGCGTGGTATCGCCAACAGAAAGCCCGATCATCAGGGCAAAGGTGAAAGTCCCGTTCACAAGGATTTGCCCGAACTCGCTGGCCTTGGCCGCCTCGGCATCAAGATGTAGCGGCTGCGGGTTGTGCGTCATCACGGTGAACAGCAAATTGTCCGTCTCGGTCACCGTCCGCCGGATTTCGTGGGCGATGCGATCTCCCACTTGCCACTGGTCAAAGTATTTGCCCGACATGCCACTTCCTCAAAACGCTTATGTTGCAGGCGCTTCACGCACCAGATACCGATAGACGCCCAGGCAATTGATCAACAACAGGATGATGTTCTGCACACCGATCCCGGTCGCTTCATCGTTCAAGAATCCCCAAGCGATCAATGCCACCGACGAGGTCACAAAAATCACAAAGGCCATCCCGGTCAACCTGCGTCCCAGATCCATAGATACCATTGCTGCGGCAATGACGCCCGCGCCCGCACCGTACCACTGCAACACCGTCAATATTGTATCCACTGCCGCGCTCCGATCATCTCACGTCGGGTCAACCTGTGGCGGAATTCATTCGTTCCCGGTGTAGTCCCGGTCAATCGCGCAGCAGTTCTTTGATTTCAACAGTTCCACCGCTTTCAAAGACCGGGTTGCCAACCAAGAACGTTTCCGCCTCGGCAGCGTCAGCGGCACGGATCCGCAAAAACCCGACCAGCGATGTTGCAGGAGCACCCACGGCATCACCCTTGCGGAAGGTTTTACCTTCTCCAATGGAACTTCCACCATCAAACTGGCCTGAACGGTGGAGCCGCTCAAAATAGGCTTCCCATGCGCCATCGCTTTCAGGCAGCGTAGCATCACCATGCACGAACAGGATGAATTCCTTCATCATCGCGTTCCAATCAATTCCCGGCCAATCAGCATGCGGCGGATTTCATTGGTTCCCGCGCCAATGTCCAACAGTTTGGAATCGCGCAGATAACGCTCAACCGGCCAGTCCTTGGTATAGCCTGCACCGCCCAGGGCCTGCACCGCTTCGCCGGAAACCTTGAACGCGTTTTCACTCGCCAGCAGGATCGCGCCGGCTGCATCAAACCGTGTCGTCTGCCCTGCATCACAGGCTTTGGCCACGGCATAGACATAGGCCCGCGCGGACTGGATCGCCACATACATGTCGGCCACTTTGGCCTGCATCAACTGGAATGAACCGATCGGTTGCCCGAACTGCTTGCGCTCGCGCACATAGGGGATCACCGTATCAAGGCACGCCTGCATGATCCCGATCTGCATTCCCGCCAGCACAACACGTTCATAATCAAGCCCGCTCATCAACACGCCAACGCCGCCGTTCACCGGCCCCATCACGTTTTCGTCTGGCACAAAGCAATCATCGAACACCAGTTCACAGGTCGGGCTGCCGCGCAGTCCCATCTTGTCGATCTTCTGGCCGATGGAGAAACCATCCATGCCATTTTCGATCAGAAACGCGGTAATCCCGCGGCTGCCCTCGGGCGAGGTGCGCGCATAGACCACCAGCGTATCGGCATATGTGCCATTTGTTATCCAGAATTTGGTGCCGTTCAGCCGGAACCCGCCGGGCACCGCCTCGGCGCGCAACTTCATCGAAACCACGTCCGACCCTGCGCCCACTTCAGACATCGCCAGGCTGCCCAGATGCTCGCCGGATATGAGCTTTGGCAAATACCGCGCCTTCTGCTCGTCATTGCCCCAACGCCGGATCTGGTTGACGCAAAGATTTGAATGCGCGCCATAAGACAATCCGACCGAACCTGACGCTCGCGAAACTTCTTCCACCGCAATCACATGGTCAAGGTATCCAAGGCCAAGTCCGCCCCATTCTTCCTCAACCGTAATCCCGTGCAAACCAAGTTCCCCCATCGGCTCCCACAATTCGCGAGGGAACCGGTCATTGCGGTCAATCTCGGCAGAAAGCGGCGCAATCTGTTCATCGGCAAAGCGGCCCGCCGCCTCACGGATCATCAGGGCGCTTTCGGTCAGGCCGAAATCGAAATCAGGGGTTGCGCGCATTGTGGCATCCTCAACATGTTTGTCGGGATGTAATCTACCATCATGATTTCTGCGTTCAAAATTGATTTGATTCGCACGGCATCATAGGTTTTGGCTATGGTAGATACGAGCCTTGTGGCAATCTACGACCCGGTCCTGCCTATTTGGTCGCAAACAACAGGCGACCTTCACCCAGTCTCTGCAAAACGCTGCTGATGTCATTGTTTGAAAAAGCGAAACACCCTTGGCTGCGGCCAACCCGGCCATGATCACGCGCCATCTCGGGGCTGACGTAATCGGCGGCATGAATAACGATCCCGCGTTCCATCGCAGCGCTGTTGGAGTCTTCCAGTCCGATCAGCCGCTGTGAACGGCCATGTTTGCCGTAATAGGTCACGCCCGTCAGGAAAGCGCCCGGGCTGGAAGCGTTGGATCCCATCTGGTTGGAGAACCGTTGCACCCATCCGCTATTGGCCGGATCAGACCCGCTGCCATGCGATACCAGATGCGACGACAGCACTTTGCCGCCCTCAATATCGATCAGGTGAAATCGCGTTTCCCGTGATGGCTGCGAAAAATCAACAAATCCAACCAGATCACGGTTACGCACATGACGGCCATGCGCGTCCAAAGCAGCAACCGCGCGTTGCACCATCAAGGGCAAAGCCGGGCTCGCAAAAGGAGAGATTGCAACCTCGCGCGGACGCGTAACCGCACGGGCAGGCTGGCCCGAAACCGCAAGGCTCCCGAAGGTGGCTGCAATGGCGCCCAAAAGTTGGCGCCGGTCAGGAACCATTATGCGAAATCCCGATTTATTTTCATTACCGGCAAATTGTATGGCAAGCGTCGTATCCGCAAGCCCGCAAGCCAGCCCTTGCGATGAATCGTGCATCACCTGCTATCTGATGAGCGTTTTGCTCTTATCCGTTATGCCGGACCAGCTGTGATGCCTGCCCGGTCAACGGTGAAGGCATAGTCTGTACCTGACCATGAAAGACCTTGCATTGCAGCGTCCTGCCACTGGGCAATGCCCATACATTCGCCTTTCAAGTCCAGCCATTGTCCGTCGTCTGGAAATGCTGAAAAATGGTCAATGCGCGCATGACGCCAAGCCGATAACGCAAACGTATAGCGTTCGAGCGTTACATCGCGGCTTTCCCAATCTACCCATGTGATCGCATTGTCCTGCGCATAGGCATTGTTGTTTCCGCGTTGGCTGCGCCCGAATTCGTCACCTGCCGTCAGCATGATCGTGCCGGTCGATACAAACAGCGTGCCCAGCATCGCCCGGGCATAGGCAGCGCGCACGTCGAGGACTTTAGCGTTGTCTGTTTTGCCCTCTACGCCGTTGTTCCAACTGAAGTTTTCTCCATGGCCATCGCGGTTGTCTTCGCCGTTCGCCCAATTGTGTCGCTGCTCATAGGCGAGGCCATCTGCAAGAGTAAATCCATCATGCGCGGCAAGAAAGTTTACGGAACGACACTGCTTGCCAAATATGTCCGATGATCCGGCAATCCGAGTCGCCAGCAGGTCTATGCCTGCCTCACCCTTCCAGAATCTGCGTACATCATCACGGAATCTATCATTCCATTCCAGCCAGTCAGGCGGGAAATTTCCGAGCTGATATCCGCCCGGCCCAATATCCCAAGGTTCAGCGATGAGTACCCGATCCGCCAACCACGGGTCTGCCGCAATCTCGGCAAAAATCGGCGCATCAGTTGAAAAGCCCGGACTGCGCGCAAGGATTGGGGCCAGATCAAACCTGTATCCGTCAATGCCGCAATGCTTTACGAAGTGTCGCAAGCTGTCCAGCGCCAGCGTTCGCACCGCTAGATTTCCAAAATCCAGTGTATTGCCGCAACCGGTATCGTTGATTAGCGACCCGTCAGGGGCCTTGGCATAAGCCGCATCATCCAACCCGCGCAGGCACAACACCGGGCCAAGCACGTCGGATTCTCCGCTGTGATTCAACACGATGTCAAGGATGACGCCAATGCCCTCGGCATGCAGAGCCGCCACAGTGTTCCGCAATTCCTTCACCCCTCCGGGGCACAGGCGCGGGTCCAATGCCATTGGTGCCACCGGATTATACCCCCACGCATTTGTGAGGCCCAGCGGGGGCAAGTGCCGTTCGTCTATCCACGCAATAATCGGCATCAGTTCGATGGCCGAAACGTGCAAGGACTTTAGATGTCTGATTATTGCGGGTTGCGCTAACGCTGCGACGGTCCCCTGCAGCGCCGTTGGCACTTCGGGATGCAGGATCGTAAAACCGCGCACGTTAACTTCATAGATCAGCCCGCCGTGTTGAAAGCAAGGGGGTTGCTGCTCTATACCTTGTGTATCAACGACAATGGCCTTCGGAACAATCTCCGCAGTATCAACGCCATAGGCGGCTAACTTGACATCAAATCGGAAGCGCTGGTCCAGCTCTATCGCATAAGGATCAACCAGCAGTTTGGCGCGATCGAACCATAGTCCGGCTTCAGGGTTCCATTCTCCCGATGCCCGATAGCCGTAGCGCGCACCGGTCAGGTCCCGATCAACCAGCACTGTCCAGACACCTTCTGAACATGCCATCGCAATCTGACGCTCTGTTTCGCCTTCAAACAGACACAGCGTAACAGCATCTGCGCGCGGCGCTCGGACAGTGAAGCAGGTCTTCCCGTCCGCAACCGCTACGCCCATGGTCATGTCACAACATCAGGTGCCGTACGGCCAGTGTGGCGGACAATTCCGGCAATGCCATCGGCTGCGCTGATCAGGCCTGCCAACATAGCGGGCGTTTCACGATCAAGATCGCCACCAGCAGGCTCATACCGTTCCAGATAGACCCGCAGAGTCGCACCTTCGGTACCGGTGCCCGAAAGGCGGAATACCACGCGCGACCCGCCTTCGAACAATACGCGGACGCCCTGGTTCTTGCTGGCCGAACCATCCACGGGATCTAGATAGGAAAAGTTGTCTGCCGTCGAAACTGTCAATGATCCGAAAGCCTTACCCGGCAAAGCTGCAAGGTTCTGGCTAAGTTCAGCCATCAGCGCATCGGCGTTTTCGGTTGGCAGAGCTTCGTAATCGTGGCGGGCATAATAATTGCGCCCGAATTTTGCCCAATGCTCACGCGCCAGTTGGTCAACGCTGATCTTGCGCATGGCCAGAATGTTCAGCCACAGCAGCACCGCCCACAGGCCGTCCTTCTCACGCACATGGTCGCTACCGGTGCCTGCGCTTTCCTCGCCGCAGATCGTCGCCATGCCCGCGTCGAGCAGATTTCCGAAGAATTTCCAGCCAGTTGGCGTTTCGTAACAGGGAAGCCCGAGCGCCTCGGCCACGCGATCCGCCGCCGCACTGGTCGGCATCGACCGAGCGATGCCTTTCAGCCCGCCTGCATAACCCGGTGCAAGGTGAGCGTTGGCGGCCAGCATCGCAAGGCTATCGGATGGCGTGATGAAGCGGTTCTTGCCGACAATCAGATTGCGGTCACCGTCTCCATCAGATGCCGCGCCAAAATCAGGTGCATTCGGCCCGAACATTGTCTCGAACAATTCGTGTGCATGGACCATGTTGGGGTCCGGATGGTGCCCGCCAAAATCTTCCAGCGGCACGCCGTTGCGCACTGTGCCCTTGGAGAACCCCAATCGTCCTTCGAGAATGGCGGTGGCATATGGCCCGGTTACCGCGCTCATCGCGTCGAATGACATCGTGAAACCTGCCTGAACATTCGCGCGGATCGCGTTGAAATCAAACAGCGTTTCCATAAGCTCGGCATAATCGGCCACGCTATCGATAACGTCTACGGTCATCGTGCCAACGGTGCTGGTGCCGATCGTGTCCAGATCGATGTCAGGCGCATCCACGGTGAACCAGCGGTCAATCGTCAGCGTGCGGGCATAAATAGCATCAGTCACGCCTTCGGGCGCGGGGCCGCCGTTGGCGATGTTGTATTTGATCCCGAAGTCCTCATCAGGCCCACCCGGGTTGTGGCTGGCAGACAGGATCAGTCCGCCCGAAGCGCCGTATTTGCGAATCACGTGGCTGGCAGCAGGCGTTGAAAGAATGCCGCCCTGGCCCACCAGTACGCGCGCATACCCATTGGCAGCGGCAAGGCGGATGGTCTGCTGGATCACTTCGCGGTTGTGATAGCGCCCGTCACCGCCCAGAACGAGCGTCGACCTTTCGGCGCGCTCCACCACATCGAACACCGATTGCACAAAGTTTTCGGCGTATCCTGTCTGCTGGAAGACTTTGACCTTCTTGCGCAATCCCGATGTCCCGGGTTTTTGGCCTGAATAGGGCTTCGTCGCAACAGTCCGGATCATCGTGCCTCCGCAATCAGTTTGGCGTAGAGATTCGCATAGGCTTTGCCCGAACGGCTCCACGAAAAATCGGTTTTCATTCCAGCGCGTTGGATGCCACGCCATGTGTCGTGCTGCCAGAAGAGTGTTACGGCACGGCTAACGGCGTCAGCCAGACTGGCGTAATTCACCCCGTTGAACTGTACACCCGTGGCAACACCGCCCATGATTGCGGCAAGATTGGCATCGATCACGGTATCAGCCAGCCCGCCGGTGCGCGCCACAACCGGCACACAGCCATAGGCAAGGCCATAAAGCTGGGTCAGCCCGCAAGGTTCAAACCGGCTCGGCACAAGGATCGCATCGCCGCCTCCCTGCATCCGGTGCGAAAGCGCCTCGTCATACCCGATGCGCACGCCGATCTTTCCGGGATGGCGCATGGCTGCGGCGTGGAACGCATTTTCCATCGCCTTGTCGCCCGACCCCAACAGGGCGAGCCGACCACCGATCCCGACAAGGTGGTCGATCACTTCGAGCAGGACGTCCATGCCCTTTTGCCATGTCAGCCGCGTAATCACGACAAACAGTGGCCCGTCGCCGGATTCGAGGCCAAACTCGGCCTCAAGTGCGCCCTTGTTGGCTTGGCGTTTGGCAAGTGCTCTGGCGTTAAAGCGTGAAGCCAGCGCAGGGTCGGTCTCCGGATTCCACTGTGCTGTGTCTATGCCATTGACGATGCCCGAAACCTTTTCGCCCCGGCTCAGGATCAACCCTTCAAGACCCATGCCGAACTCCGCAGTGCGGATCTCGCGCGCATAAGTGGGGCTGACGGTGGTAATCGCGCTGGCAGCTTCAAGGCCCGCCTTGAGGAAACCGACGCCACCGTGGTATTCCACGCCATCCAGCGACCAGGCCTGCGATGGCAGACCAAGCGCGGGAAATTTGTCGGCGCCATAAAAGCCCTGAAACGCCATGTTGTGGATCGTCATGACCGAGGGCAGGGGCTTGGTTCCTTCGGGCGGGGCAAATCGCATATAGGCAAGCGCCATTGCCGCCTGCCAATCGTGCGCGTGGACTGCGTCGAAACGTCTGGCCTTGATCATTCCGCCCGCGACGTCTGCCGCTGCACGTCCAAACGCCGCGAAACGCCGCCAATTGTCCACCCAATCGCGCCCGTCAGCATCGCTATAAGGCCCGCCATCGCGCTGGTAATAGGCGGGCGCATCGACAACCAGCAGCGGGTGGCCGTTAATTTTCGCGCCCAGAAGACGTGCCTTTTCGCCCAGCAGCGAATCCCATGTATGCAAGGCGCGCGGACGAACCAGTGCTTTCATCACTGCCGGATACCCCGGCAATAATGTCGTCATTTCAACGCCATGCGGCGCAACAGCAGATGGCAAAGCGCCAGCCACATCGGCCAGTCCGCCGGTCTTGACCAGCGGCACAGCCTCCGAGGCAACGGACAGGACCTTGATCGTCATGCGAGTTGGTCGATCATCCGCTTGGTAATCAGGCACACTCCGCTTTCAGTGCGTTGAAAACGCTGCGCATCCAGCACCGGATCTTCGCCAACCACCAGTCCTTCGGGAATGCGTACGCCGGAATCAAGGATCACGCGGGACAGCCGCGCCCCGCGTCCAATGTTGCAATACGGCAGGATCACTGCCTCTTCACAAGACGAGAATGAACCCATTTTTACGCCTGTAAACAACAGGCTCCGACGCGCCGTAGCACCCGAAACAATGCAATCCTGGCTGATCAGCGATGAAATCGCCATGCCGCGCCTGCCATCCTGATCATGCACGAACTTGGCAGGTGCAGCGATGATCTGGTCGGTCCAGATCGGCCAGTCACGGTCATACATGTTGAGCTTTGGCACAACATCGGTGAGATCGAGATTGGCTTCAAAATAGGCGTCCAGTGTGCCGACATCGCGCCAGTATTCTTCAATTTCTTCAGCAGCGCGAATGCAACTGGCGGTGAAACGGTGCGCTACCGCTTTGCCGTTGTTGACGATGTAGGGAATGATATCATTGCCGAAATCGCGGCTCGAATTGGGGTCTGCGGCATCCTTGCGCAGGATATCAAACAGGAACTTCGTGTCGAAAACATAGATGCCCATCGATGCCAGCGCCATGCCTTCATTGCCGGGGATTCCCGGCGGGTTGGCAGGCTTTTCGACAAAGGCTGTGATTGTGTCAGAGGTGTCAACGGCCATGACGCCAAAGCCGGTCGCCTCGGCGCGCGGGACGACCAGACAGCCGATGGTAACATCCGCGCCGCTTTCCACATGCTGGCGCAGCATCAGTTCGTAATCCATCTTGTAGATGTGATCGCCCGCCAGAATAACCATATATTTCGGTGCATTGGCTGCGATGATATCGATGTTCTGGTAGACCGCATCCGCCGTGCCTTCATACCACTGATGCTCGGACACGCGCTGGGATGCAGGCAGAATATCGAAGCTTTCGTTGCGTTCAGGGCGCATGAAATTCCACGCGCGCTGCATGTGCCGGATCAGCGAATGCGCCTTGTACTGCGTGGCGACACCGATGCGGCGGATGCCCGAATTGATCGCGTTCGACAGTGCGAAATCGATGATCCGTGATTTGCCGCCGAAATAGACCGCAGGTTTGGCGCGGTTGTCGGTTAATTCCTTCAACCTGCTGCCGCGCCCGCCTGCAAGGACATAGGCCATCGCATCACGCGCGAGCGGCTGTGAGTAAGTTTCCCGCATCCCCTGTTCTCCGTCTCTTATTCTTCGAATTCAAGCATCAGTGTGGCTAACGGTGGCAAAACGACATAGGCCGCGCCGTCCTGTGCGATGACTTGCCCGAGATTGCCAATTCCGCTGCCGCCATAATCCTGCGCATCGCTGTTCAGCACTTCGCGCCACGCGCCATCGTGCGGCAATGGCAGGCGATAGTGATCATGGACTTGCGGGGTCATATTGCAAATCACCACAATCGGCTTTGCGTCGGGTGCCTTGCGGACCCACGCAAAAACAGATGCTTGTGCATCATCAACTACCAGCCACTCGAACCCTTCCGGCTCGCAATCGCGGGCGTGCAGGGCAGGGCGGGCGGAATAGATGCGGTTGAGATCACGCACCCAACGCCGAACTCCTTCATGGGCGGGGGCACCCAGCAAGTCCCAATCAAGCGAACGCGCTTCGCTCCATTCGCGGCGTTGGGCAAACTCCTGCCCCATGAACAGCAGTTTTTTGCCGGGATAGCCCCACATCAACCCGTAATAGGCGCGCAAGTTGGCAAACTTCTGCCAATCATCGCCGCTCATTTTCGTCAACAAACTGCCCTTGCCGTGGACGACTTCATCATGGCTGATCGGGAGGACGAAATTCTCGGAAAACGCGTATGTCAGCCCGAAGGTGATTTCGTTGTGGTGATAGCTGCGGTGAATGGCGTCGCGCGCCATATATTGCAGCGTATCGTGCATGAAACCCATGTTCCATTTGAAGCCGAAGCCCAAATGCTCGCGCGGGGCTTCATCGAATGCAGGCTTGCTGACGCCCGGCCAAGACGTTGATTCTTCGGCAATTGTCAGGAAACCGGGATGGCTGGCATAGACCGCTCGGTTCATCTTTTGCAGGAAAGCCACAGCCTCCCAGTTCTCGCGCCCGCCTTCATCATTGGCGATCCATTCGCCCGCCTTGCGCGAATAGTCACGGTACAGCATCGAGGCGACAGCATCGACGCGCAAGCCATCAACATGATAGCGCTCGGCCCAGAACAGCGCGTTATTCACAAGGAAACTGACGACTTCATTGCGCCCGAAGTTGTAGATCAGCGTGTTCCAATCGGGGTGGAAGCCAAGGCGCGGGTCTTCATGTTCATAGAGCGCGGTTCCATCAAATTTGACGAGGCCGTGTTCGTCGGTCGGGAAGTGGGCGGGCACCCAATCAATCAGGACAGAAACGCCCGCACGATGCGCGCCATCAACAAAGCGGGCAAAGCCTTCCGGCGGGCCAAAGCGGGCAGACGGGGCGTAAAGGCCGGTTGTCTGATACCCCCAACTCGGGTCATAGGGGTGTTCGGAAACGGGCAGAAATTCGATGTGCGTAAAGCCCATCTCGGTAACGTAGGGGATTAGCCGTTCAGCCAGTTCATCCCATGTGTAAAAGCCCTCATCATGGGGCTTTTGCCATGATCCGGGGTGAACTTCATAGATCGACATGGGCTGGCGGCGCGCATCAACGCTGGCCCAATGATCGCGGTGGCCCTGATCGCCCCAATCGAGCTTTACCGGATGCGCCGTGATCGAAGCGGTGCTTGGCCTGAACTCTGACGCCAGCGCGAAAGGATCGGCCTTCAGCGGCATGACAGTACCATCAGCGGCAACCACGCGATACTTGTAGGTCCGGTGTTCGCCGATTTCCGGAATGAACACTTCCCACACGCCAATGTCCACACGTCGGCGCATCGGGTGGCGGCGATGGTCCCAATCGTTGAAATCTCCCACCACGCTGACAAGGCTGGCGTTGGGCGCCCAGACGGCAAAGTGAACGCCGCTTGCGCCCTCATGCTCGATCAGATGTGCGCCCATCTTGTCGAACAGGCGCAGATGGGTGCCCTCGGCAATCAGGAAATCATCCATCGGGCCAAAGACCGGCCCAAAAGTATAGGGATCAGTCACCAGCCATTCGTGATCGCCCGCCTTGCAGGCATAGCGCACAGGTTGGCGCGGTCCGCTGACTTTGCCTTCAAACAGTCCGCGCCCGTCAACGCGGGCCAGTCCACCAAGATGCTCACCCGACAGCGACCACGCAACCGCCGTTTCCGCTCCGGGCAAAACAGCCCGCGCAAAAGCGCCTTCGGGACCTTCATGGATACCCAGCAACGAGAAAGGATCGGCGTGCGTCCCGTCTAAAAGAGCTTCGATGGCGCTCGCCGATGGTTTCATTCCGGTTTTCAGACCCCCCAGATATCGCGGGCATATTCGCCGATCGTGCGATCAGACGAAAACCAGCCTACGTTGGCAATGTTGCGGATTGCAGAAGCGCGCCAACCCGCCTGATTTTCCCAACGCTTGTCGATATTGCGCTGTGCGGTGTGGTAACTGTCAAAATCGGCGGCAACCATGAACCAGTCGTGGTCATAAATGCCGCCCATTAGGTCCTTATAGCGGTCAGGATCATCGGGCGAGAACACGCCGGTGGCGATAGCGGCGATAGCCTGTTGCAATTCACGCGAATTTTCAATGACTTCACGCGGGTTATAGCCATTGGCGCGCTGAGCCTCAACCTCGTCGGCGGTCAGGCCGAAGATTTCGATATTCGCATCGCCCACATGGTCCTTGATCTCGATGTTCGCGCCATCCAGGGTGCCGATAGTCAGCGCGCCGTTCAAAGCAAACTTCATGTTGCCGGTGCCCGAAGCTTCCATGCCCGCGGTCGAGATTTGTTCTGACAAGTCTGCTGCGGGGATGATCCGCTCGGCAAGGCTTACGTTGTAATTCGGCACGAACACAACCTTTAGCAGTCCGCCAACCGATGGATCGGCATTGACCCTGCGCGCAATGTCGTTCGACAGTTTGATGATCAATTTGGCGTTGTGATAACTCGATGCGGCCTTTCCACCAAAAATCTTCACACGCGGCACCCAATCACGTTCCGGATGGCTGCGGATCTGATCGTAAAGTGCAACCGTCTCGATCAAGTTCAGCAACTGGCGCTTGTATTCGTGGATGCGCTTGATCTGCACGTCGAACAGCGCATCGGGATCAAGGCGAATGCCGGTCAGGTCTTTGAGATGCTTGGCCAACGCAACCTTGTTAGACCGCTTCACTTCGGCAATGCGTTCACCCAAAGATGCGTCATCGGCCAAGGCATTAAGTTCGACCAACTTGGCAGTGTCATCAAGGAAGCCATCGCCAATCGCGTCTTTCAACACAGAAGTCAGGCCGGGATTGCATTGCTGCAGCCAGCGGCGCGGCGTGACGCCGTTCGTCTTGTTGTTGATGCGTTGCGGATAAAGCTTGTGCAGGTCTGAAAAGACGGTGGACTTCATCAGGTCGGTGTGCAGCGCGGCCACGCCATTGACACTGTGTGCGCCAGTAAATGCAAGGTTGGCCATGCGCACACGGCGTTCGCCACCTTCGTCAATTAGGCTGATCGCAGAGATTGCCCGGTCATCCATACCAGCCTTGCGCGCTTCACGCAGAACGCGGCTGTTGATCGCGTAAACGATTTGCATGTGGCGCGGCAGTAGGCGTTCAAACAATGGCAGCGGCCATGATTCCAGTGCTTCGGGCAGCAGCGTGTGGTTGGTATAACCAACGGTCGCCTTGGTCACTTCCCACGCTTCGCTGAATTCAAGGCCATAGACATCGACCATCAGGCGCATCAGTTCAGCAACAGCAACGGCCGGGTGCGTATCGTTTAGCTGGATGGCGGCCTTATCAGGCAGGGTGCGGATATCTTCGTGAAGCTGCACGTGGCGGCGTACGATGTCCTGGATTGAAGCCGAGGTGAAGAAGTACTCCTGCCGTAACCGCAATTCCTGACCAGCGGGGGTTGAGTCAGCAGGATAAAGCACACGCACAAGACTGTCGGCGCGCATCTGATCGGTCAACGCGCCCAAATGATCGCCCGCATTGAACGCATCAAGTTTCAACGGATCGAACGAATGGGCTGTCCACAAACGCAGCGTATTCACGCGTTTTCCGCGCCAGCCAACGACCGGCGTATCCACTGCGCTGGCTTCCACCTTTTCCGCCGGACGCCATTCCACGCCATCGCCAACGTCAACCACTTCTCCGCCAAAGCCGATAATATAGGCGCTTTCGCGACGGTCAAATTCCCAAGGGTTGCCATGACTCAGCCATGTTTCGGGCAGTTCGACCTGCCAGCCATCGTCAATCCTCTGGCGGAACATACCGTTCACATAGCGGATGCCATAGCCGTAAGCCGGGATATCAAGGCTGGCGAGGCTTTCCATGAAGCAGGCAGCAAGGCGGCCAAGCCCACCGTTGCCCAGCGCCGCATCAGGCTCAAGGTCCTCAAGCGCTGCAAGATCGAACCCGTGTTCGCGCAGGGCCTTTTCCATGTCCCGCGTCAGGCCCATGTTCGACAGCGCATCGCGTAATAACCGACCGATCAAGAATTCAAGGCTGAGGTAATAGACCCGCTTGGCACCTTCGGCATATGTCTTGCGGGTGGATTCCATCCATCGGTCAATGATGGCATCGCGCAATGTCAGCACGGTTGCGGTGTACCAGTCATGCGGTTTGGCGGCGCGTTCATCCTTGCCCACGCGATGACGCAGTACATCAAGGATTTGCGCGTCAATCTGCGCAGCCTTGGAATTGATGTCGAGGCTCATGGTACACGTCCCACCCTGTTGCTTCCGTCGCAAAGGCGGGCAATGCCACCTGCGAACCGGAACCCTTTGCACCGGCCTTTCATCGCCATCTGCCCGCACTTGTAACGGAATGACGCGTGGTCGCTCCTTGCGATGCCGGACGGCGTTTCATCAAACCCCCTGAGTATTTGGTATGACAGTGCGCGCGCCGACGGCAAGCGGCGAATTGGGCGCGACGCAAAATTTCCTGAAAGGAAATCAGCGATAGTGGCGCAGGCTACCCCGCAACGCAGAGCTCCGCCCGGTCGAGCCAGCTGTTTAATGGTCGTTTTTGTCACACTCTCCACATGGAGCGCGATAGACAAGGTTGCTCATAAAGTCGGGGTGAATACGTCTGCGTGTATCAACGGATCTCGATGCGGATGCCTGCCCAGAACGTGCGCGGGGTGCCAATATCCATCGAACCATCCTGCAGCCGCGTAACAATCGTTTCGCCGCCCAGGTTTTCTCCGCGCAGAATCAGGCTGACCGGGCCATGCAAGGGCACTTGCGCAAAAGCATCGATGGTCGTTGCCGGCGGCAGCAGATCCGTCTCAAGATCATCTTCAAACTGGCTGCCAATATGCCGCAAAGTCAGCCCCAGCGCCCATCGTGCTGCAGGTCGATAGGACACGGTCGCAGTACCCGCCCAACGCGGAGTTTGCGCAGGGCGTTTGCCATTCAGCGAGGCCGATGCGCCAGACGCATCCATCTCGGCGTCGGTGTAGGCTAACGATCCGTCGAACGATACTTTGCCCGCCCGTACTCTTGCGCCCAACTCAATTCCGCGGGCATGAACCGCGTCAACATTCTGACGCTGACGGGTAACCGTATTGCCGCTTACGCCCAACGTGACGTTGGCAATGGCGTGCTTGATGCGATTGTCGAACGCGGTCGCGCTTAACGACACGCCGGGCAGGGGGGTGATGTCCAACCCTGCTTCAAACCCTTCAAGTTGTTCGATCCGCAACGCATCATTGCGCTGGGTGGACGTGATTGTAACGCCGCCGCCACTGCGCGGTGCAACAACGTTGAACGAGCGGTATAATTCATTGAGCGTCGGTAGCCTCAGGCCCGTATAGGCAGCGCCGCGCAACGATAGCGCGGTGGTGGCAGCAACCACCGCTCCACCGCGAAAACTGCTTTGCCATGCCTGGCGGTTTGCGAATGCAAGATTGGTCGTCGGCGTTCCGGCAGGCGTGGTTTCAATAAAGTACCCTTCACTGATGGACCAACGATCCGCCCGCGCGCCCGCAGTCAGCACCAGCCGCCCCAACGTCCAGTCATCTTCAAGGAACAGCCCAAGGTCACCAGTCTGCCCTCCCGCACGGCGCCGCGCGGTGACAAGGCCGGTAACGGCGGAGAAGGCGTCTTCAGCCATATCGCCATCGTTAAGGCGCAAATCGGCCCCAAGCCGCAGCACGTGATTGCCACCGACCGGCGGCCGCAACTCAGCTTTGCCGCCAAGCCCGGTGGATGGCGTCGCGCGTTGGTCCAGCGTCTTGCGGAAGCTCGTTGAACTGATCACGATGTTCGAGAAATTGCGCGCCTGCACATAGGCCAACACATCAAATGCCCAATTGCCCCGACCCACCAAACGCAGCGATGCATCTTGTCCGGTCGATGCAGTATCGGCTCCGGCAAACCGCAATGTGCGGCGATCCTCGAACACCAGTCCGCGCAGTTGCAGTTCAATATCGGGTGCAATGGGCGCTACCGCACGAAGGCCTGCGGACCATGAATCAAACGATGCCCGCGCACTTGCCGGCACGCGCTGATTTTCCGGCGTGGTCCAGAAACCCTTGCCGCGATCCCAACGGCCAGACAAGACAGCAAACCCTTGACCAAGGCGTGGGGCAAACGTGCCCGACGCTTCGGTTTCACCGCGATCGTTGCCAGTCAAACTCGCTTGGATAAGCCCGAGTTGATCAGCATTGGCGCTGTCGAGTTCGACCGTTCCGGCGACGGCACCTGCACCGAATGCGCCTGCTCCACCGCCGCGGGTTATGCGCGCTAAAGCCAGCCGTTCCGGCGCAATGGCGCCGAACGGGATGAATCCGAAGAACGGGTCTGCCATAGGGACGCCGTCCAAAAGCACGAGCGTTCGGCTGGTCGCATTTCCACCCAAGGCGCGCAGCGTCACACCTTGCGCCGAGGGGTTCGACGAACGGCTATCGGAACGCCGGAACTGTTGGAATCCTGCGGCAGATGAAAGGGCATCTTCGAGGCGACCTGATGCTGTTTCCAGCAGTCGATCACGGTCAATCGTCTGGGCATTATAAGCAGGTGCGGCAGGAGGCGCTTCCAGCCCTGCGCCGATGACGACGATGTCCTGAGCTTGCACAACTGCCGGCGCAGCAAGGATCAGCAATGGCAAAGGCAAAGCAAAGGTCGCAACAGGGGCGATTCGCCGCATCGAAAAACTCCATCGGGCCGCCAACGGGCGGTGAAGCGCGGCCATAGTGAAGCTGGGCTGATTCGCTAGCGTGAAAATGGTGTTGTTAAGCGCCTGTTTTAGCCGGAAAGCCTCGCGTCCTGCAAATTCAGGCTCTTTTCAATGCCACGGAGTTAAGCCCCCAAATTATGACATATGTACGGGAATGACATGCGGTAAATGACGTATCCCATGTGCTGCGCTGCAAAATATGCTGGCGCCATAAACCGAACGTGTGAGGGAATATGACTATCCAACGTCTTACTCAAGTTGAACCCACTGTGGTCAACAAGATGGCATCGGTCCTGCAAAGCCAAAAACCTGAAGTCATTCAAACCCACTTTGGGATCGGATTGAATACATGGGTCAAGCTGCGCGAAGGCAAGGCGATCCGTCATTCTGTAGCTGTGCGGTTGTTGCAACGGCTGCAACGTGACCAGGTCATCTGAGAAGCAATTTCATTCGGTCACTTGATGAAAATAGCCCAAAAGTTCAGGGCTTGAGTTACATTCGTTTGCAGTGCACAAAAGGGAAGCGCACCAATAACAACAACGGGCGCATGGGGTCTAAAAGATGGTCACTTGCGCAAAGGACCAAACAGGGTTGGTCCATGGTAACGATTGGGTCAAAGTGTGAACTTTGGCCCGATCCGCTATGTTTCCTCAGACGGGACGTTAGCCAAAGGCGAGCGTGATGCGGGCACTGCGCGCATCGCTTCCATCGCGCTGCCGACAATCTTGTTGGGCATTGTTGTTCTTATTGCATTGGGTGTGTTTTTCGCCGGGGAAAGTTGGCCAGCGCATTTGGCCATTTCTATTGGCCTGTGCCTGCTGGTTTCCGGTGGCACGATTGCCCTTCAACGCAAGATGTTTGATCCCCAAGCTGCGGAGAAAATGCAACGCGACCTTGAAGCCGCGCAATCAGCCAGTGCTGCGAAAAGCCGCTATCTTGCCAATGTAAGCCACGAAATTCGCTCGCCGCTGAATGCCATTTACGGGTACGCCCAGTTGATTGAGCAGGAAGCGGCGGTTGATCCCAAAGACGCCGCCCGCATCATTCGCCGCAGCGCTGAACACCTGACCAATCTGGTTGAGGGATTGCTGGATATTGCCTCGGTTGAACAGGGCGTCGTGCGCATTGACAGCGCCGTTGTGCGGCTTGCCCCATTGGTTGAACAAGTGGCTGAAATGTTCCGTCCACAAGCAGAGCAAAAGGGGCTCGTATTCAGGTGTGAACTGCCCGAACGTTTGCCCGAATTTGTGCGCATGGATACGCGCCGGGTTCGCCAGGTCCTGATCAATCTTGTCTCGAACGCGGTCAAGTTTACAGATCACGGCGAAGTGGTGTTGGCGCTTGGCTGGTCAGGGCAAACTGCCACTTTCGAAGTGCGCGATACAGGGCCCGGCATAAGCGAAGCGCAACAAGAGCAGGTCTTCGCACCTTACGAACGCAGCGGCGATACTCCACACAGCGGGAATGCGGGGGCGGGGCTTGGCCTCGCTATTTCCCGCGCAATTGTGCAAATGTTGGGCGGCGATTTGCAGGTGCAAAGCATCGCAGGCCAAGGGTCTTGCTTCAAATTGCGTTTGTTGATGCCGCAGGTTTCAGGCTTCGTTGAAAGCAAGGCCGGGGCTATTTTGCGCCCGACAGGCTACACCGGCGAACGCCGGTCATTGTTGCTTGTCGATGATAACCCTGATCACCTGTCTTTGTTGCGCAGCGCATTGGGGGAACTTGGGTTCGAAATCGCCCATGCCAGCGATGGGCACACCGCCTTGGCTATGGCAGAGCGCGGCCAGTTTGATGCGGTTATCCTTGATGTCAGCATGCCCGGAATATCCGGTTGGGAAACGGCGGCGCATCTGCGCGCAGTCCATGGCCGCAGCTTGGCCATATTGATGTTGTCGGCTAATGCTGATGAACGGCACGGCTTGGACGGGCAAGCTGCCAACCATGACCATTTTCTGCTCAAGCCGATAGACCTGTCAGTCCTGATCGATGTCTTGGGGCGGCTGCTCGTGCTTAACTGGATTTGGCCCAAGGCTGTCCCATCTCCGCAGTCCGGCGATGTAGCGGCCGATGCTTCGCTTTCTGACGCCGCACGGGTCCACACGGAAAAATTGAAATCGCTGTTGCGAATTGGGCATGTACGCGCAATGGAAGAAGAAATTCGAAATCTTGAGCGTGCAGACCCCAGTGCTGCCTTGCTGGTTGCGAAGCTTTACGACTGCCTTGACCGGTTTGATCTAACCGCGCTCGGGCGGACGTTGGAGGATTTGTAAGATGAGTGGCGGCAGTGCACGGCGCGATACAGTCCTCGTCGTGGACGATAAACCCGACTCCCTGCGTTTCCTCACCGATACGCTCGAAGGGGCAGGAATCACCGTGCTGGTTGCCACGTCCGGCAATTCCGCACTCGATCTTCTCGAACATGTCGTTCCAGACTTGATCCTGATGGACGCAGTGATGCCGGGCTTCGACGGCTTCGAAACGACTGCCCGCATCAAGGCGCGGCCCAACCTCGTCCATGTGCCGGTCATGTTCATGACTGGCTTGACCGAGAATGAGCATGTGATCGAAGGCTTCGAGGTTGGCGGTGTCGATTATTTGCGCAAGCCCGTAAACGTCCATGAATTGCTTGCGCGCGTGCGCGTCCACATCGGTCATGCCCGCGCCATGCAGGCAGGTGCTGCGGGCCTTGATGCCACCGGGCGCTTGATGATGGCAACTGACAACCGTGGTCTGTTGTTGTGGTGCACGCCAATGGCCGAACAGGCGATCAGCCGGGTTAGCCCGGATTGGAACCGTGAAAAGGGCGCGCTGCCCAGCATCTTGCGCGCTCCGCTTGAGCGCTTGTTAGGCAGAAGCACGACGCCACAAGGCGCTTCGGCCAAAGTCGATCAGGGCGAAAACACCCTCGAACTCGTCATTATCGCGCAATACCGCGAGAACGAGATTTTGATCCGGCTGAACGAGTTGAACCCCAAAGCAGACGTGATGAAACTCCAGCAGCGCTTGTCTCTGACCGACCGCGAGGCTGAAGTTCTGCTTTGGATAAGCTATGGCAAATCCAACGGGATGATTTCAGAAGTCCTGTTGATCAGCCCGCGCACCGTGCAAAAGCACCTTGAGCGCATTTATGAAAAGCTGGGCGTTGAAACCCGCGCAGCCGCCGCTGCCATGGCGATCAAAGTTCTGGGCGGCTAAAACCCACGCGCTGAAAATCCGTTAAGATAGCGGAACAAGTGGCACCTGCCCCAATGGGCACTGCTACAACGGCAGCGTTGCCGCACCTCAGTCTCTCCCTGCTACAGGCCAAAAAAAGGGGCCGCACCGTTGCCGGGCGGCCCTTGAAAGGTTGGGAGAGGATGCCTGAAAGGCCTGTCCTGATTGGGCGGCATATCCTTTTTGTGCAAGTGCGAAATGCATCAGAATTGTTGCATAAAATGCAACTACCGTCGCGGGCAGTCGCAAACTCCTGCAATCCGTGCGCATCCAATGCCGGGCCTATTCTGATGTTGCATGGCTGCTGAAGGATTGCTATAAATCATAACATAAAGGGAGAGACGCCATGTTGTTTGAACGCATCAACCCGATGACCGGAGCGGTTGCTTCGCAAGCAGAAGCAATGACCGCGGCAGATATTCCAGCGATAACCGCCCGCGCAGCGGCGGCATTTCCAGCTTGGGCCGCAATGGGACCCAATGCCCGCCGCGCCGTCCTGATGAAAGCTGCGACCGCACTTGAAGCCCGCACTGATGCATTCGTCGAAGCGATGATGGGCGAAATCGGCGCAACCAAAGGCTGGGCGCTATTCAACCTTGGTCTCGCAGCATCGATGGTTCGCGAAGCTGCCGCACTCACGACCCAGATTTCGGGCGAAGTGATCCCGTCTGACAAGCCCGGCTGCGTGGCCATGGCATTGCGTGAACCTGTTGGCGTAATTCTCGGTATCGCCCCTTGGAACGCCCCCATCATTCTGGGTGTACGCGCAATTGCCGTGCCACTCGCCTGCGGCAACGCAGTGATTCTCAAGGCATCGGAACAATGCCCGCGGACGCATTCTCTGATCATTGAGGCTTTTGCCGACGCAGGCTTTCCTGACGGCGTGGTCAATGTCGTAACCAATGCACCGGCTGACGCGCCAGAGGTTGTTGGCGCATTGATTGACGCACGGCCTGTTAAGCGCATCAACTTCACCGGATCCACTGCCGTTGGCAAGATCATTGCCAAGCGCGCGGCCGAACATCTCAAGCCTTGCTTGCTGGAACTGGGCGGCAAAGCACCGCTTATCGTGCTCGAAGATGCCGATCTGGACGAAGCGGTGAAAGCCGCCGCATTCGGTGCGTTCATGAACCAAGGCCAGATATGCATGTCGACTGAGCGGATTATTGTGGTCGAATCCGTCGCTGCCGACTTTGCAGCCCGCTTTAAGGCTAAGGTCGCGACCATGGCCGTCGGCGATCCGCGTGAAGGCAAGACGCCACTGGGCGCTGTGGTCGATGCCAAAACCGTTGCCCATTGCCAAAGCCTGATCGCCGATGCCGTTGCCCATGGCGCGCAATTGCTGACCGGCGGAGAAACGACCCACAATGTGCTTATGCCAGCCCACGTTGTTGATGGCGTTACGCAAGACATGAAGCTGTTCCGTGATGAAAGCTTCGGTCCTGTCGTGGGGATAATCCACGCGCGCGATGAAGCCCATGCCATCGAATTGGCCAACGATAGCGAATATGGCCTGTCTGCCGCCGTATTCACCCGCGATACCGCCCGTGGCCTGCGCGTTGCCCGCCAGATCCATTCCGGTATTTGCCACGTCAACGGTCCAACCGTGCATGACGAAGCGCAAATGCCTTTCGGCGGTACAGGCGCGTCCGGCTACGGTCGTTTCGGCGGCAAGGCTGGCATCGACAGCTTCACCGAACTGCGCTGGATCACCATGGAAACACAGCCCGGCCACTTCCCCATCTAAGATTATCCCGAGAGGACAAACCATGACCGAACAGAAAATTGAACGCGCAGAAGAAGATACCGTTGCCTTCACTGTCGAAAACGGCATCGCTTGGGTAAAATTCAACCGCCCGGAAAAGCGCAACTGCATGAGCCCGAAGCTCAACCGGCAAATGGGCAAAGTGATTGCCGACCTTGAATTCCGCGATGACGTAAAGGTCCTCGTGCTTTCGGGCGAGGGTGAAGCCTGGTCAGCTGGTATGGACCTCAAGGAATACTTCCGCGAAACCGAAGCCGAAGGTCTTGGTGCCATTCGCAAGGCGCAGCGCGAAGCCTATTCGTGGTGGGAGCGCCTTCGCTGGTATGAAAAGCCAACCATCGCCATGATCAACGGCTGGTGCTTTGGCGGCGGCTATGGTCCGTTGTTCGCTTGCGACATCGCGATTGCTGCCGAAGACGCGCAATTTGGCCTTTCAGAAATCAACTGGGGCATTCTTCCCGGTGGCGGCGCATCCAAAGTCGTTGCCGATCTCATGCCGCTGCGCAAAGCTGTGTATCACGCGATGATGGGTGAAAACCTCTCCGGCAAGCAAGCCGAAGCGCAGGGCCTTGTTACCGAAGCGGTGCCCGCCGATCAGCTTCAGGCACGCGTTCTTGAAATCGCCGAAGCTCTGTCAAAGAAGGATGGCCATGCCTTGCGCGCCACCAAGTGGGCCGTGCGTCGCATGACCGAAATGACCTATGACAACGCCGAAGATTATCTGATCCGTGCGCAAGAAGCGCTGCACAACTTTGGCGGCGTCGAAGCGCGCAAAGAAGCAACGCGTCAATTCCTTGACGAAAAGAGCTTCAAGCCCGGTCTGGGCACGTTCGATACGAGCAAGATCAAGCGCTAATTCTCCAATTGGTGCAGGCATCTCAAGCCCCGGTCGCGCAAGTGGCCGGGGCTTTCGCATTTGCGGATGGCCTAAAAAAGCGGTTGCAAGCGCGCATGTCTCCGGCCAGCTTGGCGCACATAAGAACTGTTTGAATGAGCAAGAATTTGCACGCTGCCCATTTGCAGCCAACCCGCCGTGACCTATCACCACAATCTGGAAACTGTTCTGGCCAAGTGAAAACGCTGTGACCAATCGCTATGACGCGCTGATTATCGGCGGTGGCCACAACGGCCTTGTATGCGCCTTCTACCTGGCCAAAGCGGGGATGAAGGTGCGTGTGCTGGAACGGCGCGATATTGTTGGTGGCGCGGCAGTCACCGAGGAGTTCCATCCCGGTTTCCGCAATTCGACCGCCAGCTACACGGTCAGTCTGCTTCGGCCCAAAGTCATCGCAGACATGGCGCTTCACGATTACGGCTATCGCGTGATCGAACGCACAATCAGCAACTTCTTTCCATTCGAAAACACGTACCTCAAACTGGGAGGAGGTCCGGGGCGCAGCGAGGCCGAGTTCGCGCGTTTTTCCCGAAAAGACGCTGCGGCTTATCCCGCATATGACGCTGCACTGGAAAAAATGGCGAATGTTTTGCGCGATCTTGCATTGCAATGTCCGCCCAACATCGGCGGCGGTATACGTTCGTTATTTGCCGCGGCGCAACAGGGCTGGCCCCTGTCGCAAATGGATTTATCCACCCAGCGCGATTTGCTCGACATATTCACCAAATCCGCGCGGGATTTCCTTGATGGCTGGTTCGAAGACGATCACGTAAAGTCTGCTTTCGCTTTTGACGCCGTCGTTGGCAATTACGCGGGCGTTTCCACTCCCGGCTCTGCCTATGTCCTGTTGCACCATGTGTTTGGCGAGGTGAATGGCAAGCTTGGCGCGTGGGGTCATGCAGTGGGCGGCATGGGCGCAATCACACAAGCAATGGCCAAGGCTTGCACCGATTCAGGCGTAGAGATCACGCTCGAAGCACCTGTCGCCAAAGTGCTGGTCAACAATGGCAAAGCGCAGGGCGTTAAGCTGGAGGGCGGCGAAGAGCTTTTCGCTCCCATCGTTGCCGCCAACGTCGGCCCCGCGCTGCTTTATCGCCAATTGGTTGATCCCGGCGATCTGGACGAGGATTTCAGCCGCAGGATCAAGGGTTACAAGACCGGCTCGGGCACCTTCCGCATGAACGTGGCACTATCGGAATTGCCAGATTTCACCGTGTTGCCCGGCAAGACCTTGGCGGAACATCACACCGCCGGAATTATCATCGCGCCCGGCATGGATTACATGGATCAGGCGTTCATCGATGCGCAGCAGTACGGCTGGTCGAAAAAGCCGATTGTCGAAATCAAAATCCCGTCAACCGTGGACGATAGCCTCGCTCCTCCGGGCCAACACGTCGCCAGCCTGTTCTGCCAACAATTCGCGCCGCAGCTTGGCCACGGTAAAAGCTGGGACGATGTGCGCGAAGACGTAGCTGACCTGATCATCGATACCGTCACCGAGCACGCGCCAAACTTCAAAGCCAGCGTCATCGCCCGGCAGATTCACTCTCCGCTCGATCTCGAACGCAAGTTCGGTCTGATCGGCGGCGATATATTCCACGGCACAATGGGCCTGGACCAACTATGGGCCGCGCGCCCTGTGCTGGGCCACGGAGATTACCGCTCCCCCATCACAGGCCTCTATATATGCGGATCGGGCACGCATCCCGGCGGCGGCGTAACCGGCGCACCGGGCCACAACGCAGCAGCCGAAATCATCCGTGACCGTTCAATCGTATGGAAACTGCTGCATCGCAGATGATGGTGAAGCGCAAGGGGCGATCATTCGCTACATCACTACGCAGAGCAATTTTTAGAAAAGGGGAGCGGTCATGCGCGTTGCGGTTTTTGCGTTTGCGGCATTGTTAGCGTCGCCGGCGGTCGGGCAGGGGCTGTTAAAAGCTGTGCCGTCAGCCGGGATGCCGCGCGATATTGCGGGGGCTGCGGAACGGCCTGATCCCGCGCTTGCCTATCGCATCTTGTTCGATATCTCAGCCCCGCCAAGGGACAAGGCGGAGCCGCATCAAACGCTGCAACGTGCCGCCAGCATGCTCAATGCCATGGCTGCCAACGGGGTGAAGCCCAAGGCTGGTGACATCGCCATCGTGGTTCACGGCGCACCAGACACCATCTTGTTGACCGATGCGGCGCACACAAAGCGCATTGGAACGCCCAACCCGAACCGCGTGTTGCTGGAAGAATTGGCCAGTGCCGGAGTTTCCATCCGCATTTGCGGCCAATCCTATCTAGGCCACGGTTATACGCGGGAAGAATTGCATCCGGTCGTCCAACTGGACCTGATGGCCATGATCACAATCGCGAACTTCATGGCGCGCGGCTATGGCGTCGTGCGCGATAACTAATCAGTCTGCTTTAGCCCAAGACGTTTTCCACCGGAGTATAGTCATAGCCAAGCTCACGCGCCACAGCTTCATATGTGACTTTGCCTTCGTGCACGTTCAGGCCTGCAGCAAGGTTCTTGTCAGCGTGCAAGGCGGCTTGCCAGCCCATATTGGCAATGCGCAAGGCGTGGGGCAGGGTGACGTTGTTCAGCGCATACGTGCTGGTGCGCGCAACGGCTCCTGGCATATTGGCGACGCAATAATGCACCACCCCATCGACTATATAGGTCGGATCGGCATGGGTTGTCGCATGGCTGGTTTCAAAACAACCCCCTTGGTCAATCGCAACATCGACCAGCACTGAGCCCGGCTGCATTGTGCCCAACATTTCGCGCGTCACCAGCTTGGGCGCAGCAGCGCCGGGGATCAGCACCGCACCAATCACAAGGTCGGCTTCGGCAACAAGGCTTGCAAGTGCAGCCTTGCCAGAGAACAGGGTTCGTGCGCGGCCTTCAAAGTGATTGTCGAGCCGTTCGAGCACATCGGGATCGCGATCAAGGATGGTAACGTCTGCACCCATGCCAACGGCCATTTGTGCAGCATTCACGCCCACAACACCGCCGCCGATAACCACAACTTTGCCCGGTAACACCCCCGGAACGCCACCAAGCAGTACGCCACGCCCGCCATTGGCCTTTTCCAACGCCGTCGCGCCAGCCTGTATCGCCATGCGCCCGGCCACCTGGCTCATCGGTTTCAGCAAGGGGAGGGTATTGCCCGCGCCGGTCACGGTTTCATAGGCAATCGCGGTCACGCCAGACTTTACCAGATCAGCTGTCTGTTGAGGATCGGGGGCAAGGTGCAGGTACGTGTAAAGGATCTGGCCCTTGCGCAGCATCGCGCGCTCAACCGCCTGCGGTTCCTTGACCTTTGCGATCAGTTCACAACCATCAAAGACGGTTTTGGCGTCGGGCTGGATCACCGCACCCGCTGCAACGTAATCGTTATTGCTTGCACCAATGCCAGTGCCTGCGCCGGTTTCCACCCACACATCATGCCCATGAGCCACCAATTCGCGCACACTTTCGGGCGTCAGGCCAACACGGTACTCGTGGTTCTTGATCTCACGGACAGTTCCGACGCGCATGGCAATGCTCCTTGGGTTCACAAGCCTATCTCGTAACGTCAGGATATCGCATTGTTTCCGCCAGAACTTGCAAATTCTCGGCTTGGTCACATACAATTCTGGTGATATTTTCTGATATATCGTCAAAATATGGGAAAGATTGTCATGGATCGTGCAGACATTGCTTTGCTTGAAGCGCTGCAAGCCGACTCGGCGCTATCCATTGCTGAATTGGCGGAAAAGGTCGCACTATCTCCTTCGGCATGCCATCGCCGGGTCAAAGCACTTGAACAGACCGAAATTATTTCTGGCTACGGCGCGCGCCTCGATCCACGCAAGCTGGGCTTGACGGTCGAAGTCTTTGTCGAGATCACTTTGACCAGCCAAAGCCGCGAGGCGATGGACCGTTTCGAAAGCGCGGTCGACGATTTTGACGATGTTCTGGAATGCCACCTCATGTCTGGAAACGCTGATTATTTGCTGCGTGTAGCTGCGGCCGATCTGGGCCATTTTGATGCAATTCACCGTGATTGCCTTGCGCGTCTGCCGGGCGTTTCGGCCATGCGATCAAGTTTTTCGCTGCGTCGGATCAAACCAATGCGAGGTTACCCTGTCCGCCGTTTCCCCACCGCCTAATGTGGATTCGTTTGAGCGTCATTTTCGTTTTGAAATGCGTCATTAGACGTACGAATGGCAGGAGTAGGCAGGGGTAGCGTCGCAGCAACAATAAGGAATAGCGCAGTAGGCGCAGTCAGGGTGATCAGACGTGCAACATGGATCAAGTCGTCCAGAAACGGTATTGAAGCAAATGCTTCATCTGCATGATGCCTCGCTTGCCATCTTTGCAAACGCCGACACGCTTGTCGTCGCGGAATGACTGGATCTGTGCAACCCGATCTGCGCCAATTGATGGCATCAGGAGACAAGGCGCGCACCCTGCGTGAGGCTGCCCTAGCGCTCGAAAACAACCCGAAAAATCACGAAGCTGCTTTTGTGGCGGCGATCATATTCATTGAAGCTGGCAAACTCGGAGAAGCTCTGGCGCAAATTGCCTTGGCGGTTACGGAAGAGCCTGCCAATGTTGAATACCTTGCCCAGCAAGCACGCATTCTCATTACCGCGCGGCGCGAAGCAGAAGCGCTGGCTGCTGCCAAGGCTGCATCTCAACTTACCAGTTCTGACCCTTTCGTGCTTGATACGATTGGCTGTGTCTTTGCGCGCCTTGGTGCACATGAAGAGGCTTTGCCTTTGTTTGAGCGGGCCGTGGGAATTGCGCCGGATGTTCTGGACTTCCGATTCAACCTTGCCAGCACGCTTGGCTTCTTTGGCAAAGTTGATGATGCCGCCGAGCAATACGAAGCGATCATTGCGCGTAACCCCACCCATGGTCGCGCGCATCTCGGCCTTGCGGGATTAAGGCGAAAGGCAACCCCTGCGCTGGTTGACAAGATTGAAGCAGCGTTAAAGGCTGTAACCGACCCGCTCGATGCGGTGCGTCTGCACTATGCGGCTGCAGCAGCACTTGAAGATACGGGGCGGGATGGCGAAGCATTTGCGCACCTTGCCCAAGGCAATGCCGAACACAGGGCGCGCATTGACTACGACATAACCCGCGACGAAGGTTTGTTTGAAGCGCTGCGTCATACCTTTGCTCACACCTTGCCAATGATAAGCGACAGTGTGCTTCCCGACGCGCCAATTTTTGTAGTTGGATTGCCGCGTACCGGCACCACGCTGGTTGACCGGATTCTTTCATCGCATCCGCAAGTTACCTCGGCCGGGGAACTGCAAGCGATGCCGTTGGCGGTGAAGCAAATGGCAAAAACGCCTTCACGCCTTGTCCTGGATGAGCCGACCATCGCGGGCCTGTCGAGCCTTTCCGCGCAGGCATTGGGGGAACTTTATCTTGCGCGTGCCCGCCAGAATAGTGGTGCGCAAAGCATGCGGTTTGTTGATAAGTTTCCGCTCAATTTTCTCTATATCGGCTGGATCATCGAAGCTTTGCCCAATGCCAATATCGTGTGCCTCCGGCGCGGCGCGATGGATAGTGTTTGGAGCAATTACAAACACTTGTTTGCCACCGGTTCGCCCTATTACCGGTGGTCTTATGATCTGATGGATACAGCCCGTTACGTTTTGATGTTCCAGCGGATCATGGGGTTCTGGCGGCAGCGCTTTCCGGGCCGTATTCATGAGATCAGCTACGAACAATTGGTCGCAGATCAAGAGGTGCAATCACGGCGCATGTTGGCGCATTGCGGCCTTGCGTGGGATCCGGCCTGCCTTGATTTTCACCGCAACGAAGCGGCGGTTGCAACGCCCAGTGCCCAACAAGTACGACAGCCGATCAATTCTCGCGCCGTTGGACGTTGGCGAACGCATGAGCACCGGCTTGGTGAAGTGATGGAGTTTTTCGTTGCCAATGGCATCCCGCTCGATTGAGAAGCACCAAAAAATGGCCGCCAATCTCATCGGATCAGCGGCCAGGTCTTCGCAGGTAACACGGAAAAATGCTCGGCTTCGCTGCAGCAAGCCTTCTTCGTCAAAACACGGGGAAGGCCAGAGCGTCACAGGATTTTGATGGGCCAAGAGATACCGTGCTGGGCCCAACCCGCTATGGGCCGTTTGACGTATGTCGATCAGGAGTGCCCCGGTTTTGGCATCCACCCGTTGTCAGTTCCAGCGTGGCCTCATGTCTGTTGCCTTATGTGATCGGGTCCGACGCCAAAATAACGCGCGCGGCACGCAGCAGATCGTCTGGTGTATCAACATCAAGCGCCAGCGCCGGATCAAGCACAATCCTTGGCGCAACACGCAACAATGCACCTGCACCCTGGTCACCAGTCAGTTGCTGCAAGGCTGCAAAATGACGCGCTCCAAACACGGCAGGCACCATCGCCAATGCACCGACACCCGACGCCACAACATCGCCATCAAATGCAGCCAAAAGTGCTTGAAAATGTGCTGATGGGACCAGTGGCATGTCGGCCAATGCAATCAGAACTGACGTATCGTCCCGAAGCGCTGCAATCCCTGCGGCAATTGATCGCGAAAGCGGCCCATCGGCGGGGGCTAGCATCACCCGTTCGAAACCGGGAAGTTCGGGCGTCGCATCTGCACAAACGGCAATCAACCGGCTGAATGGCAGACTACCAAGGCGATCGGCAACGTGCTGTGCGAGTGGTTTTCCAGCCAATGGTGCATTCAATTTCCCGCCGCCGAACCGTGTCCCACGCCCCGCAGCAAGCATGACCAGCGCGGTCATGCAGTCGATGGCGCAGCCAACGCCTGCCCCATCCAGTGTGACCATTGCGCCAGCGTGTTAAAATCGGCCACAATCTCGCCCAAGATGGATAGTGCAAGGGTTGCAGGATCACGCGTGGCCGGGATCAACCCGATATGGCCACGAACACTGGCAATCCTTTCTGGCGAGACGCCGCACTCTTCCAGCATCGCAAGCCGCGCCGCATGCGTGCGGCGGCTGCCAATCGCACCGACATAGAATGACGGCAGGGCGAGGGCCTGCTGCAACAGAATTTCTTCCCAATCGCGCCCATGGAACAGGAATACGATTGCTGTCCAGGCATCGCTTTGCGCTATTGGCAAAGCATTCCGTGTAGCCAGCAGCGTGGCATGAATCCCTTCGCTTTTCAGCAAATTTACGGTGTTTTGATCGGGTGTCAGTGCATGAACCTCTGCACCAAAATATGCACCCAGCCGCGCAAAAGCGGCAAGGTCTTCACCTTGGCCTAGCGCGAAAATCCGCAAAGCGGGTTGATATGACTGATGCAGGCTTTGCCCGTCCCATGCGCGCGGTGTGGGTGCTGGCAAGAGCAATATGCTATCACATTCCAAGGCCAAACCTACGGCCTCGCGCTGGCCAAGCTTGTCCAAGGCAGTCCGGATTGCGCTGGCATCAGGTCGCGGCGTAAACAGCAGATCGATGCCGCCGCCGCAAGGCAAACGCACATCGATATAGGGCGATCCCAAGCCATATCGCACAACCCGGCCCCAGCCTTCGCTTAAGGTCTCCAGTGCTTCGGTTACAACCGCATCTTCGACACAGCCGCCCGAAAAAGATCCGACACGGCGCCCATCGGCGGCCACAGCCATTTGCGCACCAATGGCCCGGGAAGATCCGCCTTCTATCCCGACCAGCGTAACCAAGACCGTTTCAATATTTTCAGCGTCACATTCGACGATGAACTGCAGAATGTCAGTAGGCGTGTTAGCGATCATTGTGGCGGGGCTATATCAGCTCCAATGGCAATCGGCGATGACGTTTTCCGGTGACGGAATAAATCGCACCGGCCAGCGCGGGAATGACCGGGGGCAGGGCAGGTTCGCCAAGGCCTGTTGGTGGAAAATCGGTCTTGATGAATTCCACCGCGATTTCGCGCGGTACACCCTCCATCCGCATCAGCGCAAAGTCACCAAAGTTTTCGGCAGTAACGACGCCGTTTTCCTGCACGATCTTTTGGCCCAGCATGGCCTGACCCAGACCTTCGATCACTGCGCCTTGCACTTGATGCATCGCGTTGATCGGATTGATCACTTGCGATCCAACGTCGCCCGCCACCCAGACTTTATCGACTTTCACAACGCCATCGCTGATCGTCACGTCAACAACCTCGGCAAAGTAGCCAAGGTGGCAGAAATAGAAGCCAAATCCGCGGCCTTTTTCGCGGCCTTTCCAACCGGCAGATTTACAGACTGCGTCAATCACTCCGCGCGCACGGCCTGTATGAAACGGTACGCGCCCACCTGGAATTTCACGCGATTGGCCCAGTGTCCGCCGCATCAATTCCGGCAAATCCAGCCCCGCCGCTTCTGCCACTTCATCAAGAAAGCTTTGGAACACGAATGCCATTGCGTTGGATGTCGGCGCGCGCAACCAGCCGGTGCCAAGGTTGGTTGCCATGTAACTTACGCCGTAATCGACATTGGGCACAATCGGGCCGGGGAATTCGGTGGCTGCCATATCGGCTGCGCGCAGGCCTTTTCCGTCCTTACCGAACGTGACGAAGTGATCCTTCAGCGCCACAATCGTGCCGCTGGCATCCAGCCCTGCACTAAACCGGTGCCATCCTGCGGGGCGGTAGAAATCGTGCCGAAAATCATCGGTCCGGTCATAAATGACCTTCACGGGTTTGCCGGGTACGGCTTTGGCCACTTGTCCGGCAATCGCCATGTAATCGTTCAACAAACGTCGCCCAAAGCCACCACCGATCCGTGTCAGATGGATCGTCAGATCTTCAGGCGCGATGCCGCAAAGCTTGGCAGTTTCGGTCCTGCCGTTGGCAGGAGACTGGCTCGGCGCCCACATTTCCAGCTTACCGTCCTTGAACAGCGCTGTGCAATTTTGCGGTTCCAGCGTGGCGTGGGCAAGGAATGGATATTCGTAATCGGCCTTTACTACTTTCGCTGCCGATATCAGCGCAGCATCCGCATCGCCCGCCTTGAACAGGCTTACTTGTGGCGGATTGGCCACTAGTCCAGCGGCGGCCTTTTCGTATCCCGCAGTGGAAAAGCCGGATACTGCGGCATCATCCCACACCACAACCAATTTTTCCCGCGCCTTGCTGGCTTTCCACCAGCTGTCCGCCACGATCAACACGGTATCGTTTTGGCCCGCCGGAACAAAGCCGCTGTTAACCGCCACCACCGCGACGACACCCGGAATAGCCTTTACCGCAGCATCATCGATCGATGCCACAGTGCCGCCGTGTGCCGGGCACTTCACCACCGCAGCATGGACAAGGCCGGGCAAGCGCGTGTCGATGCCGAACAACGGCTCACCCTTGATGATCTTGGGCACATCAACGCCCGGCTTCGACTTGCCGATAATCGAAAAGGCCGAAGGATCCTTCAGCGAAACTTTGGCAAGGTCGGGCGGAGTTTGCGTCGACGCTGCTTTTGCCAGAGAGGCATACGTCAGGCTTTTGCCGGTGGCTTTGTGCAGTACCGCACCGCGCGCGGTGGTGAGTGTTGCTGTCTCAACGCCCCATTGTTGCGCCGCCGCTGCGATCAGCATCGCACGGGCTGCTGCGCCCACTTGGCGCATCGGCAGCCAATTGCGCGGCGTCGCCGTGCTGCCGCCAGCGGTTTGAATGCCGTATTTCGTCTCGTCCGCATCGGTCTGCTCGATTTTCACCTGCTCCCACGCCAGGTCGAGCTCTTCTGCGATCAGCATCGGCAGCATGACTTTCACGCCTTGGCCAATCTCGGGGTTCTTTGCGCCGATGGTTACGCTATTATCGGCATTGATCCGTACGAACGCGTTCAAAACATCGGCGGGCGCACCTTTTGCAGGTGCCGCCAGAACGACTGTCGCATCCAGCGTCAGCACGGCTCCACCCGCCAGCGAGGCGACCATGAAGGAACGGCGGTTCAAGACAGCAGCATTGCTCATGCGACTTGCTCCCCGCCGGCATTGCCCGCAGCGACAATCTCCGGAGCCAGTCCCGCTGCCTGGCGGATTGCCGCACGGATGCGCAAATATGTCGCGCAACGGCAGATGTTCCCGCTCATCCAACCATCTATATCTTCTGCCGACGGCTTGGGGTTTTGCTTCAACAGCGCGGTGGCTGACATGATCTGGCCCGCCTGGCAATAGCCGCACTGCGGCACGTCCAGCGCTGCCCACGCTTCTGTCACACGCTTGCCGATTGCGTTGGTGGCGATGCCTTCAATCGTCGTGATTGTTTTGCCTGCGGCATCGGCAATCGGCGTTTGGCACGAACGGACAGCCTCACCATCAAGGTGGACGGTGCAGGCACCGCACAAGCCCGCACCGCAGCCAAACTTGGTTCCCGGCATATCAAGGTCCTCGCGCAGCACCCAAAGCAATGGCTTGTCAGCCTCAGCTTCAACCACGCGCTTGCGGCCATTTACGGTGAGGGAAACGCTCATCGGCTTATGTCCTTGAATGCCCGGAGAAAGTCCGGGGTGGAAACCGTTACTACACGACCAATCACCACAGTTATCCGTGAAAATTGAACAGAGTTGCCACCGTGGTCAAGCGCCTTGTTCAGGGTGACAAGACAAGCGGGAACTGTCACAACTTGTCGATTGATTGTCATTGCGGTTGGCGCAGACCAAACTCTGGTGTTATGCGCCAATTATGGCCCCAGCCCGACCTGAGCATCGTGTAACCGAACTGCCTTCGTCCCCGCGTCCGGGAACCTATGTGCGTGGTGCTGAAACGGTTGATGCCATTATCAAAGCCGCATTGCGCGTTTTGATCGACGAAGGGGCAGGGGCCTTTACCATCCGCCGCATCGCTGCAGAATGCGGCATGAAAGTGGGCAACGTCAGCTATCATTTCCCCAAAAAGGAACTGCTGATCCAGACCCTGCTGGATGATATTATCGGCAATTACGACAAGGTTTTGGCGCGCACCGTGCGCCAGCCCGGCCTTGATGCTGCAGAACGTCTTCGGCTGATCGTTGTCCTTTGCCTTGATGACATCGGCGGCAAACGTACGACCCGCTTGTTCACCGAATTGTGGGCCCTGGCCAATCACAATGAATTCGTTGCTGATCGCGTGCGCCTCTTTTATGACAGCGTGCACAACACCATTGCGGAATATGTCACCGAATTGAACCCGGCGCTCACTCCCAACGAAGTTCGCTCTGTCGCGATTTACATCAGCGCCTCGATGGAAGGAGCGACCCCGTTTCTGGGCTATGAGAAGCCTTGGTCGCACCATATGCGGGCGTTCACCGCCATTGCGGCGCATGCGCTGGTTCAACTGGCCCAAACCATCACGTCGCGCGAAATTGCAGGCCTTGCTGACCGTCCTTGATGGCCGACAGATTCAACAAGGCCAGCCCAAAATTTTCGCAATTGCGAAAAGGAACTTGACCGAATCTGGACATGCGTCAAAACTTCAATCATCATTTAAGGGGGCCATGATGACGCTGTTGCGCAGCAAGTTGGCGTGTATGCTTTTGACGGGCGTTGTCGCAAGTTCGCTGGCCATGCCGGCGCTCGCCGAAACGATCGTGGCCGAGGCTGAAGAAGCGACGGTCAACACGCTTGAACCACCCAAAACTGGCTGGTTTTTCGTGAAGGGCGGTTGGGGTTCGGCAGGGTCGAGCATCTTTGATTCCGCCACAGGCAAGATGATCGGTATGATCGCAACAGGCCGCGATTCCGATATGGCTATCGATCCGGCAGGCAAGGTCTATTACGTTGCCGAAACGATCTGGACCAAGGGCAATCGCGGCACGCGGCAAGATCTCGTAGCTGTGTATGATGCCAAGACGCTCAAGCTCCTCACGGAAATTCCGACACCGGGGCGGCTCATCATTGGCGGGTTGAAAACCAACTTCATGTTGAGCGATGATGGCAAAACCGCTTACGATTACAACTTCGATCCAGCCTCGTCAGTCAACGTGATCGATTTGGTGAAGCGCAAGTTTGTCCGCGCCATCGAACTGCCCGGATGCGCCAACCTGATCCCCAATCCCGGCGTCGGTTTCTCGTCTCTGTGCGCAGATGGCACGTTGGCTACTATTGCGGTCAAAGGGGCCTCGCAAGAGATTACCCGCACAGAACCCTTCTTTGATGCGGCAGCGGATCCCATTTTTGCCAACTTCGCTTATGATCGTAAAAAGAAGCAGGCGGTGTTTCTGAGCTATACCGGCATGGTCCGCACGGCCGCGATCAGCGCCAAGCCGGTGGTCAGTGAACCCTTTTCAATCCAGCAAGCAGCCGGATTGCGCGCTGCCGATACCAAGCCGCTGGATATTGCGTGGTTCCCCGGCGGCTCGCAAGTCATGGCGCTTCATCGCCCTACCTCCACGCTTTATGTGCTGATGCACATGGGTGAATACTGGACACACAAGCACGGCGGGGATGAAATCTGGGCGCTTGATTTGACATCCAAAAAGGTCACGAAGCGCATCCCGATCAAAAGCCCGGTGCACAACATTGAAGTGACGCAAGACGATGCTGCTTTGATCATGATCACTGATCGCAAGAACAATGCCACCATCCTTGATGCCAAGACTGGCGAGATCAAGCATGCAATCGAGAACGCTGGCGGCGGCCACATCACTGTCGTGGAGCCGATGTGAACCCGCTTGGCACATCTGCCATTGCCATTACCGGTGGGGCTGCGGCCATGGGCGTAGGTCTTGTTTTCATCACCGCAGGTCTTGCCAAATTGCGCAGCCGCCGCGTCTTTCCCGGTGTCGTCGCCAATTACCGGTTGCTGCCCGAAGCTTTGGTCGCACCCGTCGCATTTGCGCTGCCTGTGCTCGAATGTGTTGTGGGCGTGTCTCTGGTCGTGGGGATTGGCCTGTTTGCAGCTCCGGCCATTGCACTGCTGCTTGCGTTTGCTGCTGCCATGGCGATTAATATCGGGAGGGGCCGCGCCCACATTGATTGCGGTTGCGGCCGGTCTGAACTGCGCCAACCGCTCAGCCGTACATTGGTTTTCCGCAATCTGGCCTTGGCCATGTTGCTCGTTCCCACGCTCGTCACGACGCCTGCCTTTGCAACCGCCGAATGGTTGATAGCGCTGGCTGGCGGTGTCGCGCTCTATCTTTTGACTCATCTGGTCAATGTGCTTGCGGCGCTGGCCGCAGGGCCGCTTGCTACCATGGAAAGGAATTCCCGATGATGACTGCCCTCATCGTCAGCCAGGTCATTTCCTGGCTTGTCATTCTTGGCCTGGTGCTGATGCTGCTCGCGCTCGCTCGTCAAGTTGGCGTGCTGCATATGCGTGTCGCTCCTGCAGGCGCGCTCACGACCAGCGGTGGTTCAGCAGCCGTTGGCAGCAAAGCGCCAGCGGTTCCCGCACAAACGCTTGAAGGCAAGTCTGTCATCGTTGGAGGGCAAGCAAAGTCCATGCCGCTGCGCCTGCTCATGTTCGTCTCGGCAACTTGCCCGCTGTGCAAGGGCTTGATCCCCGCAGCGCGGTCTTTCGCACATGACGAACGGCTGGACCTGACATTCGTTGGTGATGACGAAGTTTCGGCGCAGCAGGCGATGATCGCCCAGCATGGACTGGAAAGATACCGTTTCATCAACGGCCCTGAAGTTGGCCAGGCGTTCGAAGTTGGCAAACTGCCCTATGCTGTCCTGCTCGACAGCGAAGGCACGATCCTTTCCAAGGGCCTCGTCAACAGCCGTGAACATCTCGAAAGCCTTGTCATTGCGCATGAAATGGGCATCGCTTCGGTCCAGGACTACATATCGCAGCTTAAAGTTCAGGCAGCATGAGCGCCGGAAAATCGTGAATAGGGGGCAATTGCATGAAGACGTTTAATCCCGACGCGATTGGCGAAAAGCTGCTGCGGCGCTTTGCTGGCCGCACTTCACGGCGGAGCATCATCTCGCGCCTCGGAATCGCCCTTGTCGCCGCGCCCATTTTCCCGGTCCTGCCCGTCAGCCGTGCCGAGGCAGCCAAGCCCGACCGTACGCCAGAGGCCAAAACCGCATTCGCGCGCAATGCCCAGACCAAGGATGATACCAAGTGCGATTACTGGCGGTATTGCGCTATCGACGGGTCGCTTTGCACGTGCTGCGGTGGCGGCGTTCATACGTGCCCGGCAGGTTCGGAACCGTCGCCGGTATCGTGGGTCGGGTCTTGCATCAATCCGGAAGACGGCAAGGCCTACATGATTGCCTATCGCGATTGCTGCGGCAAGCCTGCTTGCGGCCAGTGCGGGTGCGATAACACCGACCGTGAAACGCAAGTCTATCTGCCACAACTCAACAACAACGTGATCTGGTGCTTCGGTACAAGCAGCATGGAATACCACTGCTCCACCGCGATCATGATCGGCGCGGCGTAAGCCAACCCCATGCGCTGGACCTCTCTTGCCGGTGTAGTAGCAGCGCTTGCCGCGCTGTCTCCTGCGCTTGCTGCCAAGGATGACCAACGTTCGACCACGATTGCGCAAGGCCTGGCCGCAATCACCGATCCAGACCTTGCCAAAGCGGACTACGTTGAACATTGCGCCGGATGTCACGGCGTGCAGGGGATTTCCGCCCCAGCCAAATTGCCAGAACTGCGCGGGCGTGTCGGCTACATGATGTGCACGCCTGCCACCCGCGCTTATCTGTTGCGCTTGCCCAATATTGCCAAAAGCCGGTTGAGCGATAATCAGCAACTGGCCGACATGTTGAATTTCATGGTGTTTGGCATCGGCGGACAGAGTGTGCTTCCCGGCACCAAACCGTTCACCGCGAAGGAAGTCGGCTTTGAACGCCATCATGCGCTGACGTCCGCTTCGCTTGTTGCAGAACGCAAGCGCCACGTTGAAACGTCGATCCGTGAATGCGGCGCTCCTGCCAGCTTCCGCGATTTCTACAAGCCGCGCTGATCAGCGCGGCGCTAGTCCTGCTGTCAGGAAATTGACCAAAGCGACGGCGATTTCAGGAGGCGATTGCGGTCCATCCGGACTGTGCCACCGCGAGGGGCCATTCAGCGCGCTTGCCAATGTCAGTGCGGCGAACTTGGCATAGCACGGCGCAATCGATCCGTCGGCAATACCCTCTTCAACCAGTTCTTGCATCGTTGCATGAATCCGCCGCTTTAGTAGCCGGATCGTCTCACGGGCATCGGGGGACAGCGTCTCATTCGCTGTCAGGATGTTGCAGCGCCCAAAGTCTTCCATGTTGACTTCGGCATAGCTGATCAAGAACGCACGCAGCCGATCAATCCCTCGGCCCAATCCTGCGCGCGCATCAGCGGCGGCGGTCAGCAACTGGTCCATACCAAAGGTCAGGCACTCCACCAGAACACGCTCTTTGTTGCCAAGGTAGTGATAGATTGTGGGCTTCGACACTCCCAAACTTGCAGCCACGTCATCAAGCGACGTTGCGTGATATCCCCGGGCGTTGAACATCTTCACCGCCGCAGTCAGCACCGCCATACGCTTCGCCTCACGCTCGTCGCGCCGCTCTTGTTGGGATTTGAATGGTGATTTCACAATTGGAATGTCACTCACCATCGTGTTTCACCAATCGCAAATGCCGGTTTGAAAGAGGAATTACGGTATCGCATCTCCTGCTTCTCCTCGATACCCGAAATCTCAATACCTACTTGTCAGTAGCTATTATTCTGAAGAGTTGCCAAATCAGTATGTGGCTCGGTATCGTTCGCTTGCAAGATGGCGGGTCGATTGATCAAAACACGAAGCTGACCGCGAAACAGGAGAGTGCGAATGACACCGGGCATAGGCATGGACGCTGCATTGGAAATTGCAGATCGTGTTGAACGTTTCGTCCGCGATGTCATCATCCCTTACGAAAGCGATCCCCGCCGTGACGATCACGGTGCCCCGCTTGACGAGATGGTGCACGAAATGCGCGCACTTGCCCGTGAAGCTGGCGTTTTGACGCCCCATATTCTGCCCGACGGTCGCCATTTGAACCAGCGTGAGACTGCCGTTGTCTTGATCCGCTCGGGCCTGTCTCCGCTCGGCATGTTGGCGTGTAACACGCAGGCGCCGGACGAGGGGAACATGTATCTGCTCGGCAAAGTAGGCAGCCCCGAACTAAAGGATCGCTTCCTTAAGCAGCTTGTATCGGGCGAATCACGCTCGGCGTTCTTCATGACCGAACCTGCCAGCGAAGGCGGCGCCGGGTCTGATCCTTTGATGATGCAAACGCTTTGCAAGCGCGATGGCAATCACTGGGTCATCAATGGTCGCAAGGCGTTCATCACCGGGGCCAAGGGTGCCAAAGTGGGCATTGTCATGGCCAAAGATGAACAGGGCGGGGCATGTATGTTCCTGGTTGACCTGCCCGATCCGGCAATCCGTATCGAACGCGTCCCAAATACGATCGATAGCAATATGCCGGGCGGCCATGCCATAATCGCTATCGAAAACTTGCGCGTGTCATCAGACCATATGCTGGGTGAACCCGGCGAAGGTTTCAAATATGCCCAAATCCGGCTCAGTCCGGCGCGCTTGTCGCATTGCATGCGCTGGCTTGGCGGTTGCATCCGGTCGCAAGAAATCGCTACGGAATATGCTTGCAAGCGTATGGCCTTTGGTAAACACTTGATCGAACATGAAGGCGTCGGCTTCATGCTCGCCGAAAATATGATTGATCTGAAGCAGGCTGAACTGATGATTGATTGGTGCGCAGGCGTGCTCGATACCGGATCGCTCGGCACGGTCGAAAGTTCGATGGCCAAAGTCGCCGTGTCCGAAGCGCTGATGCGCGTGGCTGATAAATGCGTGCAGGTGATGGGTGGCAGCGGCGTAACCACCGATACCATCGTCGAACAAATGTTCCGCGAAGTCCGCGCCTTCCGTATCTATGATGGCCCGACCGAAGTCCATAAGTGGAGCCTTGCCAAGAAGATCCGCCGCGATTGGCGCCAAGCACAGCCGGTAACAGCGTGAACGCAACCGCACAAAACGCCAACGCGGGCACCACCCCTGTCCGTGAAGGTTACAGCTTTGATCAGGCAGCGCTCGTCGCGTGGATGACCGAACACGTCGCAGGCTTTGATGGCCCACTAAGCGTTGAACAGTTTAAAGGCGGTCAATCAAACCCGACGTATAAGTTGGTTACCCCGACACGCAGCTATGTCTTGCGCCGCAAACCACCAGGGCCGGTGTTAAAGGGTGCCCACGCGGTTGAGCGTGAGGCCCAGGTCCTGACGGCGCTGGGGTCGGTCGGTTTCCCGGTCGCCAAGGTTTATGGCCTATGCACAGACGATGCCGTGCTCGGCAGTTGGTTCTATGTGATGGAAATGGTCGAGGGCCGCATTTTTTGGGACGCGACATTCCCTGAAGTGTCCCGTGAAGATCGACCCGCGTATTTTGATGCGATGAACGCAACCATCGCACAACTTCACGCGATTGATCCCGAAGCAGTCGGCCTTGGTGATTATGGCAAGCCTGGAAACTACTTTGCGCGTCAAGTTGGCCGCTGGTCGCGTCAGTATCTGGAAGACGAGTTGGCCGGGCGCGATCCCAACATGGATGCTCTTGTCGAATGGCTGCCAACGGCCATTCCCGAAGGTGATGAAACCAGCGTGGTTCACGGCGATTTCCGCTGTGATAACATGATCTTCCATCCAACCGAACCGCGCGTGATTGCGGTATTGGACTGGGAGCTTTCGACGCTTGGTCATCCGCTCGCTGATTTTGCTTATCATGCGATGATGTATCACATGCCGGCAAATATCGTCGCAGGCCTTGAAGGCGTAGACTTGGCGGCGCTTAACATTCCAACAGAAGCGGAATATGTTGCCGCTTATTGCCGCCGCACAAATCGCCAAGCCATTGCGTCGTGGGACTTCTATGTGGCGTTTAATTATTTCCGGCTTGCGGCAATTTTTCACGGCATAAAAGGGCGGTATTTGCGCGGAACGGCCGCCTCTGCCAGCGCTAAGGATCGTGCCGAGGCTTTCCCCGTGCTCGCAAGGCTCGCCCGCGAAGCCATGGAGCGTTGCCGGTAAAGCAATTCCCCGAAATCGCATTTGTGCCCATCAAAAGTGCACTGCAAAAACGTGTCTTCGCGGCTGCGAACTGTTCGGGTTTGGAATAATTAACGCCATAGCACTGGTGCATTATCTGGCGCGGCATTTGACCGGTTTTTGTGCCTCGGTCTTGGCCAGCGGTTGCACTCCAAAACCGAATCATTCGGAAGTGACGACTTTATGCAAGGCGCAAAATCTTGCTCGAATACGCTTGCGTTCGCGCATATTCGCAATTCGGCCAAAATGAACGAAATTTTGCAGATTTTTTTGAAAAGCCAGATATTGCATTGCGGCTTCGTTTGTCTGGCTAACTGTCAGAACTGTAAGTATTTTGCGAATCTCTCCATCATAGACCGCAATCTTACTCGCGTGGTTTGATCATAAGCGGTGCATTCTTTGCTTTTTCTTGGGCATTGTGTCGCTAAGCACAGGCGACCAACGCGATGACCTTTGAAGGACCAACCGGTCTGTCGGTCAAACGAGACAAGGATGGGGGCTGTCGTTATGCAGACATCAGCAAGGTCGCTTGACCAGGTCTATGAATCGTTGGCCAACGCATTGGGTGAACTTGATACCCACGGCCAAGCCATGGCAGCGTTGCATCTCGCTATGGCTGTTGATTGTTTAAGGGACAGTCTCGAAAACCGGACAGGTGACATGGGTTGGGAACTTGCCAATCGCCCGCAACTCCGTTTGGTGGCGTCTTCGTAGGGCTATTTGATCAATCACCGTGTTGATGTGAAAAACGGGAGCAGCCATGCTCCCGTTCTTCGTTGATCAGCGCTTGACCGCAATCAGTGATTGCCGCCGATGAAATCTCCCAGCTCGCCAAGGATTGATCCCTCACCACGGTTCTGCCCCCCGCGCGATCCTGCGGCTGCCAGCATCCGACCGGCAAGGCGCGAGAATGGTAGAGACTGAATCCATACTTTGCCGGGCCCGCGCAACCGCGCAAAGAACAGTCCTTCACCGCCGAACAATACGCTACGCACACCACCTGCGGTCACAAGATCAAAATCGACCGATGGGGTATATGCGGCAAGACAGCCCGTATCGACATGCAATTCTTCGCCCGCGCGCAATTCACGTTCGACAACGGTGCCGCCCATCTGCACGAACACCCAGCCGTCGCCTTCCAGCTTTTGCATGATAAAGCCTTCGCCGCCGAACAGGCCTGTCAACACTTTGCGCTGAAACGCCACGCCAATGGAAACCCCGCGCGCCGCTGCAAGAAAGCTGTCCTTCTGGCAAATCAGCGTCCCTCCCATGTCCGAAAGCTTGATTGGCAGAATCGCGCCGGGCGTAGGGGATGCAAATGCAACCCGTGCCTTGCCCTGACCGTTATGGGTGAACACGGTGGTGAACAGGCTTTCCCCGGTCACCAGTCGCTTGCCTGCGCCCAGCAACTTGCCCATGAAGCCGCCACCGCTGTCGCCGCTGCCATCGCCAAATACCGTAGTCATGTCGATCGTGGCGTCTTTCCAGACAAGCGCTCCGGCTTCGGCCACGGCACTTTCGCCCGGATCAAGCTCGATCTCAAGGAACTGCAATTCCTGCCCTTTGATCTCGAAATCGATATCATCGGCAATGCTAGCGCTACGGTGATGCGCCCATGGACTGTTCGACATGTTAAGCGTCTCCTTAGAAAACACCGGCTTACCATAGTCGCTGGCAGCGGTAATGCGAGATAGATTGCCAATCCTTTGGTGGCAGAAACAAGCTTCAGCAGCTTAGAGAAAATGATCCGTTCGCTTCAAATTGGTGCTGTCGTCCTGCATATCTGCAGCTTAATCATGCACGCCATGCTGCAAAGTAGAATTCGGAATAATGGCGGGCCCAACATTCCGTCTCTTCGCGATCAAACTTGCAAACGCTGCCCAAAAACCGCGCATGACCAAGCAGGCCCTCTATCCAGAAACGCGCGGCGAGCGGCACGTCTCTGACGACAAATCCTTGTTGCGAGGCTGCTTCTTTCAACTGCGCTTCGATATGGATAAGCGCGTCTTCATACATCGCGTAACGATAATTTTTCACGCCATCACCAAATTCCTGATCGCACCAGTCGAGCAGGCGCTCCATCATCACGCCTTCGGGTGACAGCATGATTTCAATCACGGCCACGGCGCGCTGGCAGAAACTTTCGATCAAGGGTAAGTGCGCACCAACCGCAAGGATCGACATGCGGCGTTCTGTCACCTTGAATTTCAGCAGTGCTTCCAGAAATTCTGCTTTACCGGCAAAGCGATTGTAAATGGTTACTTTGCCAATACGAGCGTGGCGGGCGATGCGGTCGAACGTGAAATTTTCGAACCCGTGTTCAGCCAAAACTTCCCAACCCGCTTGTAATATCCGCGATGGTAATCTTTGGGCCTCTTCAAGCGACGGTCGGCCGCGCCGACTACAAGGCTCTGCTGCAGGTGTCAGATATTCCTGATCAGTGGACGGTAGTTTCGTCGATTTGGCTGGATTGTTTGCCATCACCAGCGACACTCTGCTTTCTGTCGCGTTCGCACGTCCACCACCAGTCCAGCCGTGGAACCGGGCTCGACATAACCAGCCCCTGGCAATAGGCCTGCCAAATACGGCAACTTGCATCCGAAATCCAGCGCATCTGTCCCAACTCCTCGCCTTTTCGGCGTATCATGGGAAGATATTGCCTCAACCTGTGGCAGAATCAAGATACTATAAAATGGACGAAACCGGCTCATTTCTGCGCCTCAGGAGTTTGCCAGCCAAGGCCGAGCGCCTTTTCCACCGCGACGAATGCGGTCGTCAAATCAGCTTGCGAACTTGCAACCGCCATCGACATTTGCAACGCCATCCGTTCCGCGTTGAACGTATCTGACAGGCTTCCAGTCCCTGCAGAAAGGCGTTGTCTTTGCAACTTCAAGGAATGCGCGCTGCGCTGCTCTGCGTCGAGTGCGCGCGCAAAGGCGATGCGTTGTGCGCCAAACCGGGCAAGCGAACCTTCGGCATCTTGAAGCGCCCCGAGCACCGATTGCCGATACTTGGCCTCGGCTTCGGCCAAAGCGCTTTTGGCACCGTCAACCTGACGTTCAGCGCGCCCCCCGTCAAATATGCTCCAGTTGAGGCGGGGCAGAGCCAGTCCCACAATGTTGCCCGGATCAAACACATCGCCAATGTTCTGTCCGCCAAGCCCGAGTAGGCCAAGAAAGCTGATCTTCGGAAATCTATTGGCCACTTGAATGCCCACGTCAGCGCTGGCTGCTGCAAGCTGGCGCTCTGCTGTGCGGACGTCAGGCCTGCTGCGCAAAAGCGATGCCGGGTCGCCCACGGCAACGCGGGCAGGTGGCAACGGAATTGCCGCTACCTGGTTGAGAGTTGCATCAAGCGCCCCCGGCTCTTTGCCTGTTAAAACGGCAAGCTGATCCATCAGCACAGCAATCTCTGCACCCGTTTTTGCCAGAGACGCCTCGCTGGAAAAGGCTTCTGCTTCAGCCGCATTCAAAGGTTGAGCAGACGTAGTGCCCGCTTTGAGACGTTGTTGCGCAAGTCCCGTCAACGCCCGATCAATTTCAACCTGACGGCTTTGCAGCTTATGCATGGCTTGCCTTGCGCGCAGCCCGACATAGGCCCGCGCAATTTCGGCCGACAAAGTAACAACAGCATCGGCAGCGCTAGCTTCAGAAGCTTCGGCGCGCGCGGTTGCGGCTTCCACTTTGCGGCGCTGGCCACCGAACAAATCAATCTCCCAGGCCGCATCAAAGCCGAGATTGTAGGCATTCAATTCATCGCGTCCCCCGCCATCACCAACCAGATTGCCTGGCACGTTGATATAAGGCGCAGAGAATGACGTGTTCAGTGATGGCAGTGCAGCCGTCTTGCTTGCGGCCAGCGATGCACGTGATTGCGCAACTCTTGCGTTCGCAGCGGCCAAGGCCGGCGAACTGGCCAATGCCTCATTGATCATCTGATCCAACACCGGATCATTCAGGCTTTCCCACCACCGAGCTGAAGGCGCTTGCGCCAACGCATCGGGCGCGCGCAAAAAGCCGGAACGCCCCGTGGCCTGCGGGGCTGCGTCAGGGGCTCCTGCGTAATTTGGACCAACAGTGGTGCAGCCTGAAAGCAGTGCCGCGACCAATGCCGTCAGGCCGGTGGTGCGGGTTAGGTTGATTGCAAACATCAGTGCGAAACCTTCGGGTTATAGCCTTCGGGAAGTGGGCGCAGAAACAGAACGAGGGGCGTGACCAGCAAAATTGCGATCGTCAAAGCCATGAAATCATCGCCGAAAGCCATGACCAGAGCGTCGCGTGTAACCATACCATCAAGCATGCGCATGGCTGTTTCGGTGCCTTCAGGCCCCCCACCGAATGCCATGGTTTGCTGGTTTACCCAGCCTTGGACTGCTCCATCATTCGCGCTCAGGGCGCTATGGATTGTCCAACGATGGTACTCCATGCGTCCGTCTTGTAACGTAGCCAGAAGGGCAAGGCCGACTGACCCGCCCAGATTGCGTCCGGCGTTAAACAAGCCAGCCCCGTCGCCTGCATCTTCGATAGAAACAGAACTGATCGCGGCCTGATTGAGGAACATCATGCAAAACACGGTGCCAAGACCGCGTAGCAATTGCGAAACAACGAAATCGCCGCCGCGCGATTCAGCGGTAAGTTCAATGTCAATGTAGCACGATGTCGCCAGCAGGATCATGCCAGTGGCGACGATCACCCTAAGATCGACGCGCGCCAGAAGGATTGGGAAAAACGGCATCATCATCATCGCCGGTACGCCGGTGAGGAATACGATCAGGCCTGCTTGCATCGCGTTGTAATTGGCAATGCCTGCCAGAAATTGCGGAATAACATAGGCGGTGCCGTACATCGATCCGCCCAGAACTGTCCCTAGCAGAAACACCGAGGCAAACGCGCGGTTGCGCAGCAAGGCTAGCTTCACGACGGGTCGTTTGGCATAAACCTGACCGATGCCGATCATCACAAAACCAAGCAAGGTCAGTGCTGACAGACGCCAGATCGTCCCGGATTCAAACCACTGTTCGCGGTGGCCTTCTTCCAGCACAACGGTCAGCCCGCCAAGGCCGAGCACCATGCCCAACACGCCAAGCCAATCGGCATTCACCAGTTCGTCCAGATGCATCCGGCTTTTTGGCAAGCCCAGGAGCAAAAGGGCCATAAGGATTGCACCGATCGGGACGTTGATGAAGAATGCATAATGCCAGCTAAAGTTTTCAGTCAGCCAGCCCCCGACAAGTGGTCCGAGCACCGGGCCCATGATCGCCGTCAGTCCGAAGATCGCGGTGCCAATCGGCTGTTGTGATTTGGGCAGGCGCGTGGCGATGATTGTCAAGGCGGTCGGGATCATGGCGCCGCCGGTCAGGCCTTGGCCAACACGCCCGACAATCATCATTGTTAGAGATGTAGACAGCCCGCAGACGACGGAAAAGAAGGTGAAAAATGTCGCCGCAAAAATGAGGAACTGGCGGAGCCCAAACACCCGGGCCAGCCAGCCTGTCAACGGGATGATGATGATTTCTGCAACAAGATAGGAAGTGGCCAGCCACGTTCCTTCGCTCGCAGACGCGCCGATCTCGCCTTGGATTGTTGGCAGAGAAGCATTAACGATCGAAATGTCGAGCGTTGCCATCAATGATCCGATGGCGCCTGCCGCAACACCCAGCCACGCCGCAACATTAGCCTTTTCAGGCTGCGCCGGCTCTAGGGGTAAAGCCTCTGCGTCATCCAAGGTTGTCGCAGGGGCGCTCACTTGGCCACCTGTTCCTGTTCTTTGCGGATTGCCTCGACCGCAGATTTTGCTGACCGCGTATCGACTTCGACCGTCAATGACAGTCCTGGCACCAGCACTTTGCGGGATTCAGGCCCTGCATTCAGACGGATGCGCACAGGCACGCGCTGGACGATTTTGGTGAAGTTGCCAGTCGCGTTTTGCGGCGGGATCATTGAAAAGTTTGCGCCCGTTCCCGGAGTGATGCTTTCAACCGTTCCGTGGAAATCCACATCGGGCAACGCGTCGACACTGATCTTGACCGGCTGTCCCGCGCGCATCAGGCCAATCTGGGTTTCCTTGAAATTGGCCTCAACATAAAGCGCTTGCGTGGGCACAATCGTCATCAACCGTTGGCCGGGTTGGACAAATTGGCCCACTCGAACCGTTGAATTGCCAATGCGTCCTGCAACTGGCGCGGTGATCCTGGTCGTGCCCAGATCGTTCCCGGCCGCATCGCGTTGCGCTTGTGCCGCTTTGATCTGCGCGGCGGATTGGCCCGCTTGCGCCCGAGCGCTCACCACACGGTCGTTTGCTGCTTCCAGCATCGCCTGCTTGGCCGAAACATCGGCAGAGGCCTTGTCACGGTTGGCAGTCAGCTGGTCCAGCATCTGGCGCGGTTCTGCACCGCTTACCACCAAAGGCCTGAACCGCGTGACTTCGCCATTCAGGTACGCCAAATCGCGTTGGCTGGCAGCCAGCGCCGCCTGCGCTTGGCCAACCGCAGACCGCGCTTCGTTAATCGATGCCAAAGTCGCAGCCTCGGTTGCTCGCGCCACTTCAACTTGCGCGCTGGCCTGCGCCAACCGTGTTGAAAAGTCGCTCGGATCAATCTGCACCAAAAGCCCGCCCGCTGCGATGGCCTGATTTTCCGCAACAGGCACTGCGCGAACATATCCCGCAAGCTTCGAACTCACCGCGACGCCATCGGCTTTCACATAAGCGTCATTGGTCTCCTGCATATACCGCCCGACAGTTTGATAACCGTAAAGCGAATAGGCCCCGTACGCAGCGCCAAGGGCAAGGACGCCCATGACCACACGGCCAACAGTCTTCTTGCGTCCGTCACCGGAATTGGTTGCTGCATCGGCTGGGGAGAGCGTTTCAGTGGAGGCTGCCATGGATCTTCCAATTGTGACTTAAATTGAACGAATTCGTTTCGTTGCACTTTGCCACTTGGTTTGTTGCGGCCGTTTTGACAAGTGCACAAATTGCCACGACCCCTGCAGAAAATGCATTTTAAGGTTCTAAACGTCCATTTTGCCTCAGTTTTCAGCGCTTCATCAGATGAGTCCACCGAACCCGACAATGCATTGTTCACTAACTGAACTGTCAATAATCTCGCTATTGATCGATTAACTCAATCAATGAGGGCGGAATTGCTCATTGGAAAAAGCGACTCCGATGCACTACCTCAGCATCACACAGTGTTTCCCAACCGACCAATCAGAAGGATTTGAGCTTATGTCGATCGTCGGAACCAAGCTTCTCCCGTTCCAGGCAACTGCCTACCATCAGGGCAAGTTCGTTGATGTCAGCGATGCGGACGTCGTCGGCAAGTGGGGCGTATTCTTCTTCTACCCAGCCGACTTTACCTTCGTCTGCCCGACCGAACTCGAAGATCTCGCCAACATCTATGGCGAACTTCAGGGTATGGGCGTCGAAGTCTATTCGGTATCCACCGACACGCACTTCAGCCACAAGGCATGGCACGACAGCTCGCCAGCAGTTGGCAAGATCAACTACTACATGCTGGGCGACCAGAACCACACCATCTCGAACAACTTCGGCATCCTGCGCGAAGGCGTCGGCCTTGCGGACCGTGGCACTTTCGTGACCGATCCTGACGGCACGATCCAGCTCGTTGAAATCACGCCAGAAGGCGTGGGCCGCAACGCAACCGAATTGCTGCGCAAGATCAAGGCTGCCAAGTACTGGCGTGAAAATCCAGGCCAGGTTTGCCCTGCCAAGTGGGAAGAAGGCGGCGAAACGCTTGCTCCGTCATTCGACCTCGTCGGCAAGATCTGATGTTTTTTGGAAGGGGCGGGCCTCGTGGGGCCCACTCCTTCCAGTTTTCCCCGGACGGGCCGTGCCAAAGCTGGGCGGCCGACCGGTTCCACGATTTCTCGATACTCCCCGCAACGCTATTCCGCGCGCCGACCAGCCGGTGACGTGCGGTGCCGTATGCCCGAAAGGTTTGCTTCCATGTCCGTACTCGACGCCCCAACCACCGCCCAGCTCAAGGCCTATCTTGCCAACCTGCGCCGTCCGGTCGAACTGGTCGCAACCCTTGATCAATCGCCCAAGTCGGCCGAAATGCGCTCGCTCGTCGAAGAGATTGCGGCCCAGTCTGACAAGGTAACCGCCCGTTTTGATGGCACGGATGAACGCGCACCCAGCTTTGCGATCCGGGCCGATGAAGGCCGCGCGCAAGCCGTGTTCGCTGGCCTGCCCATGGGGCACGAATTCACCTCGCTCGTCCTCGCCCTGCTGCATGTCGGCGGCCACCCGCCCAAGGAGGACGCCGATCTGCTTGATCAGGTGCGCGGCCTTGATGGCCCGCTGCACTTTGAAACGTTTTTCTCGCTGACCTGCCAGAACTGCCCTGATGTGGTGCAGGCGCTGAACATCATGGCTGCGCTGAACCCCAATATCACCCACGTCGCCATCGATGGTGCACTGTACAAGGAAGAGGTTGAGCGTCGCCAGATCATGGCTGTGCCCACCGTATTCCTGAACGGCCAGCCTTTCGGTTCAGGCCGCATGGACCTCGCGCAGATCGTGGCAAAGCTGGATACGAATGCCGCCTCGCGTGCTGCTGAAAAGATCGGCGCGAAGGACCCGTTCGATGTCCTGATCATCGGCGGCGGCCCTGCTGGCGCTGCTGCGGCTATCTACGCTGCCCGCAAAGGCGTCCGTACCGGTGTCGTTGCCGAACGTTTTGGCGGGCAAGTGCTTGATACGATGGGCATCGAAAACTTCATCTCGGTCCAGCACACCGAAGGGCCAAAGCTGGTTGCTCAACTGGAACAGCACGTCAAGGAATACGAAGTTGACGTGATGAACCTGCAAAAGGCCATCGAACTTGTGCCCGCAGGCGCAGATGGCCTGCACGAAATTCGTCTTGAAAACGGCGCCAGCCTGAAGACCAAGACGCTCATCCTTTCCACCGGCGCTCGCTGGAGGCAGATGAATGCGCCCGGCGAAGATGAATATCGCAACAAGGGCGTCGCCTATTGCCCGCACTGCGATGGCCCGCTGTTCAAGGGCAAGCGCACGGCGGTCATCGGCGGCGGCAATTCGGGTGTTGAGGCCGCAATCGATCTTGCCGGGATCGTCGCGCACGTCACGCTGATCGAATTTGACAACCAGTTGCGCGCCGATGCCGTCTTGCAGAAAAAGCTGCGCTCGATGCCCAATGTCACCATCGTAACCTCAGCGCTCACCACGCAAGTGCTCGGCGATGGCGCGAAGGTAACGGGCCTTGTGTATAAGGATCGCGAGACCGACGAACTGCACACCGTCGAACTCGAAGGCATCTTCGTGCAGATCGGCCTTGTCCCCAACACTGAATGGCTGAAGGGCACGATCGAATTGTCTCCGCGCGGTGAAATTGAAGTCGATGCGCGCGGCGCCACCAGCCTTCCCGGCGTGTTTGCAGCAGGTGATGCGACGACCGTACCGTACAAGCAGATCATCATCGCCATGGGTGAGGGGTCAAAGGCAGGACTTTCAGCCTTCGATCACTTGATCCGCAACTAATCAGCGGTTTCCGGAAGGGGCGCTCCCCCTCAGCCCTTTCGGGTCGCAGGACGGCGGCGTGGCATACAATGGCCACGTCGCCGTCTTATTTCATATTGCCATAAGGTCGGGGAAATAGCGCAGGTCCGGCCTTGCCGACTCTGCCTCACTACGCCACAGAAGCCAGCGTGAGCGCAACCATAGTCATCGGTGCCGACCGGTCCGGCGCCCCTGTCAGGATCGACGTCGAGGAGCTATTGGCCACCCGCCTGCTGGTGCAGGGTAACAGCGGGTCGGGCAAGTCGCATTTGTTGCGCCGTCTGCTTGAACAAAGCGCCAGCATCGTTCAACAAGTCGTGATCGATCCCGAAGGCGATTTCGTCACACTGGCTGATGCCTTCGGCCATGTCGTTGTCGATGGTTCGGCCTATGACGCCGCTGAAATCGCCAAGCTGGCCGCGCGCATCCGCAAACACCGCGCCTCGGTCATCCTCACGCTGGACGGCCTCGAACTCGAAGCGCAGATGCGCTGTGCCGCCGTCTTCCTCAACACCCTCTTCGATGCCCCGCGCGATGAATGGTATCCCGCGCTCGTCGTGGTCGATGAAGCGCAGATGTTCGCGCCCGCAGCCGCTGGCGATGTGTCGGACGAAGTGCGCCGCCTCAGCTTGTCAGCCATGACCAACCTGATGTGCCGTGGCCGCAAACGCGGCCTTGCCGGCGTCATCGCCACACAACGCCTTGCAAAACTTGCCAAGAACGTGGCGGCAGAAGCGTCAAATTTCCTGATGGGCCGCACATTCCTCGATATCGATATGGCCCGCGCTGCCGATCTGCTCGGCATGGAACGCAAACAGGCTGAACAGATCCGTGATCTCGAACGTGGTCACTTCCTCGGCCTCGGCCCCGCCATCGCCCGCCGTCCGGTCGGTGTGCGCATCGCCGATGTGCAGACCAGCGCGCGCAACGTCATTCACGGGCTTATGCCACTGCCCAATGCTGGCGGTGCCGCCATGGAATCGCTCCTCCTGTCAGAACCACTGGCTATGGAGCCCATTCCGCGCCCGCCCGAACCGGAAGTTGTGCCGGTGGAAAGCGATGAATTGCTCGGCCGGATCGCCGAATTTGTGCCAGCGGGCGAAAAGGTTGAACCGCCGGTTGAGCCCAGCCTGTTCGCCGCAGAAGAAACCGCCGCCAGCATTGCCGCCGTGCTGGCAGAAATGGCGTTGGAGCCGGACTGCACTTTCCAGCCTGCCGCCCAGCTTTATCAGGATTTCACCGTGCGCTGTCGCATGTTGCGCATCTTGCCGGGAATGGACCTCAACGTTTTCCGCCGCCGCTTCGCCATGGCCGTGGCTGGTATCGCTGATGACAGCGAAGCCCGATGGGCCGATCTGTTGCACATCGCCCGCGATGTCGCCGATGACCTGCTCGCCCCGTTTCTCGTGTTGGCGCGCGCTGCGGCCGAAGGTGCGCCGTGCCCTGATGACGAAGCTCTTGCCACCATTTACGGCACCCGCTCATCGGGCCGCATCCGCCGCTTGCTGGAACACCTTGAAAAGAGCGACTTGATCGTGGTGCGCACCGATTACGGCGGCAGGCGTTCGGTCGGCATTCCGGCGCTGGGCCTCACCACCGCGCCGGTCGAAGCCTGAGAGTTCATTCCACCGTATAGAAGTCGATCACCACGTTGTCCGGGTTCCGTACCCCGCGCGCGACGAATACCTTGCGTCGCATCCACCCGTGTGGCCCATCCTTCACCACAAAACGCGGCGTGGTGCGGAAGTAGTATGCCGAAGGATCAACCGGCTCTCCTTTTGCCAGTTTTTCGATGACATCGGGCGCTGCCGTGCGGACGCCGGGATTGGTCACTTCAATGACTGTACCGTCGCTGGCCTTGATGAAATAGCGCGCTTCGATGCTTGTCAGGCCACCGGGTAGAATGACTTGCCAATCACCGCCCCCCGGCAGCACGGTTCCGGACATGGCGGGACCGTCAACGGTGCCCCCTGTGACAGGAATAAAGCGCCGCCGCCCGCTATCAACTTCGCCTTGTTCAACGACCGGATCCAAAGTCGCGCGTACCGAAAAGGCATATGTCAGCGAAGGTGCAGGGGCCGCCGGACCGTCTGCTGCCAACACCGGGCAAACTGCAACGGCCAACGATAGTGTAACCGACCCGATCCTTTTCGCAAACATCCATCATTTCCCTTATGCCGATGCACCCAACCAGATTGGCTGGAAACTGCGCGGCTAATGTGCTCACGGCAATCCGGTACAGCTTTGTTGTGTTGTCAAACCGCATTGCACAAAATTGTCGGCTTAACTAAGGGCGTCGAAATCAAATTCCCCGGAATTCTGGCAAACTTGCCTTGAACCGGGCACTTGATCACCTTGCGTTGGAAGGACCTTGTGTGGCCACGGCAGTGATTACCCGGCAGTCGGTTGTCCCAGAACTGGATCTTGACGGTATTGATTCCGTCCTCGGGCTTCACGTCGGTACGGTGAACACGTTGTTCGTCACGCGGCTTGAAAAGCAGCTCGATCCGCTCCGGGTGACGCCAAAACAGGTTGCAATCCTGTGGCTGGTAAACGCGAACCCGGGCGTTAAACAGACGGATTTGTCCAAGTTCTTCCAGATCGAACGCCCCACCGTGCACCAATTCGTGCGCCAGTTGATCAAGAACGGCTTTCTGCTCAATGAGCCATCAAAGCTTGATCGGCGAGCAGGGGGCTTGTGGATCACCGATGAAGGCAAGGATGTCTTGACCCAATCGCGCGCCGCAATTGTCCATCATGAAGAAGTCGTGACATCCAGCCTCACGTCGCGGGAAAAGTCCGAATTGTTCCGCATTTTGATGAAGCTCTATTTGCTGGCTCCGGCAAAAGGCTGACTTATTCAGGGCTGCGAAAGCCTTGCCAGCCTACGGCATCGTTTATGTTCAAAGGATCTTCTGCCATGACGCGTTTTGCCCTGACCGCAATCGCTGCGCTTGCTTTTTCTGGCGTCGCAACGGCGCAGCCTGCGGGCGATCCTGCGCGCGGCAAAACAGTGTTCGCACGGTGCGCCGCCTGTCATGATCTCAACACCGGTGCAACGCGGCTTGGGCCATCGCTCAAAGGTATCGTCGGGCGTACGTCAGGCACCATGCCTAAGTTCACGTATTCTACGGCCATGAAAGACAAAGCCGTGGTGTGGAACGCAGCCACGCTCGATGCCTATTTGGCTTCACCGAAAAAATTCATTCCCGGCAACCGCATGGCTTTTCCGGCCATGGTCAATGCGCAAGATCGCGCTGATCTGATTGCGTTTCTCGGCCAATCAGCGCGGTAATTCGCAGGGCCCCGCCACGGGGTACGCACTTGTGCGTCGTTCCAAATTCGAAGGGTTAATTCTACCATCCCCGTTGACTTTTGCGTTCGAACATCCATTTCTTAACCATGCTTTCGCAAAAGACGCGCTATACAATTCGGGCATTGCAGCACTTGGCCGGTACTTGGGGCCAAGGCGCCGTTCGGCTTGATGCGATTGCCGAAACGCAAAATATTCCGCGCAAGTTCCTCACCGTCATCCTTTCTGAAATGGCGCGTGAAGGAATCGTGATTTCTCACCGTGGCCGCGATGGCGGGTATGAACTGGCGCTGCCACCGGTCGATATCCGCTATGGTGATATAATTCGCCTAACACGCGGCAGCCTCGCGCTTGTTCCTTGCGCCAGCCGCAACGCCCATGAAACATGCAACAATTGCCTGCCCGAAGCTGAATGCCGGTTGCGCGGTTTGATGCTGCTGTTGCGCGATGAAACCGCCGCAATCCTTGACCGGCTGTCGCTGGCTGATCCCATTGCGATTGAAGCGCCGTTCACCGACGCGTGATCTCCGTCCCCTCGATAAACAACGAAAGCTGTGGTGGGGTGGTGAACTTCACTTGGCGTTCAGGAACCGGCTGGCTATAGGGTCACCATGACGTCTTCTGCTCAAACGCAATCCGGCCTTCGCCGCCCGCTGCGCCTCGCCATCCTTGCTGCTGCCACAGTCGCTATGGGACTGACCGCTGGCTGTGCCGGTAGTAAAGGCAAAAAGGACGTCGCTTACGTCGCCCGCGACGTGGATACGCTCTATGTGGCTGCCAAAGACCGGCTTGATCGTGGTGATTCCAAACAGGCCGCTGCGCTGTTTGACGAAGTTGAACGCCAACATCCCTATTCGCCATGGGCCCGCCGCGCCCAGTTGATGAGCGCGTTCAGCTATTACGTCTCGCGCGATTATTCAAAGTCGGTGCAATCGGCGCAGCGCTTCTTGTCGATCCACCCCGGCAACAAAGACGCGCCTTACGCCTACTATTTGATCGCGCTTTGCTATTACGAACAGATCAGCGACGTCACCCGCGATCAGAAGATCACGCAACAAGCGTTGACCGCGATGAATGAACTGGTCCGCCGCTATCCCAACACGGATTACGCCGCCGATGCCCGCCTCAAGATCGATCTGATCAATGATCACCTTGCGGGTAAGGAAATGGAAATCGGCCGGATGTACCAGCGCAGCGGCAAATGGCTTGCCGGTACATTGCGCTTCCGGACCGTTGCGGACAAATTCCAGACCACCAGCCACGCGCCTGAAGCCTTGTACCGCTTGGTTGAAAGCTACCTTTCGCTTGGCCTGCCGGTCGAAGCGCAAAAGGTCGCTGCCGTTCTCGGTGCAAATTATCCCGGTAGCAAGTGGTACGAACGCTCGTTCAATCTGATGAACAAGCACGCTCCGGGCACCACTGCCATCTAAGGCTCGGGACGTATGGCCCCGCGCTAAAACCCGTAGACCAGCGTCAGCCGGCTGGTTGCATCGGTCCCCACGCCTCCCGTTTCCGGTGCGGTTTCATGCTGCACCATATACGAAAAGCGCGCCTTCAGCTTGCCCAGCAACTTCGTATCCAGCGCAGCCAGCGTATAAAGCGTGCTGCCGTGAGCATCGACATAAGCGCTGGCATCCTGGGTAAACTGCAATGAAGGCGTCAGCTTTACATTGACGTCGACCGAGGCCAGCCCCGCTACGATGGTCTCCTGTTCTCCGGTCGTCGCTGTCGTGCGCCGCCAGGCCGGGCCTGCCTTGACGTTCACTTTGGCGTTGTCCTGCGCAAACAGGCTATACCCCAATCCGCCAGACATGCTGTACCGCGACATGAAGCCCTGAAAACGGTCCTTTTCGTACTGGCCCAGCCCGAAAACATAGCCGCGCTGGCTGAACTTGTAATTCGGTTCGGCCGAAAGACGGGTTTGATCGCGCGTCACTACGTTTGCGATCTCTTGATAGTCAACGCGGCCCGCCGATCCGATCCGCCAGTTCTGGCCTTCCAACAGCAATTTGACGCTTCCGACAAAGCCGACCCCGGGCGCATTGCCGCTACTGGTAAACGCACCGATCTCGCCTTCACCTGTCCATTTCCTGATCACAGGGACGGCGTCAGCCACCGTATCCTGCGTGAAAGCTGGTGCGTTGGTCATAGGGGTGGGCGAGAGAGAGTTTGATGCAAGGGCAACAAATCCCGCCGCGTTTCGCCAGTTTGCAATCCGCCGGTCAATTTCGGCAATCGTCTGCGGGTGCGCCTGCCGCGCAAATCGCGCCACCGCCTCGATCCCTGCCGCATCGTCCGATGCCAAAGCCGCATCAAGGACGGCGGCCACGCCTGGTGGCAGAAGCTCGGAATCTGCCGTGATGTCCTGCGCTGGCACCTGCGCGGACAGCGCGGCAGCGGTTGCCAGAACGGCAAAGCAAGCAATCACAGAAAATCGTCCTCGGCATACGGTTTATCGAGCGACAAAACCTAACGAGATCAGTCCGCTATTGCCACACCTTTCCAACACACAATTGTGCCGCCCATGGAACCGCCCGCGGCACTGACCGTTCAAGCCGCAACCCTTTGCTTGCGCTTTCGCACTGCTTGTTCGGAGACTTCCATGAAACCCGACGCTCAATCATCAACCGCCGATTCGTCACCCACACTCGACAACGCGCTTCACGATCATCAGCCGGGACAGGGCGCAGCTTCTTATAAGACAGATGAAGGTGCAGGTGGCGAAACCCATCAGAATACCACGCTAGATACCGGCAAAGCCCATTCCGTGCTCACTGACAACTTCGGTCACCACATTGCCGATAATCAAAACAGCTTGAAGGCAGGCGCGCGCGGGCCAACGCTGCTCGAAGATTTTGTACTGCGTGAAAAGATATTCCACTTCGATCACGAACGTATCCCTGAACGCATCGTGCACGCGCGCGGATCGGGCGCGCATGGTGTGTTTGAATGCACCAAGGCAATCCCCGGCCTCACCAAAGCCGCGATCCTGCAAAAAGTGGGCGCAACTTGCCCCGTGTTCGTGCGCTTTTCCACCGTTGCAGGCGGCTCTGGCTCGGTCGACACCCCTCGGGATGTTCGCGGTTTTGCCGTCAAATTTTACACCGAAGCGGGAAATTGGGACCTGGTCGGCAACAACATCCCGGTGTTTTTCATCCAGGATGCGATGAAGTTTCCCGATCTCGTCCACGCTGTCAAAATGGAGGCTGACCGGGGCTATCCGCAGGCTGCCAGCGCGCATGATACGTTCTGGGATTTCATCGGCCTTATGCCCGAAGCCATGCACATGATCATGTGGGCCATGTCTGACCGCGCGATCCCACGGACGCTGCGCAACATCGAAGGCTTTGGCGTTCACACCTTCCGCTTCGTCAATGATGCGGGCGAGGGCAAGTTCGTCAAATTCCATTGGAAGCCAGTGCTCGGCCTTGAATCGCTGGTCTGGGACGAAGCTGTCAAAATCGCCGGAGCCGATCAGGATTTTCACCGCCGCGATTTGTTCGAATCCATTGATAGCGGAAACTTCCCCGCATGGGATCTGGGCGTTCAGGTGTTCGACGAAGAATGGGCCACCCAGCAGCCTTACGATGTGCTCGACGCGACCAAGCTCATCCCTGAAGAAGTCATCCCCGTCGATATCGTCGGGCGGATGACGCTCAACCGCAATGTCGACAATTTCTTTGCTGAAACAGAACAGGTAGCGTTCCTGCCGACAAACGTCATTCCGGGCATCGATTTCAGCAATGACCCGCTGCTCCAAGGGCGCTTGTTCTCGTACCTCGATACGCAAAAATCGCGTCTTGGAACCACCAACTTCCACCAGATACCCATCAACGCCCCCAAGTGTCCTTTCCATAACATGCAGCGCGATGGGATGATGCAAACGCTCGTGCCGACAGGTCGCGCCAATTACGAACCCAACAGCCTTGATGAAGCAGGCGAGGACGCAGGCCCGCGCGCAGCACCTGCCACCGGTTTCACCAGCTTTGCCGAGAACGCCGAACGCAATGATCCCACCGAAAAGGTCCGCGTCCGCGCCGAACTTTTCGCCGATCATTACAGCCAGGCGACGATGTTCTACCTCTCGCAGACCGCCAATGAACAGGCACACATCGCCTCTGCACTGGTGTTCGAACTCTCGAAAGTAAGCCTCGAACACGTTCGGCTGCGCGTGCTTTCACGCCTGCGCAATGTGGATGAAGATCTGGCTGCGCGTGTGGCCGATGGTCTGGCCATGGACTTGCCCAAGGCTGCACCTGCCGCCCGCAAGGCGGTCAAGCTTCCACTATCCGATGCCTTGTCGATCCAGAAGCAAGCCATGAAGACATTTGAAGGCCGGAAAGTCGGTATTCTCTTTGCAGATGGTTCGGATAAGGCGACCATTGATGAATTGACAAAAGGTATCGAAGCCGAAGGCGGCACGGTCTTCCTTGTCGCCCCCAAAGTCGGCGGTATTCCGGTCAAAGGGGGCACGCTAAAAGCCCACGGCAAACTGGAAGGCTCGCCTTCGGTCCTGTTTGATGCCGTCGCTTCTGTTCTGATGCCAGACGCCGCAGCCAAACTGGCCACCCAAGGCGCGGCGGTTCAGTGGTTCATGGATGCCTATGGCCATTGCAAAACCATCGCCCATTGCAAAGGCACACAAGTGATCCTCGACAAGGCGGGTGTGCTTCCAGACGAAGGTGTGGTCCCCAATGACCAACTCCTCACCGTTGGCCCGGTCCGCCACTGGGCACGCGAACCCAAAGTCCGCGACTTGGCGTAACTAAAAACCCGGCAAGCTCAATCGCTTGCCGGGCCTTTCTCCCTCTTAACAATGATTCTCAGGCGACCTGCAATTGCCTCACCGGCTTTGCAACTTCGCTAACCGCATCAATGAATTGATCTGTCGCGCGGTCCCAGTTGAACGAAGCGCCATGCACCGCAGCGCCCAATTTATCGCAGCGCAGTGCCTTCTGGATGGCCACGCTCAAATCCTCGTCAAGCGCACCAATCTTCATCGGCAAATCTGCGCCAGGCCCGTAGCCACCGGCTCCGACAATATCGAGTGGCCCTGCCACAGGGTAGCCCGCTACAGGCACACCACAAGCCAGCGCTTCGATCATCACCAATCCGAAAGTATCCGTGCGGCTGGGGAATACGAACACATCAGCTGAGCAATAGGCCTGCGCCAACGCCTCGCCATGCAGCGCGCCCAAAAAGCGCACATCAGGATAGCGCGCCTTCAGGCGGATCAGGTCCGGACCGTCACCGACGACAACTTTCGTGCCTTCGACATCGGCGTCCAGAAACGCTGTCAGGTTCTTTTCAATCGCCACCCGGCCGACGCTCAGCAACACAGGCCTTGCGATCCCGGCTAGTGCGGGCAGGATGGCGTGACCCGGACGGAACAACGTGCGGTCAATGCCCCGGGTCCAGATACGTGTCTGGCCAATGCCTTGCGCTGCCAATTCGCCTGCCAGTGTCGGGGTTGATACCAAAACCGCACGGCTTGGCGCATGGAAGCGGCGCATGACAGGCCAAAACATGTCCGCGTTCAAACCCGTGCGCGCGGCGGCATAGTCGGGAAAGCGCGTGTGAAATGCGCTGGTAAACGGTACGCCATTGGCCTTGCACCAACTCCGCGCGCTCCAGCCAATAGGACCTTCGGTCGAGATATGCACCACATCGGGCGCAAAGTCGGCCAAAGTGCGGCGCGTGCCAAAACGTGGAGCCATCGCCAACCGGATTTCGCTATAGCCGGGCAGGGGCATTGTGCGGAATTGCCCCGGCGTGATCAATTCAACCTCATGCCCGCGCGCGCTCAAGCGCTCGACTGTAGCAGCCAGAGTACGGACCACTCCGTTGACTTGCGGATGCCAGGCGTCCGTGCAGATCGCGATCCTCATGCCAATTCCTCCTCAAGTGCAGGAATGGGCGCCAGCGCAGCCTTCACCGCCGCCGCACGGCGCGTCTCTTCGGCCCAGTCGATGATCGACATTGCGCCATCGCGCTCTTCGACCAGAGCGGTGCAGCTTTCCACCCAATCGCCGTCGTTATAATAGGTCACGTCGCCGATCTGGCGGATTTCGGCGCAGTGGATGTGCCCGCAGACCACTCCGTCCACGCCCATGTCGCGCGCGGCATGGGCCACAGCTTCTTCAAAGTCGCAGACAAACTGGACCGCGTTCTTCACCCGCTTCTTCAGATAAGCCGAAAGCGACCAGTACGGCATCTTGAACTGCCGCCGCACCGCATTGAACCACCCGTTCGCGTGCAGCAGCAGCGAATAGGCTTTGTCCCCTGCAAAGGCCAACCAGCGGGCATAAAGCACCACGCCGTCAAAGCCGTCGCCATGAGTCACCAGCAAGCGCCGTCCGTCCGCCGTTTCGTGGATGGCCTCAAGTGCCAGTTCCACGCCGCCAAATTCCATCCCTGCATAAGGGCGCAACATCTCGTCATGGTTGCCCGCGATCAGCACCACCCGCGTGCCGCGGTGCGCCATCTTCAGGATGCGGCGGATCACCTCGTTGTGTGCATCGGGCCAGTACCAGCCCTTGCTCAAACGCCAGCCATCCACAATATCGCCGACCAGATAGAGCGTCTCACACTCAATCGACGCCAGGAAGTCCAGCAGCAAGGTAGCATTGCAGCCCCGGGTGCCCAGATGGAGGTCGGAAATCCATACTGTGCGCAGCTTTCGCTTGGGCCGGAACCCTCGCGGTTCTGGCATGTCCAGCCATGCTGGTATCGACGCAAACAGATCTGCCGAGGATTTAAACGGGACAGAACCGCCCGATTTCGCGCGAGAAGCCATGAAGCGCACCTTTCATCAGTTCGTCACGCTTTGGCGGATTCTCGTTGCGTCCGTGTGGCAGGGTGTCACGCATGTGAAACAAGACAAGAACGTAACATGACATCGACAGGTGACGAACCGCGAACAAGCCGCTAGAGAATCAACCGCAATGCTCACCAGCCTATCGATCCGCAACGTCGTGCTCATCGAAGCGCTGGACCTCTCGTTCAGCGGCGGCCTCGGTGTGTTGACCGGAGAAACCGGCGCGGGCAAGTCGATCCTGCTTGATGCGCTCGGCCTCGTTCTGGGTGATCGCGCCGATAGCGGCCTTGTGCGCGGCGGCGAAGATCAGGCCAGTGTCACCGCCACGTTTGAATTTGCCCAGCTTCCCGATCCCATCCGTACATCGCTGTCCGATGCCGCCGTCGATCTTGAACCGGGTGAACCGCTGATCGTCAAACGCCGCTTAAAGGCTGATGGCGGTTCCAAAGCCTTCATCAACGATCAGCCCGTCGGCGTTGCGCTTTTGCGGGATATTGCCCGCAATCTTGTGGAACTCCACGGCCAGCATGATGATCGCGGCCTCGTTAACGCGCGCGGCCACCGCGCCTTGCTTGATCGTTACGCTGGTGGAGAAGTTGCCGCAGTCGAACAGGCGTGGGGCAAATGGCGCAAAGCAGAAGACGCGCTGGCACAGGCCCGCGCTGCCATCAGCAAGGCCGCTGAAGAGCAAGACTTGCTCCTCGCACACCTCACCGAACTTGCCGCTTTGGCTCCCGAAGCAGGCGAGGAAGACGAACTCGCCGGCCAGCGCGCCGATATGCAAAAGGGTGAACGCCTTTCGGGCGACCTGATTGAACTGCAACGCCTTTGGGAAGGCTCTGACTCTGCACTGGCAGGCTTGCGCAGTGCCGCCCGCCGGCTTGATCGTATCGCCAGCGAACACCCGATGCTGGCCGAAGCTCTGGAATCCCTCGACCGTGCGGTGGTCGAGGCGGGCGAGGCTGAAGACAAGCTTGCCCGCGCCGCTGAATTGCTTGCCCACGATCCAGCCATGCTGGATCGCATCGAAACCCGCCTGTTCGAACTGCGCGCGGCTGCCCGTAAGCACAATTGCACGGTCGATGAACTGCCCGCCAAAATGATCGAAATGCGCGCAGCTCTCGACGCTATTGAAGGCGGTGAGGCACAAATCGGCACGCTTGAACGCTCCGCCCGCGAAGCCGCGCTTGATTATCAGGCCAAAGCAGAAGCTCTTTCGGTCATCCGCGCCGAAGCCGCTAGCCGGCTTGATAAGGCCGTTGCAGCAGAACTCGCTCCGTTGAAACTGGACGCGGCCAAATTCCACACCGCCGTCTTGCGCTTGCCTGAAGATCGCTGGGGGGCAGGCGGCATGGACGCGGTTGAATTTCTTATCTCCACCAACCCTGGAGCCGATTTTGCACCGCTGGGCAAAATCGCCTCAGGCGGCGAACTCTCGCGCTTCATTCTCGCGCTCAAAGTCGCGCTGGCAGAAGAGGGCGGGGCCGCCACGATCATCTTCGACGAGATTGATCGCGGCGTTGGCGGCGCAGTCGCCAGCGCCATCGGAGAACGCCTTGCGCGCCTCGCGTCTGCCGGCCAACTCCTCGCCGTCACGCACAGCCCGCAAGTCGCCGCGCGTGGTGACAGGCACTACATGATTGCCAAATCGTCCCAAGGTACTGTCACCCGCACCTCGGTCGGCCTGCTTGATGCTGCTGCCCGCAAGGAAGAAATCGCGCGCATGCTCTCCGGCGCCGAAGTGACCGCCGAGGCCCGCGCACAGGCAGATCGCTTGCTGGAGCAGGCATGACTCCAGATCGCCGCACCTTCATCGGCAGCGCCGCAGCCGCACTCCTGTTCGCCACAAGGGGCCACACGATGGAAGAAATCGATCCCGCACAGGTCTATGCCATCATTGGCCAGATGCAGTCCGCCCCCGGCAAACGCGATGAACTGATAGACTATCTTAGTGGAGGCAGCGCCGACATGCCCGGCAACTTGTCCTATGTGATCTGGCGTGACAAAGCGGACGAGAATTCCATCTGGATCACCGAAGTCTGGAAAGACGAAGCCTCACACAAGGCCAGCTTGGGCTTGCCTCAGGTTCAAGAAGCCATCCGCAAAGCCCGCCCGATAATCGCCGGCTTTGGCGCAAGGGCCGAGGTCGAGAGGGCAGGGGGCAAGCATTGAGCGTCGAAATCACCGAAGCCGAAGCCGCCAATGAATTGATGCGGCTCGCAAAGCTGATCGCCAAGCATAACCGGCTGTATCATGCCGAAGACACGCCCGAGGTGTCGGACGCCGAATATGACGCGCTTGTCCGCCGCAATGCCGAACTTGAGGCTGCATTCCCGCACCTGATCCGTCCTGACAGCCCCAGCGCGCTTGTCGGCCATGAAGTCGCCGCGTCACCTCTGGGCAAGGTCGCCCACGAAGTGCGGATGATGAGCCTCGACAACGCCTTCACCGATGACGAAGTTGCCGAATTCGTCGCCCGCGTCCGCCGCTTCCTCGCGCTTGGCGATGATGCCGAAGTTGTGATGACTGCCGAGGACAAGATTGACGGCCTGTCGTGTTCGCTACGCTATGAAAACGGCAAACTCGTCCGCGCTGCCACACGCGGCGATGGGCAAGTGGGTGAAGACGTCACTGCCAATGTCGCCCACATCGCGGACATTCCGCAGGAATTGCAAGGCGAGGGGCTGTTCGACATTCCCGCCGTCTTTGAAATCCGGGGCGAGGTCTACATGGCCAAGTCCGATTTCATCGCGTTAAACGCCGCGCAGGAAGCCAAAGGCGAAAAGCTGTTCGCCAACCCGCGTAACGCCGCTGCCGGATCTTTGCGCCAGAAGGACGCAGCCGTAACCGCGGCCCGCCCCTTGCGCTTTCTTGCCCACGGCTGGGGCGCAGCGAGTGATGTGCCCGCCGCAAGCCAGTACGAGATGATGCAGAAGATCGCGCGCTGGGGCGTCCCCGTCTCGCCGTTGCTCGTGCGCTGCCCCACAACAGCAGACCTCATCGCCCACTACCGGAACATCGGCCAGCAACGCCCGGATTTGCCCTACGACATCGATGGCGTTGTCTACAAAGTCGACCGGCTTGATTGGCAGGAGCGGCTGGGCTTCGTCGCCAAGGCCCCGCGCTGGGGAATGGCGCACAAGTTCCCTGCCGAACGCGCCGAAACCACACTCGAAGCCATCGATATCCAAGTGGGTCGCACCGGCAAGCTCACGCCGGTTGGCCGCTTGAAGCCCGTCCTCGTTGGCGGAGTCACAGTCACCAACGTCACCCTCCACAACCGCGATGAAATCGGGCGTCTCGGCCTGCGCGTGGGTGATCGCATCGTGCTGCAACGCGCAGGCGACGTCATCCCGCAAGTCGTCGAGAACCTGACCCGCGAAGAGCCTCGCGATCCCTACGACTTCCCGGATCACTGCCCAGAATGTGCGTCCGAAGCCGTTGCCGAAGAAGGCGAAGTCGATGTCCGCTGCACCGCAGGCCTGATCTGCCCCGCCCAGCGCGTCGAGCGCCTCAAGCACTTCGTTGGCCGCCCCGCGCTCGATATCGAAGGGCTGGGGGAGAAGACAATCGTCGAGTTCTACCAGCTTGGCTGGCTGAACAGCCCTGCCGACATCTTCCGGCTGCGAAAACGCCGTGCCGACATCGTCGGGCGCGAAGGCTGGAAGGATAAGTCTGTGGACAACCTGTTGGCAGCCATCGAAGCCAAGCGCTCACCCGATGCCGCACGCCTGCTCTTCGGCCTCGGCATCCGCCACATCGGCGCGGTAACAGCCCGCGATCTGATGAAGCGCTTCGTCACGCTCCCCGCGCTGCGCGCCGTCGCAGAACGGGCAAATGAAGCTGCGCCGACTTCGCCGGACACGAATGGCGTTCAACACGAAGCCGTCGCCGAACTGCTTTCAATCGACGGCGTCGGCCCCGTCGTGGTCGAAGCGCTTGCCGATTTCTTCCACGAACCGCACAATGTCGAAGTCTGGGAAGACCTGCTCTCGGAAGTCTCACCTCCCGATTATATCGTTGAAACCAAAGCCAGCGCGGTGGCCGGAAAAATCGTTGTCTTCACCGGCAAACTGGAAACGATGAGCCGCGATGAAGCCAAGGCCCAAGCCGAAGCGCTTGGCGCGCGCGCTGCCGGTTCCGTTTCGGCAAAAACCGGCCTCGTCGTTGCAGGACCCGGTGCCGGGTCAAAGCTGAAACAAGCAGCCGCCCTTGGCATAGACGTGATCGACGAGGCCGCTTGGGCCGAAATCGTCAAGAACGCGGGCTGACTGGCTATGGCGTTTCACACTTGGTGGCTGTTTGTCGTCACCGTGTTCTTTATCTCCGGCTCACCCGGCCCCAACATGCTCCATGTCATGACGCGTAGTGTTGAACTTGGCCTTGCCCGTTCCACTTTGGCGATGGCGGGGTGCTTTATTGCCGTGGTCATGCTTCTTTCGGCCTCCGCGCTTGGCCTTGCTGCCTTGCTCGCGGCGCTGCCCGGAGCATTCACGGTGTTGCGGGTCTTGGGTGCGGGCTATTTGCTGTGGCTTGGCTATAAATCGTGGACTGCCAAAGATGCCCCTGTTGATCTCGTTGACGGACAACGCGTACCAACTATTTCGAACTGGCGGATTTTCCGCACGGCCTTCACTGTCGGCATATCCAACCCCAAGGCGCTGCTGTTTGCCGCCGCGTTCCTTCCGCAATTCATCGATTCCACCAAGCCCGAACTGCCCCAGTTCGCGGTGATGATCCTGACGTTTGGCGTGACCGAAATTTCGTGGTTCTTTGTTTACGCGCTTGGCGGGCGGTCCATCGCTTCGGCGCTCACGCGGCCTTCCTTGAGGACGCTTTTCAACCGCATCACGGGCGGCGTGTTTGTCGCCTTTGGATTGGCGATGCTGGGGTCGCGGTCATAAAAACAACGCCGCATCAGGCGGTTGGGAGAATGTCATGCTCGAGGACCTCGCCGCAATCGCCGCCGAAGCCGGAGCCATGCTTAAAGCGCGTGGTCAGAAGATCGCCGTTGTCGATGGTGCAACCGGCGGTCTGATCTCGGCCAGTCTCCTCGCGATGACCGGCGCTTCGGCCTATTTCCTCGGTGGAAGCGTGATTTATTCCATGAAAGGCCGACGGATCGCGCTGGACCATGCGCCAGGGTCCTTGCGCGCTTTTACCTCAGCAACCGAAGCCTATGCGACCGAACAGGCGCGCCTTATCCGCGAACGGCTTGGCGCGGATTGGGGCATTGCCGAAACCGGCGCGGCGGGTGGTGGCAGCGCGCATCCGCTTGGCGTGGCATCGGGCACCAGCGCGTTCGCCGTGGTCGGGCCGAACGGCATCACCGCCTCGTGCCGTATTGAAACCGGCAGCAATGACCGGCTCGCCAATATGCAGGCCTTTACGGCAGGCGCGCTCACGCTTCTGCGCGATACATTGGCTGCACATCCCTGATGTAAACCCTGCGTTTGCGTGGCGCAGAGGCTTTTTAAGGTTATTGGAGCTGTTGTCAGCGAACAGCCCGACGCCGCAACCATAGAATCGACCAGTCCCCGCGCACCATGCGCGCTGCCAGCCTAAAGCCCGCCCGCCGGTAGGCCGCGCGCACTGTCGCCTCTTGCGTTTCCAACAGGCCTGCCAGCAACACATTGCCGCCAGGCATCACCGCTCCGGCAAAGTGTGGCGCTAATTCAACCAATGGCCCCGCAAGGATGTTGGCAATAAGCAGGTCATAAGGCCCGGCCGCCTGCAGCAGTGGATGGTCCATCCCTTCAGCAATCACCATTGCCAACTGGCCGCCGCCGTCGCCCAACTGGATCCCGTTGTTATCCGCGTTCTCGGCCACCACTGGCCCGCACACTGCATCGATGTCGCTCGCCACAGCCCGTGCGCGCGGCCACAAATGTAGCCCGGCAAAGGCCAGCAGCCCTGTGCCCGTGCCGATGTCCGCCAGATTGCGCACCACCACGCCGCTGGCTTTCATATGGCTCAACATCGTCAGGCACCCGGCGGTCGTCGCATGCTGTCCAGTGCCAAACGCCTGACTCGCCGGGATCACAAAGTCGCGCACGCCCGCATCATCCGTCGCGGGATAATCAGGCGTATGAACATAAAAAACACCCTCGCGGATCGGCTCTACGCCCTGCTGGCTCAGGGTTACCCAGTCTTCATCGGGCAATTCTTCGACCAATAGCTTGGGCGCACCACCGGCAAACAAGGCGCTGATCGCCGCACGGTCGGCCTTGGTCGGCTTGCGATCAAGCCATGCTTCCAATTGCCAGTCGTCAGGCTTGTCCTCGGCAATCTCGCTTCCCGCGATCACGATATCGTGGTCCCAATCCCACGCGTCCTCATGCGCCACCAAAGCGGCTTGCACCACGTCACGCGCCGCAAATGCAGTGATTTTCCAACTCATGGCAGCAGTGCCGTATCAAGCCGCGCGCGGGCAGACTTCACGATAACGCGGCAATCTTCTTCTTCATACAGCGGCTCTGTGCCCGCCATCCGCTGCGCCATCGCGCTGACGCCGGGGTGGGGGGTGAGGACGATGCCGCAGTCCATCTTGTCGATTGCGTCAAAAGTCTGGCGGAACATCGCCACGCGCTCAGGATTTGCACTGAACCGGTACGTCCCCAGTTGCAGGGCCGAAATACTGTCAAGGTAAGTGAACTTGTGGCACTCGCTCTCCGCACAGCTTTGCCACGTCCAGCTCGTCGAACCCTCGGTATGCCCTGGCGTTGCCAACATCGTAAGCCGCAGTGGCCCCGCGCGCAAAGTTTGCCCCGCTTTCATCACGCGGTCCGGCTTTACCGGATCAAAACCGTGGATTTCCTGCACTTGCGGATCGGCCGGGCTAACCTTTCCGCTGCGGAAAATAGCTGCCGCCTCGTCACGTACAATCACTTTGGCACCGGTCGCTTTTTTCACGAACGCCAGTCCGCCAACATGGTCAAAATGCTCATGACTCGACACGATCCAGCGCACGTTTTTCGGGTCAAACCCTGCCGTGCGAATGTTGGCGATGATTTGCGGTGCGGCTTCTTCCGTCGCAGAATCCAGCAATACGTGCCCTTTTGGCGAAGCCAGCAGCAGGACGGTGACGTTGCATGTGCCCACATACCACACGTTGCCAAAGATGCGCACCGGCGGTGCGGGATCGTCAAACGTCTCTTTGCCCTTGCATTGCTCGGTTAAGCGCTGGCCCGCTGCCGGATCGGCAGCTTCGGGGGCCGCAAGGGCAGGGGCGGCGATGGTCAGGGCGATAATTTGGGCGATGCTGCAAAACAGCAGTGGACGAATGGTCATGGGCGTTGTTTAGGGGGCAGCGCAAGCCCGCGCAACGGTGTGTCCTTATTTACATCTCTCGCGCGCTTGCACGGTCGATCATTTCGACTAATACGAATCGCATCCCGATTGCGGCCTGTTTCGCAATCTTTGTTGACTTCAAGGGGGTTTGTTCATGGCGCAGGCGCGCAAAGCACGGCCGATTTCGCCGCATCTCCAGATTTGGCGCTGGGGTCCGGCCATGCTGGTTTCGATCCTGCACCGCGTCACCGGCAACGGTTTGGCCTTCGCAGGCCTCGGTTTGCTGCTGTGGTGGATCGGTGCATTGGCAAGCGGTCCGGAAAGCTACCAGTCGTTCCTGGACTACACCTGGACCGGCGCGGGCGACGGTTTGCAAGCTGTAACCGCGATCTTTGGCAAGGTTGTGTTGATCGGTCTGACGTGGGCATTCTTTCAGCATGCGGCTTCGGGCATTCGCCACCTGATCCTCGATATCGGGGCGGGTTACGAACTTGAAGCCAACTCGCGTTGGTCGGTCATTACGATTGCTTTCTCGGCAATCGCTACCATCCTGCTCTGGGCCTTCCTGCTGCTGCGCTAAGCGCCGGTGGGATTTGGCACTCTTATAGAGGCATCACCTAATGGGTAACGGCACCTCAATCGGTCGCGTACGCGGCCTCGGTTCAAGCCATCAAGGCACACACCACTGGCTCACTTCGCGTTTGACGGCGGTGGGTAACCTGGTCCTGATCACTTTCCTGATCGTCAGCCTCTTGCTGCTGCCTGACTATGCTTACGCTACAGTACGCGGTTGGGTGGCACGGCCGCTGCCCTCGATCGCGCTGATCCTGATCATGATCAATACCTTCACCCATGCACGTATGGGCGTTCAGGTCATGCTCGAGGATTATATCCACTCAGAAGGTGGCAAGATCGCCGCCTGGCTGCTGGTCAACATCGTACCGTTCGTAGCCGCCGCATTCGGCGTGTTCTCGGTCCTTCGTATCGCCTTGGGAGGCGCATAAATCATGGCTTCCAGTTCAACTCAGCCTGCCTACAAGATCATTGACCACACCTACGACACTGTCGTCGTCGGTGCTGGCGGATCGGGCCTGCGCGCAACGATGGGTTCGGCTCAGGCTGGCCTGCGCACCGCTTGCATAACCAAGGTCTTCCCGACCCGCTCCCACACCGTTGCAGCGCAGGGCGGTATCGCAGCCTCGCTTGGCAACAACAGCCCGGACCACTGGACCTGGCACATGTACGACACCGTCAAGGGGTCGGACTGGCTGGGCGATCAGGATGCGATCGAATACATGGTGCGCGAAGCACCCGCTGCGGTCTATGAACTTGAGCACGCAGGCGTTCCTTTCAGCCGCAACGCTGAAGGCACGATTTACCAGCGTCCGTTCGGCGGCCACATGCAGAACATGGGTGAAGGCCCGCCGGTCCAGCGTACTTGCGCTGCGGCTGACCGTACCGGCCACGCCATGCTTCACGCGCTGTATCAGCAAAGCCTGAAGTACGATGCAGACTTCTTCATCGAATACTTCGCCATTGACCTGATCATGGAAAACGGCGTGTGCCGTGGCGTTATCGCGCTGTGCATGGACGATGGTTCGATCCACCGCTTCCGTGGCCATGCTGTCGTTCTGGCAACGGGCGGTTATGGCCGTTCTTACTTCACGGCAACATCGGCGCACACATGCACCGGCGACGGTGGCGGCATGGTGCTGCGCGCTGGTCTGCCGCTGCAGGACATGGAATTCGTGCAATTCCACCCGACCGGCATCTACGGTGCAGGCGTGCTGATCACCGAAGGCGCGCGTGGCGAGGGTGGTTATTTGACCAACTCCGAGGGCGAACGCTTCATGGAGCGTTATGCTCCATCGGCCAAAGACCTCGCCTCGCGTGATGTTGTTTCGCGTTCGATGGCGCTGGAAATCCGCGAAGGTCGCGGCGTTGGTCCGCACAAGGACCACATCTTCCTGCACCTCGATCATATTGACCAGAACGTTCTGGCAGAACGCCTTCCGGGCATTACCGAAAGCGGCAAGATATTTGCCGGTGTCGACCTGACCCGCCAGCCGCTGCCTGTGGTGCCAACCGTGCATTACAACATGGGCGGCATTCCGTGCAATTATCATGGCGAAGTCGTGACAATCGGTGCCGACGGCAATCCTGAAACGATCATTCCGGGCCTCTTTGCCGTTGGTGAAGCTGCTTGCGTTTCGGTCCACGGCGCCAACCGTCTGGGTTCGAACTCGTTGATCGACCTTGTCGTGTTCGGTCGTGCAACCGGCCTGCGCCTGAAGGAATTGATCAAGCCCGGTACGGCTCACGCTTCCTTGCCAAAGGATAGCGCCGATCTGGCACTCGGTCGCCTCGATCACTTCCGTCACGCGAAGGGTGGCTCGCCCACTGCAGAAGTGCGCACGGAAATGCAGCGAACCATGTCCATGCATGCCGCTGTGTTCCGCACCGACGAACTGATGGCAGAAGGCAAGGTCAAGCTGGCCGATACCTACAAGCGGATGGAAGACATCAACGTGTCGGACAGCTCGCTGATCTGGAACACCGATCTGGTCGAAACACTGGAACTCGATAACCTGATCAGCCAGGCTGCCGTGACCATGCATTCCGCGCACAACCGCAAGGAAAGCCGTGGCGCACATGCGCACGAAGATTTCCCTGATCGCAACGATGCTGAATGGATGAAGCACACCGCAGCCTGGTTCAATGGCTGGGGCGGCAAAGGTGGCGAGATCAAGATCGATTACCGCCCGGTCCACGAATACACGCTGACCGACGATGTAGAGTACATCAAGCCCAAGAAGCGCGTATACTAAAATCAAACCGGGCGCTTTGGCGTCAGGATGTAAGAGCTTGCGCCGGGATTGTGATCCCGGCGTTTTGCTTTCTAATTAGCTGATTGCACGACGGGGCGGGCTTCAAACTTCACCGGTTTGTCCTTGTCATCTTTCGAAGCTTTGGACTTCTCGTCATCAGATTTGCGGTTGTCCGATTTGCTGTTTTTTTCGGCAGCTCCGGCAGCGTCACGATTGGCCCACAGTTTCGTTGAATCTGCCATACTTGCGCTGCGAGCCGGGTATTTGCAGCCCCGTTGTTGGCCAACACCTTTCAGGAAAGCGCGGCGCACCGAGCCTGCGTAGATTGCTTCGTTCCACATGCGCTCTTGGCCGCCGGCTCCGCTCAATTCGCGGATAACCCCGCCGAACGGAATGAGCGAACGGACCAAGGATTTGGCAACACTGCCAACACTGACTTTTGCGCCACCATCGTCCCGGGCGATGTCGATATCATCGCCCAATACTGCATCAAGCTGCGCAATCTCCGTCGAAATCGCCGTGCACCGCGTCATCCCGGCCAGATTATAGGGCTTTTCGCGGGCTGTGATCAGGACTGCGGGCACTTCATCCTTCTTGAGGTTGAAGTCGCTGAGCGGCGTGGTGGCAACATCGCTTGCAGACACGCGGTCTTGCGCAACGGCTGTTTGGGCAGACGCTGGTGCGGCAAAAATATATGCGCCACAAAGCAGTGCGAACCGAAGAGTCTTTGTAAAAGTCATAGATGCCCCTTTACGTAATAGAAGCATCACCAAGCTCTTCGGTTCCGGTTAGACGCCGAATTCTTATTTGAACGTGTCGCACTGGTCCTCGTCTGCTGTCTCTATGCCGGTCTGCAGCCATTGCTTGCGCTGTGCGGCGCTGCCGTGAGTGAAGGCGTCTTCAACAGGGCGACGACCGGCAGCTTTCATCAAGGTATCATCCCCGATCTGGTGCGCTGCGCGCATGCCTTCTTCAATGTCGCCCGGTTCGATCCGGTCACGATTGCGGCCTGCCCATACTCCAGCATAGCAATCGGCCTGCAATTCCAGTGCCACGGACAGACGGTTGGCCTCGCTCGGGCTGCGCTGTTGCAGTTGGCGCACTTGGGTTGATGTGCCGAGCACGTTCTGGATATGGTGGCCATACTCATGCGCCATGACATAGACCCGCGCAAAATCGCCGCCTGCGCCCATGCGTTGGTCCATCTCGGCAAAGAAATCGGTGTCGATATAGATACCATTATCAGCGGGGCAGTAGAACGGACCCATCGCGCTCTGTGCGGCGCCGCATCCTGAATTGCCGGCCTGCGAATAGAACGTCAGCTTTGGTGGTTCGAAGGCAATGTTGGCCTGGGCGAACAATGGCTGCCAGGTCTTGTTGAGCGATGACAGCGCATTGCAGCTTTCGCGGCTGAATTCATTGACCGAGCAGCTTTCTTCCAATGTCGTGCCGCCTTGCTGTTGGGCCGGCGCGCTAACTTGGGATTGTTGCAACGTACCCAGCATTTGCGCGGGATCCACACCAAACACCAGCGCTGCTATCAGCGCTATTACAATTGAACCGCAGCCCAGCTTTCCGCCGCCGCCCATCGGGAAGCGCCCGCCACCACCGCCACGCTGGTCTTCGACATTAATGGAGTTATCAAAATCGTCGAGCCGCATGCATTGCCCCTTCAATCATTATTGCGACTGGACAAGCGCGGCTAAGCCCGCGATGCCAGATACATCTTCTTACTCACACAGAAGCGATGATAGCGGCTGCGCTGGCAGAATTTGGCGCGATTGATATCCTTATCAACAACGCCGGAATGCAACACGTCGCGCCGGTTGAAGAATTTCCGGTCGAAAAGTGGGATGCGATCATTGCGCTGAACCTGACTTCGGCGTTCGATGCTTGCCGTCTGGCGATTCCCGGCATGAAGCAGAAAGGTTGGGGGCGCATTATTTTCACTGCTTCTGCGCACTCGCTTACAGCGTCACCGTTCAAGTCGGCTTATGTCTCGGCCAAGCACGGCATTGCAGGGCTGGCCAAGACGCTGGCACTGGAATTGGCAACGCATGGCGTTACCGCAAACTGCATCAGCCCCGGATATGTCTGGACGCCGCTGGTCGAGAACCAGATCCCCGATACGATGAAAGCCCGCGGGATGACGCGCGAGCAGGTGATCAACGATGTGATGCTGGTGCGCCAACCGACCAAAGAGTTTGTTCAGCCCGAGGATCTGGCGGCGTTGGCGCTGTTCCTGTGCCGACATGAGGCGCGGAATATTACAGGCGCCAATTACAACATGGATGGCGGTTGGGTGGCCGAATAAGGGGCGGCCAGCCAATTTTGTAAAGTTCTGTTCATGCGTGCGGGTCCATTGGGAACTTGCGCGTCATTCCTGGTTTTGAGAACAAGGGATCACGACAAAGCGTTTGGGGACAGCGATGAAGCGTGCAGGGGGCTGGCGGAATGCAGTGACGGGTGCGCTGGCTATCAGCGCGCTTGCGCTTGTCGCCGCCAAACCTGCGCCCAAAAAGCCGTCGCCGCTTGAACTGTCCCTGAAAGCCCACGTCGAAACACTGGCGAGCGACGAATTTGAAGGGCGCGAACCCGGTACCGAGGGCGAGACCAAGACACTGCGCTATCTGGCGCGGCAGTGGTTTGATATCGGCATGGAGGCCGGAACCAACATTCCGGGCAGCGGGTGGTTTGCGCCGGTCGATCTTGTGGAACGTGAACCTGTCATGTCCCGCGCGAGCTTTACGCGCGGTCGCAAACGGTTACCCTTGCCTGAAGGCAGCGTTTTCGTCGTGACATCAGGCTTGCGCAGTCTGGTGCAGGATGCGCCCATGCTGTTTGTCGGCCACGCCACCATGCCGGTCATGCCGCGTGCAGAATTGGCCGGGCGGGTGGCCGTCATGCTTGATAGCCTGCCTGCTGGCACTGATCCGCAAAAAGTGGGTGACCGTGCGGGATTGCTGCTCGATGCCGGTGCTTTGGCCGTGATTACCATACTTGATGGCGAACGCGGGCTGGAAGACGTAATCGCGCGGCGCAATCGCGCAGGCTACGCGATTGCCGGCGATACGATTGGTGATGAAATCGAGGCGTTCATGTCCGTTGCAACGGCGGACATGCTGCTTGCCGGATCGTCGCATGGCACCATTGCCAAGCTGCGTGCCGAAGCTGACGGTGTGCAATTTGCGCCTTATGCACTGGGCATCAACAGCACTTTCGAGGCGACCAGCCGTGAAACGCGGATAAGAACACACAACCTGATCGGACGGATTCCCGGTCGCTCTCCTTCTGCTGGTGCAGTCCTGATGATGGCGCACTGGGATCACTTTGGCGAATGTGCGCAAGCACCCGCGGAGGACCTGATCTGCAACGGTGCGATTGATAATGCATCCGGTCTCGCTGTGGTGACCGAGGCTGCACGCATTTTGGCGAAGGGCCGCCCGATGGACCGTGATGTCTATATTGTGGCCACAACGGGCGAAGAGCTTGGCCTGCTAGGGGCTATGGCCTTTGCTGAAAACCCGCCAATCCCGCTTGACAGTATCGTGGCCGCTTTCAACGTGGACAGTACGGGGCTGGTCCCACCCGGAAGTCCGATCGGCATTGTGGGCAAGGGGTTAACCCCGCTTGATCCCTTGATTGGCGACGTCGCGCGCCGAATGAAGCGCAAGCTTGCTCCGGGCAATGGTCCCAACGCTTACATCAAGCGGCAAGATAGCTGGGCCTTGATGCAGCATGATGTGCCTGCAGTGATGGTCAGCAGCAGCTACGGCGATATGGAGCGGATCGAACGCTTCATGGAGGATACCTACCACCGCCCCTTGGATCAGGCTGGGGCGGGGATCAATTACGCCGGAATGGCAGATGACGTTGCTTTACAAGTAGAACTTGTCCGCACATTTGCAGATATCAAGCGCTATCCCGCGCGCTGACCATCACGACGCCAAACCCCCTAGCCGAACCGGCCTATCCTGTTTACATGGGCCGCCACGAATCCCCGGACACAAAGAAGTGGCACCCCTCATGGATATCCCTCTCGGCCTTACTTTCGACGACGTCTTGTTGCGTCCTGCCGAGTCGGATCTTGTCCCGTCACAAGCCGACACGCGCACCCGTCTTACAAAGACGATCGGGCTGAATATTCCCATCATTTCGTCTGCAATGGACACCGTGACCGAAGCCGACATGGCGATTGTCATGGCGCAGCTTGGCGGTATCGGCGTGCTGCACCGCAATCTTTCGATTGAAGAGCAGTGCGCGGCCGTCCGCGCCGTAAAGCGTTTCGAAAGCGGCATGGTCGTCAACCCGATCACCATTTCGCCTGATGCGACGCTTGGCGAAGCCAACGCCATCATGCGCGCCAACAAGATCAGCGGCATCCCCGTGGTTGAAACTTCGGGCAAGCTGGTGGGCATCCTGACCAATCGTGACGTGCGCTTTGCCGATAATCCGATGCAGCCCGTGCGCGAATTGATGACGCATGAAAATCTTGCGACCGTGCCTTTGGGCGCGAGCGGCGATGACGCACGCCGCCTGCTGCATCAACGCCGGATCGAGAAATTGCTGGTGGTCGATGATGCATTTCATTGCATCGGTCTGATCACGGTGAAGGACATCGAAAAAGCCGTCACTTTCCCCGATGCTACCAAGGATGCCACTGGCCGCCTGCGCGCCGCTGCGGCCACGACGACAGGCGATAAAGGCCTCGAACGCACCCGTGCTCTGATCGACGCGGAATGCGACGTGATCATCATCGACACGGCACATGGCCATAACCGTGACGTTGCGCGCGCGGTCGAAGCGGCCAAGAAGCTCTCAAATTCCATTCAGGTTATCGCAGGCAACGTCGCAACTGCTGAAGCGACGCGATCTTTGATCGATGCGGGCGCTGATGGCATCAAGGTTGGCATTGGCCCCGGATCGATCTGTACCACGCGCATCGTCGCCGGTGTCGGCGTGCCGCAGCTTACTGCCGTGATGGAATGCGCTGAAGAAGCTGAAAAATCAGGCGTTCCGGTGATTGCTGATGGCGGGTTGCGCACGTCTGGCGATGCAGCCAAGGCATTGGCGGCAGGCGCAAGCACGGTGATGATCGGATCAATGCTTGCGGGCACCGAAGAAGCGCCGGGCGAGACGTTCCTGTATCAGGGCCGCGCCTATAAGTCCTATCGCGGCATGGGTTCGGTCGGTGCGATGGCGCGCGGCAGTGCGGATCGCTATTTCCAGCAAGACATCAAGGACCAGATGAAGTTGGTTCCCGAAGGTATCGAAGGTCAGGTGCCGTTCAAGGGCCCGGCCAAGGATGTGGTTCACCAGTTGGTGGGCGGAATCAAGGCGGCGATGGGCTATACCGGCAGCGCCACGATCGAAGCTTTGCGCAAGCGTGCAAAGTTCGTTCGCATCACGAACGCTGGCCTGCGTGAAAGCCACGTTCACGACGTGACGATCACGCGCGAAGCACCGAACTACAAAGCGGGTTGAGCATCGCCCGGTTGAGCATCGTAAAGTGACGCCATCAGCGCGCGTACAAGCGGCGATTGATATCCTTGACGCGGTGATTGACGCCGCGCGAGGGCAGGGTGCTTCGGCGGACCGAATTGCCGCAGAATGGTTTCGGGCGCGGCGTTTCGTCGGCTCGAAAGACCGGCGCGCGATCCGCGATCTGGCATGGAACGCGATCAGGGTCTGTGGTGACGTGCCGGTAAATGGCAGGGCGGCAATGCTGCGCCTTGCCAAGGGCGACACCACTTTGACCGCCCTGTTCGATGGATCAACCTATGGACCGGCACTGATTTCCGCCGATGAACCTGTGGCCGAAGGCGGCATCGCGCCGGCTTGGCTGGTTGAACAGATGGCGGCGTCAGGGTTGGATGCAAACGAACAGGCGGCGCTTCTGGGCCGCGCTTCATTGGACCTGCGTGCCAATTCGTTAAAGATTGCCCGGGACGAATTGCGCGCGCGTTTGCCTGTTCAGGCAGAGCCAACCGCTGCGCCCGATGCCTTGCGTTTGCCTGCGGGCACGGCAGCGGAAAGCTGGCCTGAATTCGCCGAAGGTCTGTTCGAAATTCAGGACAGCGGCAGCCAGATTGCCTGCATGGCGCTCGGCGTGCAGCCCGGTGAAGCCGTGGTTGATCTATGCGCGGGCGCTGGCGGCAAAACGCTGGGCTTGGGGGCAGCCATGCGTAACACCGGAAAGCTGTTGGCTTGCGATATTGATCGTACCCGTCTTTCGCGTTTGCCCGATCGCGCTACGCGGTCTGGTGTTCTGGTTGAAACACGGCTGCTCAATCCCGGACGGGAACTGGAAGCTTTGACCGATTGGGCGGGCATGGCTGATGCGGTGATGATTGACGCGCCGTGTTCAGGCACCGGCACCTGGCGGCGCAATCCGGAAGCGCGGTGGCGGCTCGATGCCAAGGCACTCGCTCGCTATCACGCGATGCAGGCCAATGTTCTGGACATCGGGGCAGCGCTGGTGCGTCCCGGTGGAAGGCTCACTTATGTGGTGTGTTCGTTACTGGACGCCGAAGGTGCCGGACGGATTGCCGCGTTTCTGGATGCGAATGACGAATGGTCAGTGGCCTTGCCGGAACTTCCCGCAGGTCGTCCGCACGGCAAGGGCTGGCGACTCACACCCTTTAGGGATGGGACTGACGGGTTTTTCTTCGCAACACTCATCCGCCGTGTTAATTGAATACTCATGCAGGCGGGTTCATTCAGTGGTAGTCGTCGGCTCAAGGAGTGCTTGATGCGTTACGCCCCTGTTGCAGTTGCCCTTTCGCTTGTCGTTGCCATGACCGGCAGCATGGGCTCTGCCAAAGGAACGGTTGAAAATCCCCGTGCCGCAACACTTGTCAAAGATGGCCGTGCCTCTTTGGCCAAAGGCGACGTCGGCGCAGCCACTGACAATTTTGAGGCTGCACTTGCCATTGACCCCGGCAGCGCGGCACCGTTGATCGGTCTTGCCGAAGCTGCCCGTCGCGATGGTCTGCAGGGCAAGGCTATTCGTTACTATCGTCAGGCCCTTGACCGTGATCCCAACAACGTCGTCGCCATTTCTGGCGAAGGCGGGGCTATGGTTGAAAAGGGCGCTTTGGAAAAAGCCCGCCGCAATCTTACCCGGCTTGAGGGTTTGTGCGGCAAGGGCTGCACCGAGACAGCTGACCTTGCCGCTGCGATTGCGCGTGGCCCTGCACCGCGCGTGGTATCCGCCGAAGCGGTGAAGCCTGATCCAAAAATCGAAACCAACTAAGCTGGTTCTGCTCCGTCAGATCAACTCGCGGAACTCTTCGACAATCTGCCGGTAGACGCGCTTTTTGAAGGGCACGATCAGATCAGGCAGAAGTTCTGGTTCAACCCAGCGCCATTCGTTGAATTCGGGATGTTCGTGCGCGTCAATCCGGATATCTGTATCTTCGCCTGCAAAGCGTAGCAGCAGCCACTTCTGGCGTTGCCCGCGATATTTTCCGCCCCACAACCGGCCCAACAGTTCGTCGGGCAGATCATAGAAGTGTTCATCGCGGCTTTCGGCGATGATCGTGACAAGCTCGGCTGAAACGCCCGTTTCCTCGGCCAGTTCACGGAAGGCGGCGGGGTGGAGATCCTCGCCGTCGTCAATCCCGCCTTGCGGCATTTGCCAGGCGTCGCCTTCCTTGTTGTCGATCCGCTTGCCCACGAACACGAGGCCCGAGGCATTGACCAGCATGATTCCGACACAAGGGCGATAAGGCAGCCCGGCAACTTGATCGTTCATTTTGACCTTTCCAGCAGCAGCCTGACGGCCGCAAAGATGGATTGCATATCTTGCTGCGCGCTTGGCAACGCCTTGCGCAACTGCGTGAAGCCGTGAATCGTTCCCTTCATTTCAAGGAAAACGACCTCTGCGCCAGCGCGCACCAGTTCTGCACCATAGATCCGCCCGCTATCGCGAATCGGGTCCAAGCCTGCCGTCACCAGCACCGTTGGCGGTGTCTTCGTATGATCGCCATAGAGCGGGTAGGCGCGTTTGTCGCCATCTACTGCGCGATAGGAATCAGCGAACCATGCCATGGTCTGTGCGGTGAGCAGAAATCCTTCCGCAAAATCAAGGAATGATCGGTGATCGGGCTTGTCATCAGACAAAGGATAGATCGGCACTTGTAGCACGACCGGCACGGCAGCTGGCGCATCGCCCAGCGCCTGGGTGACGACAATGGTCAGATTGCCGCCTGCGGAATCACCCATCGGGATCAGCCCGGTAATTTCCCGCCCCAATTGTGCCGAATTTGCAGCAATCCAGCGTGCAGCAGCTTCGCAGTCATCAGGGGCTGCTGGGAATGGATGTTCCGGCGCGAGGCGATAATCCACCGCGATGACCGGCAAATCGAGTTCTGCCGCGATTTCCGTGCAAAGACTATGATGGCTTTCAAGATCGCCGATGACGAAGCCGCCGCCGTGCATGAAAACGACGGCAGGTCCGGCATCGCGGTTTTCGCGTGCATCATAAAGGCGCAACGCAATGTCGCCCGCAGGGCCCGGGCAAGCAAGATCGCGGATGACGGCCAGCGCGCGCGGGGGCTGTTCGGCAATGGCTCCCATGGCGGTATAGCTGGCGCGGGCCATGTCCAGGCCCATCTCATGCATCGGCGGGGCATTTGTAGAATTCAGGAAATCGAGAAACACTTTCACATCGGGGCGAACAAAATGCGCAAGGGTGTCAGACATGGTCTCTCCTCATTCCATCAACGGGAATCGCTACTTTCAAAGGGGTAGGTTCCCGAATGCAACTTGACTAGCGCGCCGTGATTGAAACACCATGCCATTGGCAATTTTTTTATCGCAGGAGTTTTTCTTCTTTGCGATTGGATCGAGAGCGGCATAGGCGCTGATTTCATTGAAATGCGCTTATGGGCGTGGGGGCAATCCCGGCGCACGCATCAGAGGACGATATGGCGACAGTAGTTGATGGACCGGACGCGTTGACGGGTGGCAAGGAAGACTTGAGCCCCGAAGCAGTGGTCGTGCGTTTTGCCGGTGACTCAGGCGATGGTATGCAGTTGACCGGAGGACAGTTTACGCTGTCCACCGCACTTGCAGGCAATGATCTGGCGACATTCCCCGATTTTCCGGCAGAAATCCGCGCGCCGCAGGGCACGTTGTTCGGTGTTTCGGCCTTCCAGATCAACTTCGGTTCATCCGCGATTGATACTGCAGGTGATCAGCCCGATGTGCTCGTGGCGATGAACCCGGCGGCGCTGAAAACGAATGTCGGAGCGTTGAAGGCCGGTGGCCTGATCATCGCTGACGCTGGTGAATTCAACAAGCGTAACCTTGAGAAAGCCAAGTACGACGTCAACCCGTTGGAAGACGGCAGCCTTGAAAACTGGCAACTGCTGGCTTTCGACATTTCGGCGATGACGCTGCAAGCCGTGAAGCCGTTCGGCCTTGGCAACAAGGAAGCGCTGCGTTGCAAGAACATGTGGACGCTTGGCCTTGCGCTGTGGATGTTTGACCGCGACCGGCAGCCCTTGATCGATTGGCTCAACGCCAAGTTCGCCAAAAGCCCGGTGCTGGCGCAAGCGAATGTCGCGGCGCTCAATGCAGGCCACGCTTATGGCGAGACGGCAGAACTCGCCGGACCGCTCAAGCAGTATCACATCGCCCCGGCCGAAAGCGAACCGGGCCTCTATCGCACCGTTACGGGCGCTGAGGCTATCAGCCTGGGTCTGGTGGCAGGCGCGCAATTGGCTGAATTGCCGATGTTCTTTGGCGGCTATCCGATCACGCCCGCATCAGCGATCCTGCACAACCTGACCAAGCTGAAGGAATATGGCGTCACCACATTCCAGGCTGAAGACGAGATTGCAGCAATTGCTTCGGCCATCGGCGCAAGCTTTGCCGGACAGTTGGGCGTAACGTCATCTTCAGGCCCCGGCATCGCGCTGAAGGGGGAGGCGATGGGCCTTGCCATCATGACCGAACTTCCATTGGTTATCATCAATTCGCAGCGTGGCGGGCCATCAACGGGTCTGCCGACCAAGACCGAACAATCCGACCTTTATCAGGCGATCTATGGCCGCAATGGTGATGCACCGATGCCGGTGATCGCCGCGCGTTCTGCCTCTGACTGCTTTGAAGTGGCGATTGAGGCCTGCCGTATTGCTGTCGAATACATGACGCCCGTTATGGTCCTGACCGATGGCTACATCGCCAACGCGGCAGAACCGTGGAAAGTCCCTGATCCTGCCAGCTTCACGCCGTTCCCGGCCAAATTCCTTGCCGAGAAGAACGGGCCCAATGGCGAATTACTGCCGTTTGCGCGTGATGAAAAGGGTGCGCGTCCATGGATCAAGCCGGGCACACCGGGCCTGATGCACCGGATTGGCGGGATCGAAAAGAACCCCGGCACCGGCAACATCGATTACAGTCCGGCCAGCCACCAGACCATGACCGATGCCCGCAAGGCCAAGGTTGATGGCGTTGCCGCCAGCATTCCGGCGCAGGCGGTTGAACTGGGTGAAACCTCGGGCAAGCTGGCGGTTGTCGGTTGGGGCAGCACATACGGCCCGATCCATCAGGCCGTGGGCCGTGCGCGTCGCAAAGGGCAGGACGTGGCGCAAATCCATGTCCGCCACGTCTGGCCGATGCCGTCCAACCTTGGCGAATTGCTCAAGGGCTATGACAAGGTGCTGGTGCCCGAAATGAACACCGGCCAGTTCAAGACCGTGCTGCGCGACCAGTTCCTGGTTGACGCCAAGCCACTTAACAAGACCAGCGGCCAACCCTTTACCATCGCGGAAATCGAAGCCGCGATTGATGAAGCTCTGGCTTAAGGGGATATAGACATGAACGACATGACTCCCATCGCCAAGGTCCAGACCTCGCTGAAGGACTGGGAAACCGATCAGGAAGTACGCTGGTGCCCGGGCTGCGGGGATTACGCAATTCTCAAGGCCGTGCAGCGCACCTTGCCTGAAATCGGCGCTGATCCGTCGAACACCGTGTTCGTCTCGGGCATCGGCTGCTCAAGCCGTTTCCCCTATTACATTGAAAGCTATGGCTTCCACACGATCCACGGTCGCGCGCCGGCCTTTGCCACGGGCGTGAAGCTGGCCAATCCGGACCTCGATGTCTGGATTGTAACCGGTGACGGTGACGGCATGTCGATCGGCGGAAATCACACGATGCACATCCTGCGCCGCAATGTGAATGTGCAGATTCTTCTGTTCAATAACGAGATTTACGGCCTGACCAAAGGCCAGTTCTCGCCGACCAGCCGTGAGGGCACCAACAGCCCGACGTCGCCCTTGGGTTCGGTCGATCATCCCGCCAGCCCTTGCGCTTTTGCGTTGGGTTCAGGCGCGCGGTTTATCGCCCGTGCTTATGATGTGTCCAAGAACCTAAGCGGTGTGTTGAAGGCATCCCACGCCCACAAGGGGGCGGCGTTTGTGGAAATCTTCCAGAACTGCATCGTCTATAACAAAGACCGCTTCGATGATTTCGTCGCCAAGGGCGTGGCGGATCAGAACCAGCTTTGGGTCGAAGATGGCCAGCCGATGCTGTTCGGCAGCGAAAAGTCGGGCGGGATCAAGGGCATTGCGCTTGATATGGAAACGCTCAGCCTGAAAGTCGTCGATGTGATCGATGGCGATTGGCAGGCAGCGGGCGTCATCGTCCACAACGCCCGCAACCGCGCGATTGCGCACATGCTGGTGGAAATGCCGTTCGGCCCGTTCCCGATGGCGCTGGGCGTAATCTATGACGATCCGCGCCCGACGTACGAAGAAGTGCTGCTTGGCCAGGACGCCAAATCGCGCGTCGGCAAAGAAGCAAATCTCGCCAAACTGCTCGCCAAAGGCCAGACGTGGACCGTCAGTGGCACGGCGGCTGACCCGATTTAAGTAATAACACCGCACGGCTGACGGGGATTGGCGTCTGGATAACCTGACACACAGCCTCGTCGGTTGGGCGCTGGCCGAGACAGGCCTGAAGCATCGTACACGCAAAGGATTGGCTGCCTGCATATTGGCAGCAAATATGCCTGATATCGATGTGTTTTTCGGATGGGCGCCTTGGGCACCGCTGGCGATGCATCGCGGCTTTACGCACGGGCTGATCGGCGGTGTCGTGGTTTTGCCGCCAGTGCTGGCAGCAATGCTTTGGCTGCTGGACCGTTGGCAGCTAAGCGGCGGCAAGATTGCGCAAAGCGCGCCACCGATGCGCTTTGGCTGGTTGCTTGTGTTGTGCTGGTTGGGCGCGATCACACACCCGCTGCTTGATTTGCAGAACGTCTATGCGGTGCAATTGCTGTCTCCGGCAAGCGAACGCTGGTTCCACACTGACGGCTTGTTCATCGTGTCGCCGTGGCTTCTGGCGTTTCTGAGCGCTGGGATTTGGCGGACGCGAAAGCGTAAAGCGGGCCGCCCTGCCATTCTTGCTCTGGTCGCCGCGCTGGCTTTCATCCTTGGAAACATGGGGATCAGCGCGCTGGCATGGCGCGCTCCGTCGGCAGATGCACCATACGCAAGGCCAGATCGCATATTCGCTTCGCCCGAGCCCTTGCGTTTCTGGCGGCGTGATCTCGTGTGGCGGTCGGGCGGCGCGATCACGCATGCCCGGTTCGATCCCTTAATCAGTATGACGCGGTTGGCCGATTACGGCCCACCGGTTGCCGACAATATGAGCGTGCCTGTGGTCCAACGCGCAGCGATCGCCACACCCCAAGTGCGTGATTTCCTAGCGTGGTCACAAATGCCCACGGCGACAATATGGCGCAAGGGCTGCGAAATCACAGTGACATTCGGCGATGCGCGCTTCGCCGATCCTGTCATGGCAGGCGGCTTTCAAGAAACAGTGCGTTTGACCGACTGTTAACCAGCTGGCGCAGCCCCATCCAACGATTGCGCGACGGCTTTTGCGGGCCTTTGCAGCATGGCCACAGCCAGAAAAGCCCATCCAGCACCGCCCAACCAGCCTGCCATAACATCGCTGGGAAAATGAACGCCTAGCCACACGCGGCTGACCGCCACGCCCATGCTCAACACAATCGCCAGGCTGATAAGCGTCCACCGCACGGATCGCTTCGGGCTCATCGCGGCGAATGCCAAGGCAATCGCGATATAGACAACCGCCGCATTGAAGCTGTGCCCGCTGGGAAAGCTTTGTCCGCCAGCATCGGTCAAATGCGGCACGATCAGCGGGCGAGGGCGGCCTACTGCCAGTTTCACCAAGGTGTTGACGATCCAACCGCCCGCGATCGTCGCAGCCAGCAACACCGCCTCACGGCGAAGGCGCAGAAAGACAAGCGCCACAATCGCACCCAAGGCTATAAGGTTGCGCAAGAACACGCCGCCCAGTGCCGTCAAATCACGGACCGCTTCAAGCAGCCATTCAGGCCCTACGGGCAACAGCGTCGCACCTCGTCGCCAAAATAGCAGTCCGGCGCTATCAATGCCTTCGCTACGCCCGGTGAGCACTGCCGCCGTCACTACCGCAAATCCTGCCCAACACAACGCAGTTGCCATCAACGCGTGCGTGGGCGAAATACGCCAGTGATGCGCCCTTAGGGACAGGTGGTTATCGTTGGTGGAGTTCATCATTCGGATATTGGAACGGGCGACGGCTTGATGATGTTCCCTGTCAATCAAGCCAAACGCAACAGGAAAAACAGATCGTGACGTCGCTTGCTGGAGTTTCCCCGTCCATCGTGTGGTTTCGGCGCGATTTGCGTCTTGCCGATCAAGCCGCACTGGTCGCTGCTGCGGCAGAAGGCCCCGTCATCGCTGTTTATGTCCTTGATGATGAATTGGCAAAACATCACCGGATGGGTGGGGCCTCGCGTTGGTGGCTGCATCACAGCTTGGCCAGTCTTGATGCTTCGTTGCAAAAGCTCGGGTCGCGTCTGATCTTGCGCCGGGGCAAGTGCCATGAGGAATTGGCCGCGATCCGCCGCGAAACCGGCGCGCGGACAATCCATGCGCTGCATCATTACGAACCGTGGTGGCGCAATGCCGAACGGGCTGTGGCCAAGACGTTCACACTGGTGCTGCATGATGGCAATTACCTTGCGCCTGCGGGAACTGTTCTGACCGGCGGCGGGGCACCGTACAAGATCTATACGCCATTCTGGAACGCATTGCGCGACCGCATGCCGCCAGCACCGCCGATGCCCGCGCCGACACTGCTCGCGGCACCGGACGTTTGGCCCGCCAGCGACACCTTGAATGACTGGGATTTGCTGCCGACGAGGCCCGATTGGGCAGGCGGCTTTCGCGATGAATGGACGCCGGGAGAATCAGGGGCCTTGCGACGTCTTGACGACTTCGTCGATAGAGCCGCCCGCTACAGCGAATGCCGCAATCTGCCCTCGGTCGAAGGCACGTCGCGATTATCCCCGCATCTGCATTTTGGCGAAATTTCGCCAGCCATGATCTGGCCGCGCGTGGCTGATGCCGGTGGCACGGTCGACGTGTTCCTAAGCGAGTTGGGCTGGCGCGATTATGCGCAGAACGTGATCATGCAGTTCCCAGACTACGGCACGCGCAATGCCCGCGAAGCTTACGACCGGTTGCACTGGAGGGATGACCCCGAAGGACTGAAAGCGTGGCAACAAGGCAAAACAGGCTATCCCATTGTGGATGCCGGTATGCGCGAATTGTGGCACACCGGATGGATGCACAATCGCGTGCGGATGATCGCTGCGAGCTTTTTGGTGAAGCACCTGCTGATTGATTGGCGCGAGGGTGAGCGCTGGTTCTGGGACACGCTGGTTGATGCCGATTACGGATCAAACGCCGTGAATTGGCAATGGACTGCGGGGACAGGTGTTGACTCCAACATGTTCGTGCGGATCATGGCACCGCTAACGCAAAGTCCAAAATTTGACGCTGCGGAATACATCCGGCGTTGGGTGCCTGAACTGGCGCATTTGTCCGATGACAAGATCCACGATCCAGCCATTCCTCCCCGCGGTTATCCCGCCAAAATCATCGCGCACACCGAAGCGCGGGCGCGGGCTTTGGCTGCACATGATCTGATGAAGCACGCATGATCTTGCGCGATGTTGCGGGCCACCGCATAGGCCAATTATGAACGCACAGACGCCAATCAGGGGACGGCATCTGGTGGCAGGGGGACGGAACATTTCCGCCACCGGCCGCTGGGTTGCAAAGTTGTTTGCAGGATCGTTCAACACCGCGGTTGAGCGGATTGACCGGGGTCTGGTCAGCGGAACGATCCATGCCAAACTACCTGATGGATCATCGCGCACTGTCGGTGGCCGTGGCGAAGGGCCCACCGCTTATATCCATCTGAAAAGCTGGCATGCACTGGTCCGTTTGGCGACGGCAGGTTCCATTGGCTGGTATGAGGCGTGGGTCGCAGGTGAGTGGGACAGCCCCGACCCTGTGTTGATCTTTGATCTGTTCATGCGCAACGCCGATACACTGGGTGATACCGGCCGCGCGAAAGGACCGTGGCGCTGGGCTGGAAGGCTGCTCAACATCGCGCGCCGCAACTCCAAGGCACAGGCCCGGCGCAACATTGCGGCGCATTACGATCTCGGCAATGACTTTTATCGCCTGTGGCTTGATGAAACGATGAGCTATTCGAGCGCCTTGTGGGATGGGCTTCCGGACAATGCGTCGCTGGCACAAGCACAGGCCAACAAGGTTGACCGTCTGGGCGACAGGCTGGCGCTGAAGCCGGGAAGTCATGTTCTCGAAATTGGCTGCGGATGGGGCTACCTTGCGCGGCGGTTGGCCGAAACGTCGGGTGCGCGCGTGACCGGGATCAGTCTGTCCGACGAGCAACTGGATTGGGCACGGCGCGAACTGGCAACCTCGGGGCTGACCGGGATCGACTACCTGCATCAGGATTACCGCGATGTCGAAGGGCAGTTCGACGCCATTGCCAGCGTCGAAATGGTCGAAGCCGTGGGCCGCGAATATTGGCCGTCGTATTTTGATTGCCTTGCCCGCTGCCTCAAGCCGGGGGGCAGGGCAGCGTTGCAATACATCACCATCCGCGATGAATTGTTCGATGCCTATGCCGCCAGCGCCGACTTTATTCAGGCCTATGTTTTTCCCGGCGGCCTGCTGATCAGTGAGCGCGAATTCAAAGTGCTGGCTGCTGAACGCGGACTAAGTTGGGAGGACCAGCATGATTTTGGCCTCGATTATGCGCGCACGTTGAAGTTGTGGCGCGATGCGGTTGACCATGCGGTGGCAAGCAATGCTTTGCCAGCAGGCTTTGACCGCAAATTCATAGACTTGTGGCGTTATTATCTGATGTATTGTGAAGGCGGATTTCGCGGCGGCGGGATCAATGTCGCCCAGGTAACGCTCGTTAAACGTTCCTGAAAACGCCATCACCGCGAAAGCGGACCAGGATGTTGTCGTGAACAATCGGGCTGAGCAGTTTGTCAAAGGCACAGCCGACGCGGCCGCTGTCCCACCATACGACTTCGGCCAGCAATGATTCCATGTTGGGCAGGCTCAACCAGCACCGGTTTCCGGGATACATGCGGTGGACCGAGTTTGCACAGAACCCGGCCAGCGCCAGATCGACAACCACCGTATTGAAACCGCGTTCCCCCGATGGACGTAAGACCGCTGGAATATTCACGCGTTGGCGCGGGGCACAGCGATCCTCAAAGGCGGCTTGGCCGTAAGTCCCTACATTCCATTCAGTGTTGGTGGTGTTCATCAAACCACGCCCTTAAATCTGTCACTTTTTCCAGCAAGAGAAGCTTGCGGGATTGAGCTCAAGAATCGCCTAAGGGCATTAATTCTAAATTATTAAGCGTGGTTAACCCGTTCGCGGTGCGGACTGGCAAATTGTTCACCAAGAAGTGCCACGATCCGATCTGCCACCACTTCGGGAGGCTTCACGCTTGCCGGATCTTCGCCGGGGTACGCCTTGGCGCGCATCTTGGTGCGGGTTGCCCCCGGATCAAGCACGGCAACGCGAATTGCCGATGTATTGCGCGTTTCTTGCCCATAGCAATCAAGCAACACGTCAAACGCAGCCTTGGATGAACCATAAGCGGCCCAATAAGCCCTTGGGGATGCACCGACACTGCTGGTCACGCCAATCAGACGCGCGTCTTTGCTTTTGCGCAGCATGCCGTCAAAGCCTGCAAGCAGTGCTTGGGTGGCCAGCACATTCAGCGTCAAAGCATTGTTGAATTCGCGCGGATCAATTTGCCACACAGGGGTCAACGTGGGGAAAGCCGCTGCGTTGATTACCATGATATCGAGCGCATCCCAGCGGCCCGAAATTGCCGTGGCAAGCCGTGCGATGCCGTCTGCTTCGGCCAGATCAACCGGCGCAATCGTGGCACTGCCGCCTGCGTCGAAAATGTCCTGCTCGATCTTTTCAAGGTCTTTGGCTGCACGGGACACAAGGATCACGTGCGCGCCGGCTGCGGCCAATGCCTTGGCTGTTGCTGCACCGATGCCACGACTGGCGCCTGTAACCAGCGCCAATTGGCCAGCGAACGGACCCGCGCTGCTCATTTACGCGACCTTTTCGACCGCGAACGACAATTGTGCGGGGTTGTCCCGTTCACCAAGGTCCGTCAGGCGTGTGGGGTATTCGCCGCTGAAGCAAGCGTCGCAGTATTGCGGGCATGCGTTGTTGCGCTGTGCTTCGCCAACTGCGCGATAAAGGCCATCGATGGAAACGAAGGCAAGGCTATCGGCGTGGATGAAATCGGCCATGGCTTGTACATCCATACGCGCTGCCAGCAGCTTTGAGCGTTCAGGCGTGTCGACCCCGTAGAAGCACGAATGCTCGGTCGGGGGGCTGGCAATGCGCATGTGAACTTCAGCCGCACCGGCGTCCCGCATCATCTGTACGATCTTCAGGCTGGTCGTGCCGCGCACAATCGAATCATCAATCAGCACAATCCGCTTGCCCGCAACCAGCGCACGGTTGGCGTTATGCTTGCGCTTCACATCGGCGTTGCGCGCGCCATCCGAAGGCTGGATGAAAGTGCGGCCGACGTAGTGCGAACGAATGATGCCGAGCTCAAACGGAATGCCCGATTGCTGCGCATAGCCCAGCGCAGCAGGAACGCCGCTGTCGGGGACGGGGATCACGATATCAGCGTTTGCGGGGCTTTCGATTGCCAATTGCGCGCCGATTTCCTTGCGGACCTGATAGACCGAACGGCCACCCATGATCGAATCAGGACGGCTGAAATAGACGTGTTCAAAGATACAAGGGCGCGCTTCGGGCTTGCCGAACGGGCGGTGGCTACTCAGATTGCCGTCAAGATCGACCTGGACGAGTTCGCCCGGCTCAATCTCGCGCAGGAAATCTGCTCCAACCACGTCAAGCGCTACAGTTTCAGAAGCAAACACGACCGCATCGCCCATTTTGCCCATGACCAGCGGGCGAATGCCCAGTGGATCGCGGCAGGCAATCATGCCTTCGGGTGTCATGCAGATAAGCGAATAAGCGCCTTCTACCAGACGCAATGCATCGACAAAGCGGTCAAGCAGGGTGGGGTAGCGGCTTGTCGCCACAAGGTGAATGATCACCTCGGTATCGGAAGTGGATTGGAAGATCGCGCCTTTGCGAACCAGATCGCGCTTCAGGAACATCGCATTGGAAATGTTGCCGTTGTGCGCAATTGCAAACCCGCCCGAGGCAAGATCGGCAAACAGTGGCTGCACATTGCGCAGGCCCGCGCCACCAGTTGTGGAGTACCGCACGTGGCCCGAAGCCATCATTCCGGGCAATTCGGCAATCGCCGATCCGGTCGAAAAATTCGCCGCAACGTGGCCAATGCCCTTGCGCGAATAGAATTCCTGGCCATCGAAACTGGTGATACCAACCGCTTCTTGTCCGCGGTGCTGCAAAGCGTGAAGCCCTAAAGCCGCTGTCGCCGCAGCGTCACGTACGCCGAGTACGCCGAAGATGCCGCACTCCTCGCGCAGCTTGTCGTCATCGGAATCGATGTCCCACGGGGTTTCATCGCGAAATTCGTTCTGTGAAATCATGGGTCCTATGGACTCGCGTGGGCGCAAAAGCACCGGCCAACTTCTGGCGCCCAAATGACGACCTTTGCTCAGGATAGCAAGTGCAAGCTGCGCATGTCAGTGGGCAATGTGCCATGAATGGCGGCAAACGGTGCAAAATTGGGCGATATTGGCCAGTGCGAATGCGTGGCCTGATTGGGGGTTTCTGCTTTTAATATGGAACAACCACATCGTCGTTCTTGACAATACCTATCTGTTTTAAAGGCAAAATCTTAACCATGCGGCTCCACAATATGGGGATGCGCATATCTCGCTTCCTTTCCAGCCCCATCGGCGTTGCTTTGGTTTTCTTTGCTTTAGCAGCGCTGACTGTAAGCTTCGCGCGGTTCACCGGCGGTGTTGCGATGGTCTGGATTGCCGGTGCCCAATTGGCGGGGCGGTTGGTGACTATACCCGAACAGCGCTGGGGCCCCTGGTTGCTGGCGTGTTTGGTCGCCAGCGTTACGGCGACGGGTCTTTTCGGCTTTGGTTGGGCAGCATCAGTCCCTTTGGCTTTGATCAATATCGCCGAGGCTGCTGCGGCGGCAATGATAATGCGCAGGATAACACTCGCGTTTTGGCCGGACGAGACGCTTGAATGGGTCGCGGGATTTTATATCGGCATCGGCTTGATCATTCCGCTTGTCAGTGGTGCTTGTGCAGCAATGGTCGCAGGGGTCACTAACGATGCCCCTTTCCTTGAAAACTTCACGCATTGGATTATCGGCCATTCACTTGGCCTTATTACTTGCCTGCCCGTTTTCCGCTTTACGTATTCGCGATGGTCGCGCGGACGCAATTGCCTGCCGAATTCGGAAAGCTGGCCATTTGCCGCAATGGTCCTGGGAGGCTTCGCGCTGTTGACCACTGCGGTCTTCGTGCTCGATATGCGGGCTTTGCTGGTGTTTCCGCTGCTGTTTGTCGTCGTTGGCTCGGCCATGCTGGAAGAAGCGCTGATTGCCGCAATGCCTGTTGCCCTGATCCTGATCGGAGGTGCGTTGACCGCCTTCGAATTGGGGCCAATCGCGCTGATGGATGTGGCTTACGGCGATAGAATCCAGTTCTTCCAGCTTTATGTCGGCGTCACGGTGCTGGCAGCCTTGCCAATTTCTTGCGAAAGATCGCGCCGTTTGGCCGAACTGCGCCGCATGCGCGAACGGCTTGCCGAGTTGGAAGCGCTGGAACCATCGCCCTACTAGGCTCAAAGTCCAAATCATTTCGCTTCAAGCAGATTGCGGATAGCACAGCCATTGCCGTTTTTTGCGCCGCGCCCTACATCCGGGCAGGCCAATTAGGCTAACATCTTCCAAAAGGGCCTCTGCTTGATCCTCTCTCCGTTCGAATGGACCATTGCCAAGCGCTATATGATGCCTGGCCGAGGGGAGGCGTTTATTGCGCTGGTTGCCGGGATCAGTCTGGTCGCGGTGATGCTTGGCGTGGCTGCGCTAGTCATCGTGATGAGCGTGATGAACGGCTTTCGCGCTGAACTTCTGGACAAGATCGTCGGGCTGAACGGTCATGCAATCATTCAGGCCTACGGCGGCAGGCTCGATAACTGGCAGGAAATCCTCAAAAAGGTTGAGCGGACCGAGGGCGTCACCCATGCCTCGCCGCTGATCGAACAGCCGCTACTCGCCAGTTTTAACGGGCGGGTAGAAGCCATTCTCGTGCGCGGCAACACTGCTGGCGATATCAAGGACCTCGAAGCCAAGCGCGTCGACGGTGTGATTGGCGCGCTGCGGCCCGGTGCAAACAACGTTGCGCTGGGTGCGCGCCTCGCTGAAAACCTTGGCGCACGGGTGGGTGACACGATCACGATCATCAATCCGCAAGGCCGTTCCACCCCATTTGGCACCGTACCGCGAGAAATCGCCTATACCGTCTCGGCACTGTTCGAAATTGGTATCTACGACTACGATCAGGCCTATGTCGTCATGCCGATACAGGATGCGCAAACTCTGCTGCTCAGTGGTGATGCGATTGGCATGATCGAGGTGACCACGAAGAATGCCGATACTGTGATGGATACGCTCGGCCCGCTCAAACAGGAACTGGCGGGGCAAGCCGTTGTCACAGATTGGCGGACGATGAACGCCAGCTTGTTCGAGGCCTTGGCAGTTGAGCGGGTGGCGATGTTCGTCGTTCTTTCGATCATCGTGCTGGTGGCGGTGTTCAATATCCTGTCATCGCTGATCATGTTGGTGCGCGCCAAAACGCGGGACATTGCCATTTTGCGGACAATGGGCGCAACGCGCAAATCGTTGCTGAAAGTGTTTGTCACCATCGGCTTCGTGATCGGAGCGCTCGGCACACTTTCTGGTCTGCTGCTAGGCTTCATATTCCTGTTTTTCCGCCAACCGATCGTCAATGCCATTCAATTTGTGACCGGCCAGAATCTGTGGGATCCATCCATCCGGTTCCTCACCGAATTGCCAAGCCGGTCCGACCCTGTCGAGATTGCAACGATCAGCGTGATGGCGTTGTTGTTCAGCTTCCTCGCCACGCTTTACCCGGCGATGAAGGCGGCAAGCACGGATCCTGTTCAGGTGCTGCGTTATGAATGAACCGATTGTCCGTCTGCGTGATCTGCGCCGCTCTTTCAGTCAGGGTGGTGTGACGATTGACGTCTTGCGCGGGGTTAACCTTGAAATCCAGCCGGGCGAAATCGTTGCGCTGCTGGGTCCTTCGGGATCGGGCAAATCAACGATGCTCCAAGCCATCGGCCTGTTGGAAGGCGGCTTTTCAGGTTTGATCGAGATTGCCGGGACAGATGCATCAAAGCTTTCAGGCGATGATCGCACGGCCCTGCGCCGCGATCATTTGGGCTTTGTTTATCAGTTCCACCACTTGCTGGCAGATTTCAACGCGCTCGAAAACGTCGTTTTGCCGCAGCTTGTGGCAGGGACAGAACGGTCAACGGCTGATGTGCGGGCCACTGAATTGCTCAGCGCATTGGGACTTGGCCAACGGCTGGATCACCGACCAAGTCAGCTTTCGGGTGGTGAACAGCAGCGTGTCGCCGTGGCGCGTGCGCTGGCCAACCGGCCTGAGTTGGTTCTGGCCGATGAACCAACCGGCAACCTTGATGAAGCCACAGCTGATCGCGTGTTGGAGGAATTCCTCAAGCTGGTGCGCGGCGAGGGCAGTTCGGCTTTGATTGCGACGCACAACGAACGTCTGGCACTGCGCATGGATCGGGTGGTGCGCTTGCACGAAGGTGTGTTGCGGACAATTGGCGGCGGGGCATAATCGTTTAGCGAACATGGGGAAATGAACATGAGCGGTCCACACACTATCGCTGATTTCAAAGCGAAAAAGCCCAATGGTGAGGTGATTGATCTGGCCGAAAAGGTCGGCAAGGTCTTGCTGGTGGTCAACACCGCGTCCAAATGTGGCTTCACCCCGCAATATGACGGGCTGGAAGCGCTCTGGAAAAAGTATGGAGAGCGCGGATTTGAAGTGCTGGCTTTCCCCTGCAACCAGTTTGGTGGCCAGGAACCCGGCGGCCCTGATGAAATCGAAAGCTTCTGCAAGGTTAACTTCGGCCTCAGCTTCCCGCTGATGGCCAAGATCGAAGTCAATGGTGCGGGCGCTGATCCGCTTTATGAATGGCTCAAGGCCGAAGCTCCCGGCGTGCTTGGGACCAAGGCAATCAAGTGGAACTTCACCAAGTTCCTGATCGGCCGCGATGGCAAAGTGGTGCGCCGCTACGCATCAACCGACAAGCCGGAAAGCATTGCGAAAGACATTGAAGCGCTGCTCTGAAGCGCGACGCTTACAACAGGGGAAAAAAAGGCCACACCACTCGAAAGACTGCGGCCTTTTGCTTACCTGTTAGCCATGCCCCATGCCACGTTCGTCCCGCTTCGCGTCTTTTCGTCCTACACGATGCTCGACGGGGCCGTGGACCCCAAGGCCATTGCCAAAACAGCGGCTGAGCGTGGCTTTCCCGGCGTGGCGATTACCGACCGGAACGGCCTTTATGGCTCGGTCGCCTTTGCCAAAGCGTGCAAGGAAATGGGCGTTCAACCGGTTATCGGCACGATGCTCGCCGTCGCACGACCTGAACGCGAGGGTGCGGCGACCGGATTTGGCACAACCCAGCCTACCATTGATTGGCTTGCGCTCTATGCGCAGGATACGGTGGGCTATGACAACTTGTGCCACCTCGTCAGCCGCGCACACTTGGACAGGCCTCTCGAATTTGCGCCGCATGTCATGCTGGCAGACCTTGTCGGCCACACCGGTGGCCTGATATGCCTTACAGCTTCGGGTGAAGGTGCGCTCACGCGGTTGTTTGGCGGTGAACAGGAAGCTGCGGCGCTAGCCTATGCTGACCGGTTGCAAGAACTGTTCCCGAACCGGCTCTACATTGAACTGGCCCGCCGCAATGATCCGGTTGAGGACGCAGCCGAAGCGGCGCTGATCGATCTTGCCTATGCGCGCGACTTGCCGCTGGTTGCCACAAACCCGGCATGCTTTGCCGAACGAGGTTTTTACGAAGCGCACGATGCTATGTTGTGCATCGCCAGTTCAACCCACGTCGACAGCACTGATCGCCCCCGTTCAAGCCGTGAATGGTGGATCAAACCTGCCGAAGTGATGGAGGAATTGTTCAAGGACCTTCCCGAAGCCATCGCCAATACGCTGGTCGTCGCGCAACGCTGCGCGGTGATGCCGCCAAAGCGCAAGCCAATCCTGCCTAGCCTTGCAGGCGATCAGGAAGGCGAAGCGCGGATGTGCGCGGCCGATAGTCGAAAGGGCCTCGTTCTGCGGCTGCGCCCTTATTATCCCGAAGACACGCACGAAGAACTGGAACGCGTGTTGTGCATCGGGCCTGACGTTGAACCTGACGCGGCGGACTATCCGCAACTTGCAGCGGTTGGCGTGTGGGAAGAAGTCTGCGGCTATCGTCAGCGGCTGGAATTTGAAGTCGGCATCATCAACCGCATGGGCTTTGGCGGGTACTTCCTGATCGTTGCCGATTTTATCAAGTGGGCCAAGGACCAAGGCATTCCGGTTGGGCCGGGGCGTGGCTCCGGTGCAGGCTCGCTGGTGGCGTGGGCGCTGACCATTACCGATCTTGACCCGATCAAGCTAGGACTGCTGTTCGAACGCTTCCTCAACCCTGAACGCGTTTCCATGCCAGACTTCGATATCGACTTCTGCGAAACGCGGCGCGGCGAGGTTATCCGCTATGTCCAGCAAAAGTACGGGCAGGACCACGTCGCCCAGATCATCACGTTCGGCAAGCTGAAGGCCCGTGCGGTGCTGCGCGATACAGGCCGCATCCTGCAAATGAGCTATGGCCAGACCGACCGGCTGTGCAAGATGGTGCCCAACCATCCGACAGACCCTTGGCCATTGCCGCGCGCCTTGAACGGCGTACTCGAACTGAAGCGCGAATATGACCGCGATCCCGAGGTCAAACGCCTGATCGATCTTGCGATGCAGCTTGAAGGTTTGCCCCGCAACAGTTCCACTCACGCCGCCGGTGTGGTGATCGGTGACCGCCCCTTGGCGCAACTCGTGCCGCTCTACCGCGATCCGCGCTCCGACATGCCGGTGACGCAGTTCGACATGAAGCACGTTGAAGATGCCGGGTTGGTCAAGTTCGACTTTCTCGGCCTCAAAACGCTGTCAGTCTTGCGCAAGGCGGTGGACTTGCTCGGCAAGCGCCAGATCGACATTGATCTGTCTGCTCTCGCATGGGATGATGAACAGACTTACAAACTGCTCCAATCGGGCGATACGGTCGGCGTGTTCCAGCTGGAATCCGAAGGCATGCGGCGCACGCTGGCGGCGGTAAAGCCGACCAACTTTGGTGACATTATCGCGCTCGTCTCGCTCTATCGCCCGGGGCCAATGGACAACATCCCGCTGTTTGGCCGCCGCAAGAACGGGCTTGAGGCGATTGAATATCCTCACGAAAAACTGAGCGTGATCCTGGCCGAAACTTACGGGATTTTCGTTTATCAGGAACAGGTCATGCAAGCCGCGCAGATCCTCGCGGGCTATTCGCTCGGCGATGCCGACCTTTTGCGCCGCGCGATGGGCAAAAAAGACCAGAAGGAAATGGATGCCCAGCGCCAGCGCTTTGCCGATGGCTGCAAAACCGTTTCCGGCATTGAAAAGGGCAAGGCCAATGAACTTTTCGATTTGATCGACAAGTTCGCAGGCTATGGCTTCAACAAATCCCACGCAGCCGCCTATGCGCTGCTTGCCTATCAAACCGCATGGCTCAAGACGCACTACCCGCACGAATTTTATGCCGCTTCGATGTGCTTTGATATGCACCAGTCGGAAAAGCTTGCGATCTTTGTCGATGACATGCGCCGCAACAACGTGGCGTTGGCAGGGCCTGACATCAATCACTCGGTTGCCGAATTTACGGTTGAGCGCACGCATGATGGCTATGCCGTGCGCTATGCCTTGGCGGGCCTTCGCAACGTTGGCGAAAAGGCGATGGAACAGATCGTCGAGGAACGCGAAACCAAGGGCGCATTTGCATCGCTTGATGACTTGTTCCGACGCATTCCGGCAGGCTCAATGAACCGGCGGCAGTTGGAAGCTTTGGCTGCAGGCGGCGCGCTTGATTGCCTTGAACCAAACCGTGCGCAAGTTATCGCCAACGCCGAATTGCTGATGGCGGTGGCCGACGAAGCCTCGCGCTCGCGCACTTCGGGGCAGGGCGGCCTGTTTGGAGGTGACGATCACGCGGTGCCCGCCACGCGCCTTGCTGATACAAAGCCATGGTCGCGTTCGGATCAGATGACGGCTGAGCGAGAGAACTTCGGCTTCTATTTCGCGGCGCATCCGGTTGAGGAATATCGCGCTGTCGCATCGGCCAACGGTGCGCGCACATTTGGCAGCTTGATTGGTAGCACGGGCGAAGCGGCGGGCCGCTCGGCTGCTGTCATGGCCGCGTTGGTTGAGAACGTGCAGAAGCGCAAGACGAAGAAGGGCAAGGACTTCGTCATGGCAGATTTCTCGGACAGCACCGGCCTGTTCTCTGCCTCTTGCTTTGAAGAAAGTCTGGTCGAACCGTTCCAGCAATGGGCGAAAGAGGGTACCTGCGTTCTTCTCAACGTTGAGCTTGATCGACCAAACCCGGATGAGGCGCCGCGCGTAACGGTGCGTGGAGCGCGTCCTTTGGCGTCAGTGACCAGTGCATCGCGTATGCAATTGCAGCTTGAAGTCACCCGGCCCGAAGCCATTGCCGAACTTGCCCTTCTGCTGCCGCGCGACAGCGAAGCCAAGGGTGAGGTGCTGGCGCGGCTGAAGACCGGGGGGGCGCGTGAACCACTTGTCCGGCTTGGCAACAATTTTAAACTTGATAGCGATTTAATCGAACGATTGATTCCGATAGAAGGACTTGCCAATGTGGCGCTGACCGCAAGGCCGGAAAGGCATCTGCGGCTGGTGGAATAACAATAACCGGAGAGAGATCTGATGCAGCAGCTGGGCGCAATGCAGGACTGGAAGCTGCGGGTAACACACCTGATCGATTACGCTGCGCGCGAACATGGCTCGCGTGAAATTGTTAGTCTCTGGGCCGATGGAGCGGAAACGCGTACCAACTGGTCGGGCATCCGCCATGATGCCTTACGCATGACACAAGCTTTGCGCCGCCTCGGCATCCAGTCTGGCGACAGGATTGCAACGCTGGCGATGAACCATTCGCGCCATCTGGTCACGTGGTACGGCGCGGTCGGCGCGGGCGGAATTCTTCACACCATCAATCCGCGTCTGTTTGATGATCAACTCGACTATATCGTCAACCATGCCGAAGATCGCGTGTTGCTGTTTGACAAGGTCTGGGCGCCCATTGTTGAACGGATGAAGCCCCGCTGGCCCACCATTGAACATTACATCTGTTTCGACAGCAGCGAACCTGCAATCCATTTTGAAGAATGGATCGGGGAGGAAGACGGTCAAACAGAATGGTCTGACGGCGACGAACGCGATGCTTGTATGTTGTGTTACACGAGTGGCACGACCGGAAACCCCAAAGGCGTAATCTACGAAAACCGGTCCACCATGCTGCACGCCTTAAGCGCGATTAGCCCGCCGGTGTTCGGAATGGATTGCCGTTCGGTCATGCTGCCGATCGTGCCGATGTTCCACGCTGCCAGTTGGGGCTTGCCGTGGGCTGGTGCTGCTGCCGGAGCAAAATTTGTCTATTCCGCCGTCAATGAAGGCGCGGTTTTGTGCGGCCTTATCGAACGCGAAAAGGTGACATGTTCGGCGGGCGTGCCAACCGTATGGATGGCCTTGCTACAGCATATCGATGCCAACGGAGGTCATTTCCCCCCAAGCCTCGAAACTGTCGTATGTGGTGGCTCGGCTATGCCGCGTGCAATGATTGAACGCCTCATGCGCCAGGGCATCCGTGTGGCTCACGCATGGGGGATGACCGAAACTTCGCCCATCGGCACTACCGGTGCTGAAACGTGGAATTGGAATGAATTGACGTTTGATGAGAAAGTCACCGTCAAATCGATGCAAGGGCGTCCGCCATTCGGTGTAGAGATCCGCTGCGTCGATCTGGATGATCCGGGCAAAGTACTGCCACGCGACGGCACAACTGCCGGGGCCCTGCAAGTGCGGGGGCCTTGGGTGGTAAAGCGCTACTTCAAAGCGGAACAAGACGCGGTTACTGCGGGTCAATGGTTTGACACCGGCGACGTTGGCTTGATTTACCCTGATGGCACCCTGCAACTGACGGATCGCACGAAAGATGTGATCAAATCAGGCGGTGAATGGATAAGTTCGGTCGAGTTGGAAAACGCGGCAATAGGCCATCCCGCTGTCGCCGAAGCTGCTGCAATTGGAGTGTCCCATCCCAAATGGGACGAGCGGCCTTTGCTCATCGTGGTCAAAAAGCCCGGCGCAGAAGTATCAGAGGACGATCTGCGCGATTTTCTGGCAGGTCATGTTGCGAAGTGGTGGGTGCCCGACGCGGTAGCGTTCGTAGATCAAATTCCGCATACGGGAACCGGAAAGATCAGCAAGAAAGACCTGCGTGTGCAGTTTGCCAGCTATCAATGGGCTTCGTCTTGAAAATCCGACATTGGTTAGGGCTTAGGACAAAACGATCTTCGCATTCTGTTCTGCAATTGTGGCACGCTCCATATATGAAAGTGCTCACTCTGTTACGCTAGCTAATGATGCTGAGTCGCGCAATCATGGTAAACGTTCGTTAGGGACTATCCGTCAAATGATTTTCCCTGGCAAAAATGTCACCTTTCTATAATTTTTGGGAACTTTTCCCCAAAGGGCCAGTTAGGACCGCATAGGCATAGGTCGACGTCGGATGTAAAAATCGTTCGACATCTATCTGATTTTACCTAGATTGCTGTTTCTGCCGGTTGATTGAATGTGCACAGGTACTCTCTAAGTGCCTGATCCGAAACTAAGTTGAGTGGTATCAGTGGGTTAGCTTGACGCCAGCCCAAGTCGTTGATTCAGGTGGTTTTGCGAAGACTACCGGAGATCAACGATGTGGACCGACACCACTCGGACGCAGTATGCCCGCGCGGACTTGGCTTTGCCAAGTGATTTGACCGACGCTGAATGGGCGCTGCTTGAGCCGTTTTTGCCGCCGCCGTCGCATGTGGGCCGTCCGCGCAAGTGGCCGCTGCGGCGGATTATCGAGGCGATCCTGTATCTGTTGCGCGGCGGTCTGCCGTGGCGGATGCTGCCACCGTGCTTTCCGCCGGTCTCGACAGTGCGGCGCTGGTTTTACCTTTGGCGGGACAACCGGCTCTGGTTGTCGCTCAATCATGCCCTATTGCTGATCGGACGCGAGGCGACCGGGCGCGATGCCTCGCCCAGTGCCGGGGTCATCGACAGCCAGAGCGTCAAAACCACCGAATCCGGCGGTCCTCACGGCTATGATGCGGGCAAGAAGATCAAGGGCCGCAAGCGCCACATCCTCACCGACACCGAGGGCAATCTGGTCCACGCCGTGATCCACACCGCCGACATTCAGGACAGAGACGGTGCACCGCTGGTGCTGACCGAGATCATCAAGCGTTTCCCGTGGCTGCGCCATGTGTTTGCCGATGGCGGCTATGCTGGAGACAAACTCCGGCAGGCGCTGAGCCGGATCGGCAAATGGAACCTCGAGATCGTCAAACGGTCCGATACCGCCAGGGGTTTCGTGGTCCTTCCACGCCGTTGGGTCGTAGAGCGGACGCTGGCATGGCTGAATCGAAACCGCCGATTGGCCAAGGATTTCGAGCAAACCATCGCGTCAGCAACCGCATGGCTGTTCATAGCCTCGATCCAGCTCTTCGCCCGCCGCATCGCAAGGTTATGAATTTACGAAGGATAATTTTGAATCAGGCTCTAAAATGTTAGGCTCTGTTACAAGGGCGTAAAAAGCTTGGGGGTAGCTGATTTGGGAATGCACATCGAAGCTTGGACCGTGCACTGTTTGTGGAACTCGGCCATATGGTAACGAAAGTTATAGTTCACGAAGCGGATGGTGATTGTGCGGGCCTGACGGATAAGCAGGTGGAAGTGCTTCAATTTGTTTGTGATCGTCGCACGAACAAGGAGATCGCTCTGATGCTCGGCATCTCGCCGTCGGCTGTCGAACAGCGCCTTCAATCTGTTCGGCGCAAGTTCGGAGTTCATAGCCGTGCAGATCTGGCAAGGGCATATGAGAGGGCTCAAGTAACCTGTCTAAATCTGACAGGTGCGGAATATCAGGTAGAATCCTCCATTCCCGATGGTCAAAGTCCTACTAAGTATTTTGAGAAGGAGACGGCCGATCCAAAAGTTAACGGTGTGGACGTGCCGCTCTTGAAAACCACATTTTTGGATGGAGGTCTTAGCTTAGAAGCGAAATCCAGCGTGCTTGAAGTGATTGATCGTACCGCAGGTCTGGCTGGTAGAATTGCTGCCATTACGACAGCCGCTGCTTCTATCGCTCTTCTGATCATTTTGATTACAGAGGTTGCTCCAGCTTTGAATTAACAAGTCGGTGTGGCTTGGACAACTTTTTGTTTAAATGCTGAATGCCAAAAAGCGAAGGTAGTCTTTTTGAAATGGTGATAATGGATGTGAGCAGCGGTTTGGTTTTATTTGCTGCGGCCACGTCAATTGTCTGCATGATTGTAGCATTGTTTACAGCGTTCATAGGGCAGCCGGAAGAGCGGATATTGGGTTCGATGATTGCAGCTTTCGTTGTGCTGCAAACTGCTGAGGTCGCCCTATCGAACGCGAACGGTATCAAGTTCCAATCGGTTGAGGTCATTTCATACGCAGTGGAGTTAGGTATTTCGGTTTGGGTCGCTTTAAAAACGGCGCGGTTCTGGCCCTTGATTATCGCTGCAATTTTCCTCGTCAAAGCCAGTGCGGGATTAACCCAATATCTGGGCATGCAAGTCGGAATATTCGCGCGTGAAGAAGTTCAGATCGGCCTGCGCCTAAGTGCTGCGTTGATCATTCTTTGGGCAACTGTCTCGGGAAAAAATGTGCGCAGCTACAGTATGATAAGAATTCCTCGTCCTCTGTGATGGGCGGATATCGTGACCATGATGTTTTTTGAAAAGGGGTTGAGTTGACATGTCGGCATCCAGTGATGTTTTAGATATTCCTCGCCTACGGCAAGTGTGGGCTCAACTTGGTGAGTTGATTAATTCAACTGAGGGCAGCGCACGCGATCAGGATCAACCTTTCATCCGCCTGCATAAGGCAGCCACGCATCAGCCGTCGTCTGGCGATGAAGCCGCTCTGCTGCTTGCAAAGGAAATTTATCGTTTCCGTCGCAAACGGAACGAGTTTTTCGCAAGTACGCTATTTGCCGATCCAAGCTGGGACATCTTGCTCGAACTCTATGTGCTGCGCCGCGAAGGCCGCAAAGCGAGCGTGAAGAGCGTTTGCATCGCCTCGGGCGTCCCGCCGACCACAGCGCTTCGCTGGATCGGGATGTTGGTTAAAGAAGGGCTGTTAGAGCGCAACAATGATCAGGTAGATCAGCGGGTTCGCTGGATTACTTTAAGCAACACCGGCTTCGAAGCGATGCATAAGCTGTTGCTATCAGGTGTCATGCCCGCGACAGGTTCTTCTGACGATGGCTTTCAGTCTTCCTTGCCGATGTATGCATCGCGTGCCGCAAGATGACGAACCGGCATTTCCATGCGGTCGAATCAATCCACGGACGAAGCGTAGGTCACCCTGAAAAACGCGATGAGCCACCCGTTATAACAATGCGTAAAGATTGGCTGAGACGCGATGCTTTGCGATCAGTCGAGATTGCTACAGTGATTGCGCTTTTCGCCGTAAGCTGCGTCCTTGCGGGTGCTGTATTGATCTGAGCGCGGCGCAGCGCATCAATACGGGCTATTTTTCAAGCAATCTTGGCATAAGCTCAACGAAATTGCAGGGCCGGTTGCGGCTATCGAGTTGCTCGGCCAAGATGCCATCCCACCCGTCTTTCACGGCGCCATTTGATCCCGGCAGTGCGAAGATATACGTTCCGCGCGCAACCACGGCGCAAGCGCGCGATTGTATCGTGCTTGTGCCGATGGTCTTGTAACTCAGCCAGCGGAACAGCTCACCAAATCCGGGAATGTCACGCGTCTTTACCCGGTCAAGCGCTTCAGGCGTAACGTCACGGCCCGTAAGGCCGGTTCCGCCCGTGATAATCACCGCATCAACCGAGCGATCATCAATCCAGTTGTTCAGCCGGTTTGCGATGCGATCGGCATCGTCCTTTTCCAAGGCGCGCGTTGCCAGTTTGTGGCCGGATGCCTTGACTCGCTCTGCCAAAATATCACCGGATGTGTCGTCGGCAGCAGTGCGCGTATCGGACACTGTCAGCAGTGCAATATTGATAGGCTTGAATTGCCGAGCGGGATCAATTGCCACGCGATGCAATCCTGACATGTTCTGGCCGGACGTTTTCTGCACCTTCAAGGCCGGGGAATTTGGGCCACATGCCTTGAACAAGGCCGAGGCGGCTTTCGGAAGGGCCTCCGGCTTGACGCTCATACATCCAGTAATTGCGCATCACGATGGAAACGTATCCACGCGTCTCCCAGTAGGGAATTGATTCCATCCACAAAAGTGGATCAGTGCCGCCGCGTATATCCGTATTCCAGCGCGAAACGGGCATTGGGCCTGCGTTATATGCCGCCATGACTTTCGGCAACAGACCCTGCGTAGCTTCAGAATTTCGCAATTGCTGTAGATATTGCTGGCCAAAGGCAAGGTTTACGTCGGGCAGTTCAAGCTGGCTATCGCGCCCTGCCATCAAGGGTTCTGCCCGTGCCATATCGCGAGCAGTGCCGGGACGAAGCTGCATCAGGCCTTTGGCCCCTGCGGGACTTGTCACCGATGTGCGGAAGTTTGATTCCTGCAATGAATGCGCAAACAGCAGGGCTGGATCAACTTTCCAACCCGTAGCAGGCACCCATTTTGGTGCAGGGAAGCGTGCGGATTCATCGGGTCGCGCACCCGTGGGCGCATTGTACGCCATCCACAATTGCGTTGATGGCAGGCCAAGGTCGCGCGCCAAACGCGAAAGCGGCGCATATTGTGCAGGATCACCGATCCGCGCCTGATGCCGCAGAACCTCGTCGGCCAGGCCATCTTTGCCGATTTCGGCAAGTTGCACCGCCGTGCGGATATTGGCTACGTTACGAAGATTTTGCCAATCGCTAGGAGAGAAATCAGGTGCGGCTGATCGCGTGCTTTCGCGCATGCCCAGCGCTTCTTGCGCCATCATGCCGTAAAGTGTTTCACCAAAACGCGCCGCGGACCGCAGTGATGCGGCAACCATTTCAGGTTTGCGACAACGCATCGCAGCACGTCCCGCCCAATAATGCGCTGCAGCCCCCAGTTCGTCGTTGTGGGACTGCGATGCCGATTTGGTAAAAGCATCAGCGGCGGCAAGGCAATCGCCCAAACGCCAGCTTGCCAACCCTGCCGTCCAATATGCCTCGGCAACCCACGGACCGCTTCCATCGGCTGCGGTCAGCGATATTGCGCGGGCTGTGGCGTCATCGTTTTCAATATAGAACGCCCAGCCAATTTTCTGGCGCCACTCTGCGCGGGCTTCAGGCGAAAGCGTTGCGTCTACGCCATCAAGCAGCACCCGGGCGCCAACGGGATCGTCAAACTTGATCCGGTCAACAATAGCAGCAGCCACGCTTTCAGGCATTGTGCCATCGGTGATTGAGCGGGGCCGGATGCGCTTTGTTACCGTTGGCAGTGAAACGAAGCGCTGTGCTTGCGGCAGATCAGGAATGGCAATTGCGCCGCGCTTTAAGGCAAGCTTGCCCAACTGCTCTGCCCAGGGAAGGTTGGGGGCAGCATGCAAAGCATCGGTAAGCGGCACCAGTTCGGCTTTCGGCGAATTGGCGGCAAGCATGTATTGTGCGCGGGCAACTGTGTGCAGCGGACCATCAGCGCGTTGCGCGAACAAGGACTGGACTTGCGACCAGTCTTCCTTGTCAATCGCCCCGAACAGCGTTTTGTAATAAGAACGGTCATCCTGGCTCAGCAGGGATGGCACGGCAGTACGATCAGCGCGGCCCCGAAAATAATCGACCGCGGCGCTATTGGCGAAAGCAGGCATAGCGGCAAACGCAGCGACCGAAGTTGCCAGCGTCAGAAGCGTGCATCGTGCAGCGCAAGCCATTTTCACTATGGTTTCGTTCCCGTCCAATCGAGCCAGCGGCCCCAGAACCCGGCTTTCAAAACCGGGCGTGCCAGCATGGCATCAAGATCCCAAGCCGACATCGCGGCAATCTGTGAAGACTCTTGATTAATTGCGCGTAAACTGTGAGCCAAATTCGTTGGATCGTGTCCAAGAAGCGCTGAAACGCCTGTTGCGCCTAAAATGAGGAGCCGATTGGGCGCCGCGATGGTGATGTGATGCAACAGAACCTCGCCCAAACCCATCGCACGCAGTGCTGCCCAATCCGACATGGGAATATGTGCGGGCAAGGCCGAGGCGAGATATGCCTCAGCGCGCGAGATGCCCATTGCTGACAGCATTGCGTCAAGCAGCCGGCCCGTACGCCCGCTCAACAAGCTATCGCCATCATCGACTGAAGGCATCGGCACCAGGATCATCAATTCTGCTTGTGCCTGACCGATTGGAGCCAAGCGGCGCAAACCTGGCGGAGCAAGTGGCTCTTCGGTTAGCCACCAGGCGTTGAATGCCTCAAGCGTTTGCGGCCAGCCTGAACGATCAATCACCACCGGAGCAGGCGGCGAATCACGTTCTGCCACCAATTCGCGCAATGGCTTCATCGGGGCAGGGACGGCAGGATCAGGTTGGCGATGGTTCTGCGCCAGCCAGTCTTGCGGGTCGTCCACGAATGTCCCGTCCACCCCGGCATCACGCCACCAGTCCAGCGCTGCCGTAAGGGCTTCGCTCCAGTTTGCGTGTTTTACCTCCGGCGTGTCGGGCAAGCTGTCCATCCTCCTAGTCCAATTTGCGGTCTTGACCTTCCCGGTGGCCTCTTTCAAGGCATAAAGCGAATTCGAATGCGCATATAGTCGGGAGTACGCGGGCATGAGCGAACGGGAATCGATGCCGTATGATGTGGTCATCGTGGGTGGTGGGCCAGCTGGCTTGGCCGCTTCAATCCGGTTGAAGCAGGCCAATCCGGATATTGCGGTCTGTGTTCTGGAAAAGGGCTCGGAAATCGGTGCGCATATTCTTTCGGGCGCCGTTGTTGATCCGAAGGCTTTGGACGAGCTTCTGCCCGAATGGCGGGATCAGGGCTGCCCCATGGCCGAAACGCCGGTGACAGATAACTGGCACTGGGTATTGTCCAAGACCGGCAAAGTCAGCATTCCGCATTGGCCGATGCCTCCGTTCATGTCCAACCATGGCAACTATACCGGTAGCCTGGGCAATTTGTGCCGCTGGCTTTCTGAACAGGCGATGGAACTGGGTGTTGAAATCTTCCCCGGTTTTGCCGCTGCAGAAGTGCTGTTTGATGAAAGCGGTTCTGTCATGGGCGTGGCTACAGGTGACATGGGTGTTGCCAAAGATGGCTCGCACAAGGGTGATTACCAGCCCGGCATGGAACTCCACGCAAAGTACACGCTGTTTGCCGAAGGCGCACGAGGCCATCTGACCAAGCGGCTGAAAGCGCACTTTGATCTTGAGCGTGATTGCGAACCGCAAGTCTATGGCATCGGCATCAAGGAATTGTGGGATATCGATCCCGAAAAGCACGTCCCGGGCCGCGTTTTGCACACCCAAGGCTGGCCGCTCTCTGAATCAGATTCATGGGGCGGTGGCTTCCTTTACCATCAATCGAACAATCAGGTGGCTCTGGGCTTTGTTACTGCACTCGATTATGCAAACCCTTACGTCTATCCTTTCGAAGAGTTCCAGCGCTGGAAGCAGCACCCTGCGATACGCGAAATTCTCGAAGGCGGTCGCCGCGTATCTTATGGCGCGCGGGCGATTAACGAAGGCGGCTGGCAGTCTGTGCCGCGCTTGTCATTCCCGGGTGGCGCGCTGATCGGGTGCTCGGCAGGCTTCGTCAATGTGCCCCGCATCAAGGGCAGCCACACCGCTATGAAAAGCGGAATGCTGGCGGCGGACTCGATTGTCGCTGCCATGGCCGCTGGCCGCGAAAAGGACGACATGGTCGAATACGACACTGCCGTCCGCGAAAGCTGGATCGCCACCGAACTTAAAAAGGTTCAGAACGCCCAGCCACTCGTTGCCAAATTTGGTGGCGAGCTGGGTACTGTCCTGGCAGGCGCTGACATGTGGCTGCGCACCATCGGCGGCTTCGGCATCTGGAAGCCGATGAAGCACCACAAGGACGCCGAGGCTACGCAGCGCGCCGACTTGTATAAGCCTATCGTCTATCCCAAGCCCGACGGCACGATCACGTTCGATCGTCTCACCAGCGTGGCCTTTTCCTATACTAACCACGAGGAAGACCAGCCGTGCCACCTCGTGCTCAAAGACCCCACGGTACCCACCCGCATCAACCTGCCGATCTACGCAGGCCCCGAAGCGCGGTATTGCCCCGCAGGCGTCTATGAATACATCGGCGTTGAAGAGGGCAATCCGCGCTTGCAAATCAACGCGCAAAACTGTGTCCACTGCAAAACCTGCGATATCAAGGACATGACCCAGAACATCGAATGGGTCACACCCGAAGGCGGCGGCGGACCTAACTATCCGAACATGTGAGGCACGTTCCTCCCCTCAACGGGGAGGGGAGGAATAATGCGCGAAACCGCTTTTGCTAAGATCAACCTTGCGTTGCACGTGCGCGAACGCCGGGAAGACGGCTATCACGCGCTGGAAACGCTGTTCGCCTTTGTCGATGCGGGCGATGAATTGTCCGCAACGTCTGCTCCTCGCGATGAATTGCGCGTAACGGGCGAATTTTGCGGCGCGCTGGATGATCCGTCCGGCAATATCGTTGCCAGGGCACTGGCCGGTTTGCCGCACGGGGCAGGCTGGGCCGTTACGCTTGAAAAGAACCTGCCCGTCGCAGCGGGTCTGGGCGGCGGCTCTGCCGATGCAGGTGCCATTTTCCGCATGGTTGAGCGCGCCTTTGGCTTGCCTGATGACTGGCGTGAAAAGGCCGCAAAGCTGGGCGCGGATGTACCTGCTTGCGTTGAAAGCCGCGCCTGCATCGGGCGCGGCACAGGCACTGAACTTGAACCCGTCACCAATGATCTGGCGGGATGCGCGGTTCTGCTGGTAAACCCGCGCATTCCGCTCGCCACCGGCCCTGTGTTCAAAGGCTGGGACGGGGTTGATCATGGACCGCTTGCAGGAGAAAACTTGCGCGAAATGACGCTCAATGGCCGCAATGATCTTGAAGCCCCCGCGCTCGAATTGGTCCCGCAGATTGCTGACGTGCTTGCCACATTGCGCAAGACAGACTCATGGATCGCGCGGATGTCCGGCTCTGGTGCAACATGCTTTGCGCTTTACGACACGTCTGAGCAGCGTGACGCAGCCGAACGAGCCATGCCCCGCGAATGGTGGACAATGGTCGGAGCGCTGCGATGAGCGAGGCCTACCGCCTTATCGGCACTCCCCGCTTTGGCGGCATTCTCGTCGTATCCGATCATGCCTCGAACCGCGTGCCAGACGACATCGCTCTCGGCATCGCGCCCGATCTGCTCAATCAGCACATCGCCGTCGACATCGGTGTTGGCGCGATTGGGGAACTGATGGCCCAGCGCCCCGGCTTTGCTGCGTTCCAAGGCAATGTCAGCCGTCTGGTCTGCGATTTCAACCGCGAAGAACACTTGCCAACCGTAGTCCCCATCGCAAGCGACGGTCACGCTATCCCCGGCAACGCGCTTGATCACGCTGGCCAAGAAGCACGCCTGACTAGGTTCTTCCACCCCTATCACACGGCGCTTGAAAACCTCTTGGCCAACACTCCGCAGGCGCTGATCCTGTCACTTCACAGCTTCACGCCTCACCTTGCATCCAGCGAAGAGCCGCGCCCATGGCATGTCGGCGTGCTGTATAACGAAGACGACCGCGCCGCCCGCATCGCAATCCCCATGCTGACAGGCGAAGGTCTGAATGTCGGCGACCAGCTTCCCTATTCGGGCAAACTTCTCAACGCGACGATGAATCGCCACGCAGAGGCCGATGGCCGTCCCTATCTTGGCATTGAAGTGCGGCAGGACCTGATCGACACGCCAAAAGGCCAAGCCGAATGGGCCGAGCGGCTTGCCCGTATCGCAAATCAAGTTGCGGTTGCAATTACCTAGCGTTTCTGGGCGTTTTTCCCACTGACACGAAGGTAATTTATCCTTCGACGGACAGGCCCCGCTGCGTTAGTGGCAAGGAAAGTCGCCCATAAAAACTGATTCCCGGTCCGGAGTTCACCCATGCCTGCCTATCGTTCACGCACCACCACCCATGGCCGAAATATGGCGGGCGCGCGCGGATTGTGGCGCGCCACCGGCATGAAGGATTCCGATTTTGGCAAGCCCATCATCGCCGTGGTCAACAGCTTCACACAGTTTGTTCCGGGCCATGTCCACCTCAAGGACCTGGGCCAAATGGTCGCGCGGGAAATCGAAGCAGCAGGCGGCGTTGCCAAGGAATTCAACACCATCGCCGTCGATGATGGCATCGCCATGGGCCACGACGGCATGCTCTATTCGTTGCCAAGCCGTGATCTTATTGCCGACAGCGTCGAATATATGGTCAACGCGCACTGTGCTGATGCGATGGTCTGTATCTCCAACTGCGACAAGATCACACCGGGCATGTTAATGGCCGCATTGCGGATCAACATTCCTGTTGTGTTCGTGTCTGGCGGACCGATGGAAGCGGGCAAAGTGATCTTGCGGGGCAAGGAAACCGCACTCGATCTGGTCGATGCAATGGTCGCCGCAGCTGATGAATCGTTCAGCGATGAAGAAGTCGCCAGCATTGAACGCTCCGCTTGCCCAACCTGCGGTTCATGCTCGGGCATGTTCACCGCCAATTCGATGAACTGCCTTACAGAAGCGCTGGGGCTGTCGCTGCCGGGCAATGGCTCGACGCTGGCAACCCACGCTGATCGCAAGCGCCTGTTCCTCGAAGCAGGCCGTCTCGTCGTCGATCTGTGCAAACGCTATTACGAACAGGACGATGAAAGCGCTCTGCCACGCACCATTGCGGGCTTCGAAGCGTTTGAAAATGCGGTCAGCCTTGACATTGCAATGGGCGGTTCGACCAATACTGTGCTGCATTTGCTCGCCGCAGCACATGAAGCGGGCGTTGATTTCACAATGGCCGATATCGACCGGCTCAGCCGCCGCGTACCGTGCTTGTCAAAGGTTGCTCCGGCCAAGTCCGATGTCCACATGGAAGACGTCCATCGCGCAGGTGGCATCTATGCCATCCTTGGCGAACTGGACCGTGCCGGTTTGCTCCACACGCATCTGCCAACCGTACACAGCCGGACGATGGCTGATGCGCTGAACTTGTGGGACATCAAGCGTACGACTGCTCCTTCCGTGCAGGAATTCTTCCGCGCGGCCCCCGGTGGCGTGCCCACCCAAGTCGCCTTTTCACAGGACCGGCGCTGGAAGGAACTTGATCTCGACCGTGAGAATGGCGTGATCCGCTCTGCCGAACATGCCTTCAGCAAGGATGGCGGGCTTGCGGTCTTGTTCGGAAACATCGCGCGCGATGGTTGCATCGTCAAAACAGCTGGCGTCGATGATAAGATTCTCAAATTCACCGGCCCTGCAAAGGTTTATGAAAGCCAGGACGCTGCCGTTACGGCAGTCCTGACCGGTCAGGTCGTTGCAGGCGATGTTGTCGTCATCCGCTATGAAGGCCCCAAGGGCGGTCCCGGCATGCAGGAAATGCTTTACCCCACCAGCTACCTCAAATCGAAGGGCCTTGGCGCTGCCTGCGCTTTGCTGACCGATGGTCGCTTTTCGGGTGGCACATCGGGCCTGTCCATCGGCCACGCTTCGCCAGAAGCGGCTGAGGGCGGCGAGATCGGTCTGGTGGAAGAGGGCGATATCATCGAGATCGATATCCCCAACCGCACCATTCACCTCGCCGTAACGGACGGCGTTCTGGCTGAACGTCGCGCCATTCAGGAAGCCCATGGCTGGAAACCTGCCAAGGAGCGCCCGCGCAAAGTCTCAACCGCTTTGAAAGCTTATGCAGCTATGACCACCAGTGCCGCGCGCGGCGCGGTCCGTGATCTGTCGCAGTTGAAGCTGGATTGAACTTATGCGCAAAGTCCTCGCTCTTACGCTCCTCTCCGTGTTGGCGGCATGTTCAGCCGGAGAAGAAGCGCCGAAGGGCAGGGGGATTGATTGCGCAACCGGCGGTTCGGAAAAATTCGTGCCCGAATGCTTCGTTGAAGATTCGCAGGTTGGCGAACGCCGTTTCCTGACCGTCCGCAACAAGAACGGCGCGTTCCGCCGCTTTGAAATGGTCAATGACGGGCGCGGCGTTGTTGCAGCCGATGGCGCAGATGAGGCCGTCGCAAAATGGTCGGCCGAAGGTGTGCTTGAAGTTGCGGTGGGCAAAGATCGCTATCGCTTTCCCGCAAGGATGAAAAGTGATGCCCCGCAACCGTGAGCTAGAGCCAGATGACATAAGATTGACCCACCTTGACGGAGCCGATTTTGGCTCAGAGCAAGGAATGAGGAGGGAGCCATGCCGTCGCATAGTGACCGACGAGAGACGCAGCTCTGGGCCAAAAGCGGCCCGCCCCTGCGGGGTTGCTCTGTGAGGCCCGCCGCCTGCGTCACGTTGCTTGCACGGGCAACCAGCCCGCGCTGCGCAACCTTCCTTGTCGGCGAACCTCACAGAGCAATCACGGTGGGTCAATCTTATGTCATCTGGCTCTAATGCTACGGCAAGTGCTCACCGTGGCGCAAATGCGCCATGCCGAAGACGAATTGATTTCAGCGGGAATCTCTGTCGATGCACTGATGCAAACGGCCGGCAACGGGGCGGCTGAATGGGTGCGCCGTATCGCTGCCGGGCGCGCGGTCACCGTCCTGTGCGGCCCCGGTAACAATGGCGGCGATGGCTGGGTTATCGCCGAATATTTGCGGGCACACGGCAATCCCGTCACCGTCATTGCCGCGCGCGAACCTGCCACTGACGCTGCACGCAATGCCCGCGCGCTTTATCGTGGTACGGTCACCGCTGCTGATCCCGGTACGACCGGCGATGTCCTTGTTGATTGCCTGTTCGGCAGTGGCCTGACGCGCGCTTTGCCTGAAGATCTTTATGCTCTGATCACCGAACTTGCCGCGCATCACCCTTTCCGCATTGCTATTGATGTACCCAGCGGCATCGAAAGCGATAGCGGGCTAGCCCTCAACCCCGGCCTGCCAGACTGGACGCACACCATCGCTCTTGGTGCGTGGAAACATGCTCACCTGACAATGCCAGCCTGCCAAAGTATGGGGGCGCTCAGGCTCGTTGATATCGGTGTTTCGGCCCAATCCGACGCAGCGCTCACATTGGTGAAGCCCGCCATCACGCCTCCTGCTGCCGATGCGCATAAGTACCGCCGGGGTTTGCTAGGCATTGTTGGTGGCGAAATGCCGGGCGCAGCGCTGCTTTCTGCCGCCGCCGCCCAAAATGCGGGTGCGGGCTACGTCAAACTCGCCACAGCCTCTCCTTTGCACCAGGCAGATCCCGCTTTGGTTTTAACGACCGATGTCAGTGCGACACTTGCTGATAAGCGCACCGCCGCACTGCTCGTTGGCCCCGGCCTTGGGCGTTCCGACGCTGCATCGCGGCTTTTGGCGCAGGCTTTGGCGGCAGAGCGGCCAACCGTGATCGATGCCGATGCGCTGGTTCTTCTCCGCTCAGCGATGCTTACGCACGCACCATGCATTCTGACGCCCCATGACGGTGAGATGCTCGCCCTTGAACGCAGTTTTGCGCTTGAAAGCACAGGATTGCGGCGGGATCGCGCCAGGGCTCTCGCTACGGCAACCGGCACCGTCGTTGTCCTGAAAGGCCCCGACAGTCTCATCGCAGCTCCCGATGGCTCGCTCATCCTCAGCCCCCGCGCATCGCCATGGCTTTCGGTTGCGGGAACGGGCGACGTATTGGCCGGAACCATCGCCAGCCGCCTTGCTGTTCACGCTGACCCGTTGCGCGCCGCGCAAGAAGGTCTATGGCTCCACGGCGAAGCGGCCCGCCTGTGTGGTGCGGCCTTTACCCCCACCGAACTGGCTCACGCCATTCGTCTTGCCTTGATCGAGTGCCTTCCATGACCCATCCCGGCCTGATTGTCCGCATCGCTGCCAAAGGCGAGGGCGCCACTGCGGATGGCCGCTATGCCGAACTTGCTGCACCCGGCGATATGATCGAGGCTGATGGCAGCTTGACCAAAGGCCCAAATCACGTGGCGCCACCGTGCCGCCATTTTCCGGCCTGCGGTGGCTGCCAGTTGCAGCACTTGTCTGAAAGCGCGCTTGCAACATACGTGTTTGACCGCGCAATCGGCGCGGCCAAAGGGCAGGATATTGTATCCGGCAAAGTCACGCCGCCGCACCTTTCGCCCGCCAACAGTCGCCGCCGTGCCACGCTTCACGCGCAGGGCATTGGCAAGCGCGTTGTCATCGGCTTTCGCGAACAAGGCTCGCACAAGATCATCGACATGCGCGAATGCCATGTTCTTGCGCCTGAAATGGTGGCGATCGTCGCCGCTTTGCGCACACTGCTTGAAGGCTGGGGTGATCGCAAACTGGGTGTCGATGTTGAACTGGCAATGGCGGATCAGGGCCTTTCCGTTGGCCTCAAAGGGCTGAAAGTCGAAGGCCTCAAGCGCACCGAAGCCTTGCTCGATTTTTCGCGCGACAATCACCTTGCCCGCCTGACCATCGATAGCGGTTATGGCCCCGAAGGCGTGTGGGAGCCTGAACCGGTCACCATTACGCTTGGCGGCACCGCCGTATCGCTGCCTCCGGGCGCGTTCCTTCAGGCGACCCGCGATGGCGAGGAAGTGCTGGCACAAGCCGCGCGCGAATGGATCGGCGATGCCCCAACCGTGGCCGATCTTTTTTCCGGACTCGGCACGTTTGCCTTCGCACTGGCAAGTGCGACAACAAAAGTCCTCGCGGTCGAAGCGGCGCGCGATACGCACCTTGCTTGCCAATCAGCTGCGCGCATAAACGGGCGTCCGGTTCATTGCCTGCACCGCGATTTGTTCCGCAATCCCTTGCGTGTGGAAGAACTGGACCGCTTTGCCGCGGTACTGCTCGATCCGCCCCGGGCTGGCGCGCAAGAGCAAGTTGATCAGATCGCTGCCAGCGCCGTCCCACGCGTCGTCTATATCAGCTGCAACGCTGCCAGTTGGGCGCGTGATGCCGTGCGCCTTATCGCAGGTGGCTACAGGCTGGCAGAAGTGCGGCCGGTTGGCCAATTCCGCTGGTCAACCCATGTGGAACTGGCCAGCCTGTTCGTCCGCGATTGATTGTTCAGAACACCACGCGCGCAGCGTGGTAAATCAGTGCCATCAGCACAATCGACGACAGCGCAAACAGGACAAAGCGCACCACGACTTTGTTCACGGTTGCTTGCACCAAGGAGTGGATCACGCGCAGGCCCACATAGGCCCACGCAACTTGCGCGCTCATGCCATTACCTTGCCCGGCAACTGCCAGCACAAGGCACACGGCATAGAACAGTGTTGGCGCTTCATGCAGGTGATTGTAATTGTGCGCTTTCCATTGGACCTGCGCTGGCAGGATATCATCCAACGTTCGCGTCGGGTCTTGCGCCAATGCATCCGGATCAAGCTTGGCGGCGTTCATCGCGGGAATGCGGGTCGCATACATCCACAGCCACATGACCATTGTCCAAGCCATAAGCGCGACTGCCGGCTGCAAAATCGCTGCTGGATTCATGGCAACTTTCCCCCATTGTTTTTGTGAACTTCAGCTTTGTCCGAATGTGGCCACCAACGCCCGGATGGCCAGCGCGATCAAGCATATCGAGGAAAGCAGGAAGAGCGTGAACCGCACCGGAACCCGGTTGACCGTCGACTGCCAGACCGAATGTATGACACGGATCCCTGCATAGCCCCACGCCAACCCCACATCGAGCTGCGTTGCACCCAAGATCGCCAGGATCATCAACGTGGCGTAAAACAGCGTCGGCTGCTCCATCAAGTGGGCGTAATTGTGCGCCTTCCAGTTGATGTGATCGGGAATGACGCCTTCAAGATCCTGTCCGCGTCCACCGGGCTTGGCATTGCCCAACCCGCCCAGCTTGGAAAGCGCGGGCAGACGCGAACCGGCCATCCAGAACATCATGACCAAAGACCACAGCACCAGCACTGTGGCCGGCATCAATATCGCCCCCAGCATCGATCACTCTCCCACATATCGTGACAGGAGAGTGCGAGACGAAAATTAGATTGTCAATCGCAACTTAATTTGGGCCGGAAGCGCTCCTATTTGCGCAGGGAAATTCGCCGGTAATAGCCAAACCGCCCGCGCAATGTGCGCAGGGTCAGGCCGTGGTCTTGCGCAATGCTGGATGCGACCGATCCCATGTTTTCACGTGGGGTCACGTGGAACTTTTCCAGCCATCCATGCATCAGGCTGCGTACAGGCCGGGGCAGGCCGCCAAAATCGCCAAAATCAACCACATGCAATGATCCGCCAGGCGCCAGCACGCGGGCGGCCTGATCCATCGCCTGCTCCCACTGCGGGATCATCGACAAGGCGTACGATATGAATACACGGTCAAATGTCGCCCGACCGAACAAGGCTTCTGCGTCAAAGCCGGTCGCATCACCGCGCGATAGCACGCAATCATCGCCCATCCGCTTGCGGGCAACCGAAAGCATTTCGTCTGAAATGTCCAAGCCGTGCAACTGTGCGCCGGGCCAGGATCGCGCAGCACAAGCCAGATTGCGCCCCGTGCCGCAGCCAATCTCCAGCACGCTCATCCCCGGCGCGGCTTCCAGATTGCGGATCAACCCGTCGCGCCCGAACAGATAGTATTTGCGCGTGGCGTCATAAATGTACTTCTGGTTGCGATATACCGCATCCATCAGCGCATCATGCGTGGGCGAGGGGGCAACCGTTGCCATCAGGCCAACTCGTACAAATGCACGCCGCCATAGATTGATGATCGATCCTGCGCCGTGCTCTCAGCTGAAACCGCTTCATCATAGGTCCAGCGTGACAGCACCACTTCATCCACGCGTCCCGGCAGCAGACTGGGCTCGGCCGCAGTACGGAACAGAACGCGCGATTTTGGCCGTGCCGTGCGCGTGATTTCGCGCCACAGGTCGTTCAATTGAACGTCGGTCATCCAATCCTGCGCATCCAGCAGGACATAGCGATCCAGTGATGCATCCGGCAGCGAGGTCAAGTGCTCGGTCAGGTTCGCATGGCGCACATCGATTCGGTTGGCGCGTTCACGCACGACCTCCCAGTTCGCCTCTTGCAGGTATGGCGGCAACGGACATTCATCCCCCCGGCCATAGCCGCGCGAAAACGCCTGCCATGCGAAATAGTTGTCTCCCACCGGAAAATCGCAGGCCAGCTTGGCCAGGCGCCGCCGCAGCACTTCGGCCATCGGCTCATCACCTGCCAACGCGTCAAACTGTGCTGGCGGAATGCCAAGGCCAAACAGCGATGCGGGCTGATCGGTCAGCCAACGCACAAAGCGCTTGTCGAACACCGGCGACATCTCGCGCTCAAACACCTGACGCTGTTCTTCAATCGTCTGGGCATCAAGGATCGTCGACAGATCAATCCGGTAAAGCCGCGCCAGCAAATGCGCCACGCCGATGAAGTTGCCGAGCAATCCGCGCTTGTAGAAATTGCTCGAAAAGCCGCGAATGCGCCGCCGCCCGATCAGATCACGGCCTTCCCAATAGCGCCGCGTCGTTTCGTCCATGTACGGAGCAATGTACGTTTTGTACGAAGCGATGTTTGCAGCACTATCGGCTTCGGCAAAAAACCGGCGGAAGTGCGCATAGTCAGGCAAATAGCGCGCCGAACCGATCTTCAACTTGTTCAGCGCGATGTGTGCCGTGTTCAAATCGACCGCCGTAATCGCTTCAGGATTGGCGGTCAGGTACGACAAGACGTTGCACCCGCCGCTGGCAATGGCAATCATCCGGCTGTCCGGCTTAATTTGCAGCGCTTTCATGTCCACATCCGGGTCTTCCCAGATCTGTGCATAAACCAGTCCGCGAAACGCCAACGCAAAAGCGTGGTCAAGCAGACGGTTGGTCGCGCTCGCCCCCCGGCGGACAACTGATCGCGTAATCGGATGCGAACGCGCGCGCTCAAGCATAATAAGTCCCGGTTTCATTGATCCCACACTGCGCTTAGAAGCCCTATGTTGCGGTTGTGTGCTAGCAATGCTGCGGTTGTAACACTGCTGTCTGACAACTTGCGCTATCACCATGTGCGTGCCCCATGACATTTCCGGCTCTGCCCCAAAATGCGGGGCTTGGGTTTGTCATGCCGATATCCTAAAGGCGCGCTATGATGCGCCCGCGCCCGAAGCGCGCGGCAATGAAGGTTTGGAGACACAATGGCTAAAGTTCTCGTCATCGGCGCAGGCGGCGTCGGCTCGGTTGCGGTTCACAAGATGGCGATGAACGCCGGTATTTTCAGCGAAATCGCGCTGGCCAGCCGCACCAAAAGCAAATGCGATGCCATCGCCGCTTCGGTGAAAGAGCGTACCGGCGTCACCATCGATACTTACCAGATCGATGCCGATGATGTTGCCGCAACCACTGCGTTGCTGAACGAAGTAAAGCCCGTCCTCGTGGTCAATCTCGCGCTGCCTTATCAGGACCTCAACATCATGGACGCCTGCCTTGCCGCCGGCGTCAATTACATGGACACCGCGAATTACGAGCCGATTGACGAGGCCAAGTTCGAATACACGTGGCAGTGGGCCTATCAGGAGCGCTTCAAGGAAGCCGGCCTGATGGCGCTGCTCGGTTCAGGCTTCGATCCCGGCGTCACCAGCGTGTTCGCAACGTGGCTGCGCAAGCACAAGCTCGACACGATCCGCACGCTCGACATCCTTGATTGCAACGGCGGCGATCATGGTCAGCACTTTGCGACCAACTTCAATCCGGAAATCAACATCCGCGAAGTGACCGCGCCCGCACGCCACTGGCTCAACGGCGAATGGATTGAAACGCCTGCATTGACCATCCGCGAAACCTTCGATTTCGAAGCGGTTGGCCCCAAGAACATGTACCTGATGTACCACGAGGAACTCGAAAGCCTCGCGCATCATATCCCCGAAATCGAACGCATCCGCTTCTGGATGACCTTCGGCGATGCCTACATCACGCATCTTACCGTCCTGCAAAACGTCGGCATGACGCGCATCGATCCGGTGATGTACGAAGGCAAGGAAATCATCCCGCTCCAGTTCCTCAAAGCCGTCCTGCCCGAACCCGCCTCTTTGGGTGCCACCACCAAGGGCAAGACCAACATCGGCGACATCGCCACCGGCCTCAAAGACGGCGTCGAAAAGACCTTCTACATCTACAACATCTGTGATCACGAGGACGCTTATCGCGAAACCGGCAACCAGGCAGTAAGCTACACCACCGGCGTTCCCGCGATGATCGGCGCAGCACTGATGGTGCAGGGCATCTGGAGCGGAACCGGCGTGTTCAACATCGAACAACTCGATCCCGATCCCTACATGGACATGCTAAACCAGCACGGCCTCCCGTGGCATGTCAAGGAACTGGCCGGGCCACTGGCGTTTTGAGGTAAGAAGGAAGAGGTTTCGCGCAGAGACGCGAAGGAAGCAGAGAGCGCTGAGGGTTTCAACGGATGCAGTTCGATGAACTCAGCGCAACTGTGATCGAAGAGGCGATTGGTATACATCGCGAGATCGGTCCTGGTCTGTTTGAGTCAGTTTATGAAGCGGTCCTTGCAGGACGGCTTGAAGGGCGAGGCTTGCGAGTTGAACGTCAGGTGGCGGTAGGTGTTAATCTTGACGGGAAATTCTACGACGCTGCGTTCCGGATTGACCTTTTGATCGAGGAGCGATTGATTGTTGAAGTGAAAGCTGTCGAGCAATTGAGCAAGGCTCATGCAAAGCAGCTCCTCACGTACCTGCGGCTCATGAAACAGCCCGTAGGGCTGCTCCTTAACTTTTCCGGCGCGACGATGAAGGAAGGGATTCGGCGAATGGTCAACAATTACCAAGCCGATTGAAGTCTCCCCGTTCTCTGCTTCCTCTGCGCCTCTGCGCGAAACATTTTTAAAATGAGGGCTTGAAAATGGAAACCAAAGCCGGCGATCCGGGCGCGTTTGCCCACTTCGACCTTAGCCGTGTCGATAGCCCCGCCTTCGTTGTGGACGAAGCCAAATTGCGCGCCAATCTGGCCGTGCTCGCCGATGTGCGTGACCGTGCCGGGATCAAAGTCCTTGCCGCCATGAAGGCGTTTTCCATGTGGAAAGTCGCGCCCGTCATCGGTGAATACCTTGATGGCGTGTGCACATCGGGCCTGTGGGAAGCCATGCTGGCAGCCGAACATTACAAGGGCGAAATCGCCACATATTGCGCAGCCTACAAAGCCGAAGACCTGCCCGAAATCCTTCGGCTGTCCGATCACGTGATCTTCAACACGCCCGGCCAACACGAATGCTTCAAGGCCGAGATCACCGCCGCCAAAGCGCGTGGCGATGTGTTCGACATCGGCCTGCGTGTGAACCCGCTTCATGCCGAAGGCGAAGTGCCGCGCTATGACCCGTGCGCGCCGCATTCGCGTCTCGGCTTCCCTGTGGATCAACTCAAACCCGAACATTTCGAAGGTGTCGGTGGCATCCACTTCCACACACTGTGCGAACAGGACTTCGAACCGCTCCAGCGCACATGGGATGCTCTGCTGCCGCGCATCCAGCCCTATCTCGGCCAGCTAAAGTGGCTGAACTTTGGCGGCGGCCACCATATCACCCGCGCTGATTATCAGCGCGATGATCTGGTCGCCTTCCTCAAAGCTGTGAAGGCGCAAACCGGCTGCGAGATCTATCTCGAACCCGGTGAAGCTGTCGCGCTTGACGCAGGCATCCTTGTCGGCACCGTGCTTGATACGCACTGGAACGGCATGCAACTGGCTGTGACTGACATTTCAGCCACTTGCCACATGCCCGACGTGATCGAAGCCCCTTATCGCCCTGCGATGTTGGGTGAGTTGCCCATCGATGAATACGAGGACGCCGGAGACATTGGGGGCGAGGGCGGGGCGCCCGTTCGCCTCGGTGGCCCTTCCTGTCTGGCCGGAGATGTAATCGGCGATTACCGCTTGCCCGCCGGCGCAGCCCCCGGCACCCGCTTCGCCTTCCTCGATCAGGCGCACTATTCGATGGTCAAGACGACCACGTTCAACGGTGTGCCCCTGCCATCGATCTGGCTCTGGAACAGTCAAACCGACGCGCTCCAGAAAGTTCGCGGCTTTACCTATGAGGACTTCCGCGACCGGCTTTCGTGAAAAGACGTCATGATGATTCGGAAATCACCGACATGCCCTTAAGGCCGGGGGTGCTTCACGGCTCTGTAAAGAATCCCCGATTTTTAGGCGATTTGGCGCAAATTGTTTCATTTTTTTGACACGCGTTTGCCGGGGTCCGTTTTTCACTTGATGTTCAGCCAGACGCCTCTATTTACCCCTTCTCGCTGCCCCATGGGGACTTCCAAACCGCAAGGCAGCTTCTTTCACTGTTCCGTTTGGGGGTCCCTTGAGTTGCACATCTATCCTAACGCATTGGCTGTAGTTGGCGCTTGCGCGCCTGACCAACCCGCCATTTTGAACCGTTCGCATGCTGCTGCGCGCGCAGCCCGTTTCTTCGTTGAGAAGTTTCCGGGCAAGTCGCTCTATGCGGTAAAGGCCAATCCTTCGCCGGATTTGCTGCGTGTGCTGTGGGATGCAGGCGTAACGCACTATGACGTTGCTTCGATTGTCGAAGTGCGTCTCGTGCGCGAGACGCTGCCACAAGCTACGCTGTGCTTCATGCATCCGGTAAAGTCGCCCAGCGCCATTCGTGAAGCCTATCACGATCATGGCGTGCGTGTGTTCAGCCTTGATTCGCTTGATGAACTGGAAAAGATCACCGAAGCGACCGATCAGGCCGAAGACCTGACGCTCTGCGTCCGTTTGCGCGTTTCATCGGAATATTCGGAACTCAGCCTTGCATCCAAGTTCGGCTGCGATCTGACCAACGCCGCTGAATTGCTTCAGGCAACCCGTCAGGTGTCGGATTCGCTCGGTGTGTGCTTCCACGTCGGCAGCCAGTCGATGAGCCCTCACGCCTATGTTCAGGCGCTTGAGCGTGTTCGTGCAGCCATCGTTGACGCCTCGGTCCTCGTTGACATCATCGATGTCGGCGGTGGCTTCCCGTCGATCTACCCCGGCATGGAACCACCACCGCTCGAAGATTACTTCGGCGTGATCGACCGTACCTACGAATCTCTGCCAGTGTCCTACTCGGCAGAACTGTGGTGCGAACCGGGCCGTGCCTTGTCGGCTGAATACAATTCGATGATCGTGCGCGTTGAACGCCGTCGCGGTAGCGAACTGTACATCAACGATGGTGCTTATGGCGCTTTGTTCGATGCCGCACACGTTGGCTGGCGCTTCCCTGTGAACGTCTTGCGCAACGAAGTCGCAAATGACGGCGTTGAGATCGAAATGGAGCCCTTCAGCTTCTACGGCCCAACCTGCGACGACATGGACCACATGGACGGTCCGTTCGAATTGCCTTCGAACATCCGTGCAGGTGACTACATCGAGATCGGCATGCTCGGCGCTTATGGTGCCGCCATGAAAACCGCATTCAACGGCTTTGGCGCAACCGAAGTGTACGAAGTGTCGGACGAACCGATGTCGAGCCAGTACCGTGGCGACCGGCGTGACCCCCGCGTTTCGGACAACGTGGTATCACTGCGCTGACCGGTCACGCTGTGTTGGAATAGAAAAAGGCCCTGCCGAAAGGCGGGGCCTTTTTTCTTTTGCCAAACCCGAAACCCGTTCGTGTCGAGCGAATGCAAGAGCAAGTTTTGGGCCGAAGAAAAAGCCCTCCCGGCAACAGAAGGGCTCAATCTTAATGGCAAATGCGAACTGCCTTAAGCAGCCTTTTGCAAGTCCAGTTCCATACGCTGCCAGATCTCGACCAGCGCCGCTGTCAGCTCGCTCATCATCTCTTCCGTGTGCGACGGGCCCGGCGTAAAGCGCAAGCGCTCCGTGCCGCGCGGAACTGTCGGGTAATTGATCGGCTGCACATAGACGCCATATTCCGCCAGCAAGATGTCCGCGATCTTCTTGGCCCGCACCGGATCGCCCACCATCAGCGGCACGATATGCGTGGTTGATGGCATGACCGGCAGGCCCGCATCGGCAAAAGCTTTCTTCATGAAAGCTGCTGCCGCCTGTTGGCCTTCACGTTCAACGCTGGACGCCTTCAAATGCCGCACCGATGCCAGAACACCGGCCACCAGCACGGGCGACAGCGATGTGGTGAAGATGAAGCCCGGTGCATATGAACGGATCACATCGATAATCCGCGTGTCAGCCGCAATATAGCCGCCCATCACGCCAAAAGCCTTGCCCAACGTACCTTCGATAATATCAATTCGATGTGCAGCCTCATCACGATCGGTAATGCCGCCACCGCGTGGGCCATACATGCCCACCGCATGTACTTCATCAATATACGTCAGCGCGTTGTACTTCTCGGCCAGATCGCAAATGGCGTGGATGGGGGCAATATCGCCATCCATCGAATAGACTGATTCAAACGCGATCAGCTTGGGCACCGCCGGATCGGTTTCGGCCAGCAGTTCTTCCAGATGCTCCACGTCGTTGTGACGGAACACCTTCTTTTCCGCGCCCGAATTGCGAATACCCGCAATCATCGAAGCATGGTTCAACTCGTCCGAAAAGATCACGCAGCCTGGCAGGATCTTGGCCAGCGTCGAAAGCGTCGCATCGTTCGAGACGTAGCCCGACGTGAACAGCAAAGCACCATCCTTGCCATGCAGGTCGGCAAGCTCTGCTTCGAGCTGGATGTGATAGTGGGTGTTGCCACCAATGTTGCGCGTTCCGCCGGACCCTGCGCCCACGTTGTGCAGCGCCTCTTCCATCGCTTCGATAACCTTCGGGTGCTGGCCCATCGCAAGGTAATCGTTCGAACACCAAACGGTAATCGGCTTCGGGCCGTTATGGCCGGCAAAGCAGCGCGCATTGGGGTACGCCCCCTTATTGCGCAGGATGTCGATAAAGACGCGATAACGACCTTCCGAGTGCAAACGCTCGATAGCTGAATCGAAAACCTGATCGTAGTTCACCCCGCCGCTCCTTCCTGCAACAAGGACATACTTGTCCTTGAGGCCCGATAACGTGGACCCACCGGCGATGGATCAGCCTCTACGCCTCTTGATTCCGCATTGCCAGCAAGATTTGCAGGCTCTGTCCCAAAGACCGCCCTATCGCGCCAATGGTAAAAGACGTGGCAAACCAGCCACGGTAAAACCATCTTTGGGGCCCGAGTTTTTAAGGAACTGCGGGTCATGCGAGGGGATGATCATCAAAGACGCATCCTGTTGGCGTAAGGCACTTAGCCCCTTTAACCAGCCAATTGTTGCCACCCGGTCTTCTTGAGCCAGCCAGTCGGTCAACAGCCGGCTGCGCGGCACAGTTTGGATGACGTTGCTGGCAAGCGATCCTGTGTCGCCAGCAAACAGATATTCGCGCCCGTTCTGCAGGCGAACATAGATCATTTGCGATCCCGTGGTGTGACCCGGTGTCTGGATCAGAACAACACCCGGTGCCACAGCTTCAATCTGGTCAAGGGATCGTGGCGGGGGCAGTTGACCAGCATTGGCGCGCCATAGCGAGGTCATGCCGCGTGCCAAATCGGGCGATACGATGGCTTTGTGCGCCACGGCATCAAACTTCGGATAGTCCAGAAAACCGCCTACGTGGTCGATGTGCTCATGGGTGAACACAATCAATTTCGCATTCTCCATCCAATTGCCGACCAAAGTCGCTGCTGTGTGGTCATAGCCTGAAAAGTCCAGTTCCTTGGCGTTGGCCTCGGAAAGCCCGCTATCGATCACGATCCCGCCCTTTGGCGTGACGACATGCCAAACGATCACGCCGCTCTGTACCATCCGTAGCCCGGTTCCGGCTGCCAGTGCCGCGCCGGGGACATCCCGTGTCGCAACGGTCGTATATTCCAGCGCCGTCGGCTTCTCTCCAGGTAAGGCTTCAGCTTGAGTGCGGATTTCGGCAAGGTCAAGTGTGCGTGGCGGCGCACCGGCGGGGCCAGAGTTGACCAGCAGCCAGTAGTATCCCGCCCCCAGCAGTACCAGCATGATGATCAAGGCCTTGGAAAATCTGCTCATCACATGGCCCTCCACTCGGCCGTAAATCTGGCCTGAGCCATCTGTCAGAAAATCGCCACGCGCTCCAACCCATGCGCGGCAAGCGTCCAGTCTAGTTGATCGACATCGTCCCCACCTTTCGTGAACAGCGCAAGATCTGGCTGATTGCGTCGCCACTCCTGCCCTTGCGTCAGAAATGCAACGCGGCGGGCAATACCATCCGATCCATCGATAAACGCGACGCCGGGGCCGAAAGCGGCGCGCAATTCGTCTTCAATCAATGGAAAGTGCGTGCAAGCCAAAACAACCGTATCAATCCGCTCGCCGTCAGGCTGGCTCCGCAGTGCAGCCACGGCCCGTGAATAGACGGCAGGATCAACCGATTCGCCGCGCAATTTGGCTTCAGCTGCGGTGACAAGTTCCGGTGCGCCATGCCGAAGCAGGCGCTTGTCGGCGGCAAATTCTGCCTCAAGCCGGTCCACATAGCTTTGCCGGATCGTGGCGGCCGTGCCGAGCAAACCGATCACGCCGGTGCGGGTCATCGCGGCGGCAGGCTTGATGGCGGGTACCGTGCCTACAATCGGCACCTCCAGCACTTCGCGCACTGAAGCCAGCGCAATCGTCGATGCGGTATTGCAGGCGATGCAGACAAGACGAGGCCGAAAACGTTCGGTCAGCCGCCCAAGCAGGCCCGAAACGCGTGCAGCAATCTGTGCCTCGGTCTTGGAACCATAAGGCAGACCGGCATTGTCAGCTACGTAAATCACGGGCGCTTGCGGCAGCAGCGCGCGCACTTTCCGCAACACAGAAAGCCCGCCAACGCCCGAATCGAAAAGCAGCAAAGGTGCGGTTGGATCGACGATGGGAGCGGTCATCGCGTCTGTACTTTGTGGGGTCATCGCCACTCTTGTATCGGGAATGGCAGCAAAATGGAAAGTGGCCTCTTTCGCTTTTGGGTTTTGAGTGCGTATTAGCGTGCTGTGGAAACGCTTTTGCCTCTTGTCGTCGGCTATCTATTGGGCTCGGTGCCCTTCGGCCTCATCCTCACCCGCCTGACCGGCACGGGCGATTTGCGCGCGATCGGTTCGGGCAATATCGGCGCAACGAACGTCCTGCGCACCGGTAAAAAGGGGCTGGCCGCTGCCACGCTGCTGCTTGATCTGGGTAAAGGCCTTGCCGCTGTCCTGCTCGCCCGCCACTTTTGGCCAGGGCATGAAGCGCTCGCAGCCGTTGCGGCTGTGCTTGGGCACTGTTTCCCGGTCTGGCTCAAGTTCAAGGGCGGGAAGGGCGTGGCCACGCTCATGGGCGTATCGCTTGGCCTCGCATGGCCCATCGGCCTCGCTTATGCCGTCACGTGGCTTGGCGTGCTTGGCCTCAGCCGCATTTCTTCCCTCGGCGGGATGTGTGCCGCTATCGTCGCACCGATCGCTGCTGCGTTGCTGGGGCAAATCCAATACGCCTTGGCGCTGACACTGCTGGCTTTGCTCGTGCTCTTCCTCCACCGCGAGAACATTGCCCGCCTGCGCGCCGGCACCGAACCCAAGGTCGGCAGCAAAAAGTGAGCGCTGCTGCCTCGCTAACCCGTGACGAGGCGTTTGCGCGCATCCGTTTGCTGCGCTCACCCAATATTGGCCCGGTCAGCTATACCCAGTTGCTTCGCCGCTTCGGCACAGCTGCTGCTGCACTCAATGCCTTGCCCGATCTTGCCGCACGTTGCGGAGCACCCTACCGGCCAGCGGCGATTGAACGTATCGCATCCGAAATTGCCGCCGTTCGCTCTAACGGTGCGCGCTATGTTTTCCACGATAGCCCCGATTATCCCGTTTTGTTGGCCGCGCTTGAAAACCCTCCGCCGATATTGACCGTGCGTGGGGATGGCGCATTGCTGTCGCGTCCTTCCATCGCCGTTGTCGGTGCGCGCAATGCGTCCGCGGCTGCTGTCAAACTCTCACGCGATTTCGCTACAGCGCTTGCAGGCATGGGATATGTTGTCGTCTCAGGCCTTGCGCGGGGTATCGATTCCGCCGCGCATCGCGGGGCCATCGCAGGGATGGCCGATGGTGGCGGGACTGTCGGCGTCATCGCCAGCGGCATCGACATCACGTACCCGCCTGAAAACGCCGACCTGCAAGAGCAAGTCGCCAGTCAAGGCCTGCTCATCGCTGAAATGCCGCCCGGTACGGAACCGCTCGCGCGTCACTTCCCCCACCGCAACCGCATCATCGCAGGCCTTGCCACGGGCACGTTGGTGGTTGAAGCTGCGCCACGCTCAGGCTCGCTCATCACAGCCCGCCTTGCTGCCGAATCCGGTCGTGAAGTCATGGCCATTCCCGGCTCGCCACTCGACAGCCGCTCGCAAGGCTGCAACCAGCTGATCCGTGAAGGCGCAATCCTCGTCCAATCGCCGGAGGACGTGATTGAACTTCTCGCCGGATTTGAAGGGCAAGCGCGCTCATCCTTCCGCGAACCACCTGAGAGTTACTCCCCGGACATTACCGATGAACCCGCAGACATTGCCGGACTTCTCGGTCTTGCGCCTGTTGCCGTGGACGAAATCATCCGGCAAAGCGGGGCAAGTGCAGGGGCTGTGCAGATAGCGCTGCTCGAACTTGAACTTGCCGGACGCTTGCAACGCCATGCTGCGGGAAGGGTCAGCCTCTCGGCTTAAGCCTCCTTTAACCGCGAATACCCAACCTGACGCTTGACGAACGGGCGTTTCCGTCCCCACCCTCGCGCACACGTACACGTAAGGACTGCTTTAAACCGTCATGCAGCTTGTCATTGTAGAATCTCCGGCCAAGGCCAAGACCATCGAGAAGTATCTCGGCCCAGGCTATAAGGTCCTCGCCTCTTATGGCCATATCCGCGATCTGCCGCCCAAGGATGGCTCTGTCCGTCCGGACGAAGATTTCGCGATGGACTGGGAATTGTACGGCGACAAAACCTCGCGCGTGAAGGCCATTACCGATGCCGCCAAAACCGCTGACCGCCTGATCCTCGCGACTGACCCTGACCGCGAAGGCGAGGCTATCTCGTGGCACGTCAGAGAATTGCTGAAGAAGCGCAAGGTCCTTCCAAAGGAAGTTGAACGCGTCACTTTCAACGCGATCACCAAGCAGACCGTGACCGACGCGATGAAGCGCCCGCGCGAACTCGATCAGGATCTGATCGACGCCTATCTCGCCCGCCGAGCCCTCGATTACCTGTTCGGCTTCACGCTTTCGCCGGTCTTGTGGCGTAAGCTTCCGGGTGCCAAATCTGCAGGGCGTGTGCAATCGGTCGCTCTGCGCCTGATTGTAGAGCGTGAACGGGAAATCGAAGCATTCCGTTCACAGGAATACTGGTCGGTCATCGCGCGACTCGAACACCTCGGCACCGAATTTTCGGCACGCCTCGTGCGTTTCGAAGGCGACAAGCTTGATAAGCTGACGCTGGGCGATGAAGGCGCGGCGATGAAGGCCAAGGCTTTGGTCGAATCCGCCACTTTCCGCGTGGACGAGGTTGAGACCAAGCCCACCCGCCGCAATCCCTATCCGCCGTTCACCACCTCGACCTTGCAACAGGAAGCCGCGCGCAAGCTTGGCTTTTCGGCCAGCCATACAATGCGTGTGGCGCAAACGCTGTATGAAGCAGGCGCCATCACCTATATGCGTACCGATGGTGTGCAGATGGATCCAAGCGCCATTTCCGAAGCGCGCAAGGCCATCTCTGACCGTTATGACGGGCACTATCTGCCCGAAAAGCCGCGCCATTACGAAACCAAGGCCAAGAACGCACAGGAAGCGCACGAGGCCATCCGCCCGACAGACTTCACCAAGGACCGCTATGGTTCGGGTGATGAAGCGCGGCTTTATGACCTTGTCTACAAGCGCGCGATGGCCAGCCAGATGGCGTCCGCCAACATTGAACGCACCACCATCACCCTGCGTGACGGCACCGGCAAGCACGAATTGCGCGCCACCGGCCAGGTGATCAAGTTCCCCGGCTTCCTCGCGGTTTACGAAGAAGGCCGTGACCAGAAGCAGGATGGCGACGACGACGAAAGCGGCTTGCTGCCCGCGATGAACAAGGGCGATACCCCGGCCAAGCGCGGGGTTGATGCAGCCCAGCACTTCACCCAGCCACCACCGCGCTATTCCGAAGCCAGCCTTGTAAAGCGTCTGGAAGAACTCGGCATTGGTCGCCCATCGACTTACGCCGCGACCTTGCAGGTGTTGAAAGACCGCAATTACGTTCGCACCGAGAAGAACCGTTTCTTCGCCGAGGAATCGGGGCGGTTGCTCACCGCGTTCCTCGAACGCTTCTTCCCGCGCTATGTCGCTTATGACTTCACTGCCGGGATGGAGGATGAACTCGACAACGTCTCGGGCGGACGTGCGGAATGGAAGATCGTGCTCGCCGATTTCTGGCGCGATTTCAAACCGAAGTCCGATGAGGTTATGGAGAACAAGCCAAGCGAGGTCATGGCCGAGCTTGATGAATTCCTGTCCGATTACCTGTTCCCGCCACGCGATGACGGCACTGATCCACGCATCTGCCCCAAGTGCGCAGAAGGCCGCTTGTCCCTGCGCGGTGGACGCTATGGTGCATTCGTTGCCTGTTCGAATTATCCCGAATGCAAATTCACGCGCAAATTCGCCCAACCCGGCGGCGCTGATGGTGAAGGCGGCGATGATGATGGCGTGCTGGGCAAAGATCCGGTGACGGGCCTTGATGTCAGCCGCAAAACCGGCCGCTTTGGGCCTTATGTCCAACTGGGCGATGGCAAGGAAGCCAAGCGGGCCTCTATTCCCAAGGACATCGGCGAACTCGATCTCGAATGGGCGTTAAAGCTGCTCGGCCTGCCGCGCGAAGTGGGCAAACATCCCGAATCGGGCAATCCCATCACCGCCAGCATTGGCCGCTATGGCCCCTATCTTGCCCATGATGGCAAATATGCGCGGCTGAAAGCCACTGCTGAAGTGTTTGAAACCGGCATGAATGCCGCTGTCATGTTGCTTGCGGCCGCTGCAGCCGGTGGCGGACGCGGCGCCCGCGTTGCTGCCGAACCGCTCAACACCTTTGGTCCGCATCCCACATCGGGCGGCGAAATCAAACTCATGGCTGGCCGCTATGGCGCTTACGTCACAGACGGCACCACCAACGCCACTTTGCCTAAAGACAAGAAGCCCGAAGACCTGACGCTTGAAGAAGCCATCGTCCTGATCGACGAACGCGCAGCCAAAGGACCGCCAAAGGGCAAGAAAGCTGTCAAAAAGAAGGCTGCACCCAAGAAGGCGGCCCCCAAGACCACTGCCACCGACAAGGCACGAGCCAAAAAAGCGCCTGCCAAGAAGGCTGCGGCGAAAAAGCCTGCTGCGAAGAAGGCGAAAGCGGAAGCTGAATAGCGCCAAGTCCAACCCGCTGCGAACGCCGTTCCGGTCGTCGCAGCGGGTTGGATGGGCTTATCGGCGGGTCAGGAACTTCACCAGCGCGTCTGCTGCAGCCTGATGGCCCAGTTTGTTGGGGTGAACGGGAATGCCATCTCCCGCGGGCGCGTTTACGCCGTTGCTCCAAGGCGCTTTTGAACAAGGTGCGTGGTTTTTCGAAAGCTTTGAAAACCTCAAAACCTCTGCCCCTTCTTCGCGGGCAACCTGCGCTGTCATCGCTGCCAGACGTTTCGCTACACCCTGGCTATAGGCAAGCCGTTCTGCCGACATCGGCACCTCGGCGCATCCTGCCTTGGCTGGCAACACGGTGATGTAATCCACGAACACCACGCGCGCCTTGGGAGCGCGCGATTTGATTCCACGCACGATTTCGCGCATCCGCTTCTCGTCGGCCTGCCAATCTGTTTCTGCAGGCGCACTCCAAGGACGGCATCGCGGTTCGGGCTTTTCCGCTTTTTCGCAAAACGCGGCAAAGATGTTGCCGACAAATGCGATATCATTGCCGCCGATTGTGACCGTCACCAACCGCGTATCGGCATCAACGCTGTCAATCTGTGGCGCAACTTCGTTCCACGGGCCCAGTACATGTTCGGTCTTGGCGCCGCTGCACGTGGCATCCACCAGTTTCAGCTTAAGCTGTTCGGCGACGAGGTTGGGATAATTGAACGTGCCTCGTCCACAGCGTTGGGGTGTGTCCGGCGTGTTCGGCCCCACACCGGGACCCGCCGCAAACGAGCTGCCCATCGCAACGTAACGCGCGCCTTCAGGCAATTGCGCAGGATTGCCCAACGCGGACGAAGAAACCAGCGTCGCCGCCAGTCCTACCAGCCCGCCAAATAACCTCATTTCACCCATTCCAGCCCGATTTCCTCGTAAATTTCCTTGGCATCGGCCCAGCGCTCATCCACTTTGACATGCAGGAACAAATGGACTTTCGTCTCCAGCATCTCGGCCAGTTCCTTGCGCGCTGCCTCGCCAATCGCCTTGATCTTCGTGCCGCCCTTGCCCAATACAATCGGGCGTTGGCTTTCGCGCGAAATCACGATTTGCTGATGGATCTCGATCGATCCGTCCGAGCGATGGATATACTTTTCAGGCCGAACTGCACTGTCATAAGGCAACTCGTCATGAAGTTGGCGGTACAACTGTTCGCGTGTGATTTCCGTTGCCATCAACCGCTCGCTGGCATCTGACACCTGATCGGCCGGATAATGCCATGCCGTTTCGGGCATAAGATCGGCCAGCCGCTGCTTCAATTCCGGCACACCGTCACCGGTCAATGCCGAAACAAAGAACACCTCGTCAAATCCTGCATCAGCTACCAGCGCCTCTGCCATGATCAACAGCGGTTCCTTGGCGGTGGAATCAACCTTGTTCAGCACCAGAATCTTGCGTTCCGGCCGGTCCTTCAGGCTGGCGATGATCGGGTCCAGATAGTCGCGCTTCTTCTTGCGGCCATCCACCACCAGCAGGATCGCGTCAGCTTCCTGCGCGCCATCCCAGGCTGCGCTCACCATCGCGCGGTCAAGCCGACGTTTTGGTTCAAACAAGCCCGGCGTATCGGCCAGAATGATCTGCGTCTCGCCCGCCAAGGCAATCCCCATCAGCCGCGCGCGCGTCGTTTGCGCTTTGGCAGATACAATCGCCACTTTCTGCCCTACCAGCGAATTGACGAGGGTCGATTTACCGGCGTTAGGCGCGCCCAGCACAGCCACAAGGCCACATTTTTCAGTCATCTTTGAAAATCTCTATCGTTAAGTCGGGTGACTATAGGCCAAAAGGCCGTCTGGCATAAGCCTGCATGAACGCACGCGCAGCCGCCGTTTCGGCTTCCTGCTTGCTTGATCCGCGCGCGGTGCTCTCGCCTACGCCTTTGACTTCGACCGACACCGTAAAAGTCGCCGAATGATCCGGCCCGTCGCGGGTGACCAGCGTATATACGGGCGGCTTGCGGCGGTTGCCAGCGGCCCATTCCTGCAGAGCCGCCTTGGGGTGCTTGCGCTGGCCGGTGCCCGAAGCCATCGGCTTGTCCCACACCTTGCGCACAAAATCGCGCGCGGCTTCAAACCCGCGTTCAACGAACAGCGCACCAATCAGCGCTTCCATCACGTCGCCCAGAATATTGTCGCTCTGCACCCCGCCGTCATCGCGCGCCTGTTTGCCCAAGCGGATGTGCTGGGGCACGGCAATCATGCGCGCCACATCTGCGCACGTCTCGCGGCTGACCAGCGCATTCAGGCGTTGCGAAAGCTTGCCTTCGGCAGCATCGCTTTTCTCGTGCAGCCAGTCAGCAATGACCAGCCCCAAAACACGGTCGCCCAGAAACTCCAGCCGCTGATAATCGCGCGCTTCGCCCATGGAGCCATGCGTCAACGCATCAGCCCACAGATCCGCGCGGGCAGGGGCCGCACCGGTCAATTCCGCAATATAGGCGGCAGCGTCTGCAGACAGCGCGCTCAGAACGTGCCCCCGATGCGCTCCCAGCGCGCCGCGCTGAACCAGGTCCACGGCAAGACCCAGTTGGCACTGCCGTCAGTCGACCACATCATCACAGTTGCACGGCCCACAAGGTTTTCCTGCGGCACCAATCCGATGCCCGCGCCTTCCATGGCGGGGAAGCGGCTGTCCATCGAATTGTCGCGATTGTCGCCCATCATGAACAACTGGCCTTCAGGCACCACCACCGGGGCGGTGTCGTCCTGCGGGCGATAGCCCAGATCAAGCACGTTGTAGCTGCGTCCCCCCGGCAGCGTCTCGCGATATTGGGGATAGTGGCAGGTCTGCGCACCGTCTTTTTCGGTCACGGCAAATTCTGGCGAGAGACAATCGGTGTTCGGGCTGACAGGGATAATGAAATCTTCAACGCGTTGCTTTGGCACGGCTTGCCCGTTCAAATGCAAAGTCCCGCCAATCATTTGCACAGTATCGCCCGGCAGGCCGATTACGCGCTTGATATAGTCCACATCATTGGTAGGCGGCGCTTTGAAGATGGCAACATCGCCGCGCTCAGGCTGGCTGGCCAGAATGCGTCCGGGGATCAACGGCAAGCTGAACGGCAGCGAATACTTGCTAAACCCATACGGCCACTTTGCGGCCAACAGATAATCGCCGTTCTCCAATCGTGGAAGCATCGATTCCGACGGAATGTTAAACGGCGCAAAGATGAAACTGCGAAAGATCGCCACCACCAGCACCAGCTTGATCAGGAAGACCGGAAAACTGTCTTCCTTCTTTTCCTTTTTCACAGGTGGAACAGCGGCCATCGGCTGTGGTGAAGCGTCTGGTGAGGCGTCGGGCGTGTCGTTCATCATCGCGGTCATGTTGCCAGCCGTGGCCTTCGTCAAGTGTGTTATTTAGCCAATACAGTCGAAGAAATACGAATTTAAACCTTACGCGGCTATGAACAGGCGGGTTGGCGATGGCCTGTCGGACAGGCATAACCCCGTCAACGATTTGCGGATGAAAGAGTGTGAACATGACCGTTGAGCAAGCCGAACCACTTTGGACAGCGCTCGAAAGCCTGCCACGGCCCACCTTGAAAGAGCTGTTTGTCGATACTTCCCGGCTTGGCACTTATGCAACGGTGCTGGATCTGCCCGGTGGACCGATCCGGTTCGATTGGTCAAAAACCCACTTGTCCGCCGATGTTGAAGCGCAACTATCGGCAATTGCCGCCGCGATGGACTTCGCAGGCCGGCGCAACGCCCTGATTGAAGGCGAAAAGATCAACAACACTGAAGACCGAGCAGCAGAGCATACCGCCCAGCGCGGCATCGGCAAAACATCCAGCGTTGAAGAGGCCGCAGAATTCCACGCGCGCATGCAGATGCTGGTCGATGCGATCCACGATGGCGCATTGGGTGATGTCAAAAGCCTGATCCATATCGGTATCGGCGGGTCCGCTCTCGGCCCGGCCCTGGCAATTGACGCGCTCACCCGCAATGGTGCCAAAGTTGCAGTCCATGTCGTATCAAATATCGATGGCTGCGCCCTGGAAGCGGCGATGAAGGCTTGCGATCCCGCCACCACGATGATCGCGCTTGCCTCCAAAACCTTCACCACCACCGAAACCATCACCAATGCTTTCAGCGCGCTCGATTGGCTGCGCGAAGGTGGCGTGTCCGATCCTTATGGCCGCGTCATTGCGCTCACCGCAGCCCCTGAAAAGGCCGTCGAATGGGGCGTTGATGAAACCCGCATTCTGCCATTTTCCGAAACCGTTGGCGGGCGCTATTCGCTCTGGTCCTCCATCGGCTTTCCCGTGGCGATTGCGCTTGGCTGGCAGGGCTTTGCCGAATTCCTTGACGGCGCCGCCGCGATTGACCGCCACTTCATCGATGCAGACATCGGTGAAAACGTCGTGGTCCGCGCCGCCTTTGCCGATCTCTATTACGCGCAAGTGCGTGGCTGCCAGACCCGCGCGGTGTTTGCCTATGATGAACGTCTTGCGTTGCTGCCTAGCTATCTTCAGCAGCTTGAAATGGAATCCAACGGAAAGCGTGTTCATGCCGACGGCACTCCGCTTCACCGCGCCAGCGCGCCTGTCACATGGGGCGGGGTTGGCACAGATGCACAGCACGCCGTGTTCCAGTTGCTCCATCAAGGCACACACCTGATCCCGGTCGATTTCCTCGCAGTCAAGGCACAAGGCCACGATCTTGACCCTGCGCATCACGAAATCCTGCTGTCCAATTGCTTTGCCCAGGGTGCTGCACTGATGGCGGGCAAAAACTCGGAAGATGGCGCGCGCGCCTATCCCGGTGATCGCCCCTCAGCCACGATCCTGTGCGATGAATTGAACCCCGCAACACTGGGCGCGCTGATCGCTTTCCACGAACACCGCACCTTCGTTTCAGCAGCGATGCTCGGCATCAATCCGTTTGACCAGTTCGGGGTTGAACTGGGCAAGGCTATTGCCAAACAGATTGAATCTGGCGGCGGCGATGGCTTTGATCCTTCGACCGAGGCCTTGCTGGCTGCCGCGGGCATCGGCGCATAACAGGCAAACAATTGCACTCAAAGCCTCTGGTCTTGCGAAGGACCAGAGGCCATATGCGCACATCGTACAGGAGCGCATTATGGCTGAGCAGGAATTCGACTACGACCTTTTCGTGATCGGTGCCGGATCGGGCGGCGTACGCGCCAGCCGGATCGCATCAAGCCACGGCGCTCGCGTTGCTGTGGCCGAAGAGTTCCGCGTCGGCGGCACTTGCGTGATCCGTGGCTGCGTGCCCAAGAAGTTGCTGGTTTACGGTTCACACTTCGCCGAAGAATTGCAGGACGCCGCCAATTATGGCTGGACGGTCGAGAAGATGTCGTTCGACTGGCCGACGTTACGTGACGCGGTGCTGAAGGACGTTGACCGCCTCAACACCGCCTACACCAACACGTTGGAAAACAATAAGGTTGAGCGCTTCCTTGAACGCGCCACGATTACTGGACCAAACACGGTCAAACTGGCTGACAGCGGACGCGAAATTACCGCGAAATATATCCTGATTGCCACTGGTGCATGGCCGGTCATGCCTGAATTCGAAGGCAGCGAACACTGCATCACTTCAAACGAAGTGTTCCACCTGGAAAGCCTGCCCAAGCGCGTGGTCATTTCGGGCGCGGGCTATATTGCGATGGAATTCGCGGGCATTTTCAACGCACTCGGCAGTAACGTAACGGTCGTCAACCGCAGTGAAGCCGTGCTTCGTAGCTATGATGAATCGCTGCGTGACCGTTTGCTGCAAATCACCATGGCGCGCGGCATCCAGTATCGCTTCAATTGCCCGTTTGAGCGCGTTGAAAAGCAGGAAGATGGCACCTTCCACGTCTTCCTTGGTGGCCAACCTGATCCGATCATTGCCGATGTCGTGCTCGTCGCCACAGGCCGTCGCCCCAAGACAGAAGGCCTCGGCCTTGAAACTGTGGGGATTACGCTGGGCGAACGTGGCGAAATTCCGGTCGACTATACCGCCAGAACCGCCTGTGACAGCATTTACGCGGTAGGAGACGTCACGGATCGCGTGCAACTCACCCCCGTCGCAATCCGCGAAGGCCAAGCCTTTGCTGACCGCATCTTCGGCGGCAAGGATACCACGCTCAATTACGATTGCATCCCGAGCGCAGTGTTCTCACAGCCGCCATTGGCGGGGGTCGGCTTGACCGAGGCCGAGGCACGTGTCGCGTTCGGCAGCAATATCCGGGTCTATTCATCCGACTTCCGCCCAATGAAAAACATCTTTGGTCACCGCCCCGAACGTGGACTTTACAAGATGATCGTCGACGCGACGACGGACAAGGTCTTGGGAATTCACATGATCGGCCCGGATTCACCAGAAATCCTGCAAGCCGCTGCGATTGCCGTCAAAGCAGGCCTGACCAAGGATGATTTTGATGCAACCGTGGCCTTGCACCCGTCGATGGCCGAAGAACTCGTCCTGATGCGTTAAAGCTGGGCAGGGAGGGTCAGATTCCGGCGTTCCATTGGTAACCGGAATGATCCTCCCAATAGCCACCCTTGCCGCCATAAATCCCGTCAAGCGAAGCAACGGCCTCGATCTTCAGCACATATTTAGCCTGCTTATAGCCAAGCTGGCGTTCGGCACGAAGCCGGATCGGCGCGCCATGCCCCACCGATAGCGGTTGGCGGTTCATTGTATGGGCAAGAATAGTCTGCGGATGAAACGCCTCGACGATATCGATGCTTTCATAGAACGGCGTGCCCGAGAAATCGTCGGCACAATGAAACACGACATATTTGGCGTTCGCGGAAACACCCACATGCCGCAGTAACAGCGCCAGTGGCACACCTGTCCATTCGCCAATCGCGCTCCACCCTTCCACACAATCGTGGCGGGTGATCTGTGTCCGCTGCGGTGCAGATTTCAACTGCGCCAATGACATCGCAACAGGACGGGCAACAAGGCCGCCGATCACCAGCTTCCAATCGACAAAGCCGCTGGTCATGTGCGCGGCATATTCTGCCGATGCAGGCATCCGGTTGCCATTGACGCGGAACCGGGGTGACAAGTCCGCGCGGGTGAATTCAGGAGCCAATGTGTTTGGACCTGTCACCAATTTCTGGCTGCTCAACGTGGCCTTTTCACCCAAAGTCAGCACTTTACGGACCGTGGGTGAAGTTGTGATCTTGTCGCACCCTGCCACCAACAACCCTGTGGCCCCGGCCAATGCAGCGCGGCGCGATATCAGGGTCATGACCGGTCCTTCACGCGAACAGCGGGCAAGCGATACCAGCCCGTCACCATCGACCGCAATTCGTTAAGCGGCCCTGCCAAGACAACCATCAGCAAGTGAACAAGGATAAATGCACCAAAACCAGCAGCGCACAAAAAGTGGATGGATCGGGCCGATTGCCGCCCGCCAAAAATGTCGAGCAGCCACGGAAATGCTGCGTTGAGCATGGGCGACATCGTCAGTCCCGTAAGAACCACCAACGGGATCAACACAAATATCACGCCCAGATAAGCGATTTTCTGCAACGGGTTATAGGCCCTTGCAGCGTCGCCCGTGGGAAAGCGCAGGCGTGCATGGTTTTTAAGGTCTTGCCACAAGTGTGACAGCTTGCGCTCATGCGCTTGCAAGGCGAGATCGCGGGACAAGTGCTTTGAAAAAAGCGAATAGAGCAAATACAAGGTCGCCGAAATCACCAGCACCCATGCAAAAAAGAAATGCCACTGCCGTCCTTCGGCCAGACTGTAGTAATTGGGTATCGTCACCAGTGGCGGAAACGCCCGGATCGAATTTTCGGTGAACCCCAAAAATCCCGTCGTCGGAATTTCAAGGCCTGCAAGGTTCAGGAAACCCTCTTGCCCGCGCCTTCCGATCACCAGCCACGGTTCATCGAAATTCGCGCCATAGGCTCCCCAGTAAAGCCTTGGATGTGCGTTAAATATCGTAGCCCCGCTCATCAGCATAACGAAGATGCTCAAAGCGTTTATCCAGTGCCAGAGCCGCACCGGCAAGCGCGTCCGATAAACCAGCGTTCGCGGATTGACTTGTTCTGTGTCGTGCGGCGCCTCGGTAGCTTCAATCACGGCCACGCCCGTCTCTCCCGGTGTGATGTGAAACGCAAGCTGCCACGTTCACCGCAAAGTGCAAGCCCGGCAAGGCATTGTCACCTTCACGTCCAACTCGCCGCTGCCGGTTTGCGCCTGGATAGCGCGATCAGATCTGCCCGTGAGAATGGTCGCTCGCTTGCGGCCACAACGCACGATAGCGGCACAGGACGCAAAGCTGCCCAAGCCGCCTTGCCGATATGTCCGAATTTGCGCGCGTTACTGATGACCGTGCGGTGATCCCACGCATGGTCACCGCGTCGTGCCACTTCACGCGCAATTTCGCCATAGATTCCCGCCGCTGCCAGAATCGCCCAACGTTGCCGCCCCTTCAACCGCGCTGCGCCAATCCGCGCTGAACATTCGTAAATATGGGCCATTTTGCACATCTTGCCGACAATCCGCGTCAGTTGCGCGCGGAACCTTGGCCGCAATTGTTCTCCCGGCGGAATATCTTCGTCCACCAGCCAATCGATGGGTATGTAACAGCGCTCTGCTGCATCATCTTCTTCAATATCGCGCGCGATATTGGCCAATTGAAACGCTATGCCCAGATCACAGGCCCGGTCGAGCGTGTCCACTTCGTCAGGATGAACACCCATGACAACCGCCATCATCACACCCACAGCGCCCGCCACATGCCAGCAATAGCGCATGAGGTCACCTTCGGAGTGCGGCTGCCAATCAGCAGCATCCAGCGCAAACCCTTCGATGACCGCGTCAGCCATGTCCAAAGTCAGGCCAGTCTCGCGCGCCACAAGCCCAAGTGCATCAAACGCGGGATCACCAGCATCCTGCCCTGCAAAGGCCAGCGCGGTCTTGGTGCGCACAATCTCTAACCGTTCTGCAGCCCCGCTCTGGTCGCCCAGCGCGCCGCCGTGGTCCTGTGCATCAACTATGTCGTCGCAACGGCGGCACCATGCATACAGCAACCACACCCGCTCGCGCGTTTCGCGATCAAACAGATGGCTCGCCGCGGCAAAGCTCTTAGAGCCTTTCAGAATAGATGCGCGCGCGTTACTAACGAGGGCAGTACGGCGATCCAAAGTCGTTTCTTGCAACATACCCTAGAGGTCGTCCGCCTTCATCGCGAAGATTGGCACGTGCGGCTCATGCGCCGTCATCCGCGCCAATAATACGTCAAGGTCCGCCTCGGCCAGGATAATCCCGGCATGCGCTTCACGAACAAAGCCCACTTCAATCATGTGGCGGTTGAACGCGAGCAAATGATCAAAGAAACCAAACGCGTTGAGCAATCCCACAGGTTTGGCGTGATAACCCAGTTGCGCCCAGCTTACCGCTTCCCACAGCTCATCCATCGTGCCCACACCGCCCGGAATGGTCAGGAAGCCATCGGACAGATCGGTGAAGCGCTTCTTGCGTTCGTGCATCCCTGAAACGACTTGCAGTTCGGTGCAGTCGTTATTGGCAACCTCGCTGTTGACAAGGCCTTCGGGAATGACGCCGATCACTTCACCGCCCGCATCCAAGGCGCCATAGGCAACCGCGCCCATAAGGCCCAGCCGTCCACCACCATAGACCACGCCAATCCCGCGCCGCGCCAATTCCTGCCCGATTTCGCGGGCCAATGTTACGTAACGGGCATCAGCGGGCGTTGCAGATCCGCAATAGACGGCAATGCGTTTCACGAAAGGTCTTCCAGCATCAACCCTGCTGTGGCCTTGGCCGACCCGACAACGCCGGGAATACCCGCGCCTGGATGCGTGCCTGCGCCAACAAGATAGAAGTTAGAGATGGTATTATCGCGGTTGTGCGCGCGGAAATACGCGCTCTGCGTCAACAGCGGTTCAAGGCTGAATGCACTGCCCATATGGGCCGAGAGGTCTGCCTTGAAGTCGCTTGGGGCATAGCTGAATTTCGTTACGATACGGCTGTGGATATCGGGGATCAGGCGGCGGCCAACCTCGTCCAGAATGCGCTTTTCAAGGATCGGGCCAACCTCGTCCCAATCGACCGGCAGCTTGCCCATATTCGCCACGGGAACCAGCGCATAGAATGTGCTCATGCCCTCGGGCGCAACCGAAGGATCGGTCACGGTCGGGTGATGCAGATAGATCGAGAAATCTTCGGGCAGAACGCCATGGTTATAAATGTCGTCAAGCAAGCCCTTATAACGCGGCCCGAAAAGGATCATATGGTGCGGAATACCCGGCCACGTGCCCTCGACACCAAAGTGGACGACAAACAAACTTGGCGAATAGCGCTTCTTCGATAGCGACTTTGCACGCCGCTTGGCATGCTGGTTGTCGGGCATCAAATCACGATAGGAATGCATGATGTCTGCGTTCGATGCCACCGCATCGAACTGCGCGGACCAACCGCTTTTTGTCTCAACGCCCGTCACCCGCGCGCCCAGTGTGGAAATGTGCGTAACAGGATCACCCATCCGCACTTCACCACCAAGGCGCTGGAAATGCGTCATCATGCCATTGATCAGTTGATTGGTGCCGCCCTTGGCCCACCACACGCCACCATTCTTTTCCAGCTTGTGAATCAATGCATAGATCGCGCTGGTGGTCATCGGATTGCCGCCCACCAGCAAGCTGTGGAAGCTGAATGCCTCGCGCAGCTTTTCGTTCTTCACAAAGCTGGACACCATCGAATAGACCGAACGCCACGCCTGATAGCGCATCAGGGAAGGGGCCGCCTTGATCATGCTGGCAAAATCAAGGAACGGCACCGCTCCCAGCTTCACATAGCCTTCTTCCAGCACACCGGCGGAATATTCCAAGAAGTCATCATACCCTGCAACATCGGCGGGGTTCAGCTTGGCGATTTCTGCCTTCAGACTGACGTCGTCATTCGAATAATCGAAGTTCGTGCCATCGCCCCAGTTGAGCCGGTAAAACGGCATAACCGGCATCAGTTCGACATCATCGGCCATGCGATGGCCCTTGAGCGCCCACAGTTCCTGCAAGCACGATGGATCGGTGATCACGGTTGGCCCTGCATCAAATGTGAAGCCGTCCTTCTCCCACACGTAAGCGCGCCCGCCGGGACGGTCGCGCGCTTCGATCAGCGTGGTTTGCACCCCGCCCGATTGAAGTCTGATGGCCAAGGCGAGGCCACCGAATCCGGCGCCAATAACACAAGCACGCTTCATGCGCGGTTTCCTGCAAACGAGAGGGGTTGCGGCTTATTGCCGAGGCCGGTCAGCACACCAAGCGCGGTAACGATGGGGATCGGCGGTTTGCCGATAAGCACCCGGGCCTTGTCCAAAGCAGTCATACGCCCTGCATAAAACCGCTCAATCAGGCGGTGGTCAAGGGTATAGAACCGTTCCAAAACGCGATGACGCTGCGCAGGTTTGGCCCCTGCAAACAACATGGCCGAAAGTGCGCGCAAATACTTGCCGCGCTGCCAGTGGCGGCGCGCCCAGCCTTCCGAGAATGCAGCGAGCGCGGCACCCGAGAGGTCGCTCTGTTGCGCCAAAGCCAAAGCATAGCGCACTGCATCGGGCAGAGAATAGCTTGTCACCGCCTGAAACAATCCGGCCCGCGCACCGGCCCGCGCAACGGTGCCACCGGTTGACCGCCAGAAAGCGTCAAAGTTGCCGCCAGCCACCACAGGAAGGACACCGTGCTCTTCGGCCAATACTTCGGCAACGTGCCATCCGCGTGCTTCAGCATATTCGGCAATGCGCTTGCGTAACGTTACGATATCAAGCTTGGCATCGTCGGCATAATAAGTGTCTTCGATGAAAATCTCGTCAGGTGCAAACGGCAGGCAATAAACGAAGCGGTAGCCATCGGCCTGTTCAACCGTCACGTCCTTAACAATTGGCGAAGCCAGCCCGTGCGGCGTGGTCAGTTTCAACTTCTGGCCGACAAACTTCTGCCAACCCCCGGTCAAATGCTCCATGTTCCGCAGGCCGCGCGCATCAATCACCGCACCTGCTTCAATCCGAGTCCCGTCCGAGAGCGTTACGTTACTGGCACTACAGGCCAGGGCCCGCACGCCTGTGATGATCGCATCGTCGCCCAGTTCCGCCCGCAGCTTTGCGTCAAACCGTTCCGACGTGATGGAATAGTAACTGGTCTTCAAATGTCGCTCAAATGTGGGGAATATCACCGAATATTCCGGCCAGGCCGCCACAATCAGTCCATCGAGCAATTCGCGCCCTGCTTTACCCACGTCGGTTCCGAAAAACGACCAAACGTGATTTCCGCCAAGAACTGTGCCTTGTTCAACAATCGTAAGCGTAAGATCAGGCCGCACGCGGCGCAGCGCTAGGGCCACGAGTCCACCCGCAAGGCCGCCACCAAGGATCGCGATATCACATTGCCGTGCCGTCATGCCTACTGCGCTTAGGAGCATGCGATTGCGGGTGCAACCGTGCCCTTCAACGGCTCACCCCCACCCGTTAGAAAGGGCAGGGGGACAATACCGACCACACATCGCAACGGAGGAATCTCTCAAAGCCGTCCAATGGCCAGTTGCCCCCCTGCCAGACTGCGCGTAAGAACCCGTCACACCCCGGGGAGCCAGTGTTGGCTGAGAGGGGCAGGTCACGCTGCCCGACCCGTCGAACCTGAACCCGTTAGCACGGGCGGAGGGAGGGCCGGTCCAAACCCCGCGCTCCCATTCCGTCCATTGAAGGATGAGCGCATGGCCGACATCAATTCCAAACTCGAAATCGGGGTCACCACCGGCCCGATCCGTGGCAGCCGCAAAATCCATGTGGAAAGCTTGCGCTTTCCTGACGTGCGCGTCGCCATGCGCGAAATCAGCCTCGAACCCAGCAGCGGCGAGCCTCCGGTGCGGGTTTACGATACGTCCGGCCCGTTTACTGACACGAACGTCACCATTGACATCGCCACCGGCCTGCCACAGCTGCGTCGTGACTGGATCATGGCGCGCGGCGATGTGGAAGATTACGAAGCGCGCGAGATCAAGCCGGAAGACAACGGCCTCAAAGGCCCTGACCGTTCGGCTGGCGTCCCTGCATTCCCCAACGTGGTCAAGCGCCCCTTGCGCGCCAAGGCAGGCGCCAATGTCAGCCAGATGCACTATGCCCGCAAAGGCATCATCACGCCTGAAATGGAATACGTTGCCATCCGCGAAAACCTTGGCCGCAAGCAAGCCAAGGAAGCGCTGATCCGCGACGGGCAGGATTGGGGCGCATCGATCCCCGATTATGTCACGCCCGAATTCGTCCGCGATGAAGTCGCCCGTGGCCGCGCGATCATCCCAAACAACATCAATCACCCTGAATCAGAACCGATGGCCATCGGCCGCAACTTCCTCGTCAAGATCAACGCGAACATCGGCAACTCGGCCGTCGCGTCTGATGTGGCGAACGAAGTCGACAAGATGGTGTGGTCGATCCGTTGGGGTGCAGACACCGTGATGGACTTGTCCACCGGTCGCAACATTCACGACACCCGCGAATGGATCATCCGTAACAGCCCTGTGCCCATCGGCACCGTGCCCATCTATCAGGCGCTCGAAAAGGTCGGCGGCGTTGCCGAAGACCTGACGTGGGAAGTGTTCCGCGATACCCTGATCGAACAGGCCGAACAGGGCGTCGATTACTTCACCATTCACGCAGGCGTGCGCCTGCCGTACATCCCGCTTGCGGCCAAGCGGATGACCGGCATCGTCAGCCGTGGCGGATCGATCATGGCCAAGTGGTGCCTTGCGCATCACAAGGAATCGTTCCTCTATGAACGCTTCGATGAAATCACCGAGATCATGAAGGCCTATGACGTCGCCTATTCCTTGGGTGACGGCCTGCGCCCCGGCTCGATCTACGATGCCAACGACGAAGCGCAATTCGCCGAACTCTACACGCTGGGCGAGCTCACCAAGCGCGCCTGGGCCGAAGATGTGCAGGTCATGATCGAAGGCCCCGGCCATGTGCCGATGCACAAGATCAAGGAGAACATGACCAAGCAGCTCGAAGCCTGCGGCGAAGCCCCGTTCTACACCTTGGGCCCGTTGGTAACGGACATCGCGCCGGGCTACGATCACATCACCAGCGGCATCGGCGCGGCGCAAATCGGCTGGTACGGCACCGCGATGCTCTGTTACGTAACACCCAAGGAACACCTCGGCCTGCCTGACCGCGACGATGTGAAAGTCGGCGTGATCACCTACAAGCTCGCCGCTCACGCCGCCGATCTCGCCAAGGGCCACCCCGCCGCGCAAGTCCGCGACGATGCGCTCAGCAAGGCCCGCTTCGAATTCCGCTGGCGCGACCAGTTCAACCTGTCGCTCGATCCCGAAACCGCCGAACAGTACCACGACCAGACATTGCCCGCAGAAGGCGCCAAAACCGCTCACTTCTGCTCAATGTGCGGCCCCAAGTTCTGCTCGATGAAGATCAGCCAGGAAGTCCGCGAATTCGCCGCCAAGCAGAACGCCGGCATCGAAACCTTCGTTGCGGCTGAAGGAGTTGCTAACGAGGCAGAAGCCGAAGCAGGCATGAAAGCCATGAGCGAAAAGTACCACGAAGGCGGCCGCGAGCTCTACATCGGCGCAGGGGGCAGAGAACACGATTAACGCCAACGCCAACCCCTCCCGCCTGCGGGAGGGGAGCGAGACTTAGGCTTGCGCAGCAAGTCTTTTTCGCAGCGGGGTGGGCAGGGCGCCCCAACCCACAACAAAAAGCCCCCTCCTCTTCAGAGGAGGGGGCTGGGGGTGTTGGCCATCACCAAACACAAACCCAGCCCAAACAACACCCCAAAACCCGTCACCCTGAATTCATTTCAGGGTCCATCCATCCCCACACACGGCGGTTCGTGGCGAGAGATGGATGCTGAAACAAGTTCAGTATGACGAGGCTGGTAAGCGGTGGCTTCCACCTCAACGAAATTAATGATATAATCAAAGTCTTGAATGAACGCAGCAAGACTCAATTAATGGGAATGCTCGCCGATGAAGAATGCGATAATTGATAATTCGACACTATCTTCGGTTGAACGCGTAATAGGTGAAGTACCAGTTTTGCCTAATTATGATTTGTCAGGTGATCTATCCGCATACGACAGTTACTTATCATCGCTTATATTCTATGATGATGTAATTCGTGTAGACGACTATAAAGAAGAGCATTCTGAACGAAGATCCAAAAATTTTTCAGAATTAGACACAATTAAATTTGAGAATAATAGCTATAATGATTTTGTAGATGCAGCAAGAATTCTTTCGCAAGGCGCAATGCTAAGTATAAAAGCTGGAGATGTCGAAAATAATGAGATAGGTAATTTTTTGAAGGATTTGGATCTTCATGTTTCTCCTGCATGGATTATGCAATCTAGTGATTTCTTTTTGCGCATACGCTTGTTGTCAGATCACACAGGTGTCGAGTTAGAAAAATATACACCGTTGATGACCGCGATATTTGATCAGCTAAGTGAAAATAAGAATGCTGGAAAAAGCCCCGATTGGAGCAGAAGACTTCTCGATTCTCAAGGAAGGCCAATTCAAACGATAAGTAGGTTAAGTGAAGATCATTCTCATGTCATTGGAAGTGATGTAAAGGCGTTTGCTGCAGGTCTGAATTGGTTATCCCTACGGTCTATTTTTTACGCACTAGTCGCGGAGAAGCTTGATGCTGTAGCTGTTTGTCATCCAATCCGAAATGATTATTTGGCCCGTTTCTTTGTGGATAAGTTAAACAAAATTGGGCCTGATCAACGGCGAGCGCTACTTAACGAATTTCAGAATACCACATCGAAACTAGTGGGTAGCTCTAACAGCTTAATTGGCGAGTCAGCGTTTAGCGTGAATACCCCGCTCATCTCGGCGTGGGCTACATTGAAAGCAGGTTCGCCTAGAGAAGCGAAGAATTTCGTGAATGATGTTCGTAACTCGCCCGAAGCGAAAGCGATGAGAATTAGGTTGAGAGAGATAGAGTGGCTTATTAAAAGTGGGGAAATGCTAGAGGGTAGGAAAAATTCGCGCTCTCTGTTTAAAGATTATGAAATTCTGTCCGGGATTTTTTTTCGCAAATACGCTGTGGGATCTGAAGATCCTTATGGAATATCGGTAAATTTGATAGGCATGAGTGGATCTTTTAAGCTATCAGCGGTCAAAGATCGTGTCTCTTCTATGTTTCCAAACAGAAGTAAGTCGTTAGCTTTGCTTCGCAATATATCGCGCGATCTCCTCCAGAGTCCGTCGTTAGGCCACGTTTCGGACCTTTTGCGTTCTAGTCGGCAGATAGAAGGTGACGAATGGGATGTAGGTTACAGCCCGAAAGTTGATCCTATCCGCTTCCGACACGTAAGGGCAAGCTGGAAGAAGCCAATGTGGTAACATGCTATATTATTGAAATATATGAACTTAGTTCTCCAGCGTTGGGTAATGGTTCGCTCGACTGGTCCCAAACATTCAGAACAGCGTTGCGCCGCAGAATTTTCTACGTTATAACACCCGTATGAACATATCCGTCAAAATCACCAAAGTCGGCAATTCCGCCGGGATTATCCTGCCCAAGGAACTGCTTGCCCATCTCAACGCCGGAGTGGGCGAGACGCTGTCTGTCGTGCTCACCCCGCGCGGGATCGAACTGTCCACGGCGGAGCCGGACTTCGATGCGCAGATGGCGGCGGCGCGTGAGGTTATGGCGCGGCGCAAGCGTGCCTTGCGCGAACTCGCCAAGTAATCATGGCCGGCGATTGGGTTTGGGGGCTGCCAGCAGTGGCAGAGGCGGCGCATGCCGAGCAACTGGCCGAACACGGCGGGGGTGAGGGCGTGCGCGATGCGGGTTTGATGGCCAGCGCGCTGGCGCGTCCGCAGAACCTTGTCGTCTATGGCGACCCTGATGCCCCCGCACTTGCCGCCGCTTACGCCTATGGCATCGCGCGCAACCATCCGTTTGTTGATGGCAACAAGCGCACCGCAGCCGTCGTCTCGGAAACCTTCCTGATGCTCAACGGCTATGATTTGACCGCAAGCGATGCCGAAGTCGTCGTCGCGTTCGTCGCCCTTGCAGCCGGTGAACTCACAGAGGCCGAACTCACAGACTGGTTCCGCCAGCACACCGCCCCGCGCTAAACCATCTTATCAAACAAAATCGCCGCCCACACCAGCAGCGTCAGCGCGCCGCCTGCGATAGTCCAGCGAATGGCGTGGTGCAGCAGGCGGGCTTGGGCGTCGATGGAATGGACGAAGCTGGCGAACAGGCGTTGGCGCAGGGCGGTGTCGCCCTCAAGGCCCTCTGCGTCAAATTCCTCGCCCAGCAGCATTGCGCGCAAGGCGAGGAAACAAGATACCACCAGCGGCACCAGACCCGCCACATTGGCAAGCACCAGTCCGGCTTGGGTTGCCGCGTCAACTGAAAGCGGCGCGCCGGGGCTGGCCGAAATCGGGTGGGTGCCGATGGTGATCAACAAAGCATTGAACCCGAGCATTGCGCCCAGCCGCACGGACAAATCAAGGTCGCGATTTTCCAGAAATTCCAGATCGGCGATGAACCCCGGATCGGGCGGATTGCAGCGCATTGTCTGAAAAGCACGCAGGCGGGATCGGAACGAAATCAGGCTCATCGCGGGCGATGTTACCGCATTGCACGGCCAAGTTGCAAGAACCTCTGGTCACCAGCCGGGAACACCTGCGCCCCCCATCCATTGCGCTTAACACAACGGGTGTCATTCGCGCGCCCGCCCAACCAATGGAGTAGGCGCCATGAACAAGGCCCTGATGCTTTCCGCCCTCGCTGCCGCAACCCTTACCGGCGCATGCACCAGCAACGGCTACAGCGGCCCGGGCTATGCCAATAATGCGGGCGAATGGGGTTATTACGATCAGGGCTACTATGCCCAAAACGGCCGTTACGATTACAACAACCCCGACCCGCGCTATGGCAATCGCTACGAGGCTGACCGCTATTACCGCAACAACGGTCGTTATCGCGAACGTCAACTGTCTGAAAATGATCGCGTTTATCGCGGTCGCGACAATCGCTATTATTGCCGCCGCTCGGATGGCTCGACCGGCTTGATCATCGGAGGCATCGGCGGCGCCGCAGCAGGCGCTATCATTGCCCCGGGCGATAGCACATTGCTGGGTGCAATCATTGGCGGCATCGGCGGCGCTGCTGTCGGTGGTGCGATTGATAGCGGCAACAACAACCGCAATAATCGCAACAACGTCCGCTGCCGCTAACCCTAATGACTCCCCTCCCGTTTACGGGAGGGGTCGGGGGAGGGCCTTTTAAAATCAACTGCCTGAGCGCGGAGAGCCGAGTCAGGTCTTCTTCATGTTATCAAGGCCTGCGACTACGCCGGTCTTTTGTGTCGGGTTGGAAGCGTTCTGTTTTTTGGGTTTTTCCGCCTTGGGTTTGCGGATTTCCTTGCTCGATTTCTTTTGGCTCTTCGCCATTATCGTTCTCCGGCAGGCAACTGCCCACTGTGCGCCGATACGCCTTTCCCGCCTGAATAGCGAACGCTAACGCGCCAAGCGGCCCAGAGCCTCGTCAAGCGCCGATAAAAAGCGTGAACGGTCGGTCTTGGAAAACGGGGCAGGGCCGCCAACAATATCACCGCCTGCGCGAAGATCCGCCATGATCGCGCGCGTCGCAATCTGCCTTCCGATGGAACTGGTGGTGAAAGCCTTGCCCGCCGGTGAAAGGACACTTGCGCCAACCTTCAGGCAGCGATCCGCCAGTAGAATGTCGGCAGTGATAACCACCGCTTTGACATGGGCTGCATCGGCGATCCAATCGTCCGCCGCGTCAAACCCATCGCTCACCACCACGCGCCGCACCAAGGGGTGGACAGGCACGCGGAAGGGGGAATTGCTGACGACGGTGACCGGCACATTCCGGCGATAGGCGACTTTGTAAATCTCCTCCTTTACCGGACATGCATCACCATCGACGAGGATGATCGGGGAGAGGGGGGCAGCATCGCTCATGCACACGCGCTTAGCGGCTTAAACAGATATGTGCCACAGGCGTGTCCCCCCCATACACTAGCCAGACACCCCCTCTACCCCCCCATCACCATGCCAACACCTCGGAATGATTAGGTAAAGCCCAACCACCGTGCTATTGCCGCGCTGCTGACGTTGAACACTCCAACGGACTTCGGCAGAAAATCTCTGTTTCTTCGTACTTTACGGTGCGGATAAAGCGGCTTTTGACGACGACTTCCTTTCGAATGACGATCTGACGCACGGCCCGTACGCGCTTTTGTGTCCGGGCAACCTTCGTTCTCGAAAGGAACATCTCATGCCAGTAGGCACCGTAAAATTCTTCAACACCGACAAGGGCTACGGCTTCATTCAGCCTGACAACGGCGGCACTGACAGCTTCGTGCACATCTCGGCCGTTCAGGCAGCCGGCATGGCAACGCTCGAGCGTGACCAGCGCTTGACGTATGAAGTTGAAACCGGCCGTAACGGCAAGGCTTCGGCAGTTAATCTCGCTTCTGCTTGATTAATAACGCATTTCCGGCGGTTGAGCGTATCGCTCGCCGCCGGATATGCACCATTTGACGGATCTTGGCATGACTGCCGAAATCACAATCCGGTTGCGCCGCGTAGAATTTAACCGCGCCATTGCCGCTGCAGACATCGCCGCGATCAGCGCGCTCCTTTCTCCAGATGTCATCATGATAACCGGCACAGACAGCGCCGTCGTGTCTGGCCGTAAAGCGCAACTGCATGCGTGGAAACGTGAATTTTCCGCAAAGCCGCGCATGGTCTATACCCGCACAACAGACACAATCACCGCCTCTGCGGTTGAGCCCATTGCGATGGAGCATGGTCACTGGCGTGGCCTTGCTGATGGCGAGGGTGTGCCCGCAGCTTCTGAAACCTACGCCGCGAAATGGCGTCAGAATAGCGGTGTCTGGCTGCTTGTCGCCGAAATCTTCGTCACCCTGGGATAAGGGTCAGGCAGCAATCCGCACGCAGTTTCGCCCAGCCTGCTTGGCTTGATACATCGCCCCATCAGCCCGCTTTAACAGACTGTCGAGCGAGTCACCCGGCATCATTATTGCAAACCCGAAGCTTGCTGAAATGTGCAAGGCTTGGCCTTGCATAATTAAGGGCACGCTGTTCAACCGGTGGCGCATCATATCAAGCTTGAGCAACCATACTTCATGGGCCAAATCCGCAGGTGTCCCGTCAAGCGGGCAGATCAACCCGAACTCTTCCCCACCAAGGCGCGCAATCAAGGCGCCTTCGGGTGCGGTATCGCGCAGTAGACTGGCTGCATGGATCAATGCCTGATCACCACCCGCATGGCCAAGCCGGTCATTGATTTGTTTGAAATGATCAAGGTCGATCATCGCAATGGCAAGCGGACCCTGCTGAAGCCATCTTTCCGAGTTATCGATAAATGCCCGACGATTGGGCAGTGAGGTAAGCGGGTCAGTGCGAGACAAGCGTTCCATTGACCGGGTCTTGCGTTCCAGTTGCATCGTCAAAATGGCAACCCAACTATAGGCAACAGGCGCAATCACAAGCGGTATGATTGCCGCTGAAACCATCGAGACGGAATAGCGAGCGGCGCCTAGCAGTTCGAACGATAGATGCGTTGCCCCCATGGAGGCTGCAAGTGAGGCAAGCGTTACCAAAAACCCGGTGCAAATCAGTCGCAAGCGGGTGCGGCGTAGGTCTGGCTCGTCCATTTTGGGATTATAGCGGTGTGAAAGTTAAGCCTCTGCTAAATATATGCATTATTGGCGCTAGTATTGCTGCAGATGGATTGGTTGATGCTAAATTTACCATGAGATGTAACGTTGATCGAATGCATATCAGGCCCGCCATATCCTATACGATGACGCAGTGCTGGTACACGCGTTCACACGTTCCGACGGCGACCAGACGCCGCGACGAGCATGGGGCAATAATCTCAACCTGCCGCCATTGTGAGAGAGCAATTCGATCACACGGCGGGAAGTCTTGGACCTTGGCCGATGGTGTCGATCTTGATGAACTCGCATCCCATTCACACATCCGTTACATTTGCGTAACAGACGTGCGTGAGGGCGAAATCATCGCCCGTTATGTGCTTGAGGCTGAACTTGACGACAATGCCGTAAAGGCGCGTTGTGAAGCAGTCATTGAAAAACACGGAGCAGCCGAGCCGGGGAGCGGTATCGATGTTCGCGTCATGGGCGGCACCAGCCACTAAGGACCGTTCATGGATCAAAGGCGAATGGAAAAGGGCGCCCTGTTACAGAGCGCCCCTTGATCCTTACCGGTTCAGCGCGAAGCTGATGCCGCTAACGGGTTTTGCACTTACCTTGTGATTGCGCATCGCAAATTCACGCGGCAGCCCCGTATTGCTACGCTTTCAATCAGCGAGCGCGCTAGCCTTGCTTGCGATTGGCTTCACGTCCTTGACGTCGAACGAAACTGGCCGGCCATTGAAACGACCCGTAACCGTGCGCTTGTTGACGCGCAGTTCAAAAGGCACCTTGCCGGCATAAGCCGATCCCTTGAGAACCTTTACATCGCCGCGCTGTTCGGCGGTGTAATCATACTTCACACCTTGATAGGTGAAGCTGCCAGCGTCCGGTTCGGCAGCGTTAGCAACGGCTGCAGGAGCGGCAAGAAGAAGAGCGGCGGCAGTGATTGCAAACGAAGAATTAAACATGGCAATGTCTCCTGGTAGATAAGGAAAGATTGCCTTCAGCACCCTTATCTTGTTGCATTGCAGCATATACGACGGGTGCAGTGCGGCAATTGTAATCAGGGACAGTGCAGTTGCACATCTTGCAATCGCTTTTATATTTCACCTTAAAAACAGTTGCTTGTCGAAAATATCTTCCAATTTGTGCCCTAAATTACGTAGCTGCACATACGAATTCGGACGTTCGCAGCCGCCCGCAATCAGCGCTTTCGGACAAACTCTACCCGCAAAACCAGACCTTTGATGCCGGGGTATTTGCAATCAATTTCTTGCGGATGACCGGTCAGCCGGATCGATTTGATCAGCGTACCCTGCTTGAGGGTCTGGCCCGCGCCCTTCACATCAAGATCCTTGATCAGGGTGACCTGGTCGCCATCTGCCAACAGATTGCCCACGGCATCGCGCACTTCAACGGCGTTTGCAGCGGATTGCTTGGCTTGCAATTCGGACGCAGTCATCCATTCTCCGCTTTCGTCGTCATAGACGTATTCATCATCATTGGCCATTGTGCGTTCTCCTGTTTGATAATGGCCGTGGCATTGCCGGACCGAAATGGCCAGCAAAAGCGGAATGTGGGCGATCATGGATAAACGCATCATAACGCTCGGGTCCCAGCATCGGGATGCGGCTTGCCATACATTGAGTGCAGCGTTTGCTACCGATCCTGCAATGTCGTGGATGTTTCCCGATCCGGTTGTGCGAGCTCGGCGATTGCCAACCTTGATCGACTGGATGTTTACAGATCATTTGCGCCACGGGATGGTTCTTGGCACGCCGGGTTGCGAAGCTGTAACGCTCTGGAGGCCGCCGGGATCGGTTCATGAACATCCGGCGCTAACGCCTGGTACCGCCATCGGGTTTGTTCGCATGCTGGGCACTGCAGTCCTGCGGGCAGAGCGGGTGGACAGATGTATCGGCTTGCATTTGCCAAAGGGCGAGCAGCAGTTCTATTTGCGGATGGCCGGTGTTCGGCCCGACATGCAAGGGCAAGGGTTGGGCGGTCTGGTAATCCGTGCAGGGCTGGCCCAAAGCGATGCCGGCGGATTGCCCACTGCGTTGGAAACCGCGACCCAAAGCAATGTCGGGCTTTATCGCGCCTTGGGTTTTGAAGTGCTATCAAACTGGACGGTGGGGCGGGGCGGCCCGCAGTTCTGGACAATGGCGCGCAAGCCGTTCGCTAAATAACGGCATCCAAAATGAGTTTTCCGCCCAGCAGGACCATCAACACATAGATGATCGTATAGAAGCGTTCGGGCTTTAACACGCGTACAATACGGACCGAAATCAGGGTGGTAATTATCGCTAGCGGAACAAGCAATGCAGCCGCGATCATCACATCATGCGTGAAGATGCCCAGCGCCATGTAACTTGGCACTTTGACCCAGTTGATTGCGGCAAACAGGATAGAGTTGGTACCTGCATACCTCAGATGCGGCAGTTTTCGCGGCGTGACCCACATCTGGAATGGCGGACCCCCAGCATGGGCGATCTGGCTGGTGAAGCCCGTCGCCACGCCAAACAGGCTGCCCACCCAGCCTGACGAGGTAGATGCGGCAACCACGCGTCCTCCACGTTCCACCCACATCCGATAAACGCCAAACAGCAATGTGATTGCACCCAGCACCGCCATCATGATTTTTTCATCAACGCTGGCGGCTATCGCCCAGCCGATCCCGATGCCGATGATGGCGCCCGGAAGCATCCAGCCAACGATCCATCTGTCCCACGAATGGCGGAATGACCAGACGCTGACGACATCTTGCACAATCAGGATAGGCAAGAGGATCGCCGCCGCAACTGTTGGCGGCAATACCAGAGCGGCAACAGGCGTGCCCAAGGCGCCAAGTCCGGAAAAGCCGCCTTTTGCCATCCCCACAAGGATGACAGCGAAGGCACAAGCACTCAGAATAACGGGATCTGATAAAAGCATGAATTAGCCGGACTTGTTGGGGAACGGCCAGTCGGTCACGCTTCCAACCCACAACGCCGCCCAAATCACCAGCGGCTGCGCAAACATTCGCGGCACATGATAGCCAAGCCCAAGTCCGCCGTCCGGCTTTATCATATCGAGGATGAAATGGTTGATGTTGGCAGGAAAAACGCAAACGGCATAAAGCGCAAGGCCAATCGCGGCCGCACGGCGAAGTTTCGGTGAAAACCACTGCACAAGCCCGATAGCGCCAAGCACCTCTGCGACACCTGTCCAGAATACAACCGCATCGGGGTCAGGCACCCAAGCTGGCATGATGGTCAGGAACGGCGACGGTGCAACGATGTGAATGATGCCAGCGGCCAGATAGAAGATTGCTAGAGCGTAACGCAGGATAGTGCGCATCATGGGCAAGGTGAAGATGGCCGGATCGTTTGGCGCAGTTGAAGGCATATCATAAGCCGAGGCTTGCTGCGTCTGCGCACCCGAGTCAATCGCAGGCAAACAAGGCGGCGCGTTGATCCCGGTCAATATCCCAACCGATCATCACGTCAGCACCGCCCTGCTCAATATTATCCAGGCGTCATCACGGCCCCGGTTACCCAGATGATGGTGAGGGCGACAATGGCGAGCAGCAGGCTGATCCCCAAAACCCACCGAACCACATGATTGCTTCGGCCACCGCGGGCTTCTTCGGTGGTGATATGGGTTTCATTGCCTTGGCGTTCCATGGCGCATTTCCTTTTGTAGTTCCGGTGCTTACCGGTTCTACGCTTGGGCACGCGCCCTGTTCCGAGGCAGCCTGTAATAACCGCGCGGGAACGCCGGATCAGTCGCGCAGCAATTCGTTGATGCCGGTCTTGCTGCGGGTTTGCGCGTCGACCGTTTTGACGATTACAGCGCAGTACAACGATGGTCCTGGTGTGCCATCTGGCAAGGGCTTGCCCGGCAGCGCACCGGGAACCACAACCGCATAAGGCGGGACGCGGCCGATGTGGACTTCGCCGGTCTGGCGATCAACGATCTTGGTCGACGCGCCAAGGTAAACGCCCATTGAAAGCACCGCGCCCTCGCCAACGATGACACCTTCGGCCACTTCGGAACGTGCGCCGATAAATGCGCCGTCTTCAATGATGACCGGTCCAGCCTGCAGCGGTTCGAGAACGCCACCAATGCCAGCGCCACCCGAAATGTGCACGTTCTTGCCAATCTGCGCACACGAACCAACCGTCGCCCAGGTATCAACCATTGTGCCTTCATCAACGAAAGCGCCAATGTTGACGAAGCTTGGCATCAATACCACGCCCTTGGCGATATGTGCGCCTTTGCGGGCAACCGCGCCGGGGACCACGCGGAAGCCAGCTTCGCGGAAGCGCGCTTCATCCCAGCCTTCAAACTTTGATGGCACCTTATCAAAGGCAGGCGCACCGCCCGATCCAGCATCGATCACCACGTTGTCATTCAGGCGGAACGACAGCAGCACAGCCTTCTTGAGCCACTGGTTTACTTGCCACTGGCCATCGACTTTTTGCGCCACACGCGCCTGACCGCTTTCCAGCAGTTCAAAGACGGCTTCAACAGCTTCGCGCACACTGTCGCTGGCAGGCGTTACATTGGCGCGGTCTTCCCAAGCGGCTTCGATGGCGGCTTCAAGCTGAGCGGTCATTGTGTTTCTCCGTCGGGATTCTGCTGTTCGGCAAGATCAATGTTTAAAGCAATTTCGCGCGCCGCCTAGCCTAGCAAGGGATGATCGGCAAGACGTGCCAGCCATTGATCGATGTCATCAATGATCAGATCTATGGCGGCGTCGTCTTTGGCGCGGTCACCCCATTCGGTGGCAAGATCCAGCCACACCGTCTGCATCCCCAACGCTTTTGCAGGTGCAAGGTTACGCGCCATATCTTCAACGAACACGGCTGTTTCAGGCCGGATTGCAAAAGCTTCGATAAGGCCTGCATATGCCGAAGGCTCTGGCTTCGGGCGATAATTCATCGCGTGAATGTCCCACATGCCATCAAAGCTGTCCGACAAGCCAAGGCTTGCAAGAACGCGCGCAGCATAAGCATCATCGCCGTTGGTGAAGACAAGCTTGCGGCCCGGGAGAGCAGCCAATTTATCGGCAAGGCGTGGCGCGGCGACAAGCGGGGCCATGTCGATGTCGTGCACAAAGTTCAGGAAATCGTGAGGATCAATCGCATGATAATGCATCAGGCCTGACAGCGTCGTACCATGATCGTGGAAGTAAAGCTTCTGCACACGATGCGCTTCGACAGGATCGCAGCCAAGCAGGTTCTGGATGAACTGGCCCATCCGCACGTCGATCTGGTCAAACAGACGCGTCGAGGGCGGATATAGCGTGTTATCAAGATCGAAGATCCAGCAATCGACGTGCGTAGGATCAAAGGCCATGGGGTATCCTGTCAAACGAAGCAGCGAGTAGTTTCGTCAATGTTCCGAAGCTGCTCAAGGCTTCGGCGTGAGATGACGCAACTTCCCGCCATCACCATCTTCCAGCACATAAAGTGAGCCGTCGGGGGCCTGTTCAATCTCGCGGATACGGTTGCCAAGATCGATCCGTTCAATTTCGTGTATCTTGCTGCCTTGGATGCTCACGCGCACAATACCGCCTGACCCCAGGCCAGCGATAAGGCCTTGGCCCTGCCATTTGGGAAAGGACGCGCCCGTATAGAAAATCATGTTGCCCGGTGCGATAACCGGGTTCCAACTGATTGCGGGTTGGGCAAGATCAGGGCGCGTAACGTTACGAGGAATCGGTTTGCCATCGTAATGATCGCCGTCAGAAACCAACGGCCAGCCGTAATTCTTGGCAGGCTCAACCAGATTGATCTCGTCACCCCCGGCAGGTCCATGTTCAATATCCCACAAGCGCCCGTCGGGCGAAAAGGCAATGCCCAGCAGGTTGCGATGACCATATGACCAGATTTGTGCCGAAATGCCGCCTTTGTCCGCAAAGGGATTTCCGGGCGCCGGTGTTCCATCAGGCAGCAGGCGAAGCACTTTGCCGAGATTGACCGACAAATCTTGGGCAGGCGTAAATTTTTGCCGGTCACCAGAGGTCACATAAAGATATTTCCCATCGGGTGAAAACGCCAAGCGGTGGGAATAGTGGCCTCGACCCGTGACTTTGGGGAATTGCCGCCAGATAACCGAAAGTCCCTCAAGTGTGGGTTTTTCGCCGATGACAAGCTTTGCCCGCGCCACAACCGCGCCGCGCGTGTCGCCATCACCGGCTTCAACCCAACTGAGGTAAACCAAGCAGGACGTGGCGTAATCCGGGGCTGCAACGACATCGCCAAAACCACCTTGGCCTGCATATGCAACGGGCGGCACACCGTTTACGTCCACAGCCGACGCTGCACCTTCACGCCAAAGCTTCAGCTTGCCTTTCTTTTCCGTAATCAAGGCCATGGGCGTGCCCGGAAGGAAAGCCATCGCCCACGGTTCGTCAAATGTCGCAACGTCGGTAATGGCAAAGCCTGCTGCATCCGGATCGACCGTCACAGGGTCTTTTGCCGAAATAGAAGAGCCGCAGCTTGCGAGGAGCAGGGCGAGGGGCGATAGAGTTTTCAGGATCGGATTCGTCATGACGTCTACAATGCCCAGCGGCGCAACAAGTGCCAGTGTCTTTTCGTCCAATGCCTGCTCAGGCGTGATTATTGGCGTTGACGAAGCGGGGCGCGGACCACTGGCGGGGCCAGTTGTCGCTGCTGCAGTAATCTTGTGCAAACCGCGGCCTGCCGGCCTTGATGATTCCAAAAAACTGACAGCCGCCCGCCGCGCCACCCTTGAGGAAAAGATCAAACGCCGCTGCCGTTGGGCTGTGGGCGTGGTGGACCCCGCAGAGATTGACCGGCTGAATATCTTTGGCGCAACGATGTTGGCCATGACGCTTGCCGTATCGGCGCTGTGCGAACAGCTGTTGGCAAAGGAAGTTGTCGCGGAAGTGTTGATCGATGGCAACCTGACCCCGCAGGGCCGACGCCCGGAATGGTGCTGGCCCGCGCGACCGATTGTCGGTGGCGATGCGATAGAGCCGTGCATTTCAGCAGCCTCCATCATCGCCAAGGAGCATCGTGACCGGATCATGCGGCTGGCAGCGCTTGATCATCCCCACTACGGTTGGGAACGCAACGCAGGTTATGGCACGCCCGAGCACCTTGCAGCGCTGCGTCAGCATGGGGCAACGCCGCTTCATCGCCGCAGTTTCGCTCCGGTGGCGCAATTGCAGTTGCTGTGAAGAAAAAAATTTCGCGGTGAGTCCTGCAAAGCACACCACTATATGTTGAGTCCGAGTGGTCATGCAGGACTCTACATATCGATCCGGACTCGTTCCGTTCTCCCTTTGCATCACTTGCGACTCGTTGGAATCTGGCGAGTCGCCGCTTGACGTGCAGTCCCGAATGACTCACCTGTGCCCTTCAATTCGAGGGTTAAGGACACGTCATGGCAGTCGCACTTAAAGAACGCGCAAAAGCGCTTCGGGCAGCACCGGCAAAGGTGCTCAAGAGCGAGGTGACGCTTCCGCTTAACCGTATCTTGCGCGGCGATTGCATCGAGGAAATGCGCAAGCTGCCTGATGGATCGATCGACATGATCTTTGCCGATCCTCCCTATAACCTGCAATTGGGAGGCGATTTGGCGCGTCCTGATGGCAGTCATGTAGATGCAGTGACCAATGACTGGGATAAATTCTCCAGCTTTGCGGTCTATGACAAGTTTACCCGCGAATGGCTGACTGAAGCGCACCGGTTGCTGAAGGCCGATGGTTCGATCTGGGTGATCGGGAGCTACCACAACATTTTCCGCGTGGGCACGATCCTTCAGGATCTGGGCTTCTGGATTCTCAACGACATCATCTGGCGCAAAGCCAACCCCATGCCCAACTTCAAGGGCACGCGCTTTACCAACGCGCACGAAACGCTGATCTGGGCCGCGAAAAGCGAGAAGTCGAAGTACACCTTCAATTATCGCGCAATGAAGACGCTGAACGATGAACTGCAGATGCGTTCGGACTGGGTCCTGCCGATCTGTTCGGGGCCGGAACGCCTGCGCCGCAATGGCACCAAGGCGCACCCCACGCAAAAGCCCGAGGCTTTGCTTTATCGCGTCATGTTGGCCACGACCAACAAGGGCGATGTGGTGCTTGATCCGTTCTTTGGCACGGGCACGACCGGTGCTGTGGCCAAGCGGCTTGGTCGCGACTGGATCGGATGTGAGCGGGAAGCGGATTACATCGAAGTGGCGCAAGAGCGTATCGCCCTGGCCCTGCCGCTGGATGAAAGCGCTTTGGTGACGATGCAATCAAAGCGTTCTGCTCCTAAAGTCGCATTCGGCGCGCTGGTGGAAAGCGGATATTTGACGCCGGGGATGACACTCACGGCCAAGAAGGGCCAGATCAGCGCGATTGTACGCGCCGACGGGTCATTGCAATCCGATGCCGAAATAGGTTCAATCCACGGCCTTGGCGCAAAACTGCAGAACGCACCGTCATGCAATGGCTGGACATTCTGGCATGTCGAGCATGAAGGCGAGGTCAAGCCGATTGATGCGCTGCGCCAGTTATACCTGCTCGCTGTCGAGGATTGAGCGTGACCCATTGCGGCGGTAAAGGCGTCTGATGCCTACCGTTTACATCCGCCCCATCGCTCTGGTCGATAGCCCGCAAGCCGAAGACGGCGAGGCGATCCGGCTTGGCGGTGGGCTATCCTATGCAAGCCGTTTTGCGCTGATCGTGCGCGAAGGTGGCAGGGTTATTTCACGCCGCCGCCTTGGCGCTGGCGATGTGCCTGACGCGGTAGCTGCGCTGCCAGATGGTCTGGCGGCAGACGCCATTGACCAGTGGGACAACTTGCGCAAGGTACATGCCCCTTTGGCATGTGGTCCGCGCATGATCCGGCTCGATCAACCGCAGATCATGGGCATTCTCAACGTAACACCCGATAGTTTTTCCGACGGTGGCCAATTTCTGGATAAGCCGGATGCGGCGCTCGACCACGCCCACGCGATGCTATCGGCAGGGGCTGGTATCATTGATATTGGCGGAGAATCCACGCGTCCGGGCGCTGCTGCGGTGTGGGAAGGCGACGAGGTTAAGCGCGTCGTCCCGGTGATCGAGCGATTGGCGGCAAGTGGTGCGGCGATCTCCATCGATAGCCGGCGTTCAATGGTGATAGAAGCTGCGCTGGCAGCAGGTGCGCATATCGTCAACGATGTCTCCGCAATGCGCCACGATCTGCGAACAGCGGAAATCGTTGCCAACAGTGGTGCGCCAGTGGTGTTGATGCATGCCCCCGGCAGCGATGGCGATCTTCATGCAGATGGTGAATATAACGACGTTGTATTCGATGTGTTTGATGCTTTGCGTGATCGGCGCGACGCCGCTTTGGCTGCGGGAATCGCGCGGGATAAAATCTTGCTTGATCCCGGCATCGGCTTTGGCAAATCGCTGGCCGAGAACCTTGCGCTGATCAACGCTTTGCCGCTGTTTCACGCGCTTGGTCAGCCGATCCTGTTCGGCGCGAGCCGCAAACGTTTAATCGGCGCACTGTCAAACGAAGTGCCGTCGCACCAGCGTATGCCGGGGTCGGTCATGCTGGCAATCAAAGCATGGCAGGCAGGGTGCCAGATCGTGCGGGTGCATGATGCGCCTGAAACGGTGCAGGCCCTGCACGTCTGGCGCGGATTAAGCGATGCGGCGCTAACCGATTTCAGCCAGTTGCCTTAAAGCGAAACGCCGCCATCGCTGACAAGGCATGTGCCGGTAATCGTTGCGGCGGCATCGGATAACAAGAACCCGATTTGCGCTGCCACTTCATCCGCGCGGGCGAACCGGCCAATTGGCGTTGCATCTTTGGCCATCGCTGCCAGAGCCTCGTCCCTGCCGCCATGTTGTTGAACCAGCGGCGCAAACCATTCCGCTCGGTCCCAAATACCGGTGTCCACGCCGCCCGGCGCAATGGCATTTACCCGCACGCCGTACTGTGCCGCTTCAGCCGCCGCTACTTTGGCCAATTGGATCGTTGCCGCTTTGGATGCTGAATATGCGGATGTTCCTACAGCAGCCTTGAGCCCGGACACCGATGCCGTGATCACCACCGAACCGCTGTTTTGCCGTTTCATCACGCGCAATGCGGTGCGCAGTGACAGAAAAGTGCCATCAAGATTGACGGACATCGTTTTGCGCCAACTGGCAATATCCAGGTCGACAATATCACCATTGCTGGCGATTCCTGCATTCAGAACCGCGTAATCAAGCCTTGGCAGGTCTCGTTCCAGCAGTTTCCAAAGCGAAGGTTCCGAAATGTCACCGCCAAGCGCGTTGATTTTGCAGGTGAGGCCCAAGCCGTTCAGCCCGTTGCGATCCATGTCGATCAGGATCAATTCGCCGATGCCACGTGCATCAAGCCAGCGCGCGCACGCTGCGCCAATGCCCGAACCGGCTCCTGTGACTAACGCAATTTTGCCGCTGAATTCCGATTCACTTGTCATCAGTGAAAGTTAGCGCGGGTCATGCGACGTTGTCGATTCCCAGTTCCGAAAGCTTGCGGTAAAGTGTTGACCGGCCAATTCCGAGGCGGCGCGCAACTTCGGTCATACGCCCGCGATAATGGCCAATTGCCAATCGGATAACGTCTGCTTCAATCTCTTCCAGTGGTCGCAAGTTGCCATCTGCCGAAAACAGTGTGACGCCCGCGCCATCTGTAACACTTGGCGCGCGGCGGTTGCCTTCGCCGATCAGGTTGGACAAGTTCGGGAAGTCCTGCGCGGTCAGTGCCTCGCCTTCACAGAACACGGCAGCGCGGAACAAGGTTGCTTGCAATTGCCGCACGTTACCGGGCCAATCGTACGCGGCCAGCAGGGCAAGCGCTCCATCTGTGATGCCAAGCGCGCGCAAACCCGGTTGTTCGCCGATCCGCGTCAGAAAATGCCTTGCCAACGCCGGAATGTCACCCGCACGTTGGCGCAAGGCCGGCAGGATGACCTGTGTCTGGGCGAGTAGCGCGTGAAGGTCTGCACGAAAATCGCCCATGTCCACAAGATCGCGCAAGCCGGCATTGGCGCAAGCAATGATTCGCACATCGACCCGAAAAGAGTGGCGCGCTCCGATGGGCTGGACATCGCCCTTTTCCAGAAAACGGACGAGCCGGTCCTGCATGGGTTCAGGCATCCGGTCGATCTCATCGATCACCAAAGTGCCACCATCTGCGTGTTGAAGCGCACCAATGTGCCGCTCAAAAGCGCCGGGGAAAGCACCCTTTTCGTGGCCAAACAGCACCGATTCGATCTGGTTTGACGAAATGCTTCCGATGTTGATCGTGCGCAGCGCCGTCTTGGAGCGGGGGCTGGCAGCGTGCATGGCGCGCACCAACATCTCCTTACCTGTCCCGCTTTCACCTTCAATCAGCACCGTTCCGTGCGTCCGCGCAGCCTTTGCAGAGACAGCAAGAGCAGCCCTAAAAGCAGGCGTTGCCCCGATCATCGAATCGAAATCGAGCGTCGCCCCAATCTTTTCAGTCAGAGGCTGCAATTCACAAGCATCGCTTTCGCGTGTGGTCGCGCTCCGCAGGGCTTGGAGCAGGCGTTCAGGCGCCACGGGCTTGATCAGATAGTCTGTCGCCCCGGCACGCATCGCTTCTACGGCCAATAACGGCGAAGCGCTGGTTGTAAGCATCAAGATTGGCAGGGCAGGGCGGCGCGCCTTTAGTTCGGCAATCAAAGAGCACGCATCATCGCCTGGAACCCATTGATCCAAAATGATAGCACCAAGCTGCATGCCCTGACGCGTGCCGAGCGTGGCAATGGCGCTTTCCGAATCGCGTGCAATGATCGTGCGCCATCCTTCACGCGAAGCCAACGCTGTAATCAGGCGGCATTGCGCGGGTTCATCATCGATGAGCAAGAGAAGGCGTTGTTCAGGCTCCTGCATGATTTGCTCTACTCACTCCCCCCACATTTGCGACAGGAGCCAACCGATAGACGCATAGAGTAAAGAGGCGATTAAGCTTGAAGAGGCGGTTACGGTCTTGAGCCGAAAGCGTGTGAACGCTAGAGCAACGCCGACGCGTCAAGATGGCGCAGCAATATTGGGGATGAAAATGGCTTCTGCAAATGACATGAAGGCTGCAAAGGCGACTTACGAAGGCTTTGTGAACCTTGTGAAGTGGTCCACGCCCGCTATTTGCGTGCTGGTTCTGCTCATCATCCTAGTGATCCAATAACAGCGTGGCAGGGGCAATGAAGATCGCCGTCCTGCGGGAACGCGCGGCAGGGGAGAGCCGGGTTTCGGCAACGCCGGAAACTGTAAAGAAATTCATTGCCCTCGGCGCATCGGTCGTCGTGGAAAGTGGTGCAGGAACAGGCGCTTCGATTGGAGACGATGATTATCGTACCGTCGGGGCCGAAGTCGTAGCTGCCGATGCTGCTAAAGATGCTGACATTGTGCTGGGCATACAAGGCCCTGACGTCGGGTTGTTGACAACGGCCAAGCCGGGCGCGCTGGTTGTTGCCGGCCTTGATCCGTTCGGACAGCGTGACCGCGTTGATGCTTATGCAGCAGCTGGGCTTGAAGCACTTGCGATGGAATTCATGCCACGCATTACGCGTGCCCAGTCAATGGATATCCTATCATCGCAATCCAATCTTGCCGGATATAAAGCGGTAATTACTGCAGCCAATATCTATGGTCGCGCATTTCCTATGATGATGACTGCTGCCGGTACGGTTTCGGCGGCCAAGGCATTTATCATGGGCGTTGGTGTCGCAGGACTTCAGGCGATTGCGACAGCCCGCCGTATGGGGGCGCAAGTTTCGGCAACAGACGTTCGCTCCGCCACGAAAGAACAGATCCAATCGCTCGGTGCCAGGCCCATCTTTGTTGAGAGTGTTGCTGGCATCGAAGGCGAAGGTGCTGGCGGTTACGCAACAGAAATGTCCGAAGAATATCAGAAGGCACAAGCCGAACTGGTTTCCGCGCATATTGCCAAACAAGACATTGTGATTACCACGGCGTTGATCCCGGGTCGCGCCGCACCGCGTCTTGTGTCCGATGCCCAGATCGCCACGATGAAACCGGGTTCGGTGATCTTCGATCTGGCGGTGTCACAGGGCGGTAACGTCGAAGGCTCGGTCGCAGACCAAGTTGTTGAAAAGCATGGCGTCAAGATCGTCGGCTATTCGAACACCGCCACGCATCTTGCAGCAGACGCATCGGCACTTTTCAGCCGCAATCTTTATAATTTCCTCTCAGCCTTCTGGGACAAGGAACAGGGCAAGCCTGTTCTTGACGAGGAAATTGGCAAGGCCATCCGCCTGACGCAGGGCGGCAAAGTGGTGAACGAACGACTGCTCGGCTGAGGGGGCCTGACATGGACTTTATCTCGATCCTGAGCATTTTTGTGCTCGCCTGCTTTGTCGGGTACTACGTCGTCTGGTCGGTGACCCCGGCGCTTCATACGCCGCTCATGGCCGTTACTAACGCGATTTCTTCGGTGATCGTGGTGGGTGCGCTGGTCGCTTCGGCTGCCGCTGGTAGCCCTTCAGCCAAGTGGCTGGGCCTGCTTGCGGTGGTGCTGGCATCGGTCAATATCTTCGGCGGTTTTGCCGTTACGGCACGCATGCTGGCAATGTACAAGAAGAAGGAGAAGAAGTGATGGAACACGTCGCTGTTTCTCCATGGGTAGCTTTTGCCTACCTCGTATCGGGTGTCCTGTTCATTCTGGCACTTCGCGGGCTTTCCAGCCCAGCCACCAGCCGCGCGGGCAACCGCTATGGCATGATCGGCATGACCATCGCGGTCGTGACGACGTTGGTTACGCACATGCCGATGAAAGCCGGTGATGCTTTCAACAGCTATGTCGGGCCTGACTTCTTCTCATTCGGCGAAATTCTTGCAGCCATTGCTGTGGGTGCGGTCATCGGACTTACTACCGCACGGCGGATCAAGATGACGGACATGCCGCAACTGGTTGCGGCTTTTCACTCGCTGGTCGGCCTCGCGGCAGTCCTGGTCGGCCTTGCGGCTTACCTGAACCCTCAAGCCTTCGACATCCTCCTGCCCAACGGTGAAATCAACCCGGTAAGCCGTATTGAACTCGGCCTTGGTATTGCCATTGGTGCGATCACTTTTTCCGGTTCGATCATCGCGTTTCTCAAACTTGCCGGTAAGATGAGCGGCTCGCCGATCATGCTGCCGGGGCGTCATGCGCTTAACCTTGGCACCTTGCTTGCGATCATCGCCTTGACGGCCTGGTTCACACAAGACCAATCGGTTTGGGTCATCGCAACGCTTACCGTGCTTGCGTTCATCATCGGCTTCTTGCTGATCATTCCTATCGGCGGCGCGGATATGCCGGTGGTTGTGTCGATGCTCAATTCCTACTCGGGTTGGGCCGCAGCGGCGATGGGCTTTACGCTTCAGAACACCGCAATGATCGTGACGGGCGCGCTCGTCGGATCATCAGGCGCTATCCTGTCTTACATCATGTGCAAGGCCATGAACCGCAGCTTCATCTCGGTGATCGCGGGCGGCTTTGGCGCAGCCCCAGAGGCAGGTGGCGGCGCCGCCCGCGAACAGCGCCCGTGGAAGCGCGGCTCGGCAGAAGATGCGGCTTACATGATGAAGGAAGCTGAAAGCGTCATCATCATACCAGGCTATGGCATGGCGGTGTCGCAGGCGCAGCACGCTTTGCGTGAAATGGGTGACCAGTTGAAGGCTCATGGCGTCAACGTGAAGTACGCTATCCACCCGGTTGCAGGCCGTATGCCCGGGCACATGAACGTGCTCTTGGCTGAAGCCAACGTGCCTTACGATGAAGTTTTCGAACTGGAAGACATCAATAGCGAGTTTGCGCAAGCTGACGTTGCCTTCATCATCGGCGCGAACGACGTGGTCAATCCGGCGGCAAAAACCGACAAGTCCTCACCGATCTATGGCATGCCTGTATTCGACGTGGACAAAGCCAAGACGATTTTCTTCGTGAAGCGCTCGATGGGCGGGGTCGGCTATGCCGGTGTCGACAACGACGTGTTCTACATGGACCAGACGATGATGTTGCTGGCTGACGCAAAGAAGATGGTTGAAGATATCGTGAAGTCTCTGGGACATTGATAGGCATGGGCAGGGGTTACTCGGCATTCGACAACGGCCTAACTATGGCTGGTCGTTGGGTGCCACAGTAACCCTTACCGTTGCTGTTATGACAATGTCTGCGTGTGCCCCTGCCAAGCTGGCAGAGGGACGCGTGAGATCAGCCTTGGTTGATGCCGGTCTATCTAATGCCAACGCCGCCTGCATGGCAGACCGGATGACAGACAGATTGTCTATCGGGCAACTTCAGAAGCTGCAGGCTTTGCAAGGGCCCAAGCGCGGTCTTTCCGATTACGTCGCGACAGTACGCCGCATCGGTGATGCGGAACTGCTTGGCGTCACAACCACTGCTGCCGCGCTCTGCGCCATGGGCTTTGCGCCGGAAAAGCGGTAGGCCCTAGACCTGTCCGGCCACCTTTCGTAAGGCCGTTGCCGGACAGCCTTGGGAGTATCGGACTTTGCGCAAGATCGGCCTTATCGGCGGCATGAGCTGGGTTTCGACCCGCACGTATTACGAAGATATCAACCAACTGGTTCAGGCGCGCACAAGCCACGATGTCAGCGCGCCATTGCTGATTGAAAGCCTCAACTTCGCTGACCTTGTGCGCCTTTCGACGCCTGAGCAGTGGGCGAATGCCGCAGAAATCCTGTCAGATAGCGCCCGTAGGCTTGAACAGGCCGGTGCCACGGCGGTGTTGATCGGCGCCAATTCCATGCACAAAGCCTATGACAAAGTGGCAGCGGCCATCTCTGTTCCGGTGATTCATATCGCCGAAGTCGTGGGCAGCAAAATGAAAGCTGACGGCATCACCAGTGCGACTTTATTGGGCACGCGGAACGTTGTGATGGAAAGCTTTTATCGCAAACGCTTGGTGGCCCATGGCATCACCTTGTTGCCGCCCGTCATGGAAGAGGTCGATGAAGTTGACCGGATCATTTACGAGGAACTGATGCAGGGCAAGGTCACGCGCGCTGCCGAACGTACGCTCAAAACGATGCTCACCACGATGGGCAATCAGGGCGCACAAGCAGCTGTGCTGGGCTGCACCGAACTTGATATGATTGTCGATGTCGACGCCAATGTCCTGCCAATCTATGATTGCACACGGATCCATGCCGAAGCCGCTGTCGAATGGATACTCGGCTGATCCGATGACAAGTTCAGGCCGCGCGCTTTACGCCAGCGATCCGGCGCGATCGCGTGGACGCGAATTTCTTACCGATGGCGGCTCTGCCCGAGGGCCGCGCAGCGACTTTCAGCGCGACCGTGACCGGATTATCCATTCCATCGCTTTTCGCCGTCTGCGCCACAAGACCCAGGTGTTCATCGCGCCTGATGGTGATCACTATCGCGTCCGACTCACGCACAGCCTTGAAGTGGCGCAAATTGGCCGGGTGATTGCAAGAGCGTTGGGGTTGGACGAGGACCTGACCGAAGCACTGTGCCTTGCGCATGACATCGGTCATCCACCGTTCGGCCACGCTGGCGAGGATGCGCTGGAGGCGGCGATGGAGAGTGCGGGCGGGTTTGACCACAATGCCAACACCTTGCGCGTGCTGATGCGGCTCGAAAGCCCCTATTGTGGGCACGAAGGCCTCAATCTTTCGTGGGAGATGCTTGAGGGCCTTGCCAAGCACAATGGCCCGATCCTGCAGCCATCGTGGGCGTTAAGAGAACTTGATGCAGCCTATCCCTTGGGCCTTCCAACTTTCGCATCGTTGGAGGCGCAGGTTGCTGCGATTTCAGATGATATCGCTTATGATAACCACGACATCGATGATGGCTTGCGTGCGGGGTTCTTAAACCTTGACGACTTGATGGAGTTGCCGGCGGTTGCCGAACAATGGCGCCTGATCGAGCAGCGTTACCCTGGGGCACCGCAAGACCGTATGTTGCGTGAATTGGTGCGCGGGCAGATCGGGCGGATGGTCAACGACGTCATCGCTGAAACGCGGGCGCGCTTAACTGACACGGGCGTCATGAGCGTCGAGGATGTGCGGGCAGCAGACCGCCCGCTGGCTACATTTTCGGCGGCGATGGGCGAGGAAGAACGCGCGCTAAAGCAGTTCATGTACGACCGGTTGTATTTGCACGATGAACAGCGCGCCACGGCAGATCGGGCGCGAGATGTAATTGCGGCCTTGTTTGGTGCATATGCCAATGATCCTGCGCTGTTGCCCGTTAGCTGGCGGATTACCCTGCCGCACACAGAGCCTGCACGGACACGGCACATCGCGGATTTCATCTCTGGCATGACTGATCGTTATGCGATTGATAGCTACGCACGGTTGTTTGGTGAGACGCCAGAAGGCCTGCGCAATGTCTGATCAAACCCGCGTTGTCCTCGTAGGCTCCACCGGTTTGATCGGGCGGGCGGTGATAGAGGATGCTGTCGGGCGGCCCAACATACATTTGGTTGCTGTCGCGCGGCGGGAAGTGCCGTTGCCCAAAGGCGCGCGCATGGAATTGCTGCTTTCCGAAACAGAGCATTGGCCCGATGCGATTGCCGCCGGGCGGCCGCACACCGTAGTGATTGCGCTTGGCACTACGATCAAAACTGTCGGAGGTGACAAGGCTGCATTCCGCGCTGTGGATCATGATCTGGTGCTGCAATGCGCTGCTGCGGCAAAAGCCGCCGGCGCGCGGCAATTGATCGTCGTGTCATCGGTTGGCGCACAGTTTGCCTCGAAGAACTTCTATCTGTCGGTCAAAGGCGAGGTGGAGGACAAATTGGCCAAGCTGCATTTCGAACGGCTTGATATCATCCGTCCGGGGCTTTTGCGCGGACATCGTGAAGGCCCGCCGCGTCGGGCAGAACGCTGGGGCATGCTCTTCAGTCCGCTAGTGGATTTGCTGTTGGTCGGGCCAATGCGCAAATATCGTTCGGTAAAAGCCGCAGATTTGGCCCAAGTTATTTTGACTTTGGCAGGCAACAAGCAGCGTGGGCGTCTCGTTTTGGAGCACGATGATTTCCGGCGCATCCTGCGCCGGGGATAAGGGTGCTAGGGCGTGGTTGACTTCACGTTGCACTGCAGCGAAGTAGAGATGTCGCTGATCGCGCGGGAGAGTTCTCTCGATTCGTTCAGAATCGTGAGACGCCGAAGGAGCAACCGCCCCGGAATCTCTCAGGCAAATGGACCGCGTGGGTCGATAGCGACGCTCTGGAAAGTGCTACCCTTCAACAGAAGGGGGCCGCCGAAGGGGTAACCCCATGAAACCCTTCTGGAGAGGGGGGCGGGGGAAAGCTCTCAGGTTTCCGTGACAGAGGGGGCGCCGATTGGCGTCTGAACTGTACGGGGAACTGATTTGTGAGCGACACATACGATATTGATCAAATTGAAGACGCTGATGCCGAGCCGGTTGGCCCGTTGGCGCTTCCGTTGGACGCTTGGCACCGTGCGCGTGGTGGCCGGATGGTCGACTTTGCGGGCTATTGGATGCCGGTTCAGTTTGAAGGCATTATTGCCGAGCATCTTTGGACGCGGTCCAGCGCAGGCTTCTTTGATGTTTCACACATGGGTCAGCTTTATGTGTCCGGAGAGGCCGTTGAAGCGGCGCTTGAGGCAATCTTGCCGATTGACCTGTCGACGCTTCCAGTGGGAGGTGTGCGCTATTCTCTGCTATTGAATGAGAGCGGCGGCATTCTTGATGACCTGATGGTTACCCGCTGGAAAAGCGGTTTCTACCTCGTCGTCAACGGCGCCACGAAATGGGATGATATCGCCCATTTGCGGGAGTTTTTGCCCGACGAAGTAACGCTCAACCACCTCGATGATAGTGCGCTCTTCGCGTTGCAGGGACCGAAGGCTGCCGAGGCCTTGGAAGCTCTGGTTACTGGTGATCAGGCGCTATCGTCGCTAAGTTTCATGCGCGGCGCAGCATTCAAACTTGCCGGTATTGATGTATGGATCAGCCGCTCTGGCTATACCGGCGAGGACGGGTTTGAAATTTCAGTTCCGGCCGAAAATGCTGCCGAGATTGCGGATTTGATATGTGCGCAGAGCCAGGTGAAGCCGGTTGGCCTTGGAGCGCGTGATAGTCTGCGTCTTGAAGCGGGCTTACCGCTTTACGGTCACGATATGAACGCCGATGTTGATCCGGTTAGCGCCGAATTGTTGTTCGGCATAAACAAGCGCCGCCGGATGGAAGGTGGCTTCCCCGGTTCTGAGGACATTCTGCCGCTGATCACCAATGGCACAGCAACACGCCGCGTCGGTCTGCTGATCGAAGGCCGCATGGCCGCACGGGAAGGGGCCAACGTTCTTGCTGGCGAAACCGAAGTCGGCACAGTCACGTCAGGTGGTTTTTCGCCTAGCCTGGAACGGCCCATCGCGATGGCCTTTGTCGCCACGGCACATGCCGCACCCGGCACTTCACTTTTCATCGATGTGAGGGGGCGCAAGCTTGCTGCCACCGTCGCGCCGATGCCTTTCATTCCCCATCGCTATTACCGCAAAGGAGCCGCTTGATGACGCGCTATTTCACCAAGGACCACGAATGGATCGCGGTTGAAGGCAGCGAAGCAACCGTTGGCATAACCCATTACGCCCAAAGCCAATTGGGCGACATTACCTTTGTCGAAGTGCCTGCCGTCGATGCCTCAGTTGCGAAGGGCGACAGCGCCTCAGTGGTCGATAGCGTCAAGGCTGCATCGGACGTCTATGCGCCGGTTTCCGGCACGGTTACCGTTGTCAACGCAGCGCTTGAAGATCAGCCCGAACTGGTCAATTCCGATGCCGAGGGTGAAGGATGGCTGTGGAAGATGACACTGTCTGATCCTTCCGAACTTGCCGGTTTGATGGATGAAGCAGCGTACCAGACATTCGTAGCGGAGCTATAAGCCGATGCGCTACCTTCCCCTGACCGCCACTGACCGGAGCGCTATGCTCTCGGTCATCGGCGCAGGTTCCATCGACGAGCTTTTCGCCGATGTGCCTGAACATGCGCGCCTTACCGCGCCGATTGCCGGCCTTCCCAATCACGCCAGCGAAATGGCTGTTGAACGTCACATGGCTCAGCTTTCAGCCAACAACATCACTGCTGGGTCAGTGCCGTTCTTCTTGGGCGCAGGCGCATATCGCCACCATATTCCCGCTACGGTTGATCACATGATCCAGCGCGGTGAATTCTTGACCGCTTACACGCCCTATCAGCCGGAAATCGCACAGGGCACGTTGCAAGTGCTGTTCGAATTCCAGACGCAAGTCGCGCGTCTTTTCGGCACAGACATCGCCAACGCCTCGCTTTATGATGGATCCACTGCGTGCTGGGAAGCCATCGCCATGGCAGCGCGCATCACGCGCCGGAATAAAGCGATCATCTCTGGTGGTTTGCATCCGCACTATGTCGAAACATCGCGCACGATGGCGAAGTTTACCGACGACGTGCTGGACATCTCCGTTCCCGAACTGCTTCCCGATCCTGATGATGCCAATTTGATCGCAAAGATTGACGGTGAAACGTCCTGCGTCGTGGTGCAATATCCCGATGTACTGGGCCGAATTCCTGATCTCGCAGCGATCGCCGCCGCAGCCCAGGCCAAGGGCGCTTTACTCATCACGGTTGTGACTGAACCGGTGGCACTTGGCCTTTTGGAAAGCCCTGGCAGCCTTGGCGCGGATATCGTGGTGGGTGAAGGCCAAGCACTGGGCGTTGGGTTGCAGTTTGGCGGGCCTTACCTTGGCCTGTTCGGCTGCCGTGAAAAGTTTGTGCGCCAGATACCGGGACGTCTGTGTGGCGAAACCGTAGATGCCGATGGTAAGCGCGGCTTTGTGCTGACGCTTTCAACGCGCGAGCAGCATATCCGCCGCGAGAAGGCGACGAGCAACATCTGCACCAATTCCGGCCTGTGCGCGCTGGCGTTTTCTGTACACATGACGCTGCTGGGCGGAACCGGGCTGGCGAATATGGCCAAGCTTAGCCACCATCGTGCTCGCCAGACGGCTGAGCGGCTCGCCAATGTTCAGGGCGTTACGGTGATCAACCGTCATTACTTCAATGAATTCGCAGTGACTGTGCCCAAGGATGCACGGCAAGTGGTGCGTGATCTGGCCGACCGGCAGATTTTGGGCGGGGTGTCGATGGGGCGGCTCTATCCGCACGTGGACGCGCTTTCTGGCGGCCTGTTGATCGCGACCACGGAATGCACAACCGAAGATGATATTGCAGCGCTGGCGGCGGCGCTTGAGGAGGTTTTGGCATGAACGAACTCAACCCGTCGGGCTGGCGTCCTGCCATGGGGACTGCCCCAATTACGCGTGAAATTGAAACTTTCACCGGCAACCGCGCATTGCAGCTTGAAGAAGCACTCTTGTTTGAAATTGGCTCGTCGGATCGTTCGGGCGTTGATTTCGATGTCGTGGCAGACTTCGATCTTTCGGCGCTCGGCCCCAATGTACGCAAGACTGCACCGAACTTGCCCGGCTTGTCAGAGCCTGAAACGGTGCGTCATTACACGCGCTTGTCACGCCAGAACTATGCAATTGACCTTGGTGTTTTTCCGCTGGGATCGTGCACGATGAAGCACAATCCGCGGTTGGACGAAAAGGTGGCGCGGATGCCCGGCTTTGCTGACGTTCATCCGCTGCAACCTGTACAAACTGTGCAGGGCGCGCTTTCTGCCATAAATGAATTGGCAGTGTGGCTCATAAAATTGACCGGAATGCACGGTGTGGCGATGACGCCCAAGGCTGGCGCTCATGGCGAACTTTGCGGATTGTTGTGCATCCGCGCCGCGCTCGAAGCCAAAGGGGATCCGCGTGAAGTGATCCTCGTGCCCGAAAGCGCGCATGGCACCAATCCCGCGACAGCTGCTTTTGCAGGCTATCGCGTCGAAAACATCCCTGCGACCGCTGATGGCCGCGTCGACGTGACGGCGCTTACCGCGCGGCTAGGCCCTGATGTGGCTGGAGTTATGATCACCAACCCCAACACTTGCGGGTTGTTTGAGCGTGATTTGAAGGTCATCGCGGATGCGGTGCATGCCGTCGGGGGCTATGTTTACTGCGATGGGGCGAATTTCAACGCCATCGTCGGCAGGGTCCGTCCGGGTGATCTCGGCGTAGATGCGATGCACATCAATTTGCACAAGACGTTTTCAACGCCGCATGGCGGTGGAGGTCCCGGTTCAGGGCCGGTCGTTTTGTCCGAAGCACTGTCACCGTTTGGACCGCTGCCATTCACCGCACGTCAAGTGGACGGTTCGATCAAGCTGATCGAGGAGGAGGATGCTGACCTTGAACATCCACAGGCGTTTGGGCGGATGTGCGCGTTCCACGGCCAGATGGGCATGTATACGCGGGCCCTTGCATATATCCTCAGCCACGGTGCTGACGGCTTGCGGCAAGTATCGGGTGATGCGGTGCTGAACGCGAACTATGTTCTGCGTAGCCTTGACGATGTGCTTGAGGCGCCATTTGGGCCTGCAGGGCACTGCATGCATGAGGCATTGTTCAGCGATGATGGTTTTGCCGATGGGTTCTCGACGCTCGATCTGGCCAAGGGCCTGATCGACGAGGGTTATCATCCCATGACCGTCTATTTCCCACTGGTCGTTCATGGTGCGATGCTGGTGGAGCCGACCGAAACCGAGAGCAAGGCCGGGCTTGACCAGTTCATCGGCGCGATGCGTTCGCTGGCAGAACGGGCGAAAGCGGGCGATGAATTGTTGAAAAGCGCACCGCATCTTGCTCCGCGCCGCCGTCTTGATGAAACATTGGCCGCGCGTAAACCAAAGTTGGTTTACAAGCACGCCTGATGTGGAAAGGGCCGCCGTGGCATACCCACGGCGGCCCTTTACGGCGAGGATTGAACCTCTGGAAGCTTAGTTGATGGCTTCTTCGGTGGTCTTCGATACGGATTTGAGGTCGTCGCCTGCGCCCTTGACAGTGTTGCAAGCGCTAGCGCCCAGCAACAGGCCACCCATCATCGTGGCCATAACGAACTTGCGGATCATGGTTTTCACCTTTCGGAAAAGTGTGATGCGCGAGGTGGCGCATCATGAACTGAACGAAAGTGAGAACGCGGGAACTGGCTGACGGTTCCGTCAGCCTTTGATAGCAACCGCGCGAATTTTGCCGAGGCTGTGTTCACGCCAAACGATCAGCAAACTTGCCCCGATGATGACCGGCGCGCCAAGCCATGTTGAAGCCGGCGGCATATGATCGAAGATGAGCCAACCCCAAAAGGTTGCCCAGGCCAGTTGGATGTAATCGACGACCATGACGCTTGAGACCGAGCCATAGCGCAGGGATGCCGTCATGGTCACTTGCGCAAACATGCCTGTCAAACCGATACCAGCCAGCATCAGCCACGACGTCAGATCATGACTTATCCCTGTCTTGAACAAGAACAGCCCCAGAAATGGAGCGCTGATCGCCGAAAAATAGAAGACCACCGTCAAAGGTTCTTCGGTCCGGCCAAGATCGCGAACTTGAACTGTGACTAACGCGACCATGAATGCCGCACCAATGCCAACTGCAACGCCCCACATAGGCAAACTGCCACTGTTCGGTCCTGCAATGATGATGACGCCTGCCAATCCAGCGGTAACGGCTGACCAACGCCAGATGCCCACGCGCTCTTTCAGCAGTATGACTGACAGCATTACGGCAAACATAGGCGTGGTGAAGCCCAGAACTGTTGCCTCGGCCAAAGGCAGAATGCGCACGACGCCAAGTGTCAGAAACATTCCGGCCCCGCCGATCAGCGCGCGCCGCGCATGGACCCAAGGCCGCTTCGTTTTAAGGCGATGCAACTGGCCTCGCATCAAGAGCCAACTGAATATGCCCAGAGCGGGCAGGCATTGCCGCCAGAAAAGCGTTTCTGGCAAAGGTACATCCCGTTCGCCTGTCAGCTTCACCAACAAAAGCATGACCGAGAACAGGACCGTAGCAACTAAGCGCAGCGCAAGCGCATACATGGGGCGGTCATGCGAAGGCATTGTTTAGCCCTTAGGCCAAGGACACTTGCGATCAAGCCCTTACTTGCCCATGGGGCGCGGCATGGAAGATTGGTTTGCGCACGTCTGGCAATATCACGCGGTTTTGGGGGCTGTGGCGCTTGGCATGGCGATAGCGGCAATCTGGGCCGAGCGACGCCGGTTACGGCGCAAAAACCTTGATGCAGTAGGCTTTATGCCTTGGACCGCGATATATCTAACCAGTTTCCTCGCCGCCATTGTCCTGTCGGGACTTGCGGCGAGGGAGTGGTTTGGCAGTTAGAGGCAGGCTTCGAGATACGCTTGGTCAAAGCCGAATTGTCGGGCTTTTTCCAACGTATATGGGCGAAGACCCGAAGGGCGGAATTCGCCGATGATCTTGCCGTCTTCGGTTTCATCAAGATATTCGAACTTGAACAATTCCTGCGTGACAATCACGTCGCCTTCCATCCCGATCACTTCGGTGATGTTGGTGGTACGGCGTGAACCATCACGGAGGCGCTTTACCTGCACGATCAAATCGACCGATTCTGCAATTTGGCGCGAAATGGCTTCCTTCGGGATCTTGATGTCGCCCATCAAAATCATGTTTTCCATACGGCCAAGGCATTCACGTGGGGAGTTGGCGTGAAGCGTGCACATTGAGCCATCGTGGCCGGTGTTCATGGCAGCGAGCAGGTCGAAGCACTCCGCGCCACGAATTTCGCCCAGGATGATCCGGTCAGGTCGCATACGCAGGGCGTTCTTCACAAGATCGCCAATGGTGATCGCGCCTTGTCCTTCAAGGTTTGGCGGACGCGTTTCCAGAGGGAGCCAGTGCGGTTGCTGTAGCCGAAGTTCGGCGGCGTCTTCGATGGTCAGCACGCGCTCACCCGGATCGATCATCTTTGACAAGGCGTTGAGCATCGTCGTCTTGCCTGAACCCGTACCGCCCGAAATAACCACATTCATCCGGCAAGCGCCCGCAATTTTCAGCGCAGTGGCCATCTTGTCGGACATTGAACCGAAATCGCGCAGCATGTCGATCGTGATCGGCTTTTCGGAAAACTTTCGAATGGAGATTGCAGTGCCGCGCAAGCTGAGCGGCGGAACGATCACGTTAACGCGGCTGCCGTCTTTCAGGCGGGCGTCGGCCAGCGGCGTGGTCTGGTCGACGCGGCGGCCAACCTGGTTCACGATGCGCTGGGCGATCTGGAACAAATGGCTTTCATCGCGGAAACGGATTGGGGCAATGACCAGCTTGCCCTTCTTTTCGATGTAAGTCTGCTCTGGCCCGTTGACCATGATATCGGTGATGTCCGGATCGTTGAGCAGTTCTTCCAGCGGACCGAAGCCGAGCAGTTCGTCGATCAGCACCTTTTCCAGCGCGAACTGTTCACGCCGGTTGAGGGTGACTTTGAGTTCGGCGAGCACTTCGAGGATGATTGGCCGGAATTCTTCCGACAACTCTTCCTTGGTTAGCGTTGCCGCAGCTTCGGGATCAACGCGTTCAAGCAGGCGGGGAAGTACCTGTTCCTTGATCTTGTGAACCGATGCTTCAAAACCTTCGGCCTGATAATTGCCCTCGCTCACGCCATTGGCGCGATCGGCAAGGCGGGTTAGCGCATCGGCCTTCAGGGTTGCGCCGTTGACCGGTGCCTCTGACGGATCTTGTGCCGGAAGTGGTGGAAATTGTTCACCACCCAACGGTTGCGCAGCGGACGAATTTGCTGCGCCATTGTCGCTGCCTTGCATGGGACGTGCAACGCCAAAGGAGAGGCGAGCGCCTCCACCTGCATTGCCCGGTAACCCATTTTTTCGCCCGAAAGCGCTCATGTATTTCACCCCGGTACGCTGTTGGACAGTGAGCGAGACGCAGGATTTTCCTGCATCAGCCACGCCATTGATAAGGGTTAATTACATGCAAATCCTTCAGAGTTTCCTAACGGCGTTGCAAAGGAATTGAGCCCACAAAGGTTTTGGCCAGAAGTCGATGCTTACCCTTGTTGCATGCTTTCATCTTTGTTCTGGAGCAGGGTTAAACTAGATACTAGAGGACTGCGAACGCGCGATTGATCAGGCGCTTGCAGATTTATTCGGGAACGAAAATTTGAGAAACGGTCACAGATCGGCGCTTGTCTTTGCGCTGCTGGCTTTTGCGTTGCTGTCAGTGGGCGATGCAGTGGTTAAAAGCATGGCGGGTATGTGGCCTGGCACAGCAATTTCAGCGCTACGGTATTTGCTTGGCGCGGTTGGCCTTGGCGCGGTGTTGTTTGCGCGGGAAGGGCGGGCAGGGTTTGCATACCCAAAATTCCGTTGGCAAATGCTGCGGGGATTGAGTGTCTCGATTTCTGCTGTGTCGTTTTTCAGCGCAGTGCAATTGATGCCAATTGGAGAAGCTACAGCGATTTCCTTTACGAGCCCGATGATCACCGCTTTGTTGGCGGCGTTAATCCTCAAAGAACCCCTGCGGCGGGAAACATGGATTGCCAGTGCCGTTGCTTTTGCAGGCGTTTTGATCATCTTGAGGCCGAATTTTGGTCTGTTGGGTTGGGTAGCGTTGCTGCCCGTTCTAGCTGCAACAGGCATGGCGTTTTTGATGATTGCAAATCGCAAAGTGGCAGGCACTGGCAGCGCACTGGCGATGCAATTCAACGTCGCTTCGATTGGTGCCTTTTGTTTGTTTTTTGCGACAGTTACCGGCCATTTTAGCGGCTTGGCATTCTTTGCAGTGGCGATCCCGTCTGCCACTGTGATTGCCAAGTGTGCATTGATAGCGGTGACAGCGACGGCTGCGCACGCCTGCTTGTTCATCGCTACAACACGTGCAGATGCCAGCGCGATTGCGCCAATGACTTATGTGCAGTTGTTGCTGGCTGGTGGATTTGGCTGGGTCTTGTTTGGTGAGCGGCCCGATGCATTAGCTCTGCTCGGCTCAGCGGTAATTGTAGTTGCGGGGCTGTACTTGTGGCGAAGCGGAAAGGCCCCGCCTGAGACGGTTTTGACTGACTAAAGGACAGTTTGGCTTGTGCGCACCACAAGCATGGGATTTCTTATGCAATCGATTGTTGTTTTCACATCGCGGTTATGACACTATGCGGTAACGGGTCAGCGAAACCCGGTGGGAGAGCCTGCGCATGAGTGTCCTACGTCCGCATCTGCCGCTGTCGCGGATCCTTGAGATGAACCTCGGGTTTCTCGGGTTACAATTCAGCTTTGGCTTGCAGCAGGGCAACATGGGCCCGATCTACAGCTATTTGGGCGCCGATGAATCGCAACTCCCGATGTTGCAGCTTGCCGGGCCGATTACAGGCTTGTTGGTGCAGCCGATTATTGGCGCATTGAGTGACCGGACCGATAGCAAGTGGGGGCGGCGTACGCCCTATTTCTTGATCGGCGCGGTCCTATGCACGGCAGGCCTGTTTTTTATGCCGCTGTCGAGTTCGATCCTTATGGCGATGTCGCTTCTATGGATCCTAGATGCAGGTAATAACATCACGATGGAGCCTTACCGGGCCTATGTCTCTGACCGGCTGAACCCGGATCAACGCCAGACCGGTTTCCTATCGCAAAGTGCGTTCACCGGACTTGCCCAAATGCTTGCTTTCCTTACGCCTTCGCTGCTGGTGGGCTTTGGCATGAACCAGGATTGGGTGGATGACCACGGCATTCCTTACACGGTCCGCGTGGTGTTTATTGTTGGGGCGGTATTGTCGCTCTCAACGATTGTATGGTCGATCCTTCGTGTTCCGGAATTGCCACTGACCGGTGAAGAACGCGCGCATATTGCAGAGCAGCCCAAGGGCGGAATGGCCACGCTGCGCGAGATTGGTAGTGCGATTGCGGAAATGCCGGTGGCCATGCGCAAACTAGGGTTGATGAGTTTGTTCCAATGGGCGGCGATGTCCGGCTATTGGACTTACGCTGTCTATTCAATGAGCCGCACGGTTTACGGCACCAGCGACGTGCACAGCAGTGCGTTTCGCAGTGCAGTACTAACCAACGGTGAAGTGGCCGCGTTCTATAACGCCATCGCGTTCATAACGGCGTTTTCAATGGTCCCGCTGGCCAAGCGTATGGGCCCTGCTCCGTTACACGCGGTGTGCTTGTTTGCGGGCGGAATTGGCATGTTTGCCTTGCCCAATATCACGGACAAGTTCCTGCTGTTCCTGCCTGCGGTTGGCATTGGTATTGCCTGGGGGAGCATCATGGGCAACCCTTATGCGATATTGAGCAACGCAATTCCAGCCCAGCGTACCGGCGTTTACATGGGCATTTTCAACATGATGATCGTGATACCGATGCTGCTGTTTGCGGTGTTGATGAGCCGTCTTGATCTTGGCTTCGTAGCGATCGGCTTTGATGCCTATAAGCAAGTGCTCGGCGGTGACCCGAGGAACATGCTTATGTTTTGTGGCGCTTGTTTGGTGCTTGCCGGCTTCTCGGTGCTTTGGGTGCGTGAGGGTAGGGCTGTTGCCACGACCGCTCAACCCATGCCGGCATAAATTGAAGCCTAGACCCTGACCTTCGTCTGATTACTTTGAAAGTCTCTGATGTCTGAATTTTCTGGTCCGCCGCAATCGATTGTTTCGTCGCAGATATGCCGCTGGGCGCCAACGCATTTTGCCGAAATGCCGCGCATTCCATTGATCAATGCAGGTGATGTAGAGCGGATTTTTGAGCATCTAGATTTGTGGGATTGCTGGCCATTGGCGCACGAGGATGGGCGTACCGTTGAACATCGCGGCAGGCAGTGGTGGTTTTTCCTCAGCGCGCCCGTGTTTCCTGATCCGGTTAACCGCCATGCGCATGCTCGGATCCGGTTGTTGTCGTTAGGCAGTGAAGGCTGGCGCGACCACGGCAACGCATTTCCTGACGGCTTAACCCCCGGAAGCCGCGAATGGGCAGGGTCAGCGGTGCTGATGGATGATGGCTATACGGTCCAGCATTTCATCACAGCCGCAGGCAGGCGCGATGAAGCGGCGTTGACGTTTGAGCAACGCCTGTTTGCGACTGAAGGCAAACTGGGTGATGCTGGTCCGGGCGAATGGCAGGTGCTGCAAGAAATCTTTGTGGCTGATGGCGTGCGCTACTTGCTGGACCGGCAAGACAGCGGCGCTCCCGGACAAATCAAGGGCTTTCGCGATCCGGCATGGTTGCGTGATCCGGCGACGGGCTTGGCGCATATCCTGTTTACGGGAACCGCGGCATGGTCTGACCATACGCACAATGGCAATATCGGCATTGCAACATTGACGGACGGCGCTTGGGTACTGGGCGATCCGGTTGTCGAGGCGGTGGGCATCAATAACGAACTTGAGCGTCCCCACGTCGTGGTGCGTGATGGGCGTTACTATCTGTTTTGGTCAACGCAGCGCCATGTCTTTGCACCTGAGGCGCATGCAGGACCGAACGGGCTTTATGGCATGGTGGCAGATTCAATCGCTGGCCCTTGGCGGCCGATTAACGGGTCAGGCCTGGTTGCAGCAAATCCCGATGCCGAACCAATGCAAAGCTATAGCTGGTGGGTGACGGGGGAGGGCGAGGTGTGGAGCTTTGTCGATTACTTTGCGATGGCGGGCCGCACGACAGAGGATTTTCCTGAATTGCTTCGCAGCAACTTTGGCGGAACCCCCGCACCCCGCTTTGATCTGCGGTTCGACGCGGACGCCGTTACCGTTGCATAGTCTACGCGCTTTCGCGCAAGATAAGTTCGGGTTTCATCACAGTGGAAGGCGCATCCTCGCCCGCGATGCGGCGCTGCAAAGCGTCGACCATCGCGCGGGCGCCGGCGGCGATATCCTGCCGCACTGTGGTTAGTTGCGGCACCATACGTTCGGCCAAGGGCAGATCATCGAAACCGGTAACCGCGATTTGATCGGGTACTGACCGACCGCGTTCATGCAGCATGCGGATGGTTGTCATAGCGATAATGTCAGACGCACAGACGATGCCATCAATTGAATTGCCGAGGTCATCAAGGTGCGTTGCGATTTGGCTCGCCATTTCATCGCTGGCAAGGTGCGTCGGGAATGCACGCATCGGTAAACTATGCGCATTGGCAACGGCTTGCGCTCCAGCCAACCGTTCTGCAATTTCAGGGCCGTTGGTATCGCCAAAAAATGCCAAATTCTTTGCACCACGCGCGACAAGTCGTTCCGCGGCAAGACGTCCACCTGCCTGGTTGTCGACGCCGACAGTACACTGCATCTGGCCTTCGCGGTGGCTGCCCCAAATGACCAGCGGACGATACTGTGCGGCCACACGTTCAATGACATCAGTCTGGTTTGATTGGCCAATGACCAACGCCCCATCAAGCATGCCGGAATCGACAATGCGATCGAGCCATTCATCATCGCCGGGAATGACACGCGATAGCATCAGATCATGGCCGCTTTCGGTCAACTCGTCTGCAAGGTAGCCGAACAACGTCATGAAGAACGGGTCCGAAATGTGTTGACGGCGTTCATGGCCAAGCGGAATGACCACGCCAATCACACCGGTTTTCTGTGTACGCAGGCGGCGCGCCATTTGATTTGGCCGAAAGCCGTGTTCACGCGCCAATGCCTGGATACGTTCACGCGTTTCCTTGTTGACGAGGTCTTTGCCGGCAAGGGCACGCGAGACGGTGCCTGCCGAAACACCTGCCATTCGCGCCAGCTCAGCAATATTGCGAATTTTCAAGCCACTTTGTCCAGTCGTCATTGGGCGGTTCAGAATCTCATAAAGCTTGTCAGAACAGCTACTGCGCGAACAGAAGATATTTGCGCTGACATATCTGGGTGCCTCCGGTTTGCCGCTATCTGCTTGATACGCCTTGCAAATGTCAACTGCGTTTGCGGTTTGGAAGCAGCCAGTTGGCTTCCATCTTCTAACTAATCGATTAATACGAAGTAAAATGTGTGATTGGCAAGTTTTGTTACGTGTTTTGCCTTGGCACATTGTGGACGTGAAAACCCCGGCATCGACCTTGTCAGGCCGATGCCGGGGTAAGGGGTTTGAAGTTTTATCGGTTAGAAACTGTAACGCAGCGATGCCGAAATCGTGCGACCAGTGATCGAACGGCCAATCGAGGTGTCGTAAGCGCCATTACCATCGGTATCGAACAAGCGGCTTTCATCACCTTCAGTGAAGCCTGTCGTATCGAACAGGTTGTTCGCATTTACGGCAAGCGTCATCCGGTCGGTCACGTCGAAGCTGACATAGGCTGTGACCACGTTGAAAGCTGGCTGGACGAAGCGGTTTTCGAAATCCACGAATGTTGCCGACGTTCCGTTGACAGCCGCGCCCAAAGTCAGGCGGTCAATGAAGGTGTAGGAAGCGCCGATGTTGTAAATCCAATCAGCCTGACGGCGCGGAACGAGGCCAGAGCGGGCAGGAACCGAAAAGTCGGTTACGTTGCGTGCGTTGGTCCACGTAGCATTGCCGAACAAGTTGAAGTTGCCCGTCCGCCAGTTGGCTTCCATCTCGACACCATCTGCTTTGACGATGTTGCCCGTCGCCTGGTTGTTGGTGATCGAGAAGTTGCGCAGATTTGCCTCACCGTGGAAGTAGGTAAGGTAAAGTTCAAGTCGGCCGGGGATTGAGTCCATCGATTCACGCCACTTCAGACCAGCTTCAAACTGCTTGGTGGTGTTGCGCAGCAGTCCGGGCTGGGTGATCTGTCCGCCGCTGAATGCGCCGAACTGACGGTCAAAGTTCCACGTCAGGCCCTTGCTGTAGCGTGCAAAGAGAGCGAGATCGGCGGTTGCGCGATAGTTTGCACCAATCGAATAGGCCGTACCCGAAAGCGCGCCACCGATATTGCCGCGTGTCGCAGGATCGCTGATCGGCACGCCGATTTCCGCAGGGCCGATGGTGCCATCGCGGTTCACATCAACATTGCGCGCCGAGTTGAACTGGGCAAATCCGTTGTAGCGCATGGTCTCGCGGCGCAGGCTGCCATCAAGGCTGAGGTCACCGAAAGTGGCGTTAAGGCCGCCGTATACTGCATCAACCTTTGCCGTCATATCCCACAGAATGTTGCAGCATCCGCCAAATGCCCCGTTGTAGGTGTAGATACCGGCTTCGGTCACGCCGGGGACGTTGATGATTGCAGGATTGCCCTCGGTCGATGTGAGTAGGCGGCCCCAGTGCCAGCGCTGTTCAAAGTTCTGGCTCATCACGAAATAGCCAGCGGTTGCGACGATTTCTCCACCTTCAAGCGCGAATGACTTGGTGACGCGCAAGTCATTGGCAAAGTTGCCCATATCATTCAGTTCGGTATCGAACAGCGCGATTTCGGTGATCAGGTTGTTACCCGTCAGACCCGTGAGCGATGCGTTGGTAACAGCAGCGCCAGCGTTGGGGCCGTTGAAGAATGTTGCCGAAGTGCCGCCAACGCGGGCAAGGGTATTCGTCGCGGTGTCGACTGCATGGGTGAACGGAGCGATGAAGCGGCCGCTAAAGTCGGTGTAGCGCAGCTTGTTGCTGATGGTCAGGCCTTCAGCAGGCTCAAACTCGAACTCACCGCCGAACGAACGGCCCTTGGTGTGGATGCCTTGGCGCAGATCTGTAGAGATCAGGTTGCCAGAACCATCGACAACAGGGAAGCCGATGAGGTTGCCGCCGTGTAAGGTCTGGTTCGCTGCATCGAGGCCGGGCAGGCTGTTGGTGAGCGTACCAAGCACACGGCCATAGTTCGCCGCACCTGCTGCGACGGCTGCGACCGAGCCGGGCACTTCCGTAATCCGGACAGGCTGCGGCATGAAGGTTGCGTCCTTCTTGTCGATCACTTGTGCGAACACGCGCAGGAAGCCTGATGTAAACTTCTTGGTGATGCTGGCGCGAAACTTGCCGCCGTTGACCGCATTAAAGCCGGTGTCGCGCACGTCGCCACCGATTTGGTAGTGGCCGCCAACATGGAAGTAGAGGTCTTCGGCCAGCGCCGAGCCATATTCCAGATCAACACGCGAATCGTTGAAATCGATGCCCTTGCTCAACAGGATGCTACCGCCCTCTTGTTCACCCGTGCGGCTGATCAGGTTGATGATCGCGCCATTGCCGTTTGTGGTGAGGGTGGAAGAACTGCCGCCGCGGACTGATTCAATGCGGGCCAGCGTCGTGTCCGTTTTGATGAAACCATCAGCCGGGGCAAAGTTGTGATCGCCGAACAGCAGCACAGGCAGGCCGTCTTCTTGCAGCGAAACGAACTGTCCGCCACCCGTCAGCATAGGCAGGCCACGAACCGAAATGTTCGAGTTGCCGCCGCCGCCAGATGATTCTGAACGAATGCCGGGAAGTTGGCGGAAAATTTCCGACGTGCCGCGCGGTGAGACTGCAGCAATGCTGTCAGCGTTCAGCGCGCTAACCGAAATGCTGGTGTCGAGGCGGTTGGTGGCGCGCGAAACGCCGGTAACGATGATTTCTTCCGAGGTTGGTGCTTCGGCTGCTTGTTCGTCTGCGGCTTGTGCCCATGCGGGGGTCGCCATTGCTGTCAGGCAGATTGCCGACACAGAGATAAGACTACGGAATCGGGTGTTGGTCATGATTACTCTCCCTGCTGATTCTGCGTCGACATTACGACTCTCGACGCGTTCAGTTCGTGCTAATTAATCGATCTGCAATCGATTGCAATCAAAATTCAATCGATTGTTGTGGCTTTTGGTGCAGGGGTTCGGACTTTAACAAAGTGCGCGCAACCTGTGACAAACTTGTGCGATTTGGACAGCGTTCTGTGCCAACCTGTGTAATTAAATCGTTTTAAAATAGGGGGTTGCATCGTTAGGTAAAATACCGATCTGCGCTTTGCAGATTAGCTATGCTTGGGCCAAATTGGCATCACCCAGCAAGTTTCCCAGAGATGTGAATGTTTCCGGACTGATTGTCCGATTCGCGGCATACTTCCCAATTGTCAGCCTATCGAACAGGTGCGCTCGTGGTGGCTCATTGTGCAGCGAGAGCTTGACGGCCCAGTTCGATTGCGCCGGTTATGCCCGCATCATCGCCAAGTCCGGGTGTGACAATGTACCGGGTGAGCCCTGCATCAAGGCGGGGATGCTGCACATAGCCATTGAGTTTTTCCGCAGTGGCGGTGCGGACGGCTTCGATCAGGCCGGGAGCCTTCATGACTCCTCCGCCGAAGATAAGCCGGTCTGGCATATGAAGCAGCACGAGCGTGGAAGCGAGATGCGCAATATAATCAGCGATCAAGGAGATAGCGTTTGCTTCGCCCAATAACTTGTCAAGGCTGCGGCCCCAGCGCTTTTCAATGGCCGGGCCTGATGCCAAACCTTCGATGCAATTGCCGTGGTAAGGGCAAATGCCGCCAAAAGGATCGGTTGCAAAGTCTTGCGGGGGTACGATATGCCCACTTTCGAAGTGCGAGATGCCCATGAGCGATCGGCCATCGCGCACGATTCCCGTACCTACGCCAGTGCCGATAGTTGTGTACGCCAGCGTCCGGCAACCTTGGCCCGCACCAGCTTGCCATTCACCGATGGCCGCGCCGTTTACATCGGTATCGACCATGATGGGGGCATTGAAGCTGGCGAGCGCATCATGGAAACGCGCGCCTGACCAACCCGGCTTTGGTGTGGTTGTGAAAGTGCCATAAGCGGCTGAGGCAGGGTCGATGTCGATCGGGCCAAAGCTGGCGATGCCGAATGCAGAAATGGGGCCATGCCTTGCGGAATTCTGCGTAAAGAACTCCTGCATTGCAGGCCATGTTTCAACCGGCGTGTTCGTTGGCAGGCGTGAGTGGGCGACGATTTCGCCATCGAATGTGGCCAGTGCCAACACGAATTTTGTGCCGCCTGCCTCGACTGCACCAATCAGTCCTTGCGTGGCCATGTCGTATCCTTTGGTTATGTCGTCACGAATGGCCCGTCGCAGAATCAAACGCCGACTGCAATCGATCCGCATACGAATAATAAGAGGGGAAAGTGCCGGTATTGAAGGTCCGTGCTTGCGCAAAACTACCTTCCTTTACTAACACCTTCATCTGTTGCGCGATAGCGACCTGACGTGCGTCCTTTTTCTGGCGGAACCTCTTTTTATGACAGCGACATCCGAAAAGCTGACCTCGCTTGACGTTCCAACAGATTTTCCATGGTGGCGCGGGGCCGCGATCTACCAGATCTATCCGCGCAGCTTTTGCGATTCGAACGGCGATGGCATTGGCGATTTGCTAGGAATTACAGCGAGGCTTGATCACGTCGCGCGTTTGGGTGTGGACGCGGTCTGGATATCGCCGTTCTTCACATCACCGATGAAGGATTTCGGCTATGACGTGGCCGATTATTGCGACGTTGATCCGATTTTCGGCACTCTTGCCGATTTTGATGCGTTGATCGCCCGTGCGCACGAATTGGGCATAAAGGTGACGATTGATCAGGTGTTCGCGCATACCTCTGATCAGCACGCCTGGTTTGTTGAAAGCCGGAAGGACCGCACGAACCCGAAAGCAGATTGGTACGTTTGGGCTGATCCAAAACCCGATGGTTCGCCACCTTCAAATTGGCAATCGGTATTTGGTGGCCCCGCTTGGACGTGGGATGCGCGGCGCCGGCAGTATTACCTTCACAATTTCCTATCGAGCCAGCCGCAGATCAACGCGCACAATGCTGAGGTGCAGGACGCGTTGCTGGCAGCAATGCGGTTCTGGCTGGAACGCGGCGTTGATGGTTTCCGGTTGGATGCTCTTAACTTTCTGATGCATGATCTGGATATGCGCGATAATCCCCCTGCGCCCAATGATGGGCGGCGCAAGACGCGTCCGTTTGATTTTCAATTGAAACTCTACAATCAATCGCACCCGGACATCCTGAATTTCATCAAGCGCGTACGCGCTGTTTGCAACGAATATGGCGCGGTGTTTACTGTTGCCGAAGTGGGCGGCGATATTGCCGAAACAGAAATGAAGGCATTTACGGCGGGCGAGGACCATCTCAACAGCGCTTATGGTTTTGATTTCCTTTATGCTGATGCGCTGACCCCCCAATTTGTGGCGGAAGCTGTGGCCAAATGGCCGGATGAGCCGGGGATGGGCTGGCCAAGTTGGGCGTTTGAAAACCACGATGCACCGCGAGCATTGTCCAGATGGAGCGCGCCAGAACATCGCGAAGCCTTCGGGCGGATGAAAGCAATGCTATTTGCATCCCTGCGCGGCAATATCATCGTATATCAGGGCGAGGAATTGGGCCTTACCCAAGTCGACATCCCGTTTGAGCGATTGCAAGATCCCGAAGCGATAGCAAACTGGCCATTGACCCTTTCGCGTGATGGCGCTCGAACTCCAATGCCGTGGCATGCTCAGGCTGACGAAGGCGGCTTTACAACGGGCTTGCCATGGTTGCCGCTGGGTGAGGAGAACTTATCCTATGCGGTCGATAGCCAGGAAGGCGATCCAGCATCGTTGCTTAACCTGACGACGAAGCTGTTGCATTTACGACGAGTAAATCCAGCTTTGCGGTATGGGGATTTCACCGTGCTTCTCGCCGATGAAAACGTGCTGGCGGTACGCCGAGTGGCGGGGCAACAGGCGATTGCTGCGGTATTCAATCTTTCAGCTGAGCCCATTGTCTGGCCTGCGGTGTTGACGTTAAACGGTGCAATCGTCGCCGCAGTTAATGGGGCCACTATTGGCGATCTGCCGCCATATGGGGCACTATGGATCGAAATATCGTGCTGATCCCGGCAATGGCCATCGCCACGCATAGCTATGCAGCATACTTATGCATGCTGATCTAAGGTTTCTAAGGGTCTAGGGCAGTGGTGCATGGGTTGGCGGCACTGCAAAGCTTTCGGTTCGCAACACCATGGGGAGAATTGCGCCAATGATCGAGAAAAGCTGTTCCGCGCTGCTGTTGTTCGGCGCGACCGGCGATCTTTCGCGCCGTATGCTCCTGCCATCGCTTTATGCGTTGCATGAGGACGAGTTGATCGGTCCTGATTTGCGGATTGTCGGAACGGCACGTTCTGAGCATGACGATGCAGAGTTCCGCGAGTTTGCGCGTCTCGCTCTGGCCGAGTTTTTGCCCGAAGACCGGCGTGATGACGCCAAGCTTGCCTCGTTCCTGGATCGGCTTGAATACCAGACGCTGGATGCATCTAACGTTGATGGTTTCGGCGATCTGGCCAAGAAACTGGGTGACACGTCGTGCGGACTTTCGATCTTTCTATCGACCGCGCCATTCCTTTTTGAACCTACGATTGAAGGGTTGCGCCGTGCTGGCCTGACCCACGGCAATGTGCGGATCGGTTTGGAAAAGCCGTTGGGCAATGATCTGGCTTCATCCACACGGATCAATGATGCAGTCGCAGCAGCTTTTGCCGAAGAACAGATTTTTCGGATCGATCACTACCTTGGCAAGGAAACAGTTCAAAATCTGATGGCCCTTCGTTTTGCCAATATGATTTTTGAGCCGCTGTGGAATTCCGGCGGGATCGATCATGTGCAAATCACGGTGAGCGAGACGGTAGGTCTTGAAGGTCGCAAAGGCTTTTACGACGACACCGGCGCATTGCGGGATATGGTGCAAAACCACATGCTGCAGTTGCTTGCTCTGATCGCGATGGAACCTCCCGCCAGCCTTGATGCAACGTCGATCCGTGATGAGAAGGTCAAAGTTTTGCGTGCACTGCGGCCTGTCAAGGCCGAGGAAATGGTGCGCGGGCAATACCGCACGGGCGCCGTCAAAGGCGCTGCTGTTAGCGGTTATCAAGAAGACTTGAACGAAGCATCCGACACCGAAACCTTCGTGTCGATCAAAGCCCATGTCGATAACTGGCGTTGGACCGGTGTGCCGTTCTACCTTCGGACTGGCAAACGTTTGAGCGAGCGTCGCAGCGAGATCGTGGTCGAGTTTAAGCCGGTGCCGCACAATCTGTTCGGGCAGCGTGGTGGCAGGTTGCCGGCCAATCGTCTGGTTATCCGGCTTCAGCCCGAAGAATATGTGCGGATGCAGGTTATGGCCAAAGAGCCGGGCCTGGACCGTGGCGGGATTACCCTGCGTGAAGTAAACCTCGATCTGTCGTTGACCACGGCGTTCGCCAAGGCGCGCCGCCGCATTGCCTATGAACGGTTGTTGCTCGATCTGATCGAAGGCGAACAGACTCTGTTCGTCCGCCGCGACGAAGTCGAAGCGCAGTGGCGATGGGTTGATGGTATCCGCAAAGTCTGGGACGACACCGGTATGGAGGCCAAGCCCTATGCTGCCGGAAGCTGGGGCCCCAACGCTGCCATTGCACTGACAGAACGAGACGGGCGCAGCTGGAATGACTGAATGGACGCCCACCACAGTCACATGGGCAAGTCCCGGGAATGCGGCAGCGGTTGCTGATCGCATAGCCCGCGTTGTGGCTGCACCGGGGGCTAAGCGGATTGCGTTTACAGGCGGCTCAACACCTATCAAGGTGCTGGATTTGCTTCAGGATCGGGCGCTGGATTGGTCCAGTGTGACGATCACGCTGACAGATGACCGGTGTGTCCCTGATGATCATCCGGCCAGCAATTTTGGCAAGATTCACGCCGCATTGGGGCATTCCGGCGCTGTGTTTGAACGCCTTGAAGAAGGCGCGGCGGTGTCGCCGTTTGATCTCGTCTGGCTCGGCATGGGCGAAGATGGCCATGTTGCATCGTTGTTCCCCCACATGAAAGCATTGGTCCGTCCGGGCGCTACAGTGATTGCAACAACGCCAATCCCGCTGCCGCCAGAGGCCCCGTTTGAGCGTCTGACGCTGAACAAGAAGGCGCTGAAGGCCACGAAGGAAATTATCCTTGTGGTGACCGGCGCGTCAAAGAAGGCGCTGATAGAGCGCGTTTTGGCCGGGGATGACAGTTATCCCGTGGCCGATTTCCTGTGCGGATTTGGTCCGCCCGTGACGATTTACTGGAGCGAATGATGCCAATGAACCCCACCGTGGCGCGCGTTACCCAGCGTATTATCGAACGCTCCCGTACAACGAGGGCGGCTTACCTCGATCTGATCGAACGTTCGCGCGATCAGGGTCTGAACCGGCCGCAGCTTTCATGTGGCAACCTTGCGCACGGTTTTGCCGCAGCGGGTGATGACAAGCCGCTGATCAAGGCGGGCAGGGCCATGAACATTGGCATCGTCACTGCCTATAACGACATGCTTTCAGCGCATCAGCCCTATGGCCGCTATCCCGAACAGATCAAGATTTTCGCCCGCGAAGTCGGCGCTACTGCCCAGGTGGCAGGCGGCGTGCCTGCGATGTGCGACGGGGTGACGCAAGGGCAGGATTCTATGGAACTGTCATTGTTCAGTCGAGACGCGATTGCGATGGCAACGGTGGTTGGCCTGAGCCATGCCATGTTCGAAGGCGCGCTGCTGCTGGGCATTTGCGACAAGATCGTGCCGGGATTGTTGATCGGTTCGCTGCGCTTTGGCCATTTGCCGACGATTCTTGTGCCAGCAGGGCCAATGCCGACGGGCCTTCCAAACAAGGAAAAAGTGCGCATTCGCCAGCTTTATGCCGAAGGCAAAGTGGGCCGCGATGAGCTGCTGGAAAGCGAAAGCGCCAGCTACCATTCACCCGGCACATGCACGTTTTATGGCACGGCCAATTCGAACCAGATGATGATGGAGATGATGGGGCTCCATATGCCCGGCTCCAGCTTTGTGCAGCCCGGAAACAAGCTGCGTCAGGAATTGACCCGCTCTGCCGTACACCGCGTTGCGCAGATTGGTTGGGATGGCGATGATTACCGCCCCTTGGGCGTTTGTGTGGATGAAAAGGCAATCGTCAATGCCATTGTGGGGCTCTTGGCGACGGGCGGGTCCACCAATCATGTGATCCATTTGCCTGCGATTGCGCGCGCAGCAGGTATCCAGATCGACTGGGATGATATGGACGAATTGTCGCGCGTGGTGCCATTGATTGCCAATGTCTATCCCAATGGCGCGGGCGATGTGAATGCGTTTGCAGCCGCAGGCGGGATGCCGTTCGTGATCCGCGAATTGATCGGGTCGGGCCTTGCCCATGCCGATATCCGCACCGTCTATGGCGCTTCACTGGCTGAAGGCGCGCAAGAGCCGGTGATGGATACGGATTTGCTCAAGTGGGAGCCAGCGCCGGAGGTATCGGGCGACGATACTATGCTTCGGCCGGTTGCTGCACCGTTTCAGGCAGAAGGCGGCTTCCGGTTGCTCAAGGGTAATCTTGGGCGCGGTACGATCAAGGTCAGCGCGGTTGATCCATCGCGTTGGACAATTGAAGCACCCTGCCGTGTGTTTGCTGAACAAAATGATGTTCTGGCGGCGTTCAAGGCCGGTGAACTGGAGCGTGATGTCGTTGTGGTGGTCCGTTTCCAAGGGCCGGGTGCGAACGGCATGCCTGAATTGCACAAACTGACTCCGCCGTTGGGCGTGTTGCAGGATCGCGGGTTCAAGGTAGCGTTGGTGACTGATGGCCGCATGTCTGGCGCTTCGGGCAAAGTTCCGGCTGCTATTCACGTATCGCCTGAGGCAGGCCATGGCGGCCCCTTGGCCAAGTTGCGCGATGGTGATGTCGTGCGGGTGTGTGCCAACACGGGCGTGTTGACGGCGCTGGTGCCCGATCAGGAATGGGACGCGCGCGATGATGCCGTTGCATCGCATAACGCAGTGGGCGTAGGCCGTGAATTGTTTGCGCTGATGCGTCAGCATTCCGACCCAGCAGAGCGTGGCGGATCGGCCATGTTAGCGGCAGCGGGATTATAACAAGCTTGGCGCATAAGCGCCTTCGGGGGATGGGATGCAGGTAGTAACCGTTGATATTGGCGGGACGCATGCGCGATTTGCCATCGCTGAAGTCAGCGGTGGTCGCGTTGTTTCGCTAGGTGACGCGGTAACGCTGAAGACCGCTGAACACGGGTCATTCCAACTGGCCTGGGAAGAGTTCGGGCGCATTGTTGGCAGCCCATTGCCCAAGGCAGCCGCGATTGCGGTGGCAGGGCCTGTGGGTGGTGACATCATCAAGTTCACCAACAACCCGTGGATCATTCGTCCAGCGCTAATCCCTGAAAAGCTGGGTGCGGACAATTACGTTGTGGTCAATGACTTTGCAGCAGTGGCCCATGCCGTTGCGCAAGCGGATTGCGATCATTTCGTCCACTTGAGTGGCCCCAAGGAAAACCTGCCCACTACGGGTGTGATCAGCGTGGTCGGCCCCGGCACAGGCCTTGGCGTAGCGCAATTGTGGCGCGATGGCGCGGTTTATCGCGTGCAACCGACAGAAGGTGGCCATATCGATTTCGCGCCGATTGACACGATCGAGGATGCCATACTTGCGGGCCTCCGCAAGCGTCATCGCCGGGTATCGGTAGAACGCGTGGTCGCAGGGCCAGGGATCGTCGATATTTATGAAGCTCTGGCGATGCTTGAAGCGCGCCCCTTCACCCCGCGTACGGACCGCGAGTTGTGGGAGTTGGGAACGTCGGGCGAAGATAGCTTGGCAGCAGCGGCAGTGGACAGGTTTTGCCTGTCTTTGGGCAGCGTGGCCGGCGATCTTGCTTTGGCGCACGGGGCAACTGGTGTAGTGATGGCTGGCGGCTTGGGGCTACGGATCAAGGATACGCTGGTCAGGTCGGGCTTTGCTGACCGATTTCAAGCCAAGGGCCGGTTTGAAGCCCTTATGGCGGCAATTCCGGTTAAGATGATTACCCATCCGCAGCCGGGACTGTTTGGAGCCGCCGCAGCATTTGCACAGGCCTATCAGGTTTGATCACAGTTTGATTGCGCAGAGGCGCACAACCAATTTTTGATGGCATCATCCGTCCACACGGTTATGGCCGTTGGCCTGTGGTTTGATGGCTGACGAAAGAGGTTGTGCGAGATGGAATACGAAACCATTCAGGTTGAACGGATTGGCCATGTCCTGAAGATTGTGCTGAATCGTCCTGATCGGCTCAATGCTTGCCCGCCTGATATGGCCGTTGAAATCGCCAATGCTGTGTCGAATTTGGACGGAGCCCGCGCTGTTCTGATCACGGGTGCCGGGCGTGCATTCTGTTCGGGAGCTGACCTTGCAGTGGAAGGTGACCGTTCAATAGCTGGTGGCCTTGGGGCATATAGCACCCTGACAATGGCTTATAACCCCATGATGCAGACTTTGGCGCGTTTGCCCGTGCCAATCGTGACGGCTGTCAACGGTCCGGCAGCAGGGATCGGCTGCTCGATTGCTCTTGCAGGGGATTTTGTACTGGCGGGTCACAAAGCCTATTTCCTTCAGGCTTTTGTCAACATCGGCCTCGTTCCTGACGGCGGCGCATCATGGATGTTGGCCCGCCTTGTCGGCAAAGCGCGCGCCACCGAAATGATGATGCTTGGCGAAAAAGTTGGCGCTGAAAAGGCGGAAAACTGGGGCCTGATTTACAAAGCGGTGGACGACGCCGCTTTGCAGGATGAAGCGCTGGCTTTGGCGACACGCCTTGCCAATGGCCCGACAGTTGCATTGGGCATCATGCGACAGAATTTGGCCGAAGCGCTTGAGATGGATTACTCCAGCGCGTTACTAAACGAAGCAGAAGGCCAACGGATTGCCGGTGATAGCGCCGACGCCATGGAAGGTAGTGCTGCGTTTCTGGAAAAGCGCAAGGCCGTTTTTACCGGGAATTGATCGGCGAGTTTTGCTGATCCCGGTGCCTGCTGAAGACCGCCGGGATCAGCATTCAAGGATCAGGTGCGCGCCAATTCCTCATCAAGGAAGGCTGCAATTTCGTTCAGATCAGTATCGGTAGCGAGGAAGGTTTGCCCGATCCCGCGCATGAGCAAGAACGGCAGGGTACCCGCGTCCATCTTTTTGTCGTGAAGCATGTGATCGGCAAGGCGGCGTCCATCGCAATTGAGTGCAAGTGCAGGGAGCGAGGCTGGTAGCCCGACGGTGCCGATATGGGCAGCAACGCGCTCTGCGTCTTGCCCGGTCATTAACCCCTGTCGCGCCGAAAAGCGGGCTGCCAACACCATGCCGAGCGCCACACCTTCGCCATGCAGCAACCTTTCCGAAAAGCCGGTTTCGGCTTCCAGAGCGTGGCCAAAAGTGTGACCGAGATTGAGCAGGGCACGAACGCCTGCGGTTTCTTTTTCATCGGCCGCAACGATTCGCGCTTTGGCAGCGACGCTGTGCGCGATGGCGTATTCGCGTGCGGCTTGATCGCCTGCGAGCAATTTTGCACCATTGGCTTCGCACCATTCAAAGAATGCTGCGTTATCAATCAGGCCGTATTTGACAACTTCGGCGTAACCGGCCCGCACATCGCGCAATGGCAAGGTATTGAGCGCCAAGGGATCTGCCAAGACAAGGGCAGGTTGGTGGAATGCGCCGACAAGGTTCTTTCCAGCGCGCGTGTTGATCGCCGTTTTGCCGCCAACGCTGGAATCAACTTGCGCGAGTAGAGTGGTGGGGATCTGGATGAAGCCACAGCCGCGTTTTACGATGGAGGCGGCAAAACCGGTAAGGTCGCCAATCACGCCGCCGCCAAGTGCGATAATTTTGTCTTTGCGTTCAACTTCTTGGTCGAGCAGCCAGTCTATTACCTGGGCGAGGTGATCCCAGCTTTTGGTGCTTTCACCCGCTGGCAGGACAAGCCATTCGCTGCGGATGCCGACGGAAGCGAACGATTCAGTGGCAGTTTGGCGCCATTTTGCCGCAACATTGTGGTCAGTGATGACCAATACATGGTTTTTGCGGATGAACGGGCGGCAATGTTCGCCGGCGCGGGCCAGCACACCGGCTTCAATGCGCACTTCATAAGGAGCGCCCGCGATAGCGACGGGAATTACAGCCATTGGTCGATTGCCCTGAGAATGCGCGAGGCCGTAACGTGGTGCGGCTGCGTGGTGCTGATGACATGGATTGGTGCCTGAGCGTAGAATGGTTGGCGTTCAGCGCGCAGGTTTGTGAGAATTTCCTTCGGGTCGCCCGTTTTCAACAATGGGCGGTTGCCTTTGCGGCCTACGCGTTCAAGCAACGTTGCAATATCGCTATCGAGCCAGATCGCGATGGCCTTTTCCAGCAACAGCGCCCGCGTGGACGCATCGACAAATGCGCCGCCGCCTGTGGAAAGGACTTTGCGATCATTGGGCCGTCCGTCCCCAATCAACCGGGCGATGACGCGCCGTTCGCCATCGCGAAAATAGGGTTCGCCGTATGTCGCGAAGATTTCAGGGATGGGCATGTGTGCAGCGCGTTCAATCTCTTCATCGGCATCGACGAAGGGCAGATGAAGCATTGTGGCGAGTTTTCGGCCTATTGTGGTTTTACCGACGCCCATCATGCCAACCAGCACCAAAGGCCGATCTATCCGGCGCGCGATATGGCCGATTTCGGACGAACTGAGAGGGGCGGCATCAAGTTGCATTGCCGGGTTGCCTATACTTGCGCTAGTGATCGTTGCAAGTATCGCCTGTTGAGGCACATTTGACAGCGAATGGGGGCGGCAATCGGGCTGCCGGGAGCGAAATGCGCGTGAACAGGATAGTTGCCGTGGTCGGCGCGCTGGCGTTGGCTGCAATTTTGGTGGCCGCAATTTTGGTGATTGCATGGATCAAGGGTGGGGCGCAGCCGATGCGATGGATCGAACAACCGGTGAGCGCAGGAGCTCTGCAACAATGAACCGGCGCATTCTTTGGTTAAGCGGGGTCGCTGCGCTGGCGGCTGTTTCGGGAACGTTGGTTGCGCAAGAATCGCTGCTTCCTCCCGGGTTTGACAGCCCGCCTGCGCCATCGCGGCCTGCACCGCAGCGTTCATCTGCACCGGCGCGTTCGGCGACGCCAGCAACTGTACGCCCGGTTTCAAGCACCCCTGCGCCAAGCCCTGTCGGCACACCGGCAAGCACCGCGACGCCGGTGGTTCAGGCCATCCCTGTTGCCAATGCTTCCCAATCGACTGGCGGTGGCGGTGGCGGTGGCGGTGGCAATAGCGATGAGGCGTTGCTCAAGTCGATTGACCCTGTTCTGCTGGAAAAGCTGATCCAATCGGCCAAACCGAAGTTTGATATTCCGCCATCGGGCCGTCGTAGTCTTGAGATTGTCGGTGTGATTGATGAGCGTGAGGGCGGATTTCCGGTTGCTTCAACGCATTACCTGAACGGGCAATTTGTTGAGGGTGTGATTGGCAAAACGCGCGGGCGGTTCGTTTCGCGCTGGGGCCACATCCTTGCCCGTCGCGCGCTATCCAGCCGATTGGCGACGCCTGTTGGCATGAATGGCGCGGATTGGGCGGCAATGCGGGCGCAATTGCTGTTGCGCATGGGCGAGGCTGATGCCGCGCGGGCCATGGTCCAATCGGTGGACAGCGGCAACTTTACGCGCGCATTGGAAGATGCGGCGATGGCAAGCTTTATCGCCACATCTGATCCGGTTGGCTTGTGCCCGATTACCGCGCTGACGGCGGCAGGGCGACCCGGGTGGGAATGGGATTTGTCCCGCGCGATCTGTTCCTCGTTCTCTGACGAGGGATCGTCCGGCATGTCGCAACTGGACCGCGCTTTGCGTCGCGGCACCGGCAGCAAGATCGATATACTGCTGGCCCAGAAATTTGCCGGTGCTGCAATCAATGCGCGGCGCGCCGTGAAGATTGAATGGGAAGGTGTCGATGCTCTGACGCCGTGGAGCATCGGCATGGCGTTTGCGACCGGTGTCGAGCCGCCTGCGGCCTTGCGCCAGAGTGCAGGCGCGACCTATTCGCTGACGGCAGTGCGCGCACCCATGCTGCCACTGGCATCCCGCGCAGCCGCCGCTGATGTGGCTGCCGCGCGCGGAGTTCTGTCATCACAGGCGGTTATCGATCTTTACAGCCAGCTTTATGCGGCACGCGCCAATAACGGCGGTGGCGCTGCCGAAGCGGATGAATGGACGAAGCGGGCTGAAACGCTGCGCGCCGCCTATCTGGCAAAAGCAGCCAGTGATCGTTTTGAAGCCATCCGCACCTTGTGGGGTGATGGGACCAATCCGGACCGCGCCTATTCAGGACTGGTGCTGACATCTTATGCCGCAGCGCGGCTTGCCCCTTCAAACGACTTGTCAGACAATGCAGCCGCTTTGGTGGCCTCCATGCTTACTGCAGGACTGGATCGCAATGCCTTGAAATGGGCACCGTTCCTGTCAGTTGGTAGCGAGGGCTGGGGGCTGGTGGTCCTCGCCAATCCTGCACGGGCCACGCAAGTGACCAATGATGGCTTGAACGCCTTTGCCGACAACGATGAATCCGAAGGGGCGCTGCGGTCACGATTTTTGCTGGCAGGGCTGATGGGGTTGCAACGGGTTGACCCCGCTGCCGCAACCAATTTCGCCGAAAAGATGAGCGTTGACCTTAACCGGCAGACGCGATGGACGCGCGCGATTGATGCGGCGGCAGCATCGGATAACCCGGCGCTGGTTTCCTTGCTGGCGGCATTCGGGATGCAAGCGGAACGTTGGGACCGGATGACGCCGCTGCACTTGTACCACATCGTTTCGGCGCTTCGGCAGGTCGGTCTTGAAGCCGAGGCGCGGATGATCGCAGCCGAAGCGGTTTCCCGCGTTTGACGTGGTAAAGGCCGCCGCCGAGCCTGAGGTTGAGAGCTTTCTGGCGATGCTGGCAGCGCAACGCGGGGCGGCAGCAAATACGCTGTCTGCCTATCGTCGTGACCTGGCAGGTGCGGTGCTGGTGATCGGTACGCTGGCCACGGCGGGGCGCGAGGACATTGCGAAGCTGGCGGCGGCGTGGGTCGAGCTTGCGCCGTCGTCGCTGGCGCGCAGAGCATCGGCATTGCGACAGTTCTATGGCTTTTTGGTGGATGAAGGGCTGCGCGATGATGATCCGTCATCAGCACTGCCGCGTCCGCGCGCGCGGCGTCCGTTGCCGCGCGTGCTGGATCACAGCGCAGTCGGTGCCTTGTTTGTCACGGCAGAGGCCGATGGCGCGACAGGAACGCCCGAAGGTTTGCGGATGCTGGCCTTGCTGGAATTGCTTTATGGTTCGGGCTTGCGCGCGACGGAACTGGTTTCGCTGCCGATTGCGGCCGTGCCGCGCGATGCGCCGTTCCTGACGATAACGGGCAAGGGCGGGGTGCAGCGGATGGTGCCGGTATCAGCGCGCGCGGTGCGGGCGCTGGCCGATTGGTTGGCGGTTAGGGGCAAAGGCGGGCGCTTTGTTTTCCCAAGTCCGAAAGGGGGGCATTTGTCGCGCGTGCGGCTGTTCCAGTTGTTGCGGGACTTGGCACTGCGGGCCGGATTGAACCCGGAAACGGTCAGCCCGCATGTACTGCGCCATGCCTTTGCCACGCATCTGTTGGAAGGCGGGGCAGATTTGCGGGTGCTGCAAACGCTGCTGGGCCATGCCGATATTGCAACGACGCAAATCTATACGCACGTTGATTCTGCCCGGCTTGTCGCGTTGGTGAATGAACGCCATCCCTTGGGAAACGCGGCTAGCAGTTGACCGAAGGCGCGCGCGCGCTTAGCGGGAGCGTCATGATTTCCTATCTCGAGTTCGAAAAGCCGGTCGCCGCGCTCGAAGCCCGCATCGCCGAACTGCGCCAGACGGCGCTGGGCGGAGACATTGATATCGGGTCCGAGATCCGCCGGCTTGAAACCAAATCCGCCGAACTGTTGGCAAGCACCTATCGCGCGCTGACGCCGTGGCAGAAGACGCAAGTGGCCCGCCACCCCGCGCGCCCCCACTTCAAAGACTATGTCGAGGCTATGTTTACCGATTTTCTGCCTTTGGGCGGGGATCGGCTTTATGGCGAAGATCAGGCCATTATCGGCGGCTTTGCCAAGCTGGGCAATCGGCGGGTGATGCTGATCGGCCATGAAAAGGGCAATGACACGCAAAGCCGCATCCGCCACAATTTTGGCATGGGCAAGCCTGAAGGATACCGCAAGGCTATCCGCCTGATGGAAATGGCCAGCCGATTCGGCCTGCCGGTGGTGACGCTGGTGGATACGTCAGGCGCGTTTCCGGGCGTCGAAGCTGAAGAGCGTGGGCAGGCAGAAGCGATTGCCCGTTCGACCGAGGCGTGTCTGGCGCTGGGCGTCCCGATGGTTGCAACGATTGTCGGTGAAGGTGGATCGGGCGGCGCCGTTGCGCTGGCAAGTGCCGAGCGCGTGTTGATGATGGAACACGCTATCTATTCGGTGATCTCGCCCGAAGGCTGTGCATCAATCCTTTGGCGCACATCGGAAAAAGCGGCAGATGCAGCCGAGGCGATGAAAGTGACGGCGCAAGATCTGCTGGGCCTTGGCGTGATTGACCGGATTGTGCGTGAGCCTGTGGGCGGCGCACACCGCGATCCTGCGGCTGCCTGTGCAAAGCTGGGCGCAGCAATTGCTGAGGAACTGGACGCACTGGCAGGCAAGACAGGCGATGAGTTACGCCAGTTGCGTGCTGAACGGTTCCTGCGCATCGGCGCTTAATCTTGTGCGCCCACTGGCGCTCGGGAACTCTATTTGCGAGATAGGGGTTATTGCGTTCGTCACCGGTTAAGGTGCGGGCGTACAATCTCGCTTGCCGGTAGGGAGAGACCGATGCCAGTTAAACTTCGTTCACGTGCTGCAATTCTGACAGTAACCGCAATGGCGGCGGTAGTTCTGCCTGCATGGGCCAGCCAGAAGGCTAGCCCGGCCAATGCACAAGGTGCAATCCAGGCCATCAGCGCGGCAGACCGGCAGCAAGGTGCCGAAGCGCATCCCCAGTTGCTGCAGGAATTTGGCGGGGCGATGACTGGCCCGCAGTCCAATTATGTGCAGACGATCGGCAAGAATATTGCGGTACAATCCGGCCTGAGCAACGCGCGTGGTGACTTTACGGTTACCCTGCTGAATTCGCCCGTGAACAACGCTTTTGCGGTTCCAGGCGGCTATATTTACGTGACGCGCCAATTGGCGGCTTTGATGAACAATGAGGCGGAACTGGCAGGTGTGCTGGGCCATGAAGTGGGTCATGTTGCTGCTCGCCATTCCTCCAAGCGTCAAAGCGCTGCAACGCGCAATACCATCATCGGCACGTTGGGTACGCTGCTGTCAGGGGCATTGCTCGGCAACGGTGCGCTGGGGCAGATCGGGCAGAAGATTTTCTCCACCGGCAGCCAATTGCTGACGCTGAAGTATTCGCGCGGGCAGGAAACCGAAGCGGACAACCTTGGCGTTACCTATTTGCAGCGCGCAGGATATGATCCGCGCGCGATGTCATCGGTTTTGCAAAGCCTTGCCAACCAGAACACGCTGGATGCCAGCATAAAGGGCACTTCGAATCAGGTTCCGGCATGGGCCAGTACCCATCCTGATCCGGCATCGCGCGTCCGCGCCGCTTTGGCACGTGCCGGAACGAAGCCGGGGATGACCAATCGCGATGCGTTTCTGGCAGGGATCAATGGCCTGACATATGGTGATGATCCGGCACAGGGCATTGTCGATGGATCGAAGTTTACGCATCCTTCGCTGCGGTTGGCGTTTCAGGCGCCCAACGGGTTCTATCTGGTTAACGGAACGCGCTCTGTTTCGATTTCGGGCCAGAGCGGGAAGGGCGAGTTTTCATCAGCGCAGTACAATGGTGATCTGTCCGCTTACATCAACACCGTGTTTGCGGGATTGAGCGAACAGCAAATGCGGGCTGATTCGATTCAGACGACGACGGTTAACGGCATCAAAGCCGCCTATGGTGCGACGCGCGCCACAAGCGGCAACAGCCAGGTCGACGTAATCGTTTTTGCCTATGAATGGGGGCCACAACAGGCGTTCCATTTTGCGACTATCAGCCAGGCAGGACAGGCGACGCAGTTCAATGCGATGTTCCAGTCAATCCGCCGGATCAACGCCACCGAAGCATCAGCAGTGCGCCCGCGCAAGCTTTCGGTTGTTACGGTAAAGTCCGGCGAGACGGTCCAGACTATGGCCAGCCGGATGGCCTATACCGACAAGGCGCTTGAACGGTTTCTGGTGCTCAACGGATTGACCACGACGAGTAAACTTTCGGTAGGCCAGAAGGTAAAAATTGTTGTATATTAAATACTTGGGTGTAAATTGAGATAGTGCCCGAAGCCGAATCAGAAAAGGGGCTGGCAATCGTTTGCCAGCCCCTCCGGTTTTCTGCGGTAATCGAGCTATTACAGCTTGCCGTCCTGCGCTTTGACCATATTGGTCGAAACCATACCGAACGTGGTGCTGAGCGAGTTGCCCAGTGAACCCATGGCGGTCATTGCAGCAACGGCAACAAGAGCGGCGATCAGGCCGTATTCAATTGCTGTAGCCCCATCTTCGCTTTTCAGTATTTCGTGAAAAAGCTTCATGATGGAATTCCTTTGAACAAGTAAGAAACCGTCCTGAAGGGGGGCGTGTGTTACGCCCAACCCTTCAGGCGATCATCAAGCTCTTAGAGCTTGCCGTCTTGTGCGTTGGTCATGTTGGTCGAAACCAGACCGAACGTGGTGCTGAGCGAGTTGCCGAGCGAGCCCATGGCGGTCATTGCAGCAACAGCCACGAGAGCGGCGATCAGGCCGTATTCAATCGCGGTGGCGCCATCTTCGTTGGTGAACAGGTCACGGAAAAGCTTCATGGTCAGTCTCCTAGTGTATGTTTTCATCATCCCGGCCCGCTCAAGAATTTTTGTACCGAAGCAAGCGTTGGTAGTCTTACGTGTGCAATTCTAAAAATTGCGTTAAACCGTTCAGACCTTATTTTCGGTGGCTTGGTGAACCATTGAGTAAATGTTGTTCAACGATGGTGTGAATTTGCTCAGGCCGGTGGCTGCTGCCAGACCGATCACAGCAATCAGCAAGCCGTATTCAATGGCCGTAGCGCCGCAAGTATTGCGAATAAGATGATGAAACAGCAACTTCACATTTCTTCCAATATTGCGGTTCAGCAATAATACGATACCATGCCTAATAAAATATTGATGGAGGCAACGTAGATGGACGGCAATCCGCCGATGATGGTCGTGGTTGCGCTTGCGTTATTATCCACAGACGGGAAAGTGCTCGTGCAGCAACGCGCTGCGGGCAAAGCCCACGGCGGGCTGTGGGAATTTCCCGGCGGCAAGGTTGAGGCTGGTGAAGCGCCCGAAGCCGCACTGGTGCGTGAAATAGCCGAAGAACTGGGCGTTATTGTCGAATCTTATGCGATCACGCCGCTGTCGTTTGCAACGAGCTTTGCCGAACCGGGGAAAAAGGCAGTGCTGCTGTTATTATATACAGCGACGCGTTGGTGCGGTTCGCCCAAGGCGCTTGAGGCCGGCACGCAAATAAACTGGGTGTCTGCGCCGGAACTGTTGGCTTTGCCCATGCCCCCGCTCGACATACCCTTGGCGCAGGCGCTAATTCCGGTGCTTGACGGGCTTGTGATTGAAGGGGTTGCCAAAGGGAAAAGACCAACCTAAAGGCGCGTCTCCACGCACCCGTAGCTCAGCTGGATAGAGCATCAGACTACGAATCTGAGGGCCGGACGTTCGAATCGTTCCGGGTGCACCATTCCCCCTTTTGGGGCGAATGTCGGGATATGAACGCATTGATTTGCGTTTGAAGAAAATGGCAGGCACCCGTAGCTCAGCTGGATAGAGCATCAGACTACGAATCTGAGGGCCGGACGTTCGAATCGTTCCGGGTGCACCATTTCCTCCACCATCAAAGACGCTGTCTCTGCAAGAGCCTGATTGTCAGATATCGCCTGTGCGGGCGAATTTGGCGATGTGATCTGCGGCGCGGAACGCCAACGCTTCTATGGTTTGCGTGGGCTGGCCCCGGCCTGATGTGACCATGCTGGAACCATCGCACAGGAACAGGTTCCGTACATCATGCGTGCGGTGGTACTTGTCGATGACCGAGGTTGCAGGATCATTGCCCATGCGGCAGGTACCGAGCAAGTGAACCCCGCCGGTTGCCTCACCGATTTCGCCGGGGACGATCTGCTTGGCTCCGGCTGCGTCCATGATTTCAGCCGCACGTTCCACCTGCCATTTGGCGTGCTTGGTATCGTCGGGGTGGTCTTTGTGGGTTACGCGGATGGCTGGCAGCCCCCACGCATCTTTCAAATCGGGATCGATATCGACGCGATTGCTTTCGACCGCCAGTGATGTGCCGTGGCCTGAACAGTTCATCCAATACGTGTACGATTCAAGGTATTCCTTGAATTCAGGCCCCCAGTTTGGTGTCCCCTTGGGTACGCTTTGCCCCCATGTGAGTGGACCGCCTGATCGCGCATCAAAGCCACCGCCACCATAAAACCCGCGCTTGGGATCGGAATCATAGAAGTCGTGCATGATGCGCGTTACATTGGCGCCCTTGTATTCGTTCAGCGGGTGTTCGAAGCGCGCCATCGCGCCGCCGCCCTTGTTGAACATCAAGTACCGCCCCACCGCGCCGCTGGAATTGGCGAGGCCTTGGGGGGCTGATCCCGTGGCCGAATTGAGCAGCAGTCGTGGTGTTTCGGCACCGTTGGCGCAGACGACCACCGCACGGGCATTCTGGAACTGTTCCTTGCGATCACGATCATAGTAATAGACGCCGGTGGCGCGGCCAGCTTTGTTCATGCCGATGCGGAAGACGTAACTTTCGGCGCGCACTTCGCAGCGCCTGGTGGCCTCGGCCTCGGGTATGACGGTCCAGACCGATGATGACTTGGCCTTGACCTCACACGCAAAGCCGCCGCACAGGCCGCACTGGATGCACGGCGGGCGGTCTTTGTAGAGGACCGAATTGATCGCCATCGGGGCGGGGAAGGGGTGCAGGCCGAGCTTCTTTGCGCCGCGTTCAAACAACACGCCGGATGATTTCACGGGCAAGGGCGGCATGGGGTAGGGTTTGCTGCGCCACGGATCGAACGGGCTGGCCCCGGCAAGGCCGGACACGCCGACTTCCCATTCCACTTTGGTATAGTACGGTTCGAGTTCGGCATATGTGATGGGCCAGTCGACGAGGTCTGCGCCTTCGATTGCGCCAAGGCGGCTGCGTTCGATGAAGTCGATTTCGTGCAACCGCCAGAAATTGGCGTTGAAGTGCGAACTGCTGCCACCGACCACGCGGGCGTAAGTCAGCGGGTTTCTGCCCGAAACCTTAGCGGCCTTTTGGTCTTCGGTATTACGGAAGGTTTGCGGGTTGGTGGCGGGGTTATTGGTGATGCCGGAAAGGTTGCGGTATTTCAGTTCGTCATGTTCAAATTCATGGGCATCAAGGCGCGGGCCTTGTTCCATCACGACAACACTGTTGCCCGCGCGCGCCAGTTCACGCGCCATGATTCCGCCCGATGCGCCAGAGCCTACGACGATGAAATCGACTGTTTCGCTGGTCTTGAAAGTTTTGCGCTGCATCGGGCTGCTCCGTCAGGCGGTGTAGGGCTTGGTGCCGGGGTAGGGCTCAAACCCTGCGTAATCCTGGTCATAGAAGCCGAATGGTGGCTCCCACGCGTGGTTGTCCTCCACCCCGATCAGCTTCCAGCCCAAATTGTCATGATTGCCGCCATATTTGGGCAGCGCGAGCAGACCGAGCACGGTGAGCCTGCGCACAGCGAGGAAAAACGGCGTTTTCTCAACCTCTTTCAGAAACGCAATCTGCTGTGTTTCAGCGGCCGAAGCGAACGAAGTTTCGGTCCCATGGCTTGAGCTATAGCTGCTGGTAAATTCGCCCAGACCTTCGCGGAACGAGGGCAATTGGGCTGCGAAGAAACTCCCCAACGCGTTGTCGATGAAATAAATGACGCGCGCGTCACGTGCGCCGGGTGTTGTACCGCCGGGCACAATCAGGTTGGCGATGGCATCAACAGTGGCGGCCTCGCTCTCGGACAGTGTTTTGATGGCGTTGGGCGGTGCTGCGGCATCATGGCCGGAGTGTTCGGTTGCGGCTGCGATCTTCGGCCAGTTCATTGCAATCCAGCCTGCGCTGGCCAAGTTTCCGATTGCGGTCAAAAAATGACGACGCGAAGGGACTGCGAGTTCCATGAGCCGCTCCGGATTGGCAGGAAAGCTGTCTGGAAAAGGACAGGCAACCATCGCGGATGGAATACGGTGAACAGCGCATATACAGGCTAAGGCTGGCAGCATCGTTTCGAGAGCAGCGTTCTACTGACCGCGTCGCCCAGCACACCGTTTTGAACGATCCTATGCCAAGGATATTCCGAATTGTTTTCATTAGCGCTTGAATCGGCTTGGGAATTGTGATTCAGTAAGACCATGCAATCACGCCGCGCCCCCTTGCTTCCAAAAGACAGTCTGACCCAGTCGCTTGCGCTTGTGGCTTTGCTGGTCCTTGGCGCTATCGGTGTTGCCGGGCCAAGTGGACTGCTGGCTTGGGGTGAAAATGCGCGGCTGCTTGATCAGCGTGAGGCCGAGATTGCGAAGCTGACCGCCGAGCGGGACCGGATGAAGAACCGTGTTGCCTTGCTTGACCCGCGTCACGCTGACCCTGATCTTGTCGGAGAATTGCTACGAAGCAATTTGAACATGGCCCATCCTGATGAACTGGTCATCCCGGTCGAGAATTGAATTCAGGAACTAGCGCGCAGCAGCGCGGCATTATCCGACACGGGAACCGTCATTACCGCTAAGCGTAACCTTGCAATGTGGCCGCAGACCTGCACTAACTGTATCGTTATGTGGCGGGTCGGGGCGTCACGAACTATGCGGTTGGCGGGGAATACGTGACGCACGATAGCAATCAACTCGCAGATCAAAACGAAACCGATCATGCTGGTGAAACACGGTCTGTCTGGCGATATGCCATGGCGACGCGCGCCCATGCAGTGATTGATGCGGCCGACTACTTCTCGTTAATGCGCGAAGCCATGATGCGCGCGCAGCAGCGGATCATGTTGATCGGGTGGGATTTTGACACTCGCATCAAGATTGGCGGCGGTCGCCGGTGGTGGAATTTGCCGCGCCGCAAGGTTGCGCCCGCGCGGCTTGGCACCTTTATTGTGTGGCTTTCCAACCGGCGCAAGACGCTGGATATACGGGTGCTAAAGTGGAACTTTGGTGCCTTAAAAGCGGTGTTTCGCGGGTCGATGATGCTCGATCTGCTGCGGTGGTGGCGGCATCCGCGGATCGTGTTCAAACTGGACAGTGCCCATCCGCTGGGATGCAGTCACCATCAGAAGATTGTGGTGATCGACGACAAGTTTGCGGTGTGTGGCGGGATCGATATGGCGGGTGACCGCTGGGACACGCGCGACCACCTGGACAATGACAAGCGACGGCGGGGTCCGGGTGGCCGACCTTACGGTCCTTGGCATGATTGCACAATGTTGATGGAGGGCGATGCGGCAGCTTTGCTCGGCAAGTTCGGGCGTACGCGCTGGGTGCAGGCAGGGGGCAAGCCGCTGATCCCTTGTGTGCCGCAGGATTCATCGCCCTGGCCAGCGCAGATCGAAGCCGAGTTCCGCGATGTCGAAATCGGCATCGCGCGGACGCGGTCGCAATATGCCGATGCGGGGGAAATTCGCGAAATCGAGGCGTTGTTTGTCGAACATATTGCGCGCGCAAAAAAGCACATCTATTTCGAGAACCAGTATTTCGCATCTCGCAAAATTGCCGAAGCGATTGCGGTTCGCATGGCTGAACCTGACCCGCCAGAGGTGGTGCTGATCAATCCGCAAAGCTCTGATGGCTGGTTGGAGCAAGCCGCGATGGATGGGGCAAGGGTGCGGCTGATACAAGCCATCGAGCAGGCTGATCACAAGCGCAGGTTCTCTGTCTGGCACCCTGTAACGGCGGGTGGGACGCCGATTTATGTGCATTCCAAGCTGACGATTGTTGACGATGAGGTGCTGCGCATCGGATCGGCCAATCTCAACAACCGGTCCATGGGACTGGATAGCGAATGCGATGTTTTCATCGATTGTGCACGGCCAGCCAATGCCCATTGCGGGCGTACAATCCGCAATTTGCGCATTTCGCTGCTTGCCGAGCATTGCGGTATGACGCCTGAGCGGGTAGCGGAGCGCTTGGGCCAGCATGGCGGAATGGCTGCAATGATCGGCGCTACGTCAAAGGCCGGTAAGCGCCTGATCCCGTTCGTTCCGCATGAATTGAGCGATGCGGAAAAGGCGCTTGCGGATAACGAAGTGCTGGACCCGGAGCGGCCGGAGGAGATCATATCCTTCTATCGCAAGGGTTTGTTTACGAGCCGGATTTTACACCGGCCGAAGGGATAGGAGGGGCATGCAATGAGCGATGTGGTGGGGGCTGACGATGCTGATGATCTGGCCCGTGGTAAAATCCCCGTTCCCGCTGATGTTCAAGAAGCCATCCGCACGCTGATCCGCTGGTCAGGCGATGATCCGGCACGCGAAGGCCTGCTGGATACGCCAAAGCGCGTGGCGCGGGCGTGGAAAGAATATTGCATGGGTTACAGCGAGGACCCGGCGGCGCACCTTGAGCGGCAGTTTGAGGAAGTGGGTGGTTACGACGAGATTGTGCTGCTGAAAGACATCCCGTTCCAAAGCCACTGCGAACACCACATGGCTCCGATCATTGGTAAGGCCGCGATTGCCTATTTGCCGCGCGACAAGGTTGTAGGCATCTCCAAGCTGGCGCGGGTTCTTCATGGCTTTGCCCGCAGATTGCAGATTCAGGAACGACTGACCGCCGAAGTGGCGCAATGCATCTGGGACAACTTGCGGCCGCATGGCGTTGCGGTTGTGATCGAGGCAAGCCATGCGTGCATGACCGCGCGAGGCGTACGCACATCGGGTGTGGGCATGGTAACAAGCCGGATGATGGGTACGTTTCTAGAAGACACCCGCAGCCGCAAGGAAGTGCTTAGTCTGATGGGTTATTGAGGCTCTGTCCGGCAAACAAACGTTACAAATCTATGTCTTGGGTTATTGGCAGGGCGTACTAACTTGGCAGCGTCACCGGCGGAAAAAATGTCGGGGCATTGCAGGAGACACGAGTTATGAAACGCTTTGCCTTTGCCGGGCTTATGCTTGGCGCTTTGATTGCGGCTCCCGCACAGGCGCTGGAGCATCGGGCAACAATTGAACACCCTGATGCCGGCCCGATTGCCGCTGACTATCGCGGCTCCACCAGAATTGTAGAGAAGCAGATCGGGTCTGCAGGGCCGGGCGGACGTGCAAGCACGCTGCGCTGCATGTGGTCGGTTTCGCTTACGGTGGAACGGACCGCGCTGGTGGGTTCAGGCATGCAGGCTTCGCGTTCAATGACGCAGGAAAATGCCTTGAAAGGTTCGGCGCCGGGATGGTGTTCATCGAACAGCAAGGCCATTCAACGCATCGTCGATGCGCGGCGCGACAGTCTGCGCCAAACGTTGATGGCGATGGTGGCACAGGACCGTGCGGTGATTCTCGCCGAAGCTGACAGTGCAAAAAGCCGCGCTAGTGCCGGATAAGGATTAGGTAATTATGGTCAGTCTTGCCCGCCCATCCGGACTGGCTTTTCAACTTGGATTGGCCGTGCTGGCTGCGGGGGCGTTTGTTCCTGCAGCCCATGCGCAATCTGTTGATTTCGGCGTCGAGGCGACAACTGATGAGGTGCGCCGGGGGGTAAGCTGGAGTGACGGCGAGGTTTCGGCCTCGACGGACGTTTACGCAGGCATTGCAGGGTTGGACGCATCGGTCCGCGTTGCAGCGCTGCGCAAGTCTGACCGCCATGCCAATGCTGACTTGGTGGCCGACCTTGGCATTGGCAAGGATTGGAGCCTCAGCGGATTTACCCTGCGCACAGAAGCGATTGGCCACGTGTTTGGCGGTGCTGACACAGGCATGAATTATGCCGAACTGGGGCTCGGCGCGCGCTATTCGATAGGTCCGCTGCAAGTGGGAGCAAATGCTTTTTATGCGCCAAGCCAGGATGCGATTGGCGGGGATAACCTTTACCTGAGGGCCAATGCGTTGGCCGGAATTCCTGCCTTCCCCGTAAGCGTGTCAGCCTCGGTCGGCTATACGACGGGTGATGCCGACAATCCGTTGCGGGCTGCGCGGTTACGGCCTGCGGGCAGTTATACAGATTGGAAACTCGGGTTGGAATACAACCAGTTTCCTTTCACCGTCGGGTTGGATTATGTCGGGACCGATATTGATACGTCGCGGGTATCAGTCTCACCGCACGCCGATCTGCGCCATGCCGGTGACCGTGTGGTTGGACGCGTAAGGCTTTCTTTCTGATCAAAGCTGGCCCCCGCTGGATGCAGGGGCCAGATTATGATTAGAGGTTTTCGAGCATGTGTTCAGCGGCGCTGACCTTGAAGTCGCCCGGTGCTTCGACAAAAAGCTGTTCGACCACGCCGTCATTGACGACCATCGAGAAGCGTTGACCGCGCTTGCCAAGGCCAAAGCCCGAACCGTCCATCGTAAGGCCGAGCGCTTCGGCAAGATCGCCATTGCCATCTGCCAGCATGGTAACGTCTGACGAGCCCGAAGCTGCGCCCCACGCCTTCATCACGAACGGATCGTTGACGGCGGTGCAGGCGATTTCATCAATGCCCTTGGCCTTCAGCTCGGCAGCCTTGTCTACAAAGCCGGGAAGATGCTTGGCCGAGCAGGTGGGCGTGAATGCGCCGGGAACGGAGAAGAGTGCGATCTTCTTGCCTTTGAAATAATCGGCAGACTGGACGGCTTCATTGGCGTCAGCGGTCGCCTTGACGATTTTCACGTCGGGCAGTTTGTCTCCAACAGCGATGGTCATGCTGAAATTCCTTTCGATATGCCCAAGGCCGCTTGCGTGTGCGGATGGGACTTGCCGCAGGGATATAGGACGCCTGTGCCAAGGCGCAACGGGGCAAGTGCAGGGCTGGCCCTCAGTTCGGATATAAAGAAATCTTTATGTTATGTTTGCACGAACCATAAAGCCGCGCTAAAGGGCGGGCATGGCGCAATTGCGCATATCGGATTTTCAGGAGAATGCCTCGTGGCCAGCGTAATTGACGCCAAGAATGATTATGTGATCGCCGATATCGGCCTTGCCGAATTTGGCCGCGCGGAAATCCGTATCGCTGAAACCGAAATGCCGGGCCTGATGGCGCTCCGCACGGAATTTGGTGCGTCGCAGCCTTTGAAGGGGGCGCGCATCACCGGTTCGCTGCACATGACGATCCAGACCGCCGTTCTGATCGAAACGCTGGTTGCGCTTGGTGCCCAAGTCCGCTGGGCGACATGCAATATCTTTTCGACGCAGGACCATGCCGCTGCCGCTATTGCAGCTGCCGGTATACCGGTGTTTGCGATCAAGGGTGAAAGCCTTGCCGAATATTGGGACTATGTCGGCTCGATCTTTGATTGGGGTGACGATATCACCACCAACCTCATCCTTGATGACGGCGGCGATGCCACGATGTTTGCACTGTGGGGCGCGCGCGTTGAAGCGGGCGAAACCCTGTTCGAACCATCAAACGCAGAAGAAATCGAATTCGTCCGCGCGCTGAATGCTTTCCTGAAGCGCAAGCCGGGTTACCTGACCGCATCGGTCAAGGCAATCAAGGGCGTTTCGGAAGAAACCACCACGGGCGTCCACCGCCTTTACCAGATCGCCAAGGACGGCAAACTGCCTTTCCCTGCGATCAACGTGAACGATTCGGTCACCAAGTCAAAGTTCGACAACCTGTACGGCTGCAAGGAATCGCTGGTTGACGCGATCCGTCGCGCAACAGACGTGATGCTGGCTGGCAAGGTTGCTTGCGTTGCCGGGTTCGGCGATGTGGGCAAGGGTTCGGCAGCATCGCTGCGCCAGGGCGGCGCGCGCGTTATGGTAACCGAAGTCGATCCGATCTGCGCGCTTCAGGCCGCGATGGAAGGCTATGAAGTTGTCACGATGGAAGAAGCGGTAACCCGTTGCGATATCTTCGTAACCGCAACCGGCAACGAAGACGTGATCACCGCCGAACACATGATGGCGATGAAGCCCATGAGCATCGTGTGCAACATCGGCCACTTCGATAGCGAAATCCAGATTTCTGCGCTCGACAACTACAAGTGGACCGAAGTGAAGCCCGGCACCGATCTGGTGGAATTCCCCGATGGCAAGCAGATCATTGTTCTGGCCAAGGGCCGACTGGTCAACCTTGGTTGCGCCACTGGTCACCCGAGCTTTGTGATGTCGTCAAGCTTCACCAATCAGGTGCTGGCGCAGATCGAATTGTTCACAAAGAACGAAAACTACAAGAACGACGTTTACGTCCTGCCCAAGCATCTGGACGAAAAGGTTGCCGCGCTTCACCTTGAAAAGCTGGGCGTTAAGCTGACCACGCTTTCCAAGAAGCAGGCTGACTACATCGGCGTTTCGGCGCAAGGCCCGTTCAAGCCAGACCATTACCGCTACTAACGGCTTCAGGGGCGATCAGTTGCAAGGGCGGTGGAGCGCGGGCTTCGCCGTCCTTTTTCATACATCATGCTGATGATATTTGGCCCACATCAACCATTGTATTAAAGGCTTTGTGCGCATAGCGAGAGCATGATGCCGCTGCTGAACCAGACTGTTTTGGTGCTGATTGGATTGCTGCTTGCCGTTTGGACGGTAGGGGCTTGCTGGTTTGTGCTTGATGCACGTGCCCGCGCCCGCAGGGGCGAAGCGGTGCAGCGCCAGGCGCGGCGATTGGCGCGGATGATCGACGAATCACCGGCATTGCCTTTGCTGGTCAGGGCAGACGGGCGGATTGAAGGGCCATCGCGGCTTGCGGGCTGGCTTGGGTTTGATGCCATGCCCGAGTACTTGTCCGAACTTGATGCCGGTGATCGAGGGCTTGATGCACTTGAGTTATCAGCTTTGGGCGAGGCCGTGCGGCGCGCCCAGAAAACCGCAACGCCGTTCCGACTGGCGCTGACTCCGCGTGGCGGTGCGCGCAGTTTGGCGGCGCACGGCCATTTGGCCGATCCGCAAGTATCGCCCGGTGGTGCAGCGCTGGTCTGGTTCTTCGATTTTTCCGAAAGCGAAGCGGAACTGGTACAGCTTCGGGCCGAGACCAGCAGCGCAAAGGCAGACTTTGCGGGGCTTTCCGGGCTGATTGAAGCTGCTCCTTTGCCGATGTGGTTCCGGGGGCCTGATTTCAAACTGCGCCTGGTGAATAGCGCATATGTGAAGGCCGTCGGGGCGGTGAGCGCCGATGCAGTGATTGCCCAAGGCACCGAACTGGTCGAACCCATCGAGGGACTTTCTGCAGGGCAAGTGGCGCGGCAGGCCCATTCGCGCAAAGTGCCGATCGAACGCTCAGTACTGGCCACGATCAAAGGCCAGCGGCGGGCGTTGCGGGTTACCGATTTGCCGTTGGGCGATGAAGGTGTGGCGGGCTATGCTGTTGATATCGAGGAAATGGAGGATATCACCCGCCAGTTTCGCCGGTTCCGCGAAGCACAGCGCGAAATGCTTGATACGCTGTCAGCCGGGATCGCGCAGTTTGATGACAAGCGCAATCTGGTCTTCGCCAACCAGCCGTTCCTGCGCATCTTTGCAGTGCCGCATGCCTGGGTAATCGACACGCCGCCTTTTGACCGGGTGATTGACCGGATGCGTGATGGTGGACGCCTGCCCGAGGTGCGCGATTTTCCGGAATGGCGGCGCGAACGTCAAAGCTGGTTCCTGTCACACGAACCCATTGAGGAATCGTGGCATTTGTCTGACGGCACGCATTTGCGCGTGATTGCGCAGCCAATGCCCGATGGCGGCATGTTGATGATCTTTGAAGATCGTACCGAGCAACTGCAACTTTCCGCAACCCGCGACACTTTGCTGCGGACCCGTACCGCAACCTTCGACAACCTGTTTGAATCGCTGGCAGTGTTTGCGCCCGATGCCAAACTCCAGTTGTGGAACAGGCGGTTTGCAGCCGATTGGGGATTGGACGAGGCATTTTTGGCAACGCACCCGCGCGCTGATGTCTTGCTAAAGCAGATCGCTTCCCAGTTGAAGCGCCCGGCCCAAGTCGGCACGATTGCGCAAGTCATTCAGGGCGCAACGCTTGAACGCAAGCAGCGCAGCGGGCGGTTGACGCTGGCTGACGGGCGGCATCTCGCCATTGCGGGCGTTCCGCTGCCCGATGGCAACGGCATGCTGACCGTGCTGGACATAACCGACAGCCAGAAGGCCGAAGCCGCGCTGCGTGAGCGCAATGCCGCGCTGGTTGAAGCCGACGCGGTGAAGACACGGTTCATTGCCAATATGAGCTATGAATTCCGCACCCCGCTGACATCCATCGGCGGGTTTGCCGAACTGTTGCAAAGCGGGCTGGCCGGGGAATTGACCGAGCAGCAAAACGAATATGTTGCAGCGATCCTGTCATCGGTTGAGCGGCTTGGCGAGCAGATCGAGAATGTGCTCGATCTTTCGCAAAGCGAGGCCGGAACGCTGCCGCTGGCGCAGGACCGGGTGGAGATGTTTCCGCTGCTGACCGAAGTTGTGCAAGAGCGCGCCGAGCGTTTGAGCGCAGCAAAGCTGACGCTGGATCTGCGCGCGGACAGGTCTGCTGGCGTGGTGACGGGCGATGCCCGGCGGTTGCGCCGTGCGTTCGGGCAATTGATCGATAACGCGATTGCCGCAACGCCGGAGGGCGGCCGGATATTGGTTGAAGCGTCGCGCAAAGTCGGCGCAAAGTTGCAGGTTGTGGTTTCTGACAACGGACGCGGCATGGACGCCGAGGTGCTGGCACGGGCGCTTGACGGGTTGAAAGTTGGCGCGGACGGTCGTGCAGTAGAGCGACGTCAGGGACTGGGCCTCCCGTTGGTGCGGCAATTGGTTGAAGCCCACAACGGCACGTTGGAATTGATGTCGGAACCGGGACTTGGCACCAGCGCAATCGTTGTGCTGCCATGATCTTCGCGCTTCCTGATCTGGACGCATCGCAAGAGCTGGCACAACGGATCGCTGCTGATTTGCGCGCGGGCGATGTGGTTGCCCTGACCGGTGGGTTGGGTGCGGGAAAGACCACGCTTGCCCGCGCGATTATTGCCGCGCTGGGCCACGATGGCGAAGTGCCAAGCCCGAGCTTTGCGATTATCGAGGTTTACGATCCGCCTTTGGTACGGCTGCCGTTGGTACACGCTGATTTCTACCGGTTGGAGCATCCATCGGAAGCGGAGGAAATCGGGCTTGATGATTATCGCCAAGGTGCTGCGTTGCTGGCGGAATGGCCGGAAAATGCTGGCGGCTTTGCCGATGAGGCAGGGTGTTTGTCGATTGCGCTTGAATCCACCGAAAACGGGCGCAGGGCCATTGTGCGGGCAGGGCGCGATTGGCTAGAGCGAGGGTTATGGACCTGACTATTCCTTTGGGCACCGAAGCTTTCCTGAACAAGGCTGGCTGGGTTGGCGCGACGATTGAGCCTTTGCCGGGCGATGCATCGTTCCGCCGCTATTTCCGCATTCGCCGCTCAACTGGCACGGCGATGTTGATGTATGCACCGCCGCCCAATGAAGACCCGGAACCGTTCATCCGTTCAGCCCGATGGCTGGAAAGCAATGGCATGCGCGCGCCGATCATCTTGGCCGAACAGGCTGGCGACGGCTTTGTGCTGCTGGAAGATTTTGGCGAAGTGCGGATGCGCGAATACCTTGATGCGTGGCCGCAGGACGAAGAAGAGATTTACCGCGTTGCCATTGATGCATTAATCAAACTGCGCGGCCTGCCGCCGGGACCGTTCACGAACTATACGCTGGCCGAATATCAGCGCGAGGCAAGGCTGTTTACAGAATGGTACGTGCCCGCGCGCGAACTGTACGTTGATGGCCGCGGTTGGGGAACGGCTTGGGACGAAGCGCTTGCGCCTTTGCTGGCGCGGCAACGCCCCGGCGTTACGGTTCTGCGCGATTATCACGCGGAAAACGTGATGTTGCTGGGCGGCTTGGACAGCCAAGGTCTGCTTGATTTTCAGGACGCTTTGGTGGGCCATGCGGCCTATGATCTGGTATCGCTTTTGCAAGACGCGCGGCGCGATGTTTCGCCCGGACTTGAGGCAAAAATGCTGGATTATTACCTTGCCCAAACAGGGGAGGGCGAGGATTTCCGGGCTGATTATGCGCGGCTTGGGGCCCAGCGCAATGCCAAGATTGTCGGCATTTTCGTGCGGTTATGGAAGCGCGATGGCAAGCCGCGTTACCTTGATTATATCCCCCGCGTGTGGGCAGCGTTGGAGCGTGATCTGGCACATCCGGCGCTGGCACCGGTGCGGGCGTGGTTTGACGCCAACATTCCTGCCGATGTACGGGCCAATCTTGGCGGCACGTTCGCGGTATGAGCAAACCACTGGCAAGTGACGTAGCCATTGTGCTTTCAGCCGGTTTGGGCAAGCGTATGCGTCCGCTTACGGCATCGCGGCCCAAACCCTTGGTGCAAGTGGCCGGCAAGCCGCTGATCGACCATTGCCTTGATAAGTTGCAAGATGCGGGCGTGGCGCGGGCTGTGGTGAACGTGCACTACCTTGCTGATGCGCTGGAGGCTTATCTTGCGCGCAGGGAAAAGCCCGAGATTGCCATTTCCGACGAGCGTGAGCACTTGCTTGAAACAGGCGGCGGCATGGCGAAGGCCCTGCCATTGATCGGCAGCGATCCGTTCTTTGCTTTGAACAGCGACAACATCTGGCTGGATGGGCCGCGCAATGTGTTTGAGCATTTGTCCGAATTTTGGGACCCGGAGCGGATGGATGCGCTGTTGCTTCTGGTGCCGCATGCGCGCGCGTTCAATTATCGCGGCAAGGGCGATTTCCACATGGATCCGCTTGGCGCGATTTCACGGCGGCGCACCGGACGGATTGCGCCCTTTATCTTTAGCGGCATCCAGATTGTCTCGCACAGATTGATGCGCGATGCGCCTGATGGTGCGTTCTCCACATCAAAGCTGTGGGACCGGGCGATTGAAGAGGGTCGTCTGTTTGGAACTTCGCATCTTGGCCTGTGGTACGAAGTGGGTGAGCCCGGAATGATTGCGCCGACCGAAACCGCATTGCGTCAGGATTGATATGACAGAAGGGGCTTTTCGCCCACGCGTGTGGTCAATCGCGGCGCACCGTGGTTTTGCCGATGCATTGGTTGCGGGATTGATCCCCCGGTATCGCGAAGACCGATTCGGCCTTGCCCGTTTGACGCTGCTTTTGCCGAGCCAGCGCGCGATCCGCACGGTGACCGAGGCTTTCATCCGCGCAAGCGGGCAGGGCCTGTTGTTGCCGCGCATGGCGGTGGTGGGTGATCTTGATCTGGATGAGACGCTGGGGCCGCTGCTTGATCCTATCGGCGCAGGGCTGGATATTCCCGAGGCGGTCGATCCGGTTTGGCGGCTGCTTCGGTTAGCCCAGATTTTGCGGCAAGTGCTGGGTGGTGATGCGCCCGGTGCGGCAGCTTTGCTGCGTCAGGCGCGCGGGCTGGCGCAGGGCATGGACCGGTTGCTGGTAGAGGGGATTCACCCCGAGCAATTGCTGGATGAAGCGGTTGTCGGGATTGCATCGGACCTGTCTGTCCACTGGATCGAAAACACACGGATTTTTGCGTCAGTCTTTGCGATTTGGCAGGCTAAACTGGATGCGCTTGGGCGTATTGATGCCCCAGAACGGCGGAACCGGTTGCTTGACCATGCAGCACAAACATGGCGGACGCGGCCGCCTTCGCATCCGGTGATTGCGGCAGGGGTTACCTCTGCGTCACCCGCGGTTGCAAAGTTGCTGCGTACTGTGGCTGATATGCCCGACGGCGGAGTGATTTTGCCCGATCTCGACCTTGCACTGGATGCAGATGTTTGGGAAGCGCTGGGCAGCGCAGGCGGGCCTGATGGCGCTGTTTTTGACCGTGGCGATGTGGTCACGCATCCGCAGTATCATCTTAAGCTTCTGCTCAATCGCATGGGAATTGCGCGCGGTGAGGTGCAGCCGTGGCACCGGGCTGGCCTTTCGCCGGCACCGCCTGAACGCAGCCGCGCAATCTCGAACCTGTTCTTGCCGCCTGAGGCCAGCGCGGCCTGGGTTTCGCTTGAGGCGAAAGATCGGCGGCTTTCGGGCGTTCGGGTGATGGAAGCCGCGCATCCCGAAGAGGAAGCGCAGGCCATTGCGGTGCTGGTGCGCGAGGCTTTGGCCGAGCCAGAGCGGCGCGTGGCGGTCATCACACCTGACCGCAGCCTTGCCGCGCGGGTTGTAGCGCATCTGGGCCGGTGGAACATCATAGCCGATGACACGGCGGGCAGACCCTTGCCGCAGACTGCAGCGGGACGGGTGTTGTTACAACTGGCCGAAGTTGTGGCGGAACGTGTTGCTCCGGTGGCGCTTGTGGCGTTGCTGGGCCATCCGCTGGTGCAAGCGGGGGATAAGCGACCTGCTTGGCTGGAGCGCGTGCGCCAGCTTGATCTGGTATTGCGCGGGCCGAGGCCGGGGCCGGGATTGCCCGCAACGCGGCAGGCGGTCGAGAAATTTGAAAAGCGCTTTCCGGGGCTGACCGACTGGTGGTCAGGCGTTGAGGATTTGCTGTTTCCATTGGTGTCGCTTGAAGGAGCCCTGCCGCTTGATGCTGCGCTTGTGGCGCTGGCTGACGCAGGTGAAGCTTTGTGCGGGGCAGGCATGTGGGCGCAGGCCGACGGACGGTGCTTGTCACAATTCGTCGAGCGATGGCGCGAGGCGGCGGGAAATGCGCCATCAACGGTCGACTGTGCCGATCTTCCGGCATTGTTGCGCGATGCGATGGACGAAATATCGGTGCGTCCCCCTTATGGAGGCCATCCCCGCCTTGCGATTTATGGATTGCTTGAAGCGCGGATGAGCCGGGCAGATCTGGTAATCTGTGGTGGGCTGACCGAAGGGACATGGCCGGGCAACCCTGCGCCTGATCCGCTGCTGGCCCCGCCGATCTTGCGTGCGCTGGGCATTCCGGGGGCCGATTTCCGCATCGGCCTTTCCGCGCACGATCTGGCCGCAGCATTGGGCGCGCCTGAAGTAGTCTTGAGCTTTGCCCATCGCGATGCGGCAGGGCCTGCCATTCCATCGCGCTTTTTGCTGCGCATTCAGGCAATGTTGGGAGAGCAATTGCGCACCGAAAACCGCGCAGTAGACTTGGCCAAGGCACTCGGCGATGCCGCGCCTGCTCCGGCCTACCCACGACCGGAGCCGATGCCAACAGCAGAGCAGCGGCGCGTTCCGATCGCGGTGACTGCGCTCGACCGGCTACGCGGTGATCCTTATCAGTTTTATGCGTCGGCCATCCTGAATTTGCGCAGCCTTGATCCGATTGACGCCGATCCCACGCCTGCGTGGAAGGGCACGGCGGTGCATGACGTGCTGAAGGCCTGGCATGATGCAGGCGGTATGCCAGGCGAATTGGTGCCACTGGCCGAGCGTATGTTTGATGAGATGAGCGCCCACCCGTTTATGCGGACAATGTGGAAACCGCGCCTGATCAACGCGCTGCACTGGATAGAAGAAGAGACGGACCGGCTGAACGGTGAGGGCCGCGAGGTGCTTTCGGTCGAGCAGAAGGGCGAGATCGTCGTTGACGGCATCCGCATTCATGGGCGGGCCGACCGGATCGACAAACTGGCTGATGGTAGCCTTGGTGTGGTGGATTACAAAACAGGCATGCCGCCATCGGGCAAGATGGTGGAGCAGGGCTTTGCGCTACAACTGGGGCTGTTGGGGCTGATCGCGCAGGGTGGCGGGATTGATGGCGTCGCAGGCGTTCCAACACGGTTCGAATACTGGTCGTTGGGGCGCAATAAAGAGCGCGGATTTGGCTATATGAAGTCGCCTGTGAAAGAGAATGCGCGGCAATCGGGCATTCTGCTAGAAGACTTCCTGATCAAGACCGAGGATTTCCTGCGCGAAGCCATTGCGAGATGGTTGCTTGGCGATGAGCCGTTTACCGCGCGGCTCAATCCTGATCTTCCCGGCTATTCGGACTATGACCAGTTGATGCGTCTGGATGAATGGCAGGGCCGTGAACGCGCCAATGCAGAGGGCGCATCATGAGCAAAGTCTATCCGCTTATGGACAACCAGGCGCAAGCGGTGGACCCGCAGCGTACGGTCTGGCTTTCGGCATCGGCAGGCACCGGTAAAACGCAAGTGCTGTCAGCGCGCGTATTGCGGCTGCTTTTGCAGGACGGCGTCGAGCCTGAGCAATTGCTATGCCTGACGTTCACAAAAGCAGGCGCTGCCGAAATGGCGACGCGCGTGAACGAAGTTCTGGCAGGCTGGGTGAGGATGGATGACACCCGCCTTGCCAAAGACCTGATGGCGATTGGCGCGCCGTTTGATCCCGCCACTGTGGCGCGGGCGCGCAGCCGCTTTGCCGCGGTGCTGGATTGCCCCGGGGGCGGCTTGCGGATCGAGACGATCCACGCATTTTGCCAATGGTTGCTCGCTTCGTTCCCCGTGGAAGCCGGTCTGCGCCCCGGCACACGGGCGATGGAAGACCGCGACCGCGCCTTGCTGGTGCGCCAAGTGCTTGCCGAGATGCTGGTTGAGGCCGAAGCGCAGGGTGACGAGGCGTTGCTTGATGCGCTCGCGTCCCTGTCCTTGCGGATGAGCGAGGATCAGGTTGAGGCATTCCTGCTGCGCAGTGCGGGCGCACGGGATTTGTGGTGGGGGCCGGGGTCGTGGATTCCACCATTGCGCCCGCGTATTAACAGTGTGCTTGGTTTAGATGAAGATGACGGCGAGGCGAGCCTTGCCGCGATTTGTGCCGATGATGCGTTTGATGCAGCAGCCCTTAGGTCATGCCTTGAGGTGCAATTGGATTGGGGTACTGCCAACGGGGCCAAGATGGCCGAGCCGATTGCCCGGTGGTTAAGCGCCTCGCCCGAAGCGCGCGCGCAAAGCATTGATGAGTTGGCCAAGGCGCTGTGCAATGCCGAGGGTGAGCCGAAATGGCTGAAGAACCTCCTCAAAGTCGACGGCTCCTATGGCGAGGCGGCGCAGCGGGTCATTGCATCGATTGAGGTGGTGCGCGAACTGAAGGCCAAGCTGGATCTGGCATCGTTGCTGGATACGGCGCTGACTGTCGGGCGGCGTTTTGCGCTGGCGTGGGATGAGGCCAAGACGCGCGAAGGGTTCATTGATTTCGATGACCAGATCCGTGCCGCGGCAGACCTTTTGACCAAGCCCAATGCCTCGCAGTGGGAAATCGTTCTTGAAGGGCTGGTTTCCGACTTTTTCACCGGGGAAGGCCAGCGCGGACCGAAGATGCGCACGCTGTTTGTGGTTGGCGATTATAAACAGGCTATCTTCGGCTTTCAGGGCACGAGCCCTGAAAACTTCGCGCGCGCCAGCGGCAAGGTCAAAAGCCAGTTGGTCGAAGTGGCCGATGTCTTGCGTGATCCAGAACGGGAATTGCTTGAACTGGGCCTTGGCCAGTCATTCCGTACGGCCAACCCGATCCTCGATTTCGTGGATGGCGCTATAGCGCGGATCGGGTGGGACCGGTTTGGTTTGAGCCAACCCCCTGAACCCCATCGCGGGTTGCCCATCCCCGGCACGGTCGGACTGTGGCGCGTGGTGGGCGATGAGGACAAGGTTGAAGACGCAGGCGAAGACGACGAGGGCGAGGAGGGCTGGCTCTCACGCCCTGACCGTGAACTGGCAGACCGTATTGCCCGGCAAGTGAAGGCTTGGATCGACGTCGGGTTTCCGCTCGCCAAAGGTGGGCCAAGGCTCGCCAACGCGGGCGATGTGATGATCCTTGTGCGCAAGCGCAAGGAACTGGCAGGGCTGATCGTGGCGCGGTTGCATGCGCGCGGCGTTCCGGTGGCAGGGGTTGACCGGTTGCGGCTGGGCGCGCCGTTGGCGGTAAAGGATCTGGTGGCGGCACTGCGCTTTGCCGCACAGCCGCTTGATGATCTCAATCTTGCAGGCTTGCTGGTTTCGCCGCTGATCGGATGGAGCCAGGAAGACTTGCTGGAGCATGGCTATCGTCCACATGGTGAGCGGTTGTGGAGCTGGCTGCGCCGCAACGAAGGTCCTGCGACCTTTGCAGCGATGGAGCGGTTGCGCAGTTTGCTGGCGAGGGCAGATTATGACCCGCCGCAAGTGCTGTTGCACTGGCTGCTGGTCGGACCTTGGGATGGGCGGCGCAAGTTGATCGCGCGGTTGGGGCGTGAGGCGCATGATCCAATCGATGAATTGCTGAATGCGGCAATGGCCTATTCCAGCGCAAATGTGCCAAGCCTTGTCGGCTTTTTGCAATGGTTTGATGCTGGCGAAGGAGAGTTGAAGCGCGAGGCGGGCAAGAGCGACGGTCTGGTGCGCGTGATGACGGTGCACGGATCAAAAGGTTTGCAGGCGCCGATCGTCATCCTGGCCGATTCTGCCGATGATCCTGACTTGTCGCCACCGCGCGGGCTTGAACTGGTCGAAGATGTGCTCGGCGCTCGCCGGAAGGTGCCCTTGCCTCCGCTGCGCAAAGAGGAAAAGGCACCGGCCGTTCTGGAAGCTGAATCCGTTGCCAAGCTGGCCGAGCGGGAGGAGCATTGGCGGCTGCTTTATGTGGCGATGACGCGCGCAGAAGAAGCACTGTTTATCGCAGGAGCCAAAGGCAAGAAAAAGGCCAGAGGCGGTGCTGACCTGCCCGAGGACAGCTGGTTTGCGCAGTTGGAGCCACTGTTTGGCGATACAGAATGGGAACCATGCTCGTTATGGGTGGGGCGCAAGACCATTGGGGCTCCGCTGCCGTTCCCGGTAAAACCGGCGCAGGTTATTGCGACAGAGTGGATGGTTTTGCCGGATGTTTTGTTGACGCCAATAGGGGCAGAGCCCCGGCCTCCACGGCCCTTGGCACCATCATCGCTGGGTGAAGATGATGCACCCGATCCACCGGCGCAGTCAGGTGCCGGAGCCATGATGGCAGCACGGCGAGGGACATTGCTGCACCGCTTGATAGAGCGTTTGCCCGAAGTGCCGGCTGATGCGCGTGGCACTGCTGGCCGAACGTGGCTTGCGCGCGCGGGCGGTGAATTCAGTGTTGAGGAGCGCGAGGCAATGATATCGTCAGCGCTTGCAGTGCTGGAGCATCCTGACTGGGCCGATGTATTCGGGCCGGAATCGCTTGCCGAAGTGCCGCTGGCCGCTGTGGTTGGCGGGCGGGTAGTAAGCGGGACGGTGGACCGATTGGTCATCGGAAGTGACCGCATCCGCATCATCGATTTCAAAACGGCCCGGCGTCCTCCCATGACAATGGATGAAGTGCCCGGTGCTTATGTGCGGCAAATGGCGGCCTATGCAGCGGCGCTGGAAATGATCCACCCCGGCGTGCCGGTGGAGGCCGCGTTGCTGTATACGCACACACCGCAATTGTTCGTGGTGCCGCAAAGTGTGATCGACGAGCAAAAGTTGCGCCTTACCGGGCAGCAGGAATCCTTTTCTGCCTGATCGGTTGCGCTGGCTCCCACGCGCCTTACGTTAGAGACAAATAGACAGGAGTTCATTCGATGCCGACCAAAGCCGTAACCGACGCCAGCTTCGCCACCGACGTTCTGGGTAGCAGCAAGCCTGTGCTTGTGGATTTTTGGGCTGATTGGTGCGGCCCGTGCAAGATGATTGCGCCGGCGCTTGAAGAAATTTCCGAAGAGCTGGCAGATAGCGTCGAGATTGTAAAAGTCGACATCATGGAAAACACCGATACCGCCAGCCAGTTTGGCGTGCAGTCAATCCCGCTGATGATCCTGTTCAAGGACGGCCAGCCTGTTGCACAAAAGCTTGGTGCTGCGCCCAAGAGCCAGCTCAAGAGCTGGTTGGAAAGCGTGCTGTAACCAGCCAAGGCAAATGCCCTTCCCCACCCGCCTGAAAACGGGTTGGGGGATGGATCAGCCAATTTTGGCGAGGCGTTCTGCCATCGCATCGAACAATGCCGGGCTGGAAGCACCGATCAGGCCCGGTTCCAGGTGGCGGTCAACGCGATATGCTGAGCCATCCGGGCGTGCCGCTTTGCCGCCGGATTCATTGAGGAACAGGACGCCGGCTGCGTGATCCCACGCAAGCGTTTTTTCGAACAGCGATACATCGTTGGCGCCAAGGACGATGCGCGGGTATTGTTCGGCGGCACAGCGCGGAATGTCCACCAGCGTGTAATGCGGGGCAATGTGTTCCAGCAGAGCTTCGCGTTTCTCTTTGTCCACGAACACAAGCGAAATGGCGGCGATGGGCTTGTCTGCACCGCTTACCCTTGAAGTAAAACGTTCGCCATTGATCCATGCGCCTTGCCCACGATGCGCGGTGCACAGGCGGCCTGATAGCGGTTCGTAAATCCAGCCTGCAACGGTTTCGCCTTGTTCTGCCAGTGCCAAAAGGATGCCGAACGGCGGCTTGCCGACAGCGTAATTGTTGGTCCCGTCGAGCGGATCGATGATCCAGCACAGCTTGTCGCATAGCCGCTCGAATATGGCGGGATCAGCGTGGGCCGCCTCCTCGCCTACAATGACGGCGTCTGGGAGGATTTTTGCCAAACCCTCGGCAAGCATGGCCTCGCTTTCGGTGTCGGCAATAGTCACGACATCGTCAGCAGCTTTATCGGTCACATCGCCGATGCTGAGCTTTTGATAATGTTTGAGCAGCGTCTTTTCAGCGGTTTCGCGCATCAGCGCAGCGACAGCTGCGTCAAGTGAGGTTCGCGACATCGTCATCCTTAGGTGAGTGGGATCATGACTTGGCTGGTATAGCCGGGTCGCTGTTTTAAGCGCGTGTACCATTCGGCAAGATGCCGCAAATCAGGACGATTCATGGGGAGCGAAAAGTATGTGTGAGCATAGACGCCCATCGGGATGTCTGCGATGCCAAAGCGTTCGCCCGAGAGCCAATTGCGATGGGCAAGTTCGGCATCAAGAATAGTCATCATGGCAACCGCATTCACGGCAGATTGTGCTACGACTGCATCGGTTCCATCCTTGCCTTGGCGAACGCAGCCCAAAAACGCATCGCGTTGAGCGTCGGCAAAATGGAATTGCCAATCCATCCATTTATCACCCGAGGCACGGACCACCGGGTCATCGCTGCGAAAAGCTGGAGCATAGCGCTCTGCCAGATAGCGCAGAATGGCGTTGGATTCCCAAAGCGCAAGATCGCCATCTTGTAGGGTCGGCACCATGCGGTTGGGATTCATGGCGAGATATTCCGGCGTGTAGCCGAATTGGCCGCCAATATCTTTACGCTCGGACGCGAGGTTCATTTCGATCAGCGCCCACGCGATCTTCTTGACGTTGTGCGAATTGAGACGGCCCCAGAGTGTGATCATGGCGCGCGGCTCATGACCGATAATCGGCGTTGATCGAGATATAGCCGTGAGTGAGATCGCAGGTCCAAACGGTCGCCTCGCCATCGCCAAGGCCAAGGTCGACTTCAAGCGAGATTTCGCGGCCTTTCAGGTGCGCGGCAACGGGGGCTTCGTCATAATCGGCAAGGGGTTGGCCATGGCGCGCAGCCCATATCCCGCCAAAGCCGATGGACAGGCGGTCACGGTCTGCCGGTTCGCCTGCCTTGCCCACAGCCATGACGACGCGGCCCCAGTTGGCATCCTCGCCTGCGATGGCCGTTTTTACCAGGGGCGAGTTGGCGATGGCAAGGCCAACCTTTCGGGCGCTTTCATCGGACACTGCGCCAGATACGCTGACCGCGATGAACTTTTGCGCGCCTTCGCCATCCTTGACGACAAGGTGGGCGAGCTGGCGGCAAATGTCAGCCAAGGCAGCGGCGAAGGCGTCAGCGCCGGGGCTATCAAAGCCGGTCAATGGCGCATTGCCTGCTTTCCCCGTGGCGAAGGCCAGCACGGTGTCGCTGGTGGAGGTGTCGCTGTCGACCGTGATGCACGAGAACGTGCGCGTGTTGGCAGCTGACAGGCACTCTTGCAAAAAGGCCGGGTCAACAGCGGCGTCGGTGAAGATATAGCCCAGCATCGTTGCCATATCAGGCGCGATCATCCCGCTGCCTTTGATGATGGCGCTGAAGTTGACGCGAGTGTCACCAATCATTGCCGAGGCGGTAGCGCCTTTGGTGAAGGTATCGGTCGTTCCGATGGTGCGGGCAGCGTCTTCCCATGAGCAGGGTTCGGCCTCAAGCGCGGCTGCAACCCCTGCGCGCGCCTTGTCCTTGGGCAAGGGAACACCGATTACGCCGGTGGAGGAGACGAAAACCTCCTCTTTCGTGCAGCCTAGGTGGGCAGAAACCTGCTCCATGATCTGTTCAACTGCCTCGCGCCCGCGATAGCCGGTGAAAGCGTTAGAATTGCCAGCGTTGACAACCAGCGCCCGCGCGCTGCCCTGGGCAACATTCTGGCGGCCAAGTTCCACTTCGGATGAGCAGCAAATGTTCCGGGTGAAAACGCCTGCAACTGCAGTGCCTTGCGCCAGTTCAACATAAGTCAGATCACACCGGCCCCAGTCCTTGTAACCGGCGCGCACAACATGCGGCGTCGCTCCGGCAATGGCGGGAAGCGCGGGGAAGGGCGAGGCGAGTGGGGATACAGCGTCTGACATGGCACAGCGCCTAGCGCGCCATGAAGCACGGTTCAACCTTGACGGCTGAGGAGATGACTGTGTTTTCACGATAGACGAATGCCGTTGGAATGCCTATCTGGCTTGGTGATGCGCATTCTGCTCGCCCTGTTGGCCATAATTACGGGCCTTTCCCTGCCTGAGGTGGCGTTTGCTGCATCGCGCACGGAGATTGCAGGCGCGGGCACGTCAGGTGCAGCAACGGCGTCAGCCGAACGGCGTCAACAGCGCTGTGTTGAGCGCGGTGGGACAATCCCGCAGAAACGCTACGGTACGCGCAGAAAAACCGTGTGGCTGCCCGCCCCGGCATTCGTCCGGTCTTGCGGCATAGAACTGACAGACCGCGCCCGCGAATAGCGCGGCTTTCGTCGTTCCTCAATTCAGCAATCCCTTTGCTACATTCGGCGCGTCACCCGCGCGCCATTTCAACACTATTTTATTTGACAGGATTGTACCGCCTTATGTTCGGTTCCATCGCCAAAGCTCTTTTTGGTTCTTCAAACGACCGTTACGTTAAATCGCTCGACAAGATCGTGCGCCAGATTGCCGCCTTTGAACCCGCCATGCAGGCGCTTTCGGACGAAGAACTGACCGGCCAGACAGCCAAATTCCGGCAGATGCTTGCAGAGGGCAAGACGCTTGACGAGCTTCTGCCCGAGGCTTTTGCGACCGTTCGCGAAGCGTCTGTGCGTACGCTGGGCCTGCGCCATTTCGATGTGCAGATGATCGGCGGCATTGTGCTGCATCGCGGTGAAATTGCCGAAATGCGCACGGGTGAAGGCAAGACGCTGGTTGCAACGCTGGCGGTTTATCTCAACGCGCTTGAGGGCAAGGGCGTTCATGTTGTGACGGTGAACGATTACCTGGCCCGCCGCGATGCGGAAACTATGGGCGTTTTGTATAACTTCCTGGGCCTTAGCGTGGGCGTGATTGTGCCCAACATGAATGAAGAGCGCCGCCGCGAAGCGTACGAAAGCGACATCACTTACGCGACCAATAACGAGCTGGGCTTTGATTATCTGCGCGATAACATGAAGCATTCGCGCGATCAGATGGTCCACAAGCCTTTCAATTTCGCGATTGTTGACGAAGTCGATTCCATTCTGATCGATGAAGCGCGGACGCCGCTGATCATCTCCGGGCCGACTGATGACAAGAGCGATCTCTATCTCTCGGTCGATGCGGTGGTGAAGACAATCCAGCCCGAACTGTACGAGGCGGACGAGAAGACCAAGAACATCACGCTGACAGAAGAAGGCGTGGAATGGGTCGAGCGCGCGCTGGAAACGGCAGGTTTGCTCGAAGGTTCAAACCTTTACGATGTCGAGAACACGATGGTCGTCCATCATCTTGATCAGGCGCTCAAAGCCAACAAGATGTTCAAGCGCGATATCGATTACATCGTCAAGGATGACAAGATTGTTATCATTGACGAATTTACCGGCCGCATGATGGATGGCCGGCGCTGGTCGAATGGCTTGCACCAGGGGGTGGAAGCCAAGGAAGGCGTCAACATCGAGCCTGAAAACCAGACGATGGCCTCGATCACGTTTCAGAACTATTTCCGCATGTATCCCAAGATTTCGGGAATGACCGGCACTGCCGCGACCGAAGCGCCGGAATTCTTTGATATCTACAAGATGAATGTCGTCTCGATCCCCACCAACGTGCCGGTCTTGCGCATCGATGATGAGGACGAGTTCTACAAGAACACGATGGACAAGTTTCAGGCCATCGCCAAGCTGATCCGCGAAAAGCATGACATCGGCCAGCCGGTGCTGGTCGGCACGGTCTCCATCGAAAAGTCGGAATTGCTGTCAGAATTCCTGACCAAGGAAGGCGTGACGCACAACGTGTTGAACGCCCGTTTCCACGAGATGGAAGCCCATATCGTGGCGCAGGCGGGCCGTTTGGGCGCAGTAACGATTGCCACCAACATGGCAGGCCGTGGCACTGACATTCAGCTTGGTGGCAACATCGAGTTTCGCATCGATGATGAACTGCGTGATGTCCCCGAAGGGCCGGAGCGCGATGCAGGGATTGCCAAGATTCGCGCCGAAGTGGCCGAGGACAAGCGCAAGGTGCTTGAGGCCGGCGGCCTTTGCGTGATCGGCACCGAACGCCACGAAAGCCGACGCATCGATAACCAGTTGCGCGGCCGATCAGGCCGTCAGGGCGATCCGGGCATGAGCAAATTTTACCTCTGCCTTGAAGATGATCTGTTGCGGATTTTCGGGCCGGATACTCTGTTTGCCAAGATGATGAATTCGAACCTTGCCGATGGCGAGGCGATTGGTTCAAAGTGGCTGTCAAAGGCGATTGAGACAGCGCAGAAGAAGGTGGAAGCCCGCAATTACGACATCCGCAAGCAGGTCGTCGAATACGATGATGTGATGAATGACCAACGCAAGGTCATTTATGAACAGCGCGCTGACATTATGGATGCCGAAGCCGTTGCCGATGTCGTGACAGATATGCGCCACGATACGGTCAACGCGCTGGTTGGCGATGCATGTCCGCCGGGGTCTTACCCTGAACAGTGGAATGTCGATGCCTTGAAGGCGCGGATCGCTGATGTGCTTGGCCTTGACGTGCCTGTTGAGGATTGGCTGCAGGAAGAGGCGATTGAGCCCGACGTGATTGAAGAACGCGTTCAGACGCTTGCCGATGCCCATATGGACACGAAGATCACCGAGGTTGATGCAGCGGCGTGGCGTAGCCTTGAGAAATCTATCCTGTTGGAACGGCTTGATCACCACTGGAAAGAGCATCTCGCCACGCTTGATGCGCTGCGCCAGGTCGTGTTCTTGCGTGCCTATGCTCAAAAGACGCCGATCAACGAGTATAAGCAAGAAGCGTTCGGCCTGTTTGAAAAGATGCTCGACGCGATCCGCGAGGACGTAACCCGCATCCTGATGACCAGCGAAATCCGCATGCGGCCAGCCGATGAATTCCAGCTTCCCGAACTTCCGGACTTCCTGACAAGCCACATCGATCCCTTCACCGGGGAAAACGATGCCTTGCCGCCCGTTCCTGCAATGTTCGGCGCGCTTCCGCCACAAGCGGCAGTATCGCTATCAGTTGGTGCGCCTTCGGCTGATCCCTTCGCCGGGCAAGGCATTAGCCGCAATGCGCCATGCCCATGCGGTTCAGGGCAAAAGTACAAGCACTGCCACGGTGTTGCTGACTAGGGTCAGGACCTATTAATCCCGCCTTCGAGGCGCCGGAATGGCGAACATATCGGACGGACAGGTGCGCCGGGAAGATAGTCTTGAAATAGAACCACTATTCCTGCGCCTATCCGCCTTGCACCATGCCATTTTGCCTCAAACCTCGAAGGCGGGATTAATAGGTCCTGACCCTAAGACGCTTTGCAACCGGACTTCAGGAACATTTGCGGCGCAAGGATTGATCCTTGCGCCGCTTTCGTTTTGGCTAAGTAACAACACGCAATGGGACGATTTCGACCTGCCTACAACTGAATGTGCTGGTTAATGCACCGTCCTTCTTATCAGGACCAAAATGGGACCGGAGACGGCTATGTGGCTTGATCGTGACATGCAATTCGGCGGACCGTCAGGGGCTATCCCGGCGGCAACAGCGCCCATTCAAGCGGCATACCGTCGGGGTATCTTGCGCGCGAAGGTTAACGTCCGAAATCTTTCGTGCTTGTCGGCTGCGATTGACGGTATGGAAAATCCGCCAGTAGGCACGCTGGTCTGGTTGACACTTCCTGGCCTTGAAGCGCGTGCTGCTGTGGTGGAAACCAGCAAGGACTTTCGCGCATTCGTGCGCTTTGCCCAGCCATTCCACCCCGCCGTCCTTGACGCGATCCTGAGCGGATCACTCCGCAGCTATCACTGAAATGCAGTCCTCTTCGATGGACAAGTCTTGGATCCCTTTGCCGTAAACGCGAAGCCATACCACTCTCTCGCCCGCAGAGCTTAAGTGTGAAATGGCCTCGCGCGTACCGACCGAGATCAGCCGGGACTTCTTGAACTGGAACTTAAAACCAAGACGGTTTGCTCTGATTGCGAGGACGATAAACGAGTTGCTTCAGCCCGTTCGAGCAAGAGGGCTTGGCGTGAAAGCTGATATTCGTTTGTTGCAAATATCAGATTTGCCTGCATTTTCTGACCAGTCTTGATACTGGTTGGCAGCGGATGAAGTGAGCGCAACGAGCGGACCGCACGGATTGATTTGGCGTCAAAACGACTGTGACTGTGATTAACAACCACAATGTTGATCGGTTTCCCATCTGGCCCACATTCAAACCGTACCGAAACGAAGCCGGACGTCGGGGTGTTGGGATACTCCAGCTTTCCCGAAAGATCGTTACTCACCCGGTTAGCCCAGACGGACTTGGTGTGCTTTCCTGCATAAACGGTGTGTTCGTTTTGGGCATAAGTGGCAACGCCGCTGGTGGCGAACAGCCCAGCGGACAAAGCTAACATCAGCGCATAAGTCATAGCTATATCCTTCCTGCATGAGGAGGATCGGCCAAATTTGGGCATCCGCACGTAGTTGCGACCATTATACCGGCGTTAGCAACAAAGCCGATCAGGAGGGCAAGCGGTCTGCGGACGCTAAGCTTTCCTACGTGTTAGCCAATCACAGGATTCCGCGCAGAGTCAAATATTATGAGGAGAAATTGGAATCTACGAAAGGTTCATGCGTCCCGCTGACATTTTACGAGTATTATTCATACTATCCGTCCAGCAGAGACATTTATTGCTGCGTTGGGATATAGGAAGGTCATCCAAGGGCCACCGCCACCCACGCGACTCGCAAGGCGCACTTTGCGGTGGCCTCTTGTAAACGTGAGAAGCCAACGTTCATCGCCAAAAAGTGGTCTCGCAACCAATGGCGGTTCCGGGACCGTCCTGTCTCGACGGTAGGCAGCAATCTGGCAGGCCGCCGCAATTGCGAATTTGGAGATAGAAGGCTCAAGCAGAGCGAGGACAACGCTGCGCCTGCCCACTTCCAATTCCCACAATTGAACACGGGCGATAGCTTCGCAGGTTGAGATTGCATGAGAACGGGTTTGGCGGCACCAACTAAGCCGCTGATCTCTCGCGATAAATCGGAAAAATTGGCTCCCTGAGTAGGATTCGAACCTACGACCAAGTGATTAACAGTCACCTACTCTACCGCTGAGCTATCAGGGAGCAGCCACGGTTCCCCGGGGCAGGGCCGTGCTAATAACAGGCGTTTCCGGTTTGGCAAGCACCTGTTTTCAAATTTTCGTCAGACCATGAATTGTTCGGCGAAGATGCGGTCTTCCAGGCTTTGTCCGCGATCGAACATCAAGGTCAGGCGGTGCTCTGGCCAAGCCTTTACGCGGACCTCGCTCACATCGCGGACTTCCTTTTGATCTGCGACGACGAGTACCGGACGCTTTACTGATTCCAAAGCTTTGAACACGATCTCGTAGGTGTCGGGCAAGATCGCTCCGCGCCAGCGGCGGGGCCGGAACGGGCTGATCGGCGTAAGTGCGAGCATGTTTGAAGACAGTGGCAGAATCGGGCCATTGGCGGACAGGTTGTACGCCGTAGAGCCTGCAGGGGTTGCGACGAGAACGCCATCGCACGCCAGTTCAGGCATGCGAACTTTGCCATTGACGCTGACCTCAAGCTTGGCGGTTTGGCGGGTTTCGCGCAGCAAGGACACTTCATTGATGGCGCAAACGGAGTGAATCTGGCCGGAATTTGTCGTTGCCGTCATTCGCAACGGTGAGATCGCGATTCGCGTTGCTTTGCTGAGACGCTCGTCAATCGACCGGCTTGAGCGGTACTTGTTCATCAAGAAGCCGACGGTTCCCAAATTGAGGCCGAAGGCGGGAATGATGTGATCGATGTCGATCATCATGTGCAGCGTTTGCAGCATGTAACCATCGCCGCCGATGACGACAACAGCTTGCGCGTCTTCCAATGCAACCCAATCGCGCGTTTTGCGCAAGGCATCGCAGGCTTCCTGGGCCCGGTCTGTGGGAGAGGCCAACAGAGCAAGGCGGGCAAATTCCGGCATTATCGTGAGGACCTTGGTAATGGGTACTTGCGATGGATATGAGGCGGTGGTGAAGCGCGCAATGCACAATAATGAATTTCGCCAGGCCGTGTTTTGAACAGCGCTACGGTTTGGCAAGTTTTAGGCGGTATGGCGGGACGATGGCCTCACCTGTAAAACCCGCATTTCAGACTTTTGCCGCCAGAGATCGGCTGACAGGGTTGCCCGGCGCAACCGATGCCTTGGCGTGGCTGGAAAGTGCCAGCAAAAGCGGCTTTGTTCACGCGATGTTGATTGGCCTGCACCGGTTCAGGTCGGTCAACCTTGCCTATGGGCAGGCAGGTGGCGATCTGGCTTTGGCCGAGATTGCGCGGCGCATCCGGGATTGCGTTGCCGAAGAGTTGGGTGCTGATGCGCTGGTTGCGCGCGTAAGTGGTGGTGACTTCCTTGTCGCAAGTGCGGGCACACCAAGCCGTGAGCGCTGGCAATGGTTGGCAGAAGCCTTGGCCCGAACTGTTGCACGGTCCTTGCCGATGCGCGGCGATGTGCTGCATCTGGCTCCACGCACTGCGCTGCTGCGCGGGCAACCGGGCGAGAGCGGCGCTGCGATACTTGACCGGCTTGATCAGGCGCTATCGTCGTTACAGCAACAGAATGGCAAACGGGTCGCGTGGGCGGACGGGTCACATCGCGCGCGCGGGCGCAGCGCGGCACGGCTTGAGGCGGATTTGATCGGGGCCATGGCGCGCGACGAGATCGGGCTGGTGTTTCAGCCACAGTATACGGTTTCGGGCGGGGCTTTGGCAGGTGTTGAAGCCTTGGCACGGTGGGATCATCCACAGCTTGGACGGATCGGGGCCGAGACGCTGTTTGCAATTGCCGAACGGGGCGATCACGTGGCGCAGCTTTCGCAGCACATTGCCAAGCGCGCCTTGGCGATTGCGGCCTCGTGGGAGCCACCATTGGCGCTATCGCTGAATGTAACCGCAGAAGATCTGGCCGATGAGGAGTTTGCCAAGAACTTTCGGGCGATTCTGGCCCAGACAGGCTTTGCGCCAAAGTTGCTGACACTGGAGGTGACCGAGCATACCTTGGTTGCCGATTTCACGCGGTCGTCGCAGGTTCTGGGTGAATTGGCCGATCTGGGGGTGCGTATTGCACTGGATGATTTCGGCACCGGCTACGCCAATTTTCAAACGCTGAAGGCCTTGCCGATTGATACGCTGAAGCTTGACGGGTCATTGGCACGCGACATTGATCAAGACCCACGTGACAGAGCCATTTTGCGGGCGATCATCGCCATGGCGCGGGCGTTGGGGCAGAAGATTGTGGTTGAGGGGATCGAGCGCGAGACGCAACTGGCGGTCTTGGCAGATGAAGGTTGCGATACGTTCCAAGGGTTTCTTCGGGCGGGACCGTTGCGCGCCGAAGCGATTGTCGAACTGCTGCGTTAAGCCGCTTTGCGCGCCCTTCGGGCAATAGCAGACAGGCCCTTGGTCATCTGGACAAGGCCGTTGAGACGCCCTTCAGGCGTGCCCCAAGCGCGCGTAATGACGAGCTTGTTATCAGGCCGCAGCTTGGCGATGCCGTTCAACCTTTCAACATAGGCGATCAGGCCCATCGGATCGGGGAAGCTGTCCTTGTGGAAGCTTACCAGCGCGCCCTTGGCCCCTACATCAATCTTGGCAATGTTGGCTTCGATGGCCTGGCGCTTGATTTCGATCAGGCGCAGCAGGTTTGTCGTGGGCTGTGGCAATGGGCCGAAGCGGTCGATCATTTCGGCGGCGAGTGCTTCGACGGCATCGGGGCCTTCTGCGTCGCTCATCCGGCGATAAAGTGCCATGCGGACAGCCAGGTCGGGAACGTAATTTTCGGGGATCATGATCGGTGCATCGACTGTGATCTGCGGGCTAAGCGCATCGCGTTCACGCGCAAGGCTGATGTCACCCGCCTTGGCCGCAAGGATCGCGTCTTCAAGCATCGACTGGTACAATTCGAAGCCGACTTCCTTGATGTGGCCGGATTGTTCGTCACCCAGCAGATTGCCGGCACCGCGCAGATCAAGGTCATGGCTGGCAAGCTGGAAGCCTGCGCCAAGGCTATCAAGATCACCCAGCACTTTGAGGCGCTTTTCCGCGATTTCGGACAGAGCCATGTTTTCGGAATGCGTCAGGTAGGCATAAGCGCGGATTTTCCCGCGACCGACGCGCCCGCGCAATTGGTACAACTGGGCAAGGCCGAAGCGGTCGGCGCGGTGTATGACAATGGTGTTGGCCGAAGGAATGTCGATGCCGCTTTCCACGATGGTGGTTGAGAGCAGGACCTCGTACTTCTTCTCGTAGAATGCGCCCATGCGGTCCTCGACCTCGGTCGGGCTCATCTGGCCATGGGCCGTGACGAAGCGCACTTCGGGAACATTGAGCCGCAGCCACTCTTCAAGATCGGCCATGTCGGCAATGCGTGGCACGATGATGAAGCTTTGCCCGCCGCGCTGGTGTTCGCGCAGCAGGGCCTCGCGCATGACCATATCGTCCCACGGCATCACATAAGTGCGCGTGGCGAGTCGGTCGACAGGTGGTGTCTGGATGGTGGACAATTCGCGCAAGCCCGACATGGCCATTTGCAGCGTGCGCGGGATGGGCGTGGCGGTGAGCGTCAGAACGTGGACGTCGGCTTTCAGCTCTTTCAGCTTTTCCTTGTGCGTCACGCCAAAGCGCTGTTCTTCATCAACGACAACAAGGCCGAGGCGCTTGAAATCGACCGACTTGGACAGCAGGGCATGGGTGCCGATCACGATATCGACTGTGCCATTGGCCAAGCCGACTTTGGTTTCGGCAGCTTCCTTGGCAGGCACAAGCCGCGATAGACGGCCGATTTCAAGCGGGAAGCCGTTGAAGCGTTCGACAAAATTTGTGTAATGCTGGCGTGCCAGCAGCGTGGTGGGGGCAACAACCGCCACCTGCATGCCCGCCATGGCCGCTACGAACGCTGCGCGAAGAGCAACCTCGGTTTTGCCGAAGCCGACATCGCCGCAGACAAGGCGGTCCATCGGCTTGCCACCGGCCATGTCGCTCAGCACATCGTCAATTGCGCGTTCCTGATCGTCGGTTTCATCCCACGGGAAGCGATCAACGAACGGGCCGTAACTGGTGGGATCGGCGGCCAGAACTGCGCCTTCACGCAGTGCTCGATGCGCGGCAGTTGCCATAAGCTGGCCTGCCATTTCCAGAATGCGTTCGCGCATCCGGGCTTTGCGGCGCTGCCACGCTTCTCCGCCCAGCTTATCAAGGCTTACGCCCTCGGCATCCGAGCCATAGCGGGACAGGACATCAAGGTTTTCGACCGGGATATAGAGTTTGTCGCGGCCGGCATATTCCAGCTGGACGCAGTCATGCGGACTATCGCCCACCGCGATGGCTTCAAGCCCGATGTAACGCCCGATGCCGTGGTCCATGTGGACAACCAGATCGCCGGGGGTAAGCGCAGACAGTTCCGCCAAAAATGCATCAGCGTCTTTCCGCTTCTTTTTGCGGCGGACAAGCCGGTCGCCAAGGATATCCTGCTCGGTCAGCAGTTCCAGTTCAGCGTTGGCAAAGCCCTGTTCGAGCGGAAGGACAACGGCAACCGGTTTTCCGGTGGCGGCAAGGCCCAGCGCGTCTTGCCAGCTATCGGCCATGAGCGGCGCTGACTTGCCCGCTTCTGCCAACAGCGAGGCGAGGCGTGAACGTGAGCCGGTGCTGTAAGCGGCGATGATCGGCTTGAGGCCGCGTGTGCCCAGCGCCGCCAGGTACTTTGCCGCCACTTCGTAAATGTTCGTACCGCCGCTGGTGGCGGCCGCACGTTCAGGCGTGAAATCATGGCCCGAAGTGAATGCGAAATCGATGACGTGCTGCGATTCCGGTTCGGCAAACATCGTGGTGCGGTGGACGGGCCAGCCGAGCAACGCGCGGTCGATTTCATCGCGGGTCAGGTACAGCGCAGATTCGGCAAGCGGGCGGTAGCTGCCGGGCGCTTTGGATGAACTATCCAAACGCGATTGATGATAATCGACAATATCCGTGATGCGCTGTTCGGTGGCTTTGGCGGCGCTGCCGTCGATCAGAACAAGGTCGTCTTCGCCCAAGTGGTCAAACAAGGTGACGAGCCGGTCTTCAAATAGCGGAAGCCAATGCTCCATCCCGGCAAGGCGACGGCCTTCGCTGATCGCCTGGTAAAGCGGATCGCCAGTGGCGGTGGCACCAAACTGTTCGCGATAGCGGCTGCGAAAGCGTTTGATGCTGTCTTCATCAAGCAGCGCTTCACTGGCTGGCAGGAGCAAGTGCGTTTCAACGGGCTGCACGGAACGCTGTGTGTTCGGATCGAACAGGCGCAGCGTTTCCAACTCGTCGCCAAAAAAATCGAGCCGCAGTCCGTGATCAAGGCCTGACGGGAAAATATCGAACACCGAACCGCGAACGGCATATTCGCCAGCATCAACGACAGTATCGGTGCGCGAGTAGCCTTGCCTCTGCAGCAACGCGATCAGACTTTCACGGCCAATTTCAGCGCCCGGTGATAACAGCCGCGTGGATTCACGGATGCGGAACGGGGTTAGCACGCGTTGCAGCACCGCGTTGATCGTGGTGACCAGCAATTGTGGGCCGCTGCGCTTGTGCTGCAGCTTTTGTAAGGCAGAAAGCCGTTTTGCACTGACGGATAGAGCTGGTGATGCGCGGTCGAACGGCAGGCAATCCCAGGCTGGAAAGTCTATGACTTCAAGATCGGGTGCAAAAAATGCCGCGCTATCTGTGATGGCGCGCATGGCCGCATCATCAGGCGCGATAAACACCGTCCGGCCTTTGGCGGCACGTGCAAGATCGGCCAAAACGAGCGGCTGTGCACCACGCGCGACCGAGGACAGCGTAAGCGGCGTCTTGGCCGAAAGGATGCGGGTGAAATCGGGCATGACGATTGTGCTAATGCGTGACGGTCAGTTTCAGCGCGGGATCACGACGTAATCGAGCTTGCGCATCTCGTCCATCATGGGGCCTGTGTATTTTTCAGGGATGGGAAGCGTGCCAAGTGCCCATGCCATGATTTCTACGTCGTCTTCCTCGATCAGTTCTTCGAACCACGCGATCTGCGCAGCGTCCCATTGGGCGTGATAATGATCGAAAAAGCAGCCGATCATGTAATCGGCTTCACGAGTGCCACGATGCCACGCGCGAAAATGAATGCGGCGCAAGTAAGCGGGATCAAATGGTGAGGCGTCAGTCATGATTGGCCGTTAGGCGTTTCCGGACGCAGAAACAAGGCAGCAGGACCCACACGAAAAGGCACCCCGGCGACATACCGGAGTGCCAATCGGGGTTATTCGTGGCGCAATGCCGCGAGGACCTCGGACGGTTGGCGGCCGATCAGGTCTTTTGCCAATTCTCCCGCCAATGCTGCCTGCACGGCTTTGCCGTAACGGTGGCGCAGCTCACCCAAAGTGCGGGGCGAGGCGATCACGAACAAGTGTTCAATCTTGTGCGTTTGCACCTGGGCATTCAGCCAATCGCCAACGGCGGCGGCGTGGGCGTCTTCATCGCGCTGATTGCCTGATGGATTGGCCGAACTCACGCGATGGCGGTTGCCCGAACTATGATTGGTTTCGTCCAGTTCAGGCGTTGCCAAAACGCTCAATTCGGGTTCTGCTTCGGTGCCGCTGTTGCGCAGCACTTCCCAGTTTTCACCATCGACAAGGGCAATTACGGCACCATGGGGGATCAACATTGCATTCTTCTCCTGTTCTTCTGGTCGTTGAACGGATGAAGCGCCTGTTTGGGGCCCCGTTCCATGCGCTGGGTCAAAAATTGCCGTGAATATTCTCGGGCGTGCCAGTGGCGAAGGGCACGCGTTCCGCCTATGTCCACAAAATGCGTCCTGAAGTGCTTAATCACCTGTTTGCCGAAACTGCCGGTCTGAAGGGCGTCGGGCCGGGATTGACGCGTCCGTTGGAAAAGCTGGGGCTGAACCGGATCAAGGATCTGGCTTACCATTTGCCGGACCGGTTCGTCTTGCGCCGGGCAGTCGGCAATCTGGACGAAGCAGGGCTGGGCGAGCAGATTGTGATCGCGCTGACCCCGCGTGAATACAAACAAGCCGCCGGGCGTGGGCCTTTCCGCGTTCTGGCAGAAGATGCTGTCGGCAATTACGTTGCGCTGACCTATTTTGGCCGCGCGTCCTATACCGGCAAAAAGCAATTGCCGATTGGCGAAAAGCGCTGGGTTGCGGGAAAGCTCGAACAGTTCGGGCAGACCTGGCAGATGGTCCACCCCGATCACGTGAGTGACGATAGCGCCGGTATGCTTGGCCAGTTGAACGAGCCGGTTTATCCGCTGTCTGAAGGGCTCACGCAGGGACGACTGCAGGGTTTGATCTATCAGGCCTTGGGGCAACTGCCGGAACTTCCCGAATGGATCGAGCCGGGGCTGGCGGCAAAGTTGGACTGGCCGCGCTGGCATGACGCTTTGCCGCTGGCGCACAAAGCCGAAAACGCGCCCGCGCGCGATCGCCTGGCCTATGACGAATTGCTGGCCAACAGCCTCGCGCTGATGCTGGTGCGTGAAAGCAACCGGAACCGCCAAGGCACGCCGTTGAAGGGCGATGGGCGGATACGCGCGAAGCTGAACCTGCCCTTTGCGCTGACCGGCGCGCAGACACGCTCTATTGCCGAGATCGAAGGCGATGTAGCGCAAGGGGCGCCGATGCTGCGTCTGTTGCAGGGGGACGTGGGTTCAGGCAAAACCGCCGTTGCCCTGCATGCCATGCTGATCGCGGTTGAGGCTGGTTGTCAGGCTGCCTTGCTTGCGCCCACGGAAATACTCGCGCGCCAACATGCAGAAACACTCACGCGGATGGCTGCGGGCACAGGCGTTACCATTACGCTGCTGACGGGGCGTGATAAGGGCAAGGCGCGGGAGTCTATCCTGATGGGCCTGATGGATGGCAGCATCGACATTTGCGTTGGCACGCATGCGATATTTCAGGACAGCGTCTCCTATCGCAATCTCGGACTGGTGGTGATTGATGAGCAGCATCGCTTTGGCGTGGGGCAGCGGCTGATGTTGACGCAAAAGGCAAAGCATACGCCGCACTGCCTGGCGATGACTGCAACTCCGATCCCGCGCACCCTGACATTGGCCCAATATGGTGAGATGGACGTATCGCGGCTTGATGAAATGCCGCCGGGCCGACAAGCGATCGACACGCGCGTGATCGCGCTTGAACGCATCGGCGATGTGGTAGACGGCGTTGGCCGGCATGTGGAAAAAGGCGCGCAGGCCTATTGGGTGTGCCCGATGGTGCGCGAGCTTGAAACCGAGGATATTGCCGCCGCAGAAGCCCGATATGCTGCATTGAGGGAGCGTTTTGGCGATACCGTCGTGATGGTTCACGGCCAGATGCGACCAGAGGCAAAAGACGCCGCAATGGAGCAATTTTCGCGCGGTGGGGCGAAGGTTCTGGTTGCGACGACGGTTATCGAAGTGGGCGTCGATGTGCCCAACGCCACGCTGATGGTCATTGAACAAGCCGAACGCTTTGGCCTTGCCCAATTGCACCAATTGCGTGGGCGGGTTGGCCGGGGCAGCCAGCAATCCACCTGCCTGTTGCTACGCGGGGAGGCCTTGTCCGAAACCGGGCGCGAACGGCTTGCGCTGATGCGCGAGACGCAGGACGGCTTTCGGCTGGCCGAGGAAGATTTGCGGTTGCGCGGTGGCGGAGAACTGCTCGGCACACGCCAATCGGGCGATACGCCGTTCAAGGTAGCAAGTTTCGAACAAATTGCGCGTCTGTTGCCGATGGCTCACGATGATGCGCGATTGCTGATGGAACGTGACGGCGGCCTGTCATCACCACGCGGCGAAGCGGCACGACTGCTGCTATATTTGTTCGAGCGCGATTGGGGTGTGCAACTGCTGCGGGGCGGCTAGGGCGGCGCGACAAGGGGCTTCAGTCGCGCCGCCCGCCCCACCGTGCGGTTTACTTGCTTGCAGACGGTGGCGAGGCGCTTTTTGTGGCTTCAGCGAAAGCTTGTGCCGTGAGCCCAATGAATAATCCATTGGTCCCGTTCGCCACCGAGGTCTTCGGCATTTTCACTTTGGTGGAACCGGTATCGAGCACAAAGTCCGCTTCAGCGACTTCGGCGATTTTGCCGATTACCGTTGTGCCGTCAGAGGCATGGACCGGCGCATCAACTGCAATCGCCGAGGCCAGCGCTGCTGCTGCATCGGCAGCGGCCTTTTCGGCAGCGGTATCAAGTTGCTCACGCGTCAGGCCAAGGACCGGGCCTTTGGGGCTGGTGCCCAACGCTGACAACGCGAGCGTGGCAGTGTTCTTGCCGGTGTCGATCACGAAATTGGGCGCTGCAACGCTTTTGACTTTGCCGACTTCAGCGCCGGTGGAGTCGTAGACCGTCGCGCCCACGGCGACTTGTGCAGTGGCTTCAGCCGCAGGGGCAGCGGGCGCGGCAGTTCCTTGGGCATATACAGCAGTACCCATCAAAGCGAGCGGCGCTGCGAAAGTTGCAAAAATGGAGAGCTTTTTGACCACGGTTTTGATCCTTATGATTGAACGATATGTGGCAAGAGAATGGGGTGCCACTGGTTTCGTGACACCCCCTTTGCGTTGAATTCATTGATTTTTGGGGTCGCTTGAGCCGCCAAAACGGACTGGCAGCAGGTCCTGCACAACTCGTCGCTGACAGATGGTCAGGTGCTTTCGCTCACATCAACAAAGTTCATGTCCCAATCGGGCAGGTCATCTTCTGCCAGTTGGGCACGTAGCTCATTCTCGCGCTCAATCATCTGGTCCAGCATGGCAACAAGGTCGATGTCGGCTTTGCGGGCCTGATCGAACACGCCTTTGTTGTCCTGCTCTTCTTCCTTGTGATGATGCTCCATTTGCTCACCCAGCACTTGCAGCTTGGGGCCGAAAGAATCATCGTCAGTTTCAGGCGCAAGGATATCGTTGATCAGGAATTTGCCGGTGTCATGCTCAACCAAACCCTCGGTGATCTTGTCATCATCGCCCTTGCCGCGCAGGGCCGGATAGAAGAACTCTTCTTCCAGCGTCATGTGGATTTTGACAAGGTTTGCGGCCTGAATGCCGAGGCGGCGTTTCTGTTTGCCGCTGGCATCATTCACTTTTTCGAACAATGCCTCGATGAGATCATGATCGGCTTCAAGCTTGGCGACGGCGTCTTTGTAAGTTTTGGTCATGGGGCGCTCCGGGATTAAGGGTTCCCGGACTGAAACCACAAAGGCAACCGACGTTCCCGCGGTGCCCCCGCAGCATTGCATAAAGATGATTTGGTCGGGGAAAGAGGATTCGAACCTCCGGCCCCTGCCTCCCGAAGACAGTGCTCTACCAGGCTGAGCTATTCCCCGACCGATCAGCAACCGGTTACCCGGTCACAAGGCAGAGGGGCCGTATAATAAGGGCTTCGGGTAGTGACAAGCGGGTGCAAACAAGTTTTTTTGCTCCGAGTTTTGCGCGTTGGTGCATCGGCGGATAGAAGCAGGCGCATGTCCACGTCTTCCAGCGAAATTGCTGATTCTGCGCGCCATCCCGAATGGCAATATCTCGATTTGATGCGCCAGATCTGGGAGCATGGGGACGAACGCGTTGATCGTACCGGCGTCGGGACACGGTCAGTCTTTGGCGCGCAATTGCGGTTTGATCTTGCTGATGGCCGCATGCCGCTTTTGACCACCAAACGCGTATTCTGGAAGACGGCAACGCGCGAGTTTCTGTGGTTTCTGACCGGTAATACCAACATTCGTGATCTGTGCGCGCAGGGTGTGCAAATCTGGACGGACTGGCCGCTGGACAAATATCGCAAGGCCAGTGGCGAGGATATTACGCGCGAGGCGTTCTCCGCGCGCATCGTGGCAGATGCTGCCTTTGCTGCACAATGGGGCAATCTTGGGCCGGTTTATGGCAAGCAGTGGGTCAACTGGCCGGTTTATGAACCTGTAGGCGAAGGGCTGTTTCGTCAGCATCCTCAAGGCGTGAACCAGGTGGCGGATCTGGTGGATTCGCTGCGCAACAATCCGGGCAGCCGCCGCCATATCGTTGAAGGCTGGAATGTTTCCGAACTGGACCAGATGGCTTTGCCGCCATGCCACAAGACCTACCAGTTCCACGTGAGCGGCAACCGGCTCAACGGTTTGCTGTATCAGCGCAGTTGTGATGTGGCGCTGGGGTTGCCGTTCAACTTGTGGGGCGGGGCGGTGTTCCTGCGCATGCTTGCACAGCAATGCGATCTTGAGCCGGGCGAACTCGTCTGGATGGGCGGAGATACGCATCTTTACCTTAACCACGCCGATCTGGTCACAGCGCAGCTTGCGCGGGAGCCGGATGGAGAGCCCCGCCTCTCGATAGTGCGGCGTCCGGATGACATATTCGGCTACAGGATCGAGGACTTCGAGGTTACCGGATATGCCCCGCAAGGCCAATTGAGTGCGCCAGTGGCTGTCTGATCTGCTTGATTGACTCGCAAAGGTGTGTGAAATAAAATAACACACATCGGGAATATTGCGTCGCAGCCCTTTTTGCTTATGCTTGGGGTCTTGGCGCGGGAGAGTCAGTCAGATGCAGGCGATAAGTCATGACCGATAAACTTCGCGGAAACCTGCCGCCGCTATCCCTGCATGTGCCTGAACCCAGGTTCAGGCCCGGCGATGTGGTGGATTATTCGCACCTGGCCATTCCGTCAGCAGGCGCACAACCGCGCCCGGACGAAGGCTGTGCGGCTGCCGAAACGCACCGGTTATGCCTAGATATGGTGCGGGTGCTGGACGAAGATCACCACGCGGTTGGCCCTTGGGACCCGAAGCTTGATGCGGACACTCTGCGCCGCATGCTGCGCACCATGGCGCTGACCCGCGCGTTTGATGACCGGATGTATCGCGGCCAACGGCAGGGCAAGACCAGCTTCTATATGAAGTGTACGGGCGAAGAGGCAACGTCGGTCGCCCCCGCCATGGCGCTGGCGCATGATGACATGGTGTTTCCCAGCTATCGCCAGCAGGGCATTCTGATTTCGCGCGGCTATCCGTTGGTGGAAATGGTCAACCAGATCTATTCCAACCGTGCCGACAAATTGAAGGGTCGGCAGTTGCCGATCATGTATTCGGCGCGCGAAGTTTCATTCTTTTCGATTTCGGGCAACCTTGCCACGCAATATCCGCAAGCCGTGGGTTGGGCGATGGCCAGCGCGATAAAGGGCGATAGCCGGATTGCCGCGACGTGGATTGGCGAAGGGTCTACGGCAGAAGGTGATTTCCACTCGGCGATGACCTTTGCTGCGGTTTATAATGCACCTGTCATTTTCAACGTCGTCAACAATCAATGGGCCATCTCAAGCTTTTCCGGATTTGCCGGGGCTGAGCGGACCACGTTTGCGGCGCGCGCAATCGGCTATGGCATCGCCGGTATTCGCGTGGACGGGAACGACCCGCTGGCGGTTTACGCAGCGACTGAATGGGCGGCCAACCGCGCGCGTTCAAACGCCGGTCCGACTTTGATCGAGCACTTCACTTATCGGGCAGAGGGGCATTCGACATCGGATGATCCGGGCCAGTATCGTTCCGCGCATGAACGCGAGGAATGGCCGCTGGGCGACCCGATCATGCGGTTGAAGCGGCATCTGATCGCGCTGGGCGAATGGTCGGAAGACCAGCAAGTGGCGATGGATCGCGAACTTGTCGATCAGGTCAAGGCAGCCACCAAGGAAGCCGAAAAGAACGGTATCCTTGGACACGGCTTGCATCATCCGTTCCACACCATGTTCGAAGATGTGTTCGAAGAATTGCCCTGGCACCTCAAGGAACAAAGCGAACAAGCCATCCGTGAGCGCCGGATCAAATGGCCGGAATGGAAAGAGTCATGATCGTGGACGAAACTCCGGTATCATTGCAGGACGCGCCTGCGCGCCGTCTGAACATGATCGAAGCCATCAACGATGCGCTGGATATCATGATGGAACGCGACCCCAACGTGGTCGTGATGGGCGAGGACGTCGGCTATTTTGGCGGCGTTTTTCGGGCGACGGCGGGCTTGCAGAAAAAGCATGGCAAGACCCGCGTGTTTGACACTCCGATCAGTGAATGCGGGATCATCGGCGTTGCGGTGGGCATGGGTGCATATGGCCTGCGGCCCGTGCCTGAAATCCAGTTTGCCGATTACATCTATCCGGGTCTGGACCAGCTCGTGTCAGAGGCGGCACGGCTGCGCTATCGTTCGGCAGGAGAGTTTATTGCGCCCATGACCGTCCGTTCGCCCTTTGGCGGCGGGATTTTTGGCGGTCAGACGCACAGCCAAAGCCCCGAGGCATTGTTTACGCACGTTTCGGGCATCAAGACGATCATTCCCTCCACCCCGTACGATGCCAAGGGATTGCTGATTGCGGCCATAGAAGACAACGATCCGGTGATCTTCTTTGAACCAAAGCGCATCTATAACGGCCCGTTCAACGGCTATTACGACACACCGGTAGAGCCTTGGGCAAAACACGCCGACAGTGAGGTGCCCGAAGGCTATTATTCGATTCCCTTGGGCAAGGCGCGCATTGTCCGTCCGGGGCAGGCATTCACTGTGCTGGCTTACGGCACGATGGTGCATGTGGCCGCTGCGGTTTGTGCTGAAAAAGGCGTTGACGCCGAGATCATCGACCTGCGTTCCTTGGTACCTCTCGATATAGAGACTGTGGAAAAGTCGGTGGAGAAAACGGGCAAATGCCTGATTGTCCATGAAGCGACGCGCACTTGCGGTTTTGGCGCCGAACTGTCCGCATTGCTGCAGGAGCGCTGCTTCTATCACCTGGAAGCGCCGATCGAGCGCGTGACCGGCTTTGACACGCCTTATCCCCACAGCCTTGAATGGGCCTATTTCCCCGGACCGGTCCGCATTGGCGAGGCTATCGACCGTTTGATGAAAGCCTGATTGCTATGGCAACTTATACATTCCGTCTGCCCGACATCGGTGAAGGCATTGCCGAGGCTGAAATCGTGGCGTGGCACGTGGCCGTCGGCGACCAGATTGAAGAAGATGGCCGCATTGCCGACATGATGACAGACAAAGCGACTGTCGAGATGGAAAGTCCGGTGTCCGGGCGCGTCATCTCGGTCGCTGGCGAAGTTGGTGATGTAGTAGCGATCGGTTCGGCGCTGGTCGTAATCGAGGTTGAAGGCGAAGTTGACGCTGATGCGACAGCCCCTGCGCCCAAAGCAGAAATCCTTGCAGAGCGTATAGACGTCGAAACGCCGTTCGAAGAACAAGCTGCTCCAGATGCCCAATTGCCGTTCGTGTCGAGCGAAGTCGAGACACCACGCGCATCCGTTCGGCTCGTAAGCCCGGCCATGTCATCGGAAAGTGGCTCGACCTCGCCCGACACGAACGGGCGGGGGGCGGAAGCAAAGGTCCTGGCCAGCCCCGCTGTGCGAAAGCGGGCGGCTGACCTTGGCATCAACCTTGCCGAAGTGCGCCCCTCGGACGAAGGCCGCGTCCGTCATGCCGATCTTGACCAGTTCCTGGCGTACAACGCTGCGGGCGGATACCGGCCTGCTGGGCACGATCGCGGTGATGAACAGATCAAGGTCATCGGCATGCGCCGCCGGATTGCCGAGAATATGGCCGCATCCAAGCGCAATATTCCGCACTTCTCCTACGTCGAAGAGTGTGACGTAACGGCGCTTGAGACTATGCGAGGACAGCTTAACGCCAGCAGGGGCGACAAGCCCAAACTGACGATGTTGCCATTGTTGATTACGGCCATCTGTCGCGCTTTGCCGCAGTTCCCGATGATCAACGCACGCTATGATGACGAGGCGGGGATCGTCACGCGTTACGGCGCGGTGCATCTGGGTATCGCCGCGCAAACGTCTGCCGGTTTGATGGTGCCGGTCATTCGCAACGCCGGAACGTTGAACTTGTGGCAATTGGCGCGAGAAATCGGACGTTTGGCGGAAGCTGCGCGTAACGGATCGGCAAAATCCGAAGAGCTTTCAGGATCAACGCTTACCCTGACTTCGCTTGGTCCTTTGGGCGGGATTGCAACGACGCCGGTCATCAATCGGCCAGAAGTGGCCATCATCGGCCCCAATCGCATCGTTGAACGCCCGATGTTTGTTTCCGATGGCATGGGCGGTGAACGGATCGAGAAGCGCAAGCTGATGAATATATCTATCAGTTGCGATCATCGCGTGGTTGATGGCCATGACGCGGCCAGTTTTGTGCAAGCCGTCAAGAAGCTGATCGAGACGCCGGTATTGTTGCTGGCCGACTGAATCAGCGCACGACGCCGCGATAGGTAAGCTGCCCACTGCCGCGCAAGGCGACATTCCCCGGCACGCGCCAGCGCAAGTGGGTTACATCTTCGGGCGAAGCTGCGCGAATGAAGCCATCACGGTCACGTATACGCAAGTCTTCCAGTTGGCCCCATGAACGGCCGCCGTCGACCGAGACTTCTTCTGTACCATCAACGCTGCGTTGAAAGGCGACGGTGCGGGGCAGGGGATTGGTCACAGTGAACTGATCTCCGCGCCGGGCAATCCAGTTCACCACAAAGATTACGTTGTCGCCGGGGCTTAAACGATCCGCGCGGGCAAGGATGCGGCTTTTGTGGCCACCAGGTGCCGTCACGAACTTCTCGACAAAAACGTCGCTTGCAAAGCGAACGGTGGCGGCTGCTTGTGCTGCAACCGGCGCACACACGGCGACAGCGCTACCAGCGCTTACGGCAATCGATCTTGCAAGCATTCCAAGTCCCTTTGACGCACAGATTGCGCCAGACACCGGTTTGCCAAAGAGACGCTAAAACGTGGTTAACGCTGTTAAACCAAGTTTTTCTGTCTCGCTCAAAAATGCTGTACGTTGAGCGTTGACAGGGTGCGATCACTGCCATAGAGGCGGCGCTCCCAAGGGCGAGCGGGTGTAGCTCAGTTGGTTAGAGTATCGGCCTGTCACGCCGAGGGTCGCGGGTTCAAGTCCCGTCACTCGCGCCATTGGGAAGATGAAAAAGGCGCCTTCGGGCGCCTTTTTCTTTGTCCGCAATGTTCAACAGAAATTACCGTTCGCAGTGTGTTGACAGCCCGATCAACCTGCCATAGAGGCGCGTCTCCCCAAGGGGCGAGCGGGTGTAGCTCAGTTGGTTAGAGTATCGGCCTGTCACGCCGAGGGTCGCGGGTTCAAGTCCCGTCACTCGCGCCACCTTGGGGAATTTTCCCTATATTCCGGAATTAAGGCGCTGCCTTCTGCGCGGGTTTGGGACGTGTCAGCCCCAGCGGCCGGTTTCCATCCAGATCAGGAATCGGCGCAGCGGCAATAGCCATGCGACGCCCAGTACAATGTATACCAGCGTTTGCAGCAGAACATGCCATTGACCAATGATGGACGAGGCCGATGCGATTGCCACGGCATAAAGTGTCAGCGCAACGAGCAACAGAATGATGCCAATCGGCTTGCGCCATGTCGGCTGCCAGTCAGGGCGCTCGTCATGCTTCATGCTGCCAACTCCCAAGGGCCATAGATTCGCGTAGGCGTTACCACGGCGTGGAGCGGGCGGTCATGCGTCTCACAGGGCAGGTCGCTGACCAATTGGCAGTCCCAGGCAAGGCCGATGGGCACTGCGCCGGGATTTGCTGCCAGCCACCGGTCATAATGGCCGCCGCCTTGGCCCAGCCGGTCACCTTCTGCGGTAAAACCGACCAAAGGCACGAACACTACGTCCGGTACAAATTCGGAGGCGTCAGCATCAGGTTGGGCGATGCCTTGCCAAGGGCCGGGGACAAGCATGTCATCAACCCATGGTGAGCGCCATTCGCGGAACGTCATCGGCGCGGCACGGTTTGCGAACCACGGTAAAACAACCTTGTGGCCAGCTTCATGGAAATGCCGCGCATAAGCCGTTGCCGGTGCTTCACCCGGTCCGGCGAGATAGACGCCAACCGTGGCGTCAGCCGGAACAAGCGCTGCAACAGGTGAGGGGGGCTGTTTGAACATCAGCGCCCGAAAGCGCGGGTCCAGTGCAAGAACGTGGGCATTGCGCTTCGCCCTCAGGTCACGGCGCAGTGCTGCTTTTCCGTCCACGCTCAACTCCGAAGGCTCAAAAAAGGGGGGTGACGGGCCCACCATGGGTCGTTAGCTCGGAAAATCCTCTGACGCCTCGACGTCAGGTGGGGACCGCTTACCCGGGACCAGGGTCCCAGACAGGGGCAGACCCCTTGGATTGCTTATAGCCTCAGGGATATTCATGCGGCTCGTGCCGGGCAGATCCCGTCACCCTCTAGTTAGGCCTTCGCAGGCCCATGCTCAAGGGCTTGCCCAAGTTTTTCGAGCCGTTCTGCCAATAAGTTGATCCGTTCGGCGGCCTGCTCATTCATTTCGCGCGCCAAAGCGGATGGTTGGGCTGTATTTTCTGGTGGTGGCGCCTGACGATGCGCTTCGTGCAATTCATCGGCAAGCATAAGTGCGACGACCAGCAGCATTCGGGCTTCATTGGGCGCTCCGCCCATTTTGCGCGCGCGATCATCGAGCATGCGGCCCAACATTTCGACGTGGGGTTCCTCATCCTCGGCGCAAGATACGGCGAACGAACGCCCGCCAATTGGAAGGTTGACGTTTATCAACCGAATTTCCTCATTTGGGCAGGCCTGCCAGCAACAGGTCCAGTTGCTGCAGTTCTTGCGCGACAGTATCTTTCAGCTTCCGGTGGCGAACTTTGAGAATAGCCAGTTCCTGGCCAGCCTCGCCGCCATGATTGCCCAGTTGTGAAACAGCCCCCTCGACCCTGCCGAGCGCTTGCTCAAGCCGATCCAGCGCGGCATCCAATGCTTCAGTCGCCATGGGCATGAACGCTAACAGATTGTTGGTTTATCGCAACAGCCAACCCAGAAAATGCCGCCGCATAGCGTCAATCTATGCCATTGAACGATCGCCTGTCGTCGCCTCAGCCTTGACCATAGCGGCCAGCGTGACCAAAGAGGCCGCGCTCCGAATCATTCGGAAACCATTGTAAAGGTCGCTGCTGACCGCACGACATGGAAGGTTTTTTGCAAGCATGACACGCGAATCCGGCGCGCTGGCGCACAGTCAGGACAAGTTGGCACCAATGGCCAACGCGATCCGCGCGCTCGCCATGGATGCGGTTCAGGCTGCAAATTCGGGCCACCCCGGCATGCCGATGGGCATGGCCGATGTGGCAACCGTGTTGTGGACGCAATTCCTGAAACATGACCCGGCAGCACCAAACTGGTCTGATCGTGACCGGTTCGTCCTGTCGGCAGGCCACGGTTCGATGCTGATTTACGCGTTGTTGCACCTGACGGGTTATGCCGCGCCAACGATGCAGGACATCCGCAATTTCCGGCAGTTGAACAGTCCGTGCGCCGGTCACCCCGAAAACTTCATGCTGGACGGGGTTGAATGTACGACTGGTCCACTGGGGCAAGGTCTGGCTATGGCGGTCGGCATGGCAATGGCCGAACGCCATTTGAACGCCCAGTTCGGTGATGATCTGGTAGATCACAAGACATGGGTTGTGGCAGGTGACGGCTGCCTGATGGAAGGCATCAATCACGAAGCGATCGGGCTTGCAGGGACCTTAAAGCTTGGCCGTCTGAACGTTCTGTGGGACGACAACAAGATCACGATTGACGGCGACACATCGCTTTCAACCACCGAAGATATCCTTGCCCGCTATACCGCCAGCGGTTGGCATGTGACGACGTGCGACGGGCATGACTTTGCCGATATCGCCCGGGCTTTGGCTGAAGCTGCGGTTGATCCGCGCCCGTCACTGGTTGCTTGCCGCACCGTGATCGGCAAGGGCGCGCCGAACAAGCAGGGCGGCCATAATGTCCACGGCTCGCCACTGGGGGCAGACGAAATCGCCGCCGCGCGCGAATATCTGGGCTGGACGGCGGCTCCTTTCGAAGTGCCTGCCGAAATCATGGCCAACTGGCGCGCCGCAGGGGCGCTTGGTCAGGCTGACCATGCCGCTTGGGAAGCACGTGCCGCAGGCAATGCCAAGGCTGCTGAGCTTGCTCGCCGCATGGACGGCGTGCTTCCGGCTGAAACGGGCTTTGACGCTTATATCCAGTCGTTGATCGCCAATCCACCCAAGGTTGCCACGCGCAAATCCAGCGAAATGGCCTTGGAAGCGTTTACGGCGAACGTGCCTGAACTCGTGGGCGGTTCGGCTGACCTTACTGGCTCAAACCTCACCAAGACCAAGTCGACCACGCCGTTCACTGCCGACGACTACGCCGGGCGTCACGTCTATTACGGCATCCGCGAATTCGGCATGGCTGCGGCGATGAACGGAATGGCGCTACATGGCGGCGTGATCCCTTATGGCGGCACCTTCCTGATCTTCTCGGACTATTGCCGCAACGCGATCCGCATGTCGGCATTGCAGCATCAGCGCGTTGTCTATGTCCTGACGCACGACTCCATCGGCCTTGGCGAAGATGGCCCGACCCATCAGCCGGTTGAACATGTCATGTCCTTGCGCATGATCCCCAACTTGCTGGTGTTCCGCCCCGCAGACGCCATCGAAACTGCCGAGGCGTGGGCATTGGCGCTGGCGAACAAGGACCGTCCCTCGGTTCTCGCGCTGACCCGCCAGAACCTCCCTCCGGTGCGTTTTGATGCCGACATGAAGAGCGCCAACGGTGCTTACCGTCTGGTTGAAGCACAAGCAGAGCGCAAGGTTGTGCTGATTGCTACGGGTTCGGAAGTTGCCATCGCCAAGGACGTCGCTGTCGCCCTTGAAGCCCAGGGCATCGGCGCAGACGTGGTGTCCGCGCCATGCTGGGAACTGTTCGACGAGCAGGACGCCTCTTACCGCACAGGCATTCTGCCGGCAGATGCGCTGAAAGTCTCGATTGAGGCAGGCGTCACATTAGGCTGGCAAAAGTACGTCGGCGATGGCCTGACCATCGGCATCGATTCGTTCGGTGCATCGGCCCCCATTGAAGCGCTGTTCGACCATTTCGGTCTTACGGTTGAAAAGATTGTTCCGCAAATCCTCGCGCGGGTATCGTAGTTTAAACAGGAGAACCTCTCATGGCGACCAAGGTTGCAATCAACGGTTTCGGACGTATCGGGCGCAATGTTGCACGCGCCATCCTCGAACGGCCCGATTGCGGCCTTGAACTGGTCTCGATCAACGACCTGGCGGACGCCAAAGCCAACGCATTGTTGTTCAAGCGCGACAGCGTTCACGGCGCATTCGCGGGCGATGTTTCGGTTGATGGCAATGATCTGATCGTCAACGGCAAGCGTATTCAAGTGACGGCTGAGCGCGATCCTGCCAATCTGCCGCATGCTGCCAACGGCATTGATATTGCTCTGGAATGCACCGGTTTCTTCACCACGCGTGAAGGTGGCCAGAAGCACCTTGATGCAGGTGCCAATCGCGTGTTGATCTCTGCTCCGGGCAAGAATGTTGACCTCACGGTCGTGTTCGGCGTGAACGATGACAAGATCACCGGCGATCACAAGATTGTGTCGAACGCATCGTGCACCACCAACTGCCTCGCGCCGATGGCCAAGGTTCTGCACGAAGCGATTGGTATCGAACGCGGCCTGATGACCACGATCCATTCGTACACTAACGACCAGAAGATCCTTGACCAGATCCACAGCGATCCCCGCCGCGCCCGCGCTGCTGCGATGAACATGATCCCGACCAGCACCGGCGCAGCCGTTGCCGTGGGTGAAGTTCTTCCAGACCTCAAGGGTAAGCTCGATGGTTCATCGATCCGCGTGCCAACGCCAAACGTATCGGTCGTTGACCTGACCTTCACGCCAAAGCGCGACACGACGCTGGCCGAAGTGAATGCTGTTCTCAAGGCGGCCGCTGAAGGTCCGTTGAAGGGCGTTCTGGGCTACACGGAAGAGCCGCTGGTCTCGATCGACTTCAACCACGATTCGCATTCATCGACCATCGACAGCCTTGAAACTGCCGTTCTGGAAGGCAAGCTGGTTCGTGTTCTTTCGTGGTACGATAACGAATGGGGCTTCTCGAACCGCATGCTGGATACCGCAGGCGTGATGGCCAAGTTCCTTTAAGGTTGGTGGAAAACATGGGGCGTCTTGGTGGCATTGCGCGGCATGATCGGTCGCGCGGAGCCATTGAGACGCTCCAAAATGTTTCGGTAACCCGTGAACTCGGCGTGCGGGGTGATCTTCGCGGTGCGATCCGCCCCGGTGGGAAGGGTCGTCGACAGATTTCGCTGATCGAGGCGGAAAGCTGGGATGCAGCGCTTGCAGACCTGGCTCTGAGCGCTGATCGGATTCTCCCTTGGCACGAACGTCGCGCGAACTTGCTGGTGCATGGCATCCGCCTCCCGCGTGAGGCTGGTAAAGTCATCGCCATCGGCGAAAGCTTGCGCATAGAAGTTACCTGCGAATGCGATCCTTGCAGCCGCATGGACGAAATTCTGCCCGGCCTGAAAGCCGCGCTGCTGCCGGATTGGCGTGGCGGTGTGCGTGGGCGGGTCCTGACCGATGGCGATATTGCCATTGGCGATGAAGTGAGGATCGAGCAATGACCTTCAAAACCCTCGACGATATTGGCGATGTCAACGGCAAGGCCGTGCTTGTCCGTGAAGACCTGAACGTTCCGATGGCGGATGGCGCTGTAACCGATGATACGCGCCTGCGTGCCACTGTCGCCACGCTGAACGAACTGTCGGACAAGGGCGCAAAGGTTTTGGTCCTTGCGCACTTCGGACGGCCCAAAGGCCAGCCTTCGGAAGAATTCTCGCTGAAAAAGTTGGCAGGGCCTTTGTCGCAAGTTCTGGGCCGCCCGGTCAGCTTCATTGACTGGGAGGGCGACAAGGAAGCCGTTGCCGCCCTTCAAGCAGGCGACATTGCCATTCTTGAAAACACGCGCTTCTTCGGTGGCGAAGAAAAGAACGATCCTGCTGTGGTCGAACGCTTTGCCAACCTCGGCGATTTCTACGTCAACGATGCCTTCTCTGCTGCGCACCGCGCGCATGCATCGACAGAAGGCCTTGCCCACGCGCTTCCCGCTTTTGCAGGACGCGCCATGGAAGCTGAATTGACCGCGCTTGAAAAGGCGCTGGGCAAGCCGGAACATCCGGTCGCAGCCGTCGTCGGCGGTGCAAAGGTTTCGACCAAGCTTGATGTGCTCAAGCATCTGGTCGGTAAAGTTGATCACCTGATCATCGGTGGTGGCATGGCCAACACGTTCCTTGCCGCGCGCGGGGTGGCCGTTGGCAAGTCGTTGTGCGAGCATGACCTGACCTCGACCGCTGACGAAATTCTGGAAAACGCTGACAAGGCCGGTTGCACCGTCCATCTGCCTTATGATGTTGTCGTATCGAAAGAATTTGCGGCCAATCCGCCAAGCTTGCGGACGTGCAACGTCCACGAAGTGGCGGCTGACGAGATGATCCTTGACGTTGGCCCGACTGCGGTTGAAGCGCTCGCCGACGTGTTGAAAACCTGCAAGACGCTGGTCTGGAATGGTCCAATGGGTGCCTTCGAGACCGAGCCGTTCGATACAGCAACGGTTGCACTGGCCCGAACGGCAGCGGCACTGACCAAAGAAGGTTCGCTGGTTTCGGTCGCGGGCGGGGGCGATACTGTGGCAGCCCTTAATCATGCGGGCGTCGGCAGCGACTTTTCCTATGTTTCGACGGCGGGCGGTGCCTTCCTTGAATGGATGGAGGGCAAGGAATTGCCTGGCGTGGCCGCTCTTGGCGCATAATTTTTGGAGCCATTGATTATTTTTTAAAGGCGCGTGTTGCACTGCGGCACGCGCCTTATTATGGCGTGTCAACGGATAGCTATGCGCCAAATCATGGCGCATTATTTTGGCGCACTTGCGCATAGGTATGCGGAGCCTGTTTTCCGGGCTTCCACGAGAACAGGACGGGCTCATGAACACAACCGAAATGACCGCAAAGATGGCCTCGGGCAATGGCTTTATCGCCGCCTTGGACCAGTCTGGTGGGTCCACGCCCAAGGCTTTGGCGGGTTACGGCGTAACCGAAGATGCTTGGACCACCGAAGAAGAAATGTTCGGCCTGATCCATGGTATGCGCGCTCGGATCATCAGCTCGGACGTGTTTCACGGCGAAAAAGTGATCGGCGCGATCCTGTTTGAACGCACGATGGACGGCACTGTTGATGGCAAGTCGGTACCGCAGGCATTGATCGAAAATGGCGTGGTTCCCTTTATCAAGATCGACAAGGGCCTGGAAGACGAAGCCAACGGCGTTCAGCTTATGAAGCCGATGCCAACGCTGGACGAACTTCTGACGCGCTCAAAGGCGTTGGGCGTATTCGGCACCAAGGAACGCTCGGTCATCAATTCGGCAAACCGCGAAGGTATTGCCGCGGTTGTAAAGCAGCAGTTCGAAGTGGGCATGCAGGTTCTGGCCCATGGCATGATGCCGATCATTGAGCCTGAAGTGAACATCAAGAGCGAAACCCGCGCAGAGTGTGACACGATCCTGCTCGGTGAAATCTTGAAGGCTTTGGATGCACTGCCTAACGGTGTTCAAGTGATGCTGAAGCTGTCGCTGCCTGTCGCGCCATGCACATTCGATCCTTTAGTGGCGCACCCCAAGGTTCTGCGCGTTGTTGCGCTGTCGGGTGGTTACAAGCGTCCTGAGGCGTGTGTCGAACTGGCCAAGAACACCGGTATCATCGCCAGCTTCAGCCGTGCGCTGCTGGAAGACTTGCGTCATCAGATGACGGACGCGGAATTTGATGCAGCATTGGGCGCTGCCATTGACGAAATCTACGCTGGATCGACAAACAAGATTGCGGTACCAGCCTGATAACCGTTTGAGAGGACGGAAAGGCACGCCTCGCACCCGGCAAAAGCCGGGGCGGGGCGTTTTTCTTGCGGTATCAGCGACGCATGGATAAGGGCCGCAGCTATGACGAACCTTACCAGCGAACTTTACCTGATTTCCCCTCTTGATGTTGAGGGTGCATTCCCTGACCGTCTTGCACGCGCGCTCGATGCCGGGCCGGTCGCTGCATTTCAGTTTCGGGTCAAAGGGCTTGATGATCACGCCGCAGCGCGCCTTGCCGAACCGCTCCAGCGCATTTGTGCAGACCGCGAAGTTGCGTTTATTATCAATGACTCGGTCAGCCTGGCCAAACGGCTTGACGCCGATGGTGTGCATTTGGGGCAGAAAGACGGCGATGTGCGTGAGGCGCGCGAGCGGCTTGGCCGCGATGCGCAAATTGGCGTAACCTGCCATGACAGCCGACACCTTGCCATGGCCGCAGGTGAAGCGGGCGCGGACTATGTGGCATTTGGCGCATTCTTCCCGTCGACGACCAAAGATACCGAATTTGTGGCCGGGCTGGACCTGCTGGAATGGTGGCAGGGTATTTTTGAGCTTCCCTGTGTGGCGATTGGTGGCATTACGCCTGCCAATTGTGGCCCGTTGGTGCAAGCCGGGGCAGATTTCATCGCGGTTAGCAACGCCGTTTGGGGTGGTGATGAAGCGGCCGCAATTGTGGCGTTCCACGAAGCGATCCGTACCAATCCTCGCTCCACTGACCGGGATTGAGGGCGGGGGGAACTTGAGCGTCTGTCCGAGCGTTCTGACCGGATAACTTTCCGGGATTTCAGATGCTCCGTCACGCCACCGCAGCCGCGCTCGCCTTCGTTTCTCTCTCCGCTTGCCAATCCGAACCGCAGCAGTCCGCGCCGTCAGAGGATGCGGCGACCGTTCTGGCGCCTGACCCAATGACATCGCGCGATCCGGCGCCGGGGCAACCGGGAGAACGCGAGGATACCCCGCTGCCCGTGATGCAAGCGCAAGTGGTTTTGGAACGGTTGGGCTTTGCTCCGGGCATAATTGACGGCAAAGAGGGGCTGTCGACGCGCAATGCGCTTGAGGGCTTTCAAACTGCCACGGAAATCCCTGTGACCGGCAAATTCGATCCTGCCACGCTGCAGGCATTGGCGCCGTGGTCAAACATTGCGGCGACCCGCGTCGTGACGATCCCTGAAGACTTTGCGCGTGGCCCGTTCGTGCCTTTGCCAAAGGAAACGACTGAACAGGCCAAGCTTTCAGCGATGGGATACACATCGCTCGAAGAAAAGCTGGCGGAGCGGTTCCATACGACCCCCGATGTGTTGCGCATGCTCAATCCTACATCGGTTCCGTCAGATGCGGCTTCGCAGGCGGCAGAGCCCCAACCGGCAGTATATCGTGCAGGCCAGCAATTGCGTGTGCCCAATGTAGGAGCCGACGGTTTCGATGCGGCAACCGTCGAAAACAAGGATTGGGCAACGACATTGATCAGCCTTGGTGTCGGCACGTCACAGCCAACCGCTTCGCGAATTGTCGTGAGCAAGAGCGCCGGAACACTCAAGGTTTTTGACAAGGCAGACAAGCTTGTCGCGCTGTTTACGGTCACAACCGGTTCGGACAAAGACCCTTTGCCGCTGGGCAACTGGGCGATCAACGGCAAGTCGTACAATCCCGAATTCAGCTATGATGCCAGCCTGTTCTGGGATGTGCCCGACAGCAAGGGTGAGCATCTGCTGCCACCGGGACCTAATGGTCCGGTGGGCGTGGTCTGGATCGATTTGTCCAAAGAGCATTACGGCATTCATGGCACGCCAGAGCCGCATACGATTGGCCGCGCGCAAAGCCATGGCTGTGTGCGGCTGACCAATTGGGACGCTGCCCGCCTTGCACAAATGGTAAGCGGATCAACCAAGGTTGCGTTCGTAAGCTGAACGCACTTCCCCCCGTGCGCAGCACGTGCCAGACAAGCGCCTTGAACATGGCAAACTGGAGTGGCGCATGATCGGGACTGCTGGCCCAAGGGAACTGACTGTCCGAGGCGTCATCCTCGGCGCGTTACTGACGGTCGTATTCACGGCCGCCAATGTCTACCTTGGCCTGCGGATCGGGCTGACATTCGCCACCTCAATACCTGCTGCAGTGATCTCCATGGCGGTGCTGCGCGCGTTTTCCGGCACGACTATCCAGGAAAATAACATCGTCCAGACTATCGCCAGTTCGGCCGGCACGCTCTCGGCGATTGTTTTCGTGCTGCCGGGTTTGGTCATGGTGGGATGGTGGGCAGATTTCCCGTATTGGGAATCCGTCGCGGTCATCGCCGTTGGCGGCATTTTGGGGGTGATGTATTCGGTGCCCTTGCGCCGCGCCCTCGTGACAGGGTCGGATTTGCCTTATCCCGAAGGCGTTGCTGCTGCTGAAGTTCTGAAAGTTGGTGCAGGCGTTGGCGGCGAAGAGGAAAACCGCAAAGGCCTTGCCGCAGTTACCGCAGGCGGACTTCTGGCCGCGCTCTATCCGTTGCTTGCCAAGATGAAGTTCGCGGTGGAGGAAGTGGGCGGCGTGTTCAAGATGGGCACCGGCGGATCGATGCTGTTCGGCGGCTTGTCGCTTGCTCTGGTCGGCGTCGGGCATCTTGTCGGCATCGCCGTCGGCCTTGCCATGTTGACCGGGATTGTCATCAGCTTTGGCGTACTCATGCCGCAATTCACCGCCGGTGGTCCGCCCGCAGGGACTGACCTTGCCGATTTCGTGAGTTCGGTTTTCCGCGAAAAGATCCGCTTCGTTGGCGCCGGGACAATCGGTGTCGCAGCGATCTGGACTTTGCTGCGCGTCATCGGCCCGATTGTTCGCGGCATTGCCAGCGCGCTTGCGGCAAACAAGGCGCGCAAAGGCGCTGGCTTTGAAAGCCTTGCCATAACCGAGCGGGATATTCCCATCGGCATCGTCGGGGCCACCATCGTGCTTTCGATGATCCCCATCGCCCTGTTATTGGCTGATTTCGCTGTAGGCGGGCCGGTTGCGGGCGCGCTTGGCATGACGCTGGTTGCGTCGGTTGTCTATGTGCTGGTCGCAGGCGTGATTATCGCGTCGGTTTGCGGCTACATGGCTGGCCTGATCGGGGCATCCAACAGTCCGATTTCAGGCGTCGGCATTCTGGCCGCGCTCGGTATTTCACTGCTGCTGCTGGGGCTCTTCGGGCAAGGTGGGAGCGAGGCCGATACCAAAGCCCTGGTCGCCTTTGCGTTGTTCGTCACGGCCATCGTGTTTGGTGTGGCCACAATTTCGAACGACAATCTGCAAGACCTCAAGACCGGCCAGCTTGTCGGCGCGACGCCTTGGCGTCAGCAAGTGGCCTTGGTGCTTGGCGTGCTGTTTGGCGCTTTGGTGATCCCGCCCATTCTCGACTTGCTCAATTCAACCTTTGGTTTTCAGGGCGCCCCCGGAGCAGGCGAGAAACCTCTGTCTGCGCCGCAAGCAGCCTTGATCTCGGCCATTGCCCAAGGGGTTCTGGGCGGCAGCCTTGATTGGGATCTGGTCGGGCTTGGCGCGGCCATCGGCGCGGGCGTGATCGCTGTGGATGAAGTGCTCAAGCGTTCAGGCAAAAGCTTGCCGCCGCTCGCTGTGGGTATGGGTATGTATCTGCCCACCCAAGTGACGATGCTGGTAATCGTGGGCGCGGTACTCGGGCATCTCTACAATCGCTGGGCCGCCCGGCAGAAAGCGCCAGACTTGGCCGAACGCATGGGCGTTTTGACCGCGACCGGCTTGATCGTTGGCGATAGCTTGTTCAACATCGCTTATGCCGCCATTGTCGCAGCTACGGACAATCCGGATGCATTGGCGCTGGCGGATGGATTTGCGGCAAGCCTTCCGGTTGGTGTCGCGCTGTTTGCCGGTATTCTTGGCTATGCCTATTGGCGCATGCGGCGCGATGGGCAGCCTGCTTAACCCGAAGTTGCCATGTTGATCGGGCTGGCGTGAACGCAGCGGATGCCCGATTCTTTATCGCCGCCGACCAATTCACGCATGATTTCTTCACCGTCCATCGTGAAACGACGACCGGCAAATGTCCCGCTGGTAAGCGTGACATCGCCAGCAAGGCGTAAATACGAACCGCGGATGCCTTCGGGAGAAATGTAGCTCGAATCAGCTACTGCGGTGAAGCTGAGTTCGGGCTTTGCGATCGGCATAACCGTTGCATCGCCAGGCACTTCGCACGTCCACGCGCCCAGTTGGAGCGTCATCAACTTGCCGCCCGGTACGGCATTGGCCGATGTGGCAAGGCTGGCCAGCCCGAGGGCGAGAAGTGCGGTGCGTTTCATTGAATTTGCGCTAGCATGCGACGCCCGCTTGAAGCAACGGCCATGAGCGGCTAAGGGCCGCGCTTCCCTTTATTAAGACCCCTTTCCTTTATAAGGCTCTTTTCATCATGAAGATCAGCGGCGTGGACATCCGTCCGGGCAATATCCTGGAATACGAAAAGGGCATCTGGAAAGTTGCCAAGACCCAGCACACCCAGCCAGGCAAGGGTGGTGCGTTCATGCAGGTCGAGATGAAGAACCTCATCGACGGCCGCAAAACCAACGTCCGCTTCCGCAGCCAGGACACCATCGAACGCGTCCGGCTTGATACCAAGGACTTCCAGTTCCTGTATGCCGAGGGCGAGGATCTGGTGTTCATGGACGTGGAAAACTACGATCAGATCACGCTGCCTTCCGATCTTTTGGGCGATGCCGCGGCATTCCTGCAGGACGGCATGACCGTGCTTCTCGAAATGTATGACGAGCGCCCGATTTCGGTTCAATTGCCCGATCAGGTTGAAGCCACCATCGTTGAAGCCGATGCCGTGGTGAAGGGGCAAACTGCTTCTTCGTCGTACAAGCCGGCGATTCTCGACAATGGCGTCCGCGTTATGGTTCCGCCGCACATCGGCAGCGGCACACGCATCATCGTCGACGTTTACGAGCGTTCGTACGTCGGCAAGGTGGGCTGATTACATGGCAGCAATTACCGGCCTGATGCGCGTGATGGAGCGTGCTGCGCGCAAAGCGGGCCAGCGCTTGCGTCGCGATTTTGGTGAAGTCGAACATCTTCAGGTGAGCAAGAAGGGGCCTGCGGATTTTGTTTCCAAGGCCGACCAGATGGCTGAGCGTACCTTGTGGGACGAATTGCGCGCAGCGCGGCCTGATTGGGGCTTCCTGATGGAAGAGGGCGGCGAAATTCCGGGTGAAGACGGCAAGCCGCGCTTCATCATTGATCCATTGGATGGCACCACCAACTTCCTCCACGGCATTCCGCACTTTGCAATCTCTATTGCCGTGCAAGAACGCACGCTGGATGGCAAGGACTGGGGTGAAGTCACCGCCGGGATCGTCTATCAGCCGATCACGGACGAAAGCTTCTGGGCTGAAAAGAGCCGTGGCGCGTGGTTGCAGGACCGCAGGCTCCGCGTTTCGGCACGGCGCTATATGGATGAAGCGCTGATCGCTACGGGCATCCCGTTTGCCGGCCATGGCGACATCAATGAATGGGCGCGGATTTACGCCGAAATCGGCCCGCGCATTGCGGGTGTCCGCCGAAACGGTGCCGCCTCGCTTGATCTGGCATGGGTGGCTGCTGGCCGCTATGACGGATATTGGGAAAGCAGCCTGCAACCATGGGACAGCGCCGCAGGGTGCTTGCTCGTGCGTGAGGCCGGTGGCTTCGTGTCCGATTACAAGGGTCGTTCGCTGCCCATCTGTGACGAGACGATCCTTGCCGGAAACGACTCGCTTCATTCAAAGTTGCACAAGCTTGTGGCAGAAGCGCTTCGCAACACTTGACGTGACACTGGGGGCGTGGCTAAGGCCCGTCCCCAGAAGACCCTGTGCCCCTGTGGCGGAATGGTAGACGCGAACGACTCAAAATCGTTTGTTGAGAGACGTGCCCGTTCGAGTCGGGCCAGGGGCACCATCCGCATAAAGTGTTTGTTAGTTGGGCCGGGCAAAGTAGCTTGCTCTGCATGAAAACACTATTCGCCGTCGCGTCGGCTATCACTCTCATCTCCACACCTGCCAAGGCAGATGCCATCAGCGATTCCATTGCCCGTGATTTGCCGGGTTTGATGGAGGTCTATCGCGATTTTCATGCCAATCCTGAATTAAGCTTTCAGGAAGTGCGTTCAGCGGCGCGGCTTGCGGCAGAGGCGCGCAAAGCGGGGTTCGAGGTTACCGAAAAGGTTGGCAAGACCGGCGTCGTCGCGGTGATGCGCAACGGGCCGGGGCCGGTTGTGCTGATTCGCGCTGACATGGACGGCTTGCCGGTGATCGAGCAGACGGGCCTTGCCTATGCCTCGAAGGCACGCGGCACTTCTACGGCGGGCGTGGAAAGCGGCATCATGCATGCATGCGGCCATGATACACATATGACGGCATGGATCGAAGTCGCGCGGCTGATGGCGGCCAACCGGCAGATGTGGTCGGGCACGCTGGTCATGGTCGGCCAACCTGCCGAAGAAGTCGGGCTGGGCGCGCGGGCCATGCTTGCCGACGGGCTTTACACCCGCTTTCCCAAGCCGAATTATGCCATTGCTTTTCATGATAGCGGTGATCTGGCGGGCGGCGTGATCGGCACCGTGCCGGGATATTCCTTTGCCAATGTCGATAGCGTCGACCTTACCGTGCGGGGGCTTGGCGGGCACGGTGCCTATCCGCAGACGACCAAAGACCCCATCGTTCTGGCCAGCGCGATCGTGACCCGCCTGCAAACGCTGGTCAGCCGCGAAATGAGCCCGTTTGAGCCGTCGGTGGTAACTGTCGGCAGCTTTCATGCAGGCGCAAAGCACAACATCATCCCCGACGAGGCGCAGTTGCAATTGACCGTGCGCAGCTATGGCGATGCCCATCGCCAGCGCTTGCTTGACGGGATTGCCCGCATTGCCAAAGGCGAGGGCATTGCAGCAGGGTTGCCGGAAGACCGGATGCCGACTGTGCTGGTGCGCGAAACCCATACCCGGGCAACATGGAACACGCCGGACTTCACGCGGAAAATCAACGCGGTTTTAACGCAAAGCCTTGGTGCGGACAGGGTCGTGGAAACGACACCAACAATGGCTGGCGAAGATTTTGGCGAATACGGTCTTGCCGATAGCGCGAATATCCAAGCGACAATCTTGTGGGTCGGGGCAAGGCGCGCAGACGATCTTGCAAAAGCGCGCAAGGATGGGACAGTCCTGCCGTCGCTTCACAGTCCGTTTTTCGTTCCCGAGGCAGATAAGGTGATCGCGGCAGGGGCGCAGGCGCTTGTCATTTCAGCCATGGCATTGATGCCGAAAGGCTGAAGGCCCTCACAGCCTATTTGGCGCCCAGTCTAGTGCGTGCTCGGCCTAGTCCGTGCTTGGCGGTCCGGCACGCGCGGCAGAGGCTTCGTCGAGGGCTGCTAGCTGTGCTTTCGTGGGAACGTAAGGGCCTTTTGCAGCCCGCTTTTTGGCGTCATCCTCAAGCGCTTTGAGATAGGCTTTGCGCTCATCAGCGTTCATCTTGGCCATCATCGCCTGATTGGGTTCAATAATGACGGGCATTTTTGGCGGGCCGATATCTGTCGCCATGGCATCACCACCGGAATTGCCAGGTGAGTCTATGATCATCGGCGCGGATGGCTCTGCTCCGAAACCGCCGCTTTCGATACTCTGCTTGACTCTATCATCGCGGTTGTCGACCAGTCTGGTCTTCCCGAACTTTGCCTCATCGGCCTTCTTAATCGCGATCTGCTGCTGATTTTTGGCAATCGCGTCTTGCGTTTCACCGCTTGAAAATACAGCGACAATCACCGCAATGGCAATCGTGCCTATCGCAAAGTGCCGATACAGCTTCGGATTAACGCCAAGCATGGGAGAAGTTTGTGCAGCCATAGCGTGCTGTGATACCAGCGCCTCGTTAACGATGATCTCAATCGGCATGGTTACAAAATCCTTGCTGATTTGGCTGAAGTTGGCGCAATGCCGCGCTTGCGTTCCACCTATGTTCTGAATAAGTGAGTGGCATGGCCAAACCGAAACGCCGCTATGTCTGCCAGGCTTGTGGCAGTGTCACGCACCGCTGGCAGGGTCAGTGCGCCGATTGCAGCGAATGGAATACGCTGGCTGAAGAAGCCCCTGAAACGGTCTTTTCAGCCAAGCATGATCTGTCGAGCGGTGGCCGCAGGGTTGCCTTTGTATCGCTTGATGCGCCCATTGCGCTGCCACAACGGCGCAAAACAGGCATTGCCGAATTTGATCGCGCGCTTGGCGGCGGGCTTGTTCCGGGCAGCGCAATCCTGATGGGTGGCGATCCGGGTATCGGCAAATCGACCCTTCTGCTGCAAGCCTCGGCCAAAGTGGCGATGGAAGGTGGCTCTGCTGTCTATATCAGCGGCGAAGAGGCGTCTGATCAGGTTCGGTTGCGGGCTGACCGGTTGGGCCTCGGCAAAGCGCCAATCCAACTCGCTGCGGCAACATCGGTACGCGACATCTTAACCACGCTCGGCACGATGGAGCCGCCTGCGCTGCTCGTGATCGATTCGATCCAGACGATGCATTCGGATCAGATTGAGGGGGCGCCCGGAACCGTCAGCCAGGTGCGCGGCTGCGCGTTCGAGCTTATCCGCTATGCCAAGGAAACCGGCGCCGCCTTGGTGCTGGTCGGCCATGTCACCAAAGACGGATCTATCGCGGGCCCGCGTGTTCTGGAACACATGGTTGACGTGGTGATGAGCTTCGAAGGTGAACGCAGTCACCAATACCGGATATTGCGGGCAATCAAAAACCGCTTTGGCGCAGTGGACGAAATCGGCGTTTTCGCAATGGCGGGATCCGGCCTTGAAGAAGTCGGCAATCCATCGTTGCTGTTTTTGTCAGGGCGTGAACAGGAAGTTCCGGGCAGCGCCGTGTTCCCGGCACTTGAAGGCACGCGCCCGGTGCTGGTTGAAATACAGGCGCTGACCGTACGCCTTGCCAGTGGTGCCACGCCGCGTCGCGCGGTTGTGGGGTGGGATAGCGGGCGGCTTGCCATGTTGCTGGCTGTGCTTGAGGCGCGGTGCGGGCTAAATTTCTCGACAGCCGAAGTGTATCTCAACGTCGCAGGCGGATATCGATTGACTGATCCTGCAGCCGACCTGGCCGTGGCCGCCGCACTTGTTTCGGCTTTGGCAGACAGGCCGCTTCCTGCTGATTCAATCTGGTTTGGCGAAATATCGCTGTCGGGTGAAGTGCGCCCGGTTGCGCATACGCCTGTCCGGATGCGCGAGGCTGCCAAGTTGGGCTTTACGCGCGGGTGCGGACCGGAAGCGGGCGCAGAAAAGGTTGCTGGCCTGAAGTACTCACCGCTCAAGCTGCTGCCAAATCTGATTGACCGTGTCATGGGCGGGTCATAGGCATAACCATTATGACCGGTTTCGATTACACAGTCCTGTTCCTTGTCGGCGTTTGCGCAGTTGGCGGCTTTTTTCGCGGCTTCGTCGAGGAAGTCATGTCGTTGGCAGCGTGGTGCTTGTCCTTGCTGGCCGTCCATTATTTCCATGAAACAGCAACGTTTTACCTGTCACAATATCTGCCGTATGAAACCGGTGCAGGGGTACTGGCGTTCTTTTTGCTGTCATTCCTTCCTTATTTTGCAGGCCGTTTCATTGCGCGGCGTATGGGACGGGCAAGCCGCGGGTCAGCGATCGGGCCGGTTGACAGGCTCCTCGGCTTTGGTTTCGGGGCGGTCAAAGGCTTCGTCATTATCGTGCTGGCTTACTCCGTGGTCGTCTTCGCTTATGACATCATCAAGGGCAAGGATGGTCGGCCGGATTGGATTGTCGCTTCGCGCAGCTACCCGTTCCTCAATGCCGCCAGCGAAGAATTGATGACGGCAATCGGTGACCGCAGGAACGAGGCGGCTACTCAAGCCAGCCAAGTCCGCGTCATTCGTCCTGGCACCAGCGATTGATATGAGCGGCGCCCAAGGGCTTTACACGCCCGCTATTCTGGCAGCGGCGATGGAACTGACCAAGTATCCCTGGAACGAAGCATATGGTTTAAAGGGAACGGCAAGGTCGCGCAGTTGCGGTAGTGCCATCGAAATTTGCCTGTCACTTGATGTAGACGGGAACGTCTCGGCGATCGGGTTGAAACCACATGCTTGCGCAGTCGGCCAAGCGGCGGCTTCGATTTTTGCGCAAGGGGTCGTTGGGCTTAACCGTGATCAATTGCGCAACGCCCGGCAGAGCTTGGCCACATGGTTAGCTGACGGGGGCTTTACACCGGATTGGCCGGGCATGGCTCTTCTCGAACCGGCGCAGAAATATCCTGCGCGCCATAGTGCGATCCTTTTGGCATGGGATGCTGCGCTGGACGCGTTGAGCAAATGAGACTTGGCCACATTTGCGGGGCTTTCATGGACGGGTCCTCTTCGCTAGAGCCTGCGCAAGAATAAACCGGTTTTGGGGGATTTTTGGTGTGAGCGCTGCAGACGTGAAGGACCTTGGGACAGAGCCTAGTGCCTCGGACATCAGGCTGGTCATTGCTGCCAGTTCCGCCGGGACAGTGTTCGAATGGTATGACTTCTTCATTTATGGCACACTTGCCTCAATCATAGGCAAGACGTTTTTCCCGTCGGACAATGCCACGCTTCAAGTCCTGCTTGTGTGGGCAGGGTTTGCCGTCGGCTTCGGTTTCAGGCCACTAGGCGCGATCCTGTTTGGCTATCTGGGTGATAAACTCGGGCGCAAATACACCTTCCTTGTGACGGTCACCCTGATGGGCGTCGCCACGGCAGGCGTTGGTATGATCCCGTCGGCGGACTCCATCGGCCTGTTTGCTCCGGCGATCGTCATTTTCTTGCGCGTGCTGCAGGGGCTCGCGCTGGGCGGGGAATATGGCGGCGCTGCAATTTACGTGGCCGAACATGCCCCCGGCGGACGGCGCGGCTACTATACAAGCTATATTCAAGCCAGCGTCGTTGGCGGGTTTGTGCTGAGTTTGATCGTCGTTCTGTCGAGCAAGGCCTTGATGACCGAGGAGTTCTGGCTCGCTTGGGGATGGCGCGTACCATTTTTGTTGAGCATTGCACTGCTTGCGGTCTCGTTGTGGATGCGGCTCAAACTTTCCGAAAGCCCCGTGTTTCAGGCGATGAAAGAGCAGGGCGAATTGGCCGGCAATCCTTTTGTCGAAAGCTTCACATATCCCGGTAACAAGCGCCGCATTTTTATTGCCCTGTTCGGCGTCGCTGCGGGCCTCACCGTCATTTGGTACACCGCCATGTTCACCGGCCTCAGTTTCCTGAAATCGGCCATGAGAATGGAGGACACTTATGCCGAGATTGTCGTCGGGGTGGGGGCTGCGCTTGGCATGGGTTTCTTCATATTGTTCGGTGCGTTGTCTGACCGGATCGGGCGCAAAAAACCCATTGTATTCGGGTATGCAGCCACGTTGCTTCTGATGTTTCCGGCATTCTGGTTGATGGGGGCTGCGGCCAATCCCGAACTGGCGGCGGCCGCCGCGCGCAATCCCGTGGTGGTGAGCGGCGCGGACTGCAATTACAGCCCGTTTGCATCCGAACAGGACAGCAATTGCGGCAAATTGCTGGGCGACATGGCAGCCTCCGGCATAACCTACACCCTTGAAGACGCGCCGACATTTGCGGTCACCGTTGGCGGGGCGGCCTTGAATATGTCGACATTCCCGTGGGACGGGAAAGCAGCAGCCCGGACGGCAGCGCTGCAGGCAGAGTTGACAAAATTTGGCTATGATTTTGCCAAAGTAAAGCCATCGTTCGGCCGGACTGTCGCGGTTCTTGCAGCGCTACTGGGCCTGATGGCGCTTTCGGGGGCAACCTACGGGCCTGTCGCGGCCTTACTTTCGGAAATGTTCCCGCCGCGCATCCGGTACAGTTCCATGTCGATACCCTATCACCTTGGGACGGGGTACTTCGGCGGTTTCTTGCCCCTGATTTCAAGCTATATCGTGGCCCGCACCGGTGATCCTTATGCGGGCCTATGGTACACTTGGGTGATCGTGCTGATTGGTCTGATCGTCGCACTTTGGGGCTTGAAGCCGGGATTGCCGGCCGATTTCAAGGATGATTGAGATTATCTCCCCGCCCCCTTCTTCATTGCGCCTGCGGATGGATGATGCTGCGCTCGGCGCAAACTGGCGCATATTGGATGCAATGTCGGGGGCGGCAACTGCTGGTGCTGCGGTAAAGGCCAATGCATACGGGCTTGGCTCGGGCACAATAACACAAGCTTTGGCCGGGGCTGGTTGCCGCGCTTTTTTTGTCGCGCATTGGGGCGAAGTGCCCGAATTGCTGGCCCATGTGCCCGCTGAACAAATCGCGGTTCTGCACGGCCCCTTGAATGCGCAGGATGTCGGCTTTGCACAGGCGACCGGTACAAGGCCGGTGTTGAACAGCCTGCCGCAGGCACGGCGGTGGATTGAGGCTGGCGGCGGGCCCTGCCATGTCATGGTGGATAGCGGAATGAATCGCCTGGGCTTTGCCTTGGACGACCTTGGCGATGCTATATTCGCCTCGCTGGATATCGACATTTGCCTTAGCCATCTTGCCAGTGCGGATGAAAATGTCGTGCAAAATGCCAGACAGTTGGCAAGTTTTGAGGGCATTCGGCAGCTTGTCACTGCAAAACGCTACAGCCTTGCCAACAGCGCAGGTATCGCGTTGGGACGTGCCTATCATGCTGACCTTACGCGTCCGGGCATAGCCTTATACGGCGGCATCGTGCGACCGGAATTTGCGGGCAGGATTGCCCAAGTGGCCTTTCCAGAAGCAGCTATTGTGCAAGTCCGCACGCTGCAGGCTGGAGATTGCGTCGGCTACAATGCAACCTTTACCGCCGCAGGGCCGATGCGCGTCGGGATCTTGGGCGTGGGATATGCCGATGGTTATTTGCGATGCTGGTCGGGGAAAGGGCGATTTGCGTGGCAAGGCCGCGAAGTGCCCGTGCTCGGGCGTGTTTCAATGGACCTGACAATCGTCGATTTGAGCGATGTTCCCGATTGCCGCGAAGGGGATTGGCTTGGCGCGGTTTATGATTTGCCTTTGGCTGCGCAAACAAGCGGCTTGTCGCAATATGAATTGTTGACCCTTCTGGGGCAGAGGTTTTCGCGGTAACGCCTTGCCTCGCGCGGTTATTAAGAATTGTTGCGCCGCACATGCTGCACATGCTAAAAGCCTTTATCTCATATGGGGCCGCATTCCATGTCCAGTGAATCCAAGACCGGCGAAACCGTAATAATCAAGAAATACGCCAATCGCCGCCTCTATAACACCAGCACTTCAAGCTACATTACGCTCGATCATCTGGCACAGATGGTGAAGGATAATGTCGACTTCAAAGTGATGGATGCCAAGACGGGCGCGGACCTCACGCACGCTATTCTGACCCAGATCATCATGGACGAAGAAGCTGCGGGCGAGCAGATTCTGCCGACGAACTTCTTGCGCCAGTTGATCTCGATGTATGGAAATTCGATGCAGGCTTTCCTGCCGGGTTATCTTGAAGCTTCGATGGACCATTTCCGCGATAACCAGGCCAAAATGCGCAAGGCTATCGAGGAAAGTATCGGGACAAACCCGTTGGCACAAATCGCCCAGCGCAACATGGAAATGTTCAAGGCTGCAGCAGCAGCCTTCGTCCCCGGGACTGTCCTCAAGGATGACGAAAAGCCAGCCGCTGAAGGCGGGGAGCTTGACGCATTGCGGGCGCAAATGGCCGAAATGCAGAAGAAGCTTGATCAGCTAGCGAAGTAGGCAACCGTTCCCGCAATGCCGAATCCGGCATTGCGGGAAACGCGTTTGCGCCTTAACGCGCAAGCCATGAACCAGCCTACGATCAAGCATGCGCTCAATGTGAAGCGCGCCGACGACTTTGCCCAATGGTATCAAGCCGTCATTGCCGAAGCCGAACTCGCCGAGGAATCCGGCGTACGCGGCTGCATGGTTATCAAGCCGTGGGGCTATGGCATTTGGGAACGCATCCAGAAGCTGATGGATGCACAAATCAAAGAGGCCGGGGTAGAGAACTGCTACTTCCCGCTGTTTATTCCGCTGTCTTATTTCGCCAAAGAGGCGGAACACGTTGACGGTTTTGCCAAAGAAATGGCGGTTGTCACCCATCACCGCCTGATTGCGGATGGTAAGGGCGGTCTGGTGCCTGATCCTGAGGCAAAGCTGGAAGAGCCGCTGGTGGTTCGTCCGACATCGGAAACAGTAATCGGTGCTGCGATGGCGCGCTGGGTGCAATCGTGGCGTGATCTGCCGCTGATGGTGAACCAGTGGGCCAATGTTGTGCGCTGGGAAATGCGCACCCGCATGTTCCTGCGCACCAGCGAGTTCCTGTGGCAAGAAGGCCATACCGCGCACGCTGATGAAGCCGATGCGATGACCGAAACGCTGCGGGCTTTGGAAATGTACCGTGCCTTTGCCGAAGGCCCACTTTCGATGCCGGTGATTGCCGGGCCGAAGCCTGAAAATGAACGATTCCCCGGCGCGGTTGAGACGTTCTCCATCGAAGCGATGATGCAGGACGGAAAGGCGCTGCAAGCCGGAACCTCGCATTATCTGGGCACCACTTTCGCGCAGTCTGCCGGCATTCGCTATCAGGACAAGGAAGGCCAACAGGCGCTGGCGCACACGACGTCATGGGGCGTTTCAACCCGTTTGATTGGCGGCGTTATCATGACCCACGGTGATGACGATGGTTTGCGCGTGCCACCGCAAGTTGCACCGCAGCAAATCGTGATCCTGCCGATGCTGCGTGATAACGATGGCGACGAAGCGTTGCTGGCCTACTGCGAGGAAATCCGCGCAAGTTTGTCCAAGCAATCCGTATTTGACGAGCGGGTTCGCGTGCTGCTTGACAAGCGTCCGGGCAAAGCCACGCAAAAGCGGTGGGCCTGGGTCAAGAAGGGAGTGCCGCTTATCCTTGAAATTGGTGGACGTGACGCCGAGGGTGGACAAGTGTCCGCGCTGCGTCGTGACCAGCTTTGGCGCGCTGATGCCAAACCGAACTTTGTCGGTCAGTCAAAAGAGGACTTTATCGCCGGAGCAGCGGCGCAACTGGAGGCGGTCCAATCGGGTCTTTATGCCGAGGCACGCGCGCGCCGCGATGCGCTGATCGTGCGTGACGTTACCGATCTGGCAGGCCTTGCCGAATATTTCAACGACAGCGCAAAGTTTCCGGGCTGGGTGGAAATGGGCTGGTCCAAACCGACCGGTGCTGCACTTGATAAAGTGGTCGAACAGCTCAAAGCGTTGAAGCTCACCATCCGCAATACGCCGCTGGACGCACCTAAGCCGACGGGCCTTTGCCCGTTTACCGGTGAGCCAGCGGTGGAAACGATCCTGATCGCACGTTCATACTGATTTTATGGGTGGTGGCGCGTGTCACCACCCTTTTTGCATCGGCCACTTGGCTGTTGCAGCGATATGCGTAAACCTGTGGTCATGCGCATTTGTCTCCCGTTCTTATCGCTGGTCGTTTCCACCGCTGCAATGGCCGCAGCGCCAGAGGACGCGATTAACGAAACGCGGTTGCGCGCCGATGTTGAGCGGATGGTGGGCTTTGGGACACGGCACACGCTTTCCACCCAAACAGATCCCGAACGCGGCATTGGTGCTGCACGAAATTGGGCAGAGGCCGAGTTCCGCAAAACTTCCGCTGCGTGCGGTGGCTGCCTTGACGTTGTGCTGCCCGAACGGATGATTGCGGGTGACCGGGTGCCGGTGCCGACTCGTCTTGTCAATGTCGTCGCGATCCAGCGCGGGACAGAACGGCCGAAAGAAGTCGTTATTGTTCAAGGACATATTGACAGCCGCGTCAGCCAAATTCTTGATGCGACAAGCGATGCGCCAGGCGCCAATGACGACGCCTCGGGCGTTGCGTTGGTTATGGAAGCAGCGCGTGTACTTTCTCAACTAAAGTATCCAGCGACCATCATCTACGCCGCTTTGTCAGGTGAAGAGCAGGGGTTGCTGGGCGGCAAATTGCTGGCCGATTATGCCGCAGAGCAAGGCTGGACAGTCAAAGCCGTGCTCAACAACGATATCGTCGGCGGCTCACGCGGGTCCGATGGTTATCGTGATGACAAGCATGTCCGCGTCCTGTCCGAAGGTCTGCGCGCAGATGCTACCGATGCGTTGCGCGCGCAAATGCGGCGCTTTGGGGGGGAGAACGACAGCCCTTCGCGCAATATCGCACGATGGATCGGCGGACTTGCGGCAGAGGATGCCAAAGGCCTTGCTGTGCGGCAGATCTGGCGCGCAGACCGGATGGGTCGCGGCGGCGATCAATTGCCGTTTTCAGACAAGGGCTTCCCTGCAATCCGGTTCAGCGTGGCGGTTGAAGACTATGAACACCAGCATCAAGACTTGCGCATCGAAAACGGCGTGAAGTTTGGCGATACCATTGATGAAATGGATTTCCCCTAACTTGCCAAAGTGACGCGGTTGAACGTGCGGGCCTTGGCAGCGCTTGCTGCTGCGCCAATACCGCCTGCGCCCAAGGTGAAAGGCGCGGTGCAAACATCAACCGAACTGGAGTGGCAGGCGGTGGCCGGAGCGTCGTATTATATTGTGTGGCAGCGCCGCACAGATGCACCGATGTGGGAGACAAAAGTGGTCGAGACATCGGCGCTTTCAGCCAGTTTTCCAGGAGTGCGGGCCGATGACTGGCTGTTTGGCGTAAGTGCGGTCAGCGCAACCGGTGCGCAAAGCCCGGTAGCGTCGGCTGTGCCCGGCGGCCAGTTCGCGCCATTACCCAAGCCTTGAAGACTGCTTGCCTTCCGGCATGTGAACGACCACATGCCGGAAATGGTAAATAGCAAATTCCCGCCGAAATCGTCGCACAAGCTTCCTCAGGGCATGCCCACACGTGAGCAAATCCTCGATTTCATTGCGCAGTCTGATGAACCTGCTGGCAAGCGGGAAATGTCCAAGGCGTTTGGCCTCAAGGGCGCCGAGAAGATTGCGCTCAAAGCCTTGCTGAAAGATATGGCCGAAGAAGGCCTGATCGACGGCAACCGCAGCGCGTTTCACGCAATGGGCGGAGTGCCGCGCGTAACCGTTTTGCGCGTGTTGGAGATTGAGGACGGCGAAGCTTATGCCATCCCTGATTCATGGCAGCCTGACGATGCCAGCCCGCCGCCGCGGCTGCGCGTTATCGAACCACGCGGCAAGGTCCGGGATCGGCAAGCAGCGCTTAAGGTAGGGGACCGCGTGTTGGCGCGGACCGAGGAAGTCGGTAATGGCTGGCTGGCCCACCCCATGAAGAAACTCGCCACCAATGACGAGCAATTGCTTGGCGTTGTCGAACTGGATGGCACGGGCAAAGGGTGGCTCGCGCCGGTTGATAAGCGCGTGCGCAATGCCGTGCCGATCTCTGATCTTGGCGGGGCCGAGGCTGGACAGCTCGTTCTCGCTGAACCAGCTGGCCGTTCAGCGCGTGCGGGCATGCGCGTGACTGCCGTGTTGGGCGATCCACTGGCACCTAGAGCCTTCAGCCTGATAGCCATTCACAAGCACGGCATCCCGTTTATCTTCCCGGCCGAGGCACTGGATGAAGGCGATATCGCGGCACGTCTGTCGCTCAGCGAAGATCACCGTGAGGACTTGCGGCATCTGCCCATTGTCGCCATCGACCCAAGTGACGCGCGCGATCACGATGACGCGATTTGGGCCGAACCCGATGGCGAAGGCGGCTTCCGTGCTCTTGTGGCGATTGCGGACGTAAGCTTTTATGTCCGTCCCGGTGGCCAGATTGACCGTGAGGCCCGCAAACGCGGCAACTCTGTCTATTTCCCGGATCGGGTCGTGCCGATGCTGCCGGAAGTATTGAGCGCGGATGTCTGCTCTCTCAAAGCCGGCGCAGATCGGGCTGCGATGGCGTGTCATATGTCGATTGATGCGCAAGGCCGGATCAAGGAATGGCGCTTTACCCGCGCCTTGGTGCGCATCGCCGAGGTGATTGCTTATGAAGAGGCGCAGCGGCGGATCGATACGGGCGAGGCTGCTCTGCATCTGACGAACCTCTGGGACGCATGGCGTTTGCTTGAGCATGCCCGCAAGGATCGTGACCCGCTTGATCTCGATCTGCCCGAACGGCGGGTCGTGCTTGATGCGCAAGGTAAGATTGCAGAAATCGCGCTGCGCGAGCGGCTTGATGCGCATCGCGTGGTCGAGGATTTCATGATTGCCGCCAACGTGGCGGCGGCCAAGGCGCTGGAAGCGAAGGTCGCCCCGGTAGTATATCGTATCCACGAACCGCCCAGCCGCGAAAAGCTGATTGCCCTGAAAGAGTACCTCGCCACATTCGAGCGGACGCTGACCTTGGGCCAGGTTGTCACGCCATCATTGTTCAACCGCATGCTCAAAGATGTGTCTGACGATACTGAGAAGGCACTGGTGATGGAGGCCGTGCTGCGCAGCCAGACACAGGCCTATTACGGACCGCGCAATGCCGGGCATTTTGGTTTGGCATTGGGCAGTTATGCGCACTTCACCTCGCCCATCCGGCGCTATTCGGACTTGCTGGTGCACCGCGCGCTGGTGGATGCTTACAAGCTTGAACAACCCCGTCCTGATGCCGATGTTCCCGCAACATCGGGCCTGTCCGACCGTGACCGGTCAGATCTTGGGCGCGTGTCCGAGGCCTTGAGCGTGGCAGAGCGCCGCGCGATGGAAGCTGAGCGGGATACAATCGACCGGTATGTGGCCGCATGGCTTTCAGGTAAGGTGGGAGAGGTCTTTGATACCCGCATCACCGGCGTGCAGAAGTTCGGCCTTTTTGCCACGATCATCGGTTTGGGCGGCGACGGGTTAGTGCCGATATCGACGCTCGGCGCAGAACGATTCGGTTATGATGAAAAGGCGCAGCGTCTGGTCGGTGAAACCACTGGTGAGCAATTCACCATGGGTATGATAATCAAGCTTCGGCTTGCCGAAGCCAATCCTTTGACTGGAGCCTTGAAGTTTGAGCCGGTTGAAGTGGCCGATGGCGTGCGCGGAATTGAGCGGCGGGGCGGGCGGTCTGAGCACAAGCCGCGCAGCAAGGGCGCGGGGTTCAAAGGGCCGCATCCCGCAGGAAAGCGTGGCCGTCCTTCAAATATCCGCCATCAGGGCAAAGGTAAGCGTTGAGGTCAGCTCACCCGGTCAATCGTTTCATCACTTAGCCCGCCGGGTACAATCATCAGCGGGCAGGGGAGTTGGCCGACGTTCCCGGCAAAATGCGTGACCAACGGGCCGGGACTCCCTTCAAGAGCCGCACCCAGGACAAGTGCCGAAATTTCAGGGTGTTCGCCAAGATACGCGCGGACAGACTGGGGGCCATCGCCTTGCATTACAGCAATGACGGGCGTTAGACCCGATTCCGAGGCAAGGCTGCCGGCGGCGGCCATCGCCAAAACTTCTGCGCGATCCCGCGCCTCTTCCTCAATCGTTGCCTGCACACCGCCAAAGGCAACGAATTGCTGGCGCGGGACAAGTGCGAGGATATGGACAGCACCACCGGTTCGAACCGCGCGCCTTGCAGCAAAGCGCAATGCCGCGCGAGCTTCGTCTGTGTCATCCATGATGACGAGATAGATACGTTGTGGCATGTTTTGGATCCTCTGGTGCACAACTACCGGCAAATTCGTATGCGGTGCAAGTGGCAAGCCACTTGACCGAACGCGCCATGCTGGTGAAATGGGGCAGACAAAAGATGCAAAGGAGGTTTGTGCTTCGGCACGGGTTTCCTTGCCGCAAACAGGACCCGGAAACCGCCCATGCCCATCGCGATCAAGATGCCCGCCCTTTCGCCAACCATGGAGGAAGGTACTCTCGCAAAATGGCTGGTGAAAGTCGGCGATAAAGTGTCCTCGGGCGATATCATGGCCGAGATTGAAACAGATAAGGCCACGATGGAATTTGAGGCCGTCGACGAGGGTACGATTGTTTCCATCGACGTTTCGGAAGGCAGCGAAGGCGTAAAGGTCGGTACGGTGATCGCGATGATCGCTGGGGAAGACGAAGATGCAACGCCGGCGCCATCACCAGCGGCAAAAGTGCCTGTGCCTGCTCCAACAGCAGTAACAACACCCTCGCCCGCGCCTAAGGCGCAAGCAGCGGTAATTGCACCGGCGTCTGCTGCCAAAGTTGACCGTGTGATCGCCAGCCCTCTGGCAAAGCGCATTGCGGCAGATACAGGCGTTGATCTTGTGAGCGTCAAGGGTTCAGGCCCCAATGGTCGGATTGTAAAAGCAGACGTTGTCGCTGCACCTTCAGCAGCGATGGTTGCTCCAGTTGCTGCGCCTGTTCAGGCACCTGCCGCAATCGCCGAGCCCGCAACAGCGCCAACATCCGCACCGGCTCCAGATTTCGGCATTCCATACACGTCGCAGAAGCTGAACAACGTGCGCAAGACAATCGCACGCCGCCTGACTGAGGCGAAGCAGACGATTCCCCATATTTACCTTACGGTCGATATTCAACTGGATGCATTGCTCAAGCTGCGCAGCCAGTTGAACAAGACCTTGGAAGCGCAAGGCGTAAAGCTTTCGGTCAATGACCTGATCATCAAAGCGCTGGCCAAGGCGCTGGTTCAGGTTCCGAAATGCAATGTCAGCTTTGCTGGCGATGAATTGCGCACTTATGAACGCGCCGACATATCGGTTGCTGTCGCTGCGCCTTCGGGCCTGATTACGCCGATCATCGTTGACGCGGGCAACAAATCGATCTCGGCAGTCGCAACCGAAATGAAGGCACTTGCTGGCAAAGCACGTGAAGGCAAGCTGCAGCCGCATGAATATCAAGGCGGTACTGCATCGCTTTCAAACCTTGGCATGTTCGGCATCAAAAATTTCGACGCGGTCATCAACCCGCCACAGGGCATGATCATGGCTGTGGGGGCAGGCGAACAGCGGCCTTATGTGATCGACGGCGCTTTAGCAGTGGCTACGGTGATGTCAGCCACGGGCAGCTTTGATCACCGCGCAGTTGACGGTGCAGACGGTGCGGCCCTGATGCAGGCGTTCAAAGCGTTGATCGAAGATCCGCTCGGCCTGATCGCCTGACATAATGAGGAGCGGCGCTGTCTGCTCCTGATGCTAAATCAGTGGCCAAAGATATAAGGCCTGAAGGAGTTTTCGCGTGGCTGAACAATATGATGTCATCGTTCTAGGATCGGGCCCCGGCGGTTATGTAGCGGCCATCCGCTGCGCGCAGCTTGGCCTGAAAACCGCGATTATTGAACGGGAAAATCTTGGCGGCATTTGCCTCAATTGGGGCTGCATCCCGACCAAGGCGCTGCTGCGGTCTGCCGAAGTGCTGAACCATATGAAGCATGCAGCAGCTTATGGTCTGGCGGCAGACAACATTCGCGCTGATCTTGATGCAGTGGTCAAGCGTTCGCGCGGTGTAGCCAAGCAACTTAATCAGGGCATCGGGCACCTGATGAAGAAGAACAAGATCGCGGTTCACATGGGCGCAGGCGTGTTGAAGAGCGCGACGAGCGTGGAGGTGACAGGTGACAATGGTGTTGAAACCCTCACAGCCAAGCACGTGATCGTGGCAACCGGTGCGCGCGCCCGTGATCTGCCGTTTGCCAAGGCCGATGGTGAACGCGTGTGGACGTATCGCCATGCGATGACGCCGAAGGAATTGCCGAGCAATCTGCTGGTCATCGGTTCGGGCGCAATTGGCATCGAATTTGCCAGCTTCTACAACGATATGGGATCAAAGGTTACCGTCGTTGAGATGCTCGACCGCGTTGTACCGGTGGAAGACGCTGACGTCTCCGCCTTCCTGCAAAAGGCGCTGACCAAGCAGGGCATCACCATCATGACCGGTGCTGGTGTCGAAAGCATCGCTTTGAATGCCAATGGCTTGAAGGCGAAGATCAAGAGCAAAGATGGAACGGTCGCTGAAAGCGATTTCAGCCACGTGATCGTTGCAGTCGGCATTGTGCCCAATACCGAAAACATCGGTCTTGAAGCGCTTGGCGTGACCGCTGACCGCGGCTTTATCACCATTGATGGTTTTGGCCGTACCAACGTCAAGAACCTGTGGGCGATTGGCGACGTTACGCCGGGGCCATGGCTTGCACACAAGGCAAGCCACGAAGGCGTGATCGCCGCCGAAGCCATTGCCGCTGAACTTGGCAACAAGGATGTTCACCCCCATCCGATGGATCGTGGCAATATTCCGGGCTGTACCTATTGCCACCCGCAAATCGCCAGCGTGGGCATGACAGAAGCGAAAGCCAAAGAGGCTGGCTACACGCTCAAGGTTGGCATGTTCCCGTTCATCGGCAACGGCAAAGCCATTGCGCTGGGTGAACCTGAAGGTTTTGTCAAAACCGTGTTCGATGCCAAAACTGGCGAACTGCTCGGCGCGCACATGATTGGTGCCGAAGTCACGGAAATGATTCAGGGCTTTGTCATTGGCAAGACGCTTGAAACAACCGAAGCGGAATTGATGCACACCGTATTTCCGCACCCGACGATCAGTGAATCGATGCACGAAAGCGTGCTGGCAGCTTATGGCAAGGCCATCCACATCTGAGGCTTGTTCCAGGATAGGTAGCTAATCAAAAAAGCGCGGACTGGCTTTCCGGTTCGCGCATTTTTGTCAAATCCGGAATGTATTGAAGTAATTTATGCCTGAGCGCGCGCCAAATCCTGCCGATCTGGCCAAAACGGTGCCGTGATCTGCGCGAGGCTGGGTCGCGCAAACAGGTATCCCTGCATGAGGTCGATCCCCATATCGCGCAAAACCTCGAACTCCTCGAGCGTCTCGATGCCTTCGCAAATGGCGCGAATACCAAGGTCGTCGAGGATGCTGATAATACCTCTTACGATGGTGCGTTTGACATCGAATTTGTCGATGTCACGGATTAGTTCCATATCGATTTTGACCAGATCGGGCTGGAAACGGGACAGAAGAGCAAGCCCGGCATAGCCTGCGCCAAAATCGTCTATCGCGGTTTTGAAGCCCATCGCGCGGTAACTGCGCAGAATATTGAGCAGGTGATTGGTGTCGAGTTGCTCAACTTCTGTGAATTCAAAGATGATGCACCGCAGCGGGAAAGACACGCGCATGGCCGTTTCAAGCGTGGTGCGGATGCAGGCGCGCGGTTCGTAGACCGCGTTCGGCAGAAAATTGATGGACAGATTGCTGCCATCTTGCGCCAGCGATAAATCCGACGCCAATTCAATGGCTTTGATCCGGCAAAGCTGATCGAATGAGTAGCGGCTTTGGGAATCCACGCTTGTCAGAATGTCAGCAGCAGTCTCGCCGTTGGTGCCACGAACGAGGGCTTCTTGGGCAAAGATCGAACCTGCGGAAAAGTCGAGGATGGGCTGGAAGGCCATGGTGATCGGACGATCAAATGCGAACCCGTCGCGACATTGCCCACATTTGGCCGAACGCCCGGTTCCTTCAGTCATGCGTATTTCCAGTTGCCCACGTCCTTTGGCACCTTAAGCCTGATTAGGTTAAGCAAGTTGAAATGCGGGCATTGGAATATGTCGGTAAACTACTGAAAGGACGCAGCACTTCTGAAGGCCAAGCGTCTAGCCATCGTCGTCGAACGCTAAACTTCCCTGATTGACCAGCGCAATAAGCAGCGATGCTACGTCGGCGCATTGGACGTCAGTGTGACCAAGCAAAATGACAGGGGTCGCGCAGATGCTTTCAGCCAACACGGCACTTTCGCCCTCACATTTGAAACTTTGACCGTCCACGAACAAAGCATTTTCTTGCGGGCCGACGCGGATGAAAGAAAATCGTGATGCCGGGTTGCGAATAAGCGGTAGGCCTTGCGCCACGGATGTAAGCAACGCCTTTTCATCGAGCAGCGTTTCGGGCCGCCAATCGCGGTCGTACTTTGGCGTGCTGTTGTGCTGGCCAAACCAGCGCGCAAATCCGGCGCGATCAGAGATGGCTTCCATAACAATGTCATGCAGCCGAGCGATGGCGGCTTCCGATATTTCGCCGGGCTGGGCCTGCAAGGCAAGATCGGGGTCGGTATATCGCTCTTCGTCGGAGAATTGCTCGGCCAGATGCTCAGCCCATCCTTCAATCAATTCACTTCGCGAAGGTGCGCGAAACCCGATTGAATATGTCATGCAATCATCGCCCACGGCCACGCCATCATGCGCGTAGCAGGGCGGCACATACAGGATATCGCCGGGATTTAGCACCCACTCATCAGTTGCCTCAAATTCGGCAACAAGGCGCAGGTCGTCATGCGGCAACAAGGGTGTCCGGGAATCGCACTTGGGGCCTACGCGCCACCGCCGCTGGCCAAGGCCCTGGACGAGAAAGACATCATAATTATCGTAATGTGATCCGACACCGCCGCCATCAGTCGCGTAACTGACCATCACGTCATCGATGCGCCAGTTGGGTACAAATCGGAACGGTGCAATCAGTTCGGCGACATCGGGCACGTGATGGTCCACAGCTTGGACTAGCAACGTCCAGGGGCCAGTGCCGAGGCCAGCGAACCGATCTTCGGCAAACGGGCCATTCTCCATGGTCCGGTTGCCATCATTACCGATGACAAGGCGCGATTCGACGTCATCTTCGCAAGCAAGCCCGGCCAATTCATCAGGCTCAAGCGGGTTTTGCCAATCACCCCAAGGATTGCGGATAAGCAGTGGCTGCTTTTGCCAGTAATGGGCCACAAAGTGATCGAGATCGAAACCGGTAAATTGCATGGCGCGCTACATGCGCCGGAGTGTCACGCCTGTCAAAGTGGCGCATCCCGCAATGCCGGGCAAGTGGGTATCAATTTTCAATTTCACTACCCATCCAGATGACGTGCGCATCGATTTGCAGCTTGAGTAAGGAGCGGATCGAATCCGCCCGTGCCGTCACTTCCATCCGCCTTGCATCATGCTCTTGCCGGCGCGCCAGCAGCAAATCGGACAAGTCGATTGCACCAAGCCTGTAGCCTGTGCTGACGCGCGTAGCGGCAGTTGTGGCAGTGCGAGAACCAGCCTCAAATCTCTCCCACGAAGCCAGCCTGTTGCGGGCATCAAGCAGATCGGACTGCGCCGTCGCTTCAACCATTCGGCGCACGCTGACCAATTCCAATTGGGCAGCGCTTGCTTCGGACGAGGCTTGTTCAGCAGCGGCTTTACGATAGCCGCCGCCCAACGGCATTGAAAAGGTCAAGCCTGCGCCCCGTTCAAGGCCGCCACGCTCTCTGAAAACACGCACGCCAACGGATGGGTCGGCGATACGATCGCGATGTGCGCGTTCTGCCAGTGTTGAAACGCGTTCAGCTTCGCGTTGGGATGCAAGGATCTCGTGACTGCGCGAAATGACAAGATCGCGCAGCTTTTCCAACCCGTCATTCGGCAATTCGGGTGTTCCGAGGGCAGGGGGGGCTTGAGTCAGCGGCAAATCGGGGAAATTGGCGGCCAGCATCGCGCGGGCACGTTCCAAATCGGCCGTGGTCCGTGTCGCTTGGCCACGCGCTTGATCCAGCGCTGCCTGCGTTTGATCGATCTCCAGCCGGGACGCATCGCGTAATTCGTGGCGACGTGTCAGAGCGCGAACCTCCTGTTCAAGAAGGTCCACGGTGGCAAGATCGCTGCGCTGCAATTCTCCGGCAGTCAGCCAATCAATCCACATTCCTGCCAAGACAAGCGCCGTTTGGTGGCGCGCGTCTTCCATCCGATTTTGGGCGACTTCGACGCCCAACTGGCCTGATTTTCGATCCAGCCCTGCTTTTCCCGGCATGCGGATTGGCCGGGTCAGGCTGGCATCAAATTCGTTATAGCGTCGCTCATTGGTGATATCGCGCGACATATAGCTGCCAGACAGCGTGAACTCCTGCGATCCGCGCGAAAGCATCTGGGCTGCGGCGCGTGCGGCCTCTACGCGTTGCGCTGCGCCAGTCACAGATGGATGATTGTCCAGGGCTGCCACCACCATCGGCTCATCCGGCAAGCTGGGCGCGGCGACTGCCGGATTGGCCAAAAGTACGGCGACAATGGCGCTGAGGGCCAAGCGGTTCATGCCAAGCGTCCTTGCGCCGATATAGGGACAGCGTGCCAGCGCACGGGCAAACGACGGCGGCATGTGCGCGCAGCTTCGATCAAGTCGTCAATCATGGTATCCTCGACCAGCAGTTCAATGCAGGTGCGGCGCAATTGCCCGGTAACTTTTTCACCAAGTGCCGCATCGCTGAAATCCCGGCCAAGCACGGCTTCATCATGCAAATGGATGGGCGCGTCCGTAATCGTGCGAAGGGCATTGGTGATGACATCTGCATCGGCCGTGGCGCAGTGGAGGGAGAGCATCAGATCAGGCACTGGCGGCACTTCCGCTCTCGCGAGGGTCGTCGCGTTCATCTGCGCTTTCGCCGAAGCGTTCGAACAGGATTGGCAGCAGGACGAGCGTCAGCAGGGTTGATGTAATCAGTCCGCCGATCACAACGATGGCTAGGGGACGCTGAATTTCTGATCCGGGACCAGTTGCGAAAAGCAGCGGGACAAGGCCGAATGCGGTGATGCTGGCCGTCATCAACACAGGGCGTAACCGGCGTTCAGCGCCAATGCGCACGGCCTGTGCCATCGTCATGCCTTCGTATCGCAATTGCCGGAAGCAGGACACCAGGACCAGGCCATTCAGGACTGCGATCCCGAGCAAGGCGATGAAGCCGACAGAGGCAGGAACCGAAAGATATTCACCCGAGGCCCACAACGAAATGAGGCCGCCAACCATTGCGAATGGAATATTGCCCAAGATCAGCAGGGAAGCGCGCATTGAGCGTAATGTAGCCAGCAAGACAAGCAGGATCAGTCCCAAAGCAAAGGGGATTACTGTCATCAGCCGGGCCGAGGCACGTTGCTGGTTTTCAAACTGACCGCCCCAGACAATACGGTATCCTGCAGGCAGGACTACATTTCTTGTGACCGCCGCCTTCGATTCATCAACAAAGCTGACAAGATCGCGGCCCGAAACGAACGCCTGAACCAGCGCGAAGCGCGAGCCGTTTTCGTGGTCGAGCTTCACCGGCCCGCTGGTCTTTTCAATCTTGGCCATATCGCTGACCCGTGCAAGCGTTCCGCGGGGGGTGAGCAGTTGCAGATCTGCAAAGCGCGCGGGATCACTGCGCAGGCTTTCATCACCCCGGATCATGATCGGTATACGGCGCTGGCCCTCCAGGACATTGCCTGCAGCCATACCTTCAACTTGCGCGCGCAGGGCGTCCTGCAATTGATCAACAGGCATGCCAAAGCGACCTGCATTGGTGTGATCGATGTCGAGTTGCAGGTAATCGACGCTATCATTGGCGACTGTAAGAACTTCGGTGGCACCGCGTACGCCCTCTATGGACTTTTGTACTTTGCCGGCGAGATCTGACAAGACCGCCTTGTCGGGACCGAAAATCTTGACCGCAAGATCGCCGCGCGAACCCGTGAGCATTTCGGAGACGCGCATTTCGATGGGTTGTGTGAAGCTTGTTTCGATGCCGGGCAGGCCATCAGTGGCTTTGCGCAGTTCCTCAATGATAAAGTCTTTGTCGCCGCGCCACTCGGATTGGGGCTTGAGCCGCACGAAGCTGTCGGTTTCGTTGAGACCCATCGGATCAAGGCCCAATTCGTCAGAGCCGACGCGGGCAATAACGTCGGCGACTTCGGGCACGCTTAACAGCGCACGCTGCACGGCAAGGTCGCCTTCGACTGATTTTGCAAGGTTGATCGACGGAAGCTTGGTCAACTGAACAATGACCGATCCTTCATCCATCGTCGGCATGAAGGTTTTGCCGACACCTGCGTAAGCGAGGCCTGCCAGCAACAAACCAAACCCGGAAAGTCCGTAGACCAGTTTCTTGCGGGCAAAGGCGGTTGTCAGCAACTGGTGATAGCGCGGCGCCAACCAGCGCATCAGCGCAGGTTCTTGATGATGTCCCGTCCGCAGGCCGAGAGAGGACATAACAGGTACCAGCGTGATCGCGACGATCAACGATCCTGCCAGTGCAAAGACAATCGTCAATGCAACGGGGGCAAACAGTTTGCCTTCCAATCCTTCAAGCGCCAGGAGCGGGAGAAAGACGAGCGCAATAATGGCAATACCGGCCGAGACAGGGACAACCACATCGGTGGTGGCCCGGTACACTAGGTTGAGGCCGGGTGTGTGATCATCTTTGCGCGCAGCAAGGCGTTCAACAATATTTTCGACAACCACGACCGCGCCATCAACCAGCATTCCGATGGCAATAGCCAAACCGCCAAGACTCATCAGGTTTGCCGATAGACCGAACGCTTGCATGAACAGGAATGTGATCAAAGCGGACATGGGCAGGGTTGCCGCAACAATGGCGGCTGCGCGCCAATCACCCAGAAACACGATGAGCAAGATGACGACAAGCACTGTCGCTTCGAGCAAAGCCTTTTCAACCGTACCGACCGCGCGCGAAATAAGGTCTGACCGGTCATAGAAGACGTCGACGGTCGTTCCTGAAGGAAGCCCGCTTTCAACCTCGGCAAGACGCGTCCGAATGCCATCAACCACCGTGCGGGCATCAGCCCCACGTAAGGCGATGACAAGGCCTTGCACGGCTTCGCCCTGGCCGTTGCGGGTCACAGCGCCATAGCGGGTAAGGCTGCCTGCGCTAACGCTGGCCACATCGGATACGCGCGTGATGCGTCCCTCGCGGCTTGCTACGACCAGCCCTGCAAGGTCCTGAACGGATTGCATCGCGCCGACGGATCGCACGATGAGCGATTCCTCTCCGCTGGTCAGCCTGCCTGCACCATCGTTGCGATTGCCGCTTTCAATCGCGGTACGCAAATCAGTGACGGTCAACCGTGCGGCAGCGAGCGCAACCGGATCGGGGCGCACTTCGAATGTGCGGACAAAGCCGCCAAGCGCGTTCACGTCTGCAACGCCGGGAACCGTACGCAAGGCAGGGCGGATTGTCCAATCGAGCAATTCGCGCTTCTGCTGAAGCGAGAGCGGGCCTTCGATGGTAAACATGTAAATGTCGGAAAGCGGGGTGGAAATTGGCGCGAGGCCGCCCGAAACCGCGCCGGGCATATCCGCCAAGACACCCGATAAACGCTCTGCCACCTGTTGGCGTGCCCAATAAATGTCAGTCCCATCAACAAAATCAACCGTGATATCGGCGATGGCGTACTTGGCAGTAGAGCGCAGGATTGCCTGGTTCGGGATACCAAGTAACTCGGTCTCTATGGGCGTGATTACCCGGCTTTCGACCTCCTCCGGGGTCATGCCGGGCGCTTTCAGGATGATTTTGACCTGCGTTTGGGCAATGTTGGGATAGGCATCCACCGGAAGCCGGATGAAAGCCCAGGCGCCCAAAGCTGCCACAACCAGCGAAAGGGCAATCACCAGCATCCGCCGGGATAGGGAATGGGCTACAATTTGTTGAAGCATCGCGCTTACTGCGCCAAAATCAGCGCTTTGAGCGCACTGGTGCCCGAAGCGACAACGCGTTCACCTGCACCTAAGCCTTCGAAGATGACAACGCTTTTCCCGTTGGCGGTCGCTGCCTTGACGAACCTGCGGTCATATCCTCCCTTGGCCACAACGAACACGACATCACGCCCGTCGATTGAAGCGAGTGCAGATGAAGGGACGACGACGGCCTTTGCGGGGGCTGGGCCGAAAACCGTCACAGTGGCATTGCGCCCAGCGAGTACGCCGGGACCAGCAGGCAAACTTGCTTTCAGGGTGGCAGACCGGCTCGCAGGATCAATCGTCGATCCGATGGACGTTACTTTGCCTGAAATGTCGCCGAGCCGGACGGTCATGCCGGGCTGCAATTTGCCGACAAGGTTTTCGGGTACTTGGGCGATCACCTCATACTTGCCTTCAGCGTCAATAACGAAAGGAGCGTTCATGCCATCTACCGGGTTTCCGGCGACAAGATCTGCGTGTGTAACGCGGCCTGAAATTGGCGCGGTCAAAGTGTAGGTTCCAGTGCTGCCGCTGCCACCAACCATGCGCAGGATCCGGGACTTTTCCGCAACATCGACGCGGGCTTCGGCAGCAATGGCTTGGGCCTCATCGGCGCGGGCAGCTGCAATGATCCCTTCACGGCTAAGCTTTGACAGTCGCGCAGCAGATGCCTGCGACACGCCGAGCCGTGCGTTTGCGCGGGATAAGTCTGCACCAATCGTGAGGATATCGCGGCTTATCACGACGGCAAGTGGCTGGCCTGCCCGAACCATGTCACCTTCGTTGACGAAAGTGCGCTGGACAGTGCCGGGCAAAGTCGCTGCCACTGCAACCCGTGCATTTGGCGGGGGAGAAATTGTGGCAGGCAATTGCGCCAAAGCCACTTCCGAAGCCGGGGTTGCCGCTGCGAGCGTGATCCCCAACAGGCGAACCTTGTCATCGGCCACTGCCAGAAAATCCGGGTTGGCGGCTGATTTCTCTGCTGCTTGGTTATCGGGTGAAGGGGTGGCGGGCGACACCACCCACCATCCGCCAAACGTTATAGCCAACAGCGCAACGCTGCTTAAAAGTACGGTGTTTCTGCCCATGTTGTGCGGCTTGGGTGGTGAGCCTGACAGCAACCTGACGTCAAAGTGGAAAAGGTGTCAGGCGGGAAAAACCATAACCAGTTCACGCTTGTCCGGGTGTGTTTGCAACTGCCCGCCATGCGCGGCCATGATCCGGGTAACGATGGCCAAACCCAACCCGGCACCTTTACCCTGCGTGCTATCCGTGCGGATTTCGCGTCTGACAATCTTGTCCAATTCTGCAGCCGGAAGGCCGGGGCCTTCATCGCGCACAAAGACCCGTGCGCCCGGGCCACAGCCGACAACCACAGTGCCGCCTTCAGGGGTGACCCGCAATGCATTATCGAGCAAGTTTCGCAGCGCAGACGCTACGGCCTCTTTGTGACAAGCGACAGCCACGTCAGCAGCACATTCTTCAAAGGCGACTTTGCGCGATGCCGCTACAGCCAATGGGGCAAAACGCGATGTTGCATCAATCACCAGATCATTGAGCGGGTGAACCTGCATTGGCACAGGCGCAGCGGCCTGGGCATTGACTTGTGTAAGCAGCAGCAGTTGATCAACCAATCGCGACATGCTGGCAACTTCGGCGCGCAAGATGGCGATGTCGGGATCGTTCCCATGATCCAGGGTAAGCGCCATGATCGCAAGCGGTGTGCGGATTTGGTGCGCTACATCGGCGGCAAAATTTTCGTGCTCCTTTGCCGCGTGGTCCAAACGTTTCAGCAAATCGTTGATGGCGCTCACAAAGGGTAGGACTTCCACGGGCATCGCCCGATCATCTATTTGCAGGCCGCGCGTGGCAGGTGTTTCCGAGATGATCCTGGCGGACTGTTCGAGCAAGCGATACGACCGTTGAATGATAATACGCACAGTCAGAATTGCCGGAAGGATCAGGATCAACACGGGCATGCCCACGTGATCGGCCACTTCAGACCAGGCAAATCGAAAAGCGTCAGTGCCGGTAAGGTCGCTTATGCCCAGACGATATTCCGCAAAGACTGCAGTCAGCAGCAAGCTCGTTCCGATGACCGCAGTGACCGACAAGCCGAGCGATAAGCGCCGGTTGATCGAAGGGCGCCGCTTCACGATGGCGATCCCGGAAATCGCGCGCTGTCTTCCAAAAGGTAGCCCAAACCGCGCAATGTGTGAATGCAATCACCGGCACCATGGGCCTTCAACCTGCGCCGCAAGCGGGACGCAATGGCATCAATTGCATTGGGCGAGATCTCGTCGTCAAAATCGTAAAGCGCGGTTTCGATTTTCTGACGCAGCACTACGCTACCGGCGCCGCGCATCAGCAATTCAAGAAAGTTTGCCTCGCGCCGGGTCAATTCAAGTGGTGCGTTGTTGAATGTTGCTTGTCGCGAAGTGGTGTCAAACCTGATCCCGCTGACTTGCAACACGGGATTCATTCGGCGGCCGGGGCGGCGCAATAACGCCCGGAGGCGGGCAGAGATTTCATCCATGGCTGCAGGCTTCACCAAATAATCATCTGCCCCGGCATCCAGACCGATTATCCTGTCATCCAGCGCACCGCGTGCTGTGAGCATCAAAACGGGGCTGTCAAAGCCTGCGCGGCGCTGCACTCTGAGCCAATCAACACCATCACCATCGGGCAGGCCAAGGTCCAGCAATACGGCATCGAATTCTGCCACAGCCAGCGCATTTTCGGCATCGGCCAGCGTTGCAGCAACATCACAAGCATAGCCATCGCGTTTGAGCACGTCAGCAATCAGGCCTGCCAGCCTGTCGCTGTCCTCGACAATTAGAATGCGCATGGATTCATCTTGTTGCAGATTACTATCCACTGTCAAAACTCTAAGCTGAAAAAACGCTAAGTCGTAGAGCGCGCAGCAAGGGTTTGCTGATCATTCAAGCCAATGGGCATATGACCTTGTCTAACCGGGGAACCTGACATGAGCCTGACGTTGCACGACATCAGGATAGTACCCTGCGCGCAACCGATGGCAAATTTGTGCCTGTCGTTTACCGGAATAATCGGAAGCGTGACTGGTAAAGCGTGATCAGGGCACGGGGACAGAGACGACATTGTTACTGCGCAAATTTGCAGCGGGATCGCGGTAGGTGCGGTCTGTTTCCAGATCGCGCACCGGAATGGAATCGAGGCCGGAGAGGATCGAGGTAACCAGGGGCACATCACCGCGCCAGCGCTGGTTACGAAAATTGGTGTCCGGATCATAGCGCCGCACATCTGGCAAAAGGAGTGGCGCTTCGAGGCGGCCCATCGCAGCTATCAATGATGCCCGCGCCACATATTCATTGGCCATCGCACTCGCATGGCTTGTACGGACATTCAGCAAGTCCCGCGCCAAGTCGAGGACATCAAGCGTTGTGCGAGCGCCGGCCTTTTCCTGGATAACGGCACCGTCATAGGCTTTACGTGCGGCTTCAATCGCGGTGCGGAAGTATTGGACGGATTGTTCAGCGGCGTGCCAATTGTTCCAGGTTTCAGCAACGGCCTGACGCGTATCACGCAGCGCGGCGTCGAGCAGCCGCCAGTCCGCGTCATTGGCTTGTTCTGCGCCTTCAATGCGCGCGCGGCGGTTGCCACCATCGATTAAGGGGATGCCAACGACAATAGCCGAGCGCAATTCAGTCGTGCGGCGGGTATTGGAGTAGGGCGTTACAGTGCCGTAAGCCCCACTGCTTTGCATGGTGACATTCGGATATTGATCTGCGCGGGCAGCGGCAAGTTCCGCGCGCGAGGATTTTTCGCGGGCACGGGCTGCAAGGATCAGGGGGCTTTCATTTTCTGCAATGGCATAAGCATCATCCAGAGTTGCCACACCTGGATCAAGTGGTGGGGGTGACGCCAAGGTGCCCGGGAGCGCACCCACACTTTGCAAGAACCGCGATTGGCTCACCCCGACACTACCCTGCGCGTTCAGCACTTGCGTGCGGGCGATGGCGACCCGGGTTTCAACTTGTTGCAGATCGGTTGAAGTGATCTCGCGAACGCGGAACCGGGCTGCGCTTGCGGACAATTGCCGATCCAGCAGCGCAAGGTTTTCGGCCGTAATGTTAGCGACGTCGCGGTCTCGAACGAGGAAGAGGTAGTCGCGAATCACTGTGAGCATCGTTTGCGCTTCGGTCAAACGCAGTTGATTTCGGCCTAGATCAATCTGCGCAAGCGCCGACTGTTCGGAGGCGTAACGGCGGCCAAAGCTGAACAACGGCTGCGAGAAGACGAGCGCGGCAGTTGAGGCAAACCCGTCAATGCCGGCATAATTCCCGGTTTGCAACTGCGTCCGGTCCCATGCAAATTGATGCCGCCCTTCAAGGCTGACTTGTGGTCCATAAGCAGAGCGCGCACCGGGATAAAGCGCATCGGTTGAGCGCAAGATGCCGCGCTGGCCGAGCAGGTTGGGATTGCTTTCGTAGGCAAGTACCAATGCCTCTTCCAAGCGGGTAACCGGGGTCGGTGCTGTCGCCTCACGAGTGGGGCTTACGTCCTGCGCATCAGCAACGGGCGCGATAATTAGCGCGGAACACAGGCCAATCAAAAGCAAGCGCATTTCAATCATCCCGGAAAGCCCGGGCGAATTGGTCACGCAGCGGTTTGGTGAGGTAAGAAATCATCATTCGGTTGCCTGTTTCGATAAACACTTCAGCAGGCATCCCCGGTTTCAGAGCAAGTTCCGGGTTCTGCTTTAGGCCGGCCTGATCAATCGCAATGCGCGCAGGGTAAAAGCTGGTTTTAGCCTCTGGATCGGTCGTACTGTCGGCTGCGACGAAAACGACTTTGCCAATAATTTCTGGCGTGGCGGTATTGCTGAATGCTGTGAAGCGGATTCGTGCGGTTTGGCCGGCGCGGACGCGGTCAATGTCATTGGGTGCGACGGCTGCTTCGACAAGCAAAGTGTCGCTATCGGGCACGATTTCCATGATAACTTCAGCGGGACGCACGACGCCGCCGATCGTGTTGAAAGCGAGCTTATCGACTACGCCATCGTATGGCGCGCGCACCGAACTGCGGTCTTGTGCATCACCGGCAGAAACGCTGCGCACTTGTTGTTGGTTCAGCACTGCGTTGAGCTGGGCAAGTTGCTCACCCGCCTCCGAACGGCGGGTTTCGCCCAGTTGAATGATCTGCTGGCGCGCTTCTGAGATGCGGGCCTGCGCCTGTGCGATTTCAGCATGCATCGCGCCAATATTGCCCTCAATGTCAGCGGCGGTTCGCTCAAGCTGATTGAGGCGGCTGATTGTGACAAGATCCTGATCCCACAATTCACGCACACCTTTGCGTTCAGGTTCAATCAGCACCGATTGCTTTTCGAGTGAACGGATTTGCGCGCGTTGCGCGACAATTTGCTGGCTGTATTGCGCAATACGGGCGCTAAGTTGCGCTTCCATGCCTGCTTGTTCAGATTGGCGGATGCGGAAAAGCTTTTCCTCGTCCGCCATAACCTTGGCAGAATTGGGATTGCTGCGCACCAGTTGGGCCGGGAATTTGATGGACGATGCCCCCAAGCGTTCGGCTTCAAGCCGTGCCCGCTGTGCAAGCATTTGATCAACGCTAAGGCTTGAGAACTGCGCATCTGCGTCGGTTACGCGATCGTCAAAGCGCAGCAGCACTTCGCCTTTCTGGACAGATTGCCCATTGCGGACAAGGATTTCGGCAATCACACCCCCGTTTGGATGGGCAATGCGTTTGACATGGGATTCAACGCCAACTTGCCCGCCAGCAATTACCGCGCCGCCGATCGGCAATAGAATACCTGCCAGAATGAAAATGGCCAGCAGCACCGCAAACGCTATCGATACCGAACGCAGTTTGCGTTCGACATCGGCCTCTGGATCGTACGAGGGGTTGGAATGGGCTTCTGGGGTGGAAAATGCGCTGTCTTGCACTTCAAACACCCTTATTCTGCGAGGCAAGAACGGGCTTTGCCGGCATCAACTTTGCGAGGACTTCGGATGTTGGGCCAAAGGCGGCGATCTGTCCATCGCGCATGATCATCGCATGGCTTGTTCGTTCGACAATGCCAGGGCGGTGAGAGATGATTATAGCGATCCCGCCGCGTGCGCGAATGGCCATGACCGCATGTTCCAATGCTTCATCACCTTCAACGTCAAGGTTCGAATTCGGTTCATCAAGCACCACCAAGAACGGATCGCCATACAGCGCTCTGGCTAAACCGATACGCTGGCGTTGTCCGCCGGGGAGGGTGTCGCCACCTGGGCCTACAGGCGTATCGTAACCCTGTGGCAACCGCGTTATGAGATCGTGTACGCCCGCGGAACGGGCTGCTGCGATGACCGCTGACGAAACGGCTTGTGGATCGCTGCCTCGATCAGGGTCAAAGCGCGAAATGTTTTCGGCAACAGTGCCTTCGAGCAATTCAACGGTTTGCGGCAAGTACCCAAGGAAACGTCCCCGAACGCTTTCGCTCCATTGGTCAAGCGCGCCGCCATCAAGCCGCACATGGCCGCGCAAGGCTGGCCAAATGCCAACCAGCGCTTTGCCGAGCGTTGACTTGCCCGCACCGCTTGGGCCGATCACACCGCATGCATCGCCAGCGCTGAGGGCAAAACGCACGCCGTTCACGATGGGCACTTGTGATCCGGGAGCGCCGACGAACAGCGCCTCTACTTCCAAACGCCCAACAGGTGGAGGCAGCGTTGTGGCAACTTCGGCGAGCGGCTTCACCTTATCAAGCAACTCGGTCAGTCGCTGCCAGCCATTGCGCGCGGCGATCATGTTTTTCCAGTTGCCAATAGCCTGATCGACCGGAGCCAGCGCCCGGCCAGACAGGATGGAAGCGGCAAAGATCACCCCACCACTTGCGCGGTCATCTATAACCAGCAGCGCCCCCACGGTGAGAATGATAGATTGAAGCGCAAGCCTCAGGATCTTGCTTAATCCGGTGAATGCAGTTGCTGTTCGGTTAAGCGCGTTTTGCGTAGCTGTGTAGCGCCGGTTAATCGCTTCAAACCGCTCTTGCATCCGCTCACGCATGCCCAGCGCTGCAAGAAGTTCGACGTGGCGCAGATTGGCTTCGGCGGCACCGTTGCGACGTGCTGCCAATTGCGCGACTTGCGATGAAGGTTGGCTCATCGTGCGGTTGGTAAGAATCGTTAGCGAGAAGATCACTGCTGCGCCAACTAGCGTAGTCATACCCAGCCAAAAATGGAGGGCGAACAAGACCGCAATGAAGAACACGATCCATGGCAAATCGATCAGGGTGGCGACCCCTCCTGACAGAAACGCACGGACTTGTTCAAGATCCCGCATGGGGATCAGCCCGTCACCTAGCGATCGGTTCCCATGCAGCCGCAATTGTGAAATGGCGTCTTGGACGCGGCGCGACAAGCGCCGGTCAAGGGCGTTTGCCACATCTGCCAACATACCAGCGCGCAAGGTCTCGAAATATCCTTGGAACAAGTAGACACAGCCCAACAGGATCAGCAGGCCAAACAACGTCGGTATGGACCGGCTTGGCAAGACTGAATCATAAATGAGCATCATGTAAAACGAGCCGCCAAGAAGCAGTACGTTTAGAACTGCGCTTGCCGCAAAGACCGCAATGAAAACGCGTTTGTAGTCTGTCGCAGCTTCCCACAGTACTCCGCTGCGCATGGACCGGGTCAAAAACACTAGAAATCCCCTGTTTCGCGTGACCTAGAGCCATTACGGCAAACATGCGAGCTTCTATACGATTCGCGCGCTTCACTCTTTTGCAGCTAAACCAGAATTCGGTTTGTTGCCAAGGCATCGTAGACGTTTACCGTCATTTGGATTTGTACCATCAAACCGTCTGATTTCGTAGGAATCGATCCTGGTTAACCAGTGTTGATTTTGTGTGTTGCGTTTGCGAACGACGAACCTGTTCGGTTCATGGAATTTGCATAGGTATCCGCAAAAGGTTCGTAGCTGTTGAACAGCGTTGCGAACATATTCCGCTAGGCTATAGCACGTCTGCAAGTTCCGGATTTCGCGGAACCTGAGGTGCCAGAAGAGGAAAACCAGACTTGGCAAAGCCCGCCAGGCCCAGAGCCACTAAACCCGCCGCCAAACCCGTAGCAAGAGCGAACTCAAGGACTGCACGGACCGCTGGGAAACCAGACGATCAGCCTGTGATTGCGTCTTCTGTTGCTGAAGAGGCGGATTTCGCATTGCGCAGCCTACAGCAAGCGCACGCCAATCATACCCGCTATGACGCATCTGATGAGGAACTGTTGAAGTTCTACGAACAGATGGTGCTGATTCGCCGGTTTGAGGAAAAGGCCGGGCAATTGTATGGTCTCGGCCTTATTGGCGGCTTCTGTCATTTGTATATCGGCCAGGAAGCTGTCGCGGTGGGTTTGCAGTCTGCGCTGCAAGAAGGCCATGACAGTGTGATTACCGGTTATCGCGATCATGGGCACATGCTGGCTTATGGCATTGATCCCAAGGTTATCATGGCCGAACTGACGGGGCGTGGCGCTGGCATATCGCGCGGCAAGGGCGGCTCGATGCATATGTTCAGCACCGAACATAAGTTCTTTGGCGGTCATGGCATTGTCGGCGCGCAAGTGTCGCTTGGGGCAGGGCTGGCCTTCGGGCACAAATATCGCGGCGATGGTGGTGTTTGCATGGCCTATTTCGGCGATGGTGCAGCCAATCAGGGCCAGGTCTATGAGACCTTCAACATGGCTGCGCTGTGGAAATTGCCGATCATCTTCGTGGTTGAAAACAACGGCTATGCGATGGGCACTGCGGTAAAACGCGGTTCGGCAGAAACGCACTTTTACCGTCGTGGCACAGCATTCCGCATTCCGGGCATGGACGTGAACGGCATGGACGTGTTGGAAGTGCGGCAGGCGGCCGAAGTCGCGCTGGAATATGTGCGCGGTGGCAATGGTCCGGTTCTGATGGAACTGAAGACATATCGTTATCGCGGACACTCGATGTCCGATCCGGCCAAGTATCGTAGCCGTGAAGAAGTGCAGGACATGCGCGACAATCACGATCCGATTGAAGCCGCCAAGGCTGAATTGCTCAAGCGTGGCGTGACCGAAGAAAAGATCAAGGACATCGACAAGCGCATTCGCCAGACTGTCGCGCAGGCAGCAGATTTCGCCGAGACATCGCCCGAGCCCGATATGGCCGAGCTTTATACCGACGTGCTGGTGGGGAAGTATTGAGATGGCGATTGAACTGAAAATGCCCGCCCTCTCGCCTACGATGGAAGAGGGCACGCTGGCCAAGTGGCTGGTCAAGGCCGGTGATACGGTCAAATCCGGCGACATCCTTGCCGAGATTGAAACCGACAAGGCGACGATGGAATTTGAAGCGGTTGACGAAGGTGTCATTTCAGACATCCTGATTGCCGAAGGCACAGAAGGCGTGAAAGTCGGCACTATAATCGCCACGTTGCAGGGGGACGATGAAGCCGCATCGCCTGCGCCCGCGATGGCTCCCGTCGCCGTTCCTGTGGTTGAAGCAAAGGCTTTGGAATCCAGCACTCCTGCACCACCCAAGGCGCAAGTCGCATCGGTTCCTGCCTCTGCTGCCGATCCCGAAGTGCCTGCGGGCACGGCAATGGTCGGCACTACGGTGCGTGAGGCTTTGCGCGATGCCATGGCCGAAGAAATGCGCGCCGATGACCGCATCTTTGTCATGGGTGAAGAAGTCGCTGAATATCAAGGCGCCTATAAGGTGACGCAAGGCCTGCTCGAAGAGTTTGGCCCGCGCCGCGTCATTGACACCCCGATCACGGAATATGGCTTTGCCGGGATCGGCACCGGCGCAGCGATGGGCGGTTTGCGGCCGATCATTGAATTCATGACGTTCAACTTTGCCATGCAGGCAATTGACCACATCATCAATTCGGCAGCCAAGACCAATTACATGTCTGGCGGCCAGATGCGTTGCCCCATCGTTTTCCGTGGTCCCAATGGTGCTGCAAGCCGCGTGGGTGCGCAGCATTCGCAGAACTATGGCCCGTGGTATGCCAACGTACCCGGGTTAATTGTGATTGCGCCGTTCGATGCAGCTGACGCCAAGGGTTTGCTGAAAGCAGCGATCCGCAGCGAAGACCCGGTCGTATTCCTTGAGAATGAACTGGTCTATGGCCGTACGTTCGATGTGCCGCAGATGGATGATTTTATTCTGCCAATCGGCAAGGCCCGTATCGTCCGCGAAGGAAAGGACGTCACCATCGTGTCCTATTCCATCGGCGTGGGCCTGGCACTTGAGGCTGCTGCTACGTTGGCTGATGAAGGCATTGACGCCGAAGTGATCGATCTGCGCACATTGCGTCCGCTCGACAAGGAAACGGTGCTGGCCTCGCTTGCCAAGACCAATCGTCTGGTTGTGGCAGAAGAAGGTTTTCCGGTGTGCTCAATCGCGTCTGAAATCATGGCCATTTGCATGGAAGAAGGCTTTGATCACCTGGACGCTCCAGTCTTGCGCGTATGCAACGAAGACGTACCACTGCCTTATGCCGCAAACCTTGAAAAGGCCGCTTTGATTGATGCCAAGCGCGTCGCTGACGCTGTTCGGAAAGTCTGCTATCGCTGATTTGCGACTGCCTAAGCCAAGTTAGAAATGGGGCGCGCATTGATATGCGCGCCCTGTTTTTTAGTCCGAACTGATGTGACAACAGTCGAACACTAATCGTCATCGTTTCGCGGTGTACGACGCGGAGGTGTCGATGTCGGACGACCTGTATTCCTGTCTGTCGGCCCGGCTGTCGGGGTTGCGGTCGGTGTCGAAGACGGTGTCGCACTGGGCACAGCTGATGGCGTTGCGTCTGGCGCGGGTGCTGCATCTGGCGCTGCCACAACATTGCACGACGCAATCGGATCAGGGTCGCTGGGATCGCGCTGATAAATTTGCGTAATGTCGCGGTCATCGCGCACATTGAACGCTGCCACGGCGCGGATCGCCTTTGTCGGTGCAAACTTTGCAGATATAAGTGGCTGATAATTGTACTCAATTTCCACGAAGATCACAGCATCGCCTTGGCTCGCGGTGATTTCTGCACCTGCTGGTCCCATTCCATTGAGCGTCGTTGTTGCGCCCGTGCCGGCAGGACCATAACGCGACGGGACATTTTTTCCGCCCTTACAGCGCTGCCATAATATGTATTGCCTGTCAGTCGTTCCCGGAACGACTTGCAAGCTGCTTATTGTGATCCGCCCATGCCGCATGACATCCAAACTGCTGGCCTGGATATTGGCACCCTCCAGTATGTCGTTGATATCGCTTTCATAGATTTTGAGATCTTCAAGCATGGACGTGTCGCCGATGCGTGACCCGTTATCGGCAATCTGCATCGCAAGCTGGCTTACCTGCATGTTGACCATTGCAAGATTGCCGAGTTCGCCACCCCAAAGTCCGATGCCCAACAACATCGGAAGACCTAACGCAAATTCCATCGCGGCAGTGCCTGAAACACTTCCGCGTAACTGGTGTAATCTGCGAGCAACTTTGGAAAACTGCTTGTTCATGCACATGTTCCTGGAATTGCGAGACTTCTTTGGGAATCATAAGGCTGATTGCGCAGAACTGTCTTGGCGACAGATGTAACGTCCCTTGGCAGTCCAATTAGCGTGGCCATCGGGAAGGGGCGGCGATAGGTAACTGTAACGGTGTAAAGCACTGCATCTCGAGCACCGCCCATGCCATTTGCCCCGCGATCCTGGTCCCAAATCCCGTTACCGTTTGCATCTTCGAACGGTTCCCCAGCGTTGCACTGGCCATTGCCGTTCACGTCGGTAAAGTCTTCGGGCATGCCGACGTTTGAAAAGTTGGAATAGGCTTTACGGTTAAACGTGACGTTCGCATTGGGAACGACCAGCCCGACTTGTCGGCGCACGGCGTTGTCCATCAAGCTCCACGTTGATTGACCGCTTTCAACTGTCGCCTTGCGCGCGGCCTGCTGCACCGCCCCTTGCAGGGTCACGTTGGCGTAAAGCGTGTAGCCAACATCAAACATGCCCATGATCACCATGATCAGCATCGGCGCTATCAGGGCAAATTCGACGGCTGCCGCGCCTTCGTTTTGCTGCCTCAACTGCCTCAGGAGATGGAACTGCTTCATTCCGAGAGCCTCAATGCGCCGATGGATTTTGCGATGGTAAGGAAAGCGTTCTGCAATTCGCCCGCATTGGAAGCGCTAAAGCTTCGGCCAGGCCCGGCGCATTGCGTCATGATCGGGTTCAAGTTGGTGCCAAAAGCCACGAACCAAACTGTAATCCGCTTCTTCTTCGCTTCTGCGCATACGAACGAGAACCGCTTTTCGACCGTTTGTGTCAATGTCAGCGGTGAACTTTCACTCCAGCGACGCTTGGACAGCGGTTCGACACCATAGGAGCTATAGCTGATGTCGCGTGGTTCCGTTTGGCCGTCGGTCAGGAAGATCAAGTGCCGGCTTGTGCGTCGTGCATCCGAGACGTCGGCATTTTCAGACGCAAAAATTCCGGTCGGCGAGAGCAGGCGCGCAGCCCAAATCATCCCGATGTCGTGATAGGTATTGCCGCCAGCGGTTAGCCCGTCGACGTAGGAGTTGTAATCAGCCTTGGTCCAGACTTGAAGTTTTTTGGCCACTTTCGGGCAAGCTGCATGTCCGCTGTAATGGGGTGCGAGAAAATCCTGCGTGGTCGTGACTTCACCGGGCGTGAATGGCCCTGAACCATCCCAATATTTGGAACGTTCGTAGATCAAGGCAGGGTACATTGCCTTCCACTGTGTGGTCTGATCATTGGGTGCAGGTACGCGATCGATGTCGAGATCCATCGCACGATCAAGATCGACATTGTTGTAGTCGCTGATCTCGTAAGTTGCCCGTTCTTCAATGCAGCCATTGGAATCATTGCGCCAATTGCTGGCATTGTGTGTGATGTCTTTGTAAACCCACACATTGACCGGTGACACACGTGGTTCAGTGATCTGGGTGAACGTGTCAATAAAATCAGTCAATGTTTGTGTGGTCATCGTACACGTTGTGCCGTTGAGATTGGCCCAATAGTAATTACCGTTACGTGTGCGGCGGTACTTTCTGGTGGTTTTTGTGCCGTCCGGGTTTTTCACCACTTCGGTGGTCGACGACAATTCCTGCCACGATTCAGTCATGGTGTTAGCGGGAGTTGGGCAATAATACTGTCCTTCGTTGGCTCCCTTCGTCGCTGTGTAGGTTGACGTCGTCGAAGAATTACCACCGGAAACATTCACGAAGTCAATATAGTATGTGTGGTTCCAAGGAACATTTTCTACAGAACCCAGCACCCGGGATGGGTAAACCCATGAATTGGCAACCCATTGGCTCTTCAACAGGCTGCTTACGTTCACGTTAGTGGAATAGGGCACAAAACCATAACGCAAGCGGCTTTCGGTCTGCCGGGTGGTTTCCATCGTGTTGTAAAAATCTTTCACAACTGTTTTCAGGATGGTCAATCGGTTCGATGAGTCACCCGGATTGGTGTCGAGCATCGACCCGGTCACGTCCAGGGCCATCATGATGTCAGTGTTTGGAATGCTCAATTCCGCACGGCATTGCACGCTCAGCGTGATGTCGCTCTTGCCGAACATCTTCATCACATCTGTGGGCACAACCACCGACGCCAGACCTTTGATCGACATATCGTCCTCGATCGAAATCTGAAAGTTGCGGTTCTTTGCGCTGTACATATTGTCAGGGAAGTTCACGTTGAAGAACCGGTTGGCCTTCGTCGTAATCGCGGCCCCGTGGCTGTTGACGTTGAAGTTCGCGATGGCGCCCAGTTCTTTACGCGCAGCCAACGTTCCTGAGTCGCATGCCTGTTGCAACCGCGACTGAACGATATAGGCACGACCCATGTCCATACTCGATCCCACAAGCGCAAACAGCGGCACGACTGCAAATGCCATGATCATCAAGGCATTGCCGCTAGTATCGCGGGCGAGCGATTTGAACGTGCGTTGCACCTTCTGCAGTATCGCAGGTGCCTTACGCTTGGTGACGAGCCGGGGGTGGAGAGTATTGTGCATTGGACTGCACTAACGGCAAACGCGTAATATATTGGGTAAGGTTCGTGGTTAATATAGGCTTAAGATTGCTGGAGAGGCCAACATATTCGGGCCATTCTGTCTTAATACTTCAAAATTGCCGCAGCAACGCATCGCCTATGGCCTGATTTGCTGATCAACTCCTTTTTGTTTTGAGTTCAGTTGCTTAAATCTTGTTTCCAAACATATTGCGGGTAAACAGCGCGCATCATGTAAAAGAGGAAAACCTCGTAATATAAAGAATTTACAAGCCTGTCTTTTCCATTACCTGCCAACCGGATCAAACTGCACGTTTGATTTTCCCGTCTCGCCCAAGGTCACTCATCAATGTCTAACGAACCTTTTGTGCCCAAAGAAACTTTGGACGCAATTGAACGATTCGCACTGGTTTACGCCGATCATCAAGCGCGGCAGGCTTGGGAAGCGTTGTTTTTGCTACAACATCGGCTGAAAGACGCGGCGCGGCCTGGCCGTGAACCGCTGATGATCCAACTGCGCTTGTCATGGTGGCGGGATCGCTTGGCAGAACCTGTTGATCATTGGCCAAAGGGGGAACCATTATTGGCCCGCATGGCTATCTGGCAGGCCGAAGCAGGCGCACTGATCGGCCTCGTCGATGGGTGGGAGGCCAAAGTTGTTGGCGAGGATGGAGGAACCGCTTTGGAAAGCGCACAGATTGCCGCTTACGTGGCGCTCGGCAGTCTTGTGGGTGAGAAGGATATGGCAGCAGTGCAGGTAACCGCTGAACAACTGCTCAATCCAGCGACGGTAGCCCAAGCCCCGAAACGACTGTCGCGCAAAATGCGGCCTCTCTCCATTCTGCGTGCGCATGCTGTGCGATCAGCACAGGGGGATAGCGCAAGGCCCGTCGCAAACTTCGCCGCACTTCTCAGGATAGGCCTGTTCGGCCACTAAAATCCTGCCAAAGCGGTACGATCTCTCGGTGCCGCAAGTTTACCTGACGCGCTAGGTTCGTGGCTCAATATAGGAGCGATGGACATGCTGCGGGGATTGCTGGGGGGACTGGCAACGCTGATGCTGGTGGCTGCGGGCGTGTTTTGGTGGCAAGGTCGGGCAGAGACGACATTCGGTGATGCGCCGGTTTTGGCCATCGAAGAAGCACCAGATGCAGAACCGGATGATTTGCCTTCGGCTGATGTCGATGGTCTTGTCGGTGTCGCCCCGCCTGAGGCCACCGAGGTCGGGCGCGAAACCAAACGCTTCAATATGCTCGACAAGGATCGCGATAGCCGGATTACCCGGAACGAAATGTTGGCGGCGCGGGCCAAGGACTTTCGCAAACTCGACAAGGACGGCAACAATCTGCTGACGTTTGAAGAGTGGGCACATACCACGGTGGATAAATTCAAGTTTGCTGATGGCAACGCAGACTTGTGGTTAAGCCGCGAAGAATTCGCAGCGACGCGCCCCAAACCGAAGCCGAAACCGAAGTGTTCTTGCAAATAGATTTCAGGACAGCGTCTTAATCCAGTCAGCCATGTCAGCCTTGCCGCGTTCGGTATAGGCTTCTTTTCGCGACTTCTTTTTCACATCGTGCAGGGGCGGGAACAGACCGAAGTTGATGTTCATCGGTTGATAGGTTTCCGCTTCCGCATCCCCCGTGATGTGCGAAAGAAGTGCTCCCAAAGCGGTCGTCGGCGGCGGTGGGGTCCAATCCCGCGCTGCGATCTGCGCTGCAACCATCAATCCTGCCAACATACCGACAGACGCGCTCTCAACATAGCCTTCGCAGCCGGTGATCTGCCCGGCAAAGCGGATGTGTGGCGCAGAATTGAGCCGCAACTGCCGATCAAGCAGCGTGGGCGAATTCAGGAAAGTGTTGCGGTGCAAGCCGCCAAGGCGGGCGAACTCGGCATTTTCAAGGCCGGGTATGGTGCGGAAAACGCGCACCTGTTCGGCATGCTTCAGCTTGGTCTGGAAGCCCACCATATTCCATAGCGTACCAAGCTTGTTATCCTGCCGCAGTTGGACAACTGCATAGGGCCAGCGCCCGTTCGGATGCTCTGCCGTTGCGGTATGGGGATTGTCGAGGCCTACTGGCTTCATCGGGCCAAACCGCAGTGTTTCAACGCCACGCGCGGCCATCACCTCGACTGGCATACAGCCATCGAAGTAGGGCGTGTTGGCTTCCCATTCCTTGAACTCAGTCTTCTCGCCCGCCAGCAATTCTTCGCGGAAGGCGTGGTACTGGTCCTTGGTCATCGGGCAATTGATGTAATCGCGCCCGTCACCGCCCAAGGCATGCGATGCCTCGGCACCCTTGTCCCAGCGCGAAGCCATCCACGCCACGTCCATATCGATAGAATCGCGATAAACGATGGGAGCGATGGCATCAAAGAAGGCGAGGCTGTCCGCACCAGTGGCGGCGCCGATGCTGTAGGCCAGTGCAGGGGCCGTTAACGGGCCGGTGGCGACAATGGTGAGGCCATCGGACGGCAGAACATCCACGCGCTCCCGCACGATTTGCAGCGTTGGTTGCGCAGCGAGTGCTTCTTCAACCGCGTTGGAAAACACATCACGATCAACTGCCAATGCAGAACCTGCCGGAACGCGCGCTTGCTCTGCTGCAGCCATCAGCAAGCTATCGCAATTGCGCATTTCCTGATGAAGCAGGCCAACTGCGTTCTTTTCATGATCGTCCGAACGGAACGAGTTTGAACAGACCAGTTCAGCCAAACCGTCGCTATGGTGTGCTGCTGTAGTATCGCCGCCGCCCCGCATTTCCGAAAGGCGCACGCGGATGCCGCGCCGCGCCAGTTGCCAAGCCGCTTCGCTTCCGGCCATTCCGCCGCCGATGATATGTACCTGATGCGTCATAGCTCTGCCCTTGGCATTGCTGCAGCGCTGGGGCAAGACCGTCATCGGAACAGATGGGAAGGGGCCATGTGCCGAAACGCGCACTGATCGAAAGACGTCCGTGGCTGGTGGCAAGCCTTGTCGCGGGGGTCAGTTATTGGCTGGCGGCCAAAGGCCATGTGCCGGGCCTGTGGCTGATCATGTGGAAAGGCGCCGGTGTGGCTCTGCTGGCGGCCTATGCATGGGCGCATCACCCTTCACGCAATGCCCATTGGCTGGCGCTGGTCATGGCGCTGGGCGCAGTTGGCGATATGCTGATCGAGATGTTCTTCACTGCTGGGGCGGTGGCGTTTTTCCTCGGGCATCTGGTTGCGATTGCGCTGTATTTGCGGCACCGTAGGACGCATCCCACGGGGAGCCAGAAAGCGGCTGCTGTGGCAACATCGATTGGTGTACCAGTTATTTCGTGGCAATTGTTGCAAGCGGCAGAGGTCACTCTTTATGCCTTCAGCCTTGCCGGAATGGCCGCTGCGGCATGGTTGAGCCACTTCCCGCGCTATCGCGTTGGCGTAGGCGCTATGATGTTTGTGGTGTCGGACCTGCTCATATTTGCGCGCATGGGGCCGCTGGCGGGAAGCAGCTTGCCGGATATGTTGATCTGGCCGCTGTATTATTTTGGGCAGTTTCTGATCTGCACTGGCGTGATCGCCACACTGCGTGCGCGGGGTGAGTTTAAAAACGACTAAGGACATTTATACCGTTTGTCATTCGCACGAAGGCCGGGATTGCGACATTTCATGTCAGGCGCTTGGCCGGTTAGCCAGCCACAGGAATGCAAACCTGGCCCTGTGCGTCGCGGTCCAGCGGCCCATAAGCGGTCACAACATTTAATGTCAGGTCGGCATAGATATGCGGAAACAGTTGCCCGCCGCGCGATGGCTCCCACTTCACTGCCGCGCCCAGCCCCTCAAGATCAACCGCCACAACATGCAGGTCAGTTTGTCCTGCAAAATGCTTGTCCACCGTCTCGGTCAACTGGTCGAGGGTCGACAAGTGGATGTAGCCATCGGCCAGATCGACCGGCGCACCTTTGAAGGAACCAGCATGTTCCAGTTCAATCATTTGCGGGCCAGTCAACACTTTGTAGGCGACCGTGGGCAGATCGCTCATTCCGAAGCGCTCTCACCCACGTCAGCTTCACCGCCATCAACTTCAGTTTCAACGTCTTCGACAACTTCGGTGTCTTCCGCAAGCCGGACGGCACTGACGACATGCTCCTTATCAGCCACGCTGAACAAGCGGACGCCCGCCGAGCCACGACCAATCACGCGCAACGACGCCAAGGGCAGGCGGATCAGCTTGGCCTGATCGGTCACGAGCATCAACTGGTCAGCCTGAACTGCCGGGAAGCTGGCGACCACCGGCCCGTTGCGGGCAATGTTATCAATATTGGTAATGCCTTGGCCACCGCGACCGGTGCGGCGATATTCAAACGCTGAGGAAAGCTTGCCATAGCCATTGGCGCAGACGGTGAGGATGAACTGCTCACGCTCGGCCATAACGGCATAGCGTTCCTGATCAGCCATCTCGCCTTCCTTCTCGCCCTTCCACGGGGCGAAACGTAAGTATTCCTCACGTTCTTCAGGTGTGGCGCCGACGCGGTGGAGAATTGATAGCGAGATAACTTCGTCATCGCCTTTCAACGTCATGCCGCGTACGCCGGTCGAGGTGCGGCTTGTAAACTCGCGCACTTCATCGCCAGCAAAGCGGATAGCCTTGCCTGCGCGGGTGGCAAGCAGGACGTCATCACTGGCTTCGAGCAAGGCGACGCCGATCAGGCGGTCCACATTGGGTGAGCCATCCTCGTCAGCATCAAACTTCATCGCGAACTTGCCGTTGGACGGGATGTTAGCGAATGCATCCATGGAATTGCGGCGGACGTTGCCCTTGGCCGTGGCGAATACGACCGAAAGCTTGCCCCATTCCGCCTCATCCTCGGGCAGGGGCAACACGGTTGCGATAGTCTCGTCCTTATCGAGCGCAGGGAGCAAGTTTACGACCGGGCGTCCGCGCGTGGTCGGCCCGCCTTCAGGCAAGCGCCAGACTTTCAGGCGATAGACCTTGCCCGCCGTCGAGAAGAACAGCACCGGTGTATGGGTGCTGGTAACGAACATCGTGGCGACGGCATCTTCTTCTTTCGTCGCCATGCCCGAACGGCCTTTACCGCCACGGTTCTGCGCACGGAAGGTGGAGAGCGGCGTGCGTTTGATGTAGCCGTCAAGCGTGATCGTGACGACCATGTCCTCACGCTCGATCAGGTCTTCATCTTCGATGCCATCAGCGGCAGGCATGATTTCAGACATGCGCGGCGTGGCATAGGCTTGGCGGACCTCGAGGAATTCTTCGCGCATCACGCCGTAGAGCTTCACCCGGTCTGCCAGAATCGAGAGGAATTCGGTGATGGCAACCGCCAAGCCTTCCAGCTCACCACCAATATCGTCACGGCCCAGGGCCGTCAGGCGGTGCAGGCGCAGTTCCAGAATAGCGCGGACTTGCGTTTCGGACAGGCGATATGTCGCTGCATCAGCGACGCCGATGTCTTCGATGGCTTCAACCAATTTGATGTACGGGGCAATTTCACCCATCGGCCATTCGCGCGCAATCAGCGTTTCGCGTGCAGCAGCGGGGTTGGGCGACCCACGGATGATCCGCACCACTTCATCAAGGTTCGTCACCGCGATGACGAGGCCGAGCAGGATATGGGCGCGGTCCCGCGCCTTGTTCAGTTCAAACTTGGTGCGGCGCGTGATGACCTCTTCGCGGAAGCGGACGAAGGTTTCGATGATGTCCTTGAGGTTCAGAACCTCGGGACGGCCGCCCCGGATTGCCAGCATGTTGGCGGGGAAGCTGGATTGGGCAGGGGTGTTGCGCCAGATCTGGTTGAGCACGACTTCGGGTGTGGCATCGCGCTTCAGTTCGATGACGACGCGCACACCTTCACGGCTCGATTCGTCGCGGATGTCCGAAACGCCTTCGATCCGCTTGTCCTTGGCGGCCTCGGCCAGCTTTTCAACCAGGCCGGACTTGCCAACCTGATACGGGATCGAAGTGAGCACGATAGCCCGGCGATCACCACGGGTTTCCTCAACCTTGTGGCGCGCGCGCATGATGATCGAGCCACGGCCTTCGTGGTATGCCTTGCGCGCACCAGAAAGGCCAAGAATCAACGGCGCGGTGGGAAAATCCGGTGCCGGAATGATCTGGATCAGCTCGTCAATCGTGATCAGCGGGTTGTCCATGTAGGCCAGACAACCATCGATCACTTCGCCAAGGTTATGCGGCGGAATGTTGGTGGCCATGCCAACCGCGATACCGCCAGCGCCGTTGACCAGCAGGTTGGGGAAGCGCGCGGGCAGAACCTGCGGTTCATGTTCCGACCCGTCATAGTTGGGCGTGAAATCAACCGTGTCTTTTTCAATATCGGCGAGCAGCGAATCTGCCACTTTGGCCAGACGCACTTCGGTGTAACGCATTGATGCCGGAGGATCGGGGTCCATCGAACCGAAGTTGCCCTGACCATCGAGCAGCGGCAGCCGCATCGACCAGTCTTGCGTCATACGCGCCAAGGCATCGTAGATCGCGCTATCGCCATGCGGGTGATATTTGCCCATCGTATCGCCAACGATACGCGCCGACTTGCGATAGGCTTTGGTCGAGACGAAGCCGTTTTCGTGGCCGGTCCACAAGATGCGACGGTGAACTGGCTTTAAACCATCGCGCACATCGGGCAGCGCGCGGCTGACGATTACGCTCATCGCGTAATCAAGGTAGCTGGTTTTCATTTCATCGACGATGTCAATCCGCTGGAATTCGCCTTCCGGCGCTGGGATCGGGGGGTCGATGATGGTGGTATCGTCGCTCACTATGGTGGCTTTTTCGTTTTTGTTTCAGGGATGCGTCAAGGCTCTAGGCCAATTGACCGGGGATGACCAGCAACACAGGCCTGATGCCCCGGTTTTGATGGCGGTTTTCCACATCTGCGACGGATTGCATGAATATTGGGACGAGGTGTCATTCAATTGTCGTTCAAAGAGAAAAGGGTAGCGCTCACCCCGTTGCCAAGGTTAAAATTCCGCGCCACTAGCGGAAGCAGCCAATGGTGAGAGGACACAGGATGCGCTGTGGCGCAAGGCACGGTAGCCCCGCCGCCGCATCCGGTCGAACAGGAGACGAGTTATATGCGTGCTACTTTTGGGTTGATTGGCAAGACGGCGATGGCCCTCGTGCTCGCCACCAGCATCGGCGCAGCAGCGCTGACCGTGGGCGCCACAGCAGCAATCGCTGCAGAAAAGAAGCCAAAGGAAGTAAAGGCATCGTACTCGAAAGAGTTTGTTGCTGCCGCTGGCCCCATCCAGAAAACTGTAACTGCTCTTGATGAAGCCAAGAAAAAGGGCGCAACACCTGAAGCGCAGGCTGCTTTGCTCACCAATGCGAAAGCAGAGTTGGCCGCAGCTGAAGCTGCCATCTCGACGCCGCTTGATCGCATGGCCGCTGGGGGCTGGGGCGTCAGCATCGGCGGAACCTTGAACGACGTCGCCATGCGGCAGCGCGGCATGAAGAACATGCTCGACAGCGGCATGGTGCCTGCGGCCAATGTGACCGAATATCAATTCTATCTTGGCAATTTCGCCTATTCAAACAAGGATTACCCTGCGGCGATTGCGGCGCTGACGACGGTCGTGCAGGCCAATTACAAGGATGACACGGCAGCCGAACTGCTGGCAGACAGCTATTCGCAGCAAGGCCAGCATGCGCAGGCGCTCGATGCCCTTCGTTCGGCCCTGACAGCGCGCAAGGCTGCTGGCGGCGTAGTGCCTGAAGGCTGGTACAAGCGGGCAAACCTGATTGCATACAAGAACCGCCTCGGTCCTCAAGCGATCGAATGGTCGACGATGATGGTCGAGAATGATCCGACGGCCCTCAATTGGCTTGGTGCTGGCCAGCTTGCGCGTGAATTTGGCACGTTCACCAATCAGGAATCGCTTGATCTTGGACGCCTTCTTCTCCGCTCGGGCGGGTTCCAGAACGATCCGAAGTATGTCGAGCGTGAATATATCGAATATATCGAAGCTGCCGATCCGCGTCGTCTGCCCGGCGAAGTGCTCAAGGTTGCTGAAAGTGGCGTAAAGGCAGGCGTTTTGCGCGCCAACGATCCTTTTGTCGCCGACGCCATGTCACAAGCCAAGGGCCGCATTGCAGCCGATAAGGCTTCACTGCCAGCATTGGACCGCGAAGCCCGCGCAGGCAAGGATGGCCGAAGCGCATTGGCAATGGCCGATGCTTACCTGTCATACGATGAGGCTGCCAAGGCAGAAGAGATGTACAAGATGGCCCTTGAAAAGGGCAACATCGACAAAGATCGTGCGCTGACACGTCTAGGCATTGCACAAATTGATCAGGACAAGTTTGAAGAAGCCAAAGCTTCCTTTGCGCAAGTCGGTGGCGCGCGCGCTTCACTGGCCCGGCTGTGGTCTGCCTTCGCTACGACGCAAGCGCGTCCGTAACCTTTTGGGCGCATAAAACGCCTTGATACGAAAAGGGGGCGGCCTTTGCGGGCCGCCCTTTTTTGGTTGGTCTGCGCCGCGTCAGTTGACCGGTGCAAACTCTCCTGTTGCTTCATCAAGCAGATGTAGCAACCCGTCCGATATCGCGAAGAACGCGCCGCGTAGTCGTAGTTGGCCGCGGCCCTCTTTGATCTGCACACAAGGGAAAGTGCGCAAGTTGGCGAGGCTGGCGCGAACACCGGCCAGTTCCATTGCACGCTCCGCTGCTTGGCCGGAACTGCCGTGCTTCCCTACGACTTCCTCGCGCGCATCATCCAGCAGCGCAATCCAATCGGCGATGAAACCGCCTTGACCGGGCTCTGTGCCTTTAAGGTCTTGCGACAAGGCCGCTTTGCAACCGCCGCAAAGGCCATGGCCCATCACGATGATTTCTTTAACCTTCAGTACTTGTACAGCAAATTCAAGCGCGGCTGAAACGCCGTGATGCCCTGGCGTTGTTTCAAACGGCGGCACCATCGCGGCAACATTGCGCACCACGAAAATTTCTCCCGGATCGACATCAAATATCTGTGCAGGATCAACCCGGCTATCCGAACACGCGATGATCATAGTGTCCGGCGCTTGGCCGGTATTCAGTTCTGCCCACCGTTCCAGCTTCGGGTGCCACGCTTGTTCGCGGAAGCGTTGATATCCGGCGATAAGCCGATCGAGTTCTGGTGTCGCGGTTTGGTCCATGGGTGTGACAATGGACGTATCAATTGGGTCTTTCAAGTGAATGCAGTTGCGCCTATCTGATCGGCATGAACGAAACTGCTTCATCACCGGCCCTTAAGCCCGAGCGTCAACGGAAACCTGACTGGATCCGTGTCAAAGCCCCCACCAGCAAAGGTTACGGCGAAACGCGCAACTTGATGCGCAAACTCGGTCTGAACACGGTGTGTGAAGAGGCTGCGTGTCCGAACATCGGTGAATGCTGGACCAAGAAGCACGCCACGGTGATGATCCTGGGCGATGTTTGCACCCGCGCCTGCGCTTTCTGCAACGTGAAGACGGGTATGCCACGTGCAGTTGACCCGCTGGAACCGATGAACGTCGCCACCGCTGCTGCAAAGTTGGGCCTTACGCATATTGTTATCACGTCGGTTGACCGCGATGATCTGCCCGACGGTGGCGCAGGCCATTTCGTCAAAGTCATCAAAGCCCTGCGTGAGATGACGCCGGACACGACCATCGAAATCCTGACGCCTGATTTCCGCAACAAGATGGAATCCGCAGTCGAAGCCATCGTCGATGCTGGTCCAGACGTTTACAATCACAATCTTGAAACCGTGCCACGGCTATACCCGACGATACGACCGGGCGCGCGCTACTACGCCTCGTTGCGCTTGCTTGAGCAGGTAAAACGCCACAATCCGCGCATCTTTACCAAGTCAGGCGTTATGCTGGGGCTGGGTGAGCAGCGGCTTGAGGTGCATCAGGTGATGGACGATATGCGTTCGGCGCAGATCGATTTCCTGACGATGGGTCAATATCTGCAACCCACGCCAAAGCACGCCAAAGTGATCGAATTTGTCACGCCCAAGGCATTCGATGCTTACGGTTCCATCGCGCGGGCCAAAGGCTTTCTGCAAGTCGCCGCAACCCCGCTCACCCGGTCAAGCTATCACGCGGGCGATGATTTCCGGGAGATGCGGGCGGCGCGCGAAGCGCAACTCGCCAAGGTTGCATTAAAAGTCTGAGGCAAAGGACGGCTGATCTTGCCGCATATCGCTGAAACCCGTGAACTGCCATGGTCGGCTGAACAGATGTATAGTCTGGTCGCTGACGTGCGCCGCTATGCCGAATTTTTGCCGTGGGTTGTCGCGACGCGGATCAAATCTGAAGACGAAACCGTGATGATTGCCGACATGTTGGTCGGCTTTAGCGCGCTGCGGGAAAAGTTCACCTCACGCGTCTTGAAAGACCGCAATCGGTCTATCAAAGTCGAGTATCTCGAAGGACCGCTGAAGAATTTGGCGAACGATTGGACATTTACGCCATCTGCGGATGGCGGCTGCCGCATCGACTTTTCCGTAGACTTCGCATTCCGCAATGCGATCTTTGAAAAGCTGGCCGGGCAATATCTTGACAGCGCTTTTCGTAAAATGGTGGCGGCATTTGAAAAGCGTGCCCAGCAACTTTACGGCAATAACAACTCCAACGCCACGAGTGTTGCCTGAAAGCGAACGTCTGCCCGTGTAATCGCGTTTTCAAACATCTTGAGTTCAGCATTGGTCGCTTCGGGATCTTCCCCGCGCTTGGCGCATGCAAACACCACGGTACCGACCGGCTTTTGATCAGTCCCGCCTTCAGGACCCGCCACACCTGTAATCGCAACGGCAACATCAGCCCCTGATCTCTTCAGCGCGCCCTGAGCCATCGACCATGCCACGGCGATAGAGACTGCGCCAAACGTGTCGATCACGTCCTCGGACACGCCTAAAAGCTGGATCTTGGCTTCGTTTGAGTACGTGACAAATCCACGGTCAAGCACGGCCGAACTTCCCGGCACTTCGGTTAATGCTGCTGCTACCAAGCCGCCGGTGCAGCTTTCTGCAACAGCCAGCTTGCGGCCAAGGGCTGCGTTTTCCTCGATCACGCGGCGTGCGAGGATGCCAATTTCTGCGGGAAGAATGCTGTCCATGGTCTTAGTTTGCAGCCTTGCAAATCGGCAGAGACGCGGGCTTACCGTTCTTCGGTTTGTCTGCGAGCACTACGACAAAGGTTATAAGTTCCGCCGTGTTTTCGGCCGGAAGCGGGGATAAAATACGCACACCCCGTTCAATGGCTGTGCACTGGTTGGGCTTGATTTCACCACCGACCATTTCCGAAACCATCGCCTCGACAAAAGGTTGCAATGCACCATCGGGCAGGGCCTTCAATGTGCTGTTCATCGTGGCGTCTTTGCTTCCGCCAAGCTTGAGGAACGCGTTTTTTGCAACGGGCCAGTTCAAATCCTTGCGCGCTGCATATTGCCCTGCAAATGCAGTCCCGCGCGTTGCGAAGAAGCCTGTTGGCGACAAGTGCGGTTTGCATGCCTTCATCGCGCCATCAATGACGGATGGCAGGGCATAGCCTACCAATCCGCCAACTTCGGCTTCGCTGAGGCAGTTTTCTGCATTCGTCGATGCATAGGCAAATTGCCCCTGTGCCAGAGCAACCGTCGCGCCAAGAGCGAAAACTGACCGAAACAACGCCATCGTTTCTTCTCCTACGCCATCACTCTGGAACAACCGTGACCACAGCCTGCGCCGCGATACCTTCACCGCGCCCTGTCAGTCCCAACCGTTCAGTAGTCGTCGCCTTGACCGAGACGGCGGCCAAGTCAATCCCGAGAATCCGGGCAAGCGCCTCGCGCATCACAAACTTATGCGGTCCGATCTTCGGCGCCTCGCAAATGATCGTGACGTCAACGTTGGCAATGCGATACCCGTCCTTGGCCACAAGCTGCGCTGCGTGGGCCAGAAACCGGTCCGATGAAGCGCCTTTCCCATGCGGATCAGATGGAGGGAAGTGATCGCCAATATCGCCCGCAGCAATGGCGCCCAGCAGAGCATCGACAAGCGCGTGAATCGCAACGTCTGCGTCTGAGTGCCCCGAAAGGCCCTTGTCGTGCGGTATTTTGACACCGCAAAGCCACAAGTCCTCGCCTTCGACAAGCCGGTGGACGTCAAAGCCCATGCCTGTGCGCGGGGGACGGTTCATTGAAGGCTCCTGTAAATCGGCGGCGAACGTCACTTTTCGCAAGTCTTCGTCACCTGCGGTTAACGTGACCTGCATCCCGGCAGCATCAGCAACTTGGGCATCGTCGCCTGCGTCAAACGGACCTTGCCACCGTCTGTGCGCTTCAAGTATTGCACTATAATCAAAACCTTGGGGGGTTTGCACGCGGTAGAGTTCATCGCGCGCTACAGTTTCTGCCCGAAATCCTGACGTTCCACGAACCATGCTGTCGACGACCGGCAGGACCGGTATCGCTGCAGGTTCGCTTGCCAATGCCCGTAACAGCCCATCAATGACTGAGCGCGGCAAAACAGGCCTCGCGGCGTCATGAATCAGCACGGTTTGAGGTGCGACGTGCGCCAACGCTTCAAGCGCTCGCTTGACCGATTCTTGCCGCGTTGCCCCGCCGTGCACAAATTGCACCCCGGCAATGCCAGCCACTGACGCTGCCGCAATGTCATCCCAACCTTCGGGGATAGCGATAACGATTGGTGCAATCCCGGCCATTGCCAAAGCCTCGACCGAATGCCGAACCAAGGGTTTTCCGCGCCATGCAACGAACTGCTTGGGAACAGCGCCACCGGTGCGCAGTCCTTTGCCCGCAGCCACGACAATGGCTGCTGTCCGCATGGCGTTTGGGGAGTCCTGCCTATCCATTGTTGGCGCCTCTACCAGCGCTTGCCCTGTGGGAGCAACAGCCTTGCCGTTTGCGTGGCGATGGCTTAGACAGCTGCCTGTTTTTTAGGCAGGTTATCGTATGTCCGACGTTCCCGTTCCACCACAACTCAAGCCGATCCAGGTTGGCCCCGTCAACGTAGATTGGCCGGTTGTGCTTGCGCCTATGACGGGCGTTTCAGACTTGCCTTTCCGCACCATCGTGCGCCGCTTTGGTTCGGGCCTGAATGTAACCGAAATGATCGCCAGCCCTGCGGCAATCCGCGAAACGCGTCAGTCTATCCAGAAGGCAGCGTGGCATCCAACGGAGGAGCCGGTTTCAATGCAGCTTGTCGGTTGTGATCCGGTGCAAATGGCCGAGGCTGCGAAGCTTTCCGAGGACAAGGGCGCGGCGATCATCGACATCAACATGGGCTGTCCGGTGCGCAAGGTTGTTAATGGTGATGCCGGTTCAGCCTTGATGCGCGACATTCCGCTAGCCACGCGCCTGATCGAAGCGACGGTCAAGGCCGTCAGCGTACCGGTCACGGTCAAAATGCGCATGGGCTGGTGCCATGATAGCCTGAACGCCCCCGAACTTGCGCGCATTGCCGAGGACTTGGGCGCGAAAATGATCACTGTACACGGACGCACGCGCAACCAATTGTACAAAGGCAATGCCGATTGGGCGTTCGTCCGCCAAGTGAAAGAGGCGGTGTCGCTGCCGGTTCTGGTGAATGGTGACATTTGTACGATCGAGGACGTAGCCACGGCCATCGAGCAAAGTGGCGCGGATGGCGTAATGATCGGGCGGGGGTCTTATGGCCGTCCATGGTTGCTGGGCCAGATGATGCACTGGCTGCAAACGGGTGAGCGTTTGGCCGATCCGACGTTGGCCGAACAATACGCGCTGATCATTGAGCATTATCATGCCATGCAGGCGCATTACGGCACGGTTACGGGTGTCAACATGGCGCGCAAGCATCTGGGTTGGTATACCAAGGGCCTTCACGGCTCGGCCGATTTCCGGAACAAGGTCAACTTTATCGATGATCCTGATGCGGTCATTGCCAGCCTTGCCGATTTCTATGGTCGCGCGATTGAGCATCAACTGGCTAACGCGGGCGAAAATCAGGCGGAGCACCGGGCAGCAGCATGATTACTCTTCCGGATTGGCGCAAACAGGACCCGACCCAAAAGCCCGATCCGAAGCGCGTCGTTGCCAGTCTGCCGCTTGCCCTGCTGCAATTGGACCCCGATTTGATTGTTGCGGCGGTTAATCCGGCGGCTGAGCAACTGATGGGGCAGGGCGCGCGCCGGTTGGTCGGCAAATCGGTTGCCGAACTCTTCGAATTTGATGAGCCGCTTATCCTTGGCCGCCTGGCCGAAGGAGAGGCGCAGCTTTTCGCGCGGGGCGTTCGCGTTCAAATCCGGGGGCAGGCACCACGTAGGTTTGACGTGATGACCAGCCCCGTCAATTACTGCCCCGGTTGGCAATTGCTCATGCTCCACGAAGGCGTTGGGGTTGAAGCATTGTCAGGCGATGGCGGCGGGGCAGGTGGCGGGGAGGGCATCGCCCTGCGCGCGCCCGAGGTGCTGGCGCATGAAATCAAGAATCCGCTTGCGGGGATTCGCGGTGCCGCACAATTGCTGGATCGCAAGCTGTCAGAGCGCGATCGCGCCATGACGGGCCTCATCACTGCGGAAGTCGACCGTATCGCCAAGTTGATCGACCAGATGCAATCGCTCTCACGCCGCCGCACGGAACCTGCGCAATCGTGCAATTTGCATGAGGCTGTCCGGCGAGCGCAGGCCGTCATTGCTGCCGGATCGCCTGAACCGGTGGCGATCGAGGAGGAGTTCGATCCCTCCCTTCCGCCGATTATGGCAAACCCGGACTCGCTGGTGCAGGTCTTGCTTAATCTGCTGAGCAACGGACGCGAGGCGTGTCAATCACAGCCATCGCCGCGCATCGTGGTCCGCACGCGCTTTGCCAGCGGCATCTTGCTGCACACAGGACCGGGCGGAGTGCCGCTGCGGTTGCCGATAGAACTGCGCGTGTCCGATAATGGTCCCGGTATAGACCCGTCATTGCGCGATCATATTTTTGAGCCTTTCGTCACCGGCAAGAAGAACGGGCAAGGGCTGGGGCTTGCTTTGGTGCAAAAGTTGGTTCGCGAAATGAACGGTCGCATTACCCATGATCGCGATGAACTGGGCGGTTGGACACACTTCCGCATTCATCTGCCAGTCGCAGGATCGGTCCCTGCATCATGAGGAAACGCGTCCTGCTGGTTGAGGATGATGCTTCGATCGCCCTCGTCATCACCGCCGCTCTCGAAGCCGAGGGCTTTACCGTTGATCGCTGCGATTCCATCGCTGGGCGCGACCGGTTTCTTGCCAACCATGCCTATCACCTGCTGTTGACCGACGTGATGTTGACCGACGGCGACGGGATCGAGACGATTGGCCGGGTGCGCGATGCCGATCCGGGCCTGCCGATCATCATTCTGTCAGCACAAAACACCCTCGATACCGCCGTTCGCGCCAGCGATACCGGAGCGTTCGAATACTTTCCCAAGCCGTTCGACCTTGAGGAACTGATCCGCACTGTTACGCAGGCCATTGGCAAAGCTGAAGCCGAAGCGTTCGACGTGCCTCAGGACGTGCCTCAGGGGTTGCCGCTGGTCGGGCGCAGCGCAGCGATGCAAGCGGTCTACCGCATGATCACGCGCGTTCTCCGCAATGACCTGACCGTCCTGATCCTTGGGGAATCAGGCACAGGCAAGGAACTGGTCGCTGAAGCCATTCATGAACTGGGCAACCGTCGCTCTGGTCCGTTCATTGCGGTCAACACAGCCGCTATCCCGAGTGAATTGATCGAGAGCGAATTGTTCGGGCATGAAAAGGGTGCGTTCACCGGAGCAGTGGCGCGATCCATCGGCAAGTTCGAACAGGCGAGTGGTGGAACGCTTTTCCTTGATGAAATCGGCGATATGCCAATGCAGGCGCAAACCCGGCTTTTGCGCGCGCTTCAATCGGGCAAAATCCGCCGCGTCGGCGGACGGGACGAGATTACGCTCGATTGCCGGATCGTAGCAGCCACCAATCGCGACCTGCTGCCGATGATCGCCGCCGGCACTTTCCGCGAAGACTTGTATTACCGCATCGCCGTAGTGCCGATCGAGCTTCCGCCACTGCGCGAACGAACAGACGATATCGAAGCCTTGGCACGCCACTTCCTTGCCCAAGCCGCCGCAGAAGGGCTGCCGCGACGCCACTTGACCGAGGCTGGTGCCGACATTCTTGCGCGTCAGCCATGGCGCGGGAACGTGCGCGAATTGCGCAACTTCATTTATCGGCTTGCTCTGCTGGCCCGCGATGAAGTTATTGATGCAACGTCCATTGAACCGCTGCTTGCACAAACCGAAGGTGCCGCAGTTTCTCGCAATTCCGACCTTGGTTCAAAAGATCCTGCCGATCTTGGCGCTGCGGTCGATTTTTGGCTTGAAGAACACCACCCTGAACCCGGCGATTATTACAGCGCGGCCCTGGCTGCGTTCGAAAGGCCACTGTTTTTGAACGTATTGGGCAAGACAGGTGGCAATCAACTGCGCGCCGCCCAAATGCTGGGCATTAACCGCAACACATTGCGCAAGCGCTTGTCTGATCTTGGTATTTTTCCGGAAGACTACATCGTCAAAGAGTGATCTTGTCTTGAAGCACAGCCTTTGTTCAATTTTGGTGCTTTCCACTTGCATTTTTGCCACAGCAGTGTTGTTATATAGCAACTATGCAAAATGAAGGCACGATAAAGGTTCGGCGCATGCCACGTTGGTGGCGGCGGGTCCTTGTCAGTCTTCGTCGTGCCAATGTCCTTTTGCTGCTGGAATTGGCAGCGTCTGCCATTTTTGCCCTGATGATCGCTGTCAGTTGGCTCACCGTAACCGGTTCCAGCAATGAAGGACAGATACTTCCATCACGGCTGACATCAACGCTGCTGATCGGCACAATTGTCCCGGCAATGGCCCTTCTGGTGCTGGGCGGACGCCGTCTTGCAATTCGTCGCGCCAGCCGCAGTCTGTTGGGATCAAGCGGGCGCTTGCACGTCAGGCTTGTCTGGCTGTTCTCTTTGATCGCTGCGGTGCCAACGCTGTTGGTGGTGGTCTTTGCATCTATCCTTTTTCAGTCGGGGGTGGAGTTCTGGTTTTCCGATAGTTCACGCGGCATGCTGGAAAACGCCAACCAGCTTGCGCGCGGATATTATGAAGACAAGTTGCGCGATGTTGGCAACGAGACTGTCACGATGGCCGGCGACATTCGTGATTACCTTGATCAAGCCGCGATTACCTCGACGGAATTTGCAGAAGGCTACTCGTTTCAGGTCCTTAGTCGCCAACTGAACGAATCCGCCATTCTTGAGCGCGCGCCTGACGGCACTTTGCGTACTGCTGCGATTGTAGATCCTGAAAAAACGGATGACCGGCAACGCGTGTCAGCCGCTGATCTGAAGCGGCTCGACGCTGGAGAAACTGTCGTCGTGAACGCATCGGCTGAACGCATCGATGCTGTTACCGCCGTTGATAAAGGCCGCGGAATCTATCTTTACGCCGCCCGCAATTCGAATGCTCTGGCGCTCGAACAATGGGAGCGCGCGCAGACCGTACTCAAGGCGTACGATATGCTGACCACCCGCGCCCGCGCCTTGCAATTGCGCTTCAACATCGCGCTCTTTGTCATCAGCCTTGCGCTTGTCGGGCTGGCGGTGTGGGCCGCGCTGCGCTTTGCTGATCGCCAAGTGGCCCCCTTGGCTGAACTGGTATCGGCTGCGCGCAACATCGGCAGCGGCAACTTCGCCATGCGCGTGGCGCAGAACAGCGGCACCGATGAAATTGGCCTGCTTGCCCGTGCGTTTAACCGGATGACGCAGCAGCTTGAGGGGCAAACCCAGGCTCTGGTGTCTGCCAATGCGCAATTGGAAGTGCGCCGCGCCTTCATCGAAGCGGTGTTGGAATCGATAACCGCCGGGATCATTTCCATTGGTCGCGATGGTACGATCCAGTTGATCAACCCTTCAGCTGCGCGGCTCTTGCTGGCTCCGGGTGCAGAATCCCCTATCGGGAAATCGCTTTCTGACGTCTCGCCGGTATTTGCGCAACTGGTGGCCTCTGGCCAACCCAACAACGTCATCCAGCATCCCCTTGCAGGCGATTTGCGCACGCTTGCCGTCCGTGTCGCCAAAGACAGCAATGGCTACGTGATCACGTTTGAAGACATTACGCGCCAATTGCTTGATCAGCGACGCGCCGCATGGTCAGACGTTGCCCGCCGTATCGCTCATGAAATCAAAAATCCGCTAACGCCCATCCAGCTTGCCACTGAGCGCTTGCGCCGTCGCTATGGCCGACAAATTGAAACAGACCCCGAACTGTTTGAGGAATTGACCGCAACGATCATTCGCCAAGTCGGCGATTTGCGCAAAATGGTTGATGAATTCTCCTCGTTTGCACGGCTGCCAAAGCCGGTTTTCCGGGCCGAAGATGCCAGTGATCTGGTGCGGCAATCGTTGTTCTTGCAAGAAGTTGCGCACACGCAAATTGCCTACAACTTCGCCAGTGACCAGCTCAACTATCCGCTGGAATGTGACCGCCATCAGTTCGGTCAATGCATGACGAATGTGCTGAAAAATGCAGTTGAAGCGATTGAAACAAAATCGAAATTGGCTGACGTGGATTATCGCGGCCAAATCGCAGTTACACTGACAGGCGATGCCGAGACTGTAACCATTTCCGTGACAGACAACGGCATCGGCCTTCCGGCCGAACGTGATCGCATTCTTGAACCCTATGTCACCACACGCGAAAAAGGGACTGGCCTCGGCTTGGCGATCGTCCACAAGATTATCGAAGAGCACGGTGGCGAAATGGCCTTCACAGCCCAACCCACCGGCGGAACGAGCGTAACTATGCGTTTTGCGCGTGATCCCCTTTTGAATTCAGCCAATACCGGCACCGAACAGGACTGACAGGACCCAAAATGGCACTCGACATCCTCATCGTCGACGACGAACGCGACATCAGGGAACTGGTGGCAGGCGTGTTGAGCGACGAAGGCTACGGCTGTCGCACCGCAGCAGACAGTACATCAGCGCTTGCCGCCGTGGATGAGCGGCGACCGAGTCTCGTGTTGCTGGACGTCTGGCTCCATGGCAGCCCGATGGACGGGCTTGAAGTGTTGGATGAAATCAAACGGCGGGAACCTGAATTGCCCGTCATCATATTTTCAGGCCACGGCAACATTGATACGGCCGTATCCGCGATCAGCCGCGGCGCGATGGATTTCCTGGAAAAGCCCTTCGAGGCAGAACGCCTGCTGCTGCTTGTTGAACGTGCCACGGAAACCGAGCGATTGCGCCGCGAGAACGCCCGCTTGCGCCAGGACTTTGTCATGGCCGATGAATTCACCGGCAACAGCACTTCCATCAACCAGGTACGCGCCACCCTCAAACGTGTCGCAAACACCGGCAGCCGCTTGTTGATTACGGGCCCTGCAGGGTCGGGCAAGGAAGTGGCCGCGCGCCTGCTGCATTCGTGGAGCCCACGCGCGCAAAACGCTTTTGTTACCGTCAATTCTGCACGCATTACGCCCGAACGCTTTGAACAGGAATTGTTCGGTGAGGAAATTGACGGCAAATTGGTCCGGGCAGGGCTGCTCGAAATGGCTGATGGTGGGACACTGTTCCTTGACGAAGTGTCCGACATGCCGCCTTCCAGCCAAGCTCGCATTCTGCGCGTTTTGACCGAGCAGGCCTTCGTCCGCGTTGGTGGCCATCGCCAATTGCGCGTGGACGTGCGCGTCGTTTCATCGTCGTCGCGCCCGCTTGAAAAGGAAATCGCAGAACGCCGCTTTCGTGAGGACCTCTATTACCGCCTCAATGTCGTGCCTGTAGCAATCCCGTCCTTGACCGAACGGCGCGAAGATATTCCGGCACTGGTCGATCATTTCTTCGCGCGGTACGCCAATGAACAAGGCGTCACGCCACCTGCCGTAACGCCGGAAGCAATGGCCGCCCTGCAAAGCTATGATTGGCCCGGCAACGTCCGCCAATTGCGCAATGTGATCGAGCGTACGATCATTCTGGCGCCGCGCGATCGCCTTGCCCGGATCGATGGCGACATGCTTCCCTCCGAAATCGTTGCAACTCCTATGGGCGGAGAAGCAGGAGGTTCATCGCTTATGGGCGTGCCCTTAAGAGAGGCGCGCGAAAACTTTGAACGTGAGTATCTCAAGGTACAAATTCGGCGGTTTTCAGGGAATATTTCCAAGACTGCCAGCTTCATAGGCATGGAGCGGTCTGCCCTTCACAGGAAGCTCAAACTGCTCGGCATGGCGGATCGTCGTGAAGGGGAAGACGACGAATAGAGTCGTGAATACGCATTTATTCGGAACTTGCGGCGATTTCTCATGTTTACCTCTGGCAAGTAGCGACCTACACTTGAAATCGAACCCGGCAAAAGCGGCGAAATCCGTAACGGCCAGATTGCGAGGTCCCATAAAGGGGCTGAGCCAATAGAAAACGGAGTCAGAAGAAATGACCGGAAAGACACTTACCGCACGCCCGAAGCCCAAGGCCGAGGTTGTGCCCGCAGTGGAAACGCCGCCCCCAGCGCCCGTAACCGGGCCGACCGGAGGCAAGGGCCAGAACCTGCAAGACTTGTTCCTGAACCATCTCCGCAAGAACAAGACCCCGGTCACGATGTTCCTTGTCAAGGGTGTGAAGCTTCAGGGGATTGTCACCTGGTTTGACAATTTCTCGATTCTGTTGCGCCGTGATGGCCAGTCGCAACTCGTCTATAAACACGCGATTTCCACAATCATGCCGGGACAACAGCTTTCGGTTGCGCACTTCCAGACCACGGGTGAGGAAAACAGCAAGAAGGCGCGGCTCTTGCAGGAAATCTTCCTGTCCAGCGTGCGCGATTCTGGCGTTCAAGTGACGATGTTCCTTGTCAACGGTGTGATGTTGCAGGGCAAAGTCGCGTCGTACGATCTTTTCTGCATGCTGCTTGAGCGTGAGGGCTATGTCCAGCTTGCTTACAAGCATGCCGTTTCAACAATTCAGCCTGCCGGTCATGTTGATCTCACCGGCGACTGGGATGGCGAGGATTCCTGAGCACTTTTGAATTTGGCAACAACACTGGCGAAGTCGCCGGTGAAGTAACCCGTGGCGCGCGCGCCGTTGTCCTCCTCCCCGATATAAAGCAGCGGGGAGGCGGCTACGGCGATGACGCAGAAGCCCGGCTTGAAGAAGGGCAGGGCCTTGCCCGCGCGATCGGTATCGAGGTTGTGGACTCGTTCATCCTGCCGATCCGGGCCGTGCGCCCAGCCACTCTGTTCGGGGAAGGACAAGTTGAACGCATCGGCGTTGCTTGCAACATGGCCGATGCCGAACTTGTCATTGTCGACGGCGCACTTTCAGCGATCCAGCAACGCAACCTTGAGGAAAAGCTCAAGCGCAAGGTCATTGACCGCACCGGCCTGATTCTTGAGATTTTTGGCGAGCGCGCGGCAACTGCTGAAGGCCGCTTGCAGGTCGAACTCGCCCATCTTGATTATCAAGCTGGCCGATTGGTGCGGTCCTGGACGCACCTTGAACGGCAACGCGGGGGCTTCGGCTTCCTTGGCGGTCCGGGTGAAACCCAGATCGAGGCAGATCGCCGCTTGATTCGCAACCGCATGGCACGCCTGCGCCGCGAACTTGAACAAGTGCGCCGCACACGCGGACTACACCGTGAACGGCGACAACGTGCGCCTTGGCCCGTGGTTGCTCTGGTAGGGTACACGAATGCGGGAAAATCAACGTTGTTCAACCGTTTGACCGGCGCGACGGTGATGGCAGAAGACTTGCTGTTTGCCACGCTTGATCCGACGATGCGGGCTATCCGCCTTCCGGGTGTGGATAAGGCGATTATGTCCGATACGGTCGGATTCATCTCGGATCTGCCGACGCAATTGGTTGCAGCCTTCCGCGCGACGCTTGAAGAAGTAACTGCCGCCGATGTCATCGTCCATGTGCGCGATGTCGCTAACCCCGCGACGGCTGAGCAAAAAGCCGAGGTCGAACAGATCCTTGCGGACCTCGGCATCAATGGGGAAGGGGGCACAATCATCCCCGTGATCGAGGTGTGGAACAAGTGGGACTTGCTCTCCGCAGATGACCAGGCGGTGCGTCAGGATATCATCTCAGCTAAAATTGCAGACGTGCCAGTTGCGCCGCTCTCTGCGTTGACCGGTGAGGGTGTTGAAGCATTCCTCGACAAGTTGGGCGTCATGCTCACCGGAAGCGCCCAGACCCTGGATTTGATGGTTCCGCTTTCCGATGGCCAGCGCTTGGCTTGGCTGCATGCGCATGGGGATATCGTTGAAGAACATCAGATCGATGGGGAGGGTGGTGAACCTGCCATGCGGATCAAAGTCCGCCTGACGCCGCGTGAATTAGGCCGTTTTACCAGCCTCTGATTTCTTGACGTCCTGCCACAGGGCTTCTTGTTCTTCGAGACTCAGCCCGGCAAACTCGCCTTGCGCTAGCGCTTCCATTCCGCGGAAGCGGCGTTCAAACTTTGCGTTGGCAGCGCGCAAGGCGTCTTCGGGTGCGACGCCATATTTTCGCACCACATTGACTGCGGCAAACAGCAAATCGCCGGCCTCGGCGATGCGTTCTTCGTCGGTTGCGGCTTCGCGCAGTTCATCGATTTCTTCGGTGACTTTGGCAGCCGCGCCTTCGGGATCGGGCCAGTCAAAACCCTGGCGGGCTGCACGCTTTTGGAGCTTTTCTGCGCGCATCAACGCAGGCAGGGCAAGGGCTACGCCGTCCATCGCGCTGGTTGCGCCCTTGGCTTCGCGTTCGACGGCTTTTGCGGTTTCCCAGTGGTCTTCGCGGGATTGGCCGTCGGGGTTTTGTTGATGAAATACATGCGGATGACGAACTTCCATTTTGTCCGAAATCGCGGCCGCCACATCATAAAAGTCAAATAAATCAGCTTCTTGGGCCATTCTGGCATGAAATACGACTTGCAGCAGCAGATCACCGAGCTCTTCTTTGAGCGCGGCCATGTCATTGCGCTCTATCGCGTCGGCGACTTCGTATGCTTCTTCGATGGTATAGGGCGCGATGGTTGCGAAGGTTTGGGCGCAGTCCCATTCGCAGCCGCGTTCAGGATCGCGCAGGCGGGCCATGATCGCCAGGAGTTTGCTAAGAGAGTTAAAGCTCATGGCACAGCGCTCCGACACTAGATTTGATAATAATGATTATGTTAATAGCGATACCACAACTGTCCATGTAAACTGTGTCCAGTGTGAGGGCAGAAGGGTTGCTATCATGGTGGGCTTTCAACAGTATCTGCAACT
>NZ_NCEN01000045.1 GCF_002280675.1 Novosphingobium sp. 32-60-15 | reverse complement strand
CATGACGGCGCTCGCTCCGCATCTCTCGGCATACCTGCGTGAACATCTGCCACGCGAACGCGCTGTCAGTCCGCACACGGTGAAGACCTATGCCAACTGCTTCGTCCTCCTCGTCCAGTTCGCTGCCGGTCGGCTGAAGCGCCGACCGACCGATCTTGAGATCGAGGATCTCGGCACCGACATGATCATGGCCTTCCTTGACCATGTCGAGACCGGTCGCGGCAGCTGCGTGCGGACCCGCAACGGCAGGCTCGCCGCGATCCGGTCCTTCTTCCGGTACATAGAGTATCGCATTCCGGCCTGCCTGGACCAGGCGCTCCGCGTCAGATCGATCCCGACCAAGAAGACCGACAAGGCGCTGATCGACTACCTCGACCGGGCCGAGATCAAGGCGTTGCTCGACGCCCCCGATCCCCGCACTCGCCTTGGCACACGCGATCGCGCCATGCTGCATCTGGCCTATGCCGGCGGGCTCCGGGTATCGGAACTTGTGTCGCTTCAGCTGCGCAATTTCCCGGACCGCTCCCTGTCCACCGTGCACATCATGGGCAAGGGTCGGCGTGAACGGGTCCTGCCGCTCTGGAAGGAGACCCAGTTCGCATTGCGCGCGTGGCTTGCGATACGGCCCGACGCGCAAGCTGCCGAGATATTCCTCAATGCCAACGGGCAGCCTATGACCCGTGACGGGTTTGCATTCCGACTGGCTGAACACGTCAAAGCAGCGGCGGCAAAGCAGCCGTCGATCCTCGGCAAACGGGTTACGCCGCATGTGTTGCGCCATTCCTGCGCGATGCACACGCTCGCGGCGACCGGGGACATCCGCAAGGTCGCGTTGTGGCTTGGCCATGCCAGCATACAGAGCACCGAGACCTACCTGCGGGCCGATCCCGAGGAGAAGCTGCAAATCCTCGCGGCTCACGGTGCCCCCGCCATCAAGCCCGGGCGCTTCAAGCCGCCATCCGATGCCCTGATTACCATGCTTACCGACGTTCGAAGGCGGGCCTAGCCCGTCTCCGAACATTCCCCCTGACCCTCATATTATCTGGAGTGAAATCATGGAAAACCGAAGAAAACCTGCGCCTCCCGCCGCCACGCTCGACATAAACTGCGACTGCAAAGAATATGTAATCGACTATTTGGAGCGCGCCTTTCCGACGCGGCAGATGCGCGTCTTCACCGATGATACCGGCACGCAGCGCTCGGCGCCGATGGAGGACGAGGCCGGCAACCCGGTCTATAATCCCGAGGCCGAAGCCGCTCGCGACCAGCTCATCGAACAGCTCTGCGCGCTTCCGCCGATCATGTCCGCGCTTGACGGCCTGCTCGAGCATTTCGGGCATGATCACGTCGCGGAGGTAACCGGGCGGACCAAGCGCCTCATCACGACCGGCGATGGCAGGCAGAAGCTCGAAACCCGCTCCACCCGCACCAGCCAGGCCGAGGCAGCCGCTTTCATGGCGGGCCGCAAGCGCATGCTCATCTTCTCCGACGCCGGCGGGACGGGACGATCCTATCATGCCTCCCGAGACGCCCTGAACCAGGAGCAGCGCGTCCATCTGCTGCTGGAACCGGGCTGGCGCGCAGATCGGGCAATCCAGGGTCTCGGCCGTACCCATCGGACCCACCAGGCCAGTACGCCGCTCTTTCGCCCGGTCACGACCGACTGCAAGGGCGAACTCCGCTTCACCAGCACCATCGCGCGGCGCCTCGACAGCCTGGGAGCGCTCACCCGGGGGCAGCGTCAGACCGGCGGCCAAAACCTGTTTGACCCGGCGGATAATCTGGAAAGCGAATATGCCTGCGCGGCGCTCGTTACCTGGTTTCACCTCCTCGTCGGCGGCAAGCTCAACAGCGTCTCGCACGCCGATTTCGAAAGTCGGACCGGGCTTGTACTTTGCGAGAAGGATGGCGTGATGAAAGAGGAGCTGCCGCCGATCCAGCGCTGGCTCAACCGCATCCTCGCTCTTCCCATTGGTCTGCAGAACAGCATCTTCGACGAGTTCCTATCGCTGGTGGAAACCCGCGTCTCTGCGGCCCGTGAAGCTGGCCGGCTCGATGTCGGCGTCGAGACGATCCTCGTCGACAAAGCTACGCTTATCGACGACACGCTGCTGCGAACCGACCCGGTCAGCGGCGCCACTTCGCATCTGCTGACAATCGAAATCGAACAGCGGCGAGTGCCCGTTTCGCTCGCTCGCATCCTCCATATCGCCGACACCGACCCAACCGCCGAATACCTGATCAACGGCAAATCCGGCATGGTCGCGCTGCAGACCCGGGCGCGGGCGCTCATGGAGGAGAAGGAAGGCACGCCGATCCCGCGCATAGAGCTGATGCGCCCGACCCGCCGTGAATATATGCGCGAGGAGGATCTGTTCGAAAGCGCCTGGACCGGGATCGACCGGGACGCCTTCTCCGCCAAATGGGTCGAGGAAGCGGACGAGGCCGCGAACAAGGTCGACACCGAGACCATCCGCCTTGCGACCGGGCTGCTGCTGCCAATCTGGTCGGCGCTTCCCAGCGATCACCTCGTCGTCAATCGTATCGCCGACAAAGATGGCAATAGCTGGCTCGGCCGTCTCGTCTTCGATGAGCATATCGTCCAGCTCTTCACCAAGCTCGGCATCGATCGCGCCGAGAATCTCCCGCCGACCGACATCGTCAAGTCTGCCATCTCGGGTCGAAGCGTGGATCTCTCCCGCCCGTTCCCCATGACGATCAGGCGGGCGCTGGTGAATGGGAGCCCGCGCATCGAGCTTGTCGGCGCACCAGCGCAGCAGCTCGCTTGGCTCAAGTCCATCGGGTGCTTCACGGAGGTAATCCAGTACCGGACCCGCGTCTTCCTTCCAATGCCGACAGCCGCCGAAACGCTCGACCGCATCCTGCTCGGCAGCAGCTGATCGGCCACACGCGACCCTCGGCCGCACTGCCCGAGGCGCCCCGGGAAAGAGGTGAGGGGGAGCGGGGGCGATGTCCGGGATGTGCCGGATGCCAGAAGGAGTTCCCTCAGTGATCCAGACAATCAAACTCAGCAAGCTGCGGCTCTCGCCGATCAACGTACGCCGTCTCCCCGAGGAGAAGCTGCAGATCCCGCAGATGGCGGCGGACATCGAAGCGCGGGGCGTCCTGCAGAACCTGCTCGTCACTCCGGCGAAAAAGCCTCGGGGCGCCTTCGAGGTGTTCGACGGTGGCCGGCGCCTGCGCGCGCTTCAGCGTCTCGCTGACGCGGGCACGATCAAGGCCGACGACTATGATGTCCCGGTGATGGTTCTGCAGGCCGATGAGGCGACGCTCTCAGAGACGTCGACGGCGACCAATTTCCAGCAGCTCAAGATGACCCCGGCCGAGGAATGCCGCGCGTTCCAGCACTTCATCGGCACGACCGGGGACATCGATGCCGTCGCCAAGCGCTTCGGCGTCACGCGGCGGTTCGTGGAAGGCCGCCTTCGCCTGGCGTCGCTCGCAGAACCGATCTTCGAAGCGCTCAGCGCCGGCGAGATTACCATCGACGTCGCGAAGGCCTACGCCTCGACCGAGAGCCAGGAGAAGCAGCTGCTGGTCTGGAACAGCTACCAGAACAACCACGTCAACGCCGACACCATTCGCCGTGTCATCGCAAACGAGACGCTGAAGGCAAGCGATCCGATCGCCATCCTGGTAGGCGAGGCGCGCTATATCGACGCCGGGGGCAAGGTCGATGGCGACCTGTTCACCGACGGCAACGATCGTTGGGTCAACCCCGAGATCGCGCACCGTCTGGCCGGCGAGATCATGGAAGCCGAGGCCAAGCGCATCGGCGAGGAAATCGGCCTGGCCTGGATCCGCCCGATCGCCAGCAACTATGCGCATAATGCCGCGCACGGCCTCTATCGCGCCATCCTCCAGCCGCCGGCGCTGACTGACGAACAGGCTGCCCGGATCAGCGAGATCGAGCAACGCCGCAGTGAGCTCGAGGCTGAGATGAAGGACGAGTCGATCGCCGAGGATGATTTCAAGCTGCTCGACCAGGAAGACGACCGGCTGATCGCCGAAGTGGGAGAAATCGAAAACCGCGCGCCCGTTCTGCCTGACGAACTGAAGCCCCATGTCGGGGCATTTCTGCTCCTGACCCCGCAGGGCGAAATGCGGCTAGACACCCAATATTACAGTGAGCAGCCGATCCTTATCGAGGAGCCGACCGGAGACGACACCGAGGACGGTGCGGACGGCAACAACGGCGAGAGCGGTGACCGCTCTACGAACCGCTTCCGCATCGGTGGCAGCGAACCGCAGGAACCAAAGCACCGGCCGGAGGCCGTCGCGCCGGGGGGCAAGCCGCTCAGCGCCCGGCTCTACGATGAACTGGCGATGCAGCGTCGGGACATTCTCGCATCCTCCCTCCTGGCCCAGCCGGCGCTCGCTCTCGATTACGCGCTTTTCGTGATGATCGACTCGCGAAGCCATCCATCGAGCCCGTCCAGCGACAATGCGGTCAAATATGGGACGACGGTTGGCGCCAGCAGGCCGCAGGATCCCGTAAACGACGTGCCGACATCACGGGCGCGCGACTATCTAGCCGAGGCGCACGAAGGTCTCGATGCCGCCTGGACCGAGCATGAGAGCGAAGTCGACCGGTTCGAAGGATTCCGCGCTCTGGACGACGACGACAAGGCGAACTGGCTCGCCTACATCGTGGCAACCTCGCTTCAGGCAAAGCACGGCATCAGCAACGAACAGATCCCGTTGCAGAACCGTTTGGCGTCGATCCTCGACGTCGATGTCGCGCGCTGGTGGCGGCCAACCGCTGAAAACTTCTTCGACCGGGTCAACAAGGGCAGCATCCTCAGCCTGCTGCACGAAGTCGGCGGGCCGGCGTTGAGCGGTCGTCACGCTTCCCTCAAGAAGACCGAAATCTCGACGAGCTGCCAGAAACTGTTCGCCGGCGACTCGATCGTCGAGCCCGAGGTCAAGGAAGCGGCGCTCGTCTGGGTGCCGGATGCGATGCGCTTCCTCGATGCGCAAGCCGACGAGTCCAGCGGCGCATTCGAAGGTCTTCGCGAGAATGGCGGCGACGATGATGAGTTCGGCGAAGCCGGCTCGCATGAGGTGGCTGACGCCTGACCGGGACTACACAAAACGGATCGGATCCGACCACACCGCCGGTCCCTTGTCACCGCTCTTTTTCCTTCCTGGCAACTCACCGTCGGTGTTCACGCGCCGGCGGTCCTTCTTCCCTTGTCGCCGGAGCTCCACAATGTCCGCAAAACCAAGGCCGAGCCGCGATGTCGCGGCGGAGATCACGGATCTCATCATCAAGAAGCTCGAAGAAGGCGTGCCCCCATGGAGCCGACCGTGGCGCGTCCAAGGGAGCGGCGGCCGCCCGTTGCGCCATTGCGGTACGCCCTACACCGGCATCAATACCTTCTACCTCTGGGCGATCGGCGACGCCAACGGTTACCGCTCACGCTACTGGATGACCTTTCGCCAGGCAGAGGCCTTGGGCGGCAATGTGCGCCGCGGCGAACGGGGCTCGCTATCCGTCTATTATTCGAGCTTCAAGAAGACCGAGTCGAACCCGGTCACCGGTGCGGAGAAGGAGCGGAGCATCCGCTTCCTGCGCCATTACATCGTGTTCAATGCCGACCAGATAGATGGTCTCCCGGCCTATTTCTATCCGTCTGTCGAGGAGCCGGCGCCGATCGACCCCTCGGCCCATCAGGGCGCGATCGATCGCTTCTTCGAGGCCATCCCGGCCGAGGTCCGACACGGCGGTGATCAAGCCTACTTCAGTCCGACCTTTGATCACATTCAGATGCCGTACCCGCGAACGTTCCGGACGATGGATCATTACGCCTCTGTCCGCGGTCATGAAACGACCCATTGGACAGGAGCGAGCAGCCGGCTCGCACGCACCTTCGGCAAGCGGTTCGGCGACAAGGCCTATAGTTTCGAGGAACTGGTCGCCGAGATCGGGAGCGGCCTCGTCTGCGCGCATCTGGGCCTTCCGAACGAGCTTCACGACAGCCACGCCAGCTATGTCGGACATTGGTTGGGCATCCTGAAGGGCGACAAGACCGCGATCATCCATGCCGCGTCCAAAGCCGAGCAGGCCTTCAACTTTCTGCTGGCGTTCGGCGCCGAACCGGCAGCGGCGTCGCAGATTCCGCTGTCGCCCGAGGCCGACGACCTTCTCGCCGAAGCTGCATGAGGAAGAAGCACGATGGCACTCGAAACCCAAATCCTTGCCTGTCTCTCGACCGGCCATGTCGACGAGCAGACCGCAAGGGAGCTCGACGCGCTCATTCAATACCCTCTTCCGATCGCGGCTCGCGATGTCCCTGCCATCTGGCAGGGGCAGATCGTCGCTGAGCGCTGGCAGGAATATGGCTGGTTCGTTTGGGTCCAATCCCCTGGCCGGGATGGCATGCCGTCCTCGCTGCAGGCCTGTCTCGCCATGGCCGAGGCCGCGGGCGCGGACTGGATTCAGTTCGACCGTGACTGTGCGCCGATCGGCGAGCTTCCCGTCCACGAATGGTGAATTCACCCAAATCTGAGGAGACCCCGCATGGGCTGGCTCACAATGTCTCGCTATCACATGGGCGGTCACGCGACCGCCAAGGCATATCTCGACGCGCAGTTCACTTACAGCCGCGATGTCGATGGAATCGTCAAAGGGCTGAAACTCCTCGCGTCGTCCTGCCCGCAAAACCGGACCTACTACGCTGCTGCTCAGGTCATGGTGGACGGCGTTGGTGGAGAGGTCTTTGCCATCGTCTGCAAGGTCATGTGGAATCCCAAGAGCACGACCGGCGAGCACTTCGGCTATAAGGACATGGACGAATCCATGGGCCCTTGCGAGGATAGCTGCCCCGCGCACATCCTCGCTCTGCTGACCCCTACGGACAAGGAACATGCACTCGACTGGCGCCGCCGCTGCCACGCCAAGCTGGTACGGCGCGCCCGCAAGATCGAGGATGGCGACCGGATAAAACTTGCCTCAGCCCTCACCTTCTCGGACGGCCATGTCGGCAACGAGTTCATCGTCGTGAAACGCGGTCGTCGACTTAGTTTCAGGGATCCTGACAGCCGCCAGGGCTACGCGATCAGCCGCTTCATGGAGCGGGACTGGACGGTCGTGCCGGTGACCAAGGTCCACAAGACAATATTTGCATGAGCCGGAGCGCCCCGGACCATGATCTCCGCTAAGAGGATCTGTCATGCCTGCCCTAGCCACCCACTTTTCGCCCAAGCGCTATCTCCTGTGCAGCCGCGAGAACGCCCACCGCGTTGCCTCCCGGCTTTTCGACGCGCAATCGGGGCGCGTCAGTATTGTTCGGACGGGCAATCCACTGCAGCCGTTCTGCGTTTCGACGTCGCCCTCGCGCGACGCTCACGTCGAAGTCGAGATCATCTCTTGATGCGGTCGATTCTTCTCGCCGCATTCGCCGTCACTTCGTGCAGCGCTTCGTCCCAGGTGCCGACGAACCGGAGCTTCGATGCCAGGGCGCGTGCGCTCGATGGCGACACTGTGGCCGTCGATTTCCGCCTTCTCGGCGTCGATGCATTCGAGCGGCGGCAAATGTGCGAACGCCGTGGCGGTTGCTGGCAGTGCGGAAAGGCGGCGCAAGATTTTGCCGCAAACATGCTCCGCGCGAAAACCGCGGACATCAAACTGACGCCGTCCAGCACCTATGGGCGCCCGGTCGCGATCGTGACCGTAGACGGCAAGGATCTCGGCGAAATGTTGATCCGCGCCGGCCTGGCCGTCCCCGAGGCCCAATATCTTCGCGACGATCCTCAGCGTGCCAAGCGATACGCTGCGGCGTTCTCGCAGGGGAAGACGAGCAGGGCAGGGGCCTTGGCCGGACGCTGGATCGAGCCCTCGAACTGGCGGCGAGGCGAGCGCCTGCAGTGCGAGCGATGATAGGAGCGGCGCAAGGACATGGCCTGCGCCGCTACCGCTTTAGACGGTGAGGGACGGATCGGCCCACCATGAAGGACCTTGCTCGAAGTCACCGTCCAGCTTGACCAGCGGCCCGTCCGGGGCGTCTGCAACATAGGGATTCGTCAGCGGCATCCGCCGGGCTTTCATTCGGCGAACCTCGCCGGCAACACGTCCGCGACGCTCCAGCAAATCTTCGAGCCACTCGAGATCATCGAGCATGTCGACTACGCCGCGACCGGCAAGACAGAAGTAGATGCAGCGCTGGTAGTCGTCCGCGCCATCATTGGCGAGAATCTCCGCCAGCTTGCGCTTGGCCGCGATGTCGCCCTCATGGGTCCAGGCAATCGCCTCCCGAAGCTCCCTGACCGAATAATAGGCATCTTCGACGTCCATGCCGATCGCCGCGTTCGCGATCATGCGGCGTGTGGGCCGGTTTTCAGCGTCCAGGGCTGCATCGCGGAGCGTGATGTCGAGATCAAATCGGTCGTGAAAAACGGTCTTCTTCATCGCAAGTCTCCAGCACGCGGAACGTACCGTGAACGCGCGTGACGGTCAAGCACACGATGACAAACGTTGGAGGGTGATCAATGCCGATCGACATCATTGTGGGACTACCGCATCTCAATGAAGGCGCGATCCTCGGTCGCGCTCGGTCCCTTCAGCAGACCGCGCTGATTTCCGCGAATGGGCTCTCGCGATGGTCGACCAAGCGAGGCTGGCGGGAGTGGGCGGGTTGGCGGACCCACCTGCTGCAGAACGCGCGTGGGCTGTCTGCTCTTTGCCTCGATTCGGCGGGCTTCGTCGCTGCCGCTCGGTATGGTGGCTTTCCCTGGTCGATCGCCGACTATGTCGCGCTGGCTGCGGCCTATCCCTTTCGCTGGTGGGCCAGCGCCGATTATTGCGTCGAATCCGAAATCGCCCGTGACCGTGAAGAGGTCATCGACCGTCTTTCACGAACGATCCGCGCCAATCGGGACTGCCGAATATTAGCCGAGGGTTTCGGTATCGCGGATACCATGTTGCCGGTGATCCAGGGCCGCAGGCCCGACGATTACGAGCGTTGCGTCGAGGCCCTGTGGCACTTGATCCGCCCCGGTAAGCCTGTCGGTGTCGGCAGCATGTGTCGACGGGAGATTCATGGTCCGGAGGGCCTGATTGCGGTCGTCGATCATCTCGATCGGATATTGCCCTGCAGCGTCCGCCTGCATCTCTTCGGCGTCAAAGGTACGGCTCTGCCTTTCCTTCTCCCCTACGGCCGCCGTATCGCGTCGATCGACAGCCAGGCTTACGGCATCAGTGCGCGCCGGACCGCGCTCCGCCGCGGCGTCGCAAAGACTGACAGGCTGGTGGCAGATCACATGGAGACCTGGATCGGAGCGCAAATTGCGCGGCTTGCCGCGCGGCCGCAGCAGCTACCCCAGGGCCTCTCTCCACCCACCGATTGCCCGCCCGCCGACCCCTGGGAACGGGCGATCGCCCAGGCACGAGCAGAGATACGCGACCTCATCGAAAGCGGCGATCTCGAACATGACGAACTCACCGCACCATGGATCGAGCAATGGGCGGCCGACATCTACCGGGACAGCCTGCCGGCTGAGTGAGGGGAGGGGGATCGGAGGGAGTGAGCTTCAGGCTCGCCAGAAGGAGGGTCCGCGACCGTCAGGGAGCGCCTCGCACACCTCACAAGGAGATCCGCCTTGACCGCTTCCCAACCACGCGGCGCCGCCACGCTGCCGCTCTCCATGATCATCAAGGGCGACAACCCCCGCCGCTACTTCGACCGGAAGAAACACGCCGACCTCGTCGCGTCGTTTCGCCTGCGTGGCATGCTCCAACCCATTCTACTTCGTCCGGTGCCCGAGGCCGACGACACCTACGCTATTGTCGCCGGCGAGCGCCGCTACAGGGCCGCCCTGGAAGTCTTTGGCCTCAATGGTGAAGTGCCGGTCATCATCCGCGAGATGACCGATCAGGAGGCCCTGGAAGCCGCGATCGACGAGAACGACAACCGCGACGACGCCTCGGAGACGGAACAGGCGGACGCGGCCGTCCGTCACCTCGCGGCCTGCCACAATGATCGCGCCGAAACCGCACGTCGCCTCGGCTGGTCGCGGGCAAAGCTCGATCGCCGTCTGGCGCTCGCCAGCCTTTCCGAGACCGTCAAATCCGCTCTCGACGAGCGCCGGATCAAGGTCGGCCAAGGTCGGCCATGCGGAGCTGCTCGCCGCCGTCCCCGCAGAAAAGCAGGACAAGGCGCTGGAGACGATTCTCGCTGCCGGTCTCGACATCGGAAAAACGCGGGATCTGCTCATGCGCGTCACGCAGAGCCTCGCCGCTGCCACCTTCGACAAGACCGAATGCACGACCTGCCCGTTCAACTCCGCGACGCAGCGCGCGCTGTTCGAGACCCATGTGGACGATGGCCACTGCACCAATCCCGGATGCTTCCAACTAAAAACGGAGGCTGTCGACAATGCGCGCCTCGAAGAGCAGGCACGCGCCGCCGCCGCCGCGCAGGCCGAAGCCGAAACCTCGGAATCGGACGAAGACGATGAGGAACTCGACGACCCCAATGACGAGGACACCGCGCCGTCCGACCGCCAGGACCGACTGCTAGCCCACACCGCGGATTCCGTCGGCGAAAGCGTCATCATCCCCAGGCCATCCGCAGCCGCCGGAAGCGTGAAGACGGCTGCACGCGCAAACGGGCCCTCGGTGACCGTTAAATCGATCGCCGGACGGAGTACCGACCTTCGCGAAGTGACATGGCGCACCGCTCTGGCCCGCGATCTCGCCGACAATGCGGCGCACGCCCACACCGCCATCCTCGTGGCTGCACTCACCGGCACGCTCTCCCAGATCAAATCGAGCACGCTGACGTCCCGCGCCGGACTCCTGGTCAATCCATCCTTCCCGGACCTGAGCTTCACCGGGAAGATCGAGGAAATCCGCGCTCTGACCAATGCACAGGCCGCCACGGCGCACTCGGCCATCGGGGCGGCCTATGCGCGCGACGTACAGTCTTTCGGCCATGTCGCCGATCTCGCCCGCGTGTTCGAAATCGATATCCGCCACGCCTGGCAGGTCGATCGCGCCTTCCTCGAACGATACACAAAGGACGAGCTGAAATTCATCGCTCAGGAATGCGGCCTCATCGCGCACAAGGGCGAAAAGGCGTTCGCCAAGCTTCTCGGTTCCAAGAAAGCCGACCTGATAGCGGGCATGCTCAACGCCGTCGGCTTCGATTGGGCCGGCCGCCTGCCAAGCGCCATGACGCTCGACGCAACTTACGGCCCGCCCACGATCGCCGTTCCCCCGGCCATCGACGGTGGCGCCACTGACCTCGCCGCCTGACCAAACATCTCACCCACTCAAGACGCAGGACTGACCGCCATGCTCATCTCAAGCCTGCTCCCGCTCCTCGAGCGCTATTCACTCGGCTTCGACCTCGTCGCCGGACCCGACGGGACAGTGACCCTCACCGTCATTCCGCGCAATGCCGAAGGCAAGACCCACAGCCTCGAGTCCGGCGAAACGCGGCCGATCTCGCTCACCGCAAACGCCTCGGAGATCGATGCCGAACTTGCCAGGGGGGCAGACGGCGCCCTTGGTCAGCTCATCACGACGCGAAAGACGCTTGCCGACCAGATTGCACAACAGCGTGAGGCCACCGAGGCCGCCCGCGCCGCGTCTGCAGAAGCGGCCAAGGCGAAAGCGGCCTCCACGACAAGCAAACCGTCCAGCCCGGCAAGCGCGCCGACGTCCTCTGCTCCGGGCGCTCTCCCCGCCGAGGCCACATCGGATGAACCCGCCAGCCTGTGGTGATCGCCCCGTCTCCGCGCTCTTTCCCACCATCACGAGGAACACCCGATGCAGATCAATCATCTCGCCCGCATCTATCGATATGACGGCATCGATCTACCGATCCCGCCGCATCTCGCCAACGATACCCAGGGCCTGCGCGCCTATCACGCCACCCTTTATCCGGCGATCCTCAACGCCGAACTGGTCGATGGCGGCGTGATCGGCGGCGTGCATGTCACCGAATATCGCCGCGCCGTCGGCACGAAGGGCTGAACGTGCCGCGCCGGAAAGGCGCGGCCATCCCCGCCGCACCCCGCAAGAGGCTCCTCGAATGGATCGAGATCGAAGATGGCAACACAACCGGTCCTCCCCAGCCTCCCTGCAGCAGACAGGCCCAGGCGATCCACCTCCAGATCGCGGTCGACCCGGGCCCGTATCGAGACGAAACCTTCGAACCTCTTCAATCGCCCTCCAGTCTGCGGCTTCCCCCGCTCGGCTGACCTTGCCGGCCGATCCGTCAGGATTGCGCCGGAGATCCCAACCGCCTTCGACCAGCCGCTTTCAGCCCACCATAAGCTGATCGGGCGCTGGGTCGCGTCCCGCGATCGATCGCCAATCCTGTACACCCGCGGCGATGCGCGCCGGCACATCGAAACGACCTTCAACCGCGCAGTTCTCGACGCTCTTGAGCCGCTCACGCTCGTTGATCTGAGAATCGTCGTCCTCAACGGCGAGGAGGTCGGACCGCCAGCAGTTGCCACCATCTGCGAAAGCATGGGTCAACTTGATCTCGGATGGATCGAGAGCAGCGATGCGCCGATCTCCTGGCGGGCCGCCGCCTATGCCGCGCTCGAGCAGACCCTGGGCAGCGCTCTGCCGATCTTCAACTACCAGGACCTGTTCGACGAAATCTCGATCTACTATTGGGACGGCGAAACCGACGATGAGGGCGCGCGCGAAAGCCTCATCCACTACCAGGGCGCAGACCCCGACGATCTCGACGAACACACCCTGCCGTCGACCATGAACGCCAGGAAGCCCGAGTGGATGGTTGCGGCCAATTCAGTGCCGCTCGCGCAACTCCCGAACAGCCTGCGCCGAGCCTTTCGCCGGCTTCGGCAGACCCACGACGCGCTTCGGCGGCTGCCACAGGATCGCAACGCCTGGCACTTCAATTCCGAGACCCTTTACGAATATGTCCCCGGCCTCGAGGAATGTTCGGCATTGCCGCCGCTGACCCTCGTTCCCGTCGAATTCTTCGCGGCCGAGGTCGATGATGTCGGCCGCCACGGCATGGAATACGGCTTCATGGACGTCGCCGGACTCTGCCCGCTGCCGGACGCCGACGCCATCACAGACTGGTTCGCGGCGCTCGAGGTCGGCACGCAATTCCTGCTCGCCGCCCAGCATCTGATCGAACTTAATCCCGACAAACTGCGAGGCTCCCATGTCCGACCATAGCGCTCATTTCGAAGCAACCCCCGCCGGCATGGTGCTGACCAGCGCCATCCTGCTCTACCAGAGCGACTCCCCGCGAAACTCCAGCCACTATACGACGCCGGGACCCGACGCACACGCCTTCGCCAGCCTCCACCCCATCGAGCACAGCGGCGAAGCCGGCCCGACGATCGCCGCCGGCACCCCGCTGACACGCGCCCATCTGCGTCAATGGTCCGACGCCCTCGGCAGGGCAGCGCCGCCTGACATCCTGCCTCACAATGTGCTCGTCGCTCACTCCGACATGCTTGC
>NZ_NCEN01000044.1 GCF_002280675.1 Novosphingobium sp. 32-60-15 | reverse complement strand
CGAGATCGAGATACGGATAGGCCGCGTCCGGAAAGAGGTCGAGCAGGCCATCGAACGGACTGAGGTCGGTCCGCGGGAACTTCGCGGCGAAATCGTCGCCGATCGTGGCATAGTGCGCTTCAAGCGCATCGAGACCAACGGCGGGATCGCCGATCAACGCGATAGCGTCGACGACCCGGCGGAGAAGATCGGCCTCGGCGGCGGTGACGACGAGCGTGAACGCGGCCTTGGTATAGCTATTCGACATGGTCTGCTCCCTTCGCGCGCGACATGGTGGTGCTGGCCGTGGCACTCTGGTCGTCGCCCTCGACGGCCAGCGGGGGAATGGCGAAATCGGCGGCGTCGAAGTGCGCGAGCACCGCCTCCAGCGAGCCGAGTTGCACAATCGTGCCACGCGCGATGACAACCTCGTCGTCTTCGGTCACGACGTAGGAGGCCAATGTTCCGTCGCCGCGATAGATCACACGCTCCGGCCCCCATTGTCCGGCATACCCACCCGACCATCTCGCAAAGGGAAGCCGGTTCTGGACGCACCAGCTTTCGAGCGCGTCGAAGCAACCACCGGCGACTTCGTGCGCATAAAGATTGAGCGGCGCCCCCATGGAGCGATGATCCGTCTGGAAGGGCTCGCCATCCCATTCAGTCGCGAGGCCTTCTGCAAGGATGTGCTCAACGAGCTCGGCGTAAGTCGCGAGAGAGAGCGACCCGCCGATTGTTATCGACGCGGAAACACGGTCTGCCATAACGGCTCCTTGATCATCGGTGCCTTGGGGCACGTGGGTGTGAGCAGCGCCGGCTGGGCCGGCGACGCGGAGAAATCGAAACAAGATTTGAAGCGGTCGTCAGCGCCGCGATCAGTGGCGCGAAGCGATCAGAGGCCGATCAGTGGATCGAGCCGAAGCGCGACCGCTTGGCCTCGGCCTGTTGGGTCCCATCCTTGATGCCGATCGTCGCGCGCATATCTGCGTCGAGCGTATCGGCCAGGTCGGTGGGCACCGTGACATGAGGCGCGACGATCGCGATCGCGGCCTCGGGCGTGAGCAGCTCGCCGGGGGCCGTGCCGAACCAGATCAGGGCCTCGCCCNTCGGTGGGCACCGTGACATGAGGCGCGACGATCGCGATCGCGGCCTCGGGCGTGAGCAGCTCGCCGGGGGCCGTGCCGAACCAGATCAGGGCCTCGCCCTCACCGGGCTCATCTTCGGTCCGGAAGAAAACCTGGGCGAAAAACGTCTGGAGCGGGCGGTCCCAGCCAACCGTCGCGCGGACCACGTGCGGTTGGTCGGCCTTGGGTTGAAGGTCATGCCTGCTCATTGCGTCGTTCTCCGGATCCTGTGTTGTACGTGCCGCGCGGCGCCTTCGGCGCTGCTGATCGCTTTGCCGGCCGCGGAGGCTGCCTGGGGCGCTCCAGCCTGACGGAGAAGAGTACGGGCTTCGCGCAAACGCTCAACCGCAATCGCAATTGCCTGTCCCTGCGCGGGGCTGGCCGGTGTGATCCGCCGCATGGTTTGTCTCCGGATGGATTAGGAGCGAGAAAAGACGCGTGTCAGTCGTCGCTGGGAAGCATGATGGTCATAACCCGCGTCGTCGCGGCGGCGTCGGCAGGGTCTTCCGAGCCCCATTCGAGCGACGGGTCATAATAGTCGATCCTGAAGCGGACGGTCGTCTCGCCGACGGCGAACTCGCCGCGCGCGCGCTCCGGACCGTCCTCCGAGGTGAAAACGTAGCGCCGAATGGCGCCAAGGACCTTGCTCTGGGCGAGAGTCTCGCTCACGATCCGGTCATCGCCCGCAAGGGTGGCCAGGCAGGTAGCCGTAATGACGATACGCGCATTGCTATCGAGCCCGAGTCGGACGCGGTCGTTCAGCTTGGCGATGCGAGAGATGGGATCGGTCATGCTTAGCTCCGTCAGGCCGGCGTTGAAGATTTCGAGCCACTCTTCCATCGCCGGACGCCCGCTCACCGGCACGATGGCCGCGGTATCCTGGAAGCGCATCAGGTCGAGCGGTGGCTCGCGGCGAACGGCACCGATGATTTCCGAGCCGATGGCGAGTTCGGGCATTCCATGGCAATTCTCGCGATCAGGCGAAAAGGCGCGCCGGCTGGCCGACGGGTGCGGTCAGGCGCAATTCGCTGCGAAGGCGTTCGGCGAAGCGATCAGGCGCCAGTAGCTCATTGATCGAGGCCCAGCGGTTTCGCTCGCCGCAGTGGTCATCACGCCCCCGCACGCGGCGAAACAGGACTTCGTGGTCTGGACCCATGCAGCTGAGCGATAGCTGTACCCAGATCTCTTCACCGTGGAGCGTTATTTCGCCCGAGATCGCCGGACCGGCCTTGTTCGAGCGGATGTCGAAGCTGCCCTCGTCCATCTCCAGGGCCTCGGCGAGGCGGCGCATGGCCGCGCGACCTTCGGCATGGAAGGTTCGCTTGGCCGCCTCGTCATAGCTGACGCCGCGATAGGCGAGCGTGCGCAAGACGGGATGCCGCCGGATCTCGGCGATCTGGTCGATGCAAGTCCGACGCAGGGTCCTGCCGTCGTCGGCACTTGCGCAGACCGTCCCCAAATGCCGCGCGAGGAGGATCACGGCTGGGTCCGTTTCGCTATCCTTGCCGGCATTGCGGCAATCGGTGATTGCGGCATTGATCGCGTGCAGGGTCGCGGCGATCGTGATCAGTGCGCTGGGATCGAGCGCCTGCTGGTGGCGCATGGCAACATCGTAATGCATGGGGTGGGCCTCCGGTCTCGAGCGCAAATCCGCTCGCACGGTCCCCTCGATGCCCGGGCTTTTTGCCCGGAGCGCGGCGACAAGTGCAGCGGCGGGCCGGCCCCTCAGAGGATAGGTGAAGACCTCGCCGTCCTCGATCGTGACGACGTTGGTTCGCATGCGCCGTCGCAGCAGTGCCAGGTGCTCGGACTGGTCCATCAGAGACGCGATCTCGTGTTCAAGATCCGGCTCAAACGTCATGTCGTGGAACGAGCGTATCGGTCGATTGGCGCGGAGCCAGTTGTTGACCTCGGCCTCGGTAATCGCGCCGGCCTGACGATAGTCGTCGGCGGCGCCATGGCCTCGATTGCTGGCGTGGAACGCCAACGCGCCGTTGATCCAGATCTCGGCGGTGTAACAGGGTGTCTCTTCCGAGAGCGCCTTCATGATCCTGAGCTTGCGCAGTTCGATCAACATGTCTTAATCTCCTCATTGGGACGCAGCGCCGCGGTCGCGAGAGGCCGACGGCCAGGCCCTGGCCCAATCGAGCGGGCTATATGGCCGGCGTAGACGCCGCAGGCTGCCCAGTAGGCCGCGACCGGCGGCTTGCGACTGCGCCAGCTTTTTTCGGCGCGCAGGCGAGCATCGCGCTGGATGTCGAGCAGAATGTCCTGAAGCGCGAGGCGCGCCTCTGGACTAGGACCCTCGTTGAGATGCGGGAGTCCTACGATGAAGTCGATCGGCATGGTGGACCTCATGGTGTGTTGAGCGGCTTGACCGTCACACGCGTTCACGTTACGTTCCAACGCGCTGGAGACTTGCGATGAAGAAGACCGTTTTTCACGATCGATTTGATTTCGACATCACGCTCCGAGACGCCGCCCTGGATGCCGACAATCGGCCGACACGTCGCATGATCGCGAACGCCGCCATCGGCATGGACGTCGAGGACGCCTATTATTCGGTTCGTGAGCTTCGCGAGGCGATCGCCTGGACGCACGAAGGCGACGTGGCGGCCAAGCGAAAGCTGACCGCGATACTCGCCAATGACGGCGCGGATGATTTCCAGCGCTGTATCTATTTCTGTCTGGCGGGTCGTGGCGTGGTCGACATGCTCGATGATCTCGAATGGCTAGAGGATCTGCTGGAGCGTCGTGGACGTGTGGCGGGCGAAGTTCGACGGATGAAGGGCCGGTGCATGCCGCTCGCCAAGCCCTATGTGGCGGACGCTCCGGATGGGCCGCTGGTCAAGCTCGACGCCGAGTTTGAGCAGGGTCCTTCCTGGTGGGCCGATCCATCACTCACGGCCTGAGATCAGCCGGGCGGGTCAACGGGATCGGCGCTCGCACTGCAGGCGCTCACCTCGCCGCCACTTGACAGGCTCGATCCAGCGCCCTGCCAGAGCCCCTGCCCTGTCTAGCTTGGCTCGGGAGAAAGCAGCGGCATATCGCGCTGCACGCGGGGGATCGCCGCCAAGATATTGGGCCTCGGGAATGGCGAGACCCGCCCGTATCAGCCGCTCGCCGAGATCGACGCCGTCCACGGTCACGGTGGCGACTGGACGGCCGTGGGTGCTTGTGGTTGTCAGTTTGATATCGGCCGTGCTCGAACGAAGAAGTTTCGCGGCCAGATCCTGGGCTGCTTTACCGCACTCCCAGCAATTGCCGCGACGTTCGCACAGCTGCCTGCTTTCGAAGGCGTCGACGCCTAGGAGGCGGAAATCGACCGCTACAGTGTCGCCGTCGAGCGCGCGCGCCCTCGCGTTGAAGCCTCGATCGGTCGCGACCTGAGAGGAAGCGCCACAGGAGGTAACGGCAAGCACGGCCAGAAGCATCGCTCGGGTCATGAGACGATCTCAACCTCGACACATGCATCGCGCGATGGCGAGGTCGAGACGTGAAACGGCTGCAGCGGGTTCCCTGTTCGGATGATGCTGACCCGGCCAGGTTGCGCATCGAAAAGCCGGGATGCGATGCGGTGCGCGTTCTCACGGCTGCACAGGAGATAACGTTTGGGCGACAGCCAGGGTGCTGGGGCGAACATGTCGAATCCTTTTCGCAGACATCATGGCCTGGGTGCGCGGCCTCAGGCAAATATCGTCTTATGGACTTTGGTCACCGGAACGACCGTCCATTCTCGTTCCATGAAGCGGCTGATCGCGTAACCCAAGCGGGTCTCTGGGTCGCGGAAGCTCAGGCGACGGCCGCGCTTCGCTACGATGAATTCATCTCCGACATGGCCGTCTGTAAAGGTGAGAGCCGAGGCAAGCTTGATGCGGTCGCCGTCTTCGATCTTGCGCGCACGGCGCTCGAGATTGGCGCGACAGCGCCGGCGCCAGTCGAGCGCATGCTCCTTGTCGGTCGAGGTCAGGAGATCGAGGATATGAGCCGGACAATTGTCCTCACATGGGCCCATCGATTCATCCATATCCTTGTAGCCGAAGTGTTCGCCGGTCTTGCTCTTGGGATTCCACATCACCTTGCAGACGATCGCGAACACGTCTCCACCGATGCCGTCGACCATGACCTGGGCGGCGGCGTAATAGGTTCGGTTCTGTGGGCAGGACGAGGCGAGGAGCTTCAACCCTTTGACGACCCCGTCGATGTCGCGGCTGTAGGTGAACTGTGCATCGAGATACGCCTTGGCGGTCGCGTGGCCGCCCATGTGGTAACGCGACATTGTGAGCCAGCCCATTGTTGGTCTCCTGAGGCGGTTTGGGTTTCACCAGTCGTAGGTCGGCAGATCCCCGATCGGCTCGCAGTCGCGATCGAACTGGATCCAGGTCGCGCCAGCGGTTTCCGCCAGTGCGAGGCAGGCGCGGAGCGACGGCGGCATGACATCACGGCTCGGCGATGGCACCCAGACGAACCATCCATAGTCCTGCCAGCGCTCGGCAACGATCTCGCCCTGCCAGATGGAAGGAACATCGCGAGCCGCGATCGGCAGCGGGAACTGTATGAGTGCGTCGAGCTCGTGCGCCGTGCTCTCATCGACATGTGCGGTCGAGAGACAGACGAGCGTGTTGATTTCGAGAGTCATGCTGGCCTCCTTCAAGCTGCTTCGGCAAGAAGCTCAGCAGCCTCGGCCGATGGCTCGGACGGCGATGCCCCGGACGGATCGGCACTGAAGGCCCACATGTAGTTGAACGCCTGCTCGGCCTTGGACGCGGCGTGAATAATGGCGGTCTTGTCCCCGCGCAGTATGCCGAGCCAGTGTCCAACATAACTGGCGTGGCTGTCATGCAGCTCGTTTGGAAGACCCAGATGGGCACAGACGAGCCCACTGCCGATTTCAGCGACCAGTTCCTCAAAACTATAGGCCTTGTCGCCAAAGCGCTTTCCGAAGGTGCGCGCCAGGCGCTTGGTTCCGCCGGTCCAATGGGTAGTCTCGTGCGCACGGACCGAGGCGTAATGATCCATCGTGCGGAAGGTCCGCTGATGCGGCATCTGGATATAGTCGAGAGTCGGCGCGAAATAGGCCTGGTCACCGCCGTGCCGGACATCGGCCGGAATGCGTCCGAAGAAGCCGTCGATCTCGGCCTGATGCGCCGAAGGGTCTATTGGCGCGGGCTCTTCGGCCGTGGGGTAATAATGGGCGGGCAGTCCGTCGATTTGGTCGGCGTTGAACACGATGTAGTGGCGAAGGAAACGGATGCTCCGCTCCTTCTCGGCGCCGGTGACGGGGTTGGCCTCGGTCTTCTTGAAGCTGGAATAATAGACGGACAGAGAGCCGGTTTCGCCGCGGCGAACATTGCCACCCAGCGCTTCGGCCTGGCGGAACGTCATCCAGTAGCGCGACCGATAGCCCTGGGCGTCGCCAATCGCCCAGAGATAAAAAGTGTTGATGCCCGTATAGGGGGTGCCGCAGTGTCGGAGCGGTCGACCACCGCTTCCTTGGACGCGCCAGGGGCGGCTCCATGGCGGGACGCCTTCCTCGAGCTTCTTGATGATGAGATTGGTGATCTCCGCCGCAACGTCGCGGCTCGGCCTCGGTTTTGCAGGCATGACGGTTAGCTCCGGGGAATGGGCGCACAAGGCCGCCGGCGCGCAAGAATCGACGGCCAGGTGCCAAGGATGGGGAGAAGCGATGGACGGGAACCAAGCGGTACGCCGCTGGCCCCCGCCTGCTCGCTGGTCAGGCAGCGGGTTCGAGCACCTCGTCGCCGATTTCGGACGGGTGTGACCCGGCATCTGCGAGCGGCTCGACGGCATCGGACAAACCGTCTTCGCCAAATTCGGTCTCGTCGACCTCAATGACGACATCCTCGGGTTGCCCGTCGAAGAACCGCATTGCGTTTGGCACCCAGGCGAGCGCCGCCTCCTTGACCTCGGTTTCGACGATCGTGTCCCCGGCAAAGAGCTTCTGACAGCTCGCCGAAATCTCGGTCTTCTTGAGCGAGGCGTGCCGACCGCTAAGCGCCGGCCCGCCCACTTCATCGAGCAGGCTGAGGATGCTGCCCTTGTTCACCCGATCGAAGAAGTTCTCCGAGGTCGGGCGCCACCAGCTGGCGACGTCGATTTCCAGGATCGACGCCAGCCGGTTGTGGAGCGGGATCTGCTCGTTGCTGATCCCCGGCTTCGCCTCGAGCGAGATCGCGACGATATAGGCGAGCCAGTTCGCCTTGCTGTCGTCGTCGAGAGCGCGAAAGCCCTCGAAACGCGCAACCTCGCTTTCGGGCTCGGTCCAGCCTGCATCGAGGCCTTCATGAGCTTCGGCGAGATAATCGCGCGCGCGCGACGTCGGCATGTCGCCAGTGTTCGGGTCCTGCGGCCCGCTTGCGCGGATCGTCGTCCCATATTTCGTCGAGCTGTAGGTATAGCGGCTCGACGTCTTGGTCCGGGCATCGACCATCACGAACAGCGCGTAGTCGAGCGCGAGCGCCGGCTGTGCGAGGATGCAGGACGCCAGGATGTCGCGGCGCTGCATCGCCAGTTCGTCGTAGAGGCGCGAGCTCAGCGGCTTGCCGCCAGGCGCCACGGCCTCGGGGCGATGGGTCGGTTCGGACGGTTTCGGGCCGCCGATCCGGAAGCCCCCGGACGAACGCTCGCCGTCCTCGCCTTCGCTGCCTTCGTCGTCAGCGGGCTCCTCGACGAGGATCTGCTGCTCACTGTAATATTGGGTGTCGAGCACCATTTCGCCCTGTGGCGTGAGGAGCAGGAACGCGCCGACATGCGGTTTCAGCTCGTCGGGCAGAACTGGCGCGCGGTTCTCGATTGCTTCGGCCTCCTGGATCAGTCGATCGTCCTCTTGATCGAGCAGCTTGAAGTCCTCTTCGGAAAGGGACTCGTCCTGCATCTCGCCCTCGAGGTCAGAACGCCGCTCGTCGATCTCGGCCAGGCGCAGCGTCTGCTCCTCGGTCAGCTCGGGCTGGCGAAGAATGGCCCGGTAGAGTCCGTGCGCGGCATTGTGGGCATAGTTGCTGGCGATCGGCCGGATCCAAGCAAGTCCGATCTCCTCGCCGACGCGCTTGGCCTCGGCTTCCATGATCTCTCCGGCAAGCCGGTGCGCGATCTCGGGATTGACCCAGCGGTCGTTGCCGTCGGTGAACAGGTCACCATCAATCTTGCCGCCAGCTTCGATGTAACGGGCCTCGCCGACCAGGATCGCAATCGGATCGTTCGCCTTGAGCGTTTCGTTGGCGATGACGCGACGGATCGTGTCGGCGTTGACGAAGCTGTGTTTATAGTTGTTCCAGACCAGCAGCTGCTTCTCCTGGTTTTCAGTCGACGCATAAGCCTTGGCGACGTCGAGCGTGATCTCGCCGGCGCTGAGCGCTTCGAAGATCGGCTCGGCGAGCGCGGCGAGACGCAGCCGTCCTTCCACAAAACGGCGCGTGACCCCGAACCGCTTTGCGACAGCATCGAGATCGCCGCTGGTGCCGATGAAATGCTGGAACGCGCGGCATTCTTCGGCCGGCGTCATTTTGAGCTGCTGGAAGTTGGTCGCAGTCGAGGTTTCGGAGAGCGTCGCCTCGTCCGCCTGAAGCACCATCACAGGCACGTCATAGTCGTCGGCTTTGATCGTGCCGGCTTCGGCGAGGCGCTGCAGAGCGCGGAGGCGCCGACCGCCGTCGAACACTTCGAACGTGCCGCGCGGCTTTTTCGCGGGGGTGACGAGCAGATTCTGCAATACGCCACGCGCCTCGATATCGGCCGCCATCTGCGGGATTTGCAGCTTCTCTTCGGGAAGTCGGCGGACGTTGATCGGGGAAAGCCGCAGCTTGCTGAGCTTGATGGTCTGAATCACGGGGGTAACTCCTTCTGGCGTCCGGCACATTCCGGACACCATCCCCGCTCCCCCTCACCTCTCTCCCAGGGTGGTCACCGGGGTCATTGCCGCAGGCAGCCTTCGGCCGATCAGCCGCCGCCGAGCAGAATGCTATCGAGCGTCTCCGCAGCCGTCGGCACCGGCAGGAAGACCCGCGTGCGATACTGGATCACCTCGGTGAAACAGCCGATCGACTTAAGCCAGGTGAGCTGCTCGGACGGCGCGCCGACCAGTTCGATCCGGGGGTTTCCGTTCACCACGGCACGCCGGATGGTCATTGGAAATGGTCGGGCGAGATCGACTGCGCGGCCAGAGAAGGCAGATTTGACGATGTCTTGCGGTGGCATGTTCTCAGCGCGATCGATGCCGAGCTTTGTAAAGAGCTGGACGACATGCTCGTCGAACACGAGGCGGCCGAGCCAGCTATTGCCCGCATTGTCGGCGATGCGGTTCACGACCAGGTGGTCGCTCGGCAGCGCGGACCAGATCGGTAGCAGAAGTCCGGTGGCAAGACGGACTGTCTCGGTGTCGACTTTGTTCGCCGCGTCCTCGGCTTCCTCGCGCCATTTCGCGGAAAAAGCGGTTCGGTCGATCTGGGTCCATGCGCTTTCGAACAGTTCGTGCTCGCGCATATATTCTCGCCGGGTCGGTCGCATCAGCTCGACGCGCGGAATCGGCGTTCCCTCCTTCTCCTCCATGAGGGCGCGCGCCCGGGTCTGGAGCGCCACCTTTCCGGATTTGGTGTTGATCAGGAATTCGGCCGTCGCGTCGCAGTCGGCTATATGGAGGATCCGCTCCAGCGAGACCGGCACGCGCCGGTGCTCGATCTCGATCGTGAGCAGGTGCGAGGTGGCACCGCTGACGGGGTCGGTACGCAGCAGTGTGTCTTCGATAAGGGACGCCTTGCCAACCAGGATGGTCTCGACACCCACATCCAGCCGCCCGGCTTCGCGCGCTGCGGAAACGCGTGTTTCGACGAGCGAGAGAAACTCGTCGAAGATCTTGTTCTGAAGACCGATCGGCAGAGCCAGAATGCGGTTTAGCCAGCGTTGGATGGGCGGCAATTCATCCTTCATCACCCCATCCTTGTCGCAAAGCTCAAGGCCGGTCCGCTGTTCGAAATCCGCATGGCTGATGCTGGTGAGTTTTCCGCCGACGAGCAGGTGGAACCAGCTCACGAGCGCTGCACACGCATATTCGCTTTCGAGATTATCCGCTGGATCGAACAAATTCTGGCCACCGGTTTGACGTTGGCCCCGCGTAAGTGCGCCCAGGGTGTCAAGCCTCCGGGCAATCGTACTCGTGAAGCGAAGCTCGCCCTTGCAATCTGTCGTGACGGGTCTGAACAACGGGGTGCTGGCCTGGTGCGTTCGATGGGTGCGACCAAGGCCCTGGATCGCGCGGTCAGCGCGCCAGCCCGGTTCGAGCAGCAAGTGAACGCGCTGCTCCTGGTTCACGACGTCTTTGGACGCATGATAGGATCGACCGGTGCCGCCGGCATCCGAGAAGATGAGCATCCGCTTGCGCCCTGCCATGAAGGCAGCGGCCTCGGCCTGGCTTGTCCGGGTGGACCGGGTCTCGAGCTTCTGACGGCCGTCGCCGGTCGAAATCAGCCGTTTGGTGCGGCCCGTCACCTCGGCGACGTGGTCATGCCCGAAGTGCTCGAGAAGGCCGTCAAGGGCCGACATGATGGGGGGCAAGGCGCACAGTTGCTCGATCATGAGATCGCGCGCCGCTTCGGCCTCGGGATTGTAGACCGGGTTACCGGCTTCGTCCTCCATGGGGACGGACCTTGGCGTCCCGGTATCGTCGGTGAAGACGCGCATTTGCCGCGTCGGAAATGCGCGCTCGAGATAATCGATGATATACTCGCGGGGTGAGAGATCAATCTCGAGATCTGCCCGTTCGTCCGGGCTCAGCGCCCCTAGGCGCCGGTCGAGAATCGACTCGGCCGTCGTGACAAGTTGCATCACCACGGATTGCCCGTTCTCCAGATGATGCTGGGCTGCGGCGATCACCGTCGGCAGCTTCATCGACAGGAGGACCTGGCCGAAAAAGCGCTGTTTGGTTGACTCGAACCGCGACCGTGCGGCGGCTTTGGCACCGCTGTTGAGCGTCGCATTCTCCAGGCCATCGACCACCGCGGTCAGCTCGAGCGCCTTCTCCATGTTCTGGTGAATGATCGACCAGGCATCTGCATAGGTGTCGTATATTTCGATCTGGGCCGGCGTCAGCTCATGCTGGAGAATGTCGTACTCTACGCCGGCGAAGCTGAGCGCGCGCGCCATGTACAGACCGGTCGCCTTGAGGTCGCGCGCGACCAGTTCCATCGCAGCGATCCCGCCTTTGCGAATGCTGCTGATGAACTGCTCGCGATCGGCGAAGGCGGTTTCCGGCCCCCAGAGGCCGAGGCGAACCGCGTAGGCGAGGTTGTTGATGTCCGAGGCGCCGGTCGCCGATGCATAGAGAACCCGCGCGTCCGGCAGATAGTTCTGAAGCAGAACGCCGCAGATGCCCTGCTGGGAGCCTTCCTTTGCTCCGAGGGCCCCCTCCCCGCCCGCCACGCCGCCCATCTCATGGGCTTCGTCAAATGCGATGACGCCGGCGAAATCTGCGCCGGCCCAATCGGTGATCTGTTTGAGCCGGCTTTGGTCGCCGCGCAGAGAACGCAGGGTTGGATAGGTCACCAGCAGAACGCCCTGATCGAGCTTGATGGGCTCGTCGATCTTCCAATTCGAAATGGGCTGGATGTCGCCGTTGAGGCCGCCAAGCGCGGTCCAGTCGCGACGCGCGTCTTCGAGTAAGGGCGCATTCTTGGTCACCCAGATGTTGCGGCGACTGCCCCGCAGCCAATTGTCGAGAATGCAGGCTGCAATCTGGCGCCCCTTGCCGGCACCCGTCCCGTCGCCGAGGAAGAAACCCTTGCGGTACGTATCGCCATCTTCGACCAGCGTAAGCCCCACGCCTTCCTTGTTGGGCTTGAACCGGCCGGGAATGGTCTGGGACCAGGCATGGCCGGCATAGACCACGGTCTCGAGCTGCGATGCCGAAAGCAGCCGCTCGGCGACGGTGCGCTCGGGAAGCCTCGGCAGATAGTCGGGGATCGGCGCCGGAATGGAGCCCATTGCCACGGACTCGACCAGCGCGGTCGGATGTTCGCCAGCCTTGTCGAAGACGATGCGGCTCGGCCGATAGGGGAGATAGACACCGGTCTGGTCGAGCAGCGGCGCCGGCGTGTTGAGCTTGGTATAGTCGACCGGCAGCACGTGATTGCGAACGGGTGCATGATACGGACGCGGCTCGGGCCGGTTGCTCTTGACCGCCCGGAACATCGAGACGCCGCTCGAGCGTTTTGGAGCTGCCGCCGGCAGGTCAGCGCGCGCGGGCGCGCGCTCGGGGATGATCAGCACTTCGACCAGTTCGGTGACCGAGGAGCGTTGGATGGTCGCCGGGTGTGCTTTGCCCGGCAACTTGTCGATCACGAAGAGTCGGACTGCGATCGAGGTACCGTGCTTCAGATAGCATTTCTCGAGACGGATCGCCGTCCTGACGGTGACGTCGCGCAGCACGGTCTCGTACTGATCGCGCATCCTGGCGCTCGGTCCAAACCAGTCGGGCATGATCGCGACGAGACGGCCGCCGGGGCGCAGTCGGCGCAGCGCGGCTTGGAGATGACGAACCGCGGCATAGTCGTCAGCCCCTCGACCCAGCGAGCGCGAGAATGGGGGATTCATGATGATGAGCGTTGGGCGCTCGATATCACTGAGGGAGGAGTTGAGGGTGGCGCCGTCATGGCCGGTAACGATGGCGTCCGGGAAGACGTGGGCGAGGCGCCCGCGGCGCGCAGGGTCCAGCTCATTGAGGTGCAGTGTCTGATGGGCGCCAAGCTGCGCGACGAGCAGGCCGTTGCCGGCGCTGGGTTCCAGGATCACGTCGTCTGGCTGAACGTTCGCGAGCAGCACCGCGACGGCGGCGATATCGACCGGGGTTGAGAATTGCTGCCAGTCGATTTGCTCTTCACTACGGACGGTCTGGGTCGGCAGGCGGGTTGCCAGGTCGATGATCGGGCGGACATCCTGAAACGAGGAGAGGACCGGACCCAAAGCGCGGAAATGCAGGGCAAGCGCGTGCTCGAGGACCTCAAAGCTTTCGCGCTGGGTCCACCGGCCATCCGCATCTGATCCACCATAGGCGGCGACCATCGCTTCGTTGAGGTGTCGGCGTGTGATTTTCTCGCCCAAGCTCAATCGCGGGAGGATTTGGCGCGCGGCTTCGCGATCGGCACGATTGGCCGCGTGGAAAAGGTCGGTCATCTGAGGTCTCCTGCGTGGCTGCACCCTCGGCAGCTTCACGCTCTCGACCCCCCTCCCCTTTTCCGTTGCGGGACGGCTAGATCCGGCCTCGCTGAGCGTCCGCGTCCAGGGCCTCGGCCCAATCTTTGAATTTCAGCGGCGG
>NZ_NCEN01000022.1 GCF_002280675.1 Novosphingobium sp. 32-60-15 | reverse complement strand
ATCAGCTTCGGCATACCGTAGTGCCATGTTCGCAATCCCGTCTTGGCCGGAACGACATTCTTAGGCGGAATCCGCCCTGCCGTTGAATGTCCGCAATGGGTCGTTTCCCGAACGGCACCATTTATGCTGCAAGCTCGCAAAGCCGCCATCCCGATTGCCCTCCGGACAAAAAAGAGGCCCCGGACCGTAGTCCGGAGCCTCTTTGTCCGCCCTTGGGAGGGATGGGCGGTTACTGGAACTTGGCGCGCAGGCTGACGCCGAAGTAGCGGTCTGCGTCGCGCGGGATTTGCAGGCGTTGGCCAGCGCTCACGTTGAGCAGGGCATAGGCCTTGTCGGTGATGTTGCGGGCGAGGAAGGTGAGGCGATAATTGTCTTCTGTGTCCGAGAAGCCAAGGCCTGCGTTCCAGATGCCGTATGCCGCGATCGGGCCGGATTCGCCGAGGTCGGAGAACTGCTTGCCGACATGGCGGAAATCGGTGTCGAGGTAGATCTTGAAACCGCCAAGATCACGTTCATAGCTGCCGCCCAGCGTATAGGTGAACTTCGGCGCGAGCGGGAGGCGCGTGCCGTTGCGGGCATCAGGTGCGTTGGTCGAAGGGTTCGGGTTGAACTTGAGCACCTTGGCATCGGCATAGGCCGCGCTGGCGCGCAGGGTCAGGCCGTCCATTGGCACGGCAAGCAGATCTGCTTCGAAGCCTTGGCTGCGCACTGACCCGGCGTTGGTCAGGTTCGATACGACCGCACCGTTCAGCAGCACGAAGTTGTTGGCCTGGAAGCCTTTATACGTGACGGTGAAGGCCGAGGCATTGAACTGTACGCGGTTATCGAGGAACTGCGATTTGAGGCCGATTTCAAAGGCATCGGACGTTTCTTCATCAATCGGCACGGCGTTGGTGGGCGCGGTGTGATTGAAGAACACGTTGAACGCAGGCCCCTTATAGCCGCGCGTGAAGCTGCCATAAAGCATCACGTCTTCGGACGGGGTGAATTGCAGTACGGCGCGGCCCGAGATGTTGTCGTTGCTGCTTGATCCGGCTGACGTGTTGGTGCCGTTGCCGCCCGTGGCCAGCGTACCGCCAGCGGGGTTGCCGTTGGTGCCGGGGCCGGTGGCGGGAAGGCCGTTGGTGGCGTTGACGGCTGGCGCGCGGGTGTGCGTGTAATCCAGATCATCCCTGGTCCAGCGCAGGCCGCCGGTCAGCGCGAACATGTCGCTGAAACGATAGGTTGCCTGACCGAACACGGCATAGTTGCGCGATTGTACATCGCTGAACGATGTGGCCGTGGGGAACAGCGTGTTGACCGTATCGGCGGTGTTGCAAGGGCGCGCGCCCGATGCAGCGAGCGGCAGGGTTGACGTGGCGCACGTGATGTTGCGGCGCGTGAAGTCCTGCTGGTTGTCCGATCCCCATGCGAAGGCGCCAACCTGATAGAAGAACGGCTGCGTCTGGTCAGAGGCAAGGCGCACTTCAAGGCTGAGCTGCTGTGTGCGCACTTCGCCGTTATCGTGCAGTTCGCCGGTGCCAACGATGGCGCGGGGCAGGAAGTCACCCTCGCGCACTTCCTCGTTCTGCCAGTTGCGATAGCCCGCAACCACGCTGAGCGAGTGGCTTTCGAACACGTCGAAATCACCCGATGCGGTCAGGCTCCACTGGCGGTCTTTGGTTTGCGTGACGATGTTGTGATTGACGAAGCGCTGGTTCACACCTTGCGCCACACCGCCCGGCAGGCCGAGTTCGGCATCCAGCACAGCGCCACGGCTGACTGTGGTCACATCGGCGCAGCAGTCATCGTTGGCCTTGAAGTAATCGGCGATCAGGCGGAAGCGCGACGTGCCGTTTTCATAATCGATGATGCCGCGCGCGCCGTAATGTTCGTAACCGTTGATCTTGTCATTGCGGCCACCGAATACGTTGGTGATATTGCCATCATAGCTGCCGTAAAAGCCGGTGACGCGGGCGCTGAGGCCTTCGCCCAGCGGGCCGGAAATGGCGGCGCGCAGGCGATATTCCTCGTCCTCGAAATATTCGGCGCGCACTTCGCCTTGCAGCGTATCGGTGCCGCCCTTCGAAACGATGCTGACAAGACCGGCCGAGGCGTTCTTGCCGAACAGCGTGCCTTGGGGCCCGCGCAGCACTTCAAGGCGCTCTGCATCGACAAGGTCCATGAAGGCCTGGCCCGAGCGGCTGAGGACGACGCCGTCAACCACGGTGGAAACGCTGGGTTCAGCCGCAACCGAGAACGTGATCGTGCCGACGCCGCGCATCACGATGGCGCTGTTGGCGCTGGTCGTGCCCTTGCGGAAGGTGACCGACGGAACAAGCTGGGTCAGCCCTTCAAGGCTGGTGACGCCGCTGGATTCAAGGCGGTCAGCCGTGATCGCGGTAATCGCGATTGGCACGTCCTGCACATTTTCAGCGACCTTCTGTGCGGTGACGACGATTTCGGCAATGCCGCCGGTTTCTTCAGCCGCTTCTTGCGCGCTGGCTTGGCCGGTAAAGATGAGCGAAAGGGCGCTGGCGGATAGTGCCAATGCGCGCACGGATGCGGAATGCTTGATCATCGTGGAACTCTCCCTGCAAAAAGCGGTCTTCCAAGGGTAGTCATGCTCCCTTGTCGATCGGCCGCGATTGGCGCTTGAAATGCTATGGCTGTCCCGATATGTCAAGCGGTGTCAGAAAAAGCAGGCAGTGGGTGCGGCCAATTCGCCACACTGCCGCTAATGGTGAGGAAATTGCTTTGCAATTGCGGCTGATCGCCAAAGATAAGGGGTTTCATCTCTGCATTGGGGACAAGGTGGTGCTGCGTCACACCGATTCTTGTCCTGCGGTAGTCATGGCGCGCGGCAATGCCGATGTGCAGATGGTTCGTGGCAATTTTGCCATATCTGACAAGCCTTTTGATGCGATCACCCCGCAAGCATGGCAGATCACGGATGGCGGAGTTGAGCTGCTCGATCAGGGCGTTCCTGTCGCTTTTGTGGCCTTTTCACGCAATACGCTCGAAATCAGGGCGCTCGTCCCGCAGTATGATCGCTTGCGCGTGCGGTTCCATGCTGAACCCGGCGAATGCGTATGGGGCGGAGGCGAACAGATGAGCTACCTCGCGCTCAACGGACGCAGCTTTCCGGTCTGGACCAGCGAACCCGGCGTTGGTCGCGACAAATTGACCGCACTGACGCAGCGGATGGACGCTGAAGGCATGGCGGGCGGCGATTACTGGAACACCAATTATCCTCAGCCCACCTTCCTCACCTCGCGCTGGCTGGCGGTGCATCTGGATGCCACTTGCTACAGCGTGCTCGATTTTACCGATCCTGCCGCCCATGCGGTGGATGTGTGGAGCGGTGCGGCGCGGTTTGAAGTGTTCGCCAGCGATGGTCCGCAAGGGCTTGTCGCGCAATTGTCCACCCGCTTTGGCCGCCAACCCGAATTGCCGGACTGGGCGATTGGCGGAGCGATTGTCGGGTTGAAATCGGGGGTCTCCAGCTTTGACCGGCTTGAACGCTTTATCGCGGCGGGCGCTGCGGTTTCGGGCCTGTGGTGCGAAGACTGGGCGGGCATCCGTGAGACCACATTCGGTCGCCGCCTGTTCTGGGACTGGCACAGCGGCGCGCGCAGTGCGGATCGCTATCCCGATCTGGCCGCCCGCATTGCCGGATTGAACGCACGCGGCATCCGCTTCCTCGCTTATGCCAACCCCTATATCGCGGTGGATGGCGATCTGTATGAAGAGGCGCGCGCGGGCGGGCACTTCTGCCTGAACCTTGATGACGATGCGGTGCATCTTGTCGATTTTGGCGAGTTTGATTGCGGCGTGGTGGATTTCACCCGCGAGGAAACCCGCGCATGGTTTGCCGAACGCATCCTTGGCGGCGAAATGCTGGATATCGGCATTTCGGGCTGGATGGCCGATTTCGGCGAATACCTGCCCACGAACTTGCGGCTGGCCGATGGTTCGGACGCGATGGAGGCGCACAACCGCTGGCCGGTGCTGTGGGCCGAGGTCAACGCCCGCGCCGTGGCAAGCCGGGGCAGGACCGGCGATGCGGTGTTCTTCATGCGCGCAGGTTTTTCCGGCGTGCAAGGCCATTGCCCGTTGCTGTGGGCGGGCGACCAGTCGGTGGATTTTACCCGCCACGATGGCATCGGCACGGTGATTACCGGTGCGCTATCGGCAGGGCTGGTGGGCAACGCCTATAGCCATTCGGATTGCGGCGGGTACACATCGCTGCACGGCAATGTGCGCACCGCCGAATTGATGGAGCGGTGGTGCGAACTGGCGGCGTTTGCGCCGGTCATGCGCAGCCATGAAGGCAACCGCCCCGACGATAATCTGCAATATGACAGCAATGACGCGCTGCTGGCCTGCTTTGCGCGCTGGAGCCGTGTCCACGAGCACCTTGCGCCTTATGTGCGCCACTTGTGCCATGAGGCGAGCGCGCAGGGTTTGCCCGCGCAACGTCCGCTGTTCCTGCACTACCCGCAGGATCGCGCGCTCTTTACGGTGCAGGACCAGTTCCTCTACGGTGCCGATCTGCTGGTGGCACCGGTGATTGAAGAGGGCGCACGTCAACGCACAGTCATCCTTCCGGGCGAAGGGGTTTGGCGGCATTGCTGGTCGGGTGAAGACTACGCTCCCGGCACGTATGACATCGCTTCACCCATCGGCCAGCCACCGGTATTTTACCGGCCCGACAGCAGCTTTGCGCCGCTGTTTGCAGGGCTTCAGGGGGTGCTGGACGAATGAGCGAGCGGTCAAACATCAGGGATGTGGCGGCACGCGCCGGTGTGGCGGTGAAAACTGTCAGTCGCGTGCTGAACGGGCATCCATATGTCAGCGCAGAAACGCGCGCCAAAGTGGAAGAGGCGATGCGCGCGCTGGACTTCCGGCCGAGCGTCGCCGCGCGCATCCTGTCGGGCGCGAAATCGAACCAGATTGCGCTGATCTATGACAATCACAGCCCGTACTACATGTTTCAGATCCAGGCCGGCTGCTGGGACTTTTGCCGCGCCAACAACATCCGCCTGCTGGCGCAACCGGTGGATGTGGCTGACCCGCTGGTGGGGGAGCAGGTGCGGGGTTTAGTTGATGAAACACATGTGGACGGCATTATCCTGTCGTCACCGGTGACTGACTGTGATCCGGTGCTTAGGGCATTGGAATATATGGATATTCCGTTTGTTCGTATCTCTCCTGGCACCAATCACGCGCTGACCAGTTCGGTGTTCATGGATGATGCCCAGGCAGCCGACGATATGACCACCTATCTGATAAACGCCGGACACCGCCGGATCGGCTTTATCAAGGGCCACCAGAACCACATGGCATCCGATGACCGGCTGTTCGGCTATCGCCGCGCGCTGGACCGGGCAGGGCTGCCTTATGATCCGGTGCTGGTGTGCGAAGGCGAGTTCGATTTTGATTCCGGCGTGCGCGGCGGGCGCGCCTTGCTGGACCAATCCAACCGGCCCACCGCCATTTTCGCCTCAAACGATGATATGGCCGCAGGCGTTCTGGCCGTGGCGCACGATCGCGGCATCAATGTTCCCGCCGAGCTTTCGGTTGCCGGGTTTGACGATACCACGCTGGCGCGCACGGTGTGGCCGCCGCTGACCACAATCCACCAGCCGATGATCGAGCTGGCCCGCACTGCCACCGAAATCCTTATTGCAGGGGGCGATATCAACCACCGCCGCCTGCCCCACACTCTTATCGAGCGCGCATCTGTCGCGCCTCCAGCCAGGACAACTTCATGAGCCAATTGCCTTTGCCGCCCAGTTTCCGTGCCCTTGGTTCCAGCGATATTGCCGTATCGCCCATCGCGTGGGGCATGTGGCGGCTTGCCGAAAACGGACGCAGCGCTGCCGATGCCGCCAAGCTGGTCCATGCGGTGCTGGATGCCGGGATCAACTTCCTTGATACCGCCGATATCTATGGCTTTGACGGCACAGGCGGCTTTGGCGATGCCGAGGCGCTGCTGGGCGAAGTGCTGGCCGCAGAGCCTGCCTTGCGGACCCGCATGGTTCTGGCCACCAAGGGCGGAATCCTGCCGCCGCTGCCTTATGACCAAAGCCCGCAATATCTGGCCAAGGCGATTGATGATTCATTGTTGCGCCTGAAAGTGGACAGCGTCGATCTGTGGCAGATCCACCGCCCCGATATTCTGGCGCACCCGCAAGAAGTGGCGCGCGCGCTGGAAAACGCAGTGTCGGCGGGCAAAATCCGTACGATCGGCGTTTCAAACTTCACGATCCACCAGACCGCCGCACTGAGCCATTTCCTGAACGTGAAGCTGGTGACGACCCAGCCGGAAATCAGCCCGCTGCGGATCACCTGCTTTGAAAACGGCGAACTCGATCAGGCGATGATGCTGGGACTGACGCCGATGGCATGGTCGCCGCTGGGTGGTGGCCGTCTGGCCGACCCGCAGACGCCGGAAGAAATAGCCGTTGCGGCCGCGCTTGATGGGGTGGCGCAGGCGCAAGGCGTATCGCGCACGGTGGCGGCCTATTCTTGGCTGATGGCACATCCGGCGGGGATCATCCCGATCATCGGATCGCAACAGGCCGCGCGCATTGCCGAAGGCGTGGAAGCGCTGAAGGTCACTTGGACGCGTGAAGATTGGTATGCCGTGCTGGTAGCAGCGCGGGGCGAGCGGCTGCCGTAAGGCCCGCCAAGGAGACTGGCTCCAGCGTGGGCCGGCGTGGTTCAATCAACAAGCGGCACCGCACCTGCGGGAAGCCGGTGGATGTCTGTGTGTGCAGACTGAAGGAGAGGCATGATGGCCGAACAAAACTGTGAAATCGCCTGGTTTTCGGCGCTGTGCGACGATGACTATGAATTCCTCGGCGTTCCGGACAAGTACCTGCAATCAAGCTGGGAGCATTGCCGCAACATCGTGCTGCGCGCAGAAGAGGGCGGGTTTGACAATATCCTGCTGCCATCGGGCTACAGCCTCGGCCTTGATACCACGGCCTTTGCGGCGGCGGTGGCCACGCAAGTGCGCCGTATCAAGCTGCTGTGGGCAACGCGCATGGGCGAGGATTGGCCGCCGCAACTGGCGCGCCGGATTGCCACGCTGGACCGCATCCTTGGCCCCAATGCTGCGGGCACGGGCGGGCGTCTGAACGTGAACATCATCTCGTCCGACATGCCCGGCGAGACGATTGCCAGCGGTCCGCGCTATGCCCGCGCGACCGAGATCATGAAGATCGTGCGCACGCTGCTCAACGGGGAATCGCTGGATTTTCAGGGCGAGTTCTACAAGTTGAAGCTTGATCCGCCGCGTGTCGGCACGCTTTCGGGCAAGTGCCCTGCGTTCTACTTCGGCGGCCTGTCCCACGATGCGCGCGAATGTGCGGCAGAGGCGAGCGATGTCTATCTGATGTGGCCCGATACGATGGACAAAGTGCGCGAAACCATTGCCGACATGAAGGCACGCGCTGCCAATTACGGCCGCACCTTGAAGTTCGGCTATCGTGCCCATGTGATCGTGCGCGAAACCGAGGACGAGGCACGCGCCTATGCCGACCGGCTGCTGTCCAAACTGGATGACGATGCGGGCAAGGCGATCCGCGAGAAGTCATTGGATGCCAAGAACTTTGGCGTGCAGCGCCAGCAGGAATTGCGCGGGGCCGCCGATGGCGACGGCTTTGTGGAAGAGAACCTGTGGACCGGCATCGGGCGGGCGCGTTCGGGCTGTGGTGCGGCGATTGTCGGCACGCCGGATCAGGTTCTGGCCAAGCTGCGCGCCTATCAGGCCGAAGGCATCGAGGCGTTCATCCTGTCAGGCTATCCGCATGTGCAAGAAGCAGACATGTTTGCGCGCTATGTCCTGCCGCACATCAAGCATGGTCCTTTGGACATCTGATAGCGCATATCTGAAATGGAAACCGTGGTGGACAGCGAAACGGGAATATATGACGTCGCCGTGATTGGCGGCGGCGTCAACGGCACGGGCATTGCGCGCGATGCGGCAGGGCGCGGGGCCAAAGTCCTGCTGCTTGAGGCGCGTGATCTTGCCAGCGGCACGTCGTCCAATTCGAGCAAGCTGATCCACGGCGGTTTGCGTTATCTGGAGCATTACGAATTCGGGCTGGTGCGCGAGGCGCTGGGCGAGCGCGAAAAGCTCTGGATTATCGCGCCGCATATTATCTGGCCGATGCGGTTCGTGCTGCCGTGGGTCCAGGGCCTGCGTCCGCGATGGCTGCTGCGGCTGGGCCTGTTCCTGTATGACCACATCGGTTCACGCAAGCTGCTGCCTGCAACCCAATCGGTACGGCTGGACCGGCATGTGGCAGGCGCGCCGCTCAAGCCAGAATTTGTTCACGGCTTCGTCTATTCCGACGGGTGGGTGGATGATGCGCGGCTGGTGGTGCTGAATGCGCGTGATGCGGCCAACCGTGGCGCAGATGTGCGTACGCGCTGTCCGGTTACGCGGCTGGAACGCGCCGACGGTCTGTGGCTGGTTGAAACGCCGCAGGGCAGTTTCAAGGCACGGTCTGTCATCAACGCGGCGGGGCCTTCGGTGCTCAAAGTGCTGGATCGCAGCGGGCAGCCGCCGAAACAGTCCATCCGGCTGGTGCGCGGATCGCACATCGTGGTGCGCAAGCTGTTCGATCACCCGCACCCCTATTTCTTTCAGCTTCCCGATGGCCGCATCTTCTTTGCGATTCCCTATGAACATGATTTCACCCTGATCGGCACGACCGACCGCGACCATCAGGGCGGCATCGACAAGATCGAGGCAAGCGAGGAAGAAATCGCCTATCTGTGCGAAGGCGCGAGCCGGTTCTTCAAAAAGCCTGTCACCCCTGCCGATGTGGTGTGGACCTATTCCGGCGTGCGCCCGTTGGTGGATGACGGATCGGGCAAGCCGGAGGCGGCAACGCGCGGCTATCGCTTTGATGTGAGCGAGGCCGATGAAGGCGCGCCGATCCTTTCGGTGTTTGGCGGCAAGATCACGACTTTCCGCACGCTGTCTGAAGAAGCGGTGGACCGCATGGGCGGGCGCATTCCCGCTTTGGCTGGTGCACCGTGGACCGATGCCAAGCCTTTGCCCGGCGGCGATTTTGCGGTGGGTGATGTGGACAAGCTCATTGCCCGATTGCGCCAACGTTATCCCTTCCTGGAAGCGGCATGGGCTGAGCGGCTGATCCGCTGTTATGGCACCTTGGCCGACGACGTGCTGGGCGATGCGGCGACTTTGGCCGATTGCGGTCACCACTTCGGCCATGGCTTGACGGCGCGTGAAGTGCGCTATCTGATGGCGCACGAATGGGCGGTTGAAGCCGACGATGTGCTGTGGCGGCGGACCAAGCTGGGTCTGCGGCTGGATGCGGGCCAGCAGGAAAGCCTGCGGCGGTTTATGGCAGGGGACGGAACACGATGACGGATGAACGCTGCATATTGGTGCTGGATGAGGGCACGACCTCTACGCGGGCGATCCTCTATTCCCCCCAAGGTGCAGTGCTGGCATCCGCGCAAGAGGAACTGACCCAGCACTATCCCACGCCCGGCATGGTGGAGCATGACGCGACGGAGATATGGGAGCGCACTTTGCGCTGCGCCCGCGCGATGGTGGAGCGTGCTGGCGGGGCAGATCGCATCGCCTGCATCGGCGTTACCAACCAGCGCGAAACCGTGGTGGCGTGGGACCGGCAGACCGGCAGACCTGTCAGCCGCGCGCTGGTGTGGCAGGACCGCCGGACCGAGGAGCGTTGCAAGGCTTTGCGCGAGGCGGGGCACGAGGCGGCGGTGCAGGAGGCCACCGGCTTGCTGCTCGATCCCTATTTCTCGGCCAGCAAGATGGAATGGTTGTTGCGCAACGTGCCCGAAGCGGCGGCGCTGGGAGACCGGCTGGCGTTTGGCACGGTGGAAAGCTGGCTGGTGTGGAACCTGACCGGGGGCTTGCATATCACCGATGTGACCAATGCCAGCCGCACGATGCTGATGGCGCTGACCGGGGCGACATGGGACGCAGGACTGTGTGACTTGTTCGGCGTGCCGCAGGTGGCCTTGCCCGAGATCGTGCCCAATGCAGGGCGCTTTGGCGAAACCGCGCCGGAGCTGTTTGGCTGCGCCATCCCGATTACCGGACTTGCGGGCGACCAGCAGGCGGCCACCATCGGGCAGGGCTGCTTTGCCAAAGGCGAGGCCAAGGCGACGCTGGGCACGGGTGCATTTATCCTTTCCAACATGGGTTTGCAGCCGCCGCGTTCAACGCATCGCTTGCTGGGGACGGTGCTGTGCGAGGTGGGGGGCGAGCGGACTTTCGCGCTGGAAGGCTCGGTGTTCGTTGCCGGAAGCCTTGTCAAATGGCTGCGCGACAGCATCGGTTTGCTGGAGAATGCAGCCGACAGCGAGGCGCTGGCACGGTCTGTGGAAGACAGCGCGGGCGTTGTGGTGGTGCCCGCCTTGTCCGGGCTTGGCGCACCTTATTGGCTGGCCGATGCGCGGGGCAGCATTACGGGATTATCGTTTGCGGCAACGCGCGCGCATATCGTGCGGGCCGCGCTGGAATCCATCGGTCACGTGTTCCATGATCTGGGCGCAGCCTTTGCGGCGGATGGCGCGGGCTGGTCATTGCTGCGGCTGGATGGCGGGATGAGCGCGAACAACTGGCTGGCGCAAGACATCGCCGACATGCTGGACATCCGGTGCGAGCGGCCTGCGGATGTGGAAACAACCGCGCGCGGTGCGGCTATTCTGGCCGCTATCGGTCTGGGCCAATATGCAGATCTGGCTGCAGCGCGGGGAATGATTGCCCCGCGCGATGTGTTCCAGCCGGAAATGGCAGAGCCGGACCGTGAGCGCAGGCTGGACCTTTGGCGCGGCGCGGTGGGCCGCCATTTGTAAGCGATCCTTGGCTCATGCCCAGGATTACGCGCCCGAGGCGGCGTGGAGTCCGGATGCGAAGGCTTGTGCTATGGCAACTCTGGTAAAGCGCTGCGCATCTGCGCTGTGTTGCCACTGCTCCAACGCCAGTTTTATCCCGGCTTCATTCTTCTGGATGTGCAGCATGGCGTTGGCGATTGCGGCTGGATCCGTTGCGTCAACGCGGATGGCAAAGGGCGCGCCGTCAAAGTAGCCGTCAACGGCGGCACCGGCGGGATAGATGATCGGGATTCCGCAAAACAGCGCTTCGATAAAGACCAGCCCGAAGCTTTCCCGCCGCGATGGCATGACAAAACCTGTGGCCTGCGACATCCGGGTGCGAAGGGTTTCGCGATCCATCGGGCCGGCAAAGGTCAGGCCTTTTGCGCCTTGCGCTATTTTGGAGCAGCGCGCGATGTCATCGGCACTGCCGCCACCGATGACGGACAAGGGGACAGTTTGCCCTTTGGCATTGAGCAATTGCGCCGCCTTGGCCATGCCAACCAGGTTTTTGGTCGCGTAATTCCTGAGGTGGAAGACCGAAATGAACCCGTCACCTTTGGCGCGCGGCGCAATCGGGGCATCGATGTCGGTGGGGCAGGGCAGCATTGTAACTGGCCCTGACCTTGCGCCCAGCCGTGCCTCTATCTGCTGTAGCGCCCATGGCGAGAACGGAAAAACCATCCTTGCATCGTGAAGCACCGCGCCCAATTCGCTGCGCAGGTCTGGCCGTGCTGCAACGATTTTGGCATCGGTATTGCCTTGAATTGAAATGGCATACGGGATGCCGCACAAGGCGGCCGCGCGGCGTACCGCAATACCCTCGATAGAGAGTTTGTGCCCGACGATCAGGTCTGGCTGGCGGGGAAGGCTGGCGATGTGCGTGGCGATGTACTCACCCAAACGGTGCAGCATGGCCGCGTGGAAAATGCCCTTTGGCGGCGATTTGTAAACGAGGGCAGTGCCCTGATCAAACGGCGCGGAGTCCACCTCCAGCGGCGGCTTGCCCAAGGTCCGCAGTGTGTCCCAGGCAAACCTGGCCATGGCAGGAGAGCGGCGGTTGATGGAAATTACGCTGTGATCGAATTGGCCTTGCGTCAGCTTCAGCAGGGTTTGGATGACCGGCGTTTTTGACGGGGCCACACTGTCAGGAAAATCGCCGCTGACATGGAGGATTTGCCTTTGCGCTCCAAGCTTTTCAGACAAGATCGGCCTCCATCGGCGCAGGCATAAGTTTGCAAAAGCACGCGGATCATGCCGTTTGGCACCTGCCCCAAGCCGAATTGGCAGGGCAGGTGCATTCCACGGTTACTTGCCGGATTTGTTGCCGTAGGCGTAATAGTTGTACATGTAATCGTATGACAGACCGGCCTCTGCCGAGCGGTACTTTGTCAGCACGACACCGGCGACGCTTGCCCCGGCATTGCGCAAACGGCGCAAGGCCGATTTCGTTTGGCCAAATTGTGAGCGATTGGCCTCGACAATGAATACCACGCCATCGGCATGGCGAGAAATCAAGGGTGCGTCAGCCAGTCCCATGACGGGCGAGGAATCGATGACGATGACCGCATATTCTTTGCGGTATTTGGCGAGGAAGTCGACCAGCAGTTGCGATGAAAGCAGTTCTACCGGGTTTGACGGGATCGAGCCGATTGGCAGGACATCAAGGTTTTCCGGCGTGTCTTTGAGCAAGGCATCGGCCAGCGACACATCACCAAGCAGCACTTCGGCAAAGCCAACCGATGTACGCTTTGCACCAAACAGGTTTGCGATGGTGGGCTTGCGAAGATCGGCGTCGATCAACAAGGTTTTACGACCGAGTTGCGCGTACTTTTTGGCCAGGACCGATGTCGTCAGCGATTTGCCTTCGGAAGGCTGGCTGCTGGTGACCTGAATGATGCGGTTGCTGCCAGTGATCGCAAAATCGACCGAGGTGCGGAGCGATGAATAAGCCTCCATCAGGCTGCTGAACGGATCGTTGGCTTGTTCGGACACTTCGTCATCGGCAACATATGGTGTGAAGCCGAGCAGCGGCGTCCCCAATTTTCGTTCGACATCTTCGCTTGAGCGCAGCCGATCATCGAAGGATTCGCTCAGCACTGCCAGTACGACGGCAAGGCCAACACCCAGAATGAGCGCAACGATCATGTTTTTGACCAGATTGGGCGTGACCGGCGAGCCGGGCAATGTTGCCGCATCCAGTTTGGTAATCGATCCGCTGCGGACGTTGGCGGCGGCTGAAATCTGGTTGTAGCGATCAAGCAGTGATGCGAGTTGGGTGCGCAATGCGCTGGCTTGGCGATCAAGCAGGTTGAACTGCACGCGGCGGTCTTGTTCGTCCAGCGTCTGGTCTGAAACCTTGTTAAGCTCGCCCGACAAGGCTTGTTCCTGGCGCTTTGCGATGTTGTAGATATCGCGGATGCCATTTTTGATATCGGCGCTTAACCGGCTGATCTGGTTATCAAGCGATGCAACGCGCGCCTTGGCTTCGATCACTTGCGGGTAGGTATCCCCGTAACGCTGCCGCAATTCTGACAGCATGGTTACGACTTTGCCGCGCTCGCTATACAAATCCTGAATTGCAGGACTTTGCTGCACCTCGGGCAATTGGCCAGCCGGAATACCGGCCACCGCAGCCCAACGCTGTTCTGCGGCGATGCGTTGCGCGCGGGCTTGGGTATAGCTGCCGCTGACGCTTGCCAGATTGGAGACCATCAGGGTCGGGCTGGCGGACGATGATGCCGTTTCACCCTCAGCCGGAGCGCCAACCGGGCTGCTGACGATCCGGTTTGCCTTTGCATAGGAGTTGGCAGCGCGTTCTGCTTCCTGCAATTTGGCGCTGATCTGGACGATCTGTTCCTGCAGGAACTTTTGCGCATAAGCATTCGCGTCAAGCGCGCGACGGACGTCGGCCTGCACAAAATTGTCCGCATAAGAATCTGTGACCAGCCGTGCCATGACCGGATCGCCAGACCGGAAATTGATGCTGATGACGCGATTGTCCTGCGGAATGTCGACCGACACCCCGCTGCGCACGATGGCAGCGGCCATGTCGCGGCGCTTTGCCTGCCATTGCTTGTCGGTAAGGTCAGCGGGCTTGCCGTCTGCCACAGCTTTGCCCAGCACATCATCGTTCTGGTCAAGCTTTAGAGAATCGACCACCTGCAACGCCATGCGCTGGCTGGTGATGACCGTGCCCTGCGTTTGCATGTAGCGGTTGATTTCGCTGGTCGCCACCGTTGGCGCAAGGTCTTGCCCTTCAACGATATTGGCCCCGTTGGGGTCGATCCGCACGGTCGCCGTGGATTGATATACCGGCTTGGTCAGCAATGTCAGCACAAGGCCAAGCACCAAAGCTGTCGCCACGACACCAATGAGGAGCATGCGCTGGCGGAACAACAAGCCACGGATCATCGACAAGTTAATCACACTCGTGGGTTGGCCCGGATCAGCGTCCGCCGCACCGGGCATATACTGATCGGTCCATGAAGCGCGGCTGCTTGCGGCTTCTGTCATGCTTGATTCAACCTTTTCATGCGGATTGCTATTTGGCTTGCAGTCGCTGGCGGGCCGTTACAGGAGGGCCGTCACAGGCGGGCCGTTACAGGTGGGCGGGCCATCACAGATTGGTGAACAGGGCGAAGGCCGGTAGCGTCTTCAACAAGTCCTGCCAAAAGACCGACAGGCCCGACGTGCCAAGGACCACGCGGTCGCTCGGCTCAAGCACAGGATCCATCATGGTGCCGGCCCGTACCGCCGCGTAATCAAACTTGGCAACGGCCATGCCGCTTGCGGTCTGGCGGAAAACGGCGATTTCTGTGAGCTTTGCCACGCGATTGGGCCCGGCGGCCAGAGAGATTGCCCCTGACAGCCTTGTGCCCGGTTTGAACGCGTACATGCCGGGTTTTTCAACCGCGCCCTCAACCGTCACGACGTGGGACCCGAACTGCATGATGTTGACGCTGACAACAGGATTGACCAGCGAAGGGGTAAGCCTGCTGCGAATGTCCTGTTCAAGCTGCCTTGCTGTAAGGCCGTCCACTTTGATCGAGCCGATGAGCGGCAGGGACAGCATGCCATCAGCGCCCACCGGGGTGTTTTCAACCGACAAATCAGGTTCGCGAAACACAGTGATGGTAACGACGTCTGACGGGCGCAGCAGGTAATTTGTCTTCTCGACCGCCGAATAGTCCGTTTGTCCATAAGCGCTTACGGGCGCGGAATCGACCAGCCCGATCCGGGTGGGAGACGAGCCTGCGCAACCGGAAAGCGATGCTGCGGACGCTGCTAGAAGGATACAGGACGTGAAACACCCACTGCGAGTTCTGATCATGCTGTTGGAAAACCCTGTATTGATATGTATTTCTGCATAGGCGCGGCTGGAAACGAGCGCAAGTCTACTTGGCTATTATTGGGAGTTTGCGACGAACTTTGCATAAATGGACGACATCTCGATTCTATGGTAGTTGAGCGCATAACTTTACTATAGTTAGTACATAACTATAGTTATGAGGCCAGTCTGAAAACACAGGTGCGGTAGATTGCCATGATCACGACACAAAGCATCCTTGGCCTGTCTGCGAGTGCGCTATACGCTGTGATTGGCAGCGCCTGCGGACATGCGGCGATCACGGCCTTCAAGGCCCGGCGTCCCAAGCCGGAAGCTGTGTGGTGGGCACTGTTTGCCATATGGTTCGTTGCCCTTGTCGCGCTGCGTTTGTCAGGACTGGAAGACTATTTTCGGGAGGGAACGCGCAGCGTGCTGCGCAAAGACGGCGTCTACGAAATGCGCCGCGAGGTTCAGGCCCCGCTGAGTGTCATCGCGATCTTGTGCACCGCAGGACTGGTTGCTTTGACGGCGCGTTGGCACATCAGAACCCGCCCGGGGTCTCCATCGCGTCTTATCGCTTATGCCCGGCTTGCGGTGGCCGGACTGTGCGGCCTCATCATCCTGCGCGTGATTTCCTTCCACGCCGTAGACGTGCTGCTCTACGGACCGGCAAAGCTCAATTGGGTGATCGACATCGGGTCGAGCCTGTTCACCGGTTGGTGCGCTTACCGCTTTGGCCAGATCGCGCGCATGCCCGGTGCCCGCCGCTGAAGCTGACCTGCCAATCCTTTCGCGCGGTGACCTACGCATCAAGCCGCAAAGCCTTGCGATAAGCCGCAATCAGTGGCGCGATCTGGTGGCTCCAGTTCAATTCGCTTTCCACGCGGCGGCGTCCCGATGCGCCCATGGCTTCGCGCTGCGCGGGGTCTTCGAGCAGTTCAAGGATCTTGTCGGCAAAGTCGACGGGATCGTTTGCCAGTGCATAGAGTGACGCGTCCTGTGCGGAGAACCGGCCTTCGGTCACGTCAAATTGCACGATCGGCTTTTCCAGCGACATGTATTCCATGATCTTGTTCATGGTGGACTTGTCGTTCATCGCATTGACGCGGTCTGGGTTTACCCCGACGTCCATGGTTGACAGTACCTCGAACAGGTCCTGGTCGGGTGCCCGTCCGGTAAAGTGGACAAAATCGGCCAGGCCCTTTTCAGCGACCAGTTGCTTGAGCTTGGCAAGGCTGGGCCCACCGCCAACGAGGCAGAACTGGATGTCTTCGCGCCTTTTGGTGCGGACAATGTGTTCAACCGAATCGATCAGCAGATCGATGCCTTCCTGATCGCCCATCACGCCGACATAGCCGACAAGATAGGAGCGCCCGTTTTTCCAGCTTTCCACCGGAGGCACGCGCTTCAGCCGGCTGAGGTCCGGACCAGAGCGCACCACAAACACTTTGTCGGGGGCCATCCCGCCGCGCTCGATCGCGATTTTGCGGTACGAATTGTTGGTTGCCATCGAGACATCGGCGCACTTGAACGTCAGCTTTTCAAACAAGACCATCAGCTTCCAGAAGAAGCCGCGCTTGTTGAACTTTGCTTCGTAGAGTTCGGGATTGATGTCGTGATGGTCGAAGATGTATTTTACGCCGAACAGTTTGAACGGCAGCGCGACAATGAAGATCAGGTCAGGCGGATTGCAGCCCTGGATCACATCAATCCCGCGCTTGAAAAAGATTTTCCAGGCCAGCACCGTTTCCCAAAACAAGGCTGCGCCATATTCCAGCAGGAGCCCCAACGCGCCGCTTGCTTCGATCGGCAAGGGGTGGCGATAGATGTCGATGCCGTCGATAATCTCGAAGCGTTTCTCATAGCCTTTGCCGGTCGGGCAGATGATCGCCACTTGTGCCCCTGCGGCCTTAAGCGTGCGGGCTTCCTGCCACACGCGCCGGTCAAACGGCAACGGCAGGTTTTCGACAACGATCAGGACTTTTTTGCCCGCGAGCGGATGCCCGGGAATTTCGGTCGGGAAGTCAAAGTCTCCGGCAGAAATTGTCATGCGATGGCGCTCACATCAATGATGCGAGGGGCGGCAACGTTCAGATCCTTGATCAGTCGATTGGTGGCGATTACCGCACCATAATTGCGCTGTTCTGCAGTTGCCTTGTCAACCAGCAAGCCATCGATCGAAGGCAGGATGGCATAGGCATAGCCAAGGTTTTGTCCTACAAGGCTTTCCGGCTTCAACTGGGGATCGTAAATATCCAGCGCGAACCCTGCATCCAGCAGCTTGCGCGCCATGTCCACAGCAGGGCTTTCGCGCAAATCGTCAGTGTCAGCCTTGAAAGCAAGGCCCACCAGCAACACTGGCGCACCCGGTTCCAGATCCTTGGTTACCTGCAGGAACTGGTGATGTTTGTGTGCGTCATTGCTGCGCAGCAGGGAATCGAACAAGTGCGTCTGCGATCCTGTATCTGCCGCAATATGTTGCAGCGCGCGCACGTCCTTGGGCAGGCATGATCCGCCGAACGGGCCACCGGGCCGGGTGTAATAGGGCGAGATGTTCAGCTTGGTGTCCGACACGAAAATCTGGTGCACTTGCCGTGCGGATATGCCGATGTTCTGGCACACGCGGCCCACTTCGTTGGCAAAGGCGACCTTGACGGCGTGCCAGGTATTGTCGACGAACTTGGTGATTTCGGCCTCGCGAATGCCGACATGGAATATCGGTGCTTCAATGCCGTCATGCAGCGCCACCATCTTTTCCGATGGGACGCCGTCAATCGTGCCCAGCACAATCTTGGGCGGATTGAAGTAATCGTCGATGGCTGTGGCTTCACGCAGAAATTCAGGGTTGTAGACCAGTTCGATCAACCGGTCAGACGCCTCGCCAAGCAGCGAACGGAAGATCGGCAGGATCATCTGTTCGGTCGTTCCGGGCCGCATGGTTGACCGGTACACGACCGTCAGCGGCTTGGTGCGGTCAGGTTTGATCGAGGCTGCAATCGCGCGCGTTACCTGCACAATGTAGCTCATGTTGTGCGCACCATCGACGCCGCTTGGCGTGCCGACGCAGACAATCGCGATGTCGCAATCATCCAGCTTATCGCCGATCTCGGTCGTTGCTTCCAACAGTCCGTCGGTGCGGGCCTTGGCGATCAGATCGTCAAGGCCCGGCTCATAGACCGGGGACTTGCCGGCATTGAGCAGTTCAACTTTGGCCGCGCTGACGTCGATACCCAAAACTTGATGGCCCTGGCTGGCAATGCACCCGGCCGCAGTACAGCCCACGTAACCGAGGCCGAGAATGGCGATTTTCAATGTTTTCTCCTGAAGCCAATCATGCATGAGCCAGCTTGCCGCCGAACCGCGCGAGCGAATCATTCAACACATTCAATTCGAACAGATTTTTGCCTGCCGATAAGGTAGGTCCATTTTGAACTGGAAATAGCCTAGCAATTGGATCAATATGGTGCAACGCAATATGACCTTGGCGAGTGTCCCAATCCTGACGCGGTGACGGTGTGTTGCATGGTCCGTTTTTGAAGGGCGAAATGTGACTTACACCCGCGCAAACCACGGCCCCGCTGCGCTTCCCCTGCTTGGGGCTGTGCTGCTGGCTGCAGGGTTGTGTGCGTACCCCACCCGCGCGCTGGCAGATGCGCCGAAGGATGCCTGGCCTGCGCTGTTGCGCCGTGACCTTGCCAGAGTGGCCCACATCGAATGGCGGCTGCGGGGCGCTGCCGGAACGGCATGCCCGCGCCAGGCCGCCGATGCCGGAATCGCCTTTGATGATCGGCGCGCTTACCAGAAGCGCGATTGGCCGCTGCTTGCAACCAGCCTGAAAATGGCAGAGCGCCCGGTCATTGTCAGTGTTGCCCCCGGCAGTCCCGCCGATCTTGCCGGTCTGCACGAGGGGGATGAGGTGCTGGCTATTGGCGGGGTGCCCAGCGATACAATTATCGCGCGGCGCAACGCAGGATCGCTGGTGAGCGATGCGTTGCTGGACGAGATTGGCCAAGCCGCGCCCGGTAGCGCGCTGACGTTTGATCTGCGCCGCGACGGCGCTGTGCTGCACGTGGCGGTGAGGCCTGTAACGCACTGCGCGGTCCGGCTGGTGCTGTTCACGGACCGCAAGGTCGAGGCGCATAGCGACACCCGCAATGTCGCCATTTCAACTGGAATGCTGGCGTTTGCGCGCACCGATGATGAGCTTGCCCTCGCTGCGGGGCATGAAGTGGCGCATGTGATCAACGGGGATCGTCGCGGCGCCCCGGCCAAAGTGCGGCGCGGGATGGAAGATGCCGCTGACGCGCTTGGCCTGCGCTTGATGGAATGTGCAGGCTATTCCCGCGCCACGGGCATCACGCTGTTTGAGCGGCTGGGAAGCCGTGACTGGCTCGGCTTTTTGCGCGCGCGAACCCATCGGTCGTGGAAGGCGCGGACAGAAAGTCTTCGGGCAATGCCACCCGGTACGATGTGCTTGTCAACCACCTGCCGAACGGGTTTCAATGCTTGCCCTGAATCGTTCTCGAGGAGATGAATATGGGGTCCGGTGAGGTACGGGCCAAACGGCACACGAGGTGTTCGTTTCGGGCAATTTAGACCACCTTCACGGCAGCGGTGCCGCCCCCTGCGCGATCAATCAGAGCGTGAAGACCATGTTGAGCAGGGCGATCCCCAAAGTCGCCAGCAATGCGGCAGACGCACCGGTGCCGGTCAATTCAAAGATGCGCAGGGCATGATAGATGATCGCGTTGATGCCCGAGAGCTGGTTGAAAAACGCGATGAGGAAAGCGAGCAAGATCGGGCGGCGCAATTCGCCAGTTCTTGTGACGTGCGCAGGCGCTTTGGTTATTCATCCCATGGTGGAATTTCGCCCGCGCCGACCTGGCTGGAAATGCCGAGCAGGAAGCCGCCATAGACTTCGGTGGCGTTGGGATATTTTTCGGCCATGATCGCTGCGAGGTCTTTCGACGTTTTCGACCGCGCGCGCGCATCGACGAAGGCTTTGATATAACCGCGCGTCCACGCGATGCTCATGCTGTCGTCTGGCAGGCCGGGCCGGCTGTGCCCCGCTACGATCCGCACAGGGTTCATCGCTTCAAGCCGGTCGAGCACTTTGAGCCAGGCGTCATAATGCGAAGGGCCATGTTCACCCAGCCAGACGTAAACGCCGTTATAGAGGATATCGCCTGCGATCAGCGTGCGGGTCTCGGCGTCCCACACGATGGTGGAGTGGACGTGATCACCCTGCATCGGGCCAAGCACTTGCAACTTGTGGCCTTCAAGGTCGACGCTGTCTCCGGTCATGGCGGCGGGCTGCACCGGCCGTTTGGGCGCGTTGATGCCCAGTTGCCCGCTCCAGCGCTTGAACTTGATCGGGATGGACTTTTCCATGTCTTTGGCGGCCACGGGATGTGCGACGATTTTGGCGTCGGGAAAGGCGTCCTGCAGCACGTCCAGCCCGAAGAAGTGGTCGGGATGATCGTGCGTAATGATGATGGCTTGCAAGGTCTTGCCGCTGTCGAGAATGTCTGCGACCACGCGCAGCGCATCGGATCGCGCGAAGGGCACGTCGATCAGCACGGCATCCTTTTCACCCGTTACCAAAGTGACATTGGCGACCATGCTGAGCGGGGTGGTGGCGATGACCTTGTAATCGAGCGGCTTGGCCTGCGCCGCGCTGATGGACAGCGCGGAGGAGGCGATCAGGGTGAGAAATCTGCGCATTTATCGTCTCCCGATAGTCGTCATTGCGAGCGCCGCGTAGCGGGGCGAAGCAATCTAGGGCGATTCAAGCTGGCTCTGGATTGCTTCGTCGGCTTCGCCTCCTCGCAATGACGAAGAGTTTTGTGAATGGAACTGCCCTCTCAGTGTGCGGTCTGGCCACCGTCGATGGTGAAAGTTGCGCCGTTGATGAAGCTCGCGCCGTCTGAACACAGGTGCAGGACGGTGGGGGCGATTTCTTCGGGGCGGGCGGCGCGGCCTGAAATGTTCTGCGCAAAGAACATCTGCGTGAATTCGTTGCTATCGGCCCAGTGCTTTGTCATCGGGGTGACGACGAAGCCCGGTGCGATTGCATTCACGCGGATGTTTTGTTGCGCGTATTCGACCGCTGCGGCTTTGGTGAGCCCGGAGACGGCATGCTTCATGGCGCAATAGGCGCTCATATTGGGGTCCGCGATCAGCGCGCCGACGCTGGCGGTGTTGACGATTACGCCGCCGCCAACGCTCAAGAAATGGCGAAGTTCGGCCTGCATGGCGAAAAACACGCCCTTGAAATCAACGTCAATGGCAAGGTCCAGCTCGTCCTCGGGCACTTCGTGGATGGGGCGCTGCGGAGGCAGGACGCCCGCATTGTTGAACGCTGCATCCATCCGTCCGAAGCGTTCAATGCATTCGGCGACCAGTGCGGTCAGTTCGGCGCTCTTGCGCACATCGGTGTGGCGGAATGCGGCGCGGCCACCTTCGCCCACGATCATGTCCACGGTTTGCGCCGCGCGTTCATCGATATCGCCGATCATCACCGCTGCACCTTCGCGCGCAAAGGCAAGCGCGGTGGCGCGGCCGATGCCGGTGGCAGCACCGGTGATCAGCACGGCTTTGCCTTCAAAACGCATCATCAGATGATCCCCGATTTGCCCGGGGCAAGGATGCCGTTCGGGTCAATTGCGTGCTTGATCTTTGCGTTGAAACCGCGATTAACCTCGCCATACTGTTGTGCGACAAGGTCCATCGAATTGACACCAGTGCGGTAGCTGGCCCAGCCTTGTGCACCAAAGCGGGTGACCAGTTCACGGTAACAGGCGTCGGCTTTCTTCTCCTGCTCGGCATCGGATTTGTCGAACAGCAGCGCGAGGATGTGGTGCAAATCGCGCCAGCCGATGGCGTAAGCGGCGGTATAGTCAAAGCCATACTTCTCGACGATTTCAGTGGCCAGTTTGGTCTGGCGTTCTGCCTCAATCCCGCGAGCGGCGGCCACGGGCGCAAACCATGCAAGGCCGCCGCCCGCACCGCGCCAGCGCAGCAGGCCGATCTCGTCAAGGTTCAGCCCGCCTTCCATCAGCGTGGCGTGGTGGTGGAACCACGGATTGTCGCCCATTTCGGCAGATGTCAGCACCTCGCCGCCGCTGGCGGTAAGGCTGGCGCGGATGATCGGCTCCACCGCGGCCACGGTCTGTTCTGTGCCATAGAGCGCGAAGTATGTGTTCCACATGCCCAGACCATTGGCCTTGGCTGCTTTTTTCAACGATGCTTCGTCCAGCGGCGCACCATCGGGCACGATTTCATTGCGGCGCTTGAACATGGCGAGCTGGTACGACGCGCTCATCATCAGGTTGCAGTTGGCGACAAGGTTCGAGACGCGCAACGGGCGCATGGCTTCAATGATGCGTGGCACATCGGCCATTTCGCTGTGGCGCACCATGAACGGTTTGTAGACCGGCGGCTTGGGCATTAGCCACAAGCCCATTTTGGTGACTATGCCGAAGTTCGATTGGGTAAACAGGCCGTCGAGGTAGGGTCCATAGCCCCATTTGAACGCTTGCCACGCGGTGCTGCCCTTGATGGACCCCATGCCGGTGCGCATCACTTGTCCATCAGGCAGGACCACTTCCATGCCGCACTGGAACATGAAGTGTTCGCCATAAGGGGTATAGCCCACCCCGCGATCCAGCGTGTTGCCAACGGGCGAGGCGATGGGGCCGACCGTGGGTACATCGATCCACAACGGAATGTTGTTATCTACCAGATAGTCCTTGAGCTGCTGGTAGGTGACGCCCGGTTCGAGAAGACAGGTGCCAAGATCGGCATCCACTTCAAGGATGCGGTTCATCCGTTTGAGATCAAGCACGACCTGGCCGGGCGTTGCCGGTGCGGCCATGCCATAGCCCATGTTCTTGCCGGTCGATATCGGCCAGAGTGGCTGTTTGTATGTGTTGGCGATCCGGACGATTTCCTGCACCTGTTCCACTGTTTCAGGGCAGACCGCGCCAATGGGAACGTGGCGGTTCAGCGGATCGGGCACATAGACTTTTGCGTAAGGGGCAACGGCTTCTTCATCGCCGAACACCCATTCTGCACCAACAACGCCACGAAACGCCTTCATTGCGCCCGCAAAATCCGCTTTGGTCATGTGCGGAGCAAGCGGTGCCGGATCCTTTGCGCTGGCACCGGTACCAAGACCAAGGCTGGCCGCACCGATGATTCCTGCGCCCAAAAGGCCGCGGCGGTTGAGTTCCATGCTGCTCAATATCCGTGCTCCTGCTTGCGCGCCGCGCTTTTCTCGATCCATAGTGCCAGCGCCTCCAGTTCGGATGGCTTGACTTCGGTGGGGCGGAAGGCGGGCATTCCGTTCTGGCCGTGGCGCACGATGTACTTGACCGATTCCGCAGGCAGGGCGCGCCCAAGGATGATCGGGCCGACATTGCGTCCGTGGCAATATCCGCAAGTCTTGGCGTAAATCTCGTCAGGCGTGCGTGATCCTTGCACTTCGCCGAGCTTCTGTCCGGCCATCAAGGGCGCGGCTCCCGCCAATATGCTTGCGGCCATAATCGACATTGCGATTCGCGTCATTCTTGGCTCCTCGTCCCAACTTATAGCGGCTGTTGCAGCGCCGCTTTGTCTTAGCTTGTGCCAACTCTATCAGTGCTTGGGGCCAGAGCCACGAAAAGCACGGGCGCCGAATTTCGCCTGGTGAAATCTGGAAAAACTTTAGAGCGCCGTTAACCTGCCTGCAGTGCGGCGAGCATCGGTTCAAGATCGCCCAGCAGACAGGACGGGCGGCTGTGTTCGGGCAATTCTGCATCGGCTGACATGACCCCTGTTGCCAAGCCAACCGAAGACGCACCTGCATCATTGGCCATGCGCATCTCAAGCGCCGGATCATCGCCCACTACGATTATATCCTTGGCGGCGCTACGAGGCAGCCCCATGACGCCAAGGGCCGTTTCGAATGCTACCCGCGAAGGCTTGCCCAAGATGCGCGGGCGCTTTCCGGTCATGGCTGACAGCATGGCATTGATGGGATAGCTAGCGCCGATGGCGCGGCCATTTTCCGTGGCAAAGAAGGGCACGTTGCTTGCTGTTACCAGACGGGCACCACCCCACAGCGAATGGCATCCCGCTTCAAGCGCGGCAAAATCAAACTCGCGGAACCAGCCGGTATAGACGGCCTGGACGCCTTCGGCTTCGTCTGATGGCCCGATCACGTCAAGGCCTGCATCCACCAGTGGGGCCGCACAGCCCGCATTGCCCAACACGCGGACTTTTGTCAGGCCGGACTTGGCCAGCCAGATTGCGGCGGACGATGACGGCGTGAGCATTTGCCCGTCGGCCACCGGAAACCCTGCATTGCGCAGCGATTGGGCATATGCGGCAGGCGGCTTGGCGGTGCCGTTGGTGAATACGACAAAGGGCGTTCCGGCGGCCTTCAGTGTTTCCAGAACGGCGATGGCGTGGGGCAGGGCGCGGTGGCCGCCGCTTTTGGAATCCCCCAGCGCAATGGTGCCGTCCATATCAAAGATAAAGCCTGCTGCACCGCGTAGGCGCGCGGATATTTCGGCGTTCATTTTCAAAGCGATGCTCCGGCATGGAGGGCGAGACGGAAGCCGCCGCGTTCGATCACAAGATCGCGCGCGTGGGGCTTTGCCGCGAGTTGGCGCAACAGCGACAGGATGGGCGCAGCATGTGGCGAATAAGTAGCGCGCGAGCGGCCTGCGGAAAGCATGGCGTCGACCTGTTCCCCCGGCATGACCGCGCGCAGCAGGAATTCCTCGTCGGGCAGGTTGGTGCCGAACTGGCGGCGCAAATCGGCCAGTGCGGGGAACATCGGCTCGTTCTCCAACTCGCGCGAACGGGGTCGGTCCATGATCGTGGCGAGGACTTGGGGATCGACCGGCGAGGTGGGTTTGCCGAATTTGCCCATGCAATAGCGGATCACCTGGTCGGAGACCTGCGCATAGCGGGTGTCGCCGATCACGTTGAACAGCGCCTGTGTCATGACCATTTGCGGGAAGGGCGTGACCATGATGGGAAAGCCGAGATCGGCGCGGACTTGCCCGGTTTCGGCGATCACCGCGTCCATCCGGTCGGACAGGCCCAGTTCTTCAAGCTGGCGCGCGATGGTGGTCATCACGCCTCCGGCAATCTGGTGGCGCAGGAAGCTGGCGTCGAAGTTTTGCGGCATGCCGGGGGGCAGGCCTTCAGCCAATGCGACTTGCTGCCAATAGGTGGTGAGGCGTTTTAGCGAGGCCTTGTCTATGCCGACATCAAAGCCTGCTTCTTCAAGATTGGCGACCATGCGGTTGGCTTCGGGCAAGGAGGAGCCATCGCCGCCGGGGCCGACGCCGACGTGGATGGCCGAAATGCCAAGCTTTGCCGCCTCAAGGCTGGACATCATGCCAAGGCCGACGGTGGTGTGGGCATGGATTTCCAGCGGACGATTGCCGATGGCGGCCTTGACCGCAGGAACAAGCGTGCGGGCGCGGTCCACCGAGAGCAGGCCTGCGGGGTCCTTGATATAGAACAGGTCAATATTCGGGCTTTGGCCAACAGCGCGGGCGAAATCGGCATAGAACCGGTCGGTGTGGATTTCCGACAAGGTGAAGGTGAGCGCGGCCATAACTTCGGCGCTGCCTTCATCCTTTACCAGCTTTGCCGCTTCGATCACGGCAGGCACTTCATGCATCGGATCAAGCAGGACGAAGCGGCCCACGCCGTTCACCTGAAGCGCGCGATAGACCAGCCGCATGAATTCCGGGTCGGCCTGCTGCCATGCGATGAAGCGCAAGCCGGTGGTGATGAATTGCAGCGGCGTGGAGGGCATGGCCTGTGCCATGCGGCGCATGCGTTCCCACGGATTGTTCCGGAAGTACCGGACCGCGACGGCCATGTGGCTGGACGAGGAAAAATCGATGGCGCGAAAGCCGCAAGCCTCGGTGAGGGCGGCGGCTTGCAGCATGTGCGCGGTGTTGAGGCCGGTGGCGCCCCACAGGCTCTGGTTGCCATCGCGCATGGTGACGTCGACAAGACGGATCTCGGTCATTGGGCAAGTCCGTTGAGAAAGCCGGTATCGACGCCGCCTGCGATAAAGCGCGGGTCTGCCACGATGCGGCGATGGAGCGGGGTGGTGGTGGGCAGGCCTTCGATGTGCAGTGATGCCAGCGCTTTGCCGAGGCGTTCGACCGCCTGTTCGCGCGTCTGGCCATGAACGATCAACTTGCCCATCAGGGAATCGTAGAACGGGGGCACTTCGCCGCCGGTGCCGATGTGCGTATCAACCCGGACGCCGTCGCCCGCTGGCCATGCCGCGCAGGTGGCCCGGCCCGGAGATGGGCGGAAATCGGCGTCTGGGTCTTCGGCGTTGATGCGCACTTCGATGGCGTGGCCGACAGGGCGGACCATGGCTTGCGTTAGAGACAACGGCTTGCCCGACGCCACCAGCAATTGCTGTTCAACCAGATCGACCCCGGTGATCGCTTCGGTGACCGGATGCTCCACCTGAATGCGGGCGTTGAGTTCGAGGAAGTAGAACGAGAAGTCCGTTGCATCGACAAGGAATTCAGCCGTGCCTGCGCCGCGATAGGACAAGTGACGGGCAAGGCGCACGGCGGCCTGTTCAATCGCTTCGCGCGCGGCCAGAGGCATCGCCGGGGCCGGCGCTTCTTCGACCAGCTTTTGGAAGCGGCGCTGGATTGAACAATCGCGGGTGCCGAGGTGAATGGCGTTGTTGCCATCGCCCAGCAGCTGGACTTCAACGTGGCGGCCCATCGCGACGAAGCGTTCCACATAGACGGCGGCGTTGCCGAATGCAGCTTGGGCTTCGGCTTGCGCCATATCCAGCGCGCTATCGAGATCTTCGGCACGATCAACGCGGCGCATGCCCTTGCCGCCGCCGCCCGAAACGGCCTTGAGCAACAGCGGGTAGCCGGTTTGGGCAGCGCGGGTGTGGACATCGGCGCGGGTGGCCGCTTCGCCGCCGGGGAGGACCGGAAGCCCTGCCTCGACCGCCAAAGCGCGGGCGGCAAGTTTATCGCCCATGCCCTCAAGCGTTGAAATTTCAGGGCCGACAAAGCGCATGCCTGCGGCGATGACCGCGCTGGCGAAGGCGGCGTTTTCAGACAGAAAGCCATAGCCCGGGTGGACTGCATCACAGCCTGAACGCACGGCAGCATCGACCACGCGCTGGACCGAAAGGTAGCTTTGGTTGGAAGGGCCGGGGCCGACAATGGCCACTTCATCGGCCATTCGGGCAGGAAGCGAGGCTGCATCGGCTTCTGACGCGCCCAGTACGGTGGCGATGCCCATCTTTTGCGCCGTGCGGATGACCCGCAAGGCAATCTCGCCGCGATTGGCGACAAACAGTTTGCGGATCATGTCAGGCCAGCCTGAACAGTGCGTCGCCCTTGGCGACCAGCGTGCCGTCGGGCACCAGGATTTCCGCAATCGTGCCGCTGCGTCCGGCGTGGACGGGGTTCATCAGCTTCATCGTTTCGACAATGCCGACCACGGTTTCGGGACCAACCGTATCGCCCGCAGCAACAAACGCAGGCGCTCCGGGTTGGGGGGCGTGGTAGAATGTGCCGGGCAAGGGCGAGCAAATGGCATCGGGATCAACAGTGGCGCTATCTGCCTGTGCAGCCACTTCGCCGGCGGCACCGGCCCAATGCCATTCCTGGGTAAGGCCGCAGTCTTCGCCATCGCCCTTGGCGATGCGCAAATGGAAACGGCGCGTGGACAAGTCGAGTTCGCGGTAGCCCGAATTCTCGATAATGGCGGCAATTTCGGCCACGTCTTCGTGGGTGAGCGGGAGATCGTTGTCCATTTTCAAATCAAACCTTTGCGGCCAGCATTTCACGCGATGCGGCAATTATCGCATCGGAAAAGGCCTCGTCGTTGAAGTGGGCGTCGATGGCGGTAACGGGGACGTTTTCCGGCATGACCTGGGCCAGATATTGCGCAAAGGGGCCGGGAACCGACAGATCCTGCAAATGGCCTTGCGCGCTGTCATGGCTGGAGAAGCCGCCGAGCGGGGTGAAGACGCGCACCGGACCTTTGGCCTCGCGCACATTGGCTGCAAGATGATCGGCAAGGCGTTTCAGATCATCAACGCCGGTGCGCACAGCGGTCAGCTGCGGATTGTGCATGTGATAGCGGCGGCCGGGAAACTGCACTTGCGATACATCAAGCGGGCCGCCGATGATGAAATCGGCATTGCCCGGGGCGATGATCGTGGGGATGCCCTTGGCCAGTGCTGCCTTGCCGCGATCCGGCCCTGAATCGGCCAAGCCTCCGAAGATGTGATCGAGGATTTCGGTCTGTGACAGATCCAGCACTAGGGCTGTGTCCTTGTCCTGCGCCAAGGCATCAAGCGTGGGGCCGCCTGCGCCTGATGAATGGAACACCATGACTTCGCAGCCATCGGATTCCAGCGCCTGACGGATACGCTTTACGCTTGTTTCAGTGGTGCCAAGCGTGGTGATGAGGACGAGCGGCTTGGCCGGGCCTTTGTCACGTTCGTATCCCTTTGCCATTCCAGCGACGGCATGGGCGGCATTGCGGAATACATCGCGGCTGATGGTGTTGATGCCGGATATATCGGTCACCGCGTTCATCATCGCGATGTCCTTCACGCCCATGTACGGTTTGGTGAAACCGGACGCCATGGTCGAGACGATCAGCTTGGGCAGGCCGTAGGGAAAGCTTTGCATCAGCGCCCCTGCCAGTGCCGAGCCCATTGATCCGCCAACCGCCAGAATGCCGGACACGGGCCTTTGCGCATCCCACGCATGGGCGGCGGCAATAGCGCCGCGAATCATCGCGTCCTGGCATTTGCCTTCGTGGCCCAGCGCCCGCACGGCTTCGATGGTCATGCCAGCGGCCTCGGCAACCATCTCGGGCGAAATCTCCGCGCCGCCAACGCTGCGGCGTACGCTAGGGTCAAGGTGGACCACATCAACGCCCGCTGCTTCAAGAGCGGCGCGGGTGAAACGGGCTTCCTCTTCCTTGGTATCCTGCGTGCAGATGAACAGGACGCTTGGCTTCGTCATCGTTGGTTCCCTCTCCTTGTTGTCTATAGCTGCGACAGAGTGGTTGACATTGCACGGGTGTTTCGGGACTTTGCGTTGCACAAGGTGAAACGTAGATTTTGCCGAGAGAGGACCGGAAGGAAAAACCATGCTGGAACAGCGGGTGAAGACCGTGCGCGCGCTTGAGCGCGGGCTGGACGTGCTGATCGAAGTGCAGACCCGCAAGGCCGCCAGCTTGCATGAACTGCACCAGGCGACAGGACTGCCCAAGGCCACGCTGCTGCGGATGCTGGTGACGCTGGGTCAGAAAGGGCTGATCTGGCAGCGGCTGGCCGATGGCGCCTATTTGCCGCATGTCGACCAAGTGGAGCGGGCATCGTTCACATCGGCGGCGCGCATTGCCGAAATAGCATCGCCGCACATGAAGGCGCTGTCGACGCGGGTGGCTTGGCCTTCGGTGCTTGGCGCGCCAAGGCTTGATCACATGGAGATTGTCGAGACCAATAGTCCTTTGTTCAGGCTGGATTCGGCGACACTGGGGCCAATCGGGGTGAAGCTTTCCTATATCCACACTGCTACCGGGCGTGCCTATCTGGCCGCATGCGGTGATGCCGAGCGCGATTCGATCATTGACCGGCTGCGCCCGGCCAATCCTGCAGAGGGCAGCGAAGCGGAACTGCGCCAGATGTTGAGCCTTGTGCGGCAGCGCGGCTACGCCACGCGCGATCCGACGTTGCCTTGGCCCGACCGGTCAAAGCAACTTGTTCTGCGCGATGGCCGTCGGTCAATGGCAGTGCCAATCATGGTCGACGGATCGCCCATCGCCACAATCAACGTGACCTGGCCAGGCCGCCGGGGTGCGGACGAAGCGGTGATCAAGCGCCACCTTGAAGCACTCAAGGCAACGGCGCGTGCGATTGGTGAGGCGCTGGCGAAGAACCCGAATTAAATTTCACCACGTGAAAACTGTTTGTCCAACTTATTATATTGGGGCGCTGAATCGGCGATGCTCATAAAACAGGGAGAAAATGCCAATGCGCCAGTGGTTGATATCCGCAGGCTCCACGACGCTTGACGACCTCAAGCTGGTGGAAGCTGTTGCTCCGGCACCCGGTCCGGGTGAAGTGGCCGTTCGCGTGCAGGCTTGCTCGATCAATTTCCGTGACCAGATCATTCCGTTGGGTTTGTATATGGGCGGGGTGGTGCAGCAAGATACCGTTCCGCTTTCCGATGGCGCGGGCGAAATCGTGGCAGTAGGCGATGGCGTGACCGCGCTGAAATCCGGTGATCGCGTTGCGGGGATTTTCTTTCAGGATTGGATGGACGGGCCGCCAAATCCCGGCATGGTTATGGCTTTGGGTGCGCCGCCAGCGCCGGGCATGTTGCAGGATATCGTCATTTTGCCGGAACGCGGCGTGGTAAAGCTGGCCGAAACGATTGACTTTGCGCAGGCCGCTTGTCTGCCATGCGCCGGGGTTACGGCCTGGAATGCGTTGATGGAAGGCCCACGGCCCGTTAAGGCTGGCGACACGGTGCTTGTTCTGGGCACCGGCGGTGTTTCGTTGCTGGCGTTGCAAATCGCCAAAGCGGCAGGCGCGACCGTGATTGCAACATCATCATCGGATGAAAAGCTTGAGCGGGTGAAGGCGATGGGTGCGGATCATGTGATCAATTACCGCACGACACCTGAATGGGGCGCGGAAGCCGCGCGGCTGGCCGGTGGCGGGGTGGACAAAGTGGTCGAGGTTGGTGGAGCGGGAACGCTCAAGCAATCCATCGCGGCGGTGGGCTTTGCTGGCGAAATCGCGTTGATCGGCGTGTTGACGCGTGAAGGCGATACCAGCCCGCACGGACTGATGTTCAAGGGCGCATCGATTCGCGGAATATTTGTGGGGTCAAAAGGCATGGCGCAGCGGCTCAATGCCTTTGTCGATGCACACGCCATCAAGCCCGTGGTGGACCGCAGCTTTGCGATGGAAGCGTTCAAGGACGCGCTTGCATACCAGTCTTCGGCCGGGCTGTTCGGGAAGGTTGTGATTACCCTGTAGCGACAGATTTCGGCGCTTACGCACGTTAGAGGCGAAGCGCGAGGAGAGGATGGAAATGGCGCAAATGCTTGGCTTTGGCCAGCCCTTTGGCGGCGTGATGCAAACCGCTTTTGTGGTGGAAGACGTGCGCGCATCGATAGCGCATTTCCAGCGCGATTGCGGCGCGGGGCCGTTTTTCCTGCTCGACCATTTTCTGGGGGCTGACCAGTTCTACCGGGGCGCGGTTTCGACCGCGGATGTGACGATTGCGATGGGCTTTGCCGGGCACATGCAGATCGAGCTGATCCAGCCGCTGGACGGCAACCCTTCTGTCTACCGCGAAACGATCGGGCAGCGCGGATACGGGTTCCACCACTTCGGCATTGCTTGCGCGGATGTGGAGGCTGCCCTGCCTGACTATTTGGCGCGCGGGTATGAACTGGCGTTCAAAGCGGCAGTGCCGACAGGGGGCAGTGTCGCCTATCTTGAAGGCGGAGATGGCGCGGCTCCCGGCTTTCTGGAACTGATCCCGGCTACACCGGGGATGGACGATCATTTCACCGCGATGTGGCGTGCTTCGCTGGATTGGGACGGGTCTGATCCGGTCCGGCCATTTATTTAAAACAACAACAAGCATGGCGGGGATGGCATAAATGGCGAAGACAGGATCAAGCAGTAGCGGCTACCAGGTTTGGGTCACGGCGCTGCTCAGCCTCAATTTCGGCATTTTGTTTTTTGATCGCAACGCGCTCAACTTCCTGATGCCGTTCGTCCAGCCGGACTTGCAGCTTTCGAACACGCAAGTGGGCATGTTCAGTTCGGCACTTTCGCTGACGTGGGCGCTGTCGGGGCTGGCGGTCGGGCGCATTTCGGACAAGCTGGGATCGCGCAAACCGGTGATTGTCGTGGCGACCGTGGCGTTCTGCCTGTGCTCGTTCATTTCCGGCGCGGCGTCCTCGTTCCTTATGCTGCTGGGTGCGCGCTTGCTGATGGGCGCGGCAGAGGGCGGCGTGATGCCGGTCAGCCATTCGATGATCGTGGCCGAAGTTTCGCCCGAACGGCGGGGCCTTGCGATGGGGGTGGCGCAGAACCTTGGCTCAAACCTGCTGGGATCGGGCCTTGCGCCGCTGTTGCTGGTGCCGGTGGCGGTTGCGGTGGGCTGGCGGACCGGGTTTTACCTTGCCGCGCTGCCCGGCCTTGTGACCGCAGCGCTGATCTGGTTCACACTGCGCGAACCGCCGACGCAAGTGCACGATGAAGCGGTTCCAACGGTGACACTGCGTGAGGCATTCCGCCACCGCAACGTCATCCTGTGTGCGCTGATTTCGATCCTGCTCGTATCGTATCTGGTCGTCTGCTGGGCGTTCATGCCGCTGTTCCTGACCAAAGCGCGCGGGTTTGATCCCGAAACGATGGGTTGGCTGATGGCCACTTTGGGCATTTCAGCAGGGCTTGGCAGCTTTGTGGTGCCTGCCATTTCGGATGCCATCGGGCGGCGGCCGGTCATGATCTTCTTTTCGTTCCTTGGCGTGATCCTGCCCTTGGCGGGGCTATATTACCAAGGTTCAACCCTGGCACTGGCGGCGATCTTCTTCTTCGGATGGGGACTGAACGGCCTGTTCCCGATGTTCATGGCGACGATCCCGGCAGAGTCGGTTGACCCGCGCCTGACCGCGACTTTGACCGGGGTGGTCATGGGCACGGGTGAAGTGGTGGGAGGCGTGCTTGCACCGCTTTTCGCAGGGTCGCTCGCCGATGTTTACGGCCTGAATGCTCCGCTGTGGCTGATGCTGGTCTGCGCTGTTCTGGCGGGGATTTGCACACTGGGTCTGATTGAATCTGCACCGCGCGTGGTTGCGCGGCGCGCTGCTCCGGCTTTTGCCTGAACACTTTAAACAAACGGGAGAAGAACGATGACTGCGCTTCTCAAGTTCAACACCGGCGATGTCGCCCCGAAAGACCGGGCGCGCTACTGGAACGAGATCGCTGACCGCGTTTTTACCGGCACGTTCGTCAATGTACCGGGCGAGGATTTCGCTGGCCGGATGCTGGCATGGCGCGTTGGCCAACTTGACATGATCCGCACCGATTCTACGCATTCCGGGGTGGGGCGCACGCCTTTGCCGCAGAACGAGGAGCGGCTGATCCTGCATCTGCAATGCCGGGGCACCAGCGAGCATGAACAAAGGCGAGCCGAGTGCGCGTTGCAGCCGGGCGATTTCGTGCTGGCCAGCCCGCATGAACCCTATTCGATCAAGCTGAGCGGCCATGAAATGCTCGTGGTCGAGTTCCCGCGCGCGCCGTTGGTCGAGCGCTTTCCCGGTGTTGACGATGCGCTGATGCAGCGGATGTGCGGATCAACGCCGGGCGGGCGGGTGTTCCACGATTTCCTGCTATCGCTGTGGCAACATGGCGAACGTGCGGGCGAGGACCCCGAATGGGAAACCGGGATCAACGCGGTGTTCTATGACCTTGCGGCCATGGCAATGCGCGGTGCGCAAAGGCCGCAGCCAAGCGTTGGCGATGCCGATTTGCGGGGACGCGTGACGGCGATGGTGGCGGCGCATCTGGAAGATCCGTTGCTGCGTACAGCATCAATCGCCGATGCCTGCCGCATTTCCATGCGCACGGTGCAGAATGTGTTTGCGGCAATGGGCACGACACCGACTGCCTATATTCTGGAGCAGCGGTTGCGGCGCGCGGCAGACCGTCTGGTTGCGCGGCCTGATGCCAGTATCACCGAGATCGCTTTCGAACTGGGCTTCAACGACAGCGCATATTTCACCCGCTGCTTTCGCCAGCAATTTGGCGCGGCCCCGCGCGATTGGAGGCTAGGCCGCCGCGTAACGGCGTAAAAATCAAAAGGGACGCTGCACAGGATTTGCGCGGGAGTCCTGATCAACTTGCGCGCCAGTGCAAGCAACAGTTTCCGTCAGCACGTATCAAGCTGGCGAGATCTTGGGAGCCACTTGTGAAGGCGGCTCCACCACCAAGGCCAAACAGGGAGAGAAAAGAATGAAAATGGCATCGATATCCATAGCTGCGTTGGCGGCAGCCACTGCGGCACCGGCATGGGCGCAAGACCAGGCGCAAGCCGAGGAAAGCACAGGCGGCATCGCCCAGATCGTGGTGACCGCGCAAAAGCGTGCGGAAAACGTGCAGGACGTGCCAATCGCGATTTCGGCGTTCAGCGCCGAAGCGCTTCAGGAGCGCGCCGTTGGCAGCGTGGCCTCGCTTTCCAACATTTCGCCAAACGTCACGCTTGACGCAGGGACGCCGTTCTCGGGTTCGTCCGCCGTGCTTTCGGCGTTCATTCGCGGCATTGGCGCCAACGACTTTGCCTTCAACATCGATCCGGGCGTGGGCGTCTATCTGGACGGCGTCTATCTTGCGCGTTCGGTTGGTGCGAACCAGGACTTGCCTGACGTTGAGCGAATCGAAGTGCTCAAGGGGCCACAGGGAACCTTGTTCGGCCGCAACACGATTGGCGGCGCGATCTCTATCGTTACGCATGACCCGGGTGATGAATTCCGTTTCAAGGGTGATGTTACCACAGGCCGCTTCGGCTTGCTGCAAACGCGGGGCACGGTTGACCTCCCGCTCACAGACGGCCTTGCTGCATCGGTCAGCTTTGCTACCAAAACCCGCGATGGTTATGTAAAGCGCGTTCCTTTCCCCGGCGCGACCAATTTTGCGTCAACGCCGGTTACCAACTACAAAGCTGCTGGCTATAACAACATTGGTTATGGCAGCGAAGGCGGAGACAATAGCTGGAACTTGCGCGGCAAGCTGCGGTATGACAACAAGACCAACCTGCGCATCACGCTTTCGGGCGATTACAGCAATATTGACCAGTCACAGCTGGCCAATACGCTGATTTCGTCCACCCCGGCGGTCTTTGCAGGCACATATAACTGCGCCATTGAAGGTATTGTTGCTGGCAATTGCGGTGGCGGCCCGCCTTCATTCGCTTACATCGGCGGAATTGGCGGCCTGAACAGCATTTTTGACAATCCCAGCGTGTTCGGCGTCAACGTCGATGCAGATCCGCGCAACAACCGCTTGCCCTATGACAACCGGTTTGTGTCGGGTGATGTTGACGTGTCTTACGCCAACGGGAACAACTATTCGAAGCTCAAATCCTATGGTGGTTCGGGCACGATTGAATTCGACCTGTCCGATACGGTCATGCTGAAATCAATCACGGCTTATCGTGAGTTGCATTGGAATGCGGGCATGGACCTTGACGGTTCTCCGTTGAATTTCCTGCACACCAGCTTCACGATGAACCAGTACCAGTTCAGCCAGGAACTGCAGCTGAATGGTTCGGCCATGGACAAGAAGCTGAACTATGTTCTGGGCGCATACTTCTTCAAGGAAGCAGGCGATCTGCATGACTATGTGACCTTTGCAGAAGGCCTGCTGCAAGTTGACGGTCCAAACGATCTTTCGACCAAGAACTATGCGTTCTTCGGCCAGATCGATTACCGCCCGACCGAACAGTTCGGCATCACCATCGGCGGCCGTTACACCAAGGAAGACAAGACGTTTGAAGGCTTCCAGTCGGACGCCAACGGCCTGACCTACAAGATCGTGAACCAGGTCGGTGTGCCACCATGCGCTTCGATCAACCCGATTTCGGATGCTTGCCGCATCGCGGCCGGCTTCCCCAATCAGGGCGAGCCGCTGCGCTATTACATTGCCGGAACGCAGCGCAAATCGTTCAGCGACTTTTCGCCCAAGGTCGGCCTGCAATATCACCCCACCGATGATGCGATGCTTTATGCAAGCTGGTCAAAGGGTTACAAGACCGGTGGCTGGACCACACGCCTGTCCAACCCCCTGCCCACTGCGCCTGACTTCAACGAAGAAAAGGCAACCACCTATGAAGTGGGCGTGAAGTCGATGTTCCTCGACAATCGCCTGCAGATTAACGCAGCTGCGTTCCAGACCGATTACAAGGGCATCCAGCTGAACTTCCAGCAGGGCGTTTCGCCAACCATTCAGAACGCTGGCGACGCGCGGATCAAGGGCTTTGAAGTCGAGGTCGTTGCGGCCCCGACCGACGGGTTCCTGATCAATGCCTCGGTTGGTTATACCGATGCGAAATACACAGCGGTGCTGGCTGGCGCGCAAGTTGCGGCCAATCCGTTCCAGGCAGGCGTGTTCCCGGGTGCAAATCTGCCCAAGACGCCGAAGTGGAAGTTCAATGTCAGCCCACGGTACGAACTGTCGGTTGGTGGCGATGCCAAGGTGGTGATCTTGGGTGACTGGACCCACACCACATCGCTGTGGAACGATACCGAGCGTGCGTTCCTGCTGCAACGCGGGCCGACCGATATCGTCAACGGCAACATCAGCTACAAATCGGGCAACCATTGGGATCTGACTGTCGGCGTGACCAACATCACCGATGAACGGTATCTGGTGACAGGTCAGGCACAGATCGCAGGTGGCCAGTTCTACGGCACGTACAGCCGTCCGCGCGAATGGTTCGCGCGGCTTGGCGTCGAGTTCTAAGCATACTCGTGAACGGGCGGGGCTGATCGGATTGGCCCCGCCCGTATTTGATTTTACCGGAGAGAGACAATGGCTGAAGCCGCACACGCCGAATTCTGGAAAGATATCAAACCGGTTGAGAAGGTGTTCCGCGAGGGCAGCCTGCCGGAAGTCTATCTGCCCAAGATTGCCGAGGGCGATGAACGCTATTGGGTACCGATTTCCGAAACCGTGTTTTCCAAGCCGGTCTGGATCAGCCCGTCCAAGAACATGTGGGCCGATGTGCTGATGAGCAAGACGGCGGGACTGGTGAACCGCCATTACCATCCGCACCCGATCTGGGCCTATACTATCAGCGGCAAGTGGGCCTATCTTGAGCATGAATGGACCGCGACGGCTGGTGATTTCGTTTATGAAACGCCGGGCGAGAGCCACACGCTGGTCTGTTATGAACACGAAGACCCGATGAAGGTGTTTTTCGTGGTTTCCGGCCCGCTGATGTGGCTGGACGATGCGGGCAACACCGTGGGCCATTACGACGTGTTTGATTACATGAAAGCCGCGCGCGAACATTACGACAAGGTCGGGATCGGCGCTGACTATGTCGACACGCTGATCCGTTGAGAGGACGCAAGCCATGACCGTGATGACCGCGCCACCATCGAACAAAGCAGAGATTGTCGATGTGCCTTTTGCGCACAAGGATCTGGTCGCGCGGTTAAGCCCCGGCGGGCGCTATATTGACGCGCAAACCGATGTGGACAGCCCGTGGGTGCCGTTTGGCGACAATGCGGCGATCAAGCATCTGGCGTTTGACGTGCGGCAGAACCTCTATTCGAACATCCTGTGGGTCAAAGGCCCCGGCGTGATCGGCACGCACTTCCATCGCGGTACGATCACGATGGTCTGCCTTGAGGGCAGCGTGCGCTATCTGGAATACGATTGGGTGGCAACGCCGGGAGGTTTGATCCTTGAGACACCGGGCGAGAGCCACACGCTGGTGACCGACCATCCGCAAGGCTGCAAACTGTTCGGGTGGATGCAGGGGCCGATCGAGTTTTACGATTCAAATGCCGTGCTGGTAGATACCACCGACGTGTGGTGGTTCATCAATCACTATGAGACGCATTGCCGCGAGAACGGCATCGCAATCAACCCCAAGCTCTATCTTTGAGGCACTTATGTCTACGATGACCGCACCGCCTTCGGGCGCATACAAAATCGTCAATGTTCCCGAACTTTACGGCGATCTGATCCGCACCAAGGGCGTGGAAGGCAGCTATGTCGGCGCGTCCGAAGCGGAAAGCCCGTGGGTGCCGTTTGGCGAGAATGCGGCGATACGGCATCTCGCGTTTGACGTGCGCGAGAACGTTTATGTCAACGTGCTGTGGATCAAGGGTCCGGGCGTGATCGGCACGCACAAGCATCGCGGAAAAGTGTGGGCGGTCGGGCTTGAAGGCACCTTCCGCTATCTTGAATATGATTGGGTTTGCGGTCCGGGCGATTTCATCACCGAAACGCCGGGAACCGCGCATACGCTGGTGACCGATGATCCGAACGGGATGAAGGCGCTGTTCCACATGCAGGGCGCCAACGAGTTCTTTGACGATCAGGGCAACCATGTCGAAACGCTCGACGTGTGGTGGTTCATGAACCACTACGAAAGCTACTGCAAAGAGCACGGCATCGCGATCAACCCTGCGCTTTACAGATAAGGGTGCTGGCGTGAGCGGCGAGAGGGTTCCGGTTCCGAAGCTTTCCGCCGCGCCTGCGGGCACATATCTGCGCAACACCTGGTACGTTGCCGGCTGGGCCGCCGATCTGGGTGAGGCACCGCAGCAGCGCACGTTCCTTGAAGAACCCGTGGCGCTATTCCGCGATGCCGATGGCGTGGCGCAAGCGGTAAGCGGGCGCTGTCCGCACCGGTTTGCGCCATTGGGGAATGGCAGCGTGGTGGAGGGGGCGCTGATGTGCCCGTACCACGGCTTGCGCTTTGATGGGGCCGGGCGTTGCGTCCACAATCCGCACCCCGGCGGGCAGCTTCCCGATGCGCAGTTGCAGGTCTACCCGCTGGTGGAGCGTCATGCGCTGTTGTGGATATGGATGGGCGAGGCGGCGAAGGCGGACGCGGCGCTGATACCGGAGTTTGGCTGGCTGTCTGACCCCAAGTGGGAAGCGGTGCGCGGCGCGACGGTGGCCGAGGGCCATTACGAGCTTTATAGCGACAACATCCTTGACCTGAGCCATGCCAATTTCGTGCATCCTGCTTTGGTGGCGAGCGCCTTTACCGAGGGCGAGCGCAAGTTCTGGCAGGATGGCGAGCATGTCTTTGCTGAATATGTGCGGCTGAACGATCTGCTGTCAGTCGGCATTTCGGCGGTTATGGGCACCGAGGGTAAGCCGCAAGACTTCTATGGCCTTGTCCAATGGCATGCCCCTGCGGTGTTATACTTTGATTTCCGCGCGGGCGATCCCGGGACGCCGCGCCAGGATTGCACGTTGTTGCCTTCGCTTCACGCGTTCACGCCCGAAACGCCTGATACAACGCATTATTTCTGGGCAACGGCGCGCGATTACAAACTGGGCGATGCAGAGTTTACCGCCGCGATGCGCGGGGCGCTGGAGTTTGCTTTCGAGCAGGAAGACATGCCGCTGATCCGCGATAGCCACCGGTTGATGCGGGGGCAGGACTTCTGGGATTTGCGCCCGCTGGTGCTTGGCGGTGACGGCGGCGGGGTGCGCGCGCGGCGCATGTTGCAACGGCTGATCGAGCGCGAAAAGCAACACAGCGCCGCCGTATAATCATAACTGACAGGGGATGCCGATGGGAACGCTGGACAAGTTCGATATCAAAGGGCGCAGCGCGCTGGTGACCGGCGCAGCATCGGGCATCGGCCTTGCTTATGCCGAGGCGATGGCCGAGGCGGGCGCGGCGGTGACGCTGGCCGACATCGACGCCGAAGGGGCCGAGCGTGAGGCGGCAAGGCTGCGTGGCCAGGGCTATGAGGCGCGGGCCGATACGATTGACGTGGCCGATTGGGATCAAGTGGTCGCCGCATTCGATGCCCACGCCAAAGCCTATGGCGGGCTGGACATCTGCTTTGCCAATGCGGGGATTGATACCGGCGCGGGTTTCTGGAACCCCGCAGGCCACCGCAATCCCGATGGTCAGGTGGATACTTATGATCACGACCGCTGGAAACGCTCGATCGAAGTAAACCTGAACGGCGTGTTCCATACTGTCAGCAATGCGGTGCGCCTGATGAAGCAGGAGGGCCGCGCCAACGGGCGGACCGGCGGATCGATCATCGCCACGGCATCGAATGCAGGGCTGGTGACCGAACCCATCGTCGGCCTGCCCTACATGCCTGCAAAGGCGGGCGTTTTGCATATGGTGCGCGCGCTGGGGCTGGAACTGGCAGAGTTCGGCATCCGCATCAACGCCATCGCGCCCGGACCGTTCGTCACCAATATCGGCGGCGGCTGGCTGAAAAAAGACCCGGTCGCGCGCGCGGCATGGGATGCCATTGTGCCACTGGGCCGCGTGGCCGAAACCGACCAGTTGAAGCCGCTCGCGCTATTGCTGGCGTCCGATGCATCGGACTACATGACCGGCAGCCATTGCGTGATCGACGGCGGCATGATGCTGGGCAAATTCGGCTGAGCGGCTGCAGTGGACCATAAATAAATTCGTCATTGCGAGGAGGTGAAGCTGACGAAGCAATCCAGAGTGGCGCATGACGGCTCTGGATTGCTTCTCCCCGCTTCGCGGGGCTCGCAACGACGAAGAAAAGGGGCGAAGTGAGGGGCATGAAGTGAACGCCACCACGCGAGGCGCTGTCCAAGCAACCCACATCACCGCCAAAAGATAAGGAATACCCCATGCGCGCCGTTGTCATGCAAGATTTGCACCAGCCGCTTGTCGTTGCCACCGTCGATGATCCGGTGCCCGATGCGGGTGAGGTGGTGGTGAAAGTGGGGCGCTGCGGCATCTGCGGGTCTGACCTGCATATGACCGAAGACCCGGCCTATGGCATGGGGCGCGGCTCGATCCTTGGCCATGAATTTGCAGGCGAAGTGGTCGCGCTCGGCAAAGGGGTTGAAGGCCTTGTGCTGGGCGATGCGGTGTCGGTCATCCCGCTGAAAAGCTGCGGCACGTGTGCTTCTTGCCGTGCAGGCGAAGTGGCATGGTGCGATCAGTTTGGCTTGCAGGGCGGCGGTTATGCCGAATATGCCAAGACCCGTGCCAACCAGTGCATCCGCCTGCCGCGCACCGCCGGCATGGACGACGGCGCGATTATCGAGCCGCTGGCCGTGGCGCTGCACGGCGTCAACATGTCGGGCATGAAGCCGGGCGATAAAGTGCTGATCCTCGGCGCGGGGCCAATCGGCCTTGCCGTGGCGTTCTGGGCGCGGCGCAAGGGCGCTTCGGATGTGATCATCCAGGACCTTGCCACGTTCCAGCAAGACCGCGCGCTGGCGATGGGCGCAACCGGCTTTTGCGTCAGCCCGGATGATCCGGTGGGCGGGGCAGAGGCAATGCTGGGGGCCAAGCCCGATATCGTGTTCGAATGCGTCGGCGTCCCCGGCCTGATCGCGCAAGCGGTGGAACAAGTGCGCAAACGCGGCACGATCTGCCTGCTCGGCCTGTGCACCCGGCCCGATACCTTCAACAGCTTTGCCATGCTGTCCAAGGAAGTGCGCCTGATCACCTCGGCGTTCTTCACCCGGCAGGAATATGAAGAGGCGCTCGATGCCCTCGACGCAGGCGCCGCCGAACCCCGCGCGCTGGTGACCGATACCATCACGCTGGCTCAAACCCCGCAAAAGTTCGAAGCCCTGCGCAAACGGACCCACGACTGCAAAGTGCTGATCGCGCCGGGGTTGTAGGGGGTGAGGGCGGCTTTTCGCATTTTTGTGCTGGAAGCAGCCGTTCAGGATACGACGCCATTGCGGATATTGCCCGCACCCCGCATACTCCCGCAATGCGCATCTTCCTCGCAGCCACACTTGTATTGGTCGCATGCTCGTCTGAAGCTCCGATGGAGGCGGACCATGATTCTTCGAGATCGAGTTCTCCGCAGTTGGCTACAATTAGCCAAACACGGATCATGGAGAATATCGAACGACAAGTTCAACTCCCGCCGGAAGCGCAAGGATTGAACGAGTATAACCGTTATTACGCTTTTGATGGCGAGCGTGTAATTGCGACTTACGTCCTCAGCGACGGAAATGATCCGCGCAAAGGTCAGCGCTACTGGCTAGCCAAAAGGCAAGACTTGCCATTGGTGATGGACGGTGGCTGTGGGATTGTGAACGTCATCTACGATCCGCTGGCAAAAAGAGTTGATGAAACTTTTTGCAATGGCGTCGCTTAAGGCAGCTAACCGCCCACTTTCGGTCATTCAACACAAGCAACTGACGCTCCAAAAGCTGCCGTCCCATTTGTCGTCGCCCCGGGCTTGACCCGGGGTTGGGCTTTTCTTTGCGGCTTGTGGCAAGAGAAGTGGTTCGCGCCGAGGCGCAGGGGATCGCGGATCGGTGGGAGGTTTGTTACACGCTCCAAATCTTTGCTTTCATGGCGGTCTCTGCGCGAAAAACAAAAGAAGCGGGACCCCGGGTCAAGCCCGGGGTGACGGTGGGGGGGTAGGGAGACTGGAATTTCGGTGGGAGGTGCGGCGTGCCCCTGAATAGGGACTTACTTTGATAAGGAGGTGCTGCGTCCGCCCCCTCTCCCAACCCTCTCCCCTGATGGGGAGAGGGCTTTATGGGGCAAGGTTAAATCGCGTTGATATCTACTACGGTGGGGATGGTGTCGTTCAGCAGGACGATTTTCTTGCGCGCGATTTTCCACGCGCCGTCTGCGAGGACCAACCGGTATTCGTAGCGGCCGAAGAAGCAGTCGGTGCGGTTCATGCGGACGTCGAAGCGGTGGCAGGTGAAGGCGGCGGAGATTTCTGCGCTTTCATCGGCTGCGGCGGTGAGCAGGACGTTGGTGATCTGGTGGACGACGCGCGGCAGGGGGGCCGAGGCGGTGGACAGGCCCGAAGTGAGGCGCATCACGCGGTCTTCCAGATTGCGGCGACCTTTGTAGTAGATCAGCGACAGTTCGCTGTCGGGGTCTTGCGTGGTGGTGGTTTCATCGCGCCATGCGGGCATCCAGAATTCGGTATCGGGCGTGAACAGATCGAGCCATTCGGCAAAGCGGTTCGTGTCGATCAGCAGGGCTTCGCGATAGAGCAGGTCTTGGGCGGCGGCGCGGGTGAGCGGGGCGGTCATGCGGCGAACTCCGCTTTCATGCGCTGTGCCCAGGCGCGGTAGTAGGCGTGGTAGAGCGTTTCATCGCATAGTTGCGAGTCTGCCAGAACGCTGCGTTCGGGGTACAGGTCGATCCGGTCGGCAAAGCGGTTGCCGCCTTCTACGCTTGCGGTCATTCCGCGGGCATAGCCTTGCAGCCATGGCTCCAGCGTTCCGGCAAAGCCGATCTGGCAGTTTTCATAGGATACCGTGTCATCGGGCGTGGCCATGCCGGTGGGGTTGAAGAAGTCCTCGTACTGGCGGATGCGCTGGCGGCGGGCGGTGGCGCTTTCGCCCTTGGGCGCAATGCACCATGTGCGCATTTCGGTGAGGCCGGGGCCAAGCGGGCGGATCACGCGCAATTGGCTTGATGCGTTTTCGGCCACTTGCAGGTTGGGGAAAATGGTGAGGTTGCGCATGTTGAACATCCAGTCTCGCCGGGCCTCTCCGTGGCGTGTCGCCAGTTCGCCCGCGCGCTCATAAAGCGGGATGGCGGGCGTTACGCCGAACACGCCCCAGTTGAGCACGTGGCCATTGGCAAAGCTGAAGCTGCCGCCGCCGACGCCCTGGGTCTCTTCCTTCCAGTAATCGCTGTTTTCCCAGACCGAGGCGACGACATCGCCGCTCATTTCCTGTTGCCGCCGTTCGAGTACGCGGATGTAGGAGGGGTGGGCGGAGGTGAAGTGATAGGCATCCGAGCAGTTTTCGAGCTGGAGCTTCCAGTTGGCCTGATACGTGAAAGTCACTTGTCCGGGCACGAGTTCGAGGCCGTCGTCGCTTTGATCGGCGACAAGATCGAGCAGTTTGGAAGCTTCGCCCAGATGTTCGGCCAAGGATGGCACATCAGCGGCGAGGCTGCCGAACAGGAAGCCGCGATGGTTGGCAAAGCGGGGCAGGGCGGCGAGGTTGTGATTGTCGCGGTCAAAGCTTTCCGCATAGCAGCCCGCCTTTTGCCATTTCACCGCCTTGTTGCGGCCTGCGCTGTCAAAGCTCCAGCTGTGATAGGGGCAGACGTGCAGGCGCGTATTGCCCTGTCGCACTTGCGCCAGCCGCGCGCCTTTGTGCGGGCATGAATTGATGAACGCGCGCAAGGTGCCTTCACCATCGCGCTGGACAAGGACGGGCACGCGGCCTGCGAAAGTGGTGAAGAAATCGTGGGGGTTGGCGGCCTGCGATTCCAGCCCGAGAAAGATCCAGCCGCCTTCGAACAGCACCCGCATTTCGGCGTCGAACACCTGGGCATCGGTAAAGATCGCGCGGTTGACGCGGAACACGCCGTCTTGCGGGCGGTCATCAATCAGATCGGTAAGGCGCAAGGTCATAGCACCACCGCTTCTACCAGAGTGGGACCAGAAGCCGCGAAGGACCAGCGCAAGGCTTCATCAAGGCTGGCGGCATCGGTTGCGCGGCGTGCGACGAGGCCGTGGCCCTGAGCCAGCATGCAAAAATCGAGTTCGGGGAACTTGGTGCCGACCAGTTCCTGCATGCCGAAATGCTGGCCGAAGTTGTGCAGTGCTTCATAGCGGTTGTTTTTGACGATGACGAAGCTGACCGGCAGGCCATGCTGCACGGCGGCGTGAAGGCCCTGAATGGCGTACATGGCCGAGCCATCGCCAAGCACCGCGATGACCTTGTCGTTAGGGCGGGCCATCGCCATGCCGACAGCGGCGGGAAGGCCGTGGCCCAAGCCGCCGCTGGCGGTGGTGTAGAACGTATCCTTGCGCACGATGGGCAGGCGGTCATGCATCGGTCCACGGCTGGACGGCGCTTCTTCGACGATGATGGATTCCCGAGTGCGCAATGCGGCGATCTGCTGGAGCACGTAAGCGTCGGTCATCGCCGTTCCATCGAGCGGGGGCAGGGGGTGGCGCGGGGCAGGCATAGGCCTTGGCTGTGGTGGCGGGCCTTGCAGCAGCATGCCGAGCGCCTTGTTGCACTGCGCCACGATGGCAGTGCCAGCCGGTGCCCAGGCGGCGTGAACGTGATTGTCGCCAATCAGCCATACGTCGCACCCTGCGGGCACATGCGGGCCGTGGCCTTCGACGTGATAGAGGCTCATCGGTCCGCCCAGCGCGAGCACGAAATCATGGGGGGATAGTGCCGTGACAATCGCTTCGCGCGCCGCAGTGAGGAAGCCTGCGAAGAGCGGATGGTCTTCGGGGAAGCTGCACCGGGCAGACATGGGCGCGACTTTGACTTGCGCATTGTGGCGTTCGGCCAGCGCGATCACCTGATCCCACGCATTGTCGCGCGCGACGCCTGCGCCGACGACGATGAGGGGGCGGGCAGCCTTGGCCAGAGCGGCTCCGCATGTGGCGATGGCATCGGCATCGGGCATGCGGGAGGTGTGGACGTTGCGGGGCGTGAACGGTGCGCAAGTCCGGTCCCAATCGTCAATGGGGATGGAAACGAAGGTGGGGCCGCAGGGCGGCTCCATCGCCACTAGCCAGGCGCGGTGCAGGGCGGCGGGCACGTCTTCGGCGCGGGCGGGTTCGCATGACCATTTGACGAAGGGCCTTGGAAATTCAGCCGCGCGTTCGGCAAACAGAAACGGTTCGTAGGGCAGGATAGAGCGCGCCTGCTGTCCTGCGGTGACGACCAGCGGGGTCTGGTTCTTGAAGGCGGAAAACACGTTGCCCAGCGCATGGCCGACGCCTGCTGAGCTGTGCAGATTGACGATGGCCGCGCGCTTTGTGCCTTGGGCATAGCCATCGGCCATGCCGAGCACGACGCTTTCCTGAAGGCCCATGACATAGCGGAAATCGGCGGGGAAATCGCGGAACATCGGCAGTTCGGTTGATCCGGGATTGCCGAAAATCGTGGTCATGCCAAGTTCGCGCAGCAGGCCGATGGTAACTTCGCGGACGGTTGGCATGGTCTCTCTCGTTTCCCTATGATTTGCGGCGAAGAATGAACCGACTGACCATTAGAAACAATTGCAAATGTGGGCCAAAGTCATACGTTGGATGCATGGATTTTGACGAACGCCAATTGCGCGCCTTTCTGGCCATTGCCGATACAGGCAGCCTGGGCCGCGCGGTGCGGGTGGCCAACCTGACGCAGCCCACACTCAGCCGGATGGTGAAGGGCATGGAGGAGCGGCTGGGCCACGCCCTGTTCGATCGCGGGGGCAAGGGCATGGTGCTGACACCTGCGGGAGAATTGCTTGCCACCCATGCCCGCCACATCGTTTCCGAAATGGGCAATACGCGTGATGAACTGGCGGCGCTGCGCGGTTTGAAACGCGGTGTGGTGCGGATTGGCGCGGTCTCATCGGTCATGCGTACGCTGGTTGCCCAAGCGGCGGGGCAGCTTCTGGCCGCTGCCCCCGGGCTGAGGGTGGAATTGTTGGAAGCCGTCAACAGCGAGCTTCTGGATGCGCTGGTTACCCGCCGTGTCGATCTTGTCGTGTCGGCGGGATTGCTTGATGATCCGGGTGTTGTTGCCATCGGCCCCGGTGCCTACCGCGATGCCTTCGCGACATTTTGCGCAGAGCACCATCCCCTGCCATCAGCGCCGCGCCTTGCCGATGTGCTGGCGCATGATTGGGTGATGCCGGATGCCAGCTATACTCCGCGCCAGATGTTTGAACGCCTGATCGCCGCCCAAGGGCTTGCCCTCCCCGGTATCGCGGTCGAGACCGCGTCAGTTGAAACCATGATCGCGGTTTCTGCCCATAGCCGGTTGCTGTGCTGGTTGCCGGAACCTCTTCTTGCCGCGCACATTGCCAGCGGCACAATGCGGCGTCTGGATGTGCCGGAACTTGCCATCAGCCGCGAATTTGTGCTGCATCGGCGCGCTTCCGGTCTCTTGCCAGATGCGGCACGGCGTTTTGTGGAACTCTTTCCGCTATCCTCTTGACCACACCTGATCGGACGCCAGACTCGTGCGCCTGTACGTGTGCACACGGGAAGGGATTGGACAGATGGAACGGATCGTCATCGTTGGTGCAGGCGCGATGGGATGCCTGTTTGCGGCACGTTTTGCGCTGGCTGGCAAATCGGTCACCGTGGTCGATGTCGATCCTGACCGCCTTGCGTTGATTGCGGCTGATGGCATCGTGCTTCACGATGATGCGGGCGATCATACCGCTTCGGTCAAGGCACAGCTTGCCGCCGATGTGGCAGGGCCTGTCGATCTGCTGATGCTGTTCACCAAGGGCATGCACAGCGCCAGCGCGATCCGGTCGGTTGCGCATCTGGCGCAGACCGGATGCACTGTTCTGACGCTCCAGAATGGCCTCGGAAACGTCGAAACCATCGCGGACGTTTTCCCCGCCGACCGCATCTTGTGGGGCGTGACCGATTTTCCGGCAGACCTTGAAGGCCCCAATGTTGTGGCATCGCATGGCGCGGGGCACATCTTCCTGGGCAATTATCCCCAAGGTGCTGACGGACAGGCGGTAGCGGTTGCAGCGGTGTTCGAGGCAGCGGGCATGAACGCTGTCGCCGATGCGCAAGTCAAAGTTGCGGTATGGGAAAAGGTTGCCTTCAATGGCGCGCTCAATGCCTTGTGCACCGTCAGCGGTTTGCCCGTTGGCGGGCTGGATCATCCCGCCGGTCGCCGTGCGGCAAAAGCGGTTATCGACGAGATTGTTGCCATTGCCGCAGCAGAGGGTGCAGCGGTGGACCGTTCACGCCTTGATTCCAAAGTCGATTTCGCGCTCGCCAACCATCGCGCGCACAAACCGTCGATGCTGCAAGACCGCCTTGCCGGCCGGACAACGGAAATCGAATCCATCAACGGCGCGATCCTTGCCGCAGCCGAAAAGCACGCCATTCCAGCACCCGCACTGGGATTGCTGACGGATATGGTGAGGCTGGGCGAACCCGGCGGATGATTTGACGTTAAAGATAACGCGATCGTCGGCGCAAACCGCAATCGGTACGGCGCTTTTCCGACTTTGCCGGAAAATGGTGCCAGAAGAGGACTCACGTCTACCATCCTTTCTGTATTTAAGTCAGTAATTTAGGCGATGTGGTTTTGGCAAAGGCCCACAATTCCGCCCGCACA
>NZ_NCEN01000021.1 GCF_002280675.1 Novosphingobium sp. 32-60-15 | reverse complement strand
AACAACCAGAGTTCCGACAAAAGCAGCGCCTCCTCAACGCCGCTATTGAATCAAGCCATCGCCGCCAGCGCAAGCGATTTAATGGGTCCTGAGCCTAAATCTCCACAATCAGCCCCGCCAGCCGCTCCACTTCGGCGCGGTCGTGGCTGACGTAGAGGATGGGCAAGCGAACCTCGTCGCGCAGGCGTTCGATCACGGTCATCACTTCCTCGCGGCGTGCGCGGTCCAGCGAGGCGAGGGGTTCGTCCATCAGCAGAAAGCGCGGGCCAGAAAGCAAGGCGCGGCCGATGGCCACGCGCTGCGCCTCGCCGCCCGAAAGTGTGCGCGGCCAGCGATCAAGCAGGTGCGCGATGCCGAGAAATGTCGCGGCTTCGTCCAGCGTCATCAGGCCGTGTCCTTCGGCCCGCTGCGCGCCGTATTCCATATTCTCGCGCACGCGCAGATGCGGGAATAACCGGCCGTCCTGAAAGACATAGCCTGCGCGGCGTTCCTGAACGGCCATGTCGATGCCAAGGTCGCTGTCGAACAGCACTTCGCCGCCCACGGCAATGCGCCCGCGATCAGGGCGGAGCAAGCCGGCGACCATGTTGAGCAGCGATGTCTTGCCCGCGCCCGATGGGCCGAACAATGCGGTCAATCCGTTGTTGCTGTTGAAGCTTGCGGTGATTGAAGCATCGCCCAACTGGCGTTCTACGCGCAGTTCAAAGGACATGGCCGCCCCTTCCAGTGCGCCGCGCCAAAGCTTCGGACGCGATCAGCGCGCCCAGCGATAGCAGCACAGATACCACGACCAGCCGCACAACCTGTGGTTCGGCCCCCGGAATCTGGAGCGCGCTGTAGATCGCCAGCGGCAGGGTTTGCGTCTCGCCCGGAATGTTGGACACAAACGTGATCGTCGCGCCAAATTCGCCCAGCGAACGCGCAAAGCCAAGCACGGCGCCTGCAATCACGCCGGGCAGCGCCAGCGGCAGGGTGATGGTGCGGAAGGTGCGCCAGCGCGATGCGCCCAGCGTCATCGCGGCTTGTTCCAGTTTCGGGTCTACCGCTTCGAGAGAGAGCCGGATCGCGCGGACCATCAGGGGCAGCGCCATGACCGCAGCGGCCAGCGCCGCGCCGCTCCAGCGGAACAGGAACGTAAGGCCCAGCCATGCCTCAAGCCAGCGCCCCGCCGGTCCTTGCGGCCCGAACGCGATCAGCAGGAACCAGCCGGTGACGACGGGCGGCAGGACCAGCGGCAAATGCACCAGCGCATCCAGCAGGACTTTGCCGGGAAAGCGCCCGCGCGCCAGTGCCCAGGCCAGCGCGAAGGCCAGCGGCAAAGACAGGCCCACCGCCACCGCGCTGACTTTCAAGGAGAGGCGGATGACCTCCCATTCTTCCGGTCCCGGCATCATTCAGCGCGAACCAAAGCCGTGGCGCGCAAAGATGGCACGGCCTTCGCGCGAGAGGAGGAAGCGGCGGAAGGCATCGGCCTGTGGGTGGGTGGAGGTTTTGAGCAGGGCGACGGGATAAGTGACCGGCGGATGGCTGGTTGCCGGAAACACGCCGACAACGCGCACTTTGGCCGAGGCGCGGGCATCGGTGGCGTAGACTATACCGAAAGGGGCAGCGCCGCGCTCAACCAGCGCCAAAGCAGCGCGGACGTTCTCGGCAGGCGCAACGCGGGTGGCAATTGCGCGCCAGACGCCCAGTTTTTCCAGGGCGGCTTTGCCATAGCGGCCTGCGGGTACCGCCGCCGGATCTGCCATCGCAAGGCGTCCACTGCCCAAGGCGCGTGCAAGGGGGAAGCCCGGCGCGATGCGCAGTTGCACTTTGCCGGATGCAGGCGCGATCAGGACCAGCCGGTTTTCGGCAAGCTGCGCGCGGGTGGCGGGGCGGAGCAGGTTCTGGCCCTGCACATGGTCCATCCATTCCTCATCCGCAGAAATGAACAAGTCGGCCTTTGCCCCCGCCCCGATCTGGCGGGCGAGCGCGGATGATGCGGCGAACGACAGTACCGGACGCGCGTGGCGCTGCGCGGCCCAACGGTTGGCGGCATCGGTCAGCGCCTCTTGCATGCTGGCAGCGGCCAGCACCAATGGCCCCCGCGCCTGCGCACGGGCGGGCGCACTGGCCAGCCACACGGCCATGGCCAGCATCAGCGCGGCACGAACGAAAGCGATCACCACAGAACTCGGAAAGAGGGCCATGCCTTGCCTATACAGGCAGGGCATGGCCGGACAAACCCTTCGTTCTGAAGCTTAACGCCCCATCAATGTGCGGGCCTGACTGGCGACTTGCGCCAGCATGGCGGGGCCAGCAGCGGATGCGGATTGCGCGCGGTCAACCAGTGCGCGGAACTGGCGCACCGGCACGGCATTGGTTTCCAGCCAATCGGCCACAAACGCATCGGGCGATTTGCCTTGCGAGCGCTTGAGGAAATCGAGCCGCATCTGTTCGAAATCGCGGGCCAGACCGGCGATCAGCAGGCGCTCCCACGGATCGGACGGGTTCATCCGCCGTGCCGCCTGTTGCGCCCAGTCCAGCCCCAGTGCCGCGCCCAGATCGGCAAAGGCACCGGTCAGCGCGCCGGCATCGACGTTCAACTCGCCCGCCAGATGGGCAAGGCCGATGGCCCCGTCCATGTCATAGAGGTGGACCAGCCGTTCGGCGATGGCGGGCGGAGTTCCGGCAGCCGCCAGCTCCTGCGCCATCTGCCGCGCCTGTGCCTGTGCTTCGCCCCGCAGCAATTGCGCCGCAGTGTGCGAAAGCAGGGCGACGCCGCCGTACAGGTCTTCGAGCAAGGCATCGGGCTGCGTCGAGCCGCGACCGGCGCGCAGCACATCGGCAATATGGCCGCGCAGGCCCAGCGCGGTGCGTTCAAACAGGGCCAGCCGCAAGGCTTCGGGCATGTCGGCAGTATCGAGCATGTCCCATGTGGCACGCAGATCGAGCAGGCGTTCTGCCGCAACAAAGGCGGCTGCCACTTGCGCGAGGCTGCACCCTTCTTCTTCGCACAATTCGAACGGATGGACCGGACCCATGCGGTTGATGATGCGGTTGGCCAGCTTGGTTGCGATGATTTCGCGGCGCAGGCGGTGATTGACAATTTCGATTTCAAATGCCTCGCGCATTTGCGGCGGGAAGGCTGCGACCAGTTCTTCTTCCAGCACCGGATCATCGACAACCGGGCTTTCTTCAAGCGCACGTTGCACAACCAGCTTGCTGCTGGAGAGCAGGACCGCCAGTTCGGGACGCGTCAGCCCCTGCCCCGAAACCGCACGGCGGGCGAGGTCTTCGGGGCCGGCAAGGCCTTCGGTCTTGCGATCCAGATCGCCGCCTTCTTCGAGCACATCGATCAGGCGGGACCATGACGGCATTGTGGCAGCACCGCCGCGTTCGGCGATGGACAGCGCCAGCGCTTGCAACCGGTTGTCCTCAAGCACGAGGTGCGCGACGTCATCGGTCATCGATACCAGCAATTCCACGCGGGCGTCTTCGGTCAACTTGCCCGAACGCTTGGCCGCGGCCAGCGCGATCTTGATGTTGACCTCGTTATCCGAACAATCAACGCCAGCCGAATTGTCGATGAAGTCAGTATTGATGCGGCCCCCGGCCAAAGCGAACTCGATGCGTGCGGCCTGTGTCGTGCCAAGATTGGCACCTTCACCGATGACTTTGGCGCGCACTTCATTGGCCGAAACACGCAACGAATCGTTGGCGGGATCGCCCACGTCAGCGTTGTTTTGCTGGCTGCCCTTCATGTAAGTGCCGATACCGCCGAACCACAGCAGATCTACTTGCGAACGCAGGATTGCCGAGATCAGCGATTCAGGATCAAGTTCGGCTTCTGCAACGCCCAGCATGGCCTGCACTTGCGGGGTTAGCGGGATGGCCTTCATCGAACGCGGGTAAACCCCGCCGCCTTCCGAAATCAGGCCTTTGTCGTAATCGTCCCAGCTTGAGCGGGGCAGCGCGAACATCCGCGCGCGTTCGGCCCAGCTTGTTGCCGGATCGGGATCGGGATCAAGGAAGATGTGGCGATGATCGAACGCGGCGACGACTTTGAGCGCCTTTGACAGCAACATGCCGTTGCCGAACACATCGCCCGACATATCGCCGCAGCCGGCCACACGCACCGGCTCTGCCTGCACGTCCACACCCATTTCAAGGAAGTGGCGGCGCACCGAGAGCCACGCGCCGCGCGCGGTGATGCCCATCGCCTTGTGGTCATACCCCTTCGATCCGCCACTGGCGAAAGCATCATCCAGCCAGAAATCCTTTGATTCGGCGATGGCATTGGCAACGTCGGAGAAGGTGGCCGTGCCTTTATCGGCGGCGACCACGAAGTACGGGTCTTCGCCATCGCGCACGACCACGGCTTCGGGATGGACGACTTTGCCTTCCACGATGTTGTCAGTGATCGACAGCAACGTGCGGATGAACACCTGATAGCTGGCCTTGCCCTCGGCCAGCCAGCCATCGCGGTCGCGCGCGGGATCGGGCAAGTGCTTGGGATAGAAGCCGCCCTTCGCGCCGGTTGGCACGATGACCGCGTTTTTCACACGCTGCGCCTTCATCAGGCCCAGCACTTCGACGCGGAAGTCGTCGCGTCGGTCTGACCAGCGCAGGCCGCCGCGCGCGACAGGTCCGGCGCGCAAATGGATGCCTTCAACACGCGGGGAATAGACGAAAATCTCGCGCCAAGGCACCGGACGCGGAAGGCCGGGAACAGCTGCGGAATCAATTTTGAACGCCATCGCTTCTGCCGCTGCGGGGGCAAAGGCATTTGTGCGCAAGATCGCCATGACGAGCGCGCGGAACTGGCGCAGCAGGCGGTCATCATTGATCGCGGCAACCCCTGCCAATCCGGCGCGGATATGCTCTTCTGCCGCGCTGAACGCGGCTTCTCGGTCCCCTGCAAAGGCAGGATCATGCCGCGCGATGAAGGCATCGATCAGCCCGCGCGTGACGGCTGGCGCATTCTTCAACGCTTCGACCACGGTCGGTATGCCAAACGTCATGCCCGCCTGCCGCAAATAGCGGTAGAACGCGCGCAGCCAGTTGGCTTCAACCGCAGACAGGCCCGTCGCCACGATCAGACGGTTGAAGGCATCATCTTCTGCCGCGCCATTCAACACCGCTGCCAGCGAGCTTTCGATGGCACTGGCACGGCCCAACAGATCGGTAACAGTGCTATCAACGGGGTACGACACAAGGAAATCATGCACATAGCCGAGCCTGCCACCGTCCAGCGGCGTAGGCATTTCTTCCAGAACACGGAAGCCGAAGTTTTCCAGCACCGGCACGGCATCGGACAGGACGATGGCGCCTTCGCGCTGGTACAACTTCAGGCGCAGCGACGTTTCGCCCGCGTTCTGGTGCAGGCGCGCGGCGCGGCGTGGCGCTTTGCTGCCTGTGAGGGTGCGCAACACGCGGATGTCGCGCGCGGCCTCGGCAGGGCCTGATGCATTGCGGTAGGATAGCGGGAAGGCATCGGCATAGCGCGCGGCGATGGCGGCGGCGCGCGATGGGTCTTCTGTGGTGGCCAGTTCAGCTTCGACCGCCCCTGCCCAGCCGCGCACCATGGCCTGCAATTGTGCATCAAGCGCCGCTTCATCAGGCTTTGCAGCCTGTTCGCGCACATCCAGCACAAAGCGCAACATCGCCAGCGTGCTGCCTTCGACTTGCAAGGCCCAATCCAGCACTTGTGCGCCTGCATTGGCTTCCAGCATCTGCTGGATGGCAAGGCGCACGTCGGTGGACAAGGCATCACGGGGCAACCAGACGAAAGCGAACAAGTGCCGTGCCAGCGGGGCCTGCACCAGTGCAAGCCGGGGGCGGGGCCGGTCAACCAGGCTCATCATCGCGGTGGCGACGCGTTCCAGATCGGCATCGGCAAAGCTGGCCAGCAGATCGTGCGGCAGCGCGGTCATCGCATGGACCAGCGCCTTTCCGGCATGGCCGTTGGGCGAAAAGCCAAACTTGTCCATCAGCCCTGCAAGCTGGCTGCGCAAGCGCGGGATGCGATCGGGCGCGGCAGCGAGGGCCGCGCTGGTCCATACACCTGCATGGACCGATAGCGCGGTGACTTTACCCTGTTCCAGACGCGGCACGATGAACAGATCAAGCGGAACGCGGCGATGGACATTGGCGATGCGGTTGGCCTTGACGATCAGCGGCACGCGGCCCTGCCCGTCAATCCCGGCCTCATCAAACCAGCGGAAAGCGCGATCATAGGACGCATCTGCCAGCAATTCTTCGGCGCTGGCACGGCAAATGCCGCGCGGGTTTTCCTGTCGTCCGTCGCGGAACCGCGTGACGCAGCCCAATTGGGTGAGCATACCATCGGCCAGCCAGCGCAGCAGTGCCGCGCCTTCGGGATCGGCCAGATTGGCGGCATCTTCGCGCATGGCGGCCTGCATCAGCGGCCAATCGGCAACGGCGGCGCGCACATCGGCCAGCGTTGCCTCAAGCGCGCCGATCAAGGCACGGCGCTGGCGGGCATCGGCGCGGACGGTTTCGAGATAGACGATGGATTCGCGGCGTTCGCCAGCGGCATCGCCTTCGGGAAAATCGATCAGGGTGCCATCACCATCGCGGCGGACGGCGACGACGGGATGGACCATGCGGTCAATCGCAAGCCCCTGCGCGGTGATGGTCGAGGCAATCGAATCAACCAGAAACGGCATGTCATCATTGATCACTGCCATGCGCAGATGGCGCGTACCGGTGGTTGATCCGCTGACGCTTTCAATGGCGATGGCAGGTTCGCTACCTTTGCGCAGCGTGGCCACGTTGGCGGTGAACAGCGCGGCTTCGGCCAGACGGCTGGCATCGAAATCGCGCGCCTCATCCGGAAGAAGCGCCGCCATGAAGCGCGTCATCAACGCGGCAGCATGGGGATTGGCAAGGTCCTGTGCGTCCTGATCACGGACAACGGTGGACGACGGTTGAATTGCGGACTTCGACGCCATGCGTGGGTTCCCGGCTCTCCTGCGAGAGAATATTGCTCTCTCTTGTTATTTTATGATTCGGTTTTGTATCAATTATGCCGATGCTAATCCAGCCATTGCAAGCGGACAAGTCCGGTTCATTGGCGCGGCATGGTTAACTTTGCTGTCGTAAATGCCATGGCTGACATTACGTGCCGAACTGTGCCGGAATTGTGAATTTTGGTGGCTGAATCGGGCAAAATGTGAGGATTATGCCCTGTTATACAACTCTTCGTCATTGCGAGGAGGCGAAGCCGACAAAGCAATCCAGAGCGTTCAGTACGCCGCTCTGGATTGCTTCACCCCGCTGCGCGGGGGTCGTAATGACGAAATTGGGGGACGAAATTAGGGGACGAAATTAGGGGACGAAGTTCAACGTTATGCAACCGCCTCAGCGTCAGGCCGGGACCAGTCCGTGTGCGGCTTCCATTGTCAATTCCAGCGAACGCCGCCGTGCGGCCTGATCGAAGATCGATGCGGCTACCACCACTTCGTCCACGCCGGTGCGTTCGGCAAAGGCAGCAAGGCCTTTGCGCACGGTTGAAACACTGCCGGTTGCACTCACTTTGCGCACATGTTCCAGCATTGCGACAGACTGGGGCGGCAAGGTATCCCGATAACCCGGAACCGGCGGTTTCAGCTTGCCCGGAGTGCCCGTGCGCAACGCCACGAATGACTGATCCATTGAAGAAGCGAGCAATTCCGCCTCCTCGTCAGTATCGGCGGCCACAACATTGATCGCAGCGGCGCAATAAGGCGCGGCCAGCGTTTCGGACGGTTCAAAGCGTTCGCGATAGAGCTTCAACGCGGCATCGAGATGATTTGGCGCGAAGTGTGAGGCAAAGGCATAGGGCAGGCCGAGCATGGCCGCCAATTGCGCGCCGAACAGGCTTGATCCCAGAATCCAGATTTGCGGCTTGGCACCCTTGCCCGGTACGGCTTGCAACGGCACGCGCGGATCACCTGCAAATTGCGCTTGCAATTCAACGACATCAGCGGGGAAGTCCTCTGCCGCGCGGTTGGTATCCTTGCGCAGCGCGCGGACAATGCGCTGGTCTGCCCCCGGCGCGCGACCGAGGCCCAGGTCGATCCGGCCCGGAAACAGCGCATCCAGCGTGCCGAACTGTTCGGCAATGACCAGCGGGCTGTGATTGGGCAGCATGATCCCGCCCGAACCGATGCGAATTGTCGACGTTGCGTGCCCGATATGCGCCAGTACGACCGACACAGCCGCACTGGCAATGCCATCCATTCCGTGATGTTCGGCCACCCAATAGCGCTGATAGCCGCAGTCTTCGGCAACTTTGGCCGCGGCGGCGGCATTGTCGAGCGCTTGACGGACTGTTCCGCCCTCAACCACGCTGACCAGATCGAGGACGGATAATTTCATGGGCGAACGGGCTTTTCTGTTGCGGGGGACACCACAGATGTAGGAACCGGCCCCAACTGTTCAAGGTAGCCTTTTGCAACCTTTCCCGCATCACCGTCCGGATCGGCGGCCAGCACCGAATCCCAGGACTTGCGCGCGGCATCTTCCCGGCCATCCAGAACCGCGATAACGCCCGCTTCTAAACCCACCCGGGGATCACGCGGGGCGTACTTGGCGGCAATCTCGATGTCGCGTTGCGCGCGCGGCAGATCATTGTTGCGCCGCGCCAGCGTGGCCGAAAGCAGCCAGCCCTCGGCATCTTCGGGCGCAAGCCGGTGGACCTCGTCCAGCGCGCCGCCTGCCTCGGCCAAACGCCCCAGCGCCACCAGAGCGCGCGAACGGTCAGCCTGCAACGCGCCCAGCGCGGCGTTGTCGGTGTAATCTTTCACCGCCAGCGCACGGTCAAACCAGCCGAGCGCATCTTCAGCCTTGCCGCCAGCCAGTGCCGCATTGCCCGCCATCACCATCAGCGGCAATGCTGCCACTTCCTGCGGCTTTGGAATGCCCGCTACGCCTTGCGCAAAGGCGGCCAGCGCGCCGTCAAAATCGCCCGCGTTGGACAGGATCAGGCCAAGGCACTGGTTTGCGCGCACATTTTGTCCGGCATCACGGCCTTCTGCAACCCAACTTCGCGCATCGACCAAGGCGGCCTGCGGATCACGCGCAGCTTTGGCGATGCAGGCGGTCAGCCGGTCCTGATCGGGCAGATCAGGCCGCTCCATCCCCGCTTCTGCCTCGACCTCGGCCTGTTTGCGGCGGCGCGGAATGGGCAAGGGCGAAAGCTGCCCGCCGCGCGACTGGATTGGGCCGATCTGCATCAGCCCAGCCTCTTGCGCCATCTCGGTTGCATAGAGGGGCGCGGGAAGATCGATCATCGGTTTATCCTTCAAGGCGCCAAAGCTTCAAGATTGGCTAGCTCGCGCAGCAGCAGGGCAATGTCGCTATCCCGCGAAAGCCGGTGATCGCCGTCCTTGACCAGATGCACCTGCACATCGGCTGAACGCAGCGCGCTGGCCAGCCGCAGCGACACATCCCACGGCACATCGGCATCGTTCTGCCCGTGCAAGAGCCGAACCGGACCATCGAATGCAACGCCCGCCTTCAGCCGCTTGTTGCGTTCACCATCGGACCAGAACAGCGCATGCGTAGGGGTAGGCTCGGTCCCGTAAGGATTGTCCTCGAAAATCGTCTGCCCCGCCGCAAGCGCGATCCGTTGGCTTTGCGAAAAGCCCCATTCGGTAAAATCGGGCGCGGGTGCGATACCGACCAGCGCCTTTGCCCGTATGCCCAAAGCTTCGGCCACCAGCAGCATCAGCCAGCCGCCCATGCTCGATCCGACTATCTGCACAGCATCCAGCCCAAGGTGATCGACCAGCGCCACGACCTCGTCCCGCCATTGCGACAAGCTGCCAGCGGCGAAATCACCATCGCTTTGCCCGCAGCCCGTGTAGTCAAGCAGAAGGCAGGCGCGGCCCCGGTCTTGGGCCCATTGCAGCACGGCCTGCGCCTTGCTCCCGCTCATATCGGACATGTAGCCGGGCAGGAATACGATGGCGGGCATACGGCCTGCGGCGTAACGATAGGCCATCTGCTGGCCGGTCGGCAGGGTGAAGCGGGAGGGATCGGTCATGGCACAATCATGGCCCGCACCTTTGCCGCGGGCAAGCCCGTCATGACAGCCGCGCGGCAAAGGGATCGGCAGGGCAGCAATTGCGGCGGCGGCGCTCCTGTGCCAAAGCGCGGATCAACGCTTTAAGGCTTGAGAGAACCCGATGTCCGAGTTGCTGAAAATCACCCTGCCCGATGGTTCCGTGCGCGAAGTAGCGCCCGGCAGCACCCCCGCGGACATCGCCGCCGCCATTGGCCCCGGCCTTGCCAAAGCGGCGCTGGCGGCGCGGGTGGATGGCGAACTGGTTGATCTTTCGCGCCCCTTTACCGCCGATGCGCAACTGGCGCTGGTGACGGCCAAGGACGAGGCTGATGCGCTCGACCTTGCGCGCCATGACTTTGCGCACATTCTGGCAGAGGCCGTGCAGGCGCTGTTTCCGGGCACGCAGATCACGTTCGGGCCCAGCACCGACGATGGCTTCTATTACGATTTCGCGCCCGCCGAACGCCCGTTTACCGATGAGGACCTGCCCGCGATCGAGGCGCAGATGCGCAAGATCATCGGGGCAAACAAGCCGCTGCGCCGCGAGGAATGGAGCCGCGAACAGCTTATCAGCCGGTGGAAGCAACAGGGCGAGAGCTTCAAGGCTGAATGGGCTGCAGAGCTTCCCGGCGATGAACCGCTGACGGTGTATTGGTCAGGCGATGACTGGCTGGATATGTGCCGTGGGCCACACTTGCCATCGACCGGCAAGCTGGACCCGACCGCGTTCAAGCTGACGCGCGTTTCGGGGGCCTATTGGCGCGGCGACCAGAACAACGCGATGCTGAGCCGCATTTACGGGACCGGCTGGCTCAACAAGAAGCAGCTTGATGCCCACATGACGCGGCTGGAAGAGGCCGCCAAGCGCGATCACCGCAAGCTGGGCAACGAAATGGACCTGTTCCACCTTCAGGCCGAAGCGCACGGCAGCGTGTTCTGGCATCCCAAGGGCTACATGATCTGGCGCGAGCTGGAAGCCTATATGCGCCGCGCGATCGATGGCGCGGGCTATCGCGAGGTGAAAACCCCGCAAGTGATGGACGCGCGCCAGTGGGAGCAATCGGGCCACTGGGGCAAATATCGCGAAAACATGTTCGTCATCCCCGACGAAGTGCCCAACGTGGATGACGAAGGTCCAGTGATCAGCGGCGAGGCCGACTGGATGGCCCTGAAGCCGATGAACTGCCCCGCGCACGTCCTGATCTTCCGGCAGGGCCTGAAATCCTACCGCGACCTGCCGCTGCGTCTGTATGAAAACGGCTGCTGCCACCGCAACGAACCGCACGGCGCGCTGCACGGACTGATGCGCGTGCGCCAGTTCACGCAGGACGATGCGCACATCTTCTGCCGCGAAGACCAGATCGTGGATGAAGTGCAGGCGTTCTGCGAACTGGCCGACCGCATCTACAAGCACTTCGGCTTTACCTATTCGATCAAGCTGGCGCTGCGCCCCGAAAAGCGCTTTGGCACCGAAGAAATGTGGGACATGGCCGAAAGCGAGCTGCGCGCCGCCGTGGTCCGCGCAGGGCTTGCCACCGAACAATATGGCTGGGAAGAATTGCCGGGCGAAGGCGCGTTCTATGCGCCCAAGCTGGAATGGCACCTGACCGATGCGATTGGCCGCACATGGCAAGTCGGCACGATCCAGTCCGACCGCGTCCTGCCCGAACGGCTTGATGCGACGTATGTTGGCGAAGATGGCGACAAGCATCGCCCGGTCATGCTGCACCGCGCGATCTTCGGTTCGTACGAACGCTTCATCGGCATTCTGATCGAGCATTTTGCAGGCCGCCTGCCGGTCTGGCTGGCACCGGTGCAGGCCGTGGTGGCCACCATCGTTTCAGAAGCGGACGACTATGCCACCGAAGTGCTGGCCAAGCTGAAGGCTGCGGGCATCCGCACCGAAAGCGACCTGCGCAACGAAAAGATCAATTACAAGGTGCGCGAACATTCGGTGGCGAAAGTCCCGTACCTGCTGGTGGTGGGCAAGCGCGAGGCCGAAGAAGGCACCGTGGCGATCCGCATTCTGGGCGAACAGCACCAGAAGGTGATGCCGCTGGACGAGGCCATCGCGTTGTTGGTGGCAGAGGCGACTGCGCCCGATTTGCGCTGAGGTTCGTGTGGGTGCTTCGACAGGCTCTGCGTGAGCGGAGTCTGATTACGACACAGTTCTTGCACTATCGTCATCCTGAACTTGTTTCAGGATCCATCTATCAAGGCGCACTGCGGTTTGTGGGGAGGAATGGATGCTGAAACAAGTTCAGCATGACGGGATCCGGGATTTACGTTGCCGAAGAAGATGGGCGCCAACTTGTTTCAGGGTGACGGAATAGGCATGGTGACGAAGCAGGGATAGCGTTTGCGGAGGGGGTGGCTACCCACACCAATCCCGCCCCTCCCGAGCCATTCGAAGCATCGGCACCTGATAACGCCAAATTAAGCGCTGTCGCGTAAGTCCCTTTGGCAAGCACGCCCGAGGGACTTGACCTGATGACCCTGCATTTCCGCGCCATCGCTGCGCAAGCCGCTGAAGACAGTGCCATTTCAGCGGAGGAAATCCTTGCGCTGCGCCGTGCGGCGTGGCCCGATGGCAGGATTGATCCTGAAGAAGCCGAGGCGATCTTCATCCTGAATGACCAGATCGCCACGCCAACGGCGGAATGGAGCGACTTCTTTGTCGAGGCGCTGGTCGAATTCATCGTCAATACGACCGAGCCGCGCGGCTATGTTTCGGATGAAAACGCCGCCTGGCTTGTCGAGCGTGTGAAGCATGACGGCAAAGTAAGCAGCCTCACCGAACTGGAACTGGTCGTGCGCGTGCTGGAAAAGGCGCAATCAACGCCTGATAGCTTGCGCCAGTTCGCGCTCGACCTGCTGGAACAGGCGGTATTGACCGGCGAAGGCCCGACCCGCAGCGGAGGCGCGCTTGATCCGGGCAGCATCAACGCGGCGGAATGCGCCTTGATCCGCCGCACCATCTTTGCCGCGGGCGGCGATCGGCCCGCCGCCGTCAGCCAGCGCGAGGCGGAAATACTGTTCCGCATCAAGGACGCCACGCTGGACGCCGACAACGCGCCCGAATGGGAGCGCCTGTTTGTGCAGGGCGTCGGCAATTATCTGCAGGGCTGGCAGAGTGCCAAGGGGCTGACCCGTGAGCGAGCGGGCGAGCTTGAGGCATTCATGAACGACCGGTCGAGCCATCTTGGCCGGTTCTTCGGGCGGATGGCCACGACTGATGCCAGAGGCTTTACCCAGGCGGTGCGGGCTGTGGGCTTTGGCCGCCGCCAACCCGAACGCGACATTGCGGGCGAGGCTGCGCGCGAAAACGCGGTAACCGATGCAGAAAATCTATGGCTGAACGCCCGGATTGACGCCGATGACAAGGTTGACGTGCTGGAAGAAGCGCTGCTGCGCTTCCTGCAACAAGGCTAAACCGTAAAGCTTTCACCGCAGCCGCAACTGCCCTTGGCGTTGGGGTTCTGGAACACGAAGCCTGCGGTAAAATCGTCTTCCTGCCACTCCATCGTGCTGCCGATCAGGTACAGCACCGATCCGCCGTCGATGAAGAACAAGCCGCCGGGCGTCTCGATCCGCTCGTCCATCGGGTTTGCTTGCGTCACGTAATCAACCGAATAGGCAAGGCCCGAACAGCCCCGGCGCGGGGTGGACAGCTTTACGCCAATCGCGCCTGCGGGAGCGGTTTCCATCAAATGCGCAATCCGCGCCTCGGCAGAAGGCGTGAGAATGACAGCGGCGGGGCGCTGGCGGGTCTTGGTGCTAACTTCGGTCATCGCACTATCTCCCCCCTCCCAAGCCAAAACAAATGTGGGCGGGAGGGGACGGGGGTGGGCCTTGCTTTGGCTAACATAGGGATGCGCTTGGCCTCTGCCCACCCCCAACCCCTCCCGCCAAAATCCGATTCAGGCCGGGAGGGGAGCTTTTACAACATCCCAAGCTCTAGCTTGGCTTCATCGCTCATCTTCTGCGGGTCCCATGCGGGGTCCCACACCAGATTGACCTCGGCATCGCGCACGCCGGGCACCGCACAGACGCGCAGTTCCACTTCGGCGGGCATTGATTCGGCCACCGGGCAATGCGGCGTGGTCAGCGTCATATTGACGATTACGTGCGCTTCATCATCAACTTCGACGCCATAAATCAGGCCAAGGTCGTAGATGTTGACCGGGATTTCCGGATCGAAAATCTCCTTCAGCGCGCTGATCACGCCTTCGTAGATGTCCCCACCGGGTTCACTGGGCGCAACGCCTTCGGGCTTGGCCGCAAGGAAGCCTTCGAGGTAATCGCGCTTGCGATCCAGCTTTTCAGCGGGCGTTTCCACAGGTTCGGGAATGTCGTCCACGCGCGCACGGCGCGGCATGCTGACGGCTTCTACCTCTTCGACGGCGAATTTGGGATCCTCTACGCTCATCCGAAAATCCTCTTGGTCCTTTCGATACCGCGCACCAATGCGGCGATATCGCTTTCATCGCTATAAATGCCAAAACTGGCGCGGGCCGTGGCGGGAACGCCAAGGTGATCCATCAAGGGCTGCGCGCAATGGTGCCCGGCGCGGATTGCCACGCCTTCCTCGTCAAGGATCGTGCCCAGATCATGGGGGTGTACCCCCTCCATCGCAAAGCTGACGATCCCGGCGCTGTCGTCCGGCCCGAACAGGCGGATCGCGTTCATCGCCTGCAAAGCCTCACGCGCCTTGGCCACCAGCGCGGTTTCATGGGCATGGATCACATCGAGGCCGACGCCGGTGACGTAATCTGCCGCCGCGCCAAAACCGATGGCTTCGACGATTGCGGGCGTTCCGGCCTCGAAACGCTGGGGCGCGGGGGCATATGTCGTCTTTTCAAAGGTTACGCGATCAATCATCGCGCCGCCGCCCTGCCATGGCGGCATGGCGTCAAGGATTTCGGGTTTCGCCCAGAGCGCGCCGATGCCGGTGGGGCCATAGAGCTTGTGCGCTGAAAACACATAGAAATCGGCATCAATCGCATGGACATCCACCGCGATCCGCGCGACCGACTGGCAGCCATCGAGCAGGATTTTCGCGCCGACATTACGCGCCAGCTTCACTGCATGTTCCACGTGAAGCACGGAGCCCAGCACGTTCGAAACATGCGCGAACGACACCAGTTTGTGCGCGGGCGTCAACATCCGTTCAGCGGCGGCAAGATCGATCTGGCCGTCTTCCGTGATCGGACAGACGTCAATTTCAACGCCGGTCCGGTCGCGCAGCAATTGCCAGGGCACGATGTTGGAATGATGCTCAAGCTGCGAGAGCAGGATGCGGTCACCAGCCTTGAGATTGGCCACGCCCCATGTCTGCGCAACAAGGTTGATCGCCTCGGTCGCGCCGCGTGTGAACACGAGTTCGCTTTCCTGCGCACCGATCAGCGCGGCCACCTTGCGGCGCGCGGCTTCGAAGGCCAGCGTCATATCGGCCGAGCGCGCATAGACGCCGCGATGGACCGTGGCGTAATCGCTGCCCAAGGCGCGCATCATCGCATCGATAACGGCTTGCGGCTTTTGCGCGGTGGCGGCGGTATCGAGGTAATGCCAGCGGCTGCCGTCAGGATTGATCAGGCCGGGCCAGATGGCATCGCGGGTGAGCGTGGCGGTGCTCACAGGATCGCCTCCAGCGCATCGAGCGCGGCTTGAGTCAGCGTCTCTTCATCGGCAGCGCCGACAAAGGCTTCGGCGATGAAGGCCTGCAACATCAGCTTCTTGGCCTGCGCTGGCGGCAGCCCGCGCTGGGCGAGGTAGAACAGGCTTTGCGGATCGAGTTCGCCCACGGCACAGCCATGCGCGCATTTCACATCGTCGGCATAGATTTCCAGCTCGGGCCGCGCATTTGCAGTGGCAGTCCGGTCCAGCAGCATGGCGCGGATTGATTGCGAACCGTCTGTGCCAATGGCCCCGCGCGCCACGGCCACTTTGCCAAGGTACGTGCCGGTGGCGTGGCCCGCCAGCACTGAGCGCACGATTTGCGTAGATACCGCATCAGGTTCGGCATGCGTGACTTGCGTGACGATCTCGGCGGTCTGATCGCCGCCCGCGATCTGCGCCGCGCCAAGGTGGAACTTTGCCGCTTTGCCGAGCGTTACCGACACCGCGATGCGGCCATAGGCAGAACCGGCGTTCAGCACGCGCAGATCGAACGAAGCGCCGTCTTCCAGCACGATGGAAAGTTCACGCGCATCGGCACTGGTGCCATCAAGCACCAATGCAAGCGCACCTTCTTCGCCCGCGCTAACGCGAATTTCCTGCGTTGCCAGCGGCCACAGCGGCGCAAGGGCGGCCAGGTCCGCATAGCGGAACGCCTCGTCCCGGCGGGTGGGCAGGGTCAGCGTATCGCTCACGCCGCTACCGCCTCGTAGCCTTGCTCTTCGAGTTCAAGCGCCAGTTCGGGGCCGCCAGTGCGGACGATGCGGCCACCGGCAAGCACGTGGACGAAATCGGGCTTCACGTAATCGAGCAGGCGCTGGTAGTGCGTGATCAGCAGCACGGCCTTGTCGGGCTTGCGCATGATCGCGTTGATGCCTTCGCCGCAAATGCGCAGCGCATCGATATCAAGGCCTGAATCGGTTTCATCCAAGATTGCCAGCTTGGGATCAAGGATGCCCATCTGCACCATCTCGGCGCGCTTCTTTTCACCGCCCGAAAAGCCGACGTTTACCGGACGCTTGAGCATGTCCATGTCCATGCGCAAAAGCCCTGCCTTTTCCTTGGCGAGCTTGAGGAACTCCCCGCCCGAAAGCGGTGCTTCCCCGCGCACCTTGCGCTGGGCATTCGCGGCTTCACGCAGGAATTGCACGAAGGAAACGCCCGGGATTTCAACCGGATACTGGAAGCCAAGGAACAGGCCCGCCGCCGCTCGCTCATGCGGTTCAAGCGCGAACAGGTCTTCGCCTGCAAAGCTGACTGTGCCGCCGGTCACTTCATAGCCAGGCCGTCCGCCCAACGTATAGCCCAGCGTCGATTTGCCCGCACCGTTCGGCCCCATGATCGCATGGATTTCGCCCGGATTGATGGTGAGCGACAGTCCCTTGAGGATCTGCTTGTCAGCGATGGTGGCGGAGAGGTTTTCAATGTTGAGCATGGGTTTTCTCGCTTAGCGCCGTGGCGCACCGTAGGAGCGGTTGGCAGGGCGCGAATTGGCGCGCAGTTCTTCGTAGCGGGCTTTCATCGCGGCAACTGTGTCGCGCGAGACGCCTTCGGGATCGGCGAGCACTTCCTCGGCGGTATAGCGCACCACTTTGATGCCGACTTCGGTCAGGCTCTTGTCGCGGCGGTGTTCGATTTCGGCGGGAACATCGCCTTCATCGATCAGCACGACCAGCTTCAGCGGCAGACAGGCGAAGTTGGCGATGGCCGAGCCGATGACGGTGAAGCTTTTGGGCTTGTACTGGCCCAGATCTTCCTTCGCCAGTTCATCAGCCAGCGCCACTTGGGCAGGCGTGGGGTTACGTTTGCGTTCACGGGCCAGTTCGTGAATCGCATCGAGCCGCGATTCCGCAATGTTCCAGCCGCGCCCCTTGCGCTGAAGCTTGGGCGCGTCTTCCCGCTCACTGGCGGGGCGGAGGGTAAGGGTTTTCTTCAACCGACTGATCCTTCAAGCGAAATACCCAGCAGCTTTTGCGCTTCGACTGCAAATTCCATCGGCAATTGCTTGAGCACTTCGCGGGCGAAGCCGTTGACGATCAGGGCGACGGCGCTTTCCTGATCGAGGCCACGCTGCATGGCGTAGTAGAGCTGATCGTCGCTGATCTTGCTGGTGGTGGCTTCGTGTTCGATGGTGGCGGTGGGGTTGCGCACTTCGATGTAGGGCACGGTGTGCGCGCCGCAATCAGCGCCCAGCAGCAGGCTGTCGCACTGGGTGAAGTTGCGCACGCCATCGGCGCCCGGCGCCACGCGGACAAGGCCGCGATAGGTGTTGTTCGACTTGCCCGCAGAGATACCCTTTGAGACGATGGTCGAGCGGGTGCGCTTGCCGTTGTGGATCATCTTGGTGCCGGTATCGGCCTGCTGGTAATTGTTGGTGACGGCGACCGAGTAGAACTCGCCCACCGAATCATCACCGTTCAACACACAGCTTGGATACTTCCAAGTGATGGCAGAGCCAGTTTCAACCTGCGTCCACGAAACCTTTGAGCGCTTGCCCTGACACAGCGCGCGCTTGGTGACGAAGTTGTAAATGCCGCCAAGGCCCTCGGCATTGCCGGGATACCAGTTCTGCACGGTTGAATACTTGATCTCGGCATCGTCCATCGCGACCAGTTCGACCACGGCGGCGTGAAGCTGGTTTTCATCGCGCATCGGCGCGGTGCAGCCTTCGAGGTAGCTGACATAGCTACCTTTGTCGGCCACGATCAGCGTGCGTTCAAACTGTCCGGTGTTTTCCGCGTTGATGCGGAAATAGGTGGAAAGCTCCATCGGGCAGCGCACGCCTTCGGGGATGTAAACGAAGGTGCCATCCGAAAAGACCGCGCAATTCAATGTGGCGAAGTAATTGTCATGCATCGGCACAACTTTGCCGAGCCACTTCTTCACATGCTCAGGATATTCGCGGATCGCTTCGGAGATCGAGCGGAAGATGACGCCTGCTGATTCCAGCTCCTTGCGGAAGGTGGTGGCGACCGACACGCTGTCAAACACCGCATCCACGGCAACACGGCGCGCGCCTTCAACACCGGCGAGCACTTCCTGCTCGGCCAGCGGAATGCCCAGCTTTTCGTAAATGCGCAGGATTTCGGGATCGACCTCGTCCAGGCTGCCAAGCTTGGGCTTGGTTTTGGGCGCGGCCCAGTAATAGGCGTCCTGATAATCAATCGGCGGGACGTTCAGCTTGGCCCAATCGGGCGTGGGCATCGTCAGCCAGTGGCGATAGGCCTTGAGCCGCCATTCGAGCATCCACTCGGGCTCGTCCTTTTTGGCCGAGATATAGCGGACGGTGTCTTCGGACAGGCCTTTGGGGCCGTATTCCTGTTCAATGTCAGATGACCAGCCGTGTTCATAATCGGCCACTTTGGCGGCGGCATCGTGCGCTGCCTGGTCTTTGATTGGCTGGTCTTTCAGCTGTACGTTTTCAGTCATGCCATAACCTCCGCCACCGGAGCCGCATTTACGGCAGGACGGGACAATTGGGTGAGCGGAATTCCGGCCAGCGCACCGCGCAATGCGGCATCAACCGCAGGCCAGTGCGGACGGATCGAACAGGCTGCCTCCAGCGTGCAATCGTGGCGGCTATGATCGCTGCACGGGGCCAGAGCAATAGGCCCTTCGACCGCCTCGACAATATCGGCCAAGGTTATTGCTGCTGCCGGACGCGCAAGTTTCAGCCCGCCCCCTGCGCCGCGAACGGATTTCAACAATCCCGCCGCAGACAGCTTGCTGACCAATTTTTGCACGGTGGGCGCAGGCAGCCCGGTTTCATCGGCCAGTTGCTGGGCCGAAACACGCGCATGCCCGCAATGGCGCGCGGCGGCGCTCATCGTTACGACGGCATAATCGGCCATGCTGGAAAGGCGCATCGTCTGGTTGGTCCCGCAAGGTCCGAAATGAAATCGGACCGAATCACTCCGGTTATCTAGGCGCTCGATTCACAAGATACAAGACGAGCCTTCCAGCAGGCGAAGAGGGGCGGGACGCAGACAAAAAAAGGGCGGCCAAGACCTGTGAAGATCATCGGCCGCCCTAAAGTCGAGAACTCAGCACATAAGTGCACCGAGCCCTTCGGGTCGCAAGGCCTAGCTACGCAGTCCGCCTCGCGATGAATTGTATGAATTCGACAAAATCGGTTGCATTGCGGCAACATACCCTGATCATTCGATGACAATTGCTGTTCGTTCGGCAAAGTAGGGACTTGGCCATTGCTGTAACCAAGCGCAATAGACCGCAAAACGCCATGTCGGGCGAAAGTTCGCTTTCGCTGCTGCACCAGTTGACGCTCATTTGGATCGATACCTGTGACGCCTTTTTCCTTGTTGCGCCCGCTGATTTTCCGCATTGCAGCAGAGCCTGCCCATCGCCTTACAATCAAGGCCTTAGGGTACATGCAAAGCGGTGCGCGCGCCGCCCCGACCCCCACCCTTGCCCAGCGGATCGGCGGCATTGCCTTTCCCAATCCGGTCGGCATGGCCCCCGGCTTCGACAAGAACGCCGAGGTGCCCGATGCCATGCTCGGCTTCGGATTCGGTTCGGTCGAGGTCGGCACGGTCACGCCTCTTCCCCAAGAGGGCAACCCCAAGCCGCGCCTGTTCCGGCTGGTTGAAGACCGCGCGGTGATCAACCGCATGGGGTTTAACAACGAAGGCGCCCAAGCGGTGACCAACCGGTTGATGCGGCGGCGCGAAACCGGCGCGCACGGCCTGCAGGGTATCGTCGGTGTGAACATCGGCGCAAACAAGGATTCGCCTGATCGCATTGCCGATTACGCGCAGATGACCCGGCTTATGGCACCGCTGGCGTCCTATCTCACGGTAAACATCTCCTCGCCCAACACGCCTGGCCTGCGCGCCTTGCAAGATGAAGGCGCGCTATCCGCGCTGCTTGACGGTGTGCTGGAAGCGCGCGGCAACAGCCATGTGCCGGTATTCCTGAAACTGGCACCCGATCTTGAACCTGCCGATATTGACAGCATCTGCCGCATCGCGCTGGAAAAGAAGCTGGCCGCGCTGATCATATCAAACACCACGATTACGCGTCCGGCGCTGCGTTCGGCCCATGCGGGCGAGGCAGGCGGGCTTTCGGGCGAACCCTTGCGCGATCTTGCGCTGCAACGCCTGCGCGATTTCCGCAAGGCCAGCGGCGGGGCGATCCCGCTGGTGGGCGTTGGCGGCATTTCAACTGTGGACGATGCCTGGGACCGCATCCGCGCAGGTGCCAGCCTGATCCAGCTTTACAGCGCGCTGGTCTATGAAGGGCCGGGGCTTGCCCACCGCCTGGTCAAAGGGCTTGAAACAAAGGTGCGCGAAGCGGGGCTGACATCCATTGCAGAGGCGGTCGGCAGCGAATAGCGTGGGGGCCATGAACTTCATGCGCATGCTTCGCCTTCTGCCCCTCAGCGCCGTCCTTCTGGCCAGTGCTTGCGTCCCGCCGCCGAACGCTTCGGTGCCGCCGCGCACGCCGCCTGCCGCCGCCACCAGCGGTGTTCCCGATGATAGCGCCGGCCTTGTCTCGGCAGCCGATCCGCGCGCCGCAGAGGCAGGCGCGCAAATGCTCCGCCTGGGCGGCAGCGCGGTTGACGCCTCCATCGCCACGATGCTGGCGCTGACCGTGGTCGAACCGCAAAGCTCGGGCATTGGCGGGGGCGGGTTTCTGGTGCTGGGCGATGCAGGCGGCAACGTCGCAACGATCGACGGGCGCGAAACCGCCCCCAAAGCCGCCACGCAGCAATGGTTCTTTGTCGATGGCAAGCCGATGGCCTATGGCGATGCGGTTCCCGGCGGGCGCAGTGTTGGCGTGCCCGGCAATCTTCGCCTTGCCGCCCTGGCGCACAACAAACACGGCAAGCTTTCATGGCGCACCCTGTTTCAGCCCGCGATCAGGCTGGCGCGTGAGGGCTATCAGATAACCCCGCGCATGCGGGCATCGCTGGCCAACGCGATCCGCACCGGCGCGCTTGATCCTGATGCCCGTGCGCTGTTCTATGGCGCTGATGGCCAGCCGTTGCCCGAAGGCACATTGGTGCGCAATCCGGCGCTGGCCGCTACGCTGGAAACCATCGCCGCGCGCGGGGCTGACAGTTTTTATACCGGCGAGAACGCCACTTTGCTGGCCACCAAAGTGGGCACCGCGCCGCGCAATCCTGCGCCGATGACCACGGCAGACCTTGCCGCTTACAAGGCGGTAGAGCGCCCTGCGGTGTGCGGACAATACCGCCAGTACCGCATTTGCGGCATGGGGCCGCCGTCATCGGGCGCGACAACGGTTTACGCCATTCTCAAGCAGCTTGAACGCTTTGACATGAAAACGCTTGGCCCGGCTGACCCGACGGCATGGCACCTGATCGCTGAATCGCAACGCCTCGCTTATGCAGACCGGGAGCAATATGCTGCCGATGCCGATTTCGTATCGGTGCCGGTCAAGGGGCTGATCGATCCCGCCTACCTTTCGGCACGTTCGGCGCTGATTTCGCCAAGTGCGACAATGCCAAGCGCCCTTCCCGGCACACCGCCGGGGGCAACGCTGGCTTTTGCACGGCCTGCCCGCCAGGAAGAGCATGGCACAACGCATTTTGTCACCGTTGACCGCTGGGGCAATTCCACCAGCTACACCTCGACCATCGAAGGGCCGTTCGGATCGGGCCTGATGGTGGGCGGCTATTATCTGAACAACGAGCTGACCGATTTCAACATCGTGCCGGACAAGGACGGCAAGCCGACCGCGAACCGCGTTGAAGGCGGCAAGCGTCCGCGCAGTTCAATGGCACCGACGCTGATCTATGGCCCTGATGGCAAGCTGCGGCTGGCGGTCGGCGCGGCTGGCGGCACGACCATTCCGGCACAAGTGGCCAAGGCAATTATCGGCGTGCTCGACTGGAACCTGTCAGCGCGCGATGCCATTGCCCTGCCCACGGTCTTTGCGCCGGGTGGCGAGACGGTGTTTGTGGAAAAAGGCACTTCGCTTGAAGCGATGATCCCTGCGTTACAGGCGTTGGGCCATGCCAAGATCATGGCGCGCAACCCCTCGTTCAAAGCCAATGCCATCGAACATCTGGATGGCGTGTGGCGCGGCGCGGCTGATCCGCGCAGTGAAGGGGCCGCAGTGGCTCCCTGAACTGTTGCCGTAATGAAACTGCGGCACTAGGTTCACGTCCGACCAAGTGGAAGCCGGAGCTCCAACCGGCTCCGGGGCGAGGAATCCGAACGTGCAGCTTACCGATTTCGCAGGCTATCCCAATCTTGTCGCCATGTTCCTTGACCGGGCAAAAGCCCGTGGGGACGGGCCGTTCCTGTGGGCCAAGCGCGAAGGCAAATGGCAATCGCAAAGCTGGGCCGAAGCTGCGCGCAAGGTTTGCCTGCTGGCAGAAAACTTGCGCGCTTTGGGATTGAGCGCAGGCGACCGTGTGGCGCTGGTATCGGAAAACCGGCCGGAATGGGCGATTGCAGACCTTGCGATCATGGCCGCAGGGCTTGTCACGGTGCCGACCTATACAACCAATACCGAACGCGATCACCTGCACATTCTGGAAAATTCAGGCGCGCGGGCGGTGATCGTGTCCACGTCCAAACTGTCCAACGCCGTGCTTCCCGCAGCGCTGGCCGCGCCGTGTGTCGAACATGTGATCGGGATCGAACCGCTGCGCCAGATGCAGGCGGGCAAGCTGGCGTTCCACGATTGGGCCGCGATGACAACAGGCGATGCCGATGGGGCACGGCGCGCGGTGGATGCGCGGCTGTCCACCATGCGCCGCGATGATCTGGCCTGCCTGATCTATACCAGCGGCACCGGCGGTTCTCCGCGCGGGGTGCGGCTGCACCACGGATCGATCCTGTGCAATGTTGATGGCGCAGCACACATTCTGGCCGAGGATTTCGGCTGGGACGAGGAAGTGTTCCTGTCCTTCCTGCCGCTGTCACACGCTTATGAACACACCGGCGGGCAGTATCTGCCTATCGGCATGGGCGCGCAGATCTATTATTCCGAAGGTTTGGAAAAGCTGGCGTCGAACATCGAGGAAGTGCGCCCGACGATGATGGTCGTGGTGCCGCGCCTGTTTGAAGTGCTGCGCGCGCGCATCATGAAGCAGGTGGAAAAGCAGGGCAAAGTTGCCAATTACCTGATGGACCGCGCGCTGGGCATCGGCACGCGCAAGGCGGCGGGCAAGCGCCGCCTGCTGGACCTGCCGATGAGCGCGATCCTTGAACGAACATTGCGGCCCAAGATCCGCGCCCGCTTTGGCGGTCGGTTAAAGGCAATGGTTTCAGGCGGCGCACCGCTGAACCCCGATGTCGGCGTGTTTTTCGATGCGATGGGCCTGACCATGCTGCAAGGCTATGGCCAGACCGAGGCTGGGCCGGTGATATCGTGCAACCGCCCGCGTGTCGGCATCGGCATGAACACCGTCGGTCCGCCGATGAAGGGCGTCGAGGTGAAAATCGCCGAGGATGGCGAAATCCTGACGCGCGGCGAACTGGTGATGCATGGCTATTGGCGCAACGATGCCGAAACCGCGCGCGCCATTCCGCAAGACGGACCCAACGCAGGCTGGCTGCATACCGGCGACATCGGCCACATCGACAAGCAGGGCCGCATCGTCATCACTGATCGCAAAAAGGACATGATCGTCAACGACAAGGGCGACAATGTCTCGCCCCAGAAGATCGAGGGCATGCTGACGCTGCAGCCGGAAATTGCCCAAGCCATGGTCAGCGGCGACAAGCGGCCCTACATCGTCGGCCTGATCGTGCCCGATCCCGAATGGGCGCTGGAATGGGCGCGCGCCCAGGGCGAACACTTCGATTTCAAGGAATTGCAAAACCTGCCCGCCTTCCGCAACGCCATCCGCAACGCGGTGGACCGGGTGAACAAGGACGTTTCGGTGATCGAAAAGGTCCGCCAGTTCACTTTCGCGGACGAAGCGTTTTCCATCGACAACGAGGAAATGACGCCAAGCCTGAAAATCCGGCGGCACAAGATCAAGGAGCGCTACGGCGCACGAGTGGACGCGCTGTATAAGGCGTGAGGGTAAAAAGGCATGGTAATTATCCCCCTCGCTTAAGGTTCTCGCAATTTCGTCATCCTGAACTTGTTTCAGGATCCATCCATCAACACACACTGCTGTTTGTGGGGAGAAATGGATGCTGAAACAAGTTCAGCATGACGGAGTTGGAGCTTACGTTGCCGAAGAAGATAATGGCCTAAGGGCGTGAGAGGGCTTCTCGCGCAACCTTTGCAGGGCCACCCCTGACCCCTCCCGTAAATGAGAGGGGAGCGAGACTAACGCAGCCGCAGGCGGCGTTAGTCGCAACGGGGTGGGCTTTCCGGCATATCGCACTGGCGACTACCCGTTGGCCTGCGCCTTTAACTGGTAGAGCAGGTCCAGCGCCTCGCGCGGGGACAGGGCGTCGATGTCGAGACCGTTCAGCCGCTCGCGCAGGGCGTCGACCTTTTCCTCTGCCGCTTCGATGGCGGCCGCAAACAGAGGCAAGTCATCAAGCCCTGCGGCAAGACCGCCGGTTGCCGCACGGCCTTTCTCCAGCTTTTCCAGCACGGATTTGGCGCGTTTTACCACGGGCGCTGGCACGCCTGCCAGCCGCGCAACGGCAAGGCCATAGGACTTGTCCGCCGGCCCTTCGGCCAGTTCGTGCAGCAGCACCAAATCACCCTTCCATTCGCGCGCGCGGACGTGGTGGAGCGAGAGCGAATCGCACGATTCGGCAAGGCGCGCGAGTTCATGGTAATGCGTGGCGAAGAGGCAGCGGCTACGGTTGATCGAATGCACCGCCTCGACAACTGCCCATGCCAGCGCGAGGCCATCATACGTTGATGTGCCGCGCCCGACTTCATCAAGGATCACAAAGCTGCGCTCGGTCGCTTGTGACAGGATCGCGGCGGTTTCGACCATCTCGACCATGAAGGTGGAGCGCCCGCGCGCCAGATTGTCAGACGCGCCTACGCGGCTGAACAGGCGGTCGACCATGCCGATGGTTGCGGCCTGTGCGGGCACGAACCCGCCCGCTTGCGCCAGCAGCACGATCAGCGCGTTCTGGCGCAAAAACGTCGATTTACCGCCCATGTTCGGCCCGCCGATCAGCCAGAGGCGATCAATTGGCGCAAGGCGGCAATCGTTGGCGACAAACCGTTCGCCCTTGGCCGCCAGCGCGGCTTCCACCACCGGATGCCGCCCGCCGGTGATCTCAAGGCACGGCTCGTCCACCACGCGCGGCAGGGACCAGCCACCTTCGGCTGCGCGTTCGGCCTGGCCTGCCGCCACGTCGATACGCGCAAGGGCTGCGGCGGTTTGGGCGATAGCGGCCTTGGCCAGCACGGCTTGGCCCACCAGTTCCTCGAAATGCACCTCTTCGGCGGCCAGCGAATGGCCCCCGCTTTCCGCAATGCGGCTGGCCTCTTCGTGCAGGGCCAGCGCGTTGAAGCGCACCGCGCCCGCCATTGTCTGGCGATGGGTAAAGCCGGATTCGGGCGCCATCAGCCGGTCAGCATGGCGCGCGGGCACTTCGATGAAATAGCCCAGTACGCCGTTGTGGCGGATTTTCAGCGCCGCCACGCCGGTGTCATCGCGGTACTTTGCCTCAAGCGCGGCAATCGCGCGGCGCGAATTGCCCGAAACACGGCGCAATTCATCCAGCGCCGCGTCATACCCTTCGGCAATGAAGCCGCCTTGCGACCGTTCGGTCGGCGGTGCGGGCACCAACGCGCGGGCATAAAGATCAACCAGCGCGCCGTGCCCTGCCAGCGATGGCAGAAGGTCATCCAGCGGCGCAGGCCGGTCCGACCTAGCGCGCAGCATATCGTGCAGCCGCCGCGCTTCAGCCAAACCATCGCGCAATTGCCCCAGATCACGCGGAGAGCCGCGCCCTGCCACCACCCGCCCCAGCGCACGGCCGACATCGGGCAAAGCGCGCAAGACGCCGCGCAGATCACCGCGCAACAGCGGATCGTCATGCAGCCAGCTGACCAGTTCCAGCCGCCGGTAAATGGCGCGCGAATCCGTCAGCGGTGCCGACAAGTCCTCGGCCAGCAGCCGCGCGCCTGCGCCCGTCACGCAACGGTCAATCGCTTCCACCAGACTGCCCTTGCGCGCACCGCCGGTGCTGGTCAGGATTTCAAGGCTGGCCCGCGTGGCTTCATCCATCGCCATGTGCGTGCCTGCCTCACGCGCGACGGGCGGCAGCAGCAATGGCAAAGCGCCCCGGCCCACATGGTCAAGGTAACCGATCAACCCGCCTGCCGCTGCCAGCATCGCGCGGGTGAACTGGCCAAAGCCATCCAGCGTGGTGACACCGTGCACCGCCTTCAGCCGCGCTTCGCCCTCATCACTGCCGAATGACCGATTCGGCCTTGCCACGCATCCGGACGGCGCATCATCCCATGTTTCAGGCGCAACTATTTCTGTTGCCCCCAGCCGCGCCAAAGCGGCACCCATCTGATCAGCAGAGCATTCTTCCAGCTCCATCCGTCCGGTGGAAATATCGCAAGCGGCAATGCCGATGACCCCGCGCACATCGCACACCGCCGCCAGCACATTGGCGCGGCGCGGTTCGAGCAGGGCTTCTTCGGTCAGCGTTCCGGCGGTGACAAAACGCACGATGTCGCGCGCGACCAAAGCCTTGGAACCCCCGCGTTTCCTGGCTTCTTCGGGCGTTTCAACCTGTTCGGCAATGGCCACGCGGCACCCTGCACGGATCAGGCGGGCAAGGTAGCCTTCTGCGGCATGGACCGGCACCCCGCACATCGGGATGGGCGCTCCGCCATGTTCACCGCGGCTGGTCAGCGCAATGTCGAGCACTTGCGCAGCGGTCTTCGCATCGTCGAAGAACAGCTCGAAAAAGTCGCCCATGCGGTAGAACAACAGGCAGTCGCTCGCCTGCTCTTTCAGAGCAAGATATTGCGCCATCATCGGAGTTGGGGCATTAGGCGTCACGCGGAGGTGGCTAGACCAGCCGCGCGTGTTTCTCAAACTGTCAAAGCCGGATATCCGCAACTCTGCACCAAACGGGCTAGAGCCGGCACCGGTCTTGCGGGTTGTGGGTGTGGAGTAAACAGGGTTTTGACGCAAGTCCGCGAAAAAGATTGGTTGGCAGGTGTCAAACACTTGCTGGCGCGCGCCGGAGCGTTGCCGTGGCTGTCCGGCCCCGGCATTGCCATTGGCGTGCTGTTGATCTGCCTGCCTTTCGCGCTGGTCGAAGTGCCGCCCCTGATCGATATTCCCGGCCACATGGGTGCCGCCGCGATTGAAGCGGCTGGCCCCGGCAATCCGCTGGAAAAGTATTTTACGTGGAAATGGGTGTTCACGCTGAACATCGGCGGCGGCGTGCTGATGAAAGTGCTGGGCGCACAGTTCGGCATCCTGGCGGCGGGCTGGTGGAGCACAGTGCTGGCCACGGGCCTGTTTGCAGGCGGTTGCCTGTGGACCATCCGCATGCTGAACCCCAAGGGCGGACACGCTGCGGCATGGTCCTTGATGTTCGTGTTCAGCTTTCCGCTGCTGACGGGCTTCCTCAACTACATCCTTGCCACCGGCCTTGCGCTCACCGCGTTTGGTGCATCGCTCTGGCTGGAAAAGCGCAACCCGCGCGCGCGCGCCGTAATGCTGGTGGTGGCGCAACCGGTGGCCATGCTGTGCCACGCCATCGGCGGCTTGCTGCTGGCATTGCTGGTTGGCGCACATGCCTTTGGCCGCGCCATGGACGAACTGCCTGAAGGCTGGCGCTGGCGTGATCTGGCCAACCGTGAATGGCTGAAATCACTGGACTGGAAGGCCATCGGCCTGCGGTTGTGGCAGGCCTGCTGGCCGCTGCTCGCCACGGTCATCACCATCGCGCTGTGGAAAGCGTTTTCGCCCGAAACCAAATCGGTCAACATCTGGCGCTGGGACCAGAAGGCATGGTCCTTTGTCCTGACGTTGCGCGATCAGTCCAAGCTGCTGGATTTCGGCACTTCGATCATTGCGGGCCTGCTGGTGCTGGTCGGGCCGTTTCTTGGCGCGCGCTGGCGCTGGCGACAGGGCTTGCCCGCGCTGATGGTGTTCGTGCTGTTCCTTGCCATCCCCAGCGATATCAACGGATCATCGTTTGTTGATATCCGCCTGCTGCCGGTTGCTGCAATGCTGGGCCTAGGCCTTCAGGACTGGAGCCGCGCGCGCAAGCCGGAATGGGCCAAGTGGGTCGCCTACAGCGGCATGGGCCTGCTGGCGCTGCGCCTTTCGGTCACGGCGTGGAGCTTTGCCGGGTATGAGGACGATTACAAAAAGCAGCTTTCGGCGCTGACGCACGTTGAACCCGGCAGCCGCGTGCTGGCCTTTGTCGAACACTCGTGCATCAACGAATCATGGCGCAATACCCGCCGCGATCACCTTGCCAGCCTTGCCAGCCTCTACCGGCAGGCGTGGGTGAATGATAACTGGGCGGTTCCCGGCCTGCACATGGTGGTGCCGCGTTTCCGCCCCGGGCGCAATTTCACCGCCGATCCATCGGAATTCGTATGGTCGCGCCGCTGCGCCGGTGGCTGGCGTCGTACAGTCGATAACGCGCTGAAGTTCGCGCCGATTGAACGCGTCGATTATGTCTGGCTGATCGATACCGGCCTGCCGCGCAAGGGCGACCCGCGCCTGCAACTGGTATGGCAGGAAAACCGCAGCATGTTGTTCAAAGTGCGCCGCCTTGGCATGCCCGCCTTGCCGCCAAAAGATTTGTGAAAACGCCCGCAACCGGCGCCTCGAAGGCAGGATTGATAGGTCCTGCCCCTATGCGCCTTGACGTAGCGGCCAAGGTCCGACAGTGGCTTAAACTTATCGCCAGATAGACGGGGAACATGATGTCCGAGGAAAGCAACGTCCGCTTCACCGAGCGCGAGGCGCTTTTCTATCACAACACGATCCGCCCCGGTAAGATCGAGATCATCGCATCCAAGCCGATGGCGACCCAGCGCGATTTGAGCCTTGCCTATTCCCCCGGCGTTGCCGTGCCGGTGCGCGCCATCGCGGAAAACCCGTCCGATGCCTATGAATATACCGCCAAGGGCAACCTTGTAGCGGTCATTTCCAACGGCACGGCCATCCTTGGCCTTGGCAATCTGGGCGCGTTGGCGTCCAAGCCGGTGATGGAAGGCAAGGCGGTCCTGTTCAAACGCTTTGCCGATGTGGATTCCATCGACATCGAACTCGACACCGAAGACGCGGACAAGTTCATCGAAGCGGTTGCGCTGATGGAGCCAAGTTTTGGCGGCATCAACCTTGAAGATATCAAGGCGCCCGAATGCTTCATCATCGAACAGGCGCTGAAAGAACGCCTGAAAATCCCGATCATGCACGATGACCAGCATGGCACCGCGATCATCTCTGCCGCCGGACTGCTGAACGCCTGCTTCCTGACCGGGCGCAAGCTGAACGAGGTCAAAGTCGTGGTCAACGGCGCGGGCGCGGCTGCCATTGCCTGCACCGCGCTGATCAAGGCGATGGGCGTACGCCACGACAACGTGATCATGTGTGACCGTTCGGGCGTGATCTATCGCGGCCGTGAAGGCGGCATGGACCAGTGGAAAAGCGCGCACGCGGTTGATACGACCGCGCGCAGTCTTGAAGACGCGCTGGATGGTGCGGATATCTTCCTCGGCCTGTCTGCCGCAGGGGCGCTCAAGCCTGACTGGGTAACGAAAATGGCCCCGCAGCCAATCATCTTTGCGATGGCCAATCCGGACCCTGAAATCACCCCGCCCGAAGCCAAGGCGATCCGTCCCGATTGCATCGTCGCCACGGGCCGGTCGGATTATCCCAACCAGGTCAATAACGTGCTTGGCTTCCCGTTCATTTTCCGCGGTGCGCTCGATGTGCGCGCCACGGCGATCAACGAGGAAATGAAGATTGCCGCCGCGCGCGCGATTGCCGAACTGGCGCGTGAACCGGTGCCTGAAGAAGTTGCCGCCGCCTATGGCATCAACCACACTTTCGGGCTTGATTACATCATCCCCGCGCCGTTCGATCCGCGCCTGATGGAAGTCGTATCGTCCGCCGTGGCCAAGGCCGCGATGGATTCAGGCGTTGCGCAAAAGCCGATCGAGGATTTTGACGCCTATCGCAACAGCCTCAAAGCACGGCTGAACCCCACCACGTCAGTGCTGACCAACGTCTTTGCGACGGCCAAGAATGATCCCAAGCGCGTGGTCTTTGCCGAAGCCGAAAACGAAGTCGTGCTGCGCGCGGCCATCCAGTTCAAGGATTTCGGCTATGGCACGCCGGTATTGGTGGGCCGTACGCCTGCCGTGCTTGATCTGCTGACAGAACTGGGCGTCAGCAATCCGGAAGCTTACGAAATTCACAACTCGTCGGTTTCGCCGCTGGTGCCCGAAATGGTCGCCTACCTTTATGAAAAGCTCAAGCGTCGCGGTTATATGGAACGTGACGTGAAGCGCATGGTCAATCATGATCGCAACGTCTTTGCCTCGCTGCTGGTTGCGCTGGGCCATGGCGATGCCTTGATCACCGGCATGACGCGCACGTTTGCGCAGTCGATGAAGGACGTGCGCCGCGTGCTTGAGCCCAAGCCCGGCCATTTGCCATTCGGCATCCACCTGATGGTCGCCAAGAATTACACCGTGTTCATGGCCGATACGACCGTGAACGAGCGTCCATCTGCCGAAGACCTTGCGCATATTGCCAAGGAAACCGCGGCTGTTGCCCGCCGCATGGGCCACGAACCCCGCGTCGCGTTCCTGTCCTACTCAACCTTCGGCAACCCATATGGCCGCTGGCTTGATACGGTGCGCGGCGCAGTGGCCATTCTGGATGAAGAAAATCCCGGCTTCGAATACGAAGGCGAAATGGCGCCCGATGCCGCGCTTAACCCCAAAGTCATGGCGAACTACCCGTTCAGCCGCCTGTCCGCCCCTGCCAACGTGCTGATCATGCCGGGCCTGCAATCGGCCAATATCTCGGCCAAATTGCTGCGCGAACTGGCAGGCAATGCGGTGATCGGCCCGATGCTGATCGGCATGGAAAAGCCCGTGCAGATCGCCGCGATGACATCGATCGCGCCCGATATCCTGACGCTGGCCGTGTTGGCAGCAGCCGGAATTGTCGGCTGATGGGTTGAAACACTCACCCCGCTTGGCCTGTGCAAGGGGCAAGCGGGGTGGTTATCGTCCAGCCATTGCCTTGACCCGCGCCAGATAGGTGCGGCCAATCCGCTGCACCGAACCATCGGCCAGTTCCACAGACCACACGCCCAAGCCATCATGCTTCAGGCCCGCGATACGGTCTTTGCGCACGATGGTTGAACGGTGCAGGCGGATGAAGCAATCAGGATCAAGCCGCGCTTCCAGTCCGGCGATGGTGTGCAGCATCATGTAACTGCGCTGGCCGGTGTGGAGCCGCACATAATCGCGTTCGGCATCAATGCGTTCAAGATCGGCAGCGGCCACGCGGATCAATTCCGAACGGTGCGGCACCCAGAATTCATCGATCCACTCACTTGCCGGTTTTTCCGGCACAAGCGGCGTTTCAACCGGCGCACTTTTCCGCGCTTGCGCCCGCTCTACCGCACGCTCCAACCGTTCTTGCGCCACGGGTTTCAGCACATAATCCACAGCGTCGCAGTCAAACGCCTCAACCGCGAAATCATCATGCGCGGTTACAAACACCACCGCCGGACGATTGGCCTGGCCCGCCAGCGCCCGCGCCACGCCAAGGCCGTCGACTTCGGGCATGGTCATGTCCAGCAACACAAGATCGGGCGTCAGCGCTTCGATCAGGCGCAGTGCCGCCGCGCCATCGCTGGCTGTACCGACCACTTGCAGGGCCGGGATGCGCGAACACAGGATCTGCATGCGCTCCACCGCCAAAGGTTCATCATCGACGATCAGCGTGCGCATCGCATTTCCCTCAACATTCGTTCCGCACAATCGGCACGGTCAGCACGGTGGCATATCCGCCCGCCGGCAGGGAACCGCTTTCCACTTTGGCCACATCTTCGCCAAACCGCGCGGCCAGACGGCTGCGCACATTAGCAAGACCGATCCCGGTGCTGCCTTTGACGAAACCTTCGCCCGGCCCGTCATCGGCTACGGTCAGGATCAGGAACCCGCCTGCCTCGCGCGCGGAAATGCGGATGGTGACCGGACGGATCGTGGTGGAAACGGCATATTTGATCGAGTTTTCAACCAGCGGTTGCAGGATCATCCCCGGCACACAGGCGCTCAACAGATCATCGGGCACGTCAAATTCGCACTTAAGCCGTTCAGGGAAGCGCACCGCTTCGATATCGAGATAGTGGCGCTGCAAGGCCAGTTCGTCCTCCAGCGGCATGTCCTGTGTAGGATCGCCCGCCAGACTGTGGCGATAAAACCGCGAGATCGACTGGATCATCCGCTCGGCCTGTTCAGCCCGTCCGACCATGACCAGCGCCGACAGCGAATTGAGCGTGTTGAACAGGAAATGCGGGTTCACCTGATAGCGCAAGCTGCGCAATTCTGCCGCCTTGGCCGCGCGCGCATATTGCCCTTCGCGATATTCCGCCGCGCGCAATTGTTCACCATTGCCCAGCGCCAGATAGAGCGCAGCCCATGCAATCAACAGGAAATAGCGGCCCAGCGCCACATCGGTCAGCTGCCGCCACAAGCCTTCGCTTTCCACCGACTTGCGGATGATCGTCACACTTTCAGGCCCGCGCACTTCTTCGCCGATCACGTCGGACGGCGATATTGCAGGAACATCGGGCGCAGTTGCCTGTGCGGCCTTGGCACGGTTGACGCGTTCGATAACCTGCCGCTTGGCTACCTCCAAAGCCTGGGCGTTACGCAGCGCCTTTTCTGCGGTTTGCCTCGCTGCCACGCGCTGCTTCTCGGCCGTGGCGCGGGCGCGCTCTGCTGCTGCGCGCGCCTTTTGGGCAGCAATCGACGACGCGGGGTTTGCGGGGGCTTCAGGCGGCTGTGGCGGTTCGGGCGCGACAGCATCTGCCACCGGTTCCACCGATTCCACCTCATCATCGGCATCGCTGCGGATGATATAACCGCCCGTGCGGACTTCCGAACGGCCATCGGCAAATTTGCGCACCACGACCCCTGGCTGCGTAATCACCATGCTGCCATCCTCGTTCTGGACGACTTTGGTGTTCTTCATCGTTTCGGCAACGGTCTCCTCGACCATCGCCTCCAGTTCCGCCAGCGTTTCATCATCAAGCACGGCGTTGGGCGATGCTGCTGCACCCGATGAAGCCTTTGTTTTCGGCGGTTCAACAGGTTCAGGCGGAACAGGGGGCACCGGAGGCATGAGGCCTTCGTCCAGCACATCGACCAGCACATTGCCTGCCATATCGTGCCGGATCTGCACGCCGGGACTGCCATCGGCATTGCGCACCGTCACTTGCTTTGCGGTTTGCCCGTCAGCCTGTTCGCGAGAGATGCGCTCGATCATGCGCTGCTCAACGGGGGCAAAGGCCCACTGGTTGACCACGGCCAGTGCCAGTGCGGCAGGCAGCATGATTACCAGCGCCGCGCCGCCGCGCACGGGCAACGACCGGCCATCAAACCGGCGCAACAGGGGCCAACAGGCAACCGTCACCACGATCCCCGCCACCGTCACCGCCGCGCGCCGCCACAACAGGTCGGAAAAGTCGCCCAGTTCCACCACCAGCCCGCGCACGGTAATCAGCAGGAAATAGCACAACCACAGCGCCACCGCGGACAGCACGACTTGTCGCGCAGGCACGCGCGCTATGCCGGGATCGATGCCGGCAGTGGAATTGGCCAATGTCATTTGCACACGCCTAAACGCGAACGGCCCGACGCACCAGAACGGTGGTCGGGCCGGATATGCGGTTTATCGAACGTGTTATTCCCCGAAATAAGCCAATTCAGATATTTTCGTTAATCTGTTACGAATGCAAAATTCCGCCTTAAACGCGGAAATCAGGGGAACTTAATTAATGTCAGAAGAAGCAGGATCGGCAGCCAACGAAAGTGCGCCGTCACAAACAGTCGAGTGCCCATTTTGCGCCGAAGATATCTCCGTGAGGGCCAAGAAATGCAAGCATTGTGGCGAAACTGTAGATGTGACACTGCGTCATGCGGAAGAAGCCCTCCGCGCCAGCAACCGCAACACCAATGTATTTATGAATGCGGCGGTATCATCCGGTCCGCAATATCAACGCCCCATCAAAAGCAAGGTTACGGCAATCATCTTGGCATTGCTACTCGGCGGCATTGGCGGTCATAAATTTTATCTTGATCGGCCAGGGCAAGGCATTCTCTACCTCATCTTCTGCTGGACATTCATTCCATCTGTGATCGCATTGATCGAAGCAATCATCTATGTCGCCACTAGTGATGAAGCATTCCACCTCAAATATGGCTGACTTGAAATAGGCGGCGCGGATAATGGCGCCGCCTGACTTCAAACCAAAAGGCCCTCGTCCGCAATCTTCTTTTTCCACACCAGCGGGGCAAGCTGGTGGACGTTGTTGCCTTCGCTGTCCACGGCCACGGTCACCGGCATATCCTCGACCGTGAATTCATAGATCGCTTCCATGCCAAGGTCTTCAAAGCCCACGACTTTGGCTTCCTTGATCGCGCGCGCCACCAGATAGGCCGCGCCGCCAACCGCCATCAGATAGGCCGATTTGTGCTTGGCAATGGACTGCGTGGCGGCAGGCCCGCGTTCCGCTTTGCCGACACTGGCCAGCAGGCCAAGGTCGAGCATCAGGTCGGAGAAGCTGTCCATCCGCGTGGCGGTGGTGGGACCAGCAGGGCCGACAACTTCTTCACGCACCGGATCGACCGGGCCGACGTAGTAAATCACGCGGCCCTTGAAATCGACGGGCAGTTCCTCGCCTTGCCCCAGCATGTCCTTGATGCGCTTGTGCGCAGCATCGCGGCCCGTCAGCATCTTGCCGTTGAGCAGCAAGCGGTCACCCTGTTTCCAGCCCTGCACCTCTTCTGGCGTCAGCGTATCAAGGTTCACGCGCTTGGCCGCCGAATCAGGCGCCCAGTGCACTTGCGGCCATTCATCCAGCTTGGGCCGTTCCAGATAGGCGGGGCCGGAACCATCCAGCGTGAAGTGCGCGTGGCGCGTGGCGGCGCAGTTGGGGATCATGGCCACAGGCTTGCCCGCAGCATGGCACGGCGCGTCCATGATCTTGACGTCAAGTATGGTCGAAAGCCCGCCAAGCCCTTGTGCACCGATGCCCAGTGCATTGACCTTGTCGAAGATTTCGATGCGCATGCGCTCAATGTCGGTCTGTGGCCCGCGCAGCTTCAACTGCGCCATGTCAATCGGCTCCATCAGCGCCTTCTTGGCCAGCAGCACGCAATGTTCCGCCGTGCCGCCAATGCCGATGCCCAGCATTCCCGGCGGGCACCAGCCAGCACCCATTTGCGGGAGCATTTCCACCACCCAATCGACAATCGATTCGCTGGGGTTCATCATTTTGAACTTGGACTTGTTTTCCGACCCGCCACCCTTGGCAGCAACGTCGACCGAAACCTTGTTGCCTTTGACCATATCCACGTGAAGCACGCAGGGCGTATTGTCCTTCGTATTGCGGCGGGTGAAGGCGGGATCGGCAAGGATCGACGCGCGCAGCTTGTTGTCCGCGTTCAGATAGGCCCGGCGCACGCCTTCATCGACCACATCCTGTAAAGACAGGTCTGATTCGAGGCGGCAATCCTGGCCCCATTCGATGAACACGTTGACGATGCCGGTGTCCTGACAGATCGGGCGGTGGCCTTCGGCGCACATCCGGCTGTTGGTCAAAATCTGCGCAATCGCATCCTTGGCAGCCGGGCCCTGTTCGGCCTCATAGGCATCGCCCAGCGCGCGGATGTAATCCATCGGATGGAAATAGCTGATGTATTGAAGGGCATCAGCCACGCTTTCAATCAGATCTTCTTGCCTGATCGTCACCATTTCCGCCATCGGTCTTCGCTCCAAGTCCTAGAGAAACTGCCAACGCCCCTTACGCTTCGATAATCGACATGCAAATCCCTTGGAAAGCACAAGTCGATATTCTAAGGCGTTGGCGGTGTTGATGGCCGCGCCTACAAGCCGTGCCAGTTTATCAGAAGATGAGGGTTGAAATGACCGTGGTTGAAGATCGCCCGGCATCGGCTGAGATGCTGACTGCCCGCCGCGCAATGATCGATAGCCAGCTTCGCGTTACCGGGGTGAATTCGCCCGCTATTCTTGCCGCTTTTGCCAAAGTGCCGCGCGAGGATTTCGTGCCGGAAGAACGCCGCGCCGTGGCCTATGCCGATCGTGCCGTGCCGCTCGCCGATGGCACCATGCTCTCGCCCGCACTGACATACGGGCAGATGCTCGAAGCCGCCGAACCGGCGAAGGCCGACAGCGTGCTGGTAATTTCGGGCAACGGATATCTGGCTGCACTTGCCGGACAGCTTTGCAGCAACATTACGCGCGCCGCCAATTTGGCTGCCGCCCAAGGCGGGCCATACTCGCTGGTTCTGATTGATGGCGCTGCCGAAGTCCTGCCCGATCGGCTTTGCACCTTGCTGGCCGATGATGGCCGCGTCGTCACCGGTCTGGTTGAGCGTCATGTGACACGGCTCGCCTTGGCCCGCAAAGCCGCCGGACGTGTCGTCCCGACTGCCTTGGGCGAAGCTGACTTTGCGGTCCTGCCCGAATTTGCAGCTCCCAAGAGCTGGAGTTTCTAAGGCTTATGCCGCCCTTGAAGGCTCTGTGCCTTTTACTGACGACCAGCGCTGCCCTCGCGGTGTCGACACCTGTCTTGGCGGATGATCTGCGCGAGGCACTGGTTGCGGCATATAATACAAACCCGACGCTGCAAGGCGCGCGGGCTACGCAGCGGGCAACCGACGAAGGTGTGCCACTGGCGCGCGCGCGGGCCTTGCCCAGCCTGTCGGGGCAGGCGAACTACACACGATTTCTGCGGCAGAACCCGCTATCGTTCGTGCTGCTCGACAGCTCAAAGAGCGTCGACGTCAGCCTGGGCATTCCGGTTTACTCGGGCGGCGCTGTAAAAAACGCGATCCGTGCAGCCAAGACCCGCGTCGAAGCGGGCCAGGAAGATTTGCGCGCCACGGAATCGGGTGTCTTCGCCCAAGTTGTCGCAGCCTATATGGACGTGATCCGCGATAGCGCGATTGTCGGGCTCAGCCGCAACAACGTCGAAGTTCTCGACGTCAACTTCAAGGCGACGGGTGACCGTTACGAAATTGGCGATCTTACCCGCACCGACGTTGCCCAATCGGATTCGCGTCTGGCGCTGGCGCGTGGTGATTTGCGCAATGCCGAAGTCAACCTGATCGCCAGCCGCGAACGCTATATCCAGATCGTCGGCAAGGCGCCGGTTGATCTTGCACCGCCGCCACCGCTACCCGGCCTTCCCGCAACGCCGGACGAAGCGGTGAACTTCGCACTGGAGAACAACCCGGATCTGCTCGCCGCGCGCGAACGCAGCAAAGCGGCGGGTTATGATGTGAAAATTGCCGGTGCGGCAAAACTGCCCACGGTATCGTTGAGCTCTCAGGGAAGTTATCAGGATACGGCGGGTACGTTGGCCGGTGCCGGAGGAGGATCTTTCAAGCAGCGCGCGACGACGGCCCAGGCAGGCGTCAGCGTTTCGATCCCGCTGTTCCAGGGCGGCGCTCCGGCAGCGCAAACCCGCCAGGCCCAAGCGCGCGAATCAGCCACGCTTGAACAGGAAATCGCGGTTGAGCGCGAAGTCATCGCATCGGTGCGTTCGTCCTACGCTTCGTGGAGCGCGGCGAACGAAATCATCGCAATGAACCAGACCGCAGTCGACGCCGCCGCGCTCAGCCTTGAAGGCGTGCGTGCGGAAAACACCGTGGGCAACCGCACCATCCTCAACATTCTTGACGCCGAACAGGAACTGCTGCGCGCGCAAGTCCAGCTCGTCACCGCGCGGCGTAATGCCTATGTTGCGGGCTTCAACCTGCTGGCCGCAATGGGCCGCGCGCAGGCCCAGGACCTCGGGCTGGATGGCGGTGCGCTCTATGATCCGCAGACCAATTATGACCGGGTGCGGCGCCGCATGTTCGATTGGGACCGTGATCCTGATCCAAAACCGGTATCGACACGTACCGTTGACACACCGGCGCAGAATGCGACAATCACGCCGACACAGCTTCCGTAAAAAGAATCGGTGTCAGGGACTTTCGGGGAGCAGCTTCAATGCGCCAGGTTGGCGAACCATCCGTCGAGGAAATCCTCGAATCGATCAAGAAGGTCATTGCGCGCGATAGCCGCACGGAAGCACTGACCCGTGCCGAAGCGGTGCAAACGCGTCCGCGTGCCGAAGTGACCCAGTCGGTTACGCCCGACCCTGCCGACAGCCCTGTTGAAGTTCTTGAACTCACCGAAGCTGCAGGTGAAGCCGAAGATCATGTCGATGATCACGGCCTGATCGCAGAGACGACCACAGCCTCAATGCGCGAATCGCTTGCCGCTTTGTCGATGCTGTCGCAGCCCGGTGTCGCCCCGCAAATCGTGCGTTCGGGCGAAACCTCGCTTGAAGGTCTGGTCCGCGAAATGCTGCGTCCGATGCTGGCCGACTGGTTGGAGGCCAACCTTCCGGCCATGGTCGAAAAAATGGTGTCTGCCGAAATCGCACGGATCGCTGGCAAGCGCGGCTAATACTGGCTCCAAATGACCAACCCTGCAAAAAAGCTGGCTCTGGCAGAGCGGGCGCTCGAAAAGCTGGGCGGCTTTGCGATGAAGCGCCACATCCTGATCTGTGCGGGCGCTGACAAGGACAAGTGCGCGCCCCGCGATGAAACCGAAGAAGCGTGGAATTACCTTAAAAAGCGGCTGTCCGAACTGGGCCTTGGCGGCAATCAAGGCATTCTGCGCAACAAGGTAGGCTGCCTGCGGGTATGTCTGGTCGGGCCGGTCGCCGTGGTTTACCCCGACAATGTCTGGTATCATTCGTGCCATCCGGCCGTGCTGGAACGGATCATTCAAGAACACGTGATCGGCGGCGTTCCTGTCGAGGAATTCCGGCTGAACCCTCCCACCGATGACGCTGCGCCCGCCTGAGGAGGCCAACGGTTCGGACGTTACGTCGCGCGATGCGTTTTGTACGCGTTGGCCGCGCGGCGGATGTGGGTATTGGTGATCGCACCTGCCCACACGCCATCACGTACGGCAAAGGCGCTGACCAGATCGCGGTGATCGCGCTGGCTTTGCTCCATGTCGGCGCGCGAATATTGCTCTGCCGTGCGGTGAACCACCACTTGGCTGACCACAAAGCGTAGCAATTGTGCCAGCCGTTCGGACTGCGCCGCTGCCAGAATACCGGCATGGAACCGGCGGTTACCTTCGACAAAGCCCGATACGTCAGGCTCCCCCGATTGCCGGATTGCAGCATCGATGAAGTCGCAATGGGATTGCAGCGCTGCGATCTGTTCATCCGTGATCAGCCGCGCCGCGCGCTGTGCGCAATGGCTTTCCAGCATGGCGCGCAGGGTGAACATCTCCTCCTCGTCCTCATCCGACCAGACGGGCACGAAAACGCGATTGGTGTCTGAGCGCTGAAGCAGCATTTCCGCCACAAGTTCGGCAATCGCTTCGCGCACCGGTGTGCGCGAAAGCCCGCAGAACTGGGCAAATTCATCTTCGGGCACGAATTGCCCGGCGGGAAAATGGCCGGACAAAACCCCGGCCCTGATCTTGCGATACGCTTCTTGCGAGGCCTTTGACACATCACCCCCTGAAGCCGTGGGAAGAGCGGTGCAATCACCACTCTTCCCATGCCTTTTTCACCTTAGAACGACGCGCCCACTTCCACCCCGATCAGGCGGCGCGCGCCCGGCGTGATGAACGATCCGCCAAATTCGATCGCCGGAATGGCTTCAGCCACGAACTTGCGGTCGAACAGGTTTTCCGCAAACACGGCGATCCGGTAGCGGTCCGTGGTGATCCCGGCACGCACGTTCATCACACCAAATGCATCACGCTTGGCCACATCATAGCGCGCATTCCCGACCACGCCGGGCAATGCCAGTGCCGATATCGGCAGCAGGCCGGAGAACAGCGTCGGGCGCTCCTGATCCTGCACCGAATGGAACCACGTCGGGCCGGTAATGCGATAATCGGCGCGGAACAGCAGCTTGGCGCTGCCTGAAAGAGGCGCGGTGATTTCGCTGCCAAGGTTGATCGTCCAATCGGCGGTATAGGGCGATTTGTTGCCCACCGTGTAAGGCCGCGATGCGTTGCGCTTGATTTCGCTGTCGGTCACGTTGAACGAACCGAACACCTTCCAGCCGTCAACGACCTTGCCGGTCAGGTTCAGTTCCGCACCCTTCACGTCCACGCGGTCAATGTTCGAAACCACGCGCAGCAGGCCGAAGCTGCCGACAAAGAATTCGAAGAACTGCATGTCGTTGACCTGCGTGTAGTACCCGGCAAGATCATAAGTGATGCGGCCATCCAGCACTTCGCCCTTGATGCCCGCTTCAAACGCGCTTGATTTTTCCTTGCGGTACAAGTCGTTGATCGTCACGCCAGCATTGATGAACTGGTTGAAGTTGGCGTTCACCACAGCGGCCGAACCCTGATTGTTGAACCCGCCCGATTTGAAGCCGATGCCCCAGTTGGCATAGATGTTCAGTTCCGGCGTCGGGTGGAAGCTGGCCGTGATCTTGGGCTGCAACTGCTTGAACGTGGCGCTTTGCGGGGTGAATGCGCCAAACGCCAGACCGGGGTTGATCGGCCCGCCGGTGAATGGATCTGCCACGTTGGGCACCAGCGAATTGGCCTCGCGGTCCTCGATGTCATAACGCAAGGCAAGCCCTGCGCTGAACACATCGGACGGCTTCCATTCCGCTGCACCGAATGCTGCATAGACATTGGTGTTGAATTCATCGGCCAGCAACAGCGAAGTCGGGTTGCTGCTGTTTGGAGCGTTGTAAAGCTGCTTGATCACGCCCGCGCCGGTATCTGCGCCAAGGCTGACGCCGGTCTTGCGATCGATGTGCAGGTAATAAGCGCCCAATTGCCATGTCAGCGGGCCATCATCGTTTGATAGCAAGCGCACTTCTGCGCTGTAATCGGTCTGTTCGCGCAGCTGGTACTGCGTGCCGTCGCACGTCGTCGGGCTGTATGGTCCGAAGGTGGAGCCGTTGGCCGGTGCGAAGATGAACGGCACAGGGATCTGGCCAATCGCGCCGGGCTGGTTGACGGGGAATCCGGTCAGCGCCGCCGTGCTGGCAAAGCAGCTGGCAACCGAGCTGTTCACCGCAGGATTCGCGTTGCTGATGTAGCGCGCAAAGTCGGCTGAAGTGCCATCGGCAACAAGGTCTTGCTTGACGTCAGAATAGAGGCCCCAGGCAACCAGCTTCATGCCATTGCCGAATTCATGATCAAGTTTGGCCGAAACGTCGAAGCTTTTCTGGTCGTTCGTCGCACGGATGTTGTTCGAGAATGCGAACGGGTGCTTGTTGATGTCCTCATAAAACGCAGGGTTCACCGCGCCGAACAAGGGCAAGTGGAACGCGGCGTTGAACGGCAGTGATGCGCCGCTGAACTTCGAATAGCGCGCCTTGACGTCAAGCTGCGTCGCAGTGCCCTGCCCAACCATGATCCGGCCATCAACCGCCCAGCTTTCCTTGTCGTCCACCGTCTTGGCATTGCCAAGGAACGAATTGCGCCACCAGCCATCGGTGGTGAAGTAATAGCCCGACAGCACGAAGCCGACATTGTCGCCCAATGGTCCGGCGACATGCGCGGTGGCTTCGACCGTGGCTTCATTGGCATAGGAAGCGCGCATGGCCCCGGTCAGCGTGTCGGTCGGCTTCTGCGTTTGCAGAACAATCGCACCTGCCGCAGCGTTGCGGCCATAAAGCGCGCCTTGCGGGCCTTTGAGGATTTCGACCTGCGTCAAAGTGCCCTGTGGCTGGTTCAATTGCGCGGTATTGGTCTTCAAAATGCCATCGACCACCAGCGCGACCGAGCTTTCCGCATCGCGCGCACCGTTGATACCGCGAATGTTGATCTGCGTGTCGCCTGCCTCGGCGGTTCCGGTAACAATCGTTACGCCGGGCGTCAGCTGCGCAAAATCGTCCGCCTTGTTGGCGCCGGTGTTTTGCAGCGCTGCTGCGGTCAAGACCGCAACCGAGGCCGGTACATCCTGCAACCGCTCATTCTGCCGACGCGCGGTGACGATGATGGCATCGCCCTCATCTTCGGCAACAGCGGTGTCCTGCGGCGCTTCCTGCGCGAAAGACGGTGATGCGGCGGCGAGCAGAAGGCCCAATGCCGATGACGTGATTAAAAGACGGCTAGCACGCATTCTCAAACCTCCCTGTTGGTTCGATTACGTTGAAAATCTTTTTCGTAAGCGTGTGCGGGGCAACCCTCACCCCAACACGCACTCTTGCGAGGCTAGCAGCTTATTGTATACAAAGCACTGCGGTCAAGGTGGAAGAAAACATGCACCAACGTGCAGGTTTCGGCCTCAACTCAAATGGCTGCACAATCTTTGCACGGTTTCGATTTGGTTTTTTGAATACGAATTGGCATTTTGCACACGTCTTTGGTGAGAGCGATGAACTTCCGGCACACCCCCACTTCGGCGATTTCATCGGCCCGCCTGCCGGCAAGGGCGCCCGCGTGAACCGGGCTATCACCTTTCTCGAAGTCGGCCCGCGTGACGGGTTGCAGAACGAGAAGGCACTCGTCTCCACCGCCGACAAGCTTGAACTGATTCGTCGCAGCATTGCAGCAGGCGCGCGGCGGATCGAAGTGACCAGTTTTGTCAATCCAAAGCGCGTGCCGCAAATGGCCGATGCCGAAGCTGTCTGCGCCGGACTGCCCAAGGTGGACGGCGTCAGCTACATCGGGCTTGTCCTGAACGCCAAAGGGGCAGAACGCGCCATTGCCACCGGCGCATTGCACGAACTGGGCGCAGTTTGCGTTGCCACTGACAGTTTTGCCATCGCCAACCAGGGCCAGACCAGCGGCGAATCGGTGGATGCAGCCAAAGCGATCATCGCGATGGCGCAGGCTGCGGGCCTGAAGGGTCAGGTTACCATTGGCGCATCATTTGGCTGCCCGTTCGAAGGCGAGGTGAGCGAGGACCGCGTCGTGGCCATGGCCGTCGCGCTGGCGCAAGCCAACCCTATCGAGGTGGGCCTTGCCGACACCATCGGTGTTGCCGATCCGGCGCACGTCTCGCGCCTTGTCCGCCGCGTGGTGGAAGCCATCGCACCGGTCCCGGTGCGCGTCCATTTCCACAACACACGCGGCACCGGCATCGCCAATGTCTGGGCCGCGGTTGAAGCAGGTGCAAGCGTGGTCGACGCGGCTTTGGGCGGCCTTGGCGGTTGCCCCTTTGCACCGGGCGCTGCAGGCAATGTGTCAAGCGAGGACGTGGTCTATATGCTGGGCCGCGCAGGCGTGGCAACCGGCATGAACCTTGGCACAATGATCGAAACCAACCGCTGGCTTGCCGATGTGATGGGCCGCAAACTTCCCGGAATGGTGGCCCAGGCGCCCGCTTTCCCGAAATCTGATCAGGAGTAACACCCGATGGGCTATCGCCTTGGCGTCGATGTCGGCGGCACTTTCACCGATCTGCTGCTGTTCGATACATCCAGCAGCGCGTTCTGGCGGCACAAGACGCCATCGACCCCGCACGACAGTTCCGAAGGCATCCTGAACGGGGTGACGGCCATCTGCGCCAAGGCCGGAATCGGTGCGGGGGACATCGATTATTTCCTGCACGGCACAACCGTGGCCACCAATGCCGTGCTGGAAGGCAAGGGCGCGAAGGTCGGTCTGGTCGCGACCGAGGGTTATCGCCACATCATGCAAATCGCGCGCAGTTTCGTGCCGGGCGGGCTTGCCGGATGGATCATCTGGCCCAAACCCCAGCCGCTGGCTGCGTTGGAAGATACCGTCACGATCAAGGGCCGCATGGATGCCGAAGGCAACGAACTGCGCCCGATCGATGACGCCGACATCCGCACGCAGCTTTCGGCGCTCAAAGCCAATGGCGTTGAAGCGATCACCGTCAGCCTGATCAACGCCTATACCAACGGCGCGCACGAAAAGCGCGTGGGCGAACTGGCGGGCGAAATCATGCCGGGCGTTCCGGTATCACTCAGCCATGAAGTCCTGCCCGAAATGCAGGAATACGAACGCACGCTGACCACGGTTGCCAATGCTGCGGTGCGCCCGATTGTGGGCAAGTACGTATCGAACCTGCGCTCGCGCCTTGCCGATGCCGGGATGAACGGCAAGCTCTCGCTGCTGCGTTCTGACGGGGGATTGATGAGCGCGCAAAAGGCCGAAGAGCACCCGGTCAACATCCTCATGTCCGGGCCTGCTGGTGGCGTCACCGGCGCAATCTGGGTGGGCCGCAATGCAGGCATCAAGAATATTCTGACGCTCGACGTCGGCGGCACCAGCACCGACGTTGCGCTCATTGAAAACCTCGAAGCGCGCCGCCAGCGCACCACCGAGGTAGGCCACCTTTCCGTCCGCGCCTCTGCCCTTGACGTCAAAACCGTCGGCGCAGGCGGCGGATCAATCGCTTATGTTCCTGAGCTGACAAGAGCCCTTCGGGTCGGGCCACAAAGCGCAGGAGCAGTGCCGGGGCCGGTCGCCTATGGAAAAGGCGGCACGTTGCCCACCGTAACCGACGCCAACGTTGTGTTGGGTTACCTTCCCGAGAACCTTCTGGGCGGCACATTCAATCTGGATCGTGAAGGCGCGAAAAAGGCGGTGCAGACCATCGCCGACGCCCTCGGGATCGATCTGATGGCCGCCGCGCGCGGGATCATCGATATCGTCAACGAAAACATGTTCGGCGCGCTGCGCATGATCTCGGTCCAGCAGGGCTATGACCCGCGTGACTTTGCGCTGATGGGCTTTGGCGGAGCGGGTCCGCTCCACGTCAACGCCGTGGCCCGCCTGATGGGATCGTGGCCCGCCATATCACCCGTCAGCCCCGGCGTGCTGTGTGCTTTGGGCGATGCCACCACGCGGATGCGCACCGAAACCGCGCGTTCGTTCAGCCGCCTTGCCACACAGACGCAAGCCGCAGACCTGATCGCCATTCTTGACGAAATGGCCGCACAGACCCGCGCCGATCTGCTGGCAGATGGCGTGCCCGAAGACGAGATCACCACCGCGTTCGAAGTCGATGTGCGCTATGCCGGACAAGCCTTCGAAGTGCCGCTGACGATCACCGCCGATGTCCTGACCAGTGATGGCATCGCCGGAATCCTTGCCCGCTTTGATGCCGAACACAAACGCCTGTTCACCTTCAACATGGATACCCCGCACGAGATCGTGAACTTGCGCGCCGTTGCCATGGGCCGCGCGCTCGATCTGCCCGCTGCGCCGCTGGAACAGGGTGACGGCAATCCCATTGCGGCCAAGATGCGCGATCACACCTTGTGGATGGACGGGCGCGAACAGGCCGCCGTGATTTATGATCGCGCCAAATTGCGCGCCGGAGACGTGATCCCCGGCCCTGCCATTGTGTGTGAAATGGATTCGACCACACTGATCGAATCCGGCTGCACCGGCACTGTTGATGCCGTCGGCAACATCCTGATCACCCTGAAGTGAACGACCTTCTCCCTCCTCCGTTCGTGTCGAGCGAAGTCGAGACACCGCGCACCAGTGTCTCGACTACGCTCGACACGAACGGCGGCAGGGCAGCAATTGATGGAGCATTATGATGCCCGCGACGATCATCCAGACCAACGAAACCCCCTTCAACCGCGTCCCCATCGATCCGGTCACGCTCGACATCATCGAGAACGCGCTGCGCAACGCGCGCATCGAAATGGACGCAACGCTGGTGCGCACCGCGATGTCTCCGGGCATCCGCGAACAGGGCGATGCCTTCCCGCTGATCGCCGATCATACCGGCAAGATGATCGTCGGCCAGTTCGGCAGCTTCATCGGCGGCTTCCTTGATAACTATGCAGGGACGCTGGAAGACGGCGACATGATCTTCCTGTCAGATCCCTATTCGGTCGGCGGCGCGGTCAGCCATTCCAACGACTGGCTGGTGCTGCTGCCGGTGTTCAAGGACGGACGCCTGATCGCCTATACCTCGATGTTCGGCCACCAGTCCGATATCGGCGGCAAAGTCGTCGGCTCGATGCCGATCAACGCCCATTCGATCTTCGAGGAAGGCGTGCGCATTCCGCCGGTAAAGATCTGGAAGAAGGGCGAATATAACGAAGATCTCGTCCGCCTTGTCATGCACCAGACGCGCAAGCCCGATTGGTGCGCGGCAGACCTTAACGCCCTGATCGCATCGTGCCGCGTGGCCGCCCGCCGCGTGATCGAAATGGCGCAGCGGTTCGGCGATGATGTCTATGTTTCGGCCACGCAGGAACTGCTGGCGCGCAATCACCGTGCGATGAAATCCCTGATCGGCATGGCGATTGCGCAAGAGCCAGTCAGCTTTGAAGACTATATCTGCGATGATGGCATGGGCTTTGGCCCCTACAAGATCAAATGCACGATGTGGCGCGAGGACGGGCGCGTAGTGCTCGATTTTGCGGGCACTGATCCGCAATCGGTCGCCTCGATCAATTTCCTGCTGAACGAGAACATGTTCAAGATGTTCTTCGGCATTTACATGATCATGGTGTTCGATCCGCAGATCTTGTTCAACGACGGGTTCTATGATCTGATCGATGTGCGCATCCCCGAAGGATCGCTGCTCAAGCCCAAATTCCCTGCCGCGCTCTCGGGCAGAACCCATGCGCTGGGCCGCATTTTCGATATTCTGGGCGGATTGCTGGGGCAAAAGACCCCGGAATTCCTCAACGCGGCCGGATTTTCATCAAGCCCGCACCTGTTCTATTCGGGCAATGATGAACGCCCCGGCAAAAAGGCCGAATGGTTCCAGCTGTTCCAGATCGGCTTTGGTGGCGTGCCCGGACGGCCAATGGGCGACGGTCCTGACGGCCACTCGCTCTGGCCGGGCTTTACCAACGTGCCCAACGAATTCCTCGAACGCTATTTCCCGATGGTGATCGAACGCTACGAATGCGAACCCGATTCGGGCGGTGCAGGCCTGCATCGCGGCGGCAACGGCATCCGCATGACCTATCGCTTCCTGTCAAAGGGCACAATCGCCATCCATGATGACCGCTGGTTCGTGCCGCCATGGGGCGTAAATGGCGGTGAACCGGGAGCGCGGGCGCGCAAGATCCTTGAAAAGGCCGATGGCACGCAGATCATCGTCGGCAACAAAGTGGAAGACGTTGAAGTGGAAGCGGGCGACCAGTTGCACTTCATCACCTGGGGCGGCGGCGGCTGGGGCGATGCTCTGGCGCGCGATCCGGCGCTCGTGGGCCTCGAAATCCGGCAGGGCCTGATCACGGCAGAAGGCGCAAAGGCCTATGGCGTGATCGCCGATGCTCACGGTACGGTCAACGCAGAGGCCACCGAGGCCTTGCGCACCGAACTGCGCAACACTCGCGGCGAACTGCCGCTGTTCAATTACGGGCCGGGCATTGAAGCCCTGCGCGCCAATTGCGAAGCGGAAACCGGCCTTCCCGCGCCGATCCAGCCCGAATGGCCGCTTCTCGAAGCGGCGGAGTGATCATAATGACTGCTGATAATCCCGGAGCTTTGCGCGATATCCGCGTCGTCGAACTCGGCCAGCTTCTCGCAGGTCCCTTCTGCGGCCAATTGCTGGGCGATATGGGTGCCGACGTGATCAAAGTGGAGCCACCCGTAACCGGTGATCCCATGCGCGATTGGGGCCAAGGCGCGGAAAAAGTCCAATGGGAAGTGATCGCGCGCAACAAGCGCTCGGTCAGCGCCAATTTGCGCGTGCCCGAAGGTCAGGCCTTGGTGCGCAAGCTGATCGCCCATGCCGATGTGCTGATTGAAAACTTCAAGCCTGGCACGATGGAAAAGTGGGGCCTGGGGCCAGACGTATTGCTCGCCGAACACCCCGGCCTGATCATCGCGCGCATGTCGGGCTATGGCCAGACCGGCCCCTATTCCGACCGTGCAGGCTTTGGCGGCATTGGCGAGGCAATGGGCGGCTGGCGCTATATCGTGGGCGAACCTGATCGCGCGCCCAGCCGAATGGGCGTGTCGATCGGCGATACCCTGACCGCGACTTACGGCTGCATGGGCGTGCTGGCCGCGCTGCACGAACGTGACCGTTCGGGCCGGGGGCAGGTGGTGGACGCTGCGCTCTATGAATCCGTGCTGCAAGTCATGGAAGGCCTCGTGCCCGAATATGACCGCACCGGCTATATCCGCGAACGCTCCGGCTCGGTCCTCAAAGGCATCGCTCCATCGAACGTCTATTCGTGCAAGGACGGCGAATTCATGATCGGCGCGAACCGCGCGGTGAAAATCAGGACGAGCTGGACGACCTGATCAACGCCTGGACCCGCACCCTGACGATGGATCAGGTCGACGCCCTGATGATCGAACACTCGATCCCAGCAGGCCGCGTCTACCGCGCGCCCGACATGCTGGAAGACCCGCACTTCAGGGCGCGCGAGGCGATCATCGAGGTGGAAACCGAACGCTTCGGCCCGCTGAAAATGCAGTCCAGCTTCCCCAAACTCTCCGCCACCCCCGGCTCCGTCCGCCGCCCCGCGCCATCGGTGGTTGGCCAGCACAACGCCGAAGTTTACGGCGAACTGCTCGGGCTCGGCGAAGCCGAACTGGCCGCGATGGCGCAACAGGGCGTGATTTGAGGCTGTAGCAGCCTATTCAAAAAAATGAGGGAAGTGGACAGATAAACAAAAAATTGAAATTATTGCAGATGCTGTTAACCATTTTTCTAATATTTAGTGGCGCCGAGCGTCATAAAATCGACCGACGGCATGAATACGAGGGCAATCATGGATAACTCCAAACTGTTTGCAGTGCTATTTGGACTTTTTTGGGCAATAGTTCCCATCAGTTGGGCGCATGCCAACCCAAGTCAAACCATAACACTCTCCACTCAAGTTTCTCCCCAATACGTATCAGGTAATTTAATTGGCTGCCAAATTTCATTTGAAGCCGTTAGAAATGATCCGGAATATTCAGAAGGTAGATATGTCTATCTGACAGGAAATTTGTCATATCTATACTTTGAGGGTAAAGATATGATATTATCTCTTAAATTGGGAGTTAAAGGCCTAGAAGAAAACTCATCCTTCCTAGCTCCTAATGAAGTTTATCTTATGAATGGACATGAGACAAATAAAGCAGACTTCTTGAACAGCAACGACAGTGGGGAAGGTTTTAAAATATTCGCATTTTCTTTTAGTGAAATTGGAATTGATGCTACGATTGGTAGTATTTCTAAAAATGAAAATTTTACTTTTTCTTACGCGATGACTCCCGGCGGTTTAAATGCAATCGTTCCAATTAATTTAAGAGTTGAAAAGGAGGATCTTTCAGATTCTAGTAGAACTGTCATCAGCGACAGAAACCCTGACGAGTGGAAAAATTGCATGAGTTCAACCTTAAAGGCGGCCAAAATGAGATTGAAATAAATGATCGCTCGGCATTTCCAATTTCCCGACTAACCCATTCAAACTATCCACCGCCCTTTTCCCGTTCAATTTCGCGCCAGCCGATGTCGCGGCGGCAGAAGCCTTGCGCGAAGTTTATTGCGTCAACAGCGGCATAGGCCAGATCGCGCGCCGCCTTCACGGTCGGCCCCTTGGCCGTCACGTTCAGCACGCGTCCGCCATTGGCCGACAGAACGCCATCGCCCGAAAGCGTAGTGCCTGCGTGGAATACTTTGGCACCGCCCGCCTCGGCTGCGGGGATATGGTCAATCCGCCCGCCCTTCTTGGGCGTTCCGGGATAGCCTTCAGCCGCCATCACCACAGTCATCGCCACGTCGGATGAAAAGCGCGGGGGCTGGATCGCTGACAGCTTGTTATCAGCGCACGCCAGCAGCAGTTCCACCAGATCACCTTCGAAGCGCATCATCAGCACCTGGCATTCGGGATCGCCGAAGCGCGCGTTGTATTCGATCAGCTTGGGGCCTTCGCTGGTCAGCATAAGTCCTGCGTAAAGCACGCCCGAATAGGGATTGCCCTCGTCCGCCATCGCTTTAACCGTCGGCGCGATGATCTTGGCCAGCGTTTCGGCTTCCAGTTCGGGCGTCAGCACACGGGCGGGGCTATAGGCGCCCATGCCACCGGTGTTGGGGCCGGTATCGCCATCGCCCACACGCTTGTGATCTTGCGCAGAGCCGAACGGCACGATGGTCGCCCCATCGGTCAGGGCAAAGAAGCTGGCTTCCTCGCCGGTCATGAATTCCTCGATCACCACTTCGGCACCCGCGGAACCGAACGCGCCATCGAACATGTCGTCCACCGCAGCCTCGGCCTCGGCCATCGTCATCGCCACGACCACGCCCTTGCCCGCCGCCAGTCCATCGGCCTTGATCACCACCGGAGCGCCAAAGCGCGCCAAAGCAGCGCGCGCGTCCACCAGTGATTTTGCGCGGACATAGCCTGCGGTGGGGATGCCAGCGCGTTCGCACAAGTCTTTGGTAAAGCCCTTTGATCCTTCCAGTTGCGCTGCCGCCTGGCTTGGCCCGAACACTGAAAAGCCCGCCGCTCTCAGCGAATCCGACAGGCCATCCACCAGCGGCGCTTCGGGGCCGACCACGATCAGGCCGATGTGATGCGTCTCGCAGAATGTCACCACGCTCGCGTGATCGGTCAGCTCCAGCGCCACCAGTTGCGCGTGTTCGGCAACGCCGGGATTGCCCGGCGCGGCATAGAGCTTGCCCAGCAGTGGCGATTGGGCCAGTTTCCAGCTAAGCGCATGTTCGCGCCCACCAGACCCGATCAGCAGGATATTCATGGCATTCCCTTCCGCGCCCGATAGCGACGACGACATCAACGGCTCGGGCGGGCTCCTAGCGAGGGAATCGGCTGGCGACAACGCTCCGGCCCTTTCCATCTCCGAGATTTCGCAACTGCTCAAGCGCACGGTCGAGGATCGCTTCGGATTTGTGCGCGTGCGCGGCGAGCTTTCGGGCGTCAAACGCGCGGCTTCCGGCCACTTGTACCTCAGCCTCAAGGATGAAAACGCCAAACTCGACGGCGTGATGTGGCGCGGCGGCGCGCAGAAGCTCGGCTTCCGCCCCGAAGACGGCGTTGAAGTGATCGCCACCGGCAAGCTGACCACTTATCCTGGCCGGTCGAACTACCAGATCGTGATCGACCGCATGGAAATCGCGGGCGAAGGCGCGCTGCTGGCGCTGCTTGCCAAACTGAAAGCGCGGCTTGACAGCGAAGGCCTGTTCGATCCCGCGCGCAAAAAGCCCCTGCCGTTCCTGCCGCGCGTGATCGGCGTGGTCACATCGCCCACCGGCGCGGTGATCCGCGACATCCTGCACCGCTTGTCAGACCGCTTCCCCACCCGCGTCATCGTCTGGCCGGTGCTGGTGCAGGGCCAGGGCGCAGGCGCACAAGTGGCAAACGCCGTGCGCGGCTTTTCCAACATGCCCGCAAATGGCCCGATCCCCCGGCCTGACTTGGTAATTGTCGCGCGCGGTGGCGGCTCCATCGAGGACTTGTGGGGCTTTAACGAGGAAGACGTGGTCCGCGCGGTGGCGGAATGCTCCATCCCGATCATCAGCGCCGTGGGCCACGAGACTGACACCACCTTGTGCGATTTCGCCGCCGATTTGCGCGCGCCCACGCCCACCGCCGCTGCCGAACTCGCGGTGCCGGTGCAGGCCGAGCTTGCCGCCTTCGTCGCCGATCTCAACGCCCGCCAGCGCCGCGCGCTTGCCCGCCAGCTTTCCCAGGCCAAAGAGCGGCTCGAAGCGCGCAGCCAACGCCTGCCCCAGCCGCAAACCCTGCTGCAAGGACAGGCCCAGCGGGTTGACGATCTGGCCGACCGCTTGCGCCGCGCCCTCGTTCACCGCACCGAAATCGCCGGATCGCTGCTCGCCCGCCATGCCGGAGCCTTGCGCCCCGCGCTGCTATCCGCACGGGTAGCGCGTGAGCGTGAGCGCCTTGCCGCGCAACGCCTGCGCCCCGAAACGCTGCTCCAGCGGATCGATCATGCACGCGGCAAAGTCGATGCGCTTGACCGGTTGCGCCGCTCGCTTGATCCCAAGGCCCCGCTGCAACGCGGCTATGTCCTCGTCACCGCGCCCGATGGCCATGTCGTGCGCAGCCGTGCCGATGCGGCAACGCACCCGGCGCTGCGTATCGAATTTGCCGACGGCACGCTGGATGTGGCGACAGACACCGCAAACCCGCCACCACGCCCTGCGCCAAAACCGCGCCCGGTTGCATCGCCGCCCGGTCAGCAGGAATTGTTCTGAAGCCACAAAGCCGCTAGGTTAGCTTTCATGTTAATGTCCCAGAATGACCGCCTTGCGCGGATGCACTATCTCCCCGGCAGTTTGCGCCAGTTGTCCGCAGGCGATCACGTGATCTGCGCCGTATCGGGCGTGAAAATCCCGCTCGATATGCTGCGCTATTGGTGTGCCGAGCGGCAGGAAGCCTATGCCTCGTGCGAAATTTCAACGCGCCGCCATCTTGAAGGCCAATGATCGGCAGGCGACAATTCATCGTGGGCAGCAGCGCGACCGTTGCTGTCCTAACGCTCGGCAACACGCCGCCCGTCCCCATCGCAATCGATAAGGGCGGGCAATTGACGCAAGGCGGGTGGCTGCGCGGCAAAGTTTCGCCCAATGTCAGCGCGCTAACTCTGGATGGCAGGCCGATCCCTTTCGCCAGTGATGGCAAATTCCTGATCGCGTTTGATCGTGATGCCGGTCCTGCCGCGCAATTGGTCGCGGTCCACACCAACGGCAGAAGCTTTGCGCTTCCGCTGGCGATCAGCCCGCGCGCATGGAAAATTGAACATATCAACGCCGCGCGCCGCCCCGGCGGCATTACGGACGAAAATTACGCCCGCCTGCGCAAGGCAGAACTCGCCCGCATTTCCGCCGCGCGCAAGATTGAAACCAGAGCGCAAGGCTGGCGGCAAGACTTTATCCGCCCCGCACCCGGCCGATTCTCGGGCCGGTTCGGATCGCAGCGCGTCTATCGCGGGCAACCCGGCGCTTATCATTCCGGCCTTGATATAGCAGGCGGCGCAAACACGCCCTTTGTCGCGCCGGCTGATGGCGTGGTGATTCTGGCGGCCAGCGCCCCCTTCAGTCTGGAGGGCAACCTCCTGATGATCGACCATGGCATGGGCCTCAACAGCGCCTTCCTGCACAGTTCACAACTGCTGGTTAGCCAGGGCGATTCTGTGGCCCGGGGACAAGCCATCGGGCGCATCGGGCAAACCGGACGCGCCACCGGGCCCCATTTGCACTGGTCGATGAAGTGGCACGAACACCGGATCGATCCCATCCTGATGCTGCGGGAACTGGTTACAGACGCAACCCGTTGACAGGGCCGGATGGCCGCTTGTTACGACAAAAGCAGTCTCGGTTGTAATTAATGGCAAGTGAACATGCGGTAAGTGTAATTTTTGCGCACCAGTCCCGATCTGCGGGAATGCTGGCATTCACGACCTGCCCCAAGGACAGTGTGGCACTTTTGCTACACACATTGCGGATTTATTTCGCAACTCTCATTCCTGTATGTAACTGACCGGCTAAATCCGCCAAACGGAGAAATCTTTTTCCGGATGCACCGATGTTTAACCACAACGAGACAACATCTGGTGCGGTCGGAAAAGTGCTTGTTGCCAATCTTCGGGGGCGCAGGCGGACAGGACAACAAGGGACTGTACACGTGAACAAAAAAACTTTCTCCGCGCTCCGAGCGAGCGCAGCGCCACTGGCGCTGGTAATTGCAGGCTTCGCCGCCTCAGCCGCCTTCGTTGCACCAGCAATGGCGCAAGATTTTACAAACGCTACCGCGAGCGGCCAAATCGTTGGCGAAGATGACGCACCGATTGCGGGCGCAACTGTTGAAATCCGGTCGAACGATCAGGGCTTTACCCGCTCGGTCACAACCGATTCTTCGGGCAACTACCGCATCCCCACCCTGCCACAGGGCACATACACCTTCACCGTAACGGCTGACGGTTATTCAACCTTCACCGATCCGGCAGTCCGCATCACGCAGTCTGAAGGCGGCAACTCGTTCCGACTTGCACCAGCAGGCGCCGGCACCGCATCGGCTGATGGCTCGATCGTCGTTACCGGTCAGCGCATCCGCGTTTCCGATTTTGACCGCACCACCACGGGCCAAGTCATCTCGGTCGCCGACGTTGCAGAGCGTATCCCCGTTGCACGCGATCTTACCTCGGTCATTCTGCTTGCTCCCGGCACCAGCCAGGGCGACAGCGCATTCGGCAGTTTGCCCTCAATTTCAGGCGGTTCGGTTTCAGAAAACACGTTCTTCGTCAACGGACTGAACATCACCGATTTCCGTGAAGGCCTCGGCTCTGTCACGGTTCCTTTCGAATTCTATCAGACGGTTGAAGTCAAGAACGGCGGCGTTCCTGCTGAATTCGGTCGCTTCACCGGCGGCTTCATCAACGCTGTTACCAAGTCGGGCGGCAACGAATTCCACGGCGGCATCTTGGTAAACTGGCAGCCCGATGGCCTGACAGAAGATCGCAAGAACACCCTGATCGACCAGAACGATCAAGATTCACGCGAACAGATTCAGGCAATTTTCAGCCTTTCCGGCCCAATCATCAAGGATCGACTGTTCTTCTACGGTTTCTACCAAACGAACTATAACAAGTTTGGTGATACGCAGTTGACCACCAATCCTAACACCACGATTGATGATCCAGCCAGCGCCGATCCGCTCGACCGTCTGCAGGTCCAACCCTACAGCACCGGCCTGCGTCGTCTTGAAGACAAGATCCGTTCGCCATTCTACGGCGGCAAGCTCGACTTCCTGCCATTTGACGGTCATCGCCTCGAGTTTACCTACTTCAACTCGACGCAGCAGACCTATCGTGATTCGTTTGGCGTAACCGACACCACAGGCGGCGGCTACGATTCGCGCGTTGACACCGGCGTTGTTCGCGGCGCGTATCAGAGCACGGCCATCATCGAAGAAGGCGGCGAAAACTTCGTAGGCCGCTACACCGGCCAGCTTACCGACTTCCTCACGATTTCGGGCGCTTACGGCAAGAACAAGAGCCAATACATTGCCGGTTCTTCGCAGCCGAACTATCCGTTCATCAGCGACACGTCGGGCAACTTCAGCCCTGCGCTTTCGGGTAACCCAATCCAAGGTATCGAAACCAACCTCGACACCCGCGAATTCTACCGTGGTGACGTCGAACTGTTCGTAAATGCCTTTGGTGAGCACCACTTCAAGGCAGGTTACGACCGCGAAAACCTGACGACTGACTCCACCAGCAGCTACACCGGCAATGTTGCTTACACATATGTGAACTCGGGTTCGGGCGACGTATATGTAACAACGCCAAACACGCTGTATGTCACGGGCCGTACCTTCATTAACGGTGGTGTTTTCACCTCGCGCAACGAAGCGTTCTACCTGCAAGACAGCTGGTCACTGTTCGACAACCGTCTGGTCCTGAACCTTGGCGTACGTAATGACCGCTTCTCGAACAACAACGTGAACGGCGAAACATACTACAAGTCGGGCAACCAGTGGGCGCCACGCCTTGCGGCCACATTCGACCCGTTCGGTGACAAGCGCACGAAGATTTACGGTTCTTATGGCCGTTACTTCCTGCCTGTCGTTGCCAACACCAACATTCGTTTGGCCGGTGCTGAACTCGATTACACCCGCTACAATCTTGTTTCGGGCGTAAATCCTGACGGTACTCCAATCCTTGGTGCGCCGGTTTTGGGCTTTGCTGACGCGGCACCATGCCCCGACACCAATGTTCGCAACTGCGATATCATCTCGGATGGTGTAGCAACGCCAACCATCGCTACCGTTTCGAAGAACCTGCGTCCGCAGTCGGTTGACGAATTCGTGCTCGGCTTCGAACATCAGCTTGGCAACGGCATTCGCGTTGGTCTGTTCGGCCAGTATCGTAAGCTGAATGACTCGCTCGAAGACATTGCAATCGATGCTGCTGTAAACAAGTATTGCGACGACAACAGCCTTGATTGCACGACTGCATCGGGTAGCCCGATCTGGTCAGGCTTCCACCAGTATGTGCTGGCAAACCCAGGTCGCGATGCGCAGATCACTCTGTCGGATCCGGTCAACGGTGAAACCACTCTGCGTACGATCGACTTCTCGGCAGCTGATCTTGGCTATCCGCGGGCACGTCGTACCTACAAGGCAATCACCGCCACGTTTGATCGTGACTTTGATGGCACGTGGAGCCTTTCTGCTTCGTACACATGGTCGAAGTCTGAAGGTAACATCGAAGGCGGTATCCGTTCGGATAACAGCCAGACCGACTCGGGTCTGACCACCGCATTCGACCAACCGGGTCTCGTCAACGGTGCCTATGGCTACCTGCCAAGCGACGCGCGTCACAAGTTCAAGGTCTTTGGCTCTTACAAGATTGCCGATTGGCTAACACTTGGCACGCAATTCCAAGCAGTGTCGCCACGCAAGTTTGGCTGCATCGGTCGCGTACCAGTATCGGTTGATCCATTCGCTGGTGCATATGGCGCGGCAGGTTTCTACTGCAACGTGGACTCCTCGGGTAACGTGATCACCAACCCTGCATTCAAGGCATTCCAGAACAACGCAGCGGGAACGAGCCTTTCGCTCACGCCACGTGGTTCGCAGCTTGAATCAGACTGGAACATCTTCACCAACGTGTCGGCCGTATTCACACTGCCAACCGACGCGTTTGAAGGTACCTTCCGTGTCGACGTGTTCAACGTCTTCAACCAGCAGGGCGTACTCGACGTTCGCGAATTGGGAACGCAGGGCAACGGTCGTCCACGCGGTGACTATGGCACCCCGCTGTCGTACCAGCAGCCGCGCTTCTTCCGCTTCCAGTTCGGCATCAATTTCTGATCTGAAGCGAAATACCGTGTAAAACGGAGGGGTGGCTTTCGGGCCGCCCCTCTTTTTTTGCCCGGCGCTTTTCTATAGGCAACCTGCATGACTTCCGAGCAAGCCGCGCAGTTGCTGCGCACCTTCGTCAGCGCCCTTGAACGCCGCAACAGGCGCGATGCCAATGCCGCTGCTTTCGCTTTGCTTGAAGGCAATCCGCCGCTTGGCAAAAACTGGCATTCCATCGCCAAAGTCATGCAAACCAATGGCGAATATACCGCCGCCAATGATGCGATGGCGCGTTATGTCGCCCATTATCCGGCCGATCCGCAGGCCCGCTTTCTTCAGGCTGCGATGCTGGCCCAGACCGGGCAACTGGAACGCGCACAGGAAACCATGGGCCACGTGCCCTTCGGCGTGCCCACCCCATCGGGCCACCATTACATTCGCGGCACAATTGCCGTGAACATGGGGCAAATGGAGGAGTCCGAGCGGCAACTTCTGGCAGCGCTGGATGTTGACCCGCAATTGGGGCAGGCCATGCTTTCCCTTTCCGCAGCCAGAAAGCGCACGGCGGGCGATCCTGTCGGCGACCGCATTCTTGCCGCTGAAACGGCTATGGCAGGCGCTCCCGCCCTTGAACGCGCGCATTATCACTATGCCGCCGGGCGGGTCCATTTTGACCGCAAGGAACCGGACGTCGCCTTCCGCCACTTTGCCCAAGGTGCTGCGCTTGTCCGCACATGGCGTCCGTACGATGCCGCCGCCGACGTGCGGGATGCCGCGCAATGCCGCGATGGCTTCGACCGGGCCTTCGTTGATCGCGTGAATGCCGGGGTGTCGATCGATACCAGCGCGCCGATCTTTGTCACAGGCCTGCCCCGTTCGGGCACGACGCTGGTCGAACAGATTCTCGTCAGCCATTCTGCTGTTACCGGCGGCGAGGAAATGGGCCGCATGGCGGTGGTGCAGCGCGATTTGCCCGGCAGTGGCGGCGCTGGTCTGGCAAGCTATCTGGCTGCGGGCGGCCATGCCGATGACCTTGCCGCCCTTTACATTCATCTGGGCCAGGAACGCTTTGGCAAACAGGGCCGCTTTGTTGACAAGGCGTTGAATACCAGCCGGTTCATGGGTCTGATTGCCGCCCTGCTGCCACAAGCGCCGATCATCTGGCTGCGGCGTGATCCGGTGGACTGCGCATGGTCAGCCTTTCGCACCTACTTCCTGCAAGGGCTCGATTGGAGTTGGGACCTTGCCGATATCGCGCAACACTTTACGCTGGAGGACGAACTCTTCCGCCACTGGACCGCGCTGTTTCCAGACCGCATTCTTGTCGTCGATTACGAAGATCTGGTGCGCCATCCTGACGACCACATTCGCCGCATCCTTGCGCATTGCCACTTGCCCGAAGAACCGCAAGTGTTCCGCCCGCACGAAACCCGGCGCGTCGTATCCACCGCCAGCGTCATGCAGGTGCGCGAACCGATCAACACTGGCGCAATCGGCCTGGGCGATGTTTACCGCGGGCACCTCGCCCCGTTTATCGCGCGCTATCGGGCACCGGGGCAAGACGCACCCGCCACATCCTGATCCCGCCGGAAGCGGCCAAAGGCATGGGTTCCAGCCACGCAGTCGCTTTGCCCGCGATGAGGTGGGCCATGAAGCCGTCGGGCGCAAGGCGGCTATAGAGCTGCGCCTCGCCATCTGTCGGGCAAATGACCACCATGGTTGCGCCGCGACGGGCCATGATGGCGCGGGCGCCGTGGTCTGGCCCCAGAAACGCAACGAGCAGATCGCGCATGGCATCGCTTGCGCGGTGATGCGCAGTGGCAACCACGGTATGCGGGGTGTTGACCAATATGGCCGGGCCCAGATCCAGCCCTGACAGGATTATGGTGGTGGGCACGCGGCCCAGCGCGGGCAGGGCCGCGGGAAGTTTGCACCGCTCCATCGCCGTTGACCGGGCCGGTTGGCGCATCACAGCCTCTCCCGCAAGGCCAATGGCCACGCCCGGCACCAGAAGTACCACCAGAAACACCATCCGCCCCAGTCTGCGCAAGACCAGAGGATCAGCCTGCCACGCGGAAACTTGCGCACGGAACTGCCAAGCCGCCGGGATCGTCGCGAAAAGGCAGGAAACCGCAGAAGCGCGCGTGACCAGCAGGCCGACCACGGTCGCCCCCGCCAGCAGCAGCGCCATATCCAGCCACCAATCGCGGCTCGCCTGATCCTGAGCATTACGCCACAACCGCCAGCAGGCGATCAGGCCGAACAATGGCAGCAGCACCATAGTGGCGCTGACAAGCAGGACTTGCCGCCAAACGGGCAAACCTTCGGACACCGAATCCAGCCACACGTTCTTGACCAGCGGATCAAGCGCGGCAAACGCGTCCAATCCCACACATTGCGGCGCGCGCGCTGCCATCAGCGCCAGCGCGCCAAGGCCGACACCGGCCAGCACAATCAGGCTTAACGCCGGAGGCCGACGGCGCAGGCGCGGCAGCAGCAAACAACAGCAACCCGCGCTCCACAACAGGACCATCACATGCACCGGCGAAACGGCATCGCAGTGATCGGCAAGGTCTGACAGCCCGCGCGTCAGCAGGAAAAGGACCGCGCTCGCCAGGCCGAGACTGGCCATGTAAGCGCCCAGCCACTCGCGCTGTCCGCGCAACAGGCGCAAGGTGCAAACCCCGGCAAAGATGATCGCCAAAGGCAGTGATTCCAGCGAAATCGCCAAAGCCAGCGCCAGCGCCAACCCGGCAACAGCCCCGCCCACACGCTCCCCGCGCGAGGCCATGCCGTTCAGCGCGACAAGCGCGAGGACGAATTGCCAGCCGTGGTGATCAATCGTCAGCGGCATCATGCGGATAGAGGCAGGAATGGCGGCAACCACCATTTGCGCGGCAATAATGCCCGATAATGTGCCAAACTGGCGCGCGGCCAGACGCGCGCTCAGCAGCATGGCCGAAGCCAAAGTCAGCAACGGCACCAGCACAATGGCCATGATCTCGGCCTGCGCCTGCCCCAGAAACGGGCGGAACAGCAGGATGACCACGGCCAGCGGGATATCCACGATGCGCGTCCAGTGCATCGCCACTCCATCGGGCGGGGCAATGCGATACTGGTGAAGATCAAACCAGCCCTGCCCGTTCAGCAGATCGCGGACCTGCTGCATACGCAAGGCATCGTCAGCATCCATGAACCCGGTAGGACCAATGCTCCCGCGCATCGCCACCATCATCAATACAGACGTGACAGCCCACAGCAGCAGCACCGCAACAACGGGCGTTTTGGCGCGGTCTTTGGTGAAAGGCGCTCCGGCCTGAATCGCCCTCATTGAAAGACAATCCGTTTGCGCAGCAGCCACGTCGCGGTAAAGCTGACGGCGATGGCGAGGATTTTGGACGCCCGCGAATCCATGCCCAGCGCTGTCCCCATCCCCACGATCAGGGTGGTCAGCGCAAGGCCGATCAGCGCAGACCCCACGAACAGCGCCTTTTGCCGCGTCCGCGCGCCCCGCTCTTCGGCAACACTATCGGCAAACACCGCCCGGCTTGAAAGCAGCCAATGCGCCACAATGCCCAGCGAATATCCTGCGGCCGAGGCAAGCACAGGCGCAATCCCCAGCGCCAGCAGCGCAAGGAATGATCCCATATCCACCGCCAGCGCGCCAAGACTGGCGAGCAGGTAGCGCAAAAGCAACATGCGGCGCAGACGGTTGATCATCGGCAGCATTATCCCGGTTATGGCTGGATCAAGCGGCCTTTGATGCGGGCTTGGCGGCAGATTTATCCGGCACGATGCGTTCAGGCACATCGCGCACCGATGCCAGCGCAGCGGCCTGATCGGGCGTTACCGCAACGCGGGTAGGGATCGCCTTTTCAGCGCCCTCGTCACCAGCCTCATGATATTCGGCGTCTTCGTTGACGCACCACGTATCGTAAATCCGCGCGCCTGCAGCGATGTTTTCCACCGTCAGCATCGCGGTCATCATCGCGTGGTCCTGATTGTTATAGCGGTGCATCCCGTTGCGCCCGACAAGGTGCAACGTCGGGTGCGCGGCTTCCAGTTCACTGCGCATTGCATCAACATTGGCGGCATATTCATCGTCGTAAACCGGATAGGCCTTTTCCTGTCGCACCACCACGCCGCCGATGACCTTGTCCGGGCTGACCAGGCCAAGGATCGCCATTTCGCGGGTCGCCAGCGCAATCAGATCATCGTCCGATGAATCCCACAGCGCGTCCCCTTCAAAGCAGAAATATTCCAGCCCCACGCACGCCACGCTTTCATCGGGCACCATTTCGGGTGACCATGAGCGGAAGTTCTGGATGCGGCCCACCTTCACTTTGCTATCGTGAATATAGATCCAGTTATCGGGAAACAGCTCTTCCGACCGGATCTTCAACGCAACGGTCAGGAAATCGCGATAGCGCAAGCGGCTGCCCTCAAGCGAGGACGCGGGCAGCGGATGCAGCCGCGCGGCCAGTTCACGCATTGGCGCCGAACTGATCGCATGGGCCGCCTCGATCATCACTTCGCCGCCGTTTGCATTGCTGGCCGACAAACGCCAACCGCCCTGCCCATCTGCGGCGAGTTGCTTGAAGGCATGGCCCATCAACACTTCGCCCTTGCCCGTCGCAAGGATCTTGTCGCGCGCGGCGTCCCACATCATGCCGGGGCCAAGGCGCGGATAGCGGAAGGTTTCCAGCAAAGTCTTGGTCTGCATGCCATCGTTCGGGCGCTTGTTCAGGCCCAGGCTGCGCTTGAGACCATCGACAACCGCGCCCCACAGCGAAAGGCCCTTGATACGTTGGGCCGCCCAGTCCGCGCTCATTTCATCGCAGGGCATGCCCCACACCTTCTCGGTGTAAGTCTTGAAAAAGATGGAATAGAGTTTCTGGCCGAACTGGTTGATGGTCCAGTCCTCAAAGCTTTTCACATTGCGGTTGGGAAAGGCCTTGGCCTGCGCAAAGCTTGCCATGCACAAAGCGGAACGCATTATGCCAAGGTTCCACAGCGCTTCGAACGCCCGCAACGGATAGGAGTAAAACTTGCCCTCGTAATAGATGCGGCTCATCCGCGGGCGCTGGATGAAATCATCGGGCAAAATCTCGTTCCACAAGTCCACCACTTGCTTGGATTTCGAGAAGAAGCGGTGGCCGCCGATATCGAACCGGTAGCCTTCATGCTCGACCGTGCGGCTGATACCGCCGACATAAGTCTGGTCTTTCTCGATGATCGCCACCGAAAATCCGCGCCGGGTCAAAAGATAGCCTGCGGTAAGGCCTGCAGGGCCCGCGCCGATGATGGCCACGTCAACCTTGCGGGTCTGCGCGCCACTTTGCCCGGACCGGCCCTCAACCACCTTCTCACCGCTAACCATCGAAGCCCCCGTCCAAGCGCTATTCGCTGGCCTTCAGAGGTGAACAAAAATGGCTAAGACTTGGTTAACAACAGCGTGCGGATGCGCGAAAAGTGCCTGTTTCGGCCTTATCCGTGCAGCTTATTTGCGATGTTACCAGACTGGCCCTCATCGGGTTGCAATGGCGCTGTAATCCGCGCCAATTCATCAAGCTGGAAGGTCTGTTCAAACAGCAATCCATAGTGCGGATGATTGCGCCAGCGCACTTTGGCATAGATTGTGGGCAAGGCCCCGGCTTCAATGCGCACCAACTCGTTCATTAACAGCCACTTGTCACACGCGACACTGCCACCGCGTTGCGAAATGTCCCTGAACCCCACGCTCACCGCCTCGCCGCCGGAATGGAGCATGGCATCGAGTTGAACCCGCAGCCGGACCTGCCGTTTCGGGTATGCGCCACTGTTTTCGTCCAGCAAACCTTCAAGGTTCACCTCGTCAACAAAGCGCAAACCTGCGTATTCACCCTCTTTCCAGATCACTTCCAGGGGGTAGCAATCACCATTGCTCATTTCGACAAGGATCGTGCTGTATTGGTCTGGCAGGGGCGAAAACAGGCGGACTTTGACGCCCATCGATGATGCATCGCGAATGATGCAGAGAAATTCGCGGGTACGTTGATCCTGATCGCTCCGACCGTCCGATACATCGGGAAGGCGTTCGTCATTGCGGGCCAAGCCAAATCCCCTTGCGTGGTGTTCTCGGCAAAAAACCGGGGATCACATGAGGCCCCGGCATGAAAAGTATAGCCCGCGAAGTCCTACTTTGGGGTTAACCACATTTCCGGAGTTGAACGTTTTTGCTTTCGGTCGGGACTTACGCCGTTGGCAAACACGATGGGTTTGCAAAGCCCCACCCCGTCATGCTCAACTCGTTTCAGCATCCATCGCTCAACAGGCTCTGTCGGTTTGAATAAAGAAATGAAAGGGTTTCACGCAGAGGCGCAGAGAAGAAGTGGAGGCGCGGAGGGGGCAGTCTTTGCCGCAAGGCCATCCAAAAATCCGGCCATAAACAATACGGCTATGTCAGCCTTGAAACAACAGCTTCGCCCCCAAACCCAACCTCTCCGCGCCTCCACTTCTTCTCTGCGTCTCTGCGTGAAACATGACAACCTTCGGGGAACGCCCCGCTCGCATGCGGTTCTTGCGCTAGCGTCATGCTGAAACAAGTTCAGCATGACGGTGGTTGAGAAGTCTCGGTGCCGGAAGGTGTAAACGCCAAATCGCCATTCAGTTGGCGGCTTTGCCCATCACTCTGGACCAATCGACCAATTTGAAGTTCTGGGCAGCCGGCGCATTGTTGCCATCCTGCGCCACAAAAAGTCCCATCGGATAGGACGGCCCGAAATCCCCCAACGCCAATTCGATTCCATCGGTATCGCTGGTCGCGCCATATTGGCCAGCAGCAATGCGAAAACGCTTGGTTGGCTGTGCCGTTGCCAGGTCCAGCAGGACATAAGCATTGTCGCCCTGGCTTGATGCCACCAGCCAGCCGCCCGTCGCGCCTTCAGGCGCAAGCGCCAGCCCCTCCACGTCATCTACCAGGCCCTGCCCTGCGCTCACTTTGGCAAATACGGTTGCGGCCAGACTGGCGCTGCGCAAATCCACCCGCCAGATGCCGATATCCTCTTCAGCCACATAAAGCGTGCCGCTGCGGTCATCGACAACGCAGCCTTCGGACTGCGTGGCGAACTTCACGTTGCGTAAATGCTCCGCCTTGATCGCGCCTTCACGTGCCACCAACCGGCTTTCGGCAACGGTGCCATCCTTCAACACCACATAGGCCCGCGCCATTTCACCATCGGCCAGCGCGCCACCCATGCAAAAACCATAAGCTTCAGCAGGCGCATGGCCTTGCGGCAGGAACGTCTGCGCGCCAAGCGTTGTCAGCTTGCCCGTTGCGCCATCCAGCGCGAACAGTGCGATGCGCGGTTCCGCCCGGTCGGAACGATCACTGGCCGCCACCACAATCACCCCGGGCCGCACTTCGCGCAGATCAACGTTATTGAGCGCGCCCGCCGCCACGAAATCGCGCACTTTGCCGTCCAGGCCATAGACATAAAGCCCGGCCTTCTTGTCCGTGCCCACAATCAGACTGGCAGCAGGATTGCCAGCATTGCGCCAGATCGCCGGATCATCCGCCGCGTCTGCCGCCGCTGTACCCACCGGCGCAGTCTCGCCCGAAGCCATGACGTCATGTGCCGGATAGAACGGACGCGGCGGGGTCTGCACCCCGGCGCAGGCGGTAAGGGCCAGCACCGGCAGCAAAGCCCCCGGTACCTTATGCAGCGCTGAACACGTAATCGAGGATAGGCCACGTGATGCGCCGCGAACGAAATGTTTCATATATCCCCTTTAAAACCCGGTTTCGGACCCGGGCATAGGGGCACAATTTGACATTCACGCAACAGCCAAGCGTCAAAAAGTACTATATTTCAGCAAGATGACGACGCTGGCCAGAAAAGCTTGGTGCGGACGGCGGGACTCGAACCCGCACGATCAAAGATCAAGGGATTTTAAGTCCCTGGCGTCTACCATTCCGCCACGTCCGCATGTGCAACTTGCGCTTGCCACAGCATCAAAGCCGCCGCAACGGTCAGTTGCAGCGGCTTGTGCATGGTGGCATTGTCATGGTGTGCGTCAGTCGGCGTTGAGCCGGACACGCATTTCCTTGCCAGCCTTGAAATAGGGAACGCGCTTGCCCGGGACTTCGACAGTTTCACCCGTGCGCGGGTTGCGACCCTTGCGCGGATCACGGTCACGCGTGGAGAACGCACCGAAGCCGCGCAGTTCCACGCGGCCACCATCAGCCAACCGCTTGGCAATTTCGTCAAAGAACACGTCGACAACGCGTTCGATTTCTTCGCTGCGCATATCCGGGCTCTCTTTTGCGAGAGCCTGCAGCAGCTCCGATCTAATCATTCGATACCCTCCGCCAGACGCAGTTGCTGCGTCCCCCTTTTGTTTACGACCCCTGCGCCCAAACCCCCGTAAGAACGCATTAAGCATTCCTGCCACGCAAAAACCCGCATTACAATCGGTTGATTTTGTCTTCGTCGCACCAAAATGAACAGATTCACCCCAATTCGGTCAAATTTGCTAACTTGAGGCCAAGCAAATGCATTCTTTGGACAATTACAGGCCATTCTTCGGTTAGGAATGATTCGCGCTCACGCTTGCGCAGCGCCTCAACGGCCCCTGCCGCAACGAACATTCCGATTCCCCGCTGGACCGTCACGAATCCTTCGTCCTGGAATTGCTGGTAGGCTTTGGCGACCGTCAAAGGGTTGGCACCCTGTTCAGCGGCAAATGAGCGGACGGATGGCAGCATCGTGCCTTCGGGATAGCGCCCTTCAAGAATGCCGGCGCAGATTTCATCGCGCAGGCGCAAATAGACAGGGCGGCCCGGATTGGTCATAGGTGATGCACTGCCATAATACAGTGATGCCATAATACGGCTGTGCACGCAACGACGGCCTTCCTCCACTTCAGACTGGTTGCGTTTGAAAATAGTTTCTTGCCACGCACGTTCGTGCCACTAAAGCCGTGACGCCACGCTCGGGAGAGGCGCATGGCACCTGGCAACAACGACGAGAACGCCCGCCCATATGGCTTCGGACAACATCAGCGCCACCAATCCTGCCCAACCGACGCATGGCGACTGGTTTGGCCATCCCGCACAATTGAAACGCCTGTTCACCACCGAAATGTGGGAGCGGTTCGGCTATTACGGCATGCGGGCCATTCTGACGCTCTACCTTGCCAAGCATTTCCTGTTCAACGACACGACCAGCACCGGCATTTACGGTGGCTTCACCGCGCTGGTCTATCTGACGCCGCTCGTCGGCGGGCTCATTGCCGACCGGTATCTGGGATCAAAGCGTTCGGTCAAATTCGGCGCGATCCTGATGGCGCTGGGCTATTTCATGCTGTGCTTTGGTGGCGATGCCGCCAAACCTTATGCAACGATTGAAGGCCAACGCTACGAAGTCAGCATTGCCGAAACGAACGGGGCCGAAGTGCGCTCGCTCGAAATGGGTGGTCAGCGCCTGCAAATCGTCGGCAATGATGACAAATCGGTCTCGTTAAAGGCGGCAGACGGCACCGAAGCACGGCGCATTGCGCCCGGCGGCTTTGAATCCGATGGCGAACGCTCGCCCTTCCACGTCGCATTGCTGCTGGTCGGCTTGTCCATCGTCACGGTCGGCAACGGCTTTTTCAAACCCAATATCTCGACCATGGTCGGCACGCTTTATGCCGATGGCGACCGGCGGCGCGATGCGGGCTTCACCATCTTTTACATGGGCATCAATCTCGGCTCGCTGATTTCGCAGTTCTTCTGCCCGATCCTGGCCGAAGCGGTGGGCTGGTGGGCAGGCTTTGGCCTTGCAGCCCTTGGCATGACATTCTCGTGGTTGCTGGTGCAGTTCGATGGCGGGCGGCTGAACGGCTATGGTGAGCGCCCTGCCGGAGCCGATGCCAGCAAGGACTGGCTGATCTATGGCGCGGCACTGGTCTGCGTCCCGCTGTTCTGGTTCCTGTTCATGAACCTGATGGCCTATGTTCCGCCACAGGCTGGCGAGGGCCTTGCAGGTTATTTCCTCGGCCTGCCGATCATGGGCAAGCTGATGTTCGGCACGTTCCTGATTGCGGTGCCCGGCATCCTGATCTGGGCACTGACGGCGGGCAACCGCGTCGAATTCCAGATGATGGTCGCCGCGATGGTGCTGATCGTGTTCAACACCGTGTTCTGGACCCTTTTCGAACAGGCAGGCTCATCCCTCACCCTCTTTGCCGAACGCAATACCATGCTGGAAGTGGGCTGGACCCGCCCGCTTTTCGCCATGTTCCGTGATATTCCCGCCAGCTATTACGCGTTCTTTGCCGTGCTGCTGGGCGGGTTGGGCCGGGCGCTGGCATGGTTCTTCGGGCAGGGCGAAGTGCCGGCCACACGCCGCAAGCTGAACATCGGCTTTGGCGTGGTGATGATCTCGGGCTTTCTCGGCATGGTCTATGCCCGCGCGCAGGGCTTCGGCAATGATCCGGTCTATGTCATGCCAGCAGGCCAGACGCAGATCTTCAACGCGCTTTTCATTGTCACCCTGGCCCCGCTGTTCAGCGTGATGTGGAATGCCATGGCGCGACGCGGGGTAGAGCCATCAATCCCCGTCAAATTCGCGCTGGCCCTCATGGGCGTTGGCGGCGGTTTCCTGCTGCTGGTCTGGGGATCGCAATTCGCCGATGCCCAGTTCAAGGTCGGGCTGGTCTGGCTGGCAGGGCTGTACCTGATCCATTCCATGGCCGAACTGTGCATTTCACCCGTCGGCCTTTCCATGATCACCAAGCTGTCGATGGCGCGCATTGTCGGCATGATGATGGGCGTGTGGTTCCTGTCGATTGCGGTCGCGCAATATGTGGCGGGCATGGTCGCACAAATTGCCAGTGTGGAAACCGTGGGCGGGCAGGTCACCAACCTCAAGGTCAGCCTCGATACTTATGTCGGCGTGTTCACCACAATCGGGTGGATTTCTGTCGGCATCGGCGTGGTGTTGCTGGTGGTGGCCGTGCCCCTGAAGAAGCTCATGCACGGCGTTACCTGAGTGTCTGATCTCAGACCTTAAAGCATCCGATTTGATCCCATCTCGTCATGTGACGGGAAGACGGGTCAAAGTGATTGGTGTAACCTGTGCAAACGTATTTCAGGGCTGCGTGCAGCGCGCGTGTGCAACACGCAGGGCCGCAAAGATGTGGGATGGTTGCATCCACGTGGCTTCGTTCTGGATATGATAAATATAAACGCAGGGTAAGGCAGCATCATCTATGGACAACACAATCCTTCCTCTGGCCCTCGCCATGGCCAGCTTTGTCCTGACCCATTTTCTGATGTCCGGGCCGTTGCGACGGCCGCTTGTTTCAGCATTGGGTGCGCAGTGGTTCCTGCTGTTCTATTCACTGGTTTCGCTGGGCACATTCGCATGGGGCGCCGTGGCCTATGACCGGGCGTCTGCAACCGCGCCGCTGTGGAATGGCATGCATCCTTTCGCATGGATCATTGGCAGCATCCTGACCATCATTGCGCTTGCACTGATCATCCCGTCTTTCGCACGAAACCCTGCCCTGCCCGGTGCAAAGGCTGCGGGACTGGGCACGGTTATTCCCACCGGCGTATTCACCATCACCCGTCACCCGATGATGTGGGGCTTCAGCCTTTGGGCCTTGGGGCACATCATCGTTGCACCCGAACTGCGCGTGATCATATTCATGGGATCGCTGATCCTGCTTGGCCTGCTCGGCTCACACTTTCAGGACCAGCGCAAACTTGCCGAAAACACGCGCGAGTTTGAACCGTGGCAGCGCCGCACATCGTTCTGGCCCGACGTGCGCCAATTCACGCGGCTCAAGGCAACATGGCTGGTCGCAGCAGTGCTGTGGTTCATCGCCACCGTGGTTCACTGGGAAGTGTTCGGCATCCCCGCAGGTCCGTGGCTCTGGCTTGGTTAGTTACATGGAACTGAAGTTCATCTCATAAATTCTTCGTCATGCTGAACTTGTTTCAGCATCCATCTTGCCCCGCGCACTTTCGCCTCGCGGCAGCGCAATGGCCCGGTTTGCTGCAAAATTCGGGCGTAAGTGCGCGTGGAGGAATGGACCCTGAAACAAGTTCAGGGTGACGATCCATTAAAATTGCGAACTTCGATTCCACCATACTAGAGCGGGATGACGTTAACCTGACTCAGATCTCCGTTCGTGTCGAGCCCTTCGAAACACTCAGGATAAACTTCCGACTTCGCTCGACACGAACGGGACTTGCTTTGGATCAGTGTAAAGTCATCACGACCTAATCATGTAAATCTGAAATTCGCCACATCATTTAGTCACCCCGGGCTTGACCCGGGGCAAGGCTTTTTTTGGCGCCTTTGCGCCAAAAAGAAAAACAGCGGGATCCCGGGTCAAGCCCGAGATGACGACAATGTAGTGAACTTCAGTTCCGTGCCACTCGCGCCACTGCCTCAGGCGCGGGCTTCGCCAACTCCGGCGCTGTTGTGGCGCAAGGCTTTCAGCACGGTTTCCACAATATGCGGCGCGTTCAGCCCCGCCTCGTCATATTGCTTGTCCGGCGCACCGTGGTCCTGAAACACATCGGGCAGGCGCATCGTGCGAATTTTCAGGCCTGCATCGGTCAGCCCTTCATCGCTGGCCAGCGTCAGCACATGCGCGCCAAGCCCGCCGATCGACCCTTCTTCCACCGTGATGATCACTTCATGCGTGATCATCAACTGGCGGATCAGCGCCTCGTCCAGCGGCTTGGCAAAGCGCAAGTCGGCAACCGTGGTGGAAAGGCCTTTGGCCTCCAGCTGGTCAGCCGCCTTCATCGCCTCGGCCAGACGCGTGCCGAGCGATAGCAGCGCCACCTTTGAACCGTGGCGCACGATCCGGCCCTTGCCGATTTCCAGCCGTTCCAGCACCTCTGGCATGGCCACGCCGGTACCATTTCCGCGCGGATAGCGGAACGCAATCGGCCCGCTATCGTGGCAGGCTGCGGTATAGGTCATATGCGCCAGTTCGGCTTCGTCAGCCGCCGCCATCACCACAAGATTGGGCAGCGTTGCCAGATAAGTAATATCAAACGATCCGGCATGGGTCGCACCATCGGCCCCGACCAGTCCGGCGCGGTCAATCGCAAAGCGGACGGGCAGGTTCTGGATCGCAACGTCATGCACAACCTGGTCGAACGCGCGTTGCAGGAACGTGGAATAGATCGCGCAGAACGGGCGCATGCCTTCGGCAGCAAGCCCTGCGGCAAATGTCACCGCATGCTGTTCGGCAATGCCCACATCGAACGTCCGGTCAGGGTGGGCCGTGGCAAATTTGTCCACGCCGGTACCACCGGGCATGGCTGCGGTAATCGCACAAATGCGCGGATCACTGTCAGCCAGCTTGGCCAATGTTTCGCCAAACACGTTCTGGTACGCAGGGGCAGATGCCTTGGCCTTGACCTGTTCGCCTGTGCCCACATCGAACTTCTGCACGCCATGATACTTGTCAGCCGCCGCTTCAGCCGGGGCATAACCCTTGCCCTTTTGCGTCACCACATGGATCAGGCACGGGCCTTCGGCGGCATCACGCACATTTTCCAGAATGGGGATCAACTGGTCGATGTTGTGGCCATCAATCGGGCCGACGTAATAGAAGCCCAGTTCTTCAAACAGTGTGCCGCCCATCGCCATGCCGCGCGCAAACTCGTCGGTTTTGCGGGCCGCTTCGTGCAAGGGGCGGGGCAGTTTTTGCGCAAGACGGCGCACGATTTCGCGCATGCCCAGGAACGGGCGCGACGATACCAGCCGTGCCAGATAGGCCGAAAGCCCGCCCACCGGCGGCGCAATCGACATATCGTTATCATTGAGGATCACGACGAGCCGGTTGCCCGCCGCCTGCGCGTTGTTCATCGCCTCATAGGCCATGCCCGCGCTCATCGCGCCATCACCGATCACGGCAATACCCCGGCCCGGGCGATTCGTCATCTTGTTGGCAATGGCAAAGCCCAGCGCGGCCGAGATCGACGTTGAAGAATGCGCGGTGCCGAACGGGTCGTATTCGCTCTCGCTGCGCTTGGTAAAGCCGGACAGCCCGCCGGGCTGGCGCAATGTGCGGATGCGGTCACGCCGTCCGGTGATGATCTTGTGCGGATAGGCTTGATGGCCCACATCCCAGATCAAGCGGTCCTCGGGCGTATTGAACACGTAATGCAGCGCCACGGTCAATTCAACCACGCCAAGGCCGGAACCCAGATGGCCGCCGGTCGTGCCAACCGCCGAGATCATTTCCGCGCGCAGTTCATCGGCCAGCTGACGAAGCTGGGTCGGCGCAAGCATGCGAAGGTCTGCGGGTTTATCTACCGTGTCGAGCAACGGTGTCGCCAATACTGGACTCATTTTTTATTCTCTACACCGTTGCATTGGTCGTGTCGAACTTCCCGTATAGGCAAACTGTCATCGTTTGAAAGAGGCATGTGAAAGGGGCACAGGCGCTTATTCCCCCTCGCCGCACCGGCTGCACAATCCGCGCAGTTCCACCACCGGACGCACTTCGGCAAAGCCCGAAATTTGCGCCGCCGCACGCAAGGCACCGGTCAAGCTGTCATCATCGATATGCGTCACCGCACCGCACGTATCGCAGATCAGGAAAATGCAATCATGGCGGCATCCGGGATGGCTATTGGCCACATAAGCGTTCGCGCTTTCGATCCGCCGCGCCAGATTGGTGCGCACAAACAGGTCAAGGATGCGGTACACCGAATTGGCCGCTACCCGCTTGCCCCGGCTGGCCCCCACGCTCTCGGCAATATCATAGGCCGAGGCCGGTTTTTCGCGCGCCGCCAGCGCCGCAAACACATCGGCACGCATATCAGTCCACTGTTCGCCCGCTTCGACAAGCGCATGGCGCGCAGCGTCAACCAGCTTTTCGCCAGCAAAGTCGTGGTGGTGATGGTGTCCGGACATATCGCCAAGATAGGGCGCGCTTGCCCGAAGCGCAAATCAGTTACGCGTAAACACCGACTTGTACAGATCGGGGAACATCCGCCTCAACGCCGCCACCTTGGGTGCGTCCCACCGGCGGATATAGCCATGGTTCGGATTGTTGACCATGAAGTCCTGATGATAGCTCTCGGCCGGATAAAACGCCTTGTACGGCTCCACCGTCGTCACCACCGGCTTCTTCCACAAGTCCAGCCGCTTCAATTGCGCCAGATACCCTGCCGCGACGCGCACTTGCTCTTTGTCCATCGGTACCAATGCGTTGCGATATTGCGTACCGTGATCAGGGCCTTGATAATTCAACTGCGTCGGGTTTGCCCCCACTGCAAAGAACACCTGCAGCAATTGGTCATAGCGGATTTTGGCAGGATCATAGGTCACCCGCACCGCCTCGGCGTGGCCGGTCCGTCCGGTGCCTACCGTATCGTAAGAAGCGTCTTTCTTCGCCCCGCCGTGATAGCCTGAAACGACGCTGGTCACGCCCTTCAAATGGCTGAACACGCCTTCGATGCCCCAAAAGCAGCCACCTGCAAACACGGCCACTTTCTTGCCCGGCGTTTCATTGGCTTGCACCGCAGCTGCAGGCGTTGCCATCACCTCTTCGGCAAGCGCAGTCTGCTGGCATGCCGCAGTCATCACCCCCACAGCGATCAATGCAGCAAGGGTGCGCCGCACCATGTTACTGGCCAACCTGGTCGGTCAAATCCGCAGACGCAAACGCCGTGGCCCCCGCCGTCAGGCCCATCACCGCAATGCCCATCAGGAAGCCGAATGCCAGTGATCGGAAAAAGTCAGGCTTGAACAGGCCCATCGTCGTGCTTTCAAATTGCGGTCAGTTAACGTCAGACTCTGCATTGCCGCCGGCAGTCTTAACGTGAGGTGACGCCATGCACAGCTGCACTTTGATGCCGACCCTCTTTCCGCAAAGCGTTGCTTGCCTGCGGCAGGCCGATTCTACGCGCGCAATTGCACCCAGACCGGCGCATGATCGCTCGCCTTTTCGCGCCCGCGATAATCCTTGTCCACGCCCGCTGCGATCAACCTGTCAGCCAGTTCGGGCGAAAGCAACGCGTGATCGATGCGGAAGCCGTGGTCACGCTGCCAGGCCCCTGCCTGATAGTCCCAGAACGTCCACACCCCGCCCTGCGGATTGAACAGGTCAATCGCATCGGTCCAGCCATCGTTGAGCAACCGGCGATAGGCATCGCGCGATTCAGGCTGCATCAGCGCATCATCGGCCATCGCCTTGACCGAATAGGTGTCCTTGTCTTCAGGGATCACGTTGTAATCGCCAATCACCAGCGCAGGCACTTCCTCGGCGGCAATCTGCGCCATGCGGGTGCGCAGCCGCTCCATCCAGCGCAGCTTGTAATCAAACTTCGGCCCCGGCTGCGGATTGCCATTGGGCAAATAGATGCACGCCACGCGCACGCCGAACACATCGGCCTCAAGATAGCGCGAATGTTCGTCCTCGGGCTCCCCCACCAGCCCGCGCTGCACCTCTACCGGCTTTTCTCCGTCAGCCAGGATGGCAACGCCGTTAAAGCCTTTCTGCCCGTGCCAGATCGCATGATAGCCGATCTTCTCGAACTCGGCGGCGGGAAAGCCCTCATCCTGCGTCTTGATCTCTTGCAAACACGCAACAGATGGCCGGGTTTCCTCCAGCCATTCCAGCAAGCGCGGCAACCGGGCCTTGATCCCGTTGATATTGAACGATGCAACTTTGATCATATGGCGAACGAGGAACCGCAGCCACAGCCCGATGCCGCTTGCGGATTGCTCACCCGGAAGGCCGCACCGCCCAGCGATTCCACATATTCCACCACACTGCCTTCCAGCAGGCCAAGGCTGACAGAATCAACCAGCAGTTTCACGCCTTCAGTCTCGGCAATCGTATCATCAGCTTCCGGCGCATCGGCCAGCCCGAATTTGTATTGAAAGCCCGAACAGCCGCCCCCTTCGACCGACAGCCGCAGGATTGCAGGCTTGTCCTGCTTGGCCGCGATGGTGGCAACGCGCGCGGCAGCGCTTGGGGCGAGCGAGATGACAGGTTCAGACATGGGCACAAGATAGGGGCTATGCAGCCAAACCTCAACGCCTGAACCACACAGCGCCGGATTAGCGAACATCCTCGAACGGGTCTTCGATTGATTCGTCGTGGCCCGTTCCGCTGGACAGGAACACCAGTCCCATCAGCGCGGCCATCAACATGATCGTCAGTCCCACGCCCAAAGCCGTGGCGATGTACAAGTGGATCGAAACAAACCCGTACCAGAAATAAAGCAGCACCAGTACCGCCAGCACGACAAGGCCGGCAAAAGCGCCCATCCACTTCATCAGCATGCGATAACGCGCCCACGCAAAGCTTGCGTTGATGGGATCATCCAGCGGGGAATGGCTTGCCATTAGCGTTCGAACCTTTGCGCATCAAAATGGTGAAGGCAAATGCTTTCGCAAGGGCCGAATCGGTGTCATGATCCAGCAGGGAGACCAATGGAACGCAAGACGCCCAAAGGCGCATGCGCGGCCATCAACCAATCGGAGGATGCCATGACAATTGCCCAAGTTATTGCCGGACGCGGTGAAGTGTGGAGCTGCAGTGCAGACGACAACGTGTCGGATGCCATCACCATGCTGGCCGAGCACCGGATCGGTGCGCTTCCCGTGCGTGATGGCGAAACCGGCGTTGCAGGCATCTTTTCCGAACGCGACATGATGCGCTGCCTGCACAAACACGGCGAAGCTGCGCTGCACATGAAAGTGCGCGACATGATGACCGCGCCGGTCATCACTATCACGTCGGGCACCTCCGTGCTCGAAGCGCTCGCCCTGATGACCCAGCGCCGCTTCCGCCACTTGCCCGTGGTCGATGGCGGCACGATGGTCGCCTTCGTCTCGATCGGAGATCTGGTAAAATACCGCATCGACAAGATTGAAGCCGAAGCCGACGCCATGCGGTCCTACATCCAGCAGGCCTGAACCTGCCGCGAAGGCCACCCTTCTCCCCCCCCCCGCTTGCGGGAGGGGTCGGGGGTGGACCTTACGCTCTTACGCGTCTTAGATCGTGATGACTTTACACGGATTCAAAAAAGTCCCGTTCGTGTCGAGCGAAGTCGAGACACCGCGCAAAGTGTCTCGACTTCGCTCGACACGAACGGAGATCTGAGTCAGTGTAACGTCATCCCGCTCTAAAAGCAGCAATCAACCCAGCCGCGCTGCAACCAGTTCCTGCAAGTCCGCCTCTGGCCGCGCGCCATAGTGCGAAATGATCTCCGCCGCGCAAATCGCGCCCAGCGTCAGGCACTCGGCCAATGAACGGCCGCGCACATGGCCGAACAGGAACCCTGCCGCAAACAGATCACCCGCTCCGGTCGTGTCCACAACCTTGTCAATGGGCTCAGCAGGCACATGCGCGCTTTCCCCGCCGCTTACTGCATGCGCGCCGTTTTCACTGCGGGTAACGACAACAGTCGGCACTTTGGCAGCCAATTGTTCCATCCCGGCGTGGAAATCTTCCACGCCCGTCAGCGCCGCCAGTTCATGTTCGTTGGCAAACAGAATGTCGATCTCGCCCGCGTCGATCAGCGCGCGGAAATCATCACCATGACGCGAAATCACGAACGCATCAGACAGCGTGAACGCCACTTTGCGCCCTGCATTGCGTGCCGCCGCAATCGCGCGGCGCATCGCCTTGCGCGGCTCTTCGGGGTCCCACAAATACCCTTCCAGATACAGGATGCTGGCGGCTGCGATGGTCGCGTCATCCAGCGCCGCTGCGGGCAGGAATTGCGATGCACCCAGGAACGTGTTCATCGTACGCTGGCCATCGGGCGTCACAAAGATCAGGCATCGCGCCGTTGGCGGATCGCTTTCGCGCGCGGCGGTATCAAAGGCGATGCCGCCAGCGCGAATGTCATGGGCAAACACTTCGCCCAACTGGTCGTCTGCAACCTGCCCGATGAACGCACATTTTGCCCCCAGCGCAGCAAGCCCTGCCAAAGTATTCGCGGCTGATCCGCCCGAAATCTCGCGCGCAGGCCCCATCGCATCGTACAGTTCGCGGGCGCGGTCGGTATCAACCAGAGTCATCCCGCCTTTGGCCAGCCCAAGCTGGTCAATGTCGGCATCATCACACGGTGCCATGACATCGACGATGGCGTTGCCGATGGCGATGACGTCATAAAGCGGTTCGGACATTTGGCGGTGGCCCTGTTCAATCTGGTGCGTGAATAAATGTTCGCGCACCGCCTAGCGACTTCGCCTGATTGCGGCAAGCGCAGCCAAGAGCCAGATGGAACTGAAGTTCATCTCATAAATTCTTCGTCATGCTGAACTTGTTTCAGCATCCATCGTGCCGCGCGCACTTGCGCCTCGCGGCAGCGCAGCGGCCCGGTTTGCTGCAATATTCGGGCGTAAGTGCGCGCGGAGGAATGGACCCTGAAACAAGTTCAGGGTGACGATCCATTAAAGTTACGAACTTCGATTCCACCATAGTAGCCGCGCTGAAGTGCGCGCGTGATGCGCCAGAAGGTTGGCTGCGGCGTTGACCCGGTGGGCAGGCCGCGCCATTCCCGCGAATGTGATTATGCCGTTTACCCGCTCCACCGTTGCGCTTGCCGCACTTGCGCCCATGTCGCTCCTGCTCGCATCTTGCGGCGGGGGGGCAACATCATCGGGCGGCCCTGCCCAGGTCCGTTCTGTTGCGCCGCCTGTCCGCACAAATGTGCCGCGTCCTGCCCCCGTCACGCGGCCCTCTGCGCAAATCCAGATGATCCCCGGCCTTGAAAGCGTGATCGGTGCCGATGCGCTGCAATTGGGCCGGATTTTCGGCACGCCCCGGCTTGATCTGATCGAAGACGATGCACGCAAGCTGCAATGGACCGGAACGGCCTGCATTCTCGACGTCTATCTCTATCCGCAACCCGGTTCATCGCGCGCCACCGCAACTTACGTCGATGCCCGGCGCGGCGATGGACGCGATGTTGACCGCGCGGCGTGCGTCGCCGCGCTCAGGAAGGCCCCATAACCGCGCAGGTCGGCACAGTGGGCAACATTGCCCACGGCGCAAAGGCCGGAACGCCACTTTGCGCAACATCGGCCAAGCTGTAGCGATCAAGCACCGCCATAAACGCCGCCAGCGCCTCGGCCAGAACACTGCTTAACGCGCAGTCATGTTTCAGTGCACAATTTGCACAATCGGCCAGCCGCATGCCGCGTTCCAGTTTGCGGACAACGTCGCCCACGCGAATGTCGGCGGCCGGTCGTGCCAGGGTGATCCCGCCATTGCGCCCGCGCCGGGACACGGCAAACCCTTCGTGGACCAGTGCCTGCGCAACTTTTGCCACATGGTTGTAGCTCAGCCCCTGCTGCGCTGCGAATGAAGGCAGGGCAATCGCTTCGTCATTGCGCGCGAGCATAATGAGCAGGCGCAATCCAAAATCGGTGTGCTGGGTCAATTGCATGCTTCATCCTGTCGAATTTTCGCTTGCCTTAATCAAGCATTTTTAATACCGGTATATGAATTACCTGATTGGAGAGACCCCATGCGCACTGCTTCCGAACACGCCAAAACCATCGTCAAGGCTACTGCACCCGCCATTGAAAAGCATGGGCTTGCCATCACCACGGCCATGTATGCACGGCTGTTCCAGAACGCCGAGGCCGCAGCGATGTTTGATAAAGCTGCGCAGGACAGCGGCGAACAGCCGCGCCGTCTGGCAGGCGCAATTCTCGCTTATGCCAAAAACATCGACAAGCTTGAAAACCTTGGCCCTGCCGTTAACCGCATGGTCGCCCGCCACGTGGAAAGCGGTGTAAAAGCAGAACATTATCCGCTGGTAGCAGAAGCGCTTTTGCCCGCCATTCGCGACGTTCTGGGCGCTGATACCGCAACCGATGAAGTGCTGGCCGCATGGGGCGAAGCGTACTGGATGCTTGCCGACATTCTCATCGCGGCTGAAGCAGAAGCCTACGCCGCCGCCTGATCTTATGATGCCACAGCCTCGCGCACGCGGTCCAGTACCGCACGCGCAGGCTCGTGCTCACCCAGCATGGCAAACGTGCCGTTCATGGCGAACACGCAATGGCCATGAACGGTTGCCAGCAAGGACCGCGTCAAGCTTGCAGCCTCGCCCTTGCGTGTTGCGGGCAATGCCGCGCGCACCTCGGCCACTACAATGTCAAAAATCGCACGCACTTGCGCCTGATAGGTTTCGGGCGGGCTAAGGTCGTCGGGCAGCCGGAAATCATAAATCGCAGCCCAAGCGTGGCGGTGTTTTGCCGCAAATTCGAAATAGGCTTCAATCGCGTGGCCCAGCCTGCCCCCTTGCGATTGCTCCAGCCGCCGCTCCAGATAATCGCGCCACAACGCCAGCGTGCGCCCGTTTATGGCCAGAATCAGCGCATCATAGCTGCCGAACACGTTGTAGATCGTGCCGATGGAATAGCCGATGCGCTTGGCCACCTCGCGCGCGGAAAAATGCGCAAAGCCAACTTCTTCCATATGGCGGTATCCTGCCGCCACGATAATCTCGCTCAATTCCGCGCGGCTGTGATCGGACCTGCGTCCCATGGTTTGCGCCCCAATGTTTTCGCCGGTGATTCATGTGCTTGGTTTGACTTTACGCGCTAAACTGAACACCGTCTAATAAAATAATTGAACGCCGATCAATTTTGCGATACACCCCCGATTCGAATAGGGGAACTGGGCATGGAATTGATCGTCACAGTGTTGATGTTCATCGGGGGCGGCCTGCTGCTGAACACGCGTTCACGGCTGTCGCGCACCGAACACCGGCTGCTACTGGTGGAAAACGAACTGCGCCGCCGCATCGCCGCAGAAGCGCAGCCTGTTCCACGTGAAACACCAGCCACCCCGCCCCCATCGCAAAGCGCGCCCGAACCGGCAGCTCCAGTACCCGCCGCGCCCCTCCCGCCCCGCGAGGCCCGCGTCACAGTGCCCGTGGTGATAAAAACCGCGCCGGAACCTGAACCACAAGCTCCTGCGCCAGTACTTCATCAACAAACGCCAAAACCCGCCCCTGTCAAAACCGGTCCCGCATTCAATTTCGAAGACTTGTTCGGCCGCAAATTGCCAATCTGGGCAGGCGGCATCACGCTGGCCATTGCAGGCGTCCTCATCGTCAAATATGCCATCGATGCAGGCTTCTTCGGGCGCATCTTCACCCCCGGCGTTCAGGCCATCTGCGGCGTGCTGTTCGGCCTCGGCCTCATCGGCGGCGCGGAATGGGCATGGCGCAAGCGTGATGTTGTGGCCGATCCACGCGTCGCACAAGCGCTATCGGGCGCGGGCATTTCCACACTCTATGCCGCCCTGCTCGTCGCCCACAGCCTCTACGGGTTGATCGGCCCGATGACGGCCTTTGCGGGACTGGCGCTCGTCACCGGCGGCGCGCTGTGGCTTTCGCTGCGCCACGGCATGCCATCGGCCTTGCTCGGCCTTGCGGGCGGCCTTGCCGCGCCTGCATTGACGATGGGCCTTGATGCCAACGTTCCGTTGCTCGCAGCCTATCTCGGCTTCACCATCGCGGGCCTTGCCGGTGTCGCCCGCGTGCAACGCTGGCCGTGGCTTGCCATGATTGCGCTGGTCGGCGGCGCAGGCTGGAGCTTGTGGCTGATCATCGCGGGCAAGGCCTTCGCCTTGATCGGCGCGCTCTCGGTCTTCGGCTTCGTCGCGCTGCTTGCCCTGCTCATCCCGCTGTTCGTGTTCACCGAAAACACACAGCGCATCACCCGCGCCATCTCCGCCATCATCGGCGCGGCGCAATTGGGCCTGCTCGTCGCGCTGGGCGGGTTCCAGCCGCTGCACTGGGCCTTGTTCGCCCTGCTCGCCAGCGCAGGCCAGTTCCTGGCGTGGCGCGAAAAGTTGCTCGACCTCTCGATCATCCCCACCACCAGCGCCGTCCTGTCCTTCATCCTGCTGATGGTCTGGGACACCATGTCGATGGCGATGCTGCTGACCATCGCCCTCGTGCTGGCGGCCATTCACGCAGGTCCCCTGCTCGCGCGGCTATGGCAGACACCGGCAACGCTTCAGCGCGCGGTCGAACTATCCGCCATTGCACTGTCAGCCCCGATCCTCGCCCTGCGCCACGTCAACTACCCCGATGACGCCGAAACCACGCTGGCCTCGCTCGGCGGCGCTGCACTCGTCTTCGCCAGCGCCGCGCTGGGCTGGAATTGTGTAGACCGCCGCAACGACAAACGCTTCGCCACCCTTATCGCAACCGGCGGGCTCCTGATCACCGCAGCCATCTGGTGCGGCCTGCCCATCTGGCAAGCACCCGTCGGCGTCATGGCACTGGCCTGCGCTCTGCTCGTCTTTGCCCCACGCACCGGCGATCACCGCATCGAACCGGTTGCGGCAAGTTTCGGCGGCCTTTCAGTGCTGATGCTTTTGGCAACGACCATGCCGGACCGATCAATGGAACTCGCCGCCCTGTTCGGCGATTCGGCAAATCCGTTCAACACGCAATCCTTGCTGCGCTGGTCCGGCACAGCGCTTGGCGCGATTGTCTTTGCGCTCTTGGCCCAAACCCGCGCCGTTCGCTGGGGAGCGCAGGCAGCCGCAACGCTGCTCACCTATGGCACGCTGGCCCAAGTCCTGCGGCCTATCGCCCTCCCCCTCGCCGCGCCGCTCGGCCTCGTCGCGCTCGCCCTGCACCAGCGCAAAGCGGGCGTGCGCCCGCTGCTTGTGCCCGGCGCGCTGCTGCTGACGCTGATCGCAGGTTGGGCCTTCCTGCCGGTCATGCATTGGCTCGATTTTGCCACACGGTCATTGGGCGGAGTGCCGATAACGCTCGACCGCGCAGAATTGGCCCCCCTCGCCCTGCTCCGCCGCCTCGCCGCGCCTGCCCTGCTGATCGCAGGTGCATGGTGGCTGCTGCGCGACAAGGCATCGCGCGCCGTCCGCATCACTCTAGTCGTAACCGGCGCCGTGCTTGGCGGCATTGCCCTGCACAGCTTCTACCGCCACGGCTTTGCCGCGCTGATCGGTACGGATTTCGTGCAGTACGGCCTTGCCCAACGCCTTGTCTGGGCAGCGGCTCTGCTCGGCAGTGCAGCCCTTCTCCACAACCGCAACGCGACAACAGCTGCCATCGCGCTCACCACCGCGGCCGCGCTGCACACCGCTTGGTACAGTCTGATGCTGCACAATCCGCTGTGGAGCGCGCAAGCCGTCGGCGCATTGCCGCTGCTCAACCTGCTCGCCCCGCTGTTTGTGCTACTCCCGCTGTGCCTCCTGCTTTTGGAACGCACTCCCGGCCTGTCCGCTACTATCGCGGCCAAGCTGAAGCAACCCGTCCTGATGGCAATGGTTATCGGGTTCACTTGGGCCACTTTGCGTCAGGCCTTCCACGGCAGTCTGCTCGTCACCCCCGGCCTCAGCGATTCAGAAGACATCGCGCGCTCCTTGCTTGGCATAGCGCTGGCCATCGGCTTCCTGCTGTGGGGCATTCGTCAAAAGCTGCACAATTGGCGGATCGTGTCACTTGTGCTTATGCTGGCCGCCGTCGCCAAGGTCTTCGTGCTTGATGCTGCTGGCCTTGAAGGGCTGCTGCGCATCGCCAGCTTCGTCGCACTGGGCTTCAGCCTGATCGGCATTGGCTGGCTTTACAGCCGCCAGTTGCGCAATACGTCCGGTTAACGCAGCATCTGAACGCGCTCAAAGCTTCGGCAAGGTCACGCCACGCTGTCCCATGTACTTGCCTGCGCGGTCGGCATAGCTGACCTCGCACGGCTCGTTGCCTTGCAGGAACAGGAACTGGCATGCGCCTTCGTTGGCATAGATCTTGGCAGGCAGCGGCGTGGTGTTTGAAAACTCCAGCGTCACATGGCCTTCCCAGCCGGGTTCCAGCGGGGTGACGTTCACGATGATGCCGCAGCGCGCATACGTGCTCTTGCCAAGGCAGATCACCAGCACGTCGCGCGGGATGCGGAAATATTCCACCGTGCGGGCCAGCGCGAAGGAATTGGGGGGGATCACGCAGCAATCGGTCTTGCGATCAACCAGACTCGCCCCGTCAAAATTCTTGGGGTCAACAATTGCCGAATCGACATTGGTGAAGATCTTGAATTCATCGGCCACGCGCGCATCATAGCCATAGGACGACAGCCCATAGCTGATGCAGCCATCGCGCCGCTGGTTCTCGACGAAAGGCTCGATCATCCCCTCGCTCAACGCATGTTCGCGAATCCACTTGTCAGAAAGAATGGCCACGTCAGTTCCCCAAAATCAGTTCAGGCAAGATTGGCCGGACCGAAGGCGTTGGGCAATAGCACTGACAAGCGCATTTCCACCACATCGCGTTCACCCACGCACAGCACCAGCGGATCAGTGCCGCCCAGTGCTGCCAATTCGTTCAAAATCTGCCGGCAACGCCCGCACGGGCTGATCGCCGCATCGACGCGTCCCTGCATGCCGCCCAGCACCGCCACGGCCAGCAATCCGCCGCGCCGTCCGCCATGCGCCGCGATGGAACAAGCCACCGTCTCCGCGCAGAGCGACAACCCATAACTGGCGTTCTCGAAATTCGCGCCGGTCACAATCGCGCCATCATCAAACAGCAGCGCCGCCCCCACGTGAAAGCCGGAGTATGGCGCATAGGCCGTGCCCATCGCGGTGCGCGCCGCTGCAATCAGCGCGTCGCGGTTAGCAGCCAAAACATCGCTCATTGCTGCACCACCACCCAGCGGATCGGTCCAGACGTGGCGTTAAGCCGCAATCGGCCCGTCGCCGTCCACATCACCCATGGCCGTCCGGCATAGCCCGGTTCTAGAAAGTCCTGCGAAACCCAGATGTTGCGGTCAATCATCGCAGCCAGATGATATTGGTGCTCCAACCCGCTTGAAACCATCAGGATCACCGGCTTTTCGGCGTGTTTTTCGACCTGGTTCAGAAACGTCGTCAACTCGCTTTGCATCTGCGCCTCGCCCGGAGCCGCAGGGCACGTACGCGAATCGATATCGAGTGCGATGGCAGGGGGCAGCAAATCGAAATCGCGTGGCACAACAGTTACAAAGTTGGCGGCTTGCGCTTCTGCCGGGGCGCACAGATCATAGACATGGACCGCACCGACCTGCATCCCGCGTCCGCGCGCTGCCTCAACCGCTTTGCCAAACGCCGTGTCGCGCGTGCCGGTACCCTCGCTGGCGGTCAGATAAGCGAAATCTGCGCCCGCCCCACGCAGCAAGCGCCAGTCAACCGGGCCGTCATCATCACTAAGCCAAACGCCCTGCACCGGATAATCCGCGCGATCAGGCCGCCAGTTGCGCGCCGTCCACCAGGCAAAGCCCGCAGCGATCAGCACCACCAGCAGCAATGCCGCCATCAGACGTCTGCGCGCCGGGTTCCTCTTTCTGGCCATGATGAAGCTTGCGCGCCCTAAGATTCGAGTCAGGCCCTGATATGCAGCACGCAGATCAGGGTAAAGAGCCGCCGCGCGGTGGGGAAATCGGTTTCGATCTTTCCGTCCATCCGTTCCAGCAACATGTCTGCCGCCTCATTATGGATGCCGCGCCGCGCCATGTCGATCGTCTCGATTTCCATCGCTGACGCTTTGCGAATAGCCTGATAGTAACTGTCGCAAATCGCAAAATATTCGCGGATCGGGCGGCGAAAGCGGCCAAGCCCCAGAATCACTGTTTCCAGTTCATCCCCGGCATCATTGGCCACCGCCATGATCAGCCGCCCATCCTCAACCGCCAGCCGCAACCGATAGGGGCCCTCGTGCCCCGCCGTGAACGAACGCACCGGTTTAAACGCGTTCTCCTCGATCAGATCGAAAATTGCAACGCGACGTTCCTGCTCGATATCGGCATTGCGCCAGATGATCGTCGCTTCGTCCAGCTCAATGTGCGAGATGCGCGGGTCGGCCATGAGGAAGCCTGTCTTACAGACGCATGACGCACGGGCAAGTGCTTTACCCGATTCACTCCCCGCTATCCACAGGCCCCAGCCGTTGCCGCACGGGGCACAGTGGGGCACTATGCATGCCATGTCAGCCAGTGAAGCCATTCTGTCCCGCGAACCGTCCGAGATTCGCACCCTTCCTTCCAACGTCGAAGCAGAGGCTGCCTTTCTGGGCGCGGTGCTGATCGACAATCGCATCCTTGAAGAGTTGCAAACCCCGCTAAAGGCAGACCACTTCTTTGCCGCTGTGCATGGCCGGGTTTATGAACGTATTCAGGCGCTTATTGACCGCAAAGCGGTAGTCACGCCGGTCACGCTCAAGCCCTATTTCGAAACGGACGAAGGCCTGAAGGAGCTTGGCGGCACCGCCTATCTCGCGCGGTTGACGTCGGACGGGCAGGGCTTGCTCAACCCGCGTGAACTGGCCGAACAGATCTATGATCTGGCGCTGCTGCGTGAATTGATCACCGTCGGGCGCAATCTGGTCGAAGGCGCGCTTGATACCAGTGATTCGGTGGCCCCGCTGGAACAAGTCGAAAAGGCCGAAGCAGCGCTCTATGCCGTGGCCGAAGGCGCACAGACCGGCAGTGAAGCGCAAAGCTTTGGCGTTGCCACCCGCACTTCGCTTGAAATGATTGAAAAAGCGCTGCTTTCGGGCGGCCACATTTCGGGCAAGACCACTGGCCTGACGTCGGTGAACGAAAAGATCGGCGGCCTGCACGATTCGGACCTTATCATCCTTGCCGGACGTCCGGGCATGGGCAAAACCTCGCTCGTCACCAACATCGCATTCAACGCCGCTGACCGCCTGCGCCGCGATATGGCCGATGGCATCACGCTCAAGGATTCGGTCGGGGCAGGGGTCGCCTTCTTCAGCCTGGAAATGAGCGCGGACCAGCTCGCCACGCGTATTCTGGCCGAACAATCGGGCATCAGTTCCGAAGCCTTGCGCATGGGCCGGATCAGCCGCGAGGACTTCCAGCAGCTTTCGTTCGCCAGCCAGCGCCTTGCCGAACTGCCACTCTATATCGATGACACCCCGGCGCTGACCATCGGCGCATTGCGCGCCCGCGCCCGCCGGTTGAAGCGCCGCCATGACATCGGCCTGATCGTGGTTGATTACCTCCAGTTGCTCCAAGGTTCGGGCCGCTCGGGCGATAATCGCGTCAATGAAATCTCGGAAATTTCGCGTGGGCTCAAGACTTTGGCCAAAGAACTTGCAGTTCCCGTAATCGCGCTCTCGCAGTTGTCGCGCGCGGTGGAACAACGCGAAGACAAACGCCCGATGCTGTCCGACCTTCGCGAATCAGGCTCTATCGAGCAGGACGCCGACATGGTCTGGTTCGTGTTCCGCGAAGACTATTACGTGGCGGCCAAAGAACCCAAAGTGCCGCAGGGCAATGACGATTCGAAAACGCAGGAAGCCCATGCCGCATGGCAGGCCGAAATGGAGCGGGTTTACGGCCTTGCCGAATTGATCGTGGCCAAACAGCGCCACGGCTCCACCGGCAAAGTCCGCCTGCGATTCGAAGCCAAAGTCACCCGCTTCAGCGATCTTGCGCCTGATGACATGCGCGCCAATTCTTATGGGGATGACGAGTAAGCAATGCGCGTTGCCAGTCGCATTGTGAAGTTCGTCTTGGCCCTTCAAACGCGGCCAAGGTTTGTAAGACAAGCCAGCCTGCCTTTGGGTAGACAACTCACAAAAGAGCTTTAACCTTCGGGCGATGAACCATAAGATCAGGCGGTACAGACGCGCAATAAAGGGACTTGTGGTTTCAGCTTTGCTGAGACTCAAGGGCGTCAAGGTCGCTGACCGGATCGTGATTGAGGGCCGTTCGCCGTTCTTTCTGGTTGAGGGCGATCTCAAACTTTGCTCCCGCATCAGTTTCCGCTCTTTGTATGGCAGAATACGGATCATCGCCTTTAAAGGTGCGCGCCTCTCGATTGGTGCACGGTGCTTCATCAACAACGGATGCATCATAGAAAGTCGTGATGAGGTCGAGATTGGCGATCATTGCCTGATCGGCGATGGAGTCCAGATCATGGATTACAACTACCATCAGGTAAACAAAGGATCCGAACCGCGTTGCGCCAAAGTTCGAATCGGAAGAAACGTATGGCTCGCCAACCGCTGTTTGGTGCTCCCAGGGGTGAGCATTGGCGATCATAGCGTGGTCGGTGCCGGAGCTGTCGTCACGAAGTCCTTTCCATCCCGCTCAATCATTGCTGGAAACCCTGCCTGTTTGGTTGGTCAAGTGAAGTGTGAAGACGATTGGATTAGACACTAAAAGGCCTTGCTAGTGAGCAAACGCCAACAGGTTGGGTTTTCAGTCCATTGGATTTTGGAAGCAGACCTCCTAACGGGCTCTGCATTTCCTTGACTTTTCCACACTTGCGGCCTAGCTGCCGGTCTTTCCGTCTTATCAAGTGTATCGGAGTGCCCTGATGGCGCGCGTAACCGTCGAAGATTGCGTCGACAAAATTCCAAACCGTTTTGACCTCGTCCTGCTGGCAGCTGAGCGCGCCCGCTCGATCTCTGGCGGCGCAGAACTGACCGTAGATCGCGATCGCGATAAAAACCCGGTCGTGGCTCTGCGTGAAATCGCCGAAGAAACGGTGCGCCCGACTGTGCTCAAGGAAAACCTGATCCAGTCGCTGCAACGCGTGCTGCCGGATGACGATGATGAAGTCGATGAAATCGGCTCGCTCTCGCAATCTGCCGAGGCACTGCGCATCACTGCAGCGGCACCCGTGCGCAACACGTCGCTTGGTGCCGATTACGACGGTTGATCCGCAGCGAAACCAGACAGCAAAAACCCCCGGCGACAAACCGGGGGTTTTTTGTTGGTCACGTATTTTCCATCCGCTCGGCCATCAGTTCCCAGACCTTGTTCATGGCTTTCATCGGGCGGACCATGACTTTGAAATCCACGATCCGTCCTTCCAGATCGAAGCGGATCAGGTCGATGCCATTGACCGCAATTCCGTCCATCTCGCACTCGAATTCAAGGCAGGCCTCTGGCCCATCGGTCAACTCGCGGACATAGCGGAAGGTGCCGTTGCCAAAGACTTGGCCTGCTGCCGTCAGGTACAGCATCACCTTTTCGCGGCCTGCCTGCGGAGTGTGGACCACCGGCGAATGAAACACCGCATCATCAGCGACGAGCTCGTCGAGCAAGGCGGGATCATTGCCCAGCATATAGCGATGCCATGCTGCCAACCCAAGTTTCATGCCGCGTCTCCCGTCAGGTGTTTGAAGGCCGGTTTTGGGGCAGGGCGGGCGCGCCGGCATTGATCCGGCGCAACCCACAGCCGGAATTATCCCAGATGTTGCGCAAAAAAGTCGCGCGTGCGCCGGTCCGCCAACGCTGCGCCATCTTCATCACGCCTGTCCCCCATCTCGGCGGCAAAGCCATGATCAAGTCCTGCGTAATCGTACAGCGTCACCTTCGGGTGCGGATCAAGGCCTGCATGGATTGCCGCCTGCGCTTCTGGCCCGACAAAGTGATCAGCTGTGGGAATGTGCAGGAGAAGCGGATTGGCAATGGCATGCGCTTCGCCCAGCATCTGGTCGATCATCACGCCGTAATAGCCGACCGAGGCATCGATATCGGTGCGCGTCGCCGCCATATAGGCCATGCGCCCGCCAAGGCAGAACCCGACCAGCCCGACTTTGTCGATGCCTTCGTAATTCCGCAAAAACCGGATCGCTGCTTCGATGTCCTGAATACCCTTGTCCGGATCATATTGCCCGAAATAGCCGAACGCTTCCTGCATCTGTTCGGGCACATCGGGATCAAGTTCGACGCCGGGTGCGAACCGCCAGAAGATATCGGGCGCGAGGGCCATATAGCCAAGATCGGCCCAGGCCTTGCACTTGTGCCGAATGCCAGCGTTAACACCGAAGATTTCCGGCACCACGATAATCGCCGCACGGATCGGACCGTCCGGAGTAGCAAGATAGCCCGGAATGTTGCCTTCATCGTGCAGCGCTGCAAAAGTGATCTTTTCGCCCATGGTCATTCATCCTGTGCATTATGATCTTTGGTCGATGCTATGTTGGCCCCGGGCGTGGACTTTGCCAAGCGCGCATGACACTCTCACATCAACGAATTTTGCGAAAAAGGATGCGCAATGAAAGTTTCGATGGAAGTTGATTGCACTCCGGAAGAGGCCCGCCGCTTCCTTGGCCTGCCCGATGTTTCGAAAGCCAACGACGTTTACGTCGATAACATTGCCAAGGCGATACAGGGCGTGACCAGCATCGAACAACTTCAAGGCTATGTGAAGCAGGTGGCCCCGATGGGCGAAATGGGTCTCAAGCTGTTCCAGCAATTCATGGAGCAGGGTGGAATGGGTGGGTTCTCCGGCAAGAAGCCTAAGGACTGACGCGCGCCATGTGATGGTGTAGGGCAGGGGCGTGACTGATACGATCTTTGCCCTGTCGTCTGGCCCGCCACCCGCCGGAATCGCCGTCATCCGCATCAGCGGGCCCCAGGCCGGAGCCACACTTTGCGCGATGGCGGGCAAACTTCCGCCACCACGCCGCGCGACGTTTGCCAGTTTGCGCGATCCGCGTGATGATACGCTGCTCGACCGGACGATGGTGCTGTGGCTGCCCGGCCCCGGAACTGCGACGGGTGAGGACAGCGCCGAACTGCACTTGCATGGTGGCCGTGCCGTGGTCAGCGCAGTCGACACAGCGCTTGCCCGCTTGCCGGGTCTGCGTCGCGCAAGTGCCGGGGAATTTACCCGGCGCGCGTTTGCCAATGGCCGGATCGATCTGGCCGAGGCCGAAGGGCTGGCTGATCTGCTGTCAGCCGAAACGGAGTTGCAGCGCCGCACTGCCATGGCGATGGCCGATGGCGCGCTTTCCCGCGAAGTAAACCGCTGGCGGGATGCGTTGCTGGGCCTGTCGGCACGGCTTGAGGCGGCACTCGATTTTTCGGATGAAGACGATGTGGGTGAGGGGGAAAGCCTGCTTCCTGCAAACTTTGCGCGCGATTGTGCGGCGCTGGCCAACGAACTGCGGCAATGGCTGGACCGCCCGCGCGCCGAGCCTTTGAAAGAAGGTTTCCGCGTCGTGCTGGCAGGGCCGCCAAATGCGGGCAAGTCTACGCTGTTCAATGCGCTGGTTGAACATGAAGCCGCGATCACCGCAGCCGAACCCGGCACGACGCGCGATGTCTTGACCCATGCGGTTGCGCTGGATGGCGTGCCGTTCACCTTTGTCGATACGGCGGGCTTGCGTGATGAAGGCGCGGGCGAGATCGAGCGGATTGGCATAGCCCGCGCCCGCGCCGCTGCGGAACGTGCTGATCTGATCCTGTGGTTGGGGCCAGAGGGGGAGGGACCGCAGGACCGGCCGTTGTGGGAAGTGGCGGCGCAGTGCGATGCGCCTGATGCGCCGCGAAAGTCTGCGAGCGCACTGCATCTTTCGGCGATGACGGGCGAGGGGATGGACGCCTTGCGCCAGGCGCTTGTCATTCACGCCAAAAGCGCTTTGCCCGCACCTGGCGACGCTGCGCTGAACATGCGGCAGCACCGGCTGCTTTCGCAAGTTGAGGAAACACTTGCGCGTAACCAGCATGAACAAGACCCGTTGATCGCGGCAGAACACTTGCGCCTTGCGCGGCGGGCGCTGGATGAACTGGTCGGGCGCACGGGTATTGAGGACATGCTGGACGCGTTGTTCGGGCGCTTTTGCATCGGCAAGTAGTGTTTCACGTGAAACACGCACCAAGCACACCCCACCGCAAATGTTCCACGTGAAACACAAACCGCTTTGACCGGACCGCACATTCGCACTATCGACGCGCAATGCACCAGTTCGACATCATAGTCGTCGGCGGCGGACACGCCGGCGTTGAGGCGGCGAGCGTTGCCGCACGGATGGGCGCGCGCACGGCGCTGGTCTCGTTCGATCCCCACACTATCGGCGCGATGAGCTGCAATCCGGCGATTGGCGGATTGGGGAAGGGCCACCTTGTCCGCGAGGTTGATGCCTTTGATGGATTGATCGCCCGCGCGGCGGATGCAGGGGCCATCCATTACCGCATGCTCAACCGGTCAAAGGGCAGCGCCGTGCAAGGCCCGCGCGTTCAGGCTGATCGCAAACGCTTCCGTGCCGCAATTCAGCAAATGATCGCTGCGCAGCCGAACTTGGTTGTGATCGGTGGTGAAGCCGCAGCACTGCGATTGGACGGCGGCAAGGTGACCGGCCTGGACCTCGCCGATGGCACCGCGTTGACCGGCAAAGCCGTGGTGCTGTGCACGGGCACTTTCCTTGGCGGTAGGCTGTTCCGGGGCGAGGAACGCATGGAAGGCGGACGCATTGGCGAGGACGCCGCACACCGGCTTGCCCAACAATTGCGCGGCGCAAATCTGCCGATGGCGCGACTTAAGACCGGCACCCCGCCGCGCATTGACGGACGCACGATTGATTGGGCGCGCTTGCCCGAGCAGCCGAGCGATGCCGAGCACTGGACAATGTCGCCGCTCAATACGGCGCGGCCCTTGCCGCAAGTGTTCTGCGCGATTGCCCGCACCAATGCCCGCACGCATGACATCATCCGCAGCGGGCTAGACCGCTCCCCGCTGTTCACCGGCGCGATTGATGCGCTGGGGCCGCGCTATTGCCCTTCAATCGAGGACAAGATTCACCGTTTTGGTGATCGTGACGGGCATCAGGTATTTCTGGAACCCGAAGGTCTGGACGATCATCTGGTCTATCCCAACGGCATTTCCACATCGCTGCCAACAGACATACAAGTGGCGATGATCCGTTCGATGGAGGGGTTGGAAAGCGCCGAGATTACAGTGCCGGGCTATGCGGTTGAATATGACCACATCGATCCGCGCGCCTTGCGTCGCAGCCTTGAAGTGAAAGCCATTCCTGGCCTGTATTGTGCGGGGCAAATCAATGGCACAACCGGATACGAGGAAGCCGCCGCACAGGGACTGATCGCGGGCATGAATGCCGCCGCCACAGTGCTGGGGCGTGATGCGCCCGAACTGGACCGCGCCAACAGCTATATGGCGGTGATGGTGGACGACCTGACATTGCATGGCGTGAGCGAGCCTTACCGGATGCTGACCGCCCGCGCCGAATACCGGCTGCGCCTTCGTGCAAACAATGCCTCGACGCGGTTGACGCCGCTGGGCCTTGCGGTTGGCTGCATTGGTGACGAGCGGCGAACATGGTTTGAGCAGCGCTGTGCGGATCGTGCAACGCTGGACGCTGCACTGGCGCAAGAGGCAAGCGCCAATGATCTGGAGCGGCAGGGCATGGCCGTGCGCGCCGATGGATCGCGTCGGCCATTGACCGAATGGCTGCGCTTTCCCGAAGTCACATTGACGGGGCTGCAACCCTGGATCGGGGAAGGGGATATTGATCCCTTGTTGGCCGAGGAAGTGGAAGAAGACGCAGCCTATGCGCCTTATCTCGCACGGCAGGAATCAGAGCTGCGCGATTTGCGGGCGTCCGATGCCGTCCCCTTGGGCGATGGTTTCCCGTTTGCCGACGTTCCCGGCCTTTCCCGGGAAATGGTGGAGCGATTGGACAAAGCCCAACCCGATACATTGGCCGCTGCGGGACGGATTGCAGGGATCACGCCTGCAGCCTTAGCCAGCTTGCTGGTCCACGCCCGTCGGCGGATTGCGGCATGACCATCGCATCAGAAACCGAAGCGCGCGATTGGTTGCGCACCACATTAGGCGCGGATGATGCCGCAATGGCGCGGCTTGGCACACTAGCCGATCTGTTGATTGGAGAGAATGAGCGCCAGAATCTTGTTGCGCGCGGGACATTGCCGCATGTCTGGCAACGCCACATCCTTGATTCTGCGCAATTGTTGCATGTTTCACGTGAAACACTGCCCGATGGTGCGTGGCTTGATCTGGGGACCGGTGCGGGATTTCCCGGGCTCGTGGTGGCTGCCCTACAGCCTGAACGCCCTGTCGTGCTGGTAGATTCGCGGCGTTTGCGGACCGAATGGCTGCAAACGGCCGCTGATGCGCTGGCACTAAGCAATGTGCGCGTTGTCCTTTCACGTGTTGAGGATTTGCCATCAGGCCCCCACGCTGTCATTTCCGCCCGCGCATTTGCACCGCTGGACAAGCTGGTGAAACTTTCCGCGCGGTTTTCCACACCAGACACGCTTTGGCTGTTGCCGAAAGGGGCTGGTGCACAGCATGAACTGGATGTGCTTCCCGAATCATGGCGTCATGTGTTTCACGTGGAACAATCGCTGACCGATCCTGATGCAGGGATCATCGTTGGCCGCCTTCTGGAAGGGCAGCACACCGCCGTCGTAGCATCCCGATCTTCCAAAAAGGCCAAGCGTTCATGATCACAATCGCGGTCGCAAACCAGAAGGGCGGGGTGGGCAAGACCACCACTGCGATCAACATCGCCACGGCTTTGGCGGCCACTGGCTGGAAAACCTTGCTGATCGACCTTGATCCGCAGGGCAATTGCTCCACCGGCATCGGCATTTCAGCGGCCGAGCGTGAACGCTCATCCTACGATCTGCTGATTGATCAGGCGCGCGTTTCGGAATGTTTGATGCATACCCGCATCCCCAATCTGGACATCGTTCCCGCTACGGTTGACCTGTCGGGGGCCGAAGTGGAACTGGTCACGATTGAGGACCGCACCCATCGGCTGCGCAAAGTTCTGGGCGAAGATACCGGCCATGACATCTGCCTGATCGATTGTCCGCCATCGCTGGGCCTGTTGACGCTGAACGCGCTGACCGCTGCGGATTCCATCCTTGTGCCGTTGCAATGCGAATTTTTCGCACTGGAGGGGCTTAGCCAGTTGTTGCAAACCGTTGAGCGCGTTCAGGAGCGCTTCAATTCGGACCTCAGCATTCTGGGCGTTGTGTTGACGATGTATGACCGGCGCAACCGCCTGACCGATCAGGTTGCAGATGATGTGCGCTCATGCTTGCGCGATCTGGTGTTTGAAGCGGTGATCCCGCGCAATGTGCGCTTGTCTGAAGCGCCGAGCCATGGCTTGCCTGCGCTGATCTATGATCATGCTTGCCCCGGATCACAAGCCTATATGAAATTGGCGCGCGAACTGATCGCACGTCTGCCCAAACAGAGGATTGCCGCATGAGCGATGATGCAGTGAAGGTTGCGCCACGGCGCACCGGTCTCGGTCGCGGTCTTGGCGCCTTGATGGGGGAAGTCCGCCGTGAGGAGCCGCTTGCGCGTGTTTCGGTTTCGGGGCCTGAAGGAAATGCGCCGCGTGATGGCGGCCTGGCGATGCTTTCGGTTTCATCAATCGAGCCGCATCCGGAACAGCCGCGCCGCCATTTTGATGAAGAGGCGCTGGAAGAACTGGCCCAATCCATTGCCGCGCGCGGCGTCATCCAGCCGGTGATTGTCCGCCCGTTGGGCAACAACCGCTATCAATTGGTGGCGGGTGAACGGCGCTGGCGGGCGGCACAAAAGGCGCGGGTCCATGAAATTCCCGCCATTGTGCGCAAGCTGGACGAGCGCGAGGTGGCGGCACTGGCGCTGATTGAAAACTTGCAGCGCAGGGATTTGAACCCGGTCGAAGAAGCGCGTGCCTATCAACGCCTGGCCGATAGCGAGGGGCTGACCCAGCAGGAAATCGCCAAGTTCGTTGATAAATCGCGCAGCCACGTGGCCAACATGATGCGCTTGCTCGGGCTTCCGGATGATGTGCTGGAAATGGTCGTGCGTGATGAATTGTCGATGGGCCACGCCCGTGCGCTGATCAACGCGCCAGATCCCGCCGGTATTGCGCGCGATGCGGCAGCCAAGGGTTTGTCAGTCCGCGATGTCGAGAAACTGGCGCGCAAGGCAAGCCGTCCGGAAGCTGGCCGGCGACAGGCAAGAGCAGCAAAGGACCCGTTCGGGCAGGCCGACATTGTTGCGATCCAGCAGCATCTTGAGGATTTCCTCGGTCTCAAGGTTACCATAACGCCGGATAATGATCCGGCGACAGGTGCGGTGACGATCCGCTACAAGACGCTCGATCAATTGGACCTGATTTGCCAGCGTTTGACAGGCGGTGAATTCTGACCGCTTTGCCTGTCCGAAGGTGTATTAATTAAGCGATTAAATTCTCATTGACCGGTGCCCTTGGTCGCGCTTACTTTCCCGCGTAATCAAAACACAACCGGAGAGAATGGCCATGTCGCTCGATCTAATCCCGCGCAGTGCATATAACGAAGACCACGCAGCTTTCCGCGAATCCGTCCGCCGTTTTCTGCAGGACGAGGTTGCACCCAATGCGCAGCAATGGGCCGAAGATGGCATCGTGCCGAAATCCATCTGGCCCAAGGCCGGCGCGCTGGGCATGTTGTGCCCGACGGTGCCCGAAGAATACGGCGGGCTTGGCCTCGACTTTGGTTACAACGCCATCGTTGATGAAGAGAGCGCCTATTACGGGCGGGCGACCACAGGGTTTTCGCTGCATTCCGATATCGTCGTCAATTATCTGATTGCTTACGGTTCAGAAGAGCAGAAGCGCAAATGGTTGCCGCTGATGGTATCGGGCGAGGTGATCACCGCGATTGCAATGACGGAACCCGGTACCGGTTCCGACCTTCAGGGCATGCGCACCACGGCGAAGAAGGACGGCAACCACTACGTCATCAACGGATCGAAGACGTATATCACGAACGGCCAGAATGCCGATCTGGTACTGGTCTGCTGCAAGACGGATACCGAGGTTCAGCCTGCGTGGAAGGGTGTTTCGATCGTGCTGGTCGAAGCCGGTAGCGAGGGCTTCGAGAAGGGCCGCAACCTTGACAAGATCGGCATGGATGAGGCCGACACTTCGGAATTGTTCTTTAACGATGTGCGCGTTCCCATCACCAATTGTCTGGGCGAAGAGGGAAAGGGCTTCATCTATCTGATGAGCGAATTGCCGCAGGAGCGCTTGTCGATTGCCGTCAGCGCGCAAGCTTCGGCGCAGCGGGCATTCGACGATACGGTAGAGTTCACACGCGAGCGCAAGGCATTTGGCAAGCCGGTGCTGGATTTCCAGAACACGCGCTTCACCCTGGCCGATCTGAAGACCAAGCTGCAAGTGGGCTGGGCGCATCTCGACTGGGCACTGTCGCGTCATCTGCGCGGTGAACTGACCGCGGAAGAAGGCGCTGCGGCCAAGCTGTGGCACACCGAATTACAGTGGGAAGTGATGGACAAATGCCTGCAACTGCATGGCGGGGCAGGTTACATGAATGAATATGCCATTGCCCGTGCATGGCGCGCGGCGCGCGTGACGCGGATCTTTGGCGGCACGAACGAGATCATGAAAGAGCTGATCGGGCGCAAGCTCTAACACGTCCAAACGGAAACGGCCCGCTTTGCCTTATGGGCAGCGGGCCGTTTCACGTGAAACAAAGGCGGTTGGGTTAGCCGGTGTAGACGCGCTTTTCCTTGATCCGCTTTTGCTTCACAGCAGGAGCGCGGCGCGGGATCGAGCGGCGGCGCACCGGTTCATCGACCCAGCGTTCGGTCACGACGGTGGTTTCAACACAGGGCTTTTGCGGCCCGTTCATCACCGGCACCATCATGTAACCGTAGGGCGCATATCCGCCCGGAGCGCCTTGGGCCTGCACCGAACGCGCATAATCATCGCATTCCTGGCGCAAACCACGGTCTTCGGATTTGTCGATGACGTTGCCGGCAATTGCGCCCACGGCGGCCCCCGCCACCGTACCAAGCACGCGATTGCCACCAGCGATGCGATTGCCCAGAACCCCGCCAACGAGACCGCCAATCAAAGCACCGCCGATGCCACGGTCACCATAGACCTTGCGGCAGCGCTCTTCCATTTCGGCCCAACGCGGATCGGGCTGCTGGTAGGCTTGCTGAGGATAGGCCTGTTGCGGGTAGGCCTGTTGCGGGTAAGCGTAAGGTTGCGCCATCACGGTCATGGGCCACGGCGCGCCCATCATGGGCGGGTAATAGATTGGACCCTGCCCATAGGCTTGGCCATGATAGGCACCCTGCATCGGTGCGGAGTGATGATCCTTCGCCAAGGCGGGCGAGGCGGCGAGTGTGGCGATGACGAGCGCGGCGCTGGTCAATCCGGAAAGGCGCATGCGGCGAAGCATTGATGGTTCCCCCTGGGGCCCGGCGCAGCTTGCACCGGTTGTTAACGGGAAACTTACCATCACATCCCGCAGGAATCCAAGGTTCCCGCAGGCACAGAGTCAGCGCTGTCCCGAATCGGGTCAGGAATTCAGATGCAGGTTACCAATGCCGCCGCCAACGCCTTGATGCCGCGCGCGTCGTCTGGCGTGAAGCGGGCGGGGGAGGGGCTATCAAGATCGATCACCGCGATGACCTGTCCGTCACGCAATACAGGCACGACCAGTTCCGAGCGGCTTTGCGCGTCACAAGCAATGTGGCCGGGGAAGGCGTGGACATCGGGCACCAGTTGGGTTTGGCCGGTGGCGGCTGCGGTGCCGCACACCCCTTGGCCCAGCGCGATGCGGATGCAGGCAGGTTTGCCCACAAACGGGCCGAGAACGAGGCCATCGCCGACCATGCGATAGAACCCGGCCCAATTGAGATCGGGCAGGAATTGCCAGATCAGCGCGGCGACATTGGCCATGTTGGCAACGCCATCAGGCTCGCCATCCGTGAGGGCGCGGGCGGATTCGACAAGATCGGCGTAAAGATCGGCGCTGGACTGGCCGGGGGTGGGGGCAAAGCTGAACATCTTGACCGCCTTAGCGCAACTTGCAGATCATCGCCAACACGTCCCCATTGCCCAAAAGGCTTTGCGGGCATAGATTTGAGCCTATGAACCTTATCAAGAAAATTCTGGTCACGCTGGCCGTGATCCTCGTCCTGTTCGGCATATATGTCGCCTGGTCCATCCGCGGGTCATCTGCACAGTTTTCTTTGCAGGAGACCACCGGAATCCGGCCGAAGCTGGCCACGCCAGATAGCCAGATGATACCGACCATCCGCACCGCTGATCCGATCGGTTGGAAAGATGGCGAAGCGCCAGTTGCAGCCAAGGGCCTGCAAGTGACCCGGTTTGCCGACAAGCTGGACCATCCGCGCACTGTGGTGGTCCTGCCCAACGGGGATGTGCTGGTGGCCGAAACCAATTCACCGCCACGCCCGCAAAGCGGGATTACCGGCGCGGTGATGGGCTATATGATGCGCAAGGTTGGCGCAGGCGGGCCTTCGCCCAACAAGATCGTGCTGCTGCGCGATGGCGATGGCGACGGCAAGGCCGAGCAGCGCTTTGTTATGGAGAACCCGGCACTAAATTCGCCCTATGGCATGGTGCTGCGCGAGGGCCGCTTGCTGGTGGCCAATCATGATGCAGTGCTGTCATTCCCCTACGAACTGGGCCAGACCACGCTTTCTGGCACGCCAGAAAAGCTGGTCGATCTGCCCGGCGGGGGCAATCACTGGGCGCGCAACCTGATCCTCAGCGCGGATGGCAAGCTGTTGTATATCAGCGTCGGGTCTGCATCGAACATTGCCGAGGGCGGGATCGAGGCGGAAAAAGGCCGCGCGATGATTCACGAATATGACTTTGAAAAGAAGCGTATGCGGGAATTCGTGGGCGGCTTGCGCAACCCGAACGGCCTTGATTGGAACCCCAACAGCGAAGAGCTGTGGACCACGGTGAACGAGCGCGACATGCTGGGATCGGACCTTGTGCCTGATTACCTGACCAATGTGCCGTTCGGGGCGAATTATGGCTGGCCGTGGGTCTATTGGAAGCGGAACATCGATTGGCGGGTTGATGCGCCAATGCCGCAATACCTGATGGAATATGTGCGCAAGCCCGAATACGGCCTCGGTTCACACGTCGCGCCACTCGGCCTTGCCTTTGCCAAGGAAGGCAACCGCATGGGCGCAAAGTTTGCCAACGGTGCGTTTGTGGCGCGGCACGGATCGTGGAACCGCCGTCCATTGGCGGGGTATGACGTCGTTTTTGTCGGCTTCGATCAACGCGGTAACGTGTTGAAGCAACCACCGCTTCCCGTGTTGACCGGCTTCCTGTCAGATGATGAAGAAGCGCGCGGACGCCCGACTTGGGTGGCCTTTGCCAAAGATGGCGCATTGCTGGTGAGCGATGATACAGGCGGGGTGATCTGGCGCGTGATCGCTCCGGGCGCACAGCCTGCGCCTGCGCCGGTTGTCCTGCCCAAGCGGGTGGCACCGCCCAAGCCCAAGGGCACGGGACGGTTCATCATGAAGCCGAATGCGGATTCGGAGTTGTTGAGGCCGAAGAATTGATTTTGTTTGGTTGGCTTTAGACTCTGCCCACCCCCAACCCCTCCCGCTTGCGGGAGGGGGGTAAATGCGCTTTTTGGCAGTGGGCAATTACGAAAGCGAACGCCCTGCGCGGCCTGCCAGTTCGTTGACATATTGCCATGCCACACGGCCAGAACGGCCGCCGCGCCGTTTGGACCATTCCAGCGCATCGCCTTCGTCATAGGCAAGGCCGTAATGCGCGGCGTAACCGGCGATAATCGCGAGGTATTCGTCCTGCGTGCAATTGTGGAAGCCGAGGCTGAGGCCGAAGCGGTCGGCAAGGGCGAGGCGATCATCCACCGCATCGCGCAGGTTGATCGGATCATCCTGTTCGGACAAGTGGCGTTCGACAATCGCGCGACGGTTTGACGTCACCGCCAGACGCACATTGGCCGGACGCGCTTCAACCCCGCCTTCCAGCCACGAACGCAGCTTGCGCGCGCCCGATGTGTCACCTGAATCAAACCCCAGATCATCGAGGAAGACGAGGAAGCTGCGGTCTATCCCGCGCAGCTCCGTGAACAATTGCGCCAAACCAGCGTCAGGGCTTGCCTGTACCAGTGCAATCGAACCGGGCAGGGCAGTTTGCGCCGCCAGCGTTGCCGCGCGTAGCAGCGCCGATTTGCCCATGCCGCGCGATCCCCACAGCAGCATGTCATGCGCCGCAGCGCCGCGTGACAGGCGCGCGACGTTTTCAACCACCGCCGTCTTCTGTTTGTCGATCCCCTGCATCAGATCGAGGACAGGGGCATCCAGCCGGTCAATCCCGCGCGCGGACTTGCCGTCCCAGACATAGGCGGGGAAGGCGAGCCAATCGGTTTGCGGGGCGGGCACAGGCGCAAGCCGTTCAAGCGCCTGTGCGATGCGGTTCAAAAGGTCTTCGTTCATCCTGCCAATTCTTCGCTGTCCAGATCATACAAAAGCGCTGCGCCAGCCATGGCCGATGAGCCGAGCCCGCGCGCTTCGGGCACGATCACGCGGTTGAAGAACTTGGTCACGGCGGTTTTGGCGTGAAGCCCCGAAGCACGCGCCTGACAGCCCAATTGCCAACCGGCGACCGCGACTGCGCACATTGTGGTGAAGGGGACCGAGCCTGCAAGCTTGTCATCAAGCGATGCGGTTTCGCTCATCCACTGGCCGATGGCGGCGGCATCTTTGGCCAGAGCGGCCACTTCGGGCACATCTTCCATCTCGGTGGCGATTTGCGCCATCAGGCTTTGCAGCACGCCGCCATTCTCATAACCCAGTTTGCGCGTAACAAGGTCTGCTGCCTGAATGCCGTTGGTGCCTTCATAGATCGGCGCAATGCGCGCATCGCGATAGTGCTGGGCCGCGCCAGTTTCTTCAACAAAGCCCATGCCGCCGTGCACCTGGATGCCAAGGCTGGCGACTTCACAGCCGATGTCCGTTCCCCATGCCTTGAGCATGGGCACGAGCAGTTCGGCACGCTTTTGCGCCGCTTCATTGCCGAGCGTGCCGCGATCCACTTGTCCGGCGGTGTAATAAAGCAGTGCGCGAGAGCCTTCGGTCAAGGCGCGCATCCGCATCAGCATGCGTCGCACGTCTGGATGTTCGATAATCGCCACGGGTGCCTTGCTGGCCGATCCGGCGCGGGCAGATTGCACGCGGTCACGGGCATAGGCGCTGGCTTGTTGCAAGGCGCGCTCGGCAATTTGCACGCCTTGCGAGCCGACGTTGATCCGCGCCGAATTCATCATCGTGAACATGGCGCGCAGGCCGCCATTTTCGTGCCCCACCATCTCGCCAATGCATTCACCGGCATCGCCAAAGGACATGACGCAAGTGGGCGAGGCGTGGATGCCGAGTTTGTGTTCGATCGATACGCAGGTGACATCGTTGCGCGCGCCGATGGAGCCATCCTGTTCCACGTGGAACTTCGGCACGATGAACAGCGTCATGTTCGCCAAAGGTGATGTAGATCTTGGTGCCGGCAATACGGTATTTACCGGCGTGAGGACCTTCGGTGACGGGCGTGGCGGTGGTGCGCAGCGCGCCGACATCCGATCCTGCCTGAGGTTCGGTCAGGTTCATCGTCCCCGACCATTCTCCGCTGATCAGTTTAGGCAGATAGAGCGCCTTTTGCGCGTCCGAACCGTGATGGTCGAGCGCTTCGATGGCGCCGACGGTCAGCATGGGCAGCAAGGTAAAGCCCATGTTGGCCGCGCCGAGCGTTTCCAGCGCAGCCGTTGCAAGCGTGAATGGCAGGCCTTGGCCGCCGAATGCCTCGGGTCCGGCGATGGAGCCCCAGCCTTGTTCGACAAACGCCTTGTAAGCATCAGCATAACCGGCAGGCAGGGTGACAGCACCATTGGCCCACTTTGCCCCCGCCTGATCGCCAATGCGGTGCAGGGGTGCCCATTCACCGGCTGCGAATGCGCCGACACCTTCGACGATGGCTTCGACCAGATCGGGCGTTGCGGCGGCAAAACGCTCGCTTGCGGCAATCTCGTCGATGCCTGCGCTGACCTTGATGGCAAGGATCTGATCGGCGGTTGGCGGCGTGAAGGTCATCGTATCTATCTCCCGTCGGGCAGCGCTTGCACGCGGCCGCCTGCACCCTATAGCGGGAAGCCATGGAGCCGACAAAGCCTTCCAAAGTGCAAACACCTGACAGCGAAGGGCTGTTACAGGCTGCGCAGATCATCCGCGCAAGCGGCACGGTCGCCGTGCCGACCGAGACGGTCTATGGCCTGGCCGCGCGGGCGGACGACGATGGCGCAGTCGCTGGCATCTATCGCGCCAAGGGCAGGCCCGATTTCAATCCGTTGATCGTGCATGTGCCTGACGTTACGGCAGCGCACCGTCTTGCGGTGTTTGATGATCGCGCCAATACGTTGGCAGATGCGTTCTGGCCGGGGCCTTTGACTATGGTCCTGCCCCGCCGTGACGATGCCGGATTGGCCGCCGCCGTGAGCGCGGGACTGCCAACGGTGGCCATTCGTTGCCCCGCCCATCCGGTGATGCTGGCCCTGTTGAAAAATTGTGGATACCCGCTGGCGGCACCATCAGCCAATCGCAGTGGCGGGGTGAGCCCGACCAGCGCCGCCCATGTGGCCGATTCGCTGGGGGACCGGGTCGATCTGATTCTGGATGGCGGGGCAACGGCGCAGGGCATTGAATCAACCATCGTGGCTTTGCGCGATGATGGTTCTTGGGCGATTCTGCGTCCCGGCCCTGTGACCGAAGCGCAGATTGCCGGTGTGCTGGGCGGAGTGAGTGCCGCCATGACGTCATCAAAAATCGAAGCGCCGGGGCAGTTGGCCAGCCATTATGCGCCGGGAAAGCCGGTGCGGCTTGAAGCTGCAAACGCGGCTGCGGACGAGTTTATGATCGGCTTTGACAAGGTGGCAGGAGCCGTATCGCTATCGCCTACCGGCGATTTGGCCGAGGCGGCGGCGCGGCTTTATGCTTGCCTGCATTTGGGTGCGACGGCCGAGCAGCCGCGTATCGCCATCGCGCCAATCCCGCACGACGGCATTGGCGTGGCAATCAATGACCGGCTGCGCCGAGCAGCAGCTTAATTCCGTTCGTAGGGGACAGAGCTGCGCATGGCGTTCATCTCGCCGTAGATTTCGCGGGCAGTGTCGCACGCATCATCATTGCCACGGTCACACCTGCGCAGGGCGCGGTCATAATCGCGTGACAGTTCGCCATAGCGTTCTTCACGCTGGCGGATTTCGCGCCCGCGGCGTTGGTCGCGTTCAGATTGGCTGACGGTGACGCGGTCATAGACCCCCGCGGTGGTATTCACCGCATTGGCACCGGCGCGCACGGGCATCGTCACCAGATCAAACGCGCTCTTCGCAACACATCCGGGCAGTACGGCCAGGATCAAGGCAACATTGACAGTCCGCAATCTCATGTGACGTTCCCCGATCCTGTCAAACACAGTCGCGCGGGGTCTATAGCAGGGCGAACATTGACGGTATGTGATCAAACACGCGTGGTGCCGTATTTATTTCACGGTCTGTCGGACGCTTCACTGCTGTCTGTTGCGGGTGTGACGCCGTTTTCGCACACCAACTTGCCTGATCCGACAGAATTGACCTTGCAGGTGGCGCGGCCAAACACGCGAACTTCACCCGAGCCAACGATGTTGGCGTTGACGTTCCCGTTCGAGGCGAAGCGCGCATTGCCTGATCCGGCGACATCGACTTTCACCTCGTCGGCGTTCAAACCATCCATTTCAGCATCGCCGCTGCCCGCCACAGTCAGCTTCATGGCCTTGGTCTTGCCTCCCGCGCGCAACTTGCCCGAGCCGACCACATTGATATCAAGTTTGGGGGTATCAATCGCGCGCGCTTCGACGATCCCTGAACCGGCGACCACGATTTTCGCTTCCGGGCCGCCCATTTGATCAGCGATGACATTGCCTGAACCTGCAAGCACGATCTCGCTAAGCAGCGGCAGGGTGACATTGACCGTGGCGGCGCGCTGGGTTGTGCCGATCTTCCAATCGTCATGGACAATGCCAAGCCCGCCTTCTGACAAGGCAAATCGCAGCTTGTCAGCACTTTCGCCCTCAACCGTGATCGCCAGTTTGTCACCGCGCACGACGCGCACATTTTCGGGGCCAAACAGCGTAATTGCGGTGGGGGCAGGGCCAGTCATATCGAGTTCGGCCAGTGGCACGCCCTTTTTGCCATCGAACGCAATGTTTGCTGCGTCACACCCGGCAAGCGCCGTAGCCAACCCCAACATCGCGACACCAGCGACGGCACGAACGAGCGTTTGCAACATGACCTTAATCCTTCTCACTGTGTTAGGGGTGTAACACGGTGATGCGGTATGCGCCATGTCATTGGTAGAGCGGGGCGGGGCGTTGATCGGACAACGTTGTAAAGAGGGGTTTCGCGCAGAGACGCTGAGGAAGCAGAGAACGCTGAGAAACAAGTCATCGCCTCTGCGAGCTCCTGTTCCTCTGCGCCTCTGCGCGAAACAAAAATCCGAAGCGGAGGCTGCCAGCATCATCCGCCAAAGCGGGCGAGGTCGTGCTTGGAGCTGACACAAACCCAAAAAAGGCCCCCGGTTTCCCGGAGACCTGTTTTGCAACGCAAGAATTGCGAAACAGCGTTATGCCGCTGGTGTTTCGTAGTACTTTGGCGCGTGTTCGTTGAGGATTTCGAGGATCTTCTTGAGCGCAGCAGGCTCGTCCGTCTTTTCCATGGCGGCGAGTTCACGCGCGAGGCGTGACGATGCCGCTTCGAAGATCTGGCGTTCGGAGTAGGACTGTTCGGGCTGATCATCAGCGCGGAACAGATCGCGGGTCACTTCGGCGATGGAAACCAGATCACCTGAATTGATCTTTGCTTCGTATTCCTGGGCGCGGCGCGACCACATCGTGCGCTTGACCTTGGGCTTGCCCTTCAGCGTATCGAGCGCTTCGCGCAGCGTCTTGTCAGACGACAGCTTGCGCATGCCGATCGATTCAACCTTGTTTACAGGAACGCGCAAGGTCATGCGTTCTTTTTCAAAGCGCAGAACATAAAGCTGGAGCTTCATGCCGGCAATTTCTTCGTCCTGAAGCTCGACCACGCGGCCGACACCATGCTTTGGATAAACGACGTAGTCCCCAACATCGAAGGCGAGAGCCTTGACTGCCATTGGTATTCCTTTCGACGCGGCACAGACGAGCCAACGGTCACAGGGTGCTTCATCGGGGAAAAAGCAGCAAGGCACCGCCCATCAGGCAGTCTTGCGAGGCCCAGCGATCCGTTTGCTTTTGTTGTCCTGCCTTTTCGTGGTGAAAAGGCGCCGGACAGGGTTGAACCCACCGGCGCTTGGCAGGCTTACTAACACTTCTGCAACAATTTTACCAGCCCCGTGTGTGCAGCGCACTGTAAATCGTTTGTTGCCGCCATTTCAGCGGCAACACCGTGCATTACCAGACAGGGTGGAAAGGGGTGGCAGGCGTCAGATCAATCACCTTCGCCAGGTTCAGCCGAGAAGTACTTGTCGAACTTTCCGTCTTCGCCCTTATGCTCATCAGCATCGGCGGGCGCGTCCTTCTTGGCGGTGATATTGGGCCATTCCGCCGAATATTTGGTGTTCAGTTCCAGCCACTGCTCAAGGCCCGATTCGGTGTCAGGCAGAATCGCTTCGGCAGGGCATTCGGGTTCGCAAACGCCGCAATCGATGCATTCGCTGGGGTTGATTACCAGCATGTTTTCGCCTTCATAGAAGCAGTCGACGGGGCAAACCTCGACGCAATCCATGAATTTGCAGCGGATGCAGGCGTCTGTGACGACGTAGGTCATGGCGAATTTCGTCCCTCAGTAACTCTTTAAGGCCGTGCTAGAGGCGTTGCACCCAGATCGTCAAGCACCCGATAGCACCCCTGCGCTTCTAATGCGGGTCCACGGCGTTCAGGAATGCTCAAAACCTCGATCACGCTTACGCGGGTGGGCAAAGGCAAGACCAGCACATCGCCGCATTTCACATCGGCACTGGGGCGTTCCACACGGCGGCCGTTCAGACGGATGTGGCCATCAGCCACCCAGTTTTGCGCCATTCCGCGCGATCCGGAAAACCGCAAAAACCAAAGCACCTTGTCGATCCGCAACTGCGCCTCTCCCCTATCGTGTCACAAGTTCTGCCAAGGCCGCAAAAGCCCCTGTTGGCGGCGGCAAAGAAATCGCTTCAGGCGCTGCGCCTGTGCGCACCGGGCGCCATTCCCATAGCGGCGGCATGGCTGGACCCTGCGCCCCTTCAGACAGGGCACGGCCCATAAATACGCGAAAGCCACCGGCCCGCAGCAAGGCGGCAAAGCTGGCGGTGGATAGCCCCATCGAGCGCGCCACACCCGGATCAAGGTAGAACCGCCGCCCCTTGGTTGCCAGACGCGTGCGATGTGCCGCGTGCAGCAGCTTTTCAGCCAGATCAACGCGCAAGCATTCAGCGCCGAGGCGGCGATAGCCCAGCGGCGGTTCTTTGCCGATGATGACGGGGCTGGCCGATACAGGCGCGGCAAGCGGGCGGGCTCCCCACACCGTTGCCAGCGTCGCCCAAAGTTTTAGGGGTGCTGGCCGCAACATGGCAGGCACGAACAGATCAAGCGCACCAATCCGCACGCCCAGCTTCTTCATGCGATCGCGTTGTGGGCCATCAAGCCGGTCCAGCCCGGAATCCTCGCGTGGCAATATGCCGCCTGCCTCAACCAGATGGAGAAGCAATGCCCGCAAGTTTGCACCGGAATCACTGGCGCGGCTCGCCTCTGCCAGATTGACCAAGGGACCGAGCAGGCGGGCAACATGGGCCGTGAACCAATCTTGCAATGCCTGCAAAACACGGCCTTTCAGCAGCGGTGGAAACCGGTCCAGCGTGGCGTCGGGCTTGATCCTGGGTTCCAGCAATCCGCGCCCGCGTTCCAGTTTGGCCACGGTAATGCCGCGCCAAACCAGCGCCGCATTTTCTACCGTCAAACCGTCAGGCTCTTTGGCACTGGCCAGAAGTTCAACCGCGCGCGTTTCAAACAACGCGGGCAAATGCCGTTCTGCTGCCGCCAGCAACAGCTTGCGGTCTGCCGCGCGGGCGAGGGGATCAACCACGAAGCGGAAGCCTTCGAGATGGCCGATGGGTTCATCATCCACCAGTACGGCACCGGAATCTGACAGGCGCACCGGCAATAGCCCCGCGTCAGACCCCGCCTTGCGCATCAATACCGTGGTGCGGCGATTGACAAAGCGTTCGGTCAGCCGCGCGTGAAGCGCATCGGACAGGCGGGTTTCCACAGCGCGGGCGCGGGCCGACATTTCGTCCTTGGCCAGCACCCAATCGGCACGCTGGGCGATATAGGACCATGACCGGATCGCGGAAATGCGGCCTTGCAGCGTGTCGATATCGCCTGAAGGAATATCAAGCTGGGCAATGGCCTGCGCCACGTAATCCGCCCCCAGATATCCGTGGCGCAAATCCTGCCACAACCGCGCGACAAAGCGGCTGTGGGTTTCTGCGCCTTGCTGGCGGAAATCGGGCAAGCGGCACACGTCCCAGAACCGCTGGACCGCACGAGGCCCACGAATGTCTGATGTGTCCGGCTCTTCCGACAAACGCTTTAATACCGCCAGGTCAATGGACTGGGGTGGAATGTGCAATTCGCTGCGTGGTGGCAGGCTTTCAAGGTCCTCGATCAGCGTGGCGAGGCTGTCGAAACGCGGCTCTGCCTCACGCCAGAACAGTTTGGTCAGCGGCGGGAAGCGGTGTTCTTCAATCGCATAGACTTCTTCTTCGGAAAATTCGGGATCATGCCCGCCCATTCCTGCCAGCGTTCCGAACGTGCCATCGCGCTGATGGCGGCCCGCACGGCCTGCAATCTGCGCCATCTCTGCGGTGGTCAGGCGGCGGTGGCGGTGGCCATCGTATTTGGAAAGGCCCGCAAAGGCGACGTGATGGACATCGAGGTTCAGGCCCATACCGATGGCATCGGTTGCCACCAGATAATCAACCTCGCCCGACTGGTACATCGCGACCTGGGCATTGCGTGTTTGCGGGGACAGCGCGCCCATGACCACGGCTGCGCCACCACGGAACCGGCGCAGCATTTCGGCCATAACATAGACCTGTTCAGCACTGAACGCGACAATCGCGCTGCGCGGGGGAATGCGCGAAAGCTTCTTTGCGCCGATGTGCGTCAGTGTGGAAAAGCGCGGGCGGGAAATGATTTCTGCCTCGGGCACCAAGGCCTTGATCATCGGCTGCAAGGTGGCCGATCCCAGCAGCATGGTTTCTTCGCGGCCCCGCGTGTGGAGCAACCGGTCTGTGAACACGTGGCCGCGTTCGGGATCGGCAGAGAGTTGCGCTTCATCCAGCGCGACAAAGGCCAGATCGGGCCTGCTCGGCATGGCCTCGACCGTGCACAAGTGCCAGCGCGCGCCTTTAGGCTCGATGCGTTCCTCGCCGGTGATCAGCGCGACGTTTTCGGGGCCTTTGATGGCGCAAACGCGGTCATAAACTTCGCGCGCCAGAAGCCGCAGCGGAAAGCCGATGGCGCCCGATGAATGCGCGCACAACCGCTCAATCGCCAAGTGGGTTTTGCCGGTATTGGTGGGGCCAAGCACCGCCTTGACCACTCCGGTATGAGCGGTTCGCCGGATCTGCGCTGGCGTGCGGTTGGCCATGGATGGGAATGTGGCGGGCTTGGTGCCGGTTAACAAGCGCGCGGTGTGAATTTATCCCCTGCCCGAAGGGGTGATTTAATAAGAAGGGCGTTTGACAACAGGCCCTCCCCCGGCCCCTCCCGTAAACGGGAGGGGGGATTGGAGAAAGGCCCGGATTTCTCCGGGCCTTGGGTTATTGATTCATCGTGGCGAAGAAATCTTCGTTGGTCTTGGATTCCTTCATCTTGTCGAGCAGGAATTCCATCGCGTCGATTGTGCCCATCTGCATCAGGATGCGGCGCAGGACCCACATTTTGCTGAGCTGGTCCTTGGCGACGAGCAGTTCTTCCTTGCGGGTACCGCTCTTGCCCACGTCCAATGCGGGGAAGATACGTTTGTCGGCAACCTTGCGGTCGAGCACGATTTCCGAGTTGCCGGTGCCCTTGAATTCTTCAAAGATCACTTCGTCCATACGGCTGCCGGTATCGATCAGCGCGGTGGCGATGATGGAAAGCGAACCGCCCTCTTCGATGTTGCGCGCAGCACCGAAGAAACGCTTGGGACGTTGCAGGGCGTTGGCATCGACACCGCCGGTCAGGACTTTACCCGATGATGGCACGACGGTGTTGTAAGCACGGCCAAGGCGCGTGATCGAATCCAGCAGGATCACCACGTCGCGCTTGTGTTCGACCAGACGCTTGGCCTTTTCAATCACCATTTCAGCAACCTGCACGTGGCGGGTGGCAGGCTCGTCGAAGGTTGAGGAAATGACCTCGCCCTTCACGCTGCGCTGCATGTCGGTGACTTCTTCCGGGCGTTCATCGACCAGCAGGACGATCAGGAACACTTCGGGATGATTGTCAGTGATGGCCTTGGCCATGTTTTGCAGCAGCACGGTTTTACCGGTGCGGGGCGGCGCCACGATCAGCGCGCGCTGGCCCTTGCCCTGCGGGCTGACCAGATCGATCACGCGGGCCGATTTGTCCTTGACCGTGGGATCAAGCGTATCAAGGCGCAGGCGCTCGTTCGGGTAAAGCGGGGTCAGGTTATCGAAGTTGACGCGGTGGCGCACGGCATCAGGATCATCAAAGTTGACCTTGATCAGCCGCGTGATCGAGAAATAGCGTTCGCCATCCTTGGGCGCGCGCACTTCGCCTTCCACGGTATCACCCGTGCGCAGGCCCCATTTGCGGACCTGGTTTGGCGAAACGTAAATGTCGTCAGGCCCGGCAAGGTAATTGGCTTCAGGGCTGCGCAGGAAGCCGAACCCGTCGGGCAGGACTTCGATGGTGCCGATGCCAAGGATTTCCTCGCCGTCTTCGGCCATTTCCTTGAGGATGGCGAACATCAGGTCTTGACGGCGCAGCGTGCTGGCGCCTTCGACCTCAAGCTCTTCGGCCATCTGGACCAGCTCGGCGGGGGTTTTTTTCTTCAATTCTTTCAAATGCATATCACGTGTATCCAAAGCAAAAGCTGGAAATGGCCGGAAGCCTCTAAGGGGCTTGGAGAAAGCGAGAGGGCGGCTGCACCGAGGCAGCACATCTGTTTCCGGTGGGTCGCGGAATATGCCTGTGGGGCCGGTTAGTCAATCGGGGTGATCGTTAACGCAAAGAAGTTCGTTTCGCGCAGAGGGAAAGGAGAAGCGCAGAGAATGTAAAAAATCTGCGAAGCAGAAATGTTCGACGAAAATTGGCTGCATCTGGCCAACTGCCAAATCCCTGCGGCCTCTTTTTCCACTGCGTCTCTGCGCGAAACCCTTTTCAAATTCTGCCGAACTTAAAAAGGCTTCACGATCACGAGAATGACGATCAGCGCCGCTGCAATGCCGGGGATTTCATTGAGCAGGCGCAGTTTCTTGCCTGTCAGCTTGCGCTGTCCGGCGGCAAGCAGTTGCGCGTAATTGGCAAGCCAGAAGTGATAAGCGGTGAGGGCCAGGACTGCGGCAAGCTTGGCGTGGAACCAGCCTTGCTGGAACGCATCGATGCTGACCGCAAGCGCAAGACCGAGTACCCACACCACAACCAGCGCAGGCCACATGATGATCTTCATCAGCTTGCGCTCACGGTCTACCCAGATGGCGTTTTCGGGCGAACCTTCAGGCGCTTCCTGATGATAGACGAAGAACCGGGGCAGCATGAACAGACCCGCCATCCAGAAGATCACGAAAATGAGATGGCCGGCCTTCAACCAAAGATAGATCATCGCCAATACCTGCTGCATGATTTGCGGTTCCGCGCTGCCCGTCTCGACGCCCTGCCATTATTTTGGCGGGACATCGATAGTTTGCAAGGGTCGCGAAAGGGCAGTTGTTACCGCGACCAGCCGCGCACGATCTTCAGAAGCTGTTCGACGTGTTCGATGGGCGTGAACTGGCCGATGCCATGGCCCAGATTGAACACGTGTGGCCGGTCGGCAAAAGCTTCAAGCACGCGGATGGTGTGGGCTTCGAGTTCCGCACCGCCCGATAGCAGCAAAAGCGGATCGAGATTGCCCTGAACCGGCATGCCTGCGGGCAATTCGCGCGCAGCCCACAGCGGATCGATGGTTTCATCCACGCCCACCGCATTGACGCCGGTTTCACGGGCATAGGCCGCCAGCTTTTCACCGGCGCCTTTTGGAAAACCGATCACGGGCACATGCGGATAGCGGCGCTGCATTTCCGCGGCGATTTTGGCGTTGGGGGCGATTACCCAGCGTTCGAACTGCGCAGGGGCAAGACTGCCCGCCCAGGAATCAAACAATTGCAGGCCTTCTGCGCCCGCTTCGACCTGACCCGAAAGGTATTCGATGGTCACATCGGTGATGGCATCGATGATGGCCTGGAACGCCTGCGGATCGCGATAGGCCATGGCGCGCGTGTCGTGATGATCGCGGCTGCCTTCGCCAGCGACCATATACGTGGCAACGGTCCACGGACTTCCTGCAAAGCCCAGCAGGGTCGTCTCAGGGCCTAACTGGGCCTTGACCTTGGCCACGGTCTCATAAATCGGCGCAAGACGCTCAGGCACGGCTGTGAGGCTGTTTAAGGCGGCATCGACGAGCTTGGGGGAAAGGTGAGGACCTTCGCCTGCCAGGAACTGCAAATCCTGACCCATCGCATAAGGGACGATCAGGATGTCCGAAAACAGGATCGCGCCGTCAAAGCCGAAACGCCGGATGGGCTGGACCGTAACTTCGGCAGCAGCATCGGTATCGTAGACCAGCGCCAGGAACCCGCCACGCTCTGCACGCAGTTCGCGATACTCGGGAAGGTAGCGTCCGGCCTGACGCATGAGCCAGATCGGACGACTGGCAAGATTGGCACCTTGAAGCGTATCGAGAAGTGGGCCGGGCATCGCGGGTTTCGATCCATTCTACTTAAACTAGATTCTTAGAATCAGGTTGATGGTAATAGTTGGCCCTGTGGAAAGCGGGGATGGCGTTTCTCTGCCTGATTTGTGAGTCGGTTTCCACCCTTTTCCACAAGCGCGACTCTGTCCCGAATATGGTCAAGACAAACTTCTCAACGCTCTCCACAGGCTGGGGACAAGCTAGCGGACCTGTCGATAAGCGGGGGTCAATCAGGCGGGAAAGAAGCATGGAATTGACGCTTCAACTTGTCCCCGATCCTGTCCCGTGGTTTATCGGTCCTGTATCCACAGGATCATCCCGACCCTTGGCCCACCCTTGGGCCGACCCCCTAAGAAGGCGCGAAAATGCAGCGTTTGCACCTGCACCTCTTGTCAGACTCCACCGGCGAAACGCTGGAGATGATCGCCAAGGCGGCGCTTGCCCAGTTTGATGGCGCCGATGTGGTGCGCCACTTCTGGCCGATGGTGCGTTCTATGCAGCACCTTGACCGTATCATGGGCGAAATCGCCGCAAACCCGGGGCTTGTGCTTTATACACTGGTCAATCCCGAGACGCGTGAACGGCTGGAAAAGCGCTGCGTCACGCTTGGCCTGCCCAGTGTTGCGGCGCTTGATACCGTCACCGATGCGCTGGAACAGCAACTGGGCGTTCAGGCAAAGGGCCGTCCGGGCCGGCAACATATGATGGATGAGGCCTATTTTGCCCGCGTTGATGCTATCCAGTTCACCATCGCCCATGATGACGGGGTGAATTGGGAAAACTGGGAGGAAGCGGACATTCTCCTGGCGGGCGTGTCGCGCAGTTCCAAAACCCCGACATCGATCTACCTTGCCAATCGCGGGTATAAAGTCGCCAATATCCCGATCGTGGTGGAAAGCCCGCCGCCCTCGATGCTGTTTTCGCTGGGTCGCCCGCTGATCGTTGGGCTGACGACCAGCCCGGAACGCCTGATCGCGGTGCGCCGCAACCGGCTGCTATCGCTCAATCAAGCGCCCGAAACCGCCTATGTGGATAACGATCACGTGACGCGCGAAGTGCAGTATGCGCGGCGGATGTTTGCCGATAACGGCTGGCCGGTGATCGATGTTTCGCGCCGGTCTATTGAAGAAACCGCCGCTGCTGTGATCAACTTGTACAACGAACGCGCTGCCGCAGGCGGCGGTAGCGATGGTGTAAAACCGATATGACTCTTGTTCTGGCAAGCCAAAGCGCATCACGCAAAATGATGCTGGACGCCGCCGGAGTGCCGTTCGAGGCGCGCGCGGGCGATGTGGATGAAGGCGCGATCAAGCGTGAACTGATCGGCGTGCCGCCTGCCGATATCGCGATGATCCTTGCCGAAGCCAAAGCGCTGGCGGTGTCGGTCAGCATGCCCGGACGGTTGGTGCTGGGCGGGGACTCTCTGGTCGAAGTGTGCGGGCGCTTGTTCGATAAACCGGTCAGCCGCGAGAATGCTGCCGAACATCTGGCGTTCTTTTCCGGCAACGAAATGCGGCTGCATTCCGCTGCGGTTTTGATGCGTGACGGGCAATGTGTGTGGCGTCATGTGGAATGCGCGCGGCTTAAGGTACGCAGCCTTTCCGACAGCTTTATCCAGAACTATCTCCACAGGGAATGGCCCGCCGTTTCGGGCTGTGTCGGCGTGTTCCGGATGGAGGCGTTGGGCGCGCAATTGTTCGAATCCGTCGATGGCAGCCACTTCACGGTGCTGGGCATGCCGCTGCTGGCAGTGCTTGGCGCGCTGCGTGATCTGGGTGAGCTTGAAGCATGAGCCAGCCTTACGCCGAGGTGATTGGCGATCCGATTGCCCAATCCAAATCGCCCGTCATTCACGGCTTCTGGCTTGAGCAACTGGGCCTTGAGGGGCGTTACAACCGGACGCACGTGAAGGCAGAAGGCATTGCCGATTATCTTGCGACGCGCAGGGCTGATCCCGACTGGCGCGGCTGCAATGTGACGATGCCGCACAAGCAGGCGGTCATCCCCTTGCTGGACCGGCTTGATCCGCTGGCCGCGCGGATTGGTGCGGTGAACACGATTGTGCCTGAAGATGGTGCGCTGGTGGGCTACAACACCGATGCGCCGGGTTTCCTTGAACCGTTGCAGCCATTGCTGGCACAGACCCATTATTTCCGCATGGCGCGCGTGCTGGGCACTGGCGGCGCAGCGCGGGCGATTATCGCGGCGCTGGCCGATGCGGGCATGGTGATCGTGCTGGCCGGGCGCAATGTGGAAAAGGCGCGCGCGCTGCTGGATGAACTCGATCCCGAGGGCGAACATCACGTCGCCCCGCTCGATCATTTTGCCGATGCAACCGACTTTGCCTTTGATGATCGCGAAAGCTGCCTTGATCTGGTGGTCAATGCGACGGCATTGGGCATGACCGGCCAACCGCCGCTGGTTTTTGATATGAGCCACGCCCCGCCGGGATCGGTGTTCTATGACATTGTCACCAGCCCGCTTGAAACAGACTTCCTCAAGGCGGCCAAAGCGTCAGGCTTTGCCACGGTGGATGGCTTGTCGATGCTGATCGGACAGGCCGACCATGCCTTCCGCCGCTTTTTCGACGCGACGCCGCCGCGCGGGGAAGCCGACGCTGAACTGCGCGCAAGGCTGCTGGCATGAGCCGCCCGTTCGTTGCAGGCCTGACCGGGTCCATCGGCATGGGCAAATCTGCCGTGGCGCTGATGCTGCGCGAAATGGGCGTGCCGGTTTTCGATGCCGATGCCGCCGTGCACCATTTGCAAGGGCCGGGGGGCGCGCTGCTTCCTGCGATTGAAGCGGCCTTTCCCGGAACGACCGGCCCCGAGGGCGTGAAGCGTCAGGAACTGGGGGCCAAAGTCTTTGGCGATCCCGCCGCCCTGAAGCGCCTTGAGGCCATCGTCCACCCGGCCGTGGCGCAAATGCGCGAGGCGTTCATGATTGAACACATGGGCGAACCTGTGGTGGTGTTCGATATTCCGCTGCTGTTCGAAAAAGGGCACGGCGCGGATCTTGATGCCATCTTTGTTGTTTCCGCACCTGCGCAGGTGCAGCGCCAACGCGTGTTGGCGCGGCCGGGCATGACGCCTGAAAAGTTTGCGCATATCCTTTCGCTGCAAGTGCCCGATGCCGAAAAGCGCGCGCGCGCCACCCACGTGATCGACACTGGCGTGACATTGGAAGAAACCCGCGCGCAAGTGGCGGCACTGGTCGCCGGTATCCGTGAAAAAAACCCGCGCCGTTAACTGCAACGCCCCTTGCCAGTCCCCTTATGCAGGTCCACATATCCAATAATGCGTGAGATCGTTTTCGATACAGAAACGACCGGCCTCGATCCAAGATCGGGGGATAGACTGGTGGAAATCGGCTGCATCGAAATGATCAACCGGGTGCCCTCCGGCGCGGTCTATCACTGCTATTTCAATCCTGAACGCGATATGCCCGCCGAGGCTGAGGCTGTGCATGGCCTGTCCATCGCGTTCCTTTCGGATAAGCCCAGGTTTGCGGAAAAGGCGGGCGAATTCCTCGAATTCATCCAGGATTCGCCGCTGGTTGCGCACAACGCCGGGTTCGACTTCGGTTTCATGAACACCGAGCTTGAGCTGTGCGGGCTGGCACCTGTCAGCCGTGACCGGATGATCGATACGGTGGCGATTGCCCGCCGCAAACACCCCGGCGCCAAACTCAGCCTTGATGCCTTGTGCTCGCGCTATGGAATCGACCGTAGCCACCGCACCAAGCACGGGGCCCTATTAGACGCGGAACTGCTCGCGCAGCTTTATGTTGAGTTGCAGGGCGGACGACAGATCGGTCTGGAACTTGCTGCAGAAGCAAGAATGATGACCGAACAGTCGGTGATCGGCATATCATCGTCGGTCACCCGCACCTTCCGTTCCCCGCGCCCGCATGTCGCGAGCGAGGAGGAGCTTGCCCGCCATGCCGAATTTATGGCGGGTTTTAGCGAGCCGATCTGGTCACGCTGATGGTGTGAGAAGGATCGCTTGCCCGAGTGCACAGGAGAAGTGAAATATGGATATTCGCGTTTCGGGACACCAAGTCGACACCGGCGCTGCCTTGCAGACCCATGCCGAGGAACGTCTTTCCACCATCGTCGACAAGTACTTCTCCCGAGCGCTTTCCTCACATGTCACGATGGGGAAAGCCCCGCATGGCGGTTTCCGCTGCGATATCGTCACGCATGTGACCAACGGCCTGATCCTGAAAGGCGGCGCCAGTGCCCAGGACGCACACGCCGCATTTGAGCAATCTGCCGACAAGATCGAAAAGCAGCTGCGCCGCTACAAGCGCCGCCTGACCGCGCGTCACGAAAACGCCGATCATGCACGCAAGACCGATGAATCAAACCTTGTCATCCAGGACGCGACTTACACCGTGTTTGCCCATGACGAGGCAAGCGAAGACGAACCGGCCGATGCACCATTGGTGATTGCCGAAACCCGCGTCGACGTGCCGACAGCCACGGTCGCCGATGCGGTGATGATGCTTGATTTGCGCAACACCAACGCCTTGATGTTCAAGAATCTGGGCACAGGCGTGCACAACATGGTCTATCGTCGCGGTGACGGATCGATTGGTTGGGTTGAACCAAAGTAATCGCCGGTACTTCCCAGCAACTTGAAAAAGGGGAGGGGACGGCAGCGTTCTCTCCCCTTTTTGGTTGCGGCGGGCAAACGCGCTTTGCTCTTGCGTTCATGTGCATTCGGGCGCATTGCGCGGCCCAATTCACCGTGCCTTAGCACTTTTGTGATCTAACCTATCCGCAATATGACGGCTTTATTTACCCTTGATCAACAGGCCGTCCGCATGGTGCGCGCCGACACCAAGCAGCAGATCCTTGCCGATCTGTCGCGCTGCTTTGCCGACGTCTACATGCTTGACGGCGAAGTTGTGGCCGATGGTATTGATGAGCGGGAAAAGCTGGGCAGCACAGGTTTTGGACGCGGTGTCGCGATTCCGCATGCGCGTATCGATGGGCTGGAACGCCCGGTTGCTGCCTTCTTCAGGCTTGAAAATCCTGTAGAATTCGCAGCGGCTGACGGCATGCCGGTGGATTGCGTGTTTGGCCTGCTGTCGCCTTCGCAAGCCGGGGCCACACATTTGCAGGCATTGGCGGCCATTTCGCGGATGATGCGTGATGAACGCATGCATGAACGGCTGGTTTCGGCTCCCAACGCCGAGGCGCTTTACGGCTTGCTGGTCAATGTCCTCGACCGTGACGCCGCCTGATCCAGATCCAAAAAGCGGTGACAGCGCCACGCTACATTGGCGGGCGCTAGAAGGCCTTTACGGGTCGGCACCGGTCAACACCTTGTTTGAATCGCGGCTCGAGGTTGTGTCGGAAGGCATTTCGCGCATTCATTTCAACGTCACGCGCAGTTGCTTCCACGCCGCCGGTGCCGCGCATGGCACCATCTATTTCAAGATGCTGGATGACGCTGCGTTCTATGCGGCAAATACCATGGTCACAGACCGGTTCTTGCTGACCACATCATTCAACCTGTTGTTCACCCAGCCGATTGGCGAGGGACCGTTGATTGCGGAAGGTCGCTGGATTTCTGGCCGCCGCCGCGTTCTGGTGGCAGAAGCGCGGCTGATCGATGCGCAAGGTGAAGAAGTGGGCCGGGGCACCGGCACGTTCCAACGCTCGCGCATCCCGTTGTCCAGCCTTGAAGGTTACAACGCCGGCCTGCGGGCGGCACTGGTGTGACGGAAAACCGGCTCCCTGCCCACCTTGAAGTATCGGGATTGCTCCGCACGGCGCAGGCCAATGGCGATTTCGGCATGGTCCTGCACAAGGGTGAACGCGACAGCGGTACAATCCTGATTGTTATGCTGGATAATCAGGGGCTTGGCGTACTTTTTGAACGCATGCCGCAGCTTGACGGCAGCCGAAAATGGACCCAAGTAAAGGTCCAAGTACCTGATAATAAGTCAGAATTTGAAGACTATCTGGACCGTCGGAAGGATCAGGACCCTGACGTTTGGATAGTTGAACTGACCATCGCAAAAGCGGAACAGTTCATCCGGGACAACCTGTCGCCACGGTGAACAAGGGTTGACACTTTTGCATTGCACAATAAAGGCACCTGACCGATTTTGCGCAGGCGATGACGGAAAGCGATACCGCTAACCGCATTGGCACGCAGACGGGGGGCAACCGACATGGCCCTTCGGCATTCCGCCCCCGCACTTGGCTGTCCGGCTTTGTGCGGCAGGGCTTTTTGTCGCGCCATGGATGGAAGCTCACCGCACTTTGACGATGATGGATGAGCAAGAAATTACGGTACGCTGCTACGCTGAGCATGGCTGCGACTTTTATCACAACGCTTCTCAGCACGAGTGGATCCCATGCCAGCGCGCAAGGATTCAACGCTCCGGCCGCTATAGCGACCACGTTTATCTCCCAGCCGGTTATCCAGACCATTGCTCAAGAGCAGGTTGATACCGCCGAGCCGCAAGATGCGATCACCGCCTCTTCGCTGGCTGATCTGGTAGAAAACACACAAGCACCCGCCACCCTTTCCAACGAACTGGAATGCCTGGCAGGAGCCATCTTTTTCGAAGCGAAGGGTGAATCACTGGCTGGCCAGCTTGCCGTTGGCCGCGTGATCGTTGCGCGTTCGCAATCAGGCCGTTTCCCGGCGTCCTATTGCGGCGTTGTATACCAGCCCTCGCAATTCTCGTTCATTCGTGGCCGTTCGATGCCCGCGATCAACCGTTCGGGCCACCAATGGCAGAACGCGCTGCGCGTTGCCGTGGTTGCAGATCAGGGCACATGGAAAAGCCCGGTCGAAGGCGCGATGTTCTTCCACGCCGCGCATGTCTCACCACGTTGGGGCAAGTCGCGCATGGCCAAGATTGACGGTCATATTTTCTACCGTTGATTTCAGCGTTTTTCGCGACATGAAAAAAGGCTGGTTCCCTTGGCGGGAGCCGGCCTTTTTCGTTGGCGACAAAACAGGGGTTTCGCGCAGAGGCGCAGAGAAAGCAGGGGCCGCAGAGAGGTTGTACCTGCGGCAAGGCCGCGCTTAATCTCAAAACCCTCCAAAGCGGATACCCGGCGAGGGAGATTGGGCCTTACGGCCTTTTTTTATCTCTGCGCTCTTTGCTTCCTCTGCGCCTCTGCGCGAAACAAAAAGGCCCACCCCCAACCTCTCCCGCAGGCGGGAGGGGCGCTTTTCGTCAATGGCGGAAGTGGCGCATGCCGGTGAAGACCATGGCGAGGCCGGCTTCGTCTGCAGCTTTGATGACTTCATCATCGCGCATCGAACCGCCGGGCTGGATGACGCAAGTTGCGCCTGCTTCGACGGCGGCCATCAACCCGTCGGCAAACGGGAAGAACGCATCCGAGGCCACGGCCGAACCGTGCGTGCGCGCTTCGGTAAAGCCGTGCGTTTCTGCCGCTTCGAGCGCCTTGGCCGCAGCAATGCGCGATGAATCGCGGCGGTTCATCTGGCCTGCGCCGATGCCTGCGGTCACGCCGTCCTTGGCATAGACAATAGCGTTTGATTTCACATGCTTGGCCACGGTCCAGGCGAACAATGCGTCGGCCAGTTCCTGTTCGGTCGGTGCGCGCTTGGTCACGACTTTGAGGTCAGCCTTGGCAACTTTGCCGGAATCGCGATCTTGTACCAGCAGGCCACCGGCGATGGGCACGGTGATCAGGCCCTTGCGGTCAGGATCGGGCAAGCTGTCCACCAGCAACAGGCGCAGGTTCTTCTTGCGCTCAAACGCGGCCTTGGCGGAATCGTCAGCACCCGGAGCGACAACGACCTCGGTGAAGATTTCGCAAATGGCGTTGGCGGTGGGGCCATCCAGTGGCACGTTTGTGGCAACAATGCCGCCAAAGGCCGATACGGAATCGCATTCGAGCGCCGCTTTCCACGCATCCAGCAGCGTATCGGCAGTGGCCACGCCGCAGGGATTGGCGTGCTTGACGATCACCACGGTCGGCTTGGCGCCGCTGAATTCGCCCACCAGTTCCAATGCCGCATTGGCGTCATTGTAATTGTTGTAGGACAGTTCCTTGCCCTGGATTTGCGTGGCTTGGGGAAGGCCGGTGACCGCAGGATTGCGTGGCACATAGAGCGCGGCGTCCTGATGCGGGTTTTCGCCATAGCGCAGCGTGGTAACGCGCGTGTGTGCCGCAGCCAGCACAGGCGGGAAATGCTCTTGCTGGTCAACAGTGGCAAACCACTGCGAAATGGCAGCATCGTAAGCTGCCGTGGCGGCATAGGCCTTGGCCGCCATCTTGCGCCGGAAGGCCAGCGTGCTGGCGCCACCTGTTTCGTCAAGTTCGGCGAGGAATGCGGAATAATCGGCAGCGTCGGTCAGGATCGTGACGAAGCCGTGATTCTTGGCGGCAGAGCGCACCATCGATGGCCCGCCGATGTCGATGTTCTCGATCACTTCATCGCGTTCTGCGCCTTTGGCAACGGTCGCTTCGAAGGGGTAAAGGTTGACCACGACCAGATCGATGGCGCCAATCGCATGTTCGGCCATCGCGGCGGCATGTTCGGGATTGTCGCGTACGGCCAGCAGTCCGCCGTGAATCGTCGGGTGCAGGGTCTTGACGCGGCCATCCATCATTTCAGGAAAGCCGGTGTGTTCGGACACGTCCTTGACCGTAAGGCCCGCATCGCGCAGCGCCTTTGCGGTGCCGCCGGTTGACAGCAGTTCAACGCCGCGCGCCGCCAGAGCCTTGCCCAGATCGACAAGGCCGGATTTGTCGGACACTGAAAGCAGCGCCCGTTTGATGGTAACCGTCGTCACGTGAAATTTCCTATCTCATCTTCTTGAGCAGCCAGGAGAAGCTCTCACCGCTGCGGGGAACTTTGGCCGAGATCACCAACTGGCGTGTGCCGATAGGGCGTCCCTGACCGTCTGCCCAGAGGCTTTCCTCAATGGTGATCGCATCGCGGCCAGACCGGAACTGCCACAGGCTGCCGTCCATCAGGGCAAGCGTAATGCCTTTCCCGTCGGAACTTGCGGCCAGTTCGATATGGGGACCAAGATGAAAGCGCAAGACGACACCGATGGTGCCGCGTTTGCCCTTGCGTCCGGCAGGCACCAGCAGATCTTCGCCGCGCAATTCGCTGCCATCATCACGCAGGATCAGGATGCGGCGGTGGACCAGGCCAAAGCGCCCGACATAGCCGTTGTGGCTGGCCTCGATCCGTGTCGCGCCGCCGCCCAGACTGTTGGGTCCGGTGCCGTCTGCCGACAAAGTGCGCCGGTCAACTTCAACTTCGGATACGCCCGATCCCAACCGGCCATTGATCAGCACCGCTGTGGAATTGAAATCATCGATGGTCAGCGTGGAATGCGCGCCGGTTCCGCGCAAACCTTGTTCCAGCCGCAGCGGAATCAAGCCGCCGGCAAAAGCCGCACCGCCGCAATTGACGAAAATCCGGTCATGGCCATGGCTGAATTCAAACGCGAGCGTTGATGCGCAGCCATCGCGGGCGTGGCGCGCAACCGGCGGCGGTCCTGCATCAAATTGCAGCACGGCTTTGCCCGCCGTCGCGCGTTGATAGCCCCACTGGCGGGCATCGCGCAAAGGCCGCGTGCGCACGCCGCTGATCTTGATTAGCGCCTCGATCCGCTCAGCCTCGACAGCGCCCGCACCTTGCCAATTGCCAAGACCGCCATCGCCATGCAGCAGCGCCAGCAAGGGCGGCACCAGCAGGCCCAGCATCGTGCCGATCTGCGGTAGCGGCTCTGTCCGCACCGCTTCATAGCAGGCACGCAAGCTGACGAGCAGTTCTATCGCTTCGATCTGGCACAGCGGGCTGCGCGACAGGACGCCGCCATCATCGCTGACCAGTTCGCCCAGCGCGCGCACCAGACCGGCTTCGGCAAACAGCCGCCGCGCCTTGCCATCTGCCACGATCAATCCGGCAGCAACCAGCGCACACCAACCTGCCACTTCCGAAAGCTGGTCTTCGGCCTTGCCGACGTGGCGATCAAGCCAACGCGCGGTTTCATCGATGGTGTGCAGCACGCGATTGCGCAAGCTGCGGTCCTGGCCCGACAGGACCAGCGGCGCATGGACGATCCAGTTGAGCAAGCGGTGGCCGACATTGCCGATGTCCCATGCCGGCGTAGGATCAGGCTTTGGATTGGCGGTAAGCCAGACCGAAACGATCCGTTCGGCCACTTGCGTACATTGCGAACGCTGGCCGCCCGATTCCAGATCCCGCAGCCAGCGGAAGCCATGCACCATCCGCTCGAACGGTGGCGGCAGGCGTGGCCCCGAAAATGCCGTATCAGCAATTGGCGACTTGAAGCCGTGCACGAGAAAATGCCCCGCGCGCAATGCCTTGCCCGCCGCCGGATCGCCGGGGAGGGGATTGGTCACCGTCGCGGTCAATTGGGTTTTGGCGCGTTTGCGGAAGGGGTAAATTGCGCTGGCGGGCAGGCCCAGACCATAGGCAAAACGGATCAACCGGTCACCGGCACCCAGCGAAGGTGGCGCAAAATCGGCAAGCGCCAAAGCCCGGCCCGGTTCCACCGAAGCCGCATCGGCCGCTGGCAGGGAACCCTCGTCCATACGGAGATAACGGTCCTGCGATCTGGCCAGCGGTTCCTCCTTTGTCGGGTCAAGCGGCAATGCCGGTGCCGACCGCGAGGATGCCGCAGTCGCCGCCGGGCGGCTTCCGATTGTGGAGAAGCCGCCGTCCTTCATATCAACCCAAAGCCTTCAATGCAGCAATGTTGGCGGCGTATTGGCTGGGCCCACCCCGGAAAGAGGCGGTTCCGGCCACCAGCACATCGGCGCCTGCCTCAACGCATGACCGGATCGTCTTCAAATCCACCCCGCCATCCACTTCGAGGTGAATATCGCGACCGGATTTGTCGATCATCTTGCGGATGGATTCGATCTTGCGCAGCTGGCTGGAGATGAAGCTTTGGCCGCCAAAGCCGGGGTTCACGCTCATCACCAGAATCAGGTCTACATCATCGATCAGGTAATCGAGCATCTTGGCAGGTGTGCCGGGATTCAAGGAAACGCCGGCCTTTTTACCAAGGCCCTTGATGGCTTGCACCGTGCGGTGGATGTGTGGTCCGGCTTCGGGATGGACGGTGATGATATCGGCCCCGGCATCGGCAAAAGCCTGCAAGTAGCCATCCACTGGCGAGATCATCAGATGAACGTCAAACGGCTTGGTCGTGTGCGGGCGCAGCGCCTTTACCACCATCGGGCCGATTGTAATATTGGGGACGAAATGGCCGTCCATAACGTCAACGTGAATCCAGTCAGCACCTGCTTCGTCAATCGCGCGTACTTCTTCCCCCAGACGGGCGAAGTCGGCGGACAAAATCGAAGGCGAAATAAGCGGTGTCATCTGTCGTCTTCCTGCGGCGGTAACACAGGACATTTGCAAAGGCTTTGGCATCAGCCTTCTTGCCTGCAAATGGCTACCCCACACCCCAGCGGTTACCGCTCGCGAATCAGGGGGGCAAGCATTATGCGCGGGCTTATCCACACGGAATGTCCCGCTTTGGACGCGATTCGTGTGGGCATGGTTCGGGCATTCGTCGATGAACGGTTCATCGCACATAAGTTCAGCGATCATTCACGGCACGAATCTTACTTAACGTCGCTGAAATCTGCCGGTATGTGGCTGGCAGGGGATATTACCGGCAAGGCGCAACTTGTGCGACCTCCTCGACAAGCGGGGCGGTTCAAGGTTGCAACATGTCGGAAAGACACATCGAATTTGGGGCTTTTGACATGATCCAGCCGAGACGCTTGTACGCCACGGCCCTTGCTATTGCTGCCGCTGCCACCGCGCTGACGGGGGCCAGCACAGCGTTTGCTGCCAAGGCGCCAGTGCGCGCAGATGGGCCGAATTGTGCAGGGCCGGTCAGCGATACGTGGGTCAATGTAACGATTGATCGCGTCCGCAATGGCAATGGCCTGATGGCGGTGACACTTTACGCGGATGAACCGCGCAAGTTCCTCGTGAAGAAGGGCTCGATGTACGTTGGCCGCGTGCCTGCAACCGCGCCCGAAACCAAAATGTGCCTGTTTGTGCCCAAACCCGGCGTTTATGTGCTGGCAGTCTATCACGACGAAGACTCAAGCACGACGATCAAGCGCAGCGGCATGTTGGGCCTGCCTGAAGAAGGCTTCGGCTTTTCCAACAACCCTGCAACGATTGCGAGTATTCCCTCGTTCCGTTCGGTGCGGCTGAACATCGCCAAGACGGGCCTGTCGACACGGATTCACCTGAAATATCCGTGATTGGGGGCGGGGGCTGAACAGCTCCCGCCTGCCGTTCAGTACCTTTTTCGTTCAATCCTTCCTGAAACAAGTTGCGGATTATCCATCCGCATACATTGTCCTTTTTTCGCCACCCTGAACTTGTTTCAGGGTCTATCTCTCCATTCAAACTGACGCTGCTTGCCGAGAGATGGATGCTGAAACGAGTTCAGCATGACGGAATCAGGGAATGGCCATTAACGAATGGGACAACCGTCAAACAAGTTGAACGGCGATAAGTCCGGCTTCCATCCCTGAGGGAAGGGATCGGGGTTGGCTTCAGCGCCTTGCGTTCAATCCTCGTCTGCGGTGATCTGCACGCTGGCGAAGGTGTGGGCCAGATGCCAGGGCGCAAGCTCTTCGGCCAGTTCGTGCGCGCGTGGATCGTCGACGTCCATCCACCAGGCATCGTCAATGTCCATGGTTCCGGCGCGGCCCGCGTCGGCAAGGCGCTGCATTCCGTCTGACAGGCTGCCCGATTTGCCCGCCGCAATCGCATCGCGAATGGCAATGGCCAATTCCGGCGTTGCCAGAAACGCGCCGCAATCGACCGCATCATAAGGCGCGATGGTCTTGCCGATGGCGGTGATGCGGCCATCGTCGTCCATCTTGACCCATGTGGCGTCATCAGGATCGACCAGCGGGCTATCCACGCGGCGGTCAATCGCCAGAGTGACGCCACGCTCAGGGCTGTCTTCTGCCAGCAGCCGCGCAAGGATATCGGCCTCAAACATATGGTCGGCCATCATCAGCAGATAATTGCCTTCGCACCGCGTGGCCCCTGCCATTACCGAAAAGCCGTTGGGCGTGGACCAGTCAGACAGGCGCACCGGCACGATCTCGATCCCTGCGCGCATGGAAAGATCGGCGAGGAACGCTTCGACCAGATCGGCCTTGTGCCCGGTCACCACGACCACGCGCGTGACGCCCGCCTGCATTGCCTGACGCACGCCGATTTCGATCAGCGGGACGCCGCATACGGGCGTCAAAGGCTTGGAGGGCGAAAGCTCGGCCAGGCGGCTGCCGTAACCGGCGGCAATGATCAGCGCGTCCATCGGGATTCTCTGTATTCGTAAATGGTCTTGAACATGAAAAGGCCGACCAGACATCCGCCCGGTCGGCCATTTTTCATTGCGTGAAGCGGCGCGCTTATTCGGCGGCCAGCTTTTCGGCCGAGGCATATTCCTCAACCATTTGCGCTGCGACATCGTCGTTGAACTGCTGCGGCGGATGCTTGCAGAAGTAGGCCGACGGGCCGATCAGGGCGCCACCTTCGCCACGCTCAAGCGCGACCTTGCAGCAACGGATCGCATCCATCACGCAAGCGGCAGAGTTCGGGCTGTCTTCAACCGAAAGGCGAAGTTCCAGATTCATCGGAACGTTGCCCCACTGCTGGCCTTCCATGCGGATGAAGCACAGCTTGTTGTCCTTTTGCCAAGGAACATAGTCCGAAGGACCAACGTGGATGTTTTCATCGGCAAGACGCGTGGCAAGCATGGCTTGCACGGCTTCTGTCTTCGATTCCTTCTTGCTGCCCAGCCGCTGACGGTCGAGCATGTTCATGAAATCGGTGTTGCCGCCGGTGTTGAGCTGATACGTGCGTTCAACATTCACGCCGCGCGCTGCAAACAGGCTGGACAGAACGCGGTGAACGATCGTGGCGCCAACCTGGGCCTTGATATCGTCGCCCACGATCGGGATGCGCTTTTCGCGGAACTTGGCTTCCCATTCAGGCGTCGAAGCGATGAACACGGGCATGCAGTTGACGACGGCAACGCCGGCTTCAAGCGCACATTCCATGTAGAATTCGGTGGCCTTTTGCGAACCGACGGGCAGGAAGTTCAACAGAACTTCTGCGCCAGATTCCTTCAGCGCGGCAACGATGCTGTCGTGCGTGGCTTCGGCTTCGTCAGCGACGATAAAGCCCTTTTCGCCTACGCCGGTCATGTGCGGGGCAACGCCGTCCGACACAAAGCCCATGATGACCTTCGCGCCGGTTGCCGGAACGTTGGGTTGGAAAACGGTGGTGTTGTTCGGGCCAGCGAAAATCGCTTCCGAAATGTCCTTGCCGACCTTGCGTGCATCAACATCGACGCCCAGCACGAAATCGACGTCACCCGCGCCATAGCCGCCGATCCGATCATGGATCAGGCCTTGCGACGAATTGTTGTTGCGGTAGTAGGCAACCCCCTGCACCAGCGAGCTAGCGCAGTTGCCTACGCCGATCACGGCGACCTTTATTGGCTTCATGAATACAGATCCCTTCACACAGGCGCCCAGGGGCGGCTGTAACGATAACGCCTCATTTATAAATCGCGCGCCAAAAGCAAGAAGATTCCCCGCCGTCAAGCATGCTTAGGCACGAGGGCAAGGATAACTGCTACCAGCCAACCCGCCGCCGCGATTGCAAAAAGGGCCAGGACAAGTGTCGCAAACCCGAATGCAATCAACAGTGCAAACACCAGCGCGAAAAAATCGCGGCTGGTCATAAATGTCAGCCATTGCATGATTTGCGATGGCTTTTCGTCAACGGCACTGTCCGATCCTGCCATCGGTTCAAGCGCAGAACCCTGTTTACGGTTCCTAGCTGCACCTTTGGCGCGGTAGTGCTCCTTGACAAGATCAAAGCTGAACGGGGCATTGCTACGTGCCGCCGCTCGTCCAATTAAAAAAAGCCCCATAGCGAGCAAAACGAGTCCCGTATAGCCAAGGCTTGCACCAATTATGCGACCCTGCATTTGCAGGTTGAGCGCAGTGCCCAAAAGGAACGTCAAATTGGTGGCAGCATCTATCAGGCTATCCATGCGCGCGCCCTCGTTCGAGGTGCGCCATGTTGCGCGCGAGATTTCGCCGTCCACGCCATCAAAAATGGAAGCGGCCTGAAACAGCAAGGCCCCTGCGATCAGTCCCCATTCGCCGCCCAGCAGCAGACAGGCAAACATGGCAATCGCAATGACCGCGGTGCCATAAGTTGCGTGAACGGGCCGAAAACCGGGGAAACGCAAGGCCACGCTTGATAGGGCCTGCGATACCGGGCGGTTGATATAACGTGATACGATCCCGTCGGTGGGCTTGGCGGTGGAGCGCAGGATATTGCGCCCGGCCACCTGCAACCGGTCAACCGCATCTTGGCCTGCAGCAATGGCGCGCGCGATGGCTTCATCAATGCCGTGGCCTGATGCGATCTCTATTCCGTCGACGGGTTCATTGCATCCGGCCACGGCATCGGCAATGGCCTGTGCCGGTGGCAGCGCGTCACCGCGGATCACGGCTACGCGTGCCAGTGGCCTTGCTGCATTGTTGCCAAAAAGCACCGGCATCGGGCCGCAAAGACGTTCGGTTTCAGACCGAGTCGCGGCGCTGGGCTGCCACCCCGGGCCTGCCAGCACTTCGCATGCAGCGATTCCGGCAAGGCGCGCTTCACGCACGACACGTGCGGCAGCAGGTACGCCCGCCACCAGCAGATCGGCATCATGCCCGGCTGCAAACACAATTAATGCCGATGTGGAAATGTCCGGAACATCCTCGTCTGGGTGCGTCGCCCTGACTTCGCACACATATGCAGTGCAAACTCTGCACTGGCCCTGTTTACCCGGGCATTCAATTTATATAGCCTTAACAGCCAATCGCCAAGACATGACGGGATCGTAGGAGTGCACAAAATGACAGGGTCTGCGGACGGGCAGGACGCCAAGCGCCCTAAACGCCCGCGTGAAATGCAGGATTCCCTGAATTTCTACCTCTATCATCCGCTGGCGTGGAAACTGGCAAAGCTGCTGTCACGTACCCCTTTGACCCCGAACATGGTATCGGTGATTGGCGGATTGCTGGTGGTTTTGGCAGGCGTTGTCTATTTCAACATGGATTCCACCGGCGGCACGTGGGCGCTTGGCTGGCCATGGGGCGCACTGCTCGGGCTGGTTCTGCACATGAGCTGGCATGTGGTTGACGGTGCAGACGGCGATCTGGCGCGGTTGACCGGAAAATCCAGCCCGATCGGTGAAATGGTGGATGGGGTGTGCGATTATGTCAGCCATATCGTCGTCTATGTGCTGCTGGCTTTCGTGTTGACCCGCACTCATGGTGCAGGCGTGGCGTGGGCGTGGACGCTGGCAGCAGGCATCTCGCACATCATCCAGTCCAACCATGTCGAAGTGCAGCGCCGCTTCTATCAATACTGGACTTACGGCGTCCCATGGCTGAACAATGCGCGCGATAATAACGCAGGCCTGTTCGGTTCAACCAACCCCGTCGCGCGATTGTTTGAAGCTGTGGCGCGCGGATATCTGTACCTTGCCGCCGGAATGACCCCGCATGCCCGCCGCATCGACGCAGCAGTCGGCGATGCCATGGCGCAGCATGATACCGTGCGGCTTGGCGCGATCCGTGCCGAAGTGGCGCGCGAACAGAAGCCCTTGCTCAGCTTCCTCAAACTGCTTGGCCCCAATCCGCGTGCCATCGTGCTGGGTCTGGCGATGATTGCGGGAAGCCCGATCTGGTATTTCTTCTATCAGGCCGTTGTGCTGAATGTGCTGCTGGCAATCTCGGTCATCCTGCACAACCGCGCTGCTGTTGCCACCGCCACGCGGGTTGACGGGGCAACAGGTACGCCGTCTGCTGCGTTCAATTGATCCGGTAACGGTCGAGCGACAGGACGCCGGGCTGCATCTTGCGCCACGTTCCTATCAGCAGAACATAAACCGCCAGTGCCAGCAAGGGGGGCACGGCTTTTAGCCAGCCCTCGGGCGTATCGCGCAACACGCCCGTCCGTGCGATCCATCCGCCGCCTGCGCCCAGCACGACAGCAATCCCTGCGGCGGCAACGGGCACGCCTGCATGAAACAGATGACGGCGCACGCCAAGGCCGACCAGCCAATATCGCCGCAGCACCGCTGCAATCACCGCAGCCACCAGCATCGCCAAGGACGCGCCCAGAATGCCGTACTGCGGCGTCAACAGCGGGATTCCGGCCGCTGCAATCGCAATCAGGATCACATTGACCTTCAGCGCCAGCGCAGGGCGGCGGTAATAGAGGATCAATTCCGACACGCCGAACGCCCCGTTGATCGTCTCGGCCAGAACCATCGCCAGAAGCGCTGCATATCCCGCAGCATAGCCGGTGCCGAACAATTCCAGCAGCGCATCACCGGCTGCCGCCATCAGCAGGACCAATCCCAGCTGGATGGTCAGGACCACGCGCGTTGCCGCCGCCGTTGCCTCGCCGGTTGTGACGTCACCATCGGTGCTCATCGTCCGCGCGGTCAATGGCGTCAAAATGCCGTCAAATGCCTGGCGCACTTGCAGAACCGGCGTACGCAATTGGCGCAGCACCCCGTAAACACCGGCTGGCGCATCGCCCAGCAGGAAGCCTACCAGATAAAGGTCGATCCGTTGGGCAAGAGCCGACAGGAAATCGCTCCCGCTGGCAGGCATCAGGCCGCGCGCGCGTTGCATCAAGGCGCGCGGGCGTGGTCGCCAGTGCGGCAAATGCAACGGGCCAAGGCAATGCCGCGCAGACCATATCGAAAACAGCGCCAGCGCCAGCGATGCAATCCAGTAGCCCGCCAGCATGCCTGTTTCAGTCATGCCGAAGTACCATGCACCAAGCACCACTGCGGTCAGTACATATGGTTCAACCAGTCCGCGACCGATCACCTCGTACCGCATCTTGTGCGTCCAGCGGGTGGCGGCCAGAGCTACGTCGCCAGTGTTTTGCAGCAGCACTGACGGGATCAGCAGCGCAAAGGCAAAGCGCAACTGGTCTGAAACCATCACTGCCGGCAACAAATGCGTGGCCATGACCAGCAACACTGAAAGCAGGGCACCTGCAATGGCTGCCAACAACAGCGCATCCAGCAAAACGTGCATGGGCGAGCGCGGCGAATCACCCCGCGTCTCTTCTTCCAGCCATGGAAAGATCATCCGCCGCAGGCCAAGGCTGGCGATGGGCGCTGCCAGTTCGACAACGGCAGTGGCCATCGTGAACACGCCATAATGGGCCGCGCCATAAAGCCGCGCACCGATATACAGGAACGAGGCCCTTGCCGCGAACCGGATGACAAAGCTGAAGGCGTTGGACCCGACGCCGCGCGCGATGATGTTCTGTGGGGCGCGTGGCGCAGGCATGGGCGGCGATTGGCGTCAAATCCGCCGCTTGGCAAGTGTCAGGCGCTGTCCTTTTCCAGCGCGAAGACACCGATGATTACCACCACTACGGCCAAGGCTTCCATCGTGCCCCACGCCAGCCATTGCGAATGGCTGTAAAGCCACACGCCGATGGCGGGCGCTGCCACATAAGCAGCGCCGTTGACCGACGTAATGATGCCCGCAGCCTGCCCTTGTTCGGCGCGGGTGACGGCCAGACTTGCGCCTGATGTGAAACCGGGCCGGAACATGCCAAAGCCCAGCGAAGCAACCGCAAAGCCCACCGCAATGCTGTGCAGATCCGTGCCCATTGCCACCGGCACAATGCCCAGTGCGCCCAAGGCCATACCCCAGATCGTGGATGTGCGCGGGCCCAGCCCCAGCATCGGGATCAGGCCCCATTGCGCCAGCAGGGTGGCAAATGCGCCTGCCATCAGCACCAGACCGATCGGCCCTGCTGCTGCATCAGGATCACCGCGCAAGCCCAGCCGGTCCATCAGCAGAAAGCCGATCACGCCCAGCAGCATGGCTTGCGAATGCCCGCCAACAACGCCCGCGATCAGCCACTTGCGCAGCCGCTTGTCCGTCCACCGCACACGGTCCACACCCGTGTGCGCCGGTTCGGCTTCGGGCAGTTCGTCTGGTGAACCGTCTGGCGTTTCGTCAACGATGCGCGGGTTGGACGATGCACTGAACGGAGCAGACATAACCTCGCCCCGCCCGCTGAAGCGTGGATCATCGTCAGGCAGGCGCGTGCGGACAAGGACCAGCACGATCAGGCCAAGTGCCGCAAAAATCGCGAACGGACCCACTACGCCAAGCCCCGGCAAAATCATCAAGGGAGCCAATGCCGGGCCGACAACCGTGCCAAGGCCAAAGCTGGATGCGACCAGCGACAACGCTTTGGTCCGGTCAGCCCTACCCGTGCGGCTGGCAACATAAGCTTGCACCGCAGGCGGCGCTGCCGATCCGAAACCGCCATAAAATGATCGCGCCAACGCAAACAGCACCATCGTCAAAACGCCGCTTATCCAGCCGCTCAGGCCGATCCGCAAAATTACCGCACACAGCGCAAAAGATATGACGAACCCGGCAATGCCCAGCGCCATCATGGCTTTGCGCCCGCGCCGGTCTGATCGCCGCGCCCAATACGGCGCCATCACCACCCACAACAGTGCCGACCATGAATAGGCAAGGCTTACCCAGACATCGGCAATGCCCAACCGGGTGCCGATGGATGGCATGACTGATTGCATCGCGGTATTGCCCGCCGCCGATACCAGCATCACCATAAACAGCAGTGCCATGCGCTCATTCGGCAGACGAATGTCAGCTCCGTTCATGGCCCCGTTGGTTGATCCGTTCATGGCTTTGTTCCTGGCTTTTCCGGCAATCTTGTCCACGCTTGGTTCATCCAACGTGGGTAGTGGTGTCGATGTATGCTTGCAATGATGTTGCAAATTTGCGACCGCATGTTTCAGCTTGTTCGGCAGAGGACCGTTTTACTCGATGACTTCGACCCAGGCGGCGCGTGAGCCTCTTCTTCAACGAGCCAAACGCAAGGCAGAACGCGTGCTCGGCCCCGCCGGCATCTTCTTCAAAGGCTTTGTCAAGCACCCGGCAATGGTCGGCGCGATTGTGCCGTCTTCAGGCCGCACGATTGAACGTGTGCTGTCCAAGGTTGATTGGGATGAATGCCGCCTGTTTGTGGAATACGGCCCCGGCGTTGGCACATTCTGCCGCCCCGTTCTGGAAAAGCTGCGCCGTGACGGCCAGCTGATCGTGATAGACACCAACCCCGATTTCATCGAATATCTTTCGAAGACCATCGGTGACAGCCGCTTTACCGCGGTTCACGGATCGGCCACCGATGTTGAAGACATTGTTCGCGCGCACGGTTTTGACCATGCCGACTATGTGCTGTCGGGCCTGCCGTTTTCGAACTTGCCCGAAGGCGTAGGTCCGGCGATCATGAGCGCAACCCACCGCGTATTGCGCACCGGCGGCGCATTCCTGGTCTATCAATATACCGCCCGCGCCCGCGCTTTGATGAGCCAGTACTTCCGCCATATCGACAAAGGCTTCGAACCCGTCAACGTGCCGCCCTGCGTCATCTCATGGGGCTGGAAAGAGTAGTTCGTTCTTTTCTCCCCTCCCGTTTACGGGAGCGGGTGGGGGAGGGCCTGTTAACCCACACCCCCAAAGCTAAGCAACTTACTCGAAAATCCCCACCACTTCAGCCTGCGGTGGCCCTGCCATCTGACGATAGACCGCAGCCAGCATCGCAATGAAATAGACCAGCGCCGCCGATGTGATCGCGCTCGATATGGCCGCTGTCAGCACTTGTTGCACGCCGCCATCCGTGGTCAGCACCAGCACCACACCCACCAGCATCATTGCCAATCCATAGACAATGGCAAAGACCAGTCCGGCAAGGATGAAGAAGGCAAGCAGCCGCCCCGAATTGCCGCGCGTCAGTGCCCAGGACCGGCGCAAAGCATTAATCGGGTTACGCTCAGCCTCGATTGCCAGCACCGGCGCGACCAGAGCCATGCGCAAGCTGCACCAGATCATCGCTACAAATGCAGCCACGATTACAAACGCGGCCAGCGCTTGCACGCCCGTCAATGCCGAAAGGCTGACCAGTAGCAGAAACGCAAGGCCCAGCGCGCCGCCAACGATAATTTGCGCGGCGACATAAGGCAGTAATGCCTTGAACCCGCGCTGGATGGCTTGGCCCACCATAGGCCGCGCCGGATCGGTCATCACAATCAGCATGGTGACCGTACCTGCCATTTGCAGCAGCGTGACGATAACCAGAAGCGGCAGTGAAGATTGCCAAGCCTCGGCGATCGTTTCCATCATCCGTTCGGGCGATGTGCCGGGGGGCATTTGCGGTTCAGGCACGAACACCGAAAACGCAAGGCTAGGGAGCAGGAAGAACACCCCCGCAATTGCCAACAGCATGTCGCGGTTGGTCGAAACGAGGCGCGTCGCGGTTTTCCAGGCGAGGCTGCTATCCAAACGGGGTGTCATTTGCGCCTGATAGCAGCGCAAACCCCGCTTTGTCGAACCCCCGATTTGCGTGGTGGTTCTCACGCCCCTCTTGAAAGGCGGGGCTGACGGGGCCATGCCCAGACGATGGCGTCCAGCAACACACTCGAAATCCGCCGCGAACAAACGCAAGTCCCCTATCGCGAGGCGTTGGAGGCGATGACCACGCGCAATGCGGCGATTGCCGATGGCAGCGCGCCAGAGCTGATTTGGCTGCTGGAACATCCCCCTGTTTACACCGCCGGAACCAGCGCCGATCCGCAAGAATTGCTCGATCCGCGTTTTGACGTGGTTCAGGCCGGACGCGGTGGGCGCTATACTTATCACGGCCCCGGCCAGCGGATCGGTTATGTCCTGCTCGATTTGACGCGGCGCGCGCGGGATGTGCGCGGGTTTGTCCATGCGCTTGAAGGGTGGGTAATCGCTACGCTGGCCGATTTCGGCGTCGAATCATGGCGCGCTGAAGGCCGCGTTGGCATCTGGACGCACGGGGCCGACGGGCGTGAGGCCAAAATTGGCGCAATCGGGGTGCGCATCCGCCGCTGGGTCACGATGCACGGCTTTTCCGTCAACCTCTCGCCCGATCTTTCGCACTTTGGCGGTATTGTGCCGTGCGGGATCGAGGAATTTGGCGTTACCAGCCTTGCCGCGCTGGGCCGCGATGTTACAGCACAGGCTTGGGATGAAGCGATGTTGGCGCATGTCGACAGCTTCCTTGCCCAGCTTGAAAAGCCCTGCCCGCCGGAGTCTACCTGATGCGTCGCACGTCTACGTCTACGTCTGCTTTTGCGCTTTGTGTTGCACTGGGAATGATTGTCGCAGGTTGTGACAAGACGGCGCAAAGCACCACAGGTGATGCGGTGACGGGCGAAGTCATGCCCGGATCAATCAGCGATGCGATGATCGATCTCGACACTTCCACCGCCACGCCCCCGATGGCACCGGTCAAGCCGGTTGAAAAAACAGCGGCCAAAGCATCGTCCGCCGATGCCGGGCCGGAGGGCGAGCAAGCCGGCGAACCTGATGCTGCGCCTGCCGAAAAAGCGCCGGTGTCGTCAGCTGATACCGAGTAATTGCCTGGCCATCTTGACGTGCGGCTGATCAATCATGCGGCCGTTATATTGCAGCGTTCCCGCGCCCGGATTGCTGGCAAATAGCGCGACAATCGCTTGTGCTTCGGCCAGTTCGGCTTCGGTCGGGGCAAAGGCTGCGTTGATGATCGGCACTTGCGCGGGGTGAATGGCCAGCATGCCGGTAAAGCCATCGGCGCGGGCCGATTCTGCGGCGCGGCGGGTGCCGTCCTCATCTTTGAAATCGTCGTGCAGTGTATCGATGGCCCACACGCTTTTTGCGTGGGCGGTCAACAGGCATTGCGCGCGGATAAAGCGGAACGCATCAGTCCAGGCTCCAATGGCATCGCGCTTGCGGCTCGCACCCAGCACTGCCGACAGGTCTTCAGCGCCCCACGTCAGTCCGGAAAGGCGCGGCATCGCTTCATCAAGATAGGCGGTGATCGTCAGCGCGGATCGCGCGGTTTCGCTGACCAGCGGCAGGATGCGCGTCGTTCCCACGGCAATCCGGTTGTGCTGTTCCAGTTCATAGATTTCGGCTGAAAGCTGGCGGATCTGCTCCGGCCCTTCGCACTTGGGCAGCATGACGCCATCAGGTGCGCCGGCCATGACCACCGCAAGGTCATCGCGCCAAAGGCCTGTGTCAAAAGCATTGATCCGCACCCAGCGCGCCATGGCGCGGCTTTCGATCACGTGATGGCGGTGAACCGACAGCCAGTCACGCGCCATGCCACGCGCTTGCGCTTTAGCAGAGAGCGCCACGGCATCTTCAAGATCAATAATTACCGCATGCGCGCCCGTGCTCATGGCTTTGCCCAGCTTCTTTTCGCTGTCACCGGGAACGAACAGCCATGATCTGGGCGGCATGCGGTCTTACTCCTCAAAAATCAGGCGGCTGCAGTTTCTTCAGCCAGCGTCGGATAATCGGTGTAGCCGACTTCGCCGGGACAGTACCATGTCTGCGGCACTCCCTTATTCGGGTTAATATGCGCATCTGTCTGAATACGCTCGACCAGATCGGGGTTGGAGATAAACGGACGGCCAAAGCTGATCGCATCTGCGCGGCCCGATGCCACATCGGCTGCGGCCTCTTGCGGGGTGTAATCGCTGTTCAGCACGAGTGGTCCTGAATAGATTGCGCGAATGACGCCATCTTGCTGGGGTACGTCGGTAGCGCCAAAAGTGCCTTCCGGCCCCGGCTGGCGCAGTTCGACAAAGCTGACGCCCAATTCTTCCAGCACGCTCGCGGCTTCGCCAAAAGTGGCTGCAGGATTGCTGTCATCGACGCCTTGCGAATCGCCATTGGGCGAAAGTCGGATCGAGACGCGCTCCTTGCCCCAGACCGCGATCAAACGCTCCACCGCTTCACGCATCAACCGCACGCGGTTTTGCGGGGTTCCGCCATAGATGTCATCGCGCAAGTTGCTGCCATCACGCAGGAACTGGTCAATCAGGTAACCATTGGCGGCATGCAGTTGCACGCCGTCAAAGCCCGCCTTCTTCGCGTTTTCAGCCGCGCGGGTATAATCATCCAGCAATCGCGGCATTTCATCCAGACGCAGCGGGCGCGCCGTTTCGTGGTCCTTGGTGCCTTCGTTGGTATGGGCATGGCCCGGAGCGCGGGTGGCCGATGCCGAAACGCCGGGTTCGCCATTCAGGAACGACGGGTGGACGATGCGCCCCATGTGCCACAATTGCAGGATGATCCGGCCACCGGCGGCGTGGACCGCGCTCACAACCGGCTTCCAGGCTTCGACCTGGGCATCGTTCCAGATGCCCGGCGCATTGGGCCAGCCAAGGCCTTCCTGGCTGATTCCGGTGGCTTCTGTGATGATCAGCCCCGCGCTGGCGCGCTGGCGGTAGTATTCGATCATCAATGGCGTTGGCACATGGTCCTGTGTCGCGCGGCCCCGCGTAAGGGGCGCCATGATGATGCGGTTGGGCAAATCGATCGCGCCAAGACGGATGGGCTGGAACAGCGGTTCATGCATGCTAGGGGTACTCCTGAAAATTTTCATGCGATGCCATTTGGTTTCGCTTTGCAACTGGATTAAGTCGGGCCTCCCATGATTTCAAGAGACAGCGCCCAACCAGATCCACCAAAGGTCATGCATTTCCTTGCCTTGCTGACAGGAAATTTTGCCTTGGCGCTCGGCCCGTGGTTTGTCCGCATTGCCGATAGCGGCCCTGTATCGGCTGGCTTTTGGCGATTGTTTCTGGCCCTGCCCCTCCTCGCCTTGTTCGCAAAAGCGCGGCGTGAACCGCTGTGGGGCTATGCGGCAAAGGACTGGGTAATCCTTGTTGGCGCAGGCGTGGTATTCGCGCTTGATCTGGCCAGCTGGCACGTCGGCATCGAAATGACCAAACTTGGCAACGCCACCCTGTTTGGCAATTCGGGCAGCGTCATCCTGATGATCTGGGGCCTGATCGCGCTACACCGCCGTCCCCATCTGCGCGAATATGCAGCCGTTGCGATGGCGCTGGGCGGGGCAGGGCTGTTGCTGGGCCGGTCAATGGAGATCGATGCGCGCACGCTGGTGGGCGATCTGTTCTGCATCCTCGCCGGACTGTTCTATGTGGTTTACATCCTGATGGTGCAAAATGTGCGCAGCCGCTTCGGATCGTGGGGCCTGCTGTTCTGGTCCAGCGTGGCAGGCATACCTGTCCTGCTGTTCACGGCCATTGCCCTGGGCGAACCGGTGATGCCCACAAACTGGTGGCCGCTGATCGGCCTGATGATCGCCAGCCAGATTTTGGGGCAGGGCCTGCTCGTCTATTCGCTCGGCCACTTCCCCCCGCTCGTCATCGGCCTCGTCCTGTTGACCCAGCCTGCCGTATCAGTCGTGCTCGGCTGGTTCGCATTCGGCGAAGTCTTGGCTCTGCCCGATGCCATCGGCATGGCACTGGTCGGCGCGGCGCTGGTATTGGCGCGCGTGGCCGAACCTGCAAGCGAGCCGGAAAACGGCTGAATACCGCCAATCTCGACACATCCCCACTCGCCTGCTATATGTGAATCACATAGTCCGTGAGGATGGAGTTCGAATTCGATCCCGCCAAAGACGAAGCCAACCGTTTCAAGCACGGTTTAAGGTTGGCGTTCGGGATGCGGATTTTCGCTGATCCTTGGCACCAAATATTTCCATCGTTCCGCCCGGTCGATGGCGAGGATCGATACAAAGTGGTCGGCATGGTCGAAGGCAAACACTTTACCCTCGTTTATGTCGAACGCACGGATAAGCTTAGATTGATTTCTGTTCGTCGGAGTAATGCCAGTGAACAAAGAGACTACGATCGCGATTCCCGCTGATCCTGACGATCCTGAAGATTTCGACGTCAGTGTCGCAGGGCTCGAACGCGCGCACATGGGGCGGCGCTTCCGCGTGTTGCGCTTCCGTCTCGGCCTTAGTCAGCAGGAATTTGCGACGGCTTATGGCATTCCCGTTGCCAATTTGCGCCAATACGAAATGGCGCGGCATATGCCCCCACCCGCCGTCCGGTCTTACCTCAAAGTGATCGAAGCCGAGCCGGAAATGGTGCGGCGGGTGATGGCCGCAGGCTAGGGTCAGGACCTATTAATCCCGCCTTCGAGGCGCCGGAATGGCGAACATATCGGGCGGATAGGTGCGCCGGGAAGGCTGGTTGCCTTTCCAAGCAA
>NZ_NCEN01000043.1 GCF_002280675.1 Novosphingobium sp. 32-60-15 | reverse complement strand
CGAATGTCCCATCCTGGAAGCACTCCAGTTTTTACCCCATCAAGGCAATTGACGCCATCTTTGAGGGATTTGATTTCGTGATGTCAGCTTGGAGTATAGTCTACCTAGACGTCAGGATGCTTGCGGTAATTGTGTCAGATAAGAACGCCGAATCACATTTCTTGACATATGCGTACCAAGTTTATAGAGTCCAACCTGACATATTGGCCAGGAGCGGACGATGAATGGGCAAAAGATCGGATACGTCCGGGTCAGTGCATTCGATCAGAATGTCGATCGCCAACTGGATGGTGTCGCACTCGACAAGATTTTCACCGACAAGGCATCGGGCAAGGACGTCGACAGGCCACAGCTTGAAGCCATGCTATCGTTCATCCGCGAGGGGGACACGGTGGTCGTGCATAGCATGGACCGCCTCGCGCGCAACCTCGACGACCTGCGCAAGCTGGTCCAGTCCCTCACCAAGCGGGGCATCCGGATCGAATTCGTCAAGGAAAGCCTGGCGTTCACGGGTGAAGATTCGCCGATGGCCAATTTGATGCTGTCGGTGATGGGGGCATTTGCCGAATTCGAGCGGGCCTTGATCCGCGAACGACAGCGCGAAGGGATTGCTGTCGCCAAACAGCGCGGCGCCTATCGCGGAAGGAAGAAGTCGCTTTCCGATGACAGGGTGGCCGAGTTGAAGCAACGGGTTGCAGCTGGCGAGCAGAAGGCTACCATCGCTCGCGATCTTGGGATCAGCCGGGAAACCCTCTATCAGTACCTTCGATCAGCGACATGAAAAGCCTTTCCCGCCTTTGTCCATGAAATCGTTGTCTGACGCACAAACCTTGAGGCGACGCCTATTACCACATCCGGCCGCCGATCAAGCCCGTGACGCTGGGACAGCTGGCGGTGCTGAGTGAAAGCATCGATGCCACCGTGCAAGGCGATAACAAAACGAGTTTCATGTTCACGAACTTGAATTGACACACCCGAGGCGTGCAATGCCAATTGGAGCATCAAAGGTCATGATCTTAAACTGGAAAGCTCGTCACACCATACTTTCCATTTTGTTCGCGACTTGGATCGTTTCGTATCTTGACCGCATGGCACTGTCGGTTGCGATGCCGTATATCGCCAATGACTTTGAGCTCACCTCGCTGCAGACCGGCCTGCTTCTAAGCGCCTTTTTCGCCAGCTATTCGCTGGCGCATATCCCGGGGGGGATGCTGGCCGACCGGTTCGGCGTGCGGAAGGTTACCACAGTTGCTATGCTGTGGTGGTCGGTGTTTACGGCGGTGACCGGCGCAGCGAATAACCTCGTGCAAATGGCGACCGCGCGTTTCGTGTTCGGACTGGGCGAAGGCGTTTTCCCGCCTTGTGCCTATAAAACGATCTCAAACTGGTTTCCAAAGAGAGAACGCACAACCGCCAATGCGATCATGCTGGCGTCTAATCCATTCGGCGCCGCGCTTAGCCCGCTGGTGGTCGTCGCGATCATGTCGGTGCTGGGCTGGCGCGGCGTTTTTTACATCCTCTGTCTGCCTGGCCTCGTTATCGCGTTTCTGTTCTGGAAGTTCGTAAGGAACTACCCGTCTCAGAGCACTACCATTTCGCCAGCCGAAGTGGCGGAGATCGAGGCGGACGACAGCAAATGGTCGGACACCAGCGCGAAGGAACCGAGCTTCGCCGACTGCTTCCGCCAACCCAACATCATGCGGTATTTCGCTATCCTGTTCGCTTTCGATATCGCCTATTGGGGGTTTGCAACCTGGCTGCCGACCTATCTGGTGAAGGTGCGCGGCTTCTCGATGGTTCAGATGGGTTTGGCCGCGTCCCTTCCCTTTTTCGCCGGGGCGCTCGGCTCCGTCGTTGGTGGATTGCTATCGGACAGGATATTCAGCGAGAGCCGCCGCATACCGCTCGTCGCGGCCCAGCTTGTCTCCGCCGTTCTGCTCTTGCTGATGATGAAGACGGAATCGACGACCGCCTTGATCATCGTTCAGACGCTCGCGGGTTTCTCGCTGTGTTTCTTCATTTCCGCTTTTTGGGGCCTGCCGATGAACTCCGTGCCGAAGGAGTTGATGGGCGTGTCTGGCGGATTCATCAACATGGCCGGCCAGGTTGCAGCCTTCGTGGCACCAATCGCCATCGGATTTCTCGTCGACGTCGGCAACGGCAGCTTCGACTATGCCTTCTCGCTCTTTATTGGCGCGATCGCCCTGTCCTTCGCGTTCGTCGTTACCTTACCCACCAGGACACAGCGTCACGCACAGCCTATGCAGGGACTGGCCGATTGACGGGCCATGCCTGAACGCAAGTGCCAGACCGAATGGCAAGCCCAGGCGGCAGAGCACGGCGGCGGTGACGCCACCTGCCTCCACTTCACCTCAGCCGGGCAAGGCCGCATTTTCGCGAGGATGCCCATGGCATCCGACAGCCGGACGGCGCGACCGCCACTTCCCACTCTCACACTCACCCGAAAAGGAACGCCGCATGAGCACCATCACGCTTGAACAGGCAAACATGATCATCGGCGCCGCCTTCAACAAGGGGCGCGACCTCGGCCTCAATCCGTTGAGCGTAGCGGTACTCGACGCCGGAGGGCATCTCATCGCCTTTCAACGGCAGGACATGGCGTCAACACTCCGGCCGCAGATCGCCTGCGGCAAGGCCGGCGGAGCGCTAGCGCTCGGAATATCCAGCCGCAAGATCGCCGACATTGCGGCGGAACGTCCCGGGTTCGTAGCCTCGCTCGGACCGATTAGCGCGAATGGCATTATTCCAGCGGCGGGTGGATTGATCGTACTCGGTGCGAACGGCCTGCCCATCGGGGCCGTCGGAATTACCGGCGATACCAGCGACAATGATGAAGCATGCGCGCTGGCAGGCATCGCCGCGACGGGGCTTGAGGCGAGGGAGTAAACAGCCATGACGACGATGGCGATGACCGACAGGGCCGGCCTCTCGGTCGCCGAAGCGCTGGCGACTTTCCTAGAGCAACACGTACTGCCCGGCACGAACCTCGACAAGGCCGGCTTCTGGGCCGGTGTGGCGGATATCTTCGCCCGCTTCGCGCCTGAAAATGCAGCGCTGCTTGCGAACCGCGACACCATGCAGGCGAGAATTGATGCCTGGTATCAATCCAACGCAACTGCCCCTGCGCCTGCTGAGACAAAGGCATTCCTGCAGGATATCGGTTATCTCGTTCCCGAGCCGGCGCCATTCACAATCTCCACGGAAAATGTCGATGACGAGATCGCACGCCTTGCGGGGCCCCAGCTCGTCGTACCTATACTAAACGCACGCTTCCTGCTCAACGCCGCCAACGCGCGTTGGGGGAGTCTGTACGACGCGCTTTATGGCTCCGATGCGATCCCTGGCGCGCCATCCGGCAAGACCTATGATGCCGCGCGTGGTGCGCAGGTGATCGCCTGGGCCAAGGCGTTCCTTGATGAGGTTGTCCCGCTCGCGTGCGGAAACTGGGCCAATTGGACCGGCGGCGAACCAGCGCTCGCCAACCCTTCGCAACTTGTCGGTCGCGCAGGCGCGAACCTGCTGCTACGCCACCATGGACTACACATAGAGTTGGTGATCGACTCCGCTCACCCGATCGGCCGTAGCGACCCAGCCGGCATTGCCGACGTCATTCTTGAATCCGCGCTCACCACCATTTGCGATCTCGAGGATTCGGTCGCCGCGGTTGATGCTGCGGACAAGGTTGCCGCCTACGCCAACTGGCTCGGGCTGATGCGCGGCGATCTTGTCGAAACGTTCGAAAAGAACGGCGGCAGCCTTACCCGCCGTCTCGCCGACGACCGCGCGTACACTGCGCCAGACGGCACCAGCTTTACCTTGCCCGGCCGCAGTATCTTGTTCGTCCGAAACGTTGGGCATCTGATGACGACCCCCACCGTCCACCTGCCAGATGGCCGCGAAGCACCGGAAGGAATTCTCGATGCGATCGTCACCAGCCTGGTCGCGCTGCACGACTTAAAAGGGCTCGGCACCCACCGCAACAGTCGCGCCGGCAGCATCTACATCGTCAAGCCCAAGATGCATGGGCCAGAGGAATGCGCCTTTACGAACCGGCTGTTCGATGCGGTGGAGGACATGCTTGGGCTCGCGCGCCACACGATCAAAGTCGGCGTGATGGATGAGGAGCGACGTACGTCGGCCAATCTAGCCGCCTGTATCGCCGCGGTGTCTGCCCGCGTAATGTTCATCAACACCGGCTTCCTCGATCGTACCGGCGACGAGATACACACCGCGATGCACGCCGGCCCGATGGTTCGCAAGGCGGAGATGAAGACGAGCGACTGGATCGCCGCCTATGAGGACCGCAACGTCCAGATTGGCCTCGCCGCGGGCCTGCGCGGGCGCGCGCAGATCGGCAAAGGCATGTGGGCCGCGCCGGACATGATGGCGGACATGCTGGAGCAGAAGGTCGGCCATCCACGCGCGGGCGCCTCCACTGCCTGGGTGCCCTCGCCCACGGCCGCGACGCTCCACGCAACACACTACCACCGCGTCGACGTCGCGGCGCGGCAGGCAGAGCGTGCCGCCGAGCCGATCACCCCGATCACGCGGTTGCTGACGGTACCGATCGCGGCCGGGCGAAACTGGACGCCCGCGGAGGTGCGCGAGGAGCTCGACAACAATGCGCAGGGCATCCTGGGCTATGTCGTACGTTGGATCGATCAGGGTATAGGCTGCTCTAAGGTGCCTGATATCCACGATGTCGCATTGATGGAGGATCGCGCGACGCTGCGCATCAGCTCCCAGCATATCACAAATTGGCTGCTCCACGGTGTCACCACGACGGCGGAGGTCGATGCCGCGTTCCACCGAATGGCCACAAGGGTCGACGCACAGAACGCCGCTGATCCGCGCTATCAACCTATGGCGGCCAACGAATCGGTCAGCATTGCATATCAGGCAGCCCGAGCACTGGTTTTCGAAGGGGTGACCCAGCCAAATGGCTATACAGAGCCGCTACTTCACCGCTTCCGCAGGTCAAAGAAATCGGAGGCGGACCTCTGAAATGGTGCGCGTGTGTCAAGCGAACCGAGGATTTGACCCCTTGGGCGAACTGAAGAACTGACCCCCTGTCATTGCGGTGCGGTTGCGGTGTTGTCGAGTGCAGATCCGGCCTTCTGCAGAAGGCCGGATCTGCGCTTTTCGCGAAGTCGGTAGCTGTCCCCGCGGATGGTGATCACGGTGGAGTGGTGGAGCAGGCGATCCAGGATCGCGGTTGCGACGACCGGATCGCCAAACACGCTGCCCCATTCCCCGACCGAACGGTTTGAGGTAATCAGGATCGATCCCTTCTCGTAACGGCGCGATACCAGCTGGAAGAACAGGTGAGCCGCGTCGGCTTCGAACGGCAAGTAGCCGAGTTCATCAATGATCAGCAGTTTCGGCCGGCTCAGCAACGTGAGTTGTTTATCGAGATTCCCGTCCATGTGGGCTTTGGCCAGAAGGGCCACGAGCGTTGCTGCAGTGACGAACTGGACCGAGTAGTTCTGCCGGATCGCCTCACGCCCCAGCGCCACCGCCAAGTGCGTTTTCCCGGTCCCGGGCGGCCCCAGGAACAGCGTTGTGTCACCGTGCGCGATCCAGCGGCACGTCGCCAGTTCCCGGATTTGCCCTGGATCCAGCGAAGGCTGCGCGTCGAACTCGAAGCCTTCGAGTTCACGCACGAAGGGGAACTGGGCGATCTTGCTTGCCATGGAGGCCCCTGTGCATTATTCGGACACAGATTCACGGTAGGGGCAAGCCGCCAATCTTCAAACCTCCACAGTCCGTTGGCGATATTCGGCAACAATCCTTGAAACGGTCGGCTCGCTCACATCGTAAAGTCGGGCCATCTCGGCGCCGGATTTGCGACCCGAGATGACGGACTCAGCAATTTCGCGGCGCTTCTTGTCGCCGAGCTTGCGCCGACGACCTCCGATCCGCCCTTCAAGCCGCGCCTGCGCCAGTCCCGCGCTGGTGCGCTCGCGGATCATGGCACGCTCGAACTCGGCGAAACTGCCGACCATTTGCATCATCATGCGCCCAGCGGGCGTGGTTGTATCGATTGCCTCGGTCAGCGATCGGAAGCCCGCCCCCGCCGCCTCGATTTTCTCCATCAGGTGCAGCAAGTCCTTCAGGCTGCGCGACAGGCGGTCGAGCTTCCAGACGACGACGACATCGCCATCGCGGAGCTGACTGATCATTTCTAGAAGTTTGGGCCGGTCCCATCGCCCCCCGCTGGCCGCTTCTTCGAACAGCCGCTTGCATCCCGCGGCGTTGAGCGCGCGAGCTTGCGCTGCATTCGACTGCTCGTCGCCCTTCGACACGCGGGCATAGCCAATCAAATAGGGCGCGGGGATCAAGCAAGGTCCTTTCGCAAACGACCGTTTGTGGTGGCCAATCGACTGCAACGCTGATGCGCGACCTTCCGCCTTTCACAATCCTCTTGCAAAGCTGTACCGAAAGGCAAGTGGTTTTTGAAGGAATGACCGATGCCCGCACGGATTTCGATGACCGGCCCTCAGCGCGACGCGCTATTGGCGTTGCCTGACGACGAGGCAATTGTCGTCCGCTATCACAGCATGGACCCGAATGACCTTGCTGCCATTAACAGTGCCCGCACACCCGAGACTCGGCTCGGCTATGCACTACAGCTTTGCTGCCTGCGCTATCCCGGTCGCCACCTTCGGCGCGGAGAACTGCTCCCTGCCGTCATGCTCGATCATATCGCCGAGCAGATTGGGGTCGATGCCGAGGTGATCGCCGATTTTGCTCGACGAGCGCCCACACGGTACGATCAGCTTCTGACGATCAAGGCGCGATTCGGTTACATCGAACTTGCCAGCCCAACGCGCACAACGCTTCGCGCGTGGTTGGAACTGGAAGCTGTCGGCCTGATCGACGGACGAGTTCTGTTAGGCAGGCTCCTCGACGAGTTGCGCAACCGCAAGATCGTTATACCCGGTATCAGCGTCGTCGAGCGCATGGCCGCTGAGGCGATGCACGCCGCCGAAAGTCGGATAATCGCCGATATCGACGATCGTCTCGATAGCGATATACGCAGCCGCCTCGACGCGCTCATCGCTGAAAAGACACATGATCGGCAAAGCCGGTTTTCCTGGCTGCGCGAACCCGTGCCACGTGTCGCGTCCGCTTCGCTCATCGGTCTTCTCGACAAAGTCGTGCTCGTTCGGGCCACCGGCGCGAACGCTGTCGTCATCGACAGACGATACGATCCCCGAATGGAGCAATTTGCGCGCGAAGGCATACGCTACACTGCGCAGGCTTTCCAGCAGATGGGGCCTGCGCGGCGACGTGTCATCCTCGTCGCGACGCTGCGCGAGTTCGAGCCCACGCTGACCGACGCGGCGATCGGCATGTTCGGCTCTTTGATAGGACGGGCGCATTTACGCGCCCGCAAACGGCTCGAACAAGCGATCGTGGCTTCGGCCGACCAAGGTCGTGATCGGCTGATCCGCGTTGCTGCGGTGCTTGAGGCGGTCAGTCAGGCCGCACGCGCCGGCGGCGATATCGCCGCAGCGGTCGCAGCGGTGGCCCCGCTCGACACGATCGATGCAGATGCCGCGCTCATTCGCCGAACGACGAGGCCGGGGAGAGACAACGCAATCAGCGAGATTGCCCCGGAATATCGGACTTTCAAGCGGGCAGGGCCGCGCTTCTTGAGGGCATTTGTATTCGAGGGTCGCAAAAGTACCGTGCCGCTGCGTGCGGCGATTAAGATCCTGGTTGAATTAGATGGTGATTGGCGAACACCGCTTCCCGACGGCGTGCCGCTCGGTCATATCGAGCGGCGCTGGCAGCAATACGTCGTAACGGACAGCAAGATAGATCGCACCTATTGGGAACTGGCGACCTATTCCGCGTTGGCCGGCGCGCTGGCGGCGGGCGACATCTGGGTGCCCACCTCCCGGCTGCACCGGTCGCTCGATACGCTGCTCGCTCCGAGTGCGGATGCCGCCCCGTCGCAGATCGGCCAGATTTCCGATCCCCACGCGTGGCTCGACGCGCGAGCGGTCGAACTCGACGCCGCGCTGCTCGGTGTTTCGCGAGGTCTGCCCGGCGGGGATCCTGCGCTGTTCACTGGCGACCGACTGCGCTTTCCGAAAGAACCGAAGACCGATCTTGCCGAGCGTGACGACGGCAGGCGGCTGGCTATGAACTGCTACGGACTTGTGCCGACGACCCGCATCACAGATGTCTTGTCGCAGGTCGAACGCTGGACCGGCTTCACCGCCCAATTCGGGCATGTCTCGACCGGGCTTCCCCCCGGCGACGAGCGCGCCTTCCTCGCCGCGCTAATCGCCGAAGCGACGAACCTTGGCCTCTCCCGTATGGCTGAAGTCTGCGGCGTCGCGTCGCGTCGCGCGCTCCTGCGTATGCAAACCTGGCACATGCGCGAAGAGACGTTCCGCGCCGCCCTTGGCTGTTTGACCGACGCCATACACGCCGAACCGATGGCGGCGTGGTTCGGTGAGGGCTGGCGCGCCTCCGCCGATGGCCAAGCCTATTATCTTGGCGGGGCCGGCGAGGCGGGCGGACTGGTAAACGCGCATTACGGCCGTGATCCGATCGTCAAAATCTACACCACAATTACAGACCGATATGCCCCGCTGCATCAAACGGTGATCGCCGGCACTGCTGGCGAAGCGATCCACGCACTCGATGGCATCCTCGGTCACGAAAGCAGCGCCAACTTGTCCGCGCTGCACGTCGATGGCGGCGGCGTTTCGGATATCGTGTTCGCGGTCATGCACTTGCTCGGGCTCGATTTCGAACCCCGCATTCCGCGCCTGTCCGATCGTCGCCTATACGCCTTTGAGACATCCAAGCGCTATGGACGCCTCGCGCCGCTATTCGGGCACCGGCTCAACCGCGATCTGATCGTCAATCACTGGCCCGACATTCAGCGCGTCATCGGAGCGATGCGCGATAGAACCGTCACGCCGTCGCTCATCCTGAAAAAGCTGTCCGCCTACCGGCAACAGAATAGTCTTGCCGCCGCACTGCGTGAGGTCGGACGCATCGAGCGCACGCTGTTCACGCTGCGATGGTTTCAGGACCCGGCGCTTCGCCAGCTCGTCACCGGTGAACTCAACAAGGGCGAAGCACGCAACAGCCTAGCGCGCGCGGTAGCGTTTCACCGGCTCGGACGCTTTCGCGATCGTGGCCTGGAAAACCAGCAAATGCGAGCCGCCGCCCTCAATCTTGTCACTGCCGCCATCATTCTTTTCAACTGCCGCTATCTCGGTCGCGCCTTAGCCGAACTGGAAAAGCGCGGGACAAAACTCGATCCCACTCTGATTTCGCAACTTTCTCCGTTGGGCTGGGACCGGATCAATCTCACCGGCGACTATGTCTGGTCAGATGGAATCGAACTCGACGCCGATGGGCTAATGCCGCTCAAACTGGCCAATCGTTCCTGATCGTTACGCGGCTACCGTGAATCTGTGTCCGAATAATGCACAGGGGCCTCTTTGCTCGGAGCACAGCTCAGCGAATCCGGGTGCGTGCTAACCAATGCCCACCAACAAACCTCGGTTAAGGGTCTCTACGCAGTCGGCGACGTCGTGGAAGGGCTCGATCAGATCAGCGTCGCAGCCGGACAAGCGGCGATCGCTGCGACCGCAATTCATAACCTGTTGCGCGACCGCGACAGTGGATTGTCATCCGCCCTCGCCGGGCTGTATTCCGCTCGGAGCGTACCGCCGACGTAGCGGGAGCCATTGGCGGTGCGACGAGCGAACACCGCCAACAAAGCGCTGATCGCCGGCTCGCTTGTCATCTTCTTCGGCTGCTTCGCGCTTATTCGTATCCACACGACGATCGGCGACACGGCCTTTCTCCGTTCGATGATCCCGTACCACGATCCCGTGGCTCGCGCGCGAGTGCATCGAGACAGTGTGCTATTATCAGGGTCGGGGTTCCTCGACACGCCCGAGCGGAGCCGGGATCGCTGGCGGCATCCTACGGCACGAAGGTCGGCGCTGCCGCATTCTCCTTCGAACCGCGCCAACACGCGAGCGGCTACTAAGCGTCGGGCCCCTCAGAACGCCAAGTGGTTTATTCCGCCATGCATGAAGGTTCCGCCGAGGAACCCCTGAATTGAGATCGCGAGCGTCATCAGGCCAAGCACCACCCAATACAACGACCGCGACCGCTCGGGACCCTTGCGGTGGCGGGCTGCCATCCAAGCCAGCACGACGCCGAAGACCGCGATCGATGTTCCGAGCCAGCGATGCGTCATCAGGATAGGGTTGCGGTCGGTCAGGTAGAACCCGCCTGCGAACCAGCCCAGGAACGCCGCTGCGATCGCTCCCAGCGCGCCGACCACCAGCATTATGTGTGCGACATGCTGATAGTCCCGGTTGCGGCGCCATAACCCGAACAGCTCTAACCCGAACGCGCCGATGAACATGGCGATGGGAAAATGAATGACCATGGTGTGCAGCCGGCCCAGCCAGCTCACAAGCCGTTCGCCGAAACTCTTGTTCTTGTTGGCGGTCTCCTCGTGCATGCCGCCCATGTCCATGTCGTCGCCGGCGATGTCGCGGCCACCCATGTTCATGTCCACAGTCGACATAGAGCCCATGCCCATGTGGCCGTCGCCAGCGTCCGCCCCATCTGCTTTCTGCGTCTCGGCTGCGCTGTTAGCGACCGGCCCGGGACCCGCCCCGAGCGCATTGTGATCTTCGTGCGCCGATGCCGACGTGCTGACTGATATTGCAACCGCAAGAAGTATAGCGAAGGTCCCGCCTCGTTTGCCGCCCATCACCTGACCCCTTGATCCGTGTTCATCCATTCCCGTTTACGCACGCCCGGCCTTCTCCCCTCACCCGCCCATTAGCTCTTTCCGTGAGACTTTTCGTCTGCTTCGACGCGAACTGGATGGAGGAGTCACGCTGGCAGCGGCAGGCGCGTCCTGCCGGCCCTAACCAGAAAAATCGCCGATCAGCTGCCGTGGCGGGCGAACAAGCGGCGTCCGCCGGTGCCGAAGGCGACCACGTCATAGGCCTGCGCCTTGACGCCCGGCACTTCCATTCCCGGCGAGCCGAGCGGCATACCGCCGACCGCCAGGCCCCGCACGCCCTTGGGCCGGGTCGCAAGAGCCCGCTTCATGTCGGCGATCGGCACGTGGCCCTCGAAAGCCATGCCATCGGCGATCGCGGTGTGGCAGGACGAGAGGTCCGCGGGAACGCCCGCGCGCTTCTGCAGCGCCGGGCGGTTAGAATCATCGACGACGCGCACCTGCCGGCCGAGCTGCTGCTGCACCTGCGCCGCCCACTTGGCGCAACAGCCGCAGCCGGGGTCGCGGTGCATAACGATCGGGGTAGCCGCGCTGGCGGCAACC
>NZ_NCEN01000020.1 GCF_002280675.1 Novosphingobium sp. 32-60-15 | reverse complement strand
AATCTCGGTCACAACGCCCTTTTCCTTCAGGCGAATGGCTTCCTCAACCGCGATCTCGTCAAACGGGTTCATGCTCATCTTCACGTTCGCAAGATCAACGCCCGTGCCATCCGCCTTCACTCGCGGCTTCACGTTGTAATCGATCACGCGCTTCACGCAGACCAGGGCTTTCATCGGCCAGCAGTCCTTTCCTTGCATCCAATGGGTGCGGCATAATTCACGCTTACGTAAGCGTTAACCGCGCTTGTTGTGGCGATAGCGAATCACGCCTTCTTCCATACGCCCAGAATGCAGAAAGGGGCGCCGGTTGCCCAGCGCCCCTTTCGTTCATTCGCGTTGTGCCTCGGTTCAGGCGACCGCGCGCACTTCGGCCACGATCTTCTTCGCGGCATCGCCCAGATCGTTGGCAGCGACGATTGGCAAACCGGAATTTGCCAGAATGTCCTTGCCCTGCTGGACGTTGGTGCCTTCGAGACGGACGACCAAAGGAACCGAAAGATTCACTTCCTTCGCTGCGGCAACGATGCCTTCAGCGATGATGTCGCACTTCATGATCCCGCCGAAGATGTTGACGAGAATGCCCTTGACCGCTGGATCCTTCAGGATGATCTTGAACGCCGCTGTCACCTTTTCCTTGTTGGCGCCGCCGCCAACATCGAGGAAGTTGGCCGGAAATTCGCCGTTCAGCTTGATGATGTCCATCGTTGCCATGGCAAGACCAGCGCCGTTGACCATGCAGCCGATGTTGCCATCAAGCTTGATGTAGGCAAGGTCATACTTCGATGCTTCGATTTCAGCCGGATCTTCTTCGGTTTCATCGCGCAGCGCGAAAACGTCTGGGTGACGATAGAGCGCGTTCGAATCGAAGCTCATCTTGGTGTCGAGGACGAGCAGGTTGCCATCCTTGGTTTCGACCAGAGGGTTGATTTCGAGCATGTCGCAATCGAGCGCGACAAACGCGTTATAAAGCTGGTTTGCAATCTTGGCGGCCTGCTTATGCAGTTCACCCGACAGGCCCAGCGCGAAGCCGACAGCACGGCCGTGGTGCGGCATGAAGCCTTCGACCGGATCGATCACGATGGTGGCGATCTTTTCAGGCGTGGAATGCGCGACTTCTTCGATGTCCATGCCGCCTTCGGTCGACACGATCAGCGCGATGCGGCTGGTGCCACGATCAACGACCATCGAGAGGTAATATTCCTTGGCGATATCAACGCCATCAGTGACATAGAGGCGGTTGACCTGCTTGCCTGCTTCACCGGTCTGGATGGTGACGAGCGTGTTGCCGAGCATTTCCTTGGCGAAAGCTTCGACTTCTTCGATGCTCTTGGCCAGACGTACGCCGCCCTTGGCATCGGGGCCGAGTTCCTTGAACTTGCCCTTGCCGCGTCCACCGGCGTGGATCTGCGCCTTGACCACGTAAAGCGGTCCGGGAAGCTGCTTTGCAGCGGCGACAGCTTCTTCAACCGTCAGCGCAGCGATGCCTGCTGGAATGCCGACGCCAAACTTCGCAAGGAGTTCTTTGCCCTGATATTCATGAACGTTCATGCGTGATCCTCGCTATGCAATGGGCCCCGGCCGCGCGACCAATAGAGCCAACGAACGCCGCCGTTGGCGCAAAGGTATGCACCGCCGTTGGTGCTTTGAGTCCCGATGCCTTAAGCACAGCAAAGAGGGCTTGAAAAGGGGCGTAAACGCCTCCCTAAACCAAAGTCGAGGGGGAATGCGTCTTGCGCCGCCGTTTAAGAAGGCCCACCTGACGAAAAGTAGCATGATCGACCACAACCGCCTCAACCAGATTGTCGCCCAGGCAGGAGCCATGGCTCTTGCCAAATGGCCAGGCCACGGACACGCCTTGAAAGTGTGGGAAAAGGTGCCAGGCAGCCCGGTGTGTGAGGCCGATATCGCGGTGGACACCTTCCTGAAGCGAGAACTTGGTGCGCTTCTGCCTTCTGCTGGCTGGCTTTCCGAAGAAACCGTCGATCACCCGGAACGGCTTGAGCGCGGCCTGTGCTGGTTGGTTGATCCCATTGACGGAACACGCGATTTTGTTGGCGGGCGCCCCGGTTGGTCGGTGTCAGTGGCATTGGTCAGCGAAGGCCGCCCGCTGTTCGGCATTTTGAGCGCGCCTGCCCGCGGCGAATACTGGTCCGCGATTGCCGGGCAAGGTGCGATTCGCAACGGCCAAAGGTTGATTGCCAGCAACCGGATGCAATTGGCAGGATCGCGCGTCCCCGCCGACAGCTTGGGGCGAATCGATTCGGACCTTGTAACAGTCGATAAACCCAATTCCATCGCGCTGCGCATCGCCATGGTCGGAGCAGATGAGGCAGATTTGCTCGCCACGATCCGCTGGGGTTTCGAATGGGATATTGCCGCCGCCACGCTGATATCCCGCGAGGCGGGCGCAGCGGTCAGCGATGTGTTCGGCAAACCGATCAGTTTCAACAAACGCGATCCGCGCGCATTCGGCCTGCTGGTGACCGCACCTGCCATTCATGCAGCAGCCGTCGAGCGCCTGAGCGACCGCGCAGCGAAGGCCTGGACTTAAGCGAAGTCTTCTGTGTCAATCGTCGGCATCATTGCGCCAGCATAGCGATGGCCTGCAACGGTCTGCTGATTAATCAGCGCGTTGACTTCAACCGCCACTGACGCGGGAATGTCCCAGTCCCATCGCGCGATGTTTTCTTCCAGATGCGCAATCTTGCCAGTGCCGGGGATGGTGACGATGTGATCCCCCCGCGACAGCACCCAAGCCAGTGACAATTGCGCAGGCGTTACCCCCTCACGCAAGGCTATAGCGTTGAATTGCTGGATCAACGCCAGATTTCCGGGCCAATTATCGCCCATAAAACGCGGCATGGCGCGGCGGATGTCTTTTTCTTCCAAGGACGCAGGATCGCTCACCCCATTGGCAAGCGCCCCGCGTGCAACGGGCGAAAACGCGACAAAAGTGGTGCCAAGTTCACGACATGCATCCAGCACGGCGATTTCCGCCTGCCGGGTCCACAGCGAATATTCGGTCTGCATCGCTGCAATTGCATGGACTGCATGGGCTTTGCGCAATGTGTCTGCAGACATTTCGGACAGGCCAATGCTGCCAATTTTGCCTTCTTTGACAAGATCCGCCAGCGCGCCCACCGAATCTTCGATCGGCACGGTGAAATCGCGGCGATGCAAATAATACAGGTCGATATGATCGGTCCGCAAAAGCTTCAGCGAGATTTCAACCTCGCTGCGGATCGTATCTGGATGGCAATCTATTCCGCGCTTTTCGCCCGAGGCAAAGATGCCCATTTTCGAGGCGAGAAAGACTTTATCACGTCGCCCTTCAAGCGCGATACCGACCTGCGTTTCGTTATGGCCAAGGCCATAAAGCCGCGCTGTATCGAAGTGATCATAGCCGATGTCGATGGCGCGATGGAGCAGAGCAATGCCGTCCTCCTCGCTTGGCCGCCCACCATAGGCCCAGCTTAGCGACATGCAGCCAAGGCCCACCGGATTGGTCAGGTGGCCATTGATCGCGCGGCGTTGGATCGGCATGTCGTCAAATCTCCTGCTGTCGCTGCCGATGCCAGTGCGCAGGCGCGGCAGTCAACCGCGAATCGTATGCCCAGCATAGCAAACGGCGCCGCCCCTGTGGGAGCGACGCCGCTGCATTCATGCCAGTTTGTGATCAGTTGCCGGTGCGGGCAGCGTTCACATCATCTTGGCTGATCGGGACAATCTTGATTTCAACGCGGCGGTTGGCCGAACGACCCTGTTCTGTGTCGTTCGATGCAATCGGCTGCGATTCACCAAAGCCCTGACTGCGGATACGGGCATAACCAACACCGCGCGAGATCAGGTAGTCTGCAACGGCGCGGGCGCGACGTTCCGAAAGCGCCTGGTTGTATGTGTCAGAACCGGTTGAATCGGTGTGGCCATAAACGTCGATTAGCGAATCGGGATATTGCATCAGCGATTGTGCAACACGATCGAGCGTAGCTGCAAATGCAGGGCGCACGGTCGAGCTATCAACATCGAATGTGACGCCGTTGGGCAAGTTGACGAGAATGGCATTGCCGCCATCGGTTTCGCTTACGTCAATCCCGGTACCTGCGGTCTGTTCGCGCAGTTCCTTGATCTGCTTGTCTTTTTGATAGCCTATAACGCCGCCTGCAACGCCGCCGATGCCTGCACCAACGATACGCCCGGTCTTGCCGCCAATCAGGCCGCCCAGCAATGCACCGCCCAGCGCACCGCCGATTCCGCCAATTGCCGTGCGTGAAACCTTGCGCTCACCCGTGTTCGGATCAGTCACGCAGGCTGACAACCCGATCAGCGAAACCGCGCAAACGCTCGACATCATAATGCGACGAATATTCATTTCCTGTCCCCTTGGATCAACAATCCAGCATGATCATATGCAACGGAATGCGTCTTTGACAGTTGAGATAAGCCCAAATCAACTGAACGGTTCCCGAACGACAATGGCAGCAAGCATCTTGCAGAACTTTATCAGCACTCTTCGCCTTCACGTTCAAATCTGTTAGAGCCTGCCGCGTGACACCTTATCCTTGGTCCGATGTGCTGCTAATTTTGGGCCTCGTTGTGCTCAATGGCCTGTTTTCTATGTCAGAACTGGCGATCGTCTCTGCGCGCACAGCGCGGTTGAAAGTCGCGGCTGAAGAGGGCAGCAAAGGCGCAAAGGTTGCAATCGAACTTGCCGCCGATCCCGGAAAATTTCTTTCGACGGTCCAGATCGGCATAACGCTGGTCGGCATTATTGCGGGTGCCTATTCCGGGTCGAGCCTTGGCGGACCAACGGCAGAGCGTTTGATCGTGTGGGGCGTGCCCGAACGCTTCGCCGATGACGCAGGTTTTGCCATTGTCATCGCAATTACCACGTACCTCAGTCTGGTCGTCGGCGAATTGGTGCCCAAGCAATTGGCCCTGCGCGCGGCCGAACCCATCGCCAAGATTGCAGCGCCTGCCATGGCGATGATGTCGCGCATCACCGCGCCGTTTGTGTGGACGCTCGATAAATCATCAAGCCTGCTGATCCGCATGATGGGCCTTAAGGCCGCGACCGATCAGGACGTTACCGCCGAAGAACTGCACATGATCTTCGCAGAGGCCACGCGTTCGGGCGTAATTGAGGAAGAAGAGCGCGCGCTTATGAGCGGCATCATGCGGCTGGCTGAACGCCCGGTGCGCGAAGTGATGACTCCGCGCACGGAACTGCACTGGATTGAGCGCCGCGCGCCTGAAACCGAATTGCGCGCCGCGATTGAAGACTCACCCCATTCGCTGCTGCTGGTGGCCGATGGTTCGGTCGACAAGATTGTCGGCGTGGTCAAAGTGCGCGATGTGCTCTCGACGCTGCTGCGCGGGCGCCGCGTGCAATTGGGCCGGTTGATGAAAAAGCCCGCCATTGTGCCAGACCAGCTTGATACGATGGACGCGCTGACCATGATCCAGCAGGCCGAAGTGGCGGTGGCGCTGGTGCATGACGAATATGGCCATCTTGAAGGCATTGTAACACCGGCTGATTTGCTGGCAGCCATTGCCGGCAATTTCGTTGGCCATGGCGATGCCGGTGACAGCCCGATGGTGATTGAGCGCGAGGATGGCTCGCTTCTTGTTTCAGGCGCGCTGCCCGCCGATGCGATGGCCGACCGTCTGGGTATCGAACTGCCCGACGACCGGGAATTTGCGACGACCGCCGGATATTGCCTGTCCGTGCTGAAAAAGCTGCCGAGCGAGGGCGAGCATTTCCACGATCAGGGCTGGCGCTTTGAAGTGGTGGATATGGACGGCCGCAAGATCGACAAGCTGCTGGTGAGCAAGCGCAAAGCGGCAGTGGTGGTTGAGGCGCAAGCCGACGGCTGAGGCCGCCAACATTCGAACACTTCACGACCGTCACTTCGGCGCAGGCCGGGGCCCATGGCCTTGCGTTTTTACGCGGCTTTAGCCTCTGATCGCAGAGGTTATGGATCCCGGCCTTCGCCGGGATGACGGAGGATGGGTTTAGCGGTAGCCAATTCTGCCCGTGTCGAACGGGTGAGCAATCAAAAAAGGGGCGCCCGGTTGGACGCCCCTTTTAATTCTGGCTGGCGATCAGCCTTAGCGTGGCAGTTCGCTGACGCCCATCAAGGCTTCATCCACTGCGCGGGCGCATTGCCGGCCTTCGCGGATGGCCCAGACGACAAGGCTTTGGCCGCGACGCATATCGCCACAGGCAAAGACGTTTTCGACGCTGGTCTTGTAATCGACGACGTTGCCTTTGACGTTGCCGCGCGCGTCAAGCTCGACACCAGCCTGTTCGAGCAGGCCCTGCTTGCGCGGGCCGACGAAGCCCATAGCGAGGAGGATGAGGTCCGCCTTGATCGTGAATTCGCTGCCGGCAACTTCCTGCATCTGGCCACCCACCCACTCGACGTGGACGCATTCGAGGCCAGCGACATCGTTTTCGCCAACAACACGCTTGGTCAGCACGGCGAATTCGCGCTCGCAACCTTCTTCATGGCTGGAAGACGTGCGCAACTTCAGCGGCCAGTTCGGCCATGACAGCGCCTTGTCTTCCTTTTCAGGCGGTTTGGGCATGATTTCAAGCTGGGTGACCGAAGCGGCACCCTGACGGTTTGACGTGCCAACGCAGTCAGACCCGGTATCGCCGCCACCGATGACGACAACGTGCTTGCCGGTGGCGAGCAGCGAGCCGCGCGGGGCGGCGCGCAGTTCATCATCGCCTGCATTGCGCTTGTTCTGCTGGGTCAGGAATTCCATCGCCATGCGCACGCTGGGCAATTCCGCACCGGGAATGCCAAGGCCGCGAGGGTCTTCAGCGCCGCCCGAAAGGACGACCGCATCGAAGTTTTCCTGCAAGCTGGCGAAGGAAACGGTCACACCCACTTCGACGCCGGTGCGGAACTGGACGCCTTCGGCCTCCATCTGCATCGCACGACGGTTGATGTGCGTCTTTTCCATTTTGAAATCAGGGATGCCATAACGCATCAAGCCGCCGATCCGGTCGCTCTTTTCAAACACCGTGACGGAATGACCGGCGCGCGCCAATTGCTGTGCGGCGGCCATGCCTGCGGGACCGGAGCCTACCACGGCGACCGACTTGCCCGTCTTTTTGGCGGGAACCTGTGGTTCGATCCAGCCTTCTTTCCATCCCTTGTCGACAATCGCGCACTCGATCGATTTGATCGTTACGGGCTGATCGACAATGTTCAGCGTGCACGCTGCCTCGCACGGGGCGGGGCAGATGCGACCGGTGAATTCGGGAAAGTTGTTGGTCGAATGAAGGTTGGTCAGCGCCTCACGCCAATCGTCTTCATAGACCAGGTGATTCCAGTCAGGGATCTGGTTGTTCACCGGACAGCCGTTGTGGCAGTACGGAATGCCGCAGTTCATGCAGCGCGCCGCCTGCCCCTTCAGCCCCGCAGCATCGTGCGGGATCACGAATTCGCGATAGTGCTTCAGCCGTTCCGCAGGCGCATCATATGTGCGGTCCTTACGTTCGATTTCGAGAAAGCCTGTTGCCTTGCCCATTGTAATCTAACCCTTATTCAGCTGCGACAGAAGCAGCTTCGAGGCGCTCGGCCTCCATCTGGCGCAGGGCGCGTGCATAATCGCGCGGCATTACCTTGACGAACTTTGGCAGAGCCTGCGCCCAGTTATCAAGGATTTCGCGGGCACGCTTGCTGCCGGTGTAGAGGTGGTGGCGTTCAACCAGCACGCGCAGACGTTCTGCATCATGATAGAGCATGTCGCCCATGCCGAAGTCATAGACATCAACGCCGCGCTGTTGCGGACGGCCAGCTCCATCATCCTCGTCACGCTCTGCGGATACCGGCAGCAGATCGACCATTGCCTTGTTCGCCAGTTCGGCGAAGTTGCCGTCGATGTCATAGACATAAGCGACACCGCCCGACATGCCTGCGGCAAAGTTGCGGCCGGTCTTGCCCAGCACCGCGACAACGCCGCCGGTCATGTATTCGCAGCCGTGGTCACCCGTGCCTTCGACCACCGCAACGGCACCTGAATTGCGCACGGCAAAGCGTTCACCGGCAACGCCGTTGAAATAGGCCTCACCCGCAATCGCGCCGTAAAGCACGGTGTTGCCAACGATGATGTTTTCTGCCGGATCGCGTTCGACGTGTGCCGGTGGGCGCACGATGACGCGGCCGCCCGAAAGGCCCTTGCCGACATAGTCATTGGCATCGCCAACCAGATCGAGCGTGATGCCGTGGGCGACAAACGCGCCGAATGACTGGCCTGCCACACCCTTGAACGAGACGTGGATGGTGTTGTCCGGCAAGCCCTTGTGGCCGTACTTGCGGGCAACTTCGCCCGAAAGCATTGCGCCGACCGTGCGGTTTACGTTGATCACATTGCGTTCAAGGCGCACCGCCTGCCCGCTTTCCAGTGCCGCAGCACTGGCCTTGATCAGGTCCTGATCAAGCGCAGCTTCAAGGCCGTGGTCCTGCGTGCCGCTCCAGTTCAGGGTCGTGCCCTCAACCGGTTGGACCTGGTGCAACAGCTTCGACAGATCAATGCCTTCAAGCTTCCAGTGATGGATCGCCTTGTTGGTATCAAGCCGGTCAACCCGCCCGACCATTTCGGCGATGGTGCGGAAGCCCATCTCGGCCATGATCGCGCGCAGTTCTTCGGCAACGAAGAAGAAGTAGTTGATCACATGTTCCGGCTGACCGGTGAAGCGCGCGCGCAGCACAGGGTCTTGCGTGGCAACGCCGACTGGGCAGGTGTTCAAGTGGCACTTGCGCATCATGATGCAGCCCGCCGCAATCAGCGGTGCGGTGGCAAAGCCGAACTCGTCCGCGCCGAGCAATGCGGCAACAGCCACATCGCGACCGGTGCGGATACCGCCATCGGCCTGCACGCAAATGCGGCTGCGCAAGTTATTGAGCAGCAGCGTTTGCTGGGTTTCGGCGAGACCGATTTCCCACGGTGAGCCCGCATGCGTCAGCGATGTCAGCGGCGATGCGCCGGTGCCACCTTCATAGCCCGAAATCGTCAAGTGGTCGGCACGCGCTTTGGAAACGCCCGCAGCCACGGTGCCAACGCCCACTTCGGACACGAGCTTGACCGAGATACGCGCGGTTGTGTTCACGTTCTTGAGATCGTGAATGAGCTGCGCGAGGTCTTCGATCGAGTAGATGTCGTGGTGCGGCGGCGGCGATATGAGGCCGACGCCCGGTGTCGAATGGCGGGTCTTGCCGATGGTCTTGTCGACTTTGTCACCCGGCAACTGGCCGCCTTCACCGGGCTTTGCGCCCTGTGCCATCTTGATCTGCACATCGTCTGCGTTGACGAGATATTCGGTGGTCACGCCAAAGCGGCCCGAGGCGACCTGTTTGATCGCAGAGCGCATCGAATCTCCGTTGGCCATGGGCGTAAACCGCGCAGGGTCTTCGCCGCCTTCGCCGGTGTTCGATTTGCCGCCGATGCGGTTCATCGCCACGGCCAGTGTCGTGTGCGCTTCCCAGCTGATCGAGCCATAGCTCATCGCGCCGGTGGCGAAGCGCTTGACGATTTCGCTGGCGGGTTCGACTTCGGAAATGTCGAGCGGCGTTTCGGCCTTCTTCAGTTCCATCAGCCCGCGAATGGTCAATTGCCGTTCGGACTGGTCATTGATCGACTGCGCGAATTCGGCGTACTTTTCAGACGTATTGCCGCGCACTGCATGTTGCAGGTTGGCGATGTTTGCTGCCGTCCACGCATGCTCTTCGCCGCGCGTGCGCGACTGGTACATGCCGCCAACGTCGAGCATCTTCTTGTAGATCGGGTTATCGCCATAGGCCGTGGCATGGCGGCGCACGGTTTCTTCGGCGATTTCCTTGAGGCCTACGCCTTCGATGCTGGTCGCGGTGCCGGTGAAGTACTTTTCGATGAACTCGCTCGACAAGCCGACCGCGTCAAAGATCTGCGCGCCGCAGTATGACTGGTAGGTCGAGATGCCCATCTTGGACATGACCTTGAGAATGCCCTTGCCGATGGCCTTGATGTAGTTCTTTTTTACATCCTTGGGCTCAAGCGGCAGTTCCTTGGCAACGCGGATTTGCTCCAACGTTTCGAGCGCAAGGTACGGGTTGATCGCTTCTGCGCCATAGCCCGCCAGCACGCAGAAGTGATGCACTTCGCGCGCTTCGCCAGTTTCAACCACAAGGCCTGTCTGCATGCGCAGGCCCTGACGGACAAGGTGTTGATGCACCGCCGCTGTTGCCAAGGCCGCAGGCATGGGGATGCGGTCTTCGTTCTGGCCGCGGTCTGACAGGATCAGGATGTTCTTGTCTGCCAGCACCGCTTCGGTTGCAGCCCAGCACATTTCCTTGATCGCCATTTCAAGGCCATCAGCGCCGGCAGAAGCGGGCCATGTCGTATCAATCGTACCGGTGCGGAAGGCACCGTCCAGCGCCGCTTCGACCGAACGGATCTTGGCGATATCTTCGTTCGTCAGGATCGGCTGATCGACTTCGAGGCGCTTGTGGCTGCCGGCATCCTGACCCAGCAGGTTCGGACGCGGGCCGATCATGCTGACAAGGCTCATCACCAGTTCTTCGCGGATCGGATCAATCGGCGGGTTGGTGACTTGCGCGAAGTTCTGCTTGAAATAATCGTAAAGCAGGCGCGAACGCTTCGACAGCACCGCAATTGGCGTGTCGGTGCCCATCGAACCCAGCGGATCATCACCCGCAATGGCCATCGGCTCCAGGAACTTGGAGATGTCTTCCTGCGTGTAGCCGAACGCCTGCTGGCGATCGAGCAACGAGGTGGTCTGTACCGGCAGCGCGGCCAGCTCAGGCTCGATCACGTCGAGTTCCTTGAGCTTGTACTGCGCCTGTTCCAGCCATTCCTCGTAAGGTTCGGCAGCGGCCAATTCAGCCTTGATCTCTTCGTCTTCGATGATCTTGCCCTGCTCCATATCGATCAGGAGCATGCGACCCGGCTGGAGACGCCACTTGCGGACAATGTCTTCTTCGCGGAACGGCAGAACGCCGCTTTCCGACGCCATGCAGATCAAGTCATCACGCGTGATCGAGAAGCGCGCAGGGCGCAGACCGTTGCGATCCAGCGTGGCGCCGATCTGGCGGCCATCGGTAAAGGCCACCGCGGCAGGACCGTCCCAAGGCTCCATCAGCGCAGCGTGATATTCATAGAATGCACGGCGCGCAGGGCTCATCAATGGATTGCCGGCCCATGCTTCGGGGATCAGCATCATCACCGCGTGGGCAAGGCTGTAGCCCCCTGCCAGCAGCAGTTCGAGCGCATTGTCGAGGCTGGCGGTGTCTGACTGACCATGCGGGATCAGCGGCCACATCTTGTCGAGATCAGGGCCGAGCAGCTCTGATTCCATCGTGCGGCGGCGCGCATTCATCCAGTTCACGTTGCCGCGAACCGTGTTGATTTCACCGTTGTGGGCGATGAACCGGAACGGGTGCGCCAGCTTCCAGCTTGGGAAGGTGTTGGTGCTGAAACGCTGGTGAACAAGGCCCAAGGCCGAAACGCAATCGGCATCGCGCAGATCATCGTAGAACGTGCCGACCTGATTGGCGAGCAACAGGCCCTTGTAAACGATGGTGCGCGTCGAGAAGCTGGGCATGTAGAGCTGGGTTACGCCCGGAAGCCCGTGCTTTTCCGCCATCATGGCGAGCGGGTTTTGCGTCTGCTTGCGGATGGCGAGCAGCTTGCGTTCGAACGCGGCCTGATCCGGCGTGTTCGGCCCGCGCTTGATGAAGCACTGGCGAATGACCGGCATGGAATCGACCACAGCCTTGCCCAAGCCGTCCATCGTCACTGGCACATCGCGCCAGCCGATCAGTTCCTGACCTTCCTTGGCGATGAACTTTTCGAAGAATTCGGTGACGAACAGGCGTGCGGCTTCATCCTGAGGCAGGAAGCACATGGCCACGGCGTAATCGCCCGGCTGCGGCAGTTCCTTGCCTTCGGATGTTGCCCATTTGCGGAACAAAAGGTCCGGAATCTGGATCAGGATGCCCGCACCATCACCCAGCAACGGATCAGCGCCCACCGCGCCGCGGTGGTCAAGATTGCGCAGAATTTCCAGTGCCTGATCAACAATGGAATGACTTTTTCGGCCTTTGATATGGGCAACAAAGCCCACGCCACAGGCGTCATGTTCATTGCGTGGATCGTAAAGGCCCTGAACCGGCGGAAATCCCATTTCGATGATCGTCCTACATCCATAAAGAGGAGTGACGCGCGAATCACGACGCCCGAAAGGCGACGAAAGTTGCGCGAAGGACCCCCATGACTGCAGGAAAGTTATTTTGCAACTGCGCTACAAGGGTAAGCGCAGGGTTTAGCCCGGAAATACGGATGCGATACGGCAAAAAGGGTCGACTTTCCCGGCTTTCGCAGCGGAAAATCTGCCCTGATCGGCAGATCAGCCCCGCGCGGTCATCCGTTGAAGTGTGGCCAGCGCCGCCCGCAAAGCACGGTCGGCCTCTTCGGCATCTGGCATGCCCAGCGCTTGACCGGCATTATCCGGTTCATACGCAACCGGCACTTGCGCCGACGGTGCCGCACGGCCCGGAGATGCGAGGGGTGATCCGGGCACGGGGATAACTGATGGCCGTTCAAACGGACGCGATGGGGCAAGAGAAGGTGGGGCAGCAGTGATCGCCGCAGATGGCGTTGGAGCAACCCTTGCCGCTTGCGCAGACCAAGGCGCTTCCTGACCGGGGAACACGACAGCCGGTTCAATTATGACATCGTCTTCAAAAGCGCTGTCTTCGATGCGCAATGGCTCTCGCCGTGGAACGACGGGCGCCATATCGAGCAACGAGGGATAGCAATCTTCAACCACTTCGGGTTCGGGCGCAGTATCGGACGTTACGCCAAAAGCTTCGGCAATTTGATCAGACTTGCGGGCCAGTAGTGGTGACATCCGCAGGAAACGTTCAAGACCCGCGTCATGCTCTGGCTCTGGTTCATCATCAGGCGCTTGCGGATCGAGCGCCAAATCGGCGAATGATGGCAAAGGCTGGAGCGTGGACGGGCGCAGATGCACAATGCGTTCCGCTTGTTCCGGCGCATCGGCCTCCGTTGAAAAAGCGTCGTCCTGAATGAAAGAGGCCGTGCCAAACGCACTATCGGCGTCCTCATCGGGCAGTTCGGTAAGAGGTGCAGCGCTTGGCGCTTTTTCAAAGCGCGCCATTGCCGGCGGTGCCATTGGCGCTGATACCACGTAATCCGGCGCGCTTGGCGCAGGGGCGGTAAAGGCCGGTGCGGTGAACTCGGGCGCATTGAACTCTGGCGCGTCTGGCTCAACCAGGCTTGTTTCAGGCATCATTGGCTCGGCCATGACAGGCTCGGCTATCACAGGCTCGGCTATGACAGGTTCGGCCATTTTAAGTTCGGACAGTTTTGGCTGCACTGGCTCGAATCGCTCTGCCGGTGCCGCGCGGCGAGAGATCGCCAAAGCCAGACGTTCAACAAGCTGGACCAACCCGAGGTTGTCGAGCGGAGCACGGTCAATCGGCAGCGCATCCACCGCACGGGCCTGAAGGAAAGGCATGGGTTGGGCAAGTGCCGGTTGGGCAAGTGCCGGTTGGGCAAGTGCCTGCTGCAAGCGCGTTGGCTGAACGGGCTCTGGTTCAGCAGAGTGGGGCTCAGCGGTCGCAACCGCTTCCATGATTGGTTCGAATGAAGTTCCGTACCCCTCACTTTCAGGCTCGTCCGCAAATTCGGCGTCATCGGGCTCAAATTGCGCAATTGCAGCCTCATGCTCGGGCGTTTCTTGCGGGGCAGCGAACGCCGGGGGCGAGGTTGTGAATGGCGCAGGCTCTGTTGCGCTGGCCTCTTCCAGAAACAGATCCAGCCCGAGCGGGTCAGCGACCTTGTCCGAAGGCGGGGCGGTGTTATCAGCGGCAGAAGGCTGGAATTCCTGCCTTTCCTTGAACACTGGCGCGTGATCGGTCGGTGAAGCTATGAAAGCAGGCGTTGCGGCAACAGGCGCTTCATCGCTTTGCGTCAGGGCACGGCGGCGTGGTGCAGCCGCGTCCGTGACGGGCGCGTCCAGCGGTGCGCCAAGATCTTCGTTGGCGTTGATCGGCCGCCATGCTTGCGCAGATGCCGCCGCGCTGTCTTTTTTGCCAGGCCCGCGTGCCCGCACAGGCGATGCAGTTTTGTCGCGGCCCAGAAACTTGCCCAGATTGTAACCGAACACGGCGCCAAGGCCCAGCATGGCAACTGCAAAGATCGCTCGTGTGGTGAATCCCAGCGGCGGTGCGGCCGCCGGTATCCATGCGGGGATGCCCAGTGCCACAACCGGCCCTTCCAACAGCGCAGGCGCAGTGGCAAAGCTGCCCAATCCCAGAAGCGTCGCAAACCACAAAGCGGTTACGAGCGGAAACAGCGGGTTCGCAGTGATGGGCTTGGGCTTGCGCTTTGTCGCGGTCACGGGCGGTGCATCCTGTCTTTCAAGTTTATGGAACAGCTTGGTATTCATAAGGCCGTGCGGATTACGCCGCCGCAGCCATCAATTTGAAATGTGGTATCAGCGCTTGGTAAACGACTTGATAACGTCTGACGTTCGCGGCCCAATCGTGATGCTCACCCACCCACTGCCGGGCGCGGTTTCGCTGCTCGGGCCAGTCGGCTTGCGCTGTCAGCATTTGCGTCATGGCTGATGCCAAGCCGGCGGGATTATCGGCGGGGAACAGGGTGCCGGTCACCCCGTCGCGGATCAGTTCGCGGTGGCCACCGACGTCTGATGCCGCCACCAGCTTGCCCTGCGCCATTGCTTCCAAGGGCTTTAACGGCGTGACCAGTTCGGTCAGGCGCATGGCTTTGCGCGGATAGCAGACCACGTCGACCAGCGAATAATAGCGGTCAACCTGCGTGTGCGAAACGCGCCCGACAAAGCAGATTGCATCAGCCGCAGACGATGCAGCGGCTTGGGCGCGCAACGCAGCCTCGGCAGGGCCGCCGCCGACCATCAGCAAACGCGCGCCGGGCACCTTGTCGACAATCGCCGGCATCGCCGCGATCAGATCATCAAGGCCTTCATAGGGGTAAAAGCTGCCAAGGAAGCCGATGACCGGCCCGTCACCCAGCGCCAGTTCCCCGGCCAAGGCCTGATCACGCGGCAAAGGATCACCAAACAATTCAAGATCAACGCCATTGGGCATGATCGAGATTTTCTCGGGCGCAAAGCCGCGTGCAATCAAATCATGGCGCAGCCCTTCGCAGATCGTGACGACGCGGTCGGCGCCGCTGACCACATCGTTTTCCAGCACGCGCGTCAGCCAGTACTTGGCGCTGCCTTCGCGGCCCGTACCATTGCCAGCGGCGGCATCTTCCCAGAATGCGCGGATTTCATAGACAACCGGTATGCCCAGCCGCCGCCCGGCCTTGACCGCGGCCAGTCCGCACAGCGAAGGTGAATGGGCATGAAGGACATCGGGCCGCCATTCGCGGGCGACGTGGACAATACGTTCGGCCAGCGCTGAAACTTCGCCCCATTCGCGCAAGAGCGGTAGTCCCTGTGCCACGCCGGGTGTGCGATAGAACTGCAAGCCATCGACCGTATCGGATGGGGCACCGGTTGCAGGCCCTTCTTGCCGCAAACCGGTAACCGCGCGCACTTCAAATCCCATGGCCTGTTGCGCCTTGAGAATCGCCCGGGTGCGAAAAGTGTAGCCGCTTTGCAGTGGCAGCGAATGGTCTAGGACGTGCAGAATACGGATCATGGTCACTATACCTGCCACAACAAGGCTTAACGCGGCGTCAACCTCGATGCTTTAGCGGGGATGCAGCCATGATCGACAAGTTCACGCTCTTCCTGCCGCACCTGCTGATGGCGATTGCCGTCTGGCGGTTGTTGCGCCGCGCGGATCTGGACGATGATCCCTCGCTGCCGGAACGCAGGCCAGCCTTTCGGCCCAAACGCGAATCGCACGACCAGGGCGGGCGCGATGCTTGATCTGTTTCTGCTCGGCTGTGTGCTGGCCTTCATCGGGGCAGGCTTTCGCAAGCCGTTCATCTTCGTGCTGGCCTATACGTACATCGACATTGTCTCGCCGCAGAAAGTTAGCTGGGGCATCCTGAGCCATATCCCCGTATCGCTGATCGCGTTCCTGTGCGCTTTCGGTGCGTGGTTCGTGGCTGATGACAAAAGCGGTACGCGGTTTTCATTGCGCCAGCTTTTGCTGTTGCTGCTGCTGGTCTATTGCGGCCTGACCACGCAATCAGCCGATTTCCCCGTGGAAGCGGGTGAAAAGTGGGCCTGGGTGTGGAAGGCGCTGCTGTTTGCTCTGTTCCTGCCGCTGACTTTGCGCACCCGGCTGCGCATTGAAGCACTGACCGTCATCATGGTGCTGTCGATTGGCGTAATCGTGATCGGCGGCGGCATCAAAACGCTGACCGGCGGCGGCGGCTATGGCGAATTACGCCTGCTGGTGAACAACAATACCGGCTTGTACGAAAGCTCGATCATATCGGCGGTGGCGATTGCCGTTATCCCGCTGGCACTGTGGGCATCGCGGTTCGGCACCATCTTCCCGCCAGAGTGGCGCGTGACCGCGTTTGCATGGGCGCTGTGTTTTGCCTGCGCGCTCATGCCGATTGGTACAGGCGCGCGCACCGGATTGGTCTGCGTTGTCGTTCTGGCCGCGCTGATCCTGCGCACAGCCAAGCGGCGGATGCTGATTGTGTCGCTGATGGCAACGGGCGCGCTGCTATCAATCCCGCTGCTGCCCGCAGATTTCGTCGCGCGGATGAGCACGATCAACAATCACCAGTCCGATCAATCCGCCTCTACCCGCGTGGCCGTGTGGCGGTGGACGCTGGAATTTGTCGAAAACCGTCCATTCGGCGGCGGCTTTGACGCCTATCGCCAGAACCGCATCGAATACGATACGGTCGAGGCCAAATCCGCTGGCGAAAACAATACAGCGCTGGAATACAAACCTGTCGTCGATCAGGCGCGGGCATATCATTCAAGCTATTTCGAGATGCTGGGCGAACAGGGCTATCCCGGCCTTGCGCTATGGCTGGCGTTGCACTTGCTGGGGGTGTGGCAAATGGAAGTGCTGCGCCGCCGTTACCGCAAGAACACGTCAGAAGAATTCCGCTGGGTATCCCCTTTGGCAGAAGCGCTGCAACAAGCGCAGATCATCTATCTGGTAGGCTCAACTTTCGTCGGCATCGCGTTCCAGCCGTTTTGCTACATGCTGGTCGGCCTGCAATGCGGATTGTGGAGCTATATTAAACGCGTCACCGCCGCCAAACCTGAGCCATTCCGTAAGGCATCATCGCCGCCGATGAAGGTGCAAAGCCGCGGCCCCGTCACTGCGCAACGTTGATAAGCGAGACGACGGCGGCGGCTCCGCTAACGCTCAAATGGTGCGAATCGAAATAGAGCGGCTTGTTATTGATCATAAGCTGCGTGTGACCGTTGCTTGCCAGCACCTGAAGCGGATCAACAACTTGAACGCCGCTGCGCTGCCACCGCGCATAATGGCCCGTAAACCAGGCCGTTTCGTCATGATAACGCCCAAGGCTTGTCCCTTGTACAGATGCCAGCGCGCCTTTCGCTGCGGCATGGGCAAGGCCGCGCGGCACATCGAATGATTGCGGCGGAACCGGGCCAATCACCACGACCTGTTTGCCCGCTGCCTGAAGTTGCGCAATCGTTGCATCGATAAGGCCTGGCATGTGGGGCTTGCGATAGAGCGGGCTGGCCCAGAACCCGGCAAGATAAACCGTGCGCACATTGGGCGATGCCCGCAATTGCTGTATGACGCGAACATTGGTGCGGGCACAGTCTGGATCATTGTCGATCCGGTAGCCTATTACAGGCGGGCAGCTGGCACGGGTGTGCTGCACAAGCGCACGTCCGCTACGGCCAAACTTTTGCCCCAGCGCCCACGCCAGTTCAATGCCGTGGCTGTCCCCCCACAGCGCTGCTGCGGGCGGGACTGCTGCGCCAAGCACGCATTGTGGCCACGTGGCCCCTGAAGCATTCTTTACCGTACAGCCATCGCGTTTTGGACTGATGTCATGGGCCGCGCTTGCCAGCGCGATGACTTGCGGCGAAAAGCGCGTCGTCCAGCCCCCCAAAGGCAGCATGGCGAGCGAAACGCCAGCCACCACGGCTATGCTTGCGGCGCTGTAAACAAAGATCCTGCGCTGGTTGATTCGCCGGGAATCGCGGAAAGGCCGTTCAATGAAGCGCCAGCTGACCCACGCGGCCACAAAACACGCCGCGACAATCACAATTTGCTCAACACCATCAAGCGGACGGTCGCGTGTGTATTCGGCAAAGACGATCAGCGGCCAATGCCACAGATACAGCGAATACGAGATCAAGCCGACCCCGACCAGCGGGGCGGTCGACAGCAGCTTTCCGACCACCGTCCCCGGCGCGAACCGGATCAGCAGCGATGCTCCCAAAACGGGCGGCAGCGCGGCCAAGCCGGGGAAAACGGTGTGGCGATCATAGGTTATGACTGACCAGACGATCAGCACAAGTCCGGCAAAAGCAACCAATTGTCGTGGCACGCGGCTGGTGGGCGGAACCGGCGCGGCAAGTGCCAGCAGGGAACCTGCCATCATTTCCCACGCCCGTGTGGGCAAAAGATAAAAGGCAAAGCCATCCGTATCGGCCTGCTTCCACCACGCCAAAGCAAAGCTGAGCGCAGCGACCAGCGCAATAACCGTCCAACGCCGCTTGTGCCCACATTTGGCGCACGCCCACAATAACAGCGGAAATACGACGTAGAACTGCTCTTCCACAGCCAGCGACCAGCAATGCAGCAGTGGCATCGTTTCGGCCGGACCGCCGAAGTACCCCGTCTTGGTAAAAAACCAGACATTGGCCAAAAAGAACAACGTCATCAGCGCCGAGCGCGGTACAGATGCGAAATCATCTGGAAGATAAAGCCACGCTGCCAGTGCCAGCACGGCGGCAATCATGACGAGCAATGCCGGCAAGATGCGCCGGGCGCGGCGTTCATAGAACCGGACCAGCGAGAACGAGCCGTTATCCACTTCGCGCGCGACGATCCCGGTTATCAAAAATCCCGATATGACAAAGAATAAGTCAACGCCAACAAATCCGCCGGAGAAACCCGGTATCTTGGAATGAAATGCCAGAACCGGAAGAATTGCCAAGGCTCGCAAGCCATCTACATCACGACGATAAGGCGCACTTTCAGACATTCATTGCTCAGATTCGTTATTTTATACGAGAATAGCCGTAGCACTATGCTGACCGTGACGCACTACCTCCGTAAAGTTATGCGTTTGGTTACATTAGGTTATAGGAGTGATTACTTTAAGTAGGCAGACGCTTGTGCCAGACATGGCCAGCGCGCATTGTCGGCAACATCCCTCGTGAAGAGTTGCGCTCAGCCATGGCCAAATTCGTTTCCGCCGCCGAAATTGCCACGATGGTTGGCACAACCATTGGCACATCACCCTGGATTGAAATCACGCAGGACCGCGTGAACACCTTTGCCGAAGCGACCGGTGATTTCCAATTTATTCATGTCGATCCGGAGCGGGCAAAGCTGACCCCGTTCGGCGGGACGATTGCACACGGGTTCCTTACGCTTTCGTTGCTATCGCTCATGGCCGAACAAAGCGATTGTCCGAAAGTGGGGGACATCAAGATGGGCGTCAATTATGGCACCAACCGCACGCGCTTTCTGGCGCCGGTGCGTGTCGGCAAACGCATCCGTGGCGTGTTCAAGCTGCTGGAAATGGAAGAAAAGCGGCCCGGCCAATGGCAGCAAACGATGGAAGTCACCGTCGAGATCGAAGGCGAAAGCAAGCCTGCCTTGATGTGTGACTGGATCGCCCAGTTCTTTGTCTGAACCGGACTTATACCAACCTGCAGGGCCGGTCAGCAAACGCAAAATCATGATCCCGGCAGAGTTGCTGCCGAGATCATGATGTGATGCTGGAGGCAACGTCAGGGGGCCGTGTAGCGGTAGCCGTGGGCGACCATGACAATCTTCTCGGTCGATGTCAGCGGCGTCCATTTGCCCACCCATTGGACAAAGTTGCTCCAATCCGACCGCGCGGGCCACATCGAGATGATGGGCCGCATGTCAGAGGTCGGGAAGTAGCCCATCGTCTTCTTGTCGAACGTGTGCACCAGCACGCCATCGACGTACATCTTGATCGTTCCCAGGCTTTGCGAAACCTGGATGCCGAACCGTTTGCGCTGGCCCGACATGTCAACGCCTGCAAACAACCGATGCGTCTTCGACACATGCAGGCCGTTGACGTATTTGTGCACCGTCACGTCCAGACCCTTGCGCCCGGCATATTCAAAGTCGATTTCGTCCTTGGTGCTGTTGTTGTAAAGCCATAGCGGTGCAACCACGAGGCCGTCGCGCAAGGCGGGCACGGTAACGTCGGCTTCCCACAAACCATCCTTGGCGGCGCGGATACCGGCTTCTGCCTTCAGTTCAGGGGCACCGGTTGCATCCAGGGTAAAGCGAACGTCGCCGTTCGTAGCCTTTACCACGCGGCTGTACCGCCATGGCGTGAAGCTTAGCGCGTTGCCCCATTCGGATGCGTGCCAATTGCCGGCGTAATTCCACAGACGCATGTTGGACAAGTCTAATGGCGGCAATGCTGCCAGACGCGCCGGTGCCGCGGTTTGCGTGGCTGTGGGTGTCGGCGTTGCGGTTGGTGTAGGCGTTGCTGTCGGCGTCGGCTGCGCGACGGGTGTGGTGGTTGCCTGAACCACTGGCAAAGTTACCAGCGATGCAGTTTTTTCAGCCTGCCTGGCAGCTTTTTTCGCAGCTTTGGCAGCAGCCTTTGTCGTGGCAGTCGTTGGCAATGTGGCCGCATAAGCGCCCATTGTAAAAATGCACAGCGTCGAAGCTGCAATTAAAGCACGCGTCTTCATTCCGCCCTCCTTGAACATGTGCACGGAGGTAACTGTCAGAAATTCCAAACAAGTTTCGGAGTATCGCTACCGCTTCTTAACTTTATCCGGATGTAGTTATGTCCAATGCGGACTTATCGCGAATGCCTCAACGTACGCGCGCAACATGAAAGTCTGTGGTCAGGGCGTAAAGAAAAGGGCCGGCCAGACATATTGTCCAACCGGCCCTGTTCTCTAAATTTTCCGGCAAATTTTACGCCACTGCGGTCAACTTGCGGCCCTTGCCCTTCTTTTCGAATTTGGCGATCCACTGGTCCACCACAGGCGCGATGGAATTGCGCCAGCGCGAACCGTTGAAGATGCCGTAATGGCCGACTTCGGGGGCAAGGAAATACTGCTTCATGTCATCGGCAAGGTTCGGTGTGACTTTCAGTGCAGCCTTGGTCTGGCCGATGCCCGAAATGTCGTCACGTTCCCCTTCGATACACAAAATGGCCGTATCGGTGATGGCGTTCAGATCCACAACCTTGCCGCGATGGAGCATTTCGCCCTTGGGCAATGCGTGACGCTGGAACACCAGATCGACCGTTTGCAGGTAGAATTCTGCCGGAAGATCGCAGACCGCGCGATATTCGTCATAGAACGTCTTGGTCGCTTCGGCATTATCGTCAGCGCCCTGCATAAGATGCTGATAGAGCTTGTAATGGCTCATCATATGGCTGCCCAGGTTCATCGACATGAAGCTGGCGAGTTGCACGAAGCCGGGATAAACGCGGCGGCCTTCGCCGGGGTAATTGGCAGGAACTGTGGTGATCACGTTGTGCTTGAACCACACATGGGGTTTGGTAATCGCGTGATCGTTCACCGCCGTAGGGCTTTCACGTGTATCGATTGGCCCGCCCATCATCGTCAGCGTAACCGGGCGGCAAGGATTGTTATCGGCACCCATGATAGCCGTTGCGGCTAGCGCTGGAACCGACGGTTGGCACACCGCCATCATATGCGCACCGGGGCCGATATGTTCGAGGAAACCGGTCAGATAATCGATGTAATCGTCAAGATCGAAGATGCCTTCAGCCATCGGCACATACTTCGCATCAGCCCAATCGGTGATATAGACCACGCAATGTTCCAGCATGCGTTCAACCGTGCCGCGCAGCAACGTGGCATAATGCCCGCTCATCGGCGCAACCAGCAGCAGGCGCGGCGCATCCTTGGGCAGGCCATCGTGCGTGAACATTTTCAGATCACCGAACGGGCGCGTGATGACGGTCGTTTCCTTGACCGCGTGTGCGGCACCATCAACATGGATCACGCGCAAACCGAAAGCAGGCTTGCCGCGCGGCGCAGCGGCATGCGCGAACACATCAAGCGCATTGGCCATCATCTGAGTCGGGCCAATTCCGGCCCAGGGGTTACGCTCATGATTCAGCATATCTGCCGTCATCGAAGCCATCGCGCTGCTCGCGTTCATCAGCGAGCGCTGTATCTCGTAAGCTTTGTATAGCACTGCGAACACCTTTTTGGTTTTGTTGCCGGGCACAACAACTGGCTGTTCACCCGGACTCGTAAGCATAGATTGCCGCGATTCGCTTGATTGTGCAACGCAACAATTTCATTCTGAGCTATCCGCCCCCTTTCGGCATCGCGCGCCATAGGCTAGGCGGGCGCCATGGACGAGGAACTCAAGCCCGCCGAACCCGCCCGCGCGCGGACATTAGGCCCCTTGCGCATGATCTGGCGTGAGGCGATCAAATACCCCGGACGGCTTGCTGCCGCTTCGGGCGCACTGCTGGTCACATCCGGGGCGACGCTGGCGATTCCTGCCGGTTTCCGGCTCATCATTGACAAGGGCTTTGCCGCAGGAGCCAATGTCGATGAACTGGGACGCTGGTTCCAGTATTTGCTTCTCATTGTCCTCGTGCTGGCCATCGGCACAGCCTGCCGCTTCTATTTCGTATCGTGGCTGGGCGAACGCGTGGTCGCGGACATCCGCCTGCGCGTACAGGGCAATCTGCTCCGCCTGCCTCCCTCGTTCTTCGAAAGCAACAGCCCGAAAGAAATCTCATCGCGGATGACCTCGGACACCGCGATCATCGAACAGGTTGTCGGCACCACGGTATCGGTGGCCCTGCGCAACACGATCACGGCCATCGGCGGCCTGATCTATCTATTCTATCTGGCACCAAAGCTGACCGCGATCCTGCTGGTCGGCATTCCGCTGGTCGTCCTGCCCATCGTCGTCATCGGGCGGCGGGTGCGCAATGTTTCGCGCTCCAGCCAGGACCGCGTCGCCGGAATCGGTGTGATCGTGGCAGAAGTGCTGGGCGCGATGAAGATCGTGCAGGCTTTCGGACAGGAACAGCGCGAACTGGGCCGCTTTGCCGAAAAAGTCGAAGCCACCTTTGAAACCGCGCTCCGTCGCATATCATTGCGAGCCGGGATGACGGCCATCGTTATCCTGCTGATCTTCGGCGGGATCACCATGCTGGTGTGGGAAGGCGCGCTGGGCGTGGCGCAAGGCACGATCAGCGGCGGCACAATCTTTGCCATCGTCATCACCGCAGGGCTTGTGGCTGGCGCGGCTGGCAGCTTGTCCGAAGTCTATGGCGATCTTCTGCGCGGTGCTGGCGCGGCTGGACGGTTGAACGAACTGCTCCGCGAAGAACCGGACATTGCCCCCCCTGCCCGCCCCACTGCACTGCCGGTGCCCCCGCGCGGCCAGATCGCATTCCAGAATGTCGCCTTCCGCTATCCTTCACGCCCCGAAGTGCTGGCGCTGGACGATTTCACGCTGACGGTTGAACCCGGCGAAACAGTCGCCATCGTCGGCCCGTCGGGCGCTGGCAAATCGACGCTGTTCCTGCTCGCACAGCGTTTCTACGATCCGCATGGCGGCATGGTGCGCATTGATGGCGTGCCGTTGACCAGCGCTGATCCTGCCGAAGTGCGCGCCCGCAGCGCGCTTGTGCCGCAAGACGCCACGCTGTTTGCCGCTTCGGCGCGTGACAATCTGCGCTATGGCAACTGGTCCGCCAGCGACGAGGAAATCTGGGAAGCGGCACGCACCGCCAATGCCGAGACGTTCCTGCGCGATCTTCCCCAAGGCCTCGATACGTTCCTTGGCGAAGATGGCGCGCGCCTTTCAGGTGGCCAGCGCCAGCGCATCGCCATTGCCCGCGCGGTGCTACGCAAATCACCGATCCTGCTGCTGGATGAAGCCACCAGCGCGCTGGATGCCGAAAGCGAACGGCTGGTGCAGGAAGCACTGGACCGGTTGATGAAGGACCGCACCACGCTGGTCATCGCGCACCGTCTTGCCACGATCCGGGCGGCAGACCGGATCATCGTGATGGACGGCGGGCGTATTGTCGAACAAGGCACGCATACCAGCCTGTCTGCCGCCGATGGTCTCTACGCACGCCTTGCCAAATTACAGTTCGAAGGCATCGCGGCCTAAGGCCAGCCTGCCGGAACAGGGAAGCCCATGGATACGATCGTCACCGCCATTCTGCTCGGCATTGTCGAGGGGCTTACCGAATTTCTGCCGGTGTCATCGACCGGCCACCTGATTCTGGCGACCGAACTTTTCGGCTATGACCCGCACCAGTGGGCCATGTTCAATGTGGTGATCCAGCTGGGCGCGATCCTTGCGGTCGTCGTGCAATACTGGCGCACGTTCTGGGCCGTGGGCATGGGGCTGCTGCGGCTTGAACCGATCAGCTTGCGCTTCCTGCGCAACTTGCTGGCCGCATTCATCCCTTCGGCAATCCTTGGGCTTTTGCTCAAAGACCAGATCGACATGATGCTTGGCAGCCCGATGATCGTGTGCTGGGCGCTGGTCATCGGCGGCGTGGCGATCCTCGTGATTGAAAAGCATGCAAAAACAGGCGAACTGACCGGCATCGGACAATTGCCTTTGCGACAGGCGCTCGGCGTTGGCCTTGCCCAATGCATTTCGATGATCCCCGGCGTCAGCCGTTCGGGCGCAACCATCATGGGCGCACTGGCGATGGGGATTGAACGGCGGACGGCGGCTGAATTCAGCTTCTTTCTGGCCATTCCGACAATGCTGGGCGCAACCACGCTGGAACTGATCGACAACCGCGAGGCTGTGATGGCCGGCACGCTGGGCGTTGGCTGGAGCGAAATCGCGGTCGGGTTTGTCGTGTCGTTCGTTGTGGCACTGGCGGTGATCCGCTTGTTCGTCGCTTACGTCAGCCGTTCAGGTTTCAAGCCCTTTGCATGGTACCGGATTGTCGCCGGAGCCGCCGCGATCATCTGGCTTTCGCTTCGGTAATTCCGCCCTGAATTCCAGAATCTGAAAAACGCCCCACCGCTTTTGCGGAACAAAGTGCCGTGTCCGGGATTGACCAGACAGACAGTACTTCAAGGGGTTATCCAAATGAGCCTAATTATTCTTCTCATCGTAGGCGGCATTCTCGGCTGGCTCGCAAGCATCGTAATGCGCACAGATGGCCAGCAGGGCATTTTCCTTAATATCGTGGTCGGCATCGTCGGCGCCATGCTCGGCGGTTTCCTGCTGGCACCTCTCGTAGGCGGCGGCAGCATCACCAACGGCATCTCTGCGCCGACGCTGATCGTGTCATTCCTGGGCGCGCTGATCCTGCTTGCGATCGTCAACCTGGTTCGTCGCGGGTCGGTCCGTTAATTCCGGCTGACATTGCTTCAAACTTACATTGAGGGCGGTCCGCAAGGGTCGCCCTCACCACGCCAAAACAAATTATCAAGAAGGGGACTACCATGAATCCTATATTCAAAAGCGCGATGATGGCTTCGGTCGTTGCAATGGGCCTTGGCCTTTCCGCATGCGATAGCGCCAAAGAAAACGCTGCTGAAGATCAGGCAGGCGAAGTGCGCGCATCGGCCGAAGCCACTGCTGATGCGATGGAAGACCGGGCCGACATGATGGGCGGCGCTTCAGAAGACGCCATGGAAAACAAGGCTGAAGCCGTGCGTGATGCCGGTGAAGCCAAGGCCGACGCCATGGAAGACAAAGCCGACAAGATCCCGGGCTAATCGCCTGACGAAATCCGGTTGGGACCGAACGGGCAACCGCTACGATCCATCAACCGAAAAACCCGGCCCGCCCCCGCGCGGTGCCGGGTTTTTTGCGTCTATACCGGCTCTGCCTGCGATCCTCGCCCGCCGCGCAGATGGTATTCCAGCGTCCCGCAATGCAGGGCATCATCCACATCAATGACCGCCGTATTGGCATAAGTGAACCCCGGCCCCAGCGCTCTATAAAGCCGGTCAAAATCGCGCTCTACGGTCTGGTGGTAAAGGTCAGAGAAACTTTCGATCACGAAGTAAGTCGGTTGCAGATCATCGATCACGTAATCGGTCCGCATCACCCGATCGACATTGAGCATGATCCGGTTGGGCGACCCGGCCTCCAGCGCAAACACCGCCTCACGCGGGCCGGACAGGATACCCGCACCATAAGCGCGCAATCCGCCCGCCTCCTGCACCAGCCCGAACTCCACCGTGTACCAGTAAAGCGCGCCCAGCGCCTTTAACCGGTTGTGATGCATCGCCTTCCATCCGGCGCGGCCATATTCCTGCATGTAATCGGCATATGTCGGGTCCGTCAACATTGGCACGTGGCCGAACACATCATGGAACACATCGGGTTCTTGCACATAATCAAAGCTGTCACGCGTGCGGATGAAATTGCCCGCAGGGAACCGGCGGTTGGCAAGGTGCCAGAAAAATACGTGATCCGGAATCAGCATCGGCACCGGCACCACGCTCCAGCCTGTCAGCGCGTCCAGCGCAGACGATAGCTGCGCAAAGTCGGGCACCCCGCCCCGCCCCAGATCAAGCCGCTCCAGCCCTTGCAGAAAGGCGGTGCAGGCCCTTCCCGGCAACACGTCCAGTTGGCGCGCATACAGCGCATCCCAGATCGCATGCTCTTCGCCGTTATAGCGGGTCTGCGCAGGCTCAAGCCAATCCTCGCCAACATGATCGGGACGGCGCAACGGTGCAGTATAAACGCCATCGGGCATTTTGGGCAGGCAGGTGTAATCGAAGGGCACAGGCGCGTTCGCTTGATATGGTTTCCAATGCAACCAATATCATGCAAAACCGGTGCGGGCAAATGACGCTTTGCATGACTGCGCGCTTGACTTTGCCCTGATTCTACACCAACTGCCCGCCCACATGACGGCGGCGTGGCGACGCGCCGCCACATTCGTTTCAGAATCGCGCGCGAAAAGTTCAGGATAGAGCAATGGCAAAGCCAACCACCGTCAAGATCCGTCTGGTCTCGACCGCAGACACCGGCTTCTTCTACGTAACCAAGAAGAATCCCCGGAACACGACCGAGAAGATGACCTTCCGCAAATACGATCCCGTCGTGCGCAAGCATGTCGAGTTCAAGGAAGCCAAGATCAAGTAAGCGCGCTTTTGCGCCCTTTCCCGTCTGAACCGCCATTCCATTCAGGAACCCGGCGGTTCACGGCGAGTTCAACGCCGACACTGCAAGGAACGGCGATGAACATGATTTTGACCACATTCCGCAAAATGGGCCGCCCTTTGGTGGCCCTTTTGCTTGTCCTCGGCACAGCGGGCGCTGTCATTGCGCCTGGGGCTGTATCGGCACAAGCGACCTCCCCTGAAATTGACCGTGCGGTGGCCGCTTTGCGCGGCATTTCCACGCTGAAAGCCAACTTCGTCCAGACCGACCGGTCGGGCCAGAACACCTCTGGCGCCTTGACGATGAAGCGCCCGGGCAAGATCCGCTTCCAGTACCAAAAGGGCGTGCCCCTGCTGATCGTGGGCGATGGCAAAGCGCTGACCATGGTCGATTATCAGGTCCGCCAGGTGCAACGCTGGCCCATCGGCAACAGCCCGCTGGGTGCTTTGTTGAACCCCAGCAAAGACGTTGCGCGTTTTGCCAAATTGCTTCCCACCGGTGATCCCGGCGTGATCAGCCTGCAAGTGCGCGATCCCAAGCATCCCGAATATGGCACGATCACGATGATCTTCGTGCGCAGCGCTGCAGCTCCGGGCGGATTGCAACTCGATTCGTGGGTCGCGCTCGATTCGCAGAACAAACGCACGACGATCCGCCTGTCTGGCCACCAGTACGGCATCGCGGTGGACGACAAGACCTTCAACTGGACCGACCCGCGCCGCCCGACCACACGCTGAATCGCCGTACCTATTTATTTTTGCCGTCACCCCGGGCTTGAGCCGGGACGACGTATGGCGAGTGACGCAGCCAACGTGATTCGAGCACCTATCAGCCCCGTCACAACCCGTCGCCCGTCCGCCTCGCCTCACCCGCCAAGCGTGCCTTTGATGCGACAACTTGCGACAAGCCTGTCAGCCTTGTTCATCCAAGGGCAAGCGACAGAGGCCTATTACAAATCTCGACGCAGCGGTTGAGACAGGTTTCCCCCCTGTTGCCGGTCTCCAATAAACCGCCAAGTCAGCGTGACGAACGCAAATGGAACCCTCGGACCAATGCCCCCGGTCCGGGGGTTTTCATGTTCTGGGCATTCGTCACCCCTATATCCCATCTAGCAATCGCCCACCCGCAACCCTAAAGCCCTTGGCATGATCTCTATTGCCACTTGGAACATCAATTCGGTCCGCTTGCGCGCCGATCAGGTCGAACGCTTTCTTTTGCAGGAAGCGCCTGATGTGCTGTGCTTGCAGGAGATCAAGACGCCGGAGAACCTGTTTCCGCACGAAGTGTTTGAAAAGCTGGGCTATACCCACCGCGCAGTGCATGGGCAGAAGGGCTATCACGGCGTGGCCACGGTCAGCCGCATACCGTTTCGCGATTTTAGCAAGCATGACTGGCAAGACAATGGCGAGGCACGGCATATTGGCGTTGAGTTGACTGGACCGGGTAAGGGGCTGATCGTCGAGAACGTCTATATCCCCGCAGGCGGCGATGTCGCCGACCGCGACGTGAACGCCAAGTTCGGCCAGAAGCTGGATTTCCTTGAACGCATGACGCGCTGGGCCGAGAAGATCGAGCGCCCCACGCTGATCGTCGGCGATTTCAACATCGCGCCGCTGGAATGCGACGTTTACAATCACAAGGCGCTGCTCAAAGTCGTCAGCCACACCCCGCTTGAGGTTGAAACGCTGCAACGCTTTGCCGATGCGCATGGCTGGGTGGACCTTGGCCGCAAGCATATCCCCGCGCCGGAACGCAATTATTCGTGGTGGTCGTACCGCTCCTATTGGCGCGCGAAGGACCAAGGGCGGCGGCTGGATCACATGTGGGCCTCGCCAGAAGCGGCAGCGCAAACGCGCGGACACCGGTTTGTCGAGGAAACGCGCAAATGGGAGCAGCCTTCGGACCATATCCCGCTGATCACCGAGATCGACCTTTGAGCCGGTCGCGCAACGTCGCTTTGGCGCTTGACGCCCTGCGCCATGGCTGGGCGATCCGCGTCACCGGCAAGGACGGCGAACTTGATCTGCTGCCTGCCGAAACCGCATTCGTGCAACCCGGTATTTACGCAGCGCGCCTGCTGATATCCGACGCCCGTGCCGCCACGCTGAAGCTGGCGAACCAGCGCGATGCCGCCGTGCCGGAAGCACCCGTGCTGATTCGCGGGGCCGAGCCGTTCAGCCTCTCTGCCGCGCGTAACCTTGCCGATCCCGCCCAAGACCTTGGCAGCCCCATGCGCGGGCCCTTCAAAGCCGACCCGATCGAACCGGTTGAAGCGGCCACTGCGGCGATGGAACTGGCGCGGTTGGCAGGTATCCTGCCCGCGTTCATGGTCTCGACCGGCATTGAAACCGCCGCCGAAGTGTCTGCCGCTGATCTGGCGCAGTTCAAAGATCCACTGAACCTGACCATCCAGGCACGCGCCCGCTTGCCTGTCCATGCTTGCGAACATGCCGAAATAGTCGCCTTCCGCGCGCGTGACGATCTGCGCGAACACGTCGCGCTTGTCATCGGCACGCAAACCAGCGAGCGTGATCCGCTGGTACGTCTCCACAGCGAATGCCTGACCGGTGACGTGCTGGGCAGCCTCAAATGCGATTGTGGCCCGCAGCTTGACGCAGCGCTATCCCAGATGGCGCAGGAGGCCAATGCAGGCGGCTGGGGCGTCCTCTTGTACTTGCGGCAGGAAGGCCGCGGGATCGGCCTTGTGAACAAGCTGCGCGCCTATGAATTGCAGGATCAGGGCTTTGATACGGTCGATGCCAACGAACGGCTTGGCCTGCCCAGCGAAGCGCGCGATTTTCCGGTGGCGGCGCGGATGCTGGACTTGCTCGGCGTGAACCGCCTGCGCCTGTTGACCAACAATCCGCAAAAGGTGGCCACCTTGCAGGAACTGGGCGTGGAGGTGACCGAACGCGTGGCGCACCAGCTTCCCGCCAACCCTCACAACCAGCGCTATCTCGATACCAAGCGCGACCGCACCGGGCACTTGCTGCGTTAGCGTTTGTCGAAGCGCGTAAGGCCGCTGCCCAGAGCATTGCCGCCGATGGCCAAAGGATCGCCAGACCAATCGGCTACGAATGCGGACGAACGGCTGATGCCCGGTGCAAAGCGTGCGTTGTTCCCGGCGATGGAAAGGCCTGCCGAACTGTGCACCCGGCCCTCTGCTGCCACCGCGATGAAGGCACTGTAGTTTTCCTTGTCGCGCCCTTGCACGAACACGTTGTCGGCAATGCGGCCTGTCGCGCCTGCTGGCACGTCGATCATGTAATTGGTGGTGGAACCCGCTGTATCGTCAAAGCTTGATTCGGTGACTTCGATCCGGCCTGCACGGCTTTTGACATAGTGGCCGCCGCGCCCCGCCTCAAACCGGCTGCGGCGTATCGTGACACTGCCATAATCACCGAAATAAACCGAATGCGCACACGACAACCCGCGGTCACAGCGGCCCAACCGCGAGAACGTGGACTTTTCGATCAGGACGGCAGCAGTGGGATCATCGGCGGACAGGATGCCCTGTTCACTATCGCGGAACCACGATTGGCGCACGGTCAGGTTGCCGCGCTCCAACCGGATGCCAGAGCCGTTGGCATCGGGGACGGTGATGTTCTGGAAGATCAATCCCTCAACCCGGGTGGACCGACCGCGCGCGACGATGGTGGCCTTGCCTTCGCAGGCCGCACCATCGAACACCGTCTGGCCGGCCACTTGCGCCACAAACCCGACATCGCCCGCCACCTGAACCGCGCAATCGCGATAAGTGCCGGATTCGATACGGATCGTGCCCGTACCCTCACCAATCGCGTTCACCGCTTCTTGCAGCGCGGCAAAGCTGCGCCCGGATTCGATCACGGTATAGGGTGCGCGCGCGCCTTGTGCCCATAGCGCCGAGGCAGGAATGGCGGCGATCATGCCGATGGCGGCAAGCGCAGGCTTAAAGGCTTTGGGGGTGTTCATCATGCGCTATCCGCTCCGATTATCTGCCGCAGAAGATAGCGCGCAATGATTTACAGGCAGTTGCCGTAGCTGATCAAATCGATCCGGCGTTCAGGGTGGGTTGCGCATCGCGTTCCCCGCACAGCACGACCATCAGGTTCGACACCAGAACGGCGCGCTGCGTAGGGTTCAATTCTACCACGCCCTTTTCCGACAACTGGTTCAACGCCAGTTCGACCATCGAAACCGCGCCTTCCACCAGTTTGCGCCGTGCCGAAATGACCGCTTCGGCCTGTTGGCGGCGCAACATGGCACCTGCAATTTCAGGGGCATAGGCAAGGTGCGTCAGCCCGCATTCGTCCACGGTAATGCCTGCCAGCACCAGCCGCGCATTAAGTTCGGTGCGCAATTCGGCGTTGATCTGGTCGTGATTGCCACGCAGCGTCACTTCCATGTGTTCAATGTCGTCATAGGGATAACGCGAACCGATGGAACGCACCGCGCTTTCGATCTGGACGAAGACAAACGCCTTGTAATCATCGACATCGTACAGTGCTTGCGCCGTATCGGATACGCGCCACACCACGTTGCAGGCAATCTCGATAGGATTGCCGCGCAGATCGTTGACCTTCAACTTTTCGGACACGACGTTGTTGGCGCGCACCGAAATGCGGGTCTTGCTCATCCACGGCCACACCCAGCGCAAACCGTGGCTGCGATCCGTGCCGCGATAGGAACCGAACATGGTGATTGCGGCGGCCTGATTGGGCTGGATAATGTAAAAACCCTTGGCAATCAGGATAAAACCGATTGGCCCCAGAATCATGCCAAGCAGATAGCCCAGGATATCGCCATCGGAGACATTCCCGGCTGCAATCCCCATGAAACGCGCCGCCGTCAGCACGAACAGGGCAATGAGGATAACCAGCATAAGATAGCCACTGGTTGTCCAGGCAGGCGTTTCTTTGCTTGATGTGTGCATGTCAGTCATCAATGTACCCCCCAAGGTCGTCCCCGAACGTATAGCAGATTCCCTGGTAGCAACAAAAAGTTGCGATTTTGACCTTGTCATGCCGATGAACTTGGCCCATTTTAATCAAGCGGACCGGGCCCCTCTGGCGCGGCGATGATGCCTACATTGGCAATCGCTGCGTGATGTCGGACCGCATCGGGTAATGCCGATGTCTTGTGGTCCGGGTTCTGTTCCTTCCCCCAGCCTTATGGCCCAAGCTGCCGACATACCTGATCGTTGCAACACGCTTCGATAGGGAGCTTTAAATGTCCGACCGTTACTTCACCTTGCTTGAACGCCACCAGAAACTGGACGAGGCGCTGCGCCTTGCCCGCCGCAAACGCTGGGTGGACCCGTTTGAAATTGCGCGGATCAAGAAGCTCAAGCTGGTGGTAAAAGACCGCCTTTCCCCCATGTTTCCTCGCAAATCAGCAATCAACTAAACAGAGGAACGCCGCCCGCGCTGGTGCATTGGCATCGGTGTGGGCCGGTTGATGGAGATGCGTGATGGAATTTCTTTTCGCCGACTGGCTGATCTCTGATTGGCTGGGCACGCCTGCCTGGTTCTGGCTTGCCTTTATGGGGCTGGTGGTTCTGCTGACCGCCTTTGACCTTGGCGTCCTGCATAAAGAGGACAAAGCCATGGGCATTGGTGAATCGCTGCGGCTGACGGCGTTTTACATCACCATCGCGCTGGCATTCGGTGCCTGGGTCTGGGCTGAAAAGGGCGCGGATCTCGGGATGAAATACTACACGGGCTTCTTCATCGAAAAGGCGCTGTCGATCGACAACGTGTTCGTGATCAGCCTGATTTTCACCTTCTTCGCGATCCCCGCAAAGTACCAGTATCGCGCGCTGTTGTGGGGCATCATTGCGGTGATCTTCCTGCGTGGCGGGATGATTGCGGGCGGTGCTGCGCTGGTCGAGCGGGCCTATTGGGTATTGTATATTTTCGCCGCGTTTCTGGTGTTTACCGGCATCAAGATGTTCTTCACATCGGATCATGATCCCGACATCGGCAACAATGCGGCGGTGCGCTGGATCAGCCGCCACATGCGCGTAACCAAGGAACTGCACGACCAGCACTTCTTCGTGAAAGTGACTGATCCCAAGACCGGAAAACTGGTCAATGCCGCAACGCCGCTGTTTCTGGCGCTGGTCGTTATCAATCTGGCCGACCTCGTGTTCGCAGTGGATTCGGTTCCGGCGATCTTCGCGATCACCACCGATACCTTTGTCGTTTACACGTCAAACATCATGGCAATTCTGGGCCTGCGCGCGCTCTATTTCGCCCTGGCCGCGATGATCGACCGCTTCGCTTACCTCAAATACGCACTGGCTGCGGTGCTGGTGTTCATCGGATCGAAGATCTTCGTGTCCGACTTCCTGTTGGGCGGAGACAAGTTCCCGCCGGTGATGAGCCTGCTGGTAACGATTGCCCTGATCGCAGGCGGCGTGGTGTTCTCGCTGTGGAAAACGCGGGGACAAGCGCCGAAAGATATGACCGAAGCGTAAGCCTTGTGCTCCTCGGTTAAAAAGAGTGTTTCGCGCAGAGGCGCAGAGGAAGCAGAGACAGTTGCGGACGTGCAAAGCGTCGGGAACAACTGCGACGCTTTGAACACCTCGGGCTCTGCCGGATCTCTTCAAGACTCCGCGCTCTCTGCTTCCTCTGCGTCTCTGCGCGAAACCTGTTCTTAAAACTGCCGGATCACCTCAAGGAACCTGTGGCCATAGGCCTCCAGCTTGCGGCCGCCCACACCACCAATCTGGCCCAGTTCTGCAAGGTTGGCAGGTCGCGTTCCGGCCATTTCGCGCAAAACAGAATCGTGAAAGATCACATAAGGCGGCAGCCCCGCCTCGCGCGCCATATCGCGGCGCAGGGACCGCAGCGCATCGAACAGCGGATCGCCCACGGGATTGAACGCAGCACCCGGAGACGCGCGGCGGCGGCTGGTGCGCTCCTTTTTGGGGACGACCACCAGCGGCACTTCGGCCTCACCCTTCAGGATCGCGCGCGAATCACCGCCCAGTGCCAGCCCGCCATGTTCAGTGGCAACCAGCGCACCGCGCGCCTGCAACGCGCGCGCAAGCGGGCGCAGCAGCGGCGCTTCATCCGCGGTGACAATGCCGAACACCGAAAGCTGGTCATGGCCGCGCTGGGTGATGCGTTCATCCGCGACACCCGTCAGCACTTTTTCCAGATAGCCGAAACCGAACGATTGTCCGGTGCGATAGACCGCCGACAGCAGCTTTCGCGCCACATGGGTGCCATCGGTAATGCCCGGAGCTTCAAGGCAATTATCGCAATTGCCGCACTTTTCCGGCGGGTCTTCGCCAAAGTGGCGCAGCAGGATGGCGCGGCGGCAGTGCGGCGTTTCCACCAGCATCGCCAGCGCATCAATCCGTGTGCGTTCACCCGCACGGCGGTGCTCCTCTACCTCGGCCACACGCTGGCGGGCGCGGACAAAGTCTTCGGCACCCCACAGCATGACGGCCACCGCAGGGTCACCATCGCGGCCCGCGCGGCCGGTCTCCTGATAATAGGCCTCGATCGATTTGGGGCAGGCGGCATGGGCCACAAAGCGCACGTCGGGCTTATCAATGCCCATGCCGAACGCCACCGTGGCAACCATCACCATGTCTTCAGACGCCACAAATGCCGCCTGATTGCCCGCGCGCACCTGCGGATCAAGCCCCGCGTGATAGGGCAGAACCCGGCGATGACCGGTGCTCAATTGCCCGGCCAGCTTCTCCACTTGCGCGCGGGTGGGAGCATAGACGATGCCGGGTCCGGGATGCTCCTCCATCAATTGCTTGATCTGGCGCAAGGGGTTGTCACGCGGGCGGATGGCATAGCGGATATTGGGCCGGTCAAACCCCGAAACGATCAGGCCTTCAGCCGGAATGCCCAGTTGTTCAAGGATATCGGCGCGGGTGTGACGGTCTGCCGTTGCCGTCAGCGCCAGCCGCGCGACATCCGGAAAGGCGTCCATCATCGGACGCAACAACCGGTAATCGGGGCGGAAATCGTGGCCCCATTCCGAAACGCAGTGTGCCTCGTCAATCGCGAACAGCGAGATCCGCCCGCGCGAAAGCAGATCACGGAAATGCTGCTGGCTGGCGCGTTCGGGCGCCACATAGAGCAGATCAAGCTCGCCATGCGCAAAGCGCGCAATCGTCTCGTCGCGGTTGGTATCAACGCTCGTGAGCGTGGCGGCCCGGATGCCGTTGGCGGTGGCGGCGCGTAATTGATCGTGCATCAGCGCGATCAGCGGCGAGACAACAACGCAGGTGCCCTCCATCATCACCGCAGGCAATTGATAAGTCAGCGATTTGCCAGCACCAGTGGGCATCACCGCCAGCGTTGATTGTCCCGCCAGCACGCGATCCACGACAAGGTTCTGCACCCCGCGAAACGCCGGAAAGCCGAACACCGCATGAAGCGCCTCCTGGGCATCGGCATAAACGGGCGGCGGCGGTGCGGCGGGCCGGGGTGGCGCAACCTCGTCGTCATCAGGAAAGCCCGAAAAGATACCTTCGGCAAAGGCATCGTCGGGGGGAAAGTCGAGGTCGTAGGGGTCGTCGCCAGCAGTCACGTCCGGCTCTATGCCAGATCACACGCGCCAAGCAAAACCCGGATCACCCCAAAATAATGTGAAGCCGGCTGATCCGCGACGTCAGGATGCGCCACTGTCCGGCATCCTTGCGATAAGTCTCGTGATAATGGCCCATGCCGTGCAGCACCACATTCGTGCCGGTGATGTCCCAGATCTGGTCTTCCATCGCGATAACGCCGCGCGCTTGCGTGTCGGAAAGCACTTCGATTTCATGGCAATGGCCGTGATGCACAGTGCGTAACGGAGCAACCGCCGCCTCGACAAAGGCCGCAATAGCATCACCCCCGGTATGCACCCATTGCGCAAGATCCTCAGCCGGTTCAATGCTGAGCGAACAACTGGCATCGAACGTCGCATCATCGGCAAAGACAGCGCGCAGACCGACGAAATCCTTGGTGTCCATGCAACGGAAATAGCGCGCTTTAAGCTGCTTGATCTCTTCAATGGCGATCAGGCGGGTGACGGGATCTAACTGGGCCACCTTGGTATCCTCTTGTTATGGTTTCCCACACCCTAGATCACCGTTTGACCGCAGATGCCTGTCACTTGTGCGAGAGGGGCGCAATTGTGAGTTACCGCTTAACCATGATGGCGCTCCGTCATTACGCACGGGTGAGCCTTAATCGCCCATTGGGCACATTGCCGCACCATTGCAGATATTGCGGGGACCCTTCCCGCGGGGAACGGGAGACGAGTCGATGGGCTTTGAAATGCGGGCTGCGTTCGTAAAGCGCGAAGAATGCAAAGCTGCCTGGGAAAGCGAAGCTGAATTTTCCGAAATGGCGCGCGTGCTGAAATCGCTCGCCGCCGAACTGGGGCAGGATACCGACGCAGCAATTGACGAACTGGCCCACCACGGCCTTGGCGCGGCGCTGGGCGTTCTGGCCGGACAAGCGGGCGGTGATGTCGAAGCTGACTACTTGCGCCAGCGCGCGCAATCGCGCATTGCAGCCAGCGGCATGCAATAAGCCATGCTATTCCCGCTGGTGCGGGGATGACGACGCTGGGGTGGTAGGCCTGCGACGTCCGGTGTGGTGGCTTGTGGAGGGCCACCGCACCATTTTGACAAACTTTCTGGTTCAATCCAGGTTGGGGCGCAGCCAGCGTTCCATTGTGGGCACATCCATGCCGCGTCGGCCGGCATAATCTTCCAACTGGTCGCGCCCGATGGTGGCAACGCCGAAATACTGGCTTTCGGGATGCGCAAAGTAGAACCCTGATACCGCCGAAGTAGGCAGCATCGCCTGCGATTCGGTCAAGGTGATGCCCGCCGTGTTGGTTGCATCCAGCAGATCGAACAGGATCGGCTTCAATGTATGATCGGGGCATGCGGGATAACCCGGCGCAGGGCGGATGCCACGATACTGTTCGCGGATCAGCGCTTCGTTGGTCAGCTGTTCGCCGGGCGCATAGGCCCACAGCGTGGTACGGACATACTGGTGCAGGCGCTCGGCAAAGGCTTCGGCAAAACGGTCTGCCAAGGCTTTCAGGAGAATGTCGGAATAGTCATCATTGTCCGCCTTGAAGCGGGCAAGGTGTTCATCAATGCCATGAATACCCACGGCAAATCCGCCCAGCCAATCGCCCGCCGGATCGATGAAATCTGCCAGACAGAAGTTCGCCCGATCACGGCTTTTGATCACTTGCTGGCGCAGGAATGGCAGGCGAACCGATAGTTCATCATCATTCGGGTGCAGCACCACGTCGTCACCGTGGCGCGCGCAGGGCCAGAACTGGACGACGCCCTTGGCGGTCAGCCACTTTTCGCTGACGATCTTTTCCAGCATGGCGCGGGCATCGGCATAAAGCCCGCGCGCAGATTCGCCAATCACCTCGTCTTCAAGGATAGAAGGCCAGTTTCCGGCCAGTTCCCACGCGCGGAAGAACGGCGTCCAGTCGAAGCAATCGACCAGATCATCCAGATCCCAGTCTTCAAACACATGCCGCCCCGGCTGTTCCGGCGGCGGTGCCTTTTCGGAAAAGTCGGGCGCATAGGCATTCAGCCGCGCATCTTCGAGGCTGAGCAGCTTGCTCATCCCCTTACCCGCGCGCGCATCACGCACATGCTGGTATTCAGCCGCCGTCGCCTTGATAAACGGTTCGGCCTGCGTATCTGACAGCAGTTGCGAGGCAACGCCCACCGCACGGCTGGCATCCAGCACGTGCACGACTGCGCCTTCATAAGCCTGATCGATGCGCAGCGCGGTGTGAACTTTGCTGGTGGTCGCCCCGCCGATGAGCAGCGGGATGGTCATGCCCGCCCGCTGCATTTCTTCGGCAACAGTCACCATTTCATCCAGCGACGGCGTAATCAGGCCGGACAAGCCGATGATATCCACGCCTTCCTTCTGCGCCGTATCAAGGATGGTTGACCACGGCACCATCACGCCAAGGTCAATCACTTCATAGCCGTTACACTGCAGCACCACGCCAACGATGTTCTTGCCGATATCGTGTACGTCACCCTTGACCGTGGCCATGATGATCTTGCCCTTGGCCTTGGCCCCGGGCTGTTTGGCCGCTTCGATATAGGGGATGAGGTGCGCGACGGCCTTCTTCATCACACGCGCGGATTTCACCACTTGCGGCAGGAACATCTTGCCCGATCCGAACAGATCGCCAACCGTGTTCATGCCTTCCATCAGCGGGCCTTCGATCACCTCGATGGGCCTGCCGCCACGCGCATCAATCGCCGCGCGGGCTTCTTCGGTATCTTCGACGATATAGGCGTCGATGCCCTTGACCAGCGCATGTTCAAGACGGCGCACCACGTCCCAGCCGCGCCATTCCTCGGCGGCTTTTTCGGCCACCACGTCCTTGCCCTTGTAGCTTTCGGCAAGCTCGATCAGCCGCTCGGTCGCGGTCAGGTCACCACCCGCTGCGGGCTTGCGGTCAAGCACCACGTCTTCGCAGGCCTCGCGCAAAACAGGGTCGATCTGGTCATAGATGTCCAGTTGCCCTGCGTTGACTATGGCCATGTCCATGCCCGCCGGAATCGCGTGATAGAGGAACACCGAATGCATCGCGCGGCGCACGATTTCGTTGCCACGGAACGAGAATGACAAGTTGGAAAGCCCGCCCGAAATGTGGACGTGCGGGCAGCGCGCCTTGATCTCGGCAGTGGCTTCGATAAAGTCCAGACCATAGCGGTCATGCTCTTCGATGCCGGTGGCAACTGCAAATACGTTGGGGTCAAAGATGATGTCTTCGGGCGGAAAACCGATGCCGGTCAGCAGCTTGTAAGCGCGGGCGCAGATTTCAACCTTGCGCTCCTTGGTATCGGCCTGCCCCTTTTCGTCAAACGCCATCACGACCACTGCCGCGCCATAATCCATGCACTTGCGCGCGTGGGTCAGGAACGCTTCCTCGCCCTCCTTCATGCTGATCGAATTGACGATGGGCTTGCCCGAAACGCATTTCAGACCGGCTTCGATCACGTCCCATTTGGAACTGTCGATCATGATCGGCACGCGCGCGATATCCGGTTCTGCCGCGATCAGTTTAAGGTACGTGGTCATCGCCTCGACCGCGTCGAGCAAGCCCTCGTCCATATTGACGTCGATTACTTGCGCGCCGTTTTCCACCTGCTGGCGCGCGACTTCGACCGCGCGGGTGTAGTCGCCCGCAAGGATGAGTTTCTTGAACGCGGCAGAGCCGGTGACGTTGGTGCGTTCACCGACATTGACGAAGCGCGAGCCGGATGGGGTAGAGGCGGTGGTGTTCATTTTTTGCTCTCAAGCCCCTCCTCTTCAGGGGAGGGGTTGGGGTGGGGGTTCTCATGCAAGCGCAAGGTATGGGGATAGCCCCCACCCCTGCCCCTCCCCTGAAGGGGAGGGGGAACAAGTCAGGCCGCCATGATGAACGGCTCTAATCCGGCCAGCCGCGTTGCGGTTTCGGGCACCGGCAGCTTGCGCGGGGGTAACCCTGCAACCGCCTGTGCCATCGCCGCGATATGCGCTGGCGTCGAACCACAGCAACCGCCCAGAATATTCACCTGTCCATGATCGGCCCATTCCTTGACGAGGCCCGCCGTGGTGGCGGGCATTTCGTCATATTCACCCAGTTCGTTGGGCAGGCCAGCATTGGGATAGACCATGATCAGTGTATCGGCGATTTCCGACAATGACTTCACATGCGGGCGCAACTGTGTGGCCCCGAACGAGCAGTTAAGCCCGATGGTCACCGGCTTGGCATGGCGCACGGCATACCAGAACGCCTCGACCGTATGGCCCGAAAGGTTGCGGCCCGAAAGATCGGTCAGCGTCATCGAAAGCATGATCGGGATTTCGCGGCCAAGCGCTTGTTCCACATGGCGAACCGCCATGATCCCGGCCTTGGCGTTCAGCGTATCGAACACGGTTTCGATCAGGATGAAATCCGCACCGCCTTCAACCAGCGCATGGACCTGCTCGGCATAGACATCCACCATGCCGTCCCAATCCACCTCGCGGAAACCCGGGTCATTCACGTCGGGCGAAAGCGACAGAGTCTTGTTGGTCGGGCCGATGGCCCCTGCCACAAAGCGCGGACGCCCGTCCTTGGCAGTGAATTCATCGGCCACGCGGCGAGCGAGCCTAGCCGATTCTACGTTGATTTCACGCACGAGATGTTCGGCGGCGTAATCGGCCTGGCTGATGCGGTTGGCGCTGAAAGTATTGGTTTCGGCGATGTCTGCGCCCGCTGCAAAATAGGCGCGGTGGATGGATTCGGGCACTTCGGGCTTGGTCAGCGCGAGGATATCGTTGTTGCCCTTCTGGTCCTTGGCAAGGCCCAGCGTTCCCGCATAGTCGGCTTCGGACAGCTTGAAGTTCTGGATCTCGGTGCCGAATGCGCCGTCAGTAATCAGAATGCGCTGCTTGGCCTGTTCCAGCAAAGCGGTGCGCGCCGTGGAAGGAGCGAGTGTCATGCGGCTTTCTCCAGCCCAGGGCGTGTCGGGCGAAGGCCAAGCAAGTGGCAGATCGCGTAAGACAGTTCAGCGCGGTTGAGGGTGTAGAAGTGGAAATCGCGGACGCCACCGGCATAGAGGCGGCGGCAAAACTCAGCGGCGATAGTGGCGGCAACAAGCTGGCGCGATCCGGGATGCGTATCCAGCCCTTCGAACAGGCCATCCATCCACGCCGGGATTGCAGCACCGCACGCAGCGGCAAATTTGCGGGTTTGCGCCACGTTCGAAACGGGCAGAATGCCGGGAAGAACCGGCGCATCGATACCGGCGGCCGCCAGCTTGTCACGGAACCGGAAGAAGGTTTCGGGCTCGAAGAAGAACTGGCTGATCGCGCGGGTCGCGCCTGCGTCCAGCTTGCGCTTCAGATTGTCGATATCGGCCTGGTGGCTGGGCGAATCCGGATGCGATTCAGGATAGGCCGCGACCGAGATTTCGAACGGCGCAATGCCTTTCAGCCCCGCAACCAGTTCTGCCGCATTGGCATAACCATCGGGGTGCGGGGTAAACGGCACGCCGGGAGCGCCCATATCGCCGCGCAGCGCCACGATGTGCCGCACGCCTGCTTCCCAATAGCTTTCTGCCACTTCGCGGATTTCAGCCTTTGTAGCATCAACGCAGGTCAGGTGCGCGGCGGCGGGAAGTTTGGCTTCCTTGATGATCCGCGCCACGGTGCCGTGGGTGCGATCGCGGGTTGATCCGCCTGCGCCGTAGGTCACCGAAACGAAATGAGGTTCCAGCGGGGCCAGCGTTTCCACCACATCCCACAATTGCGCCATCAGCGCATCGGTCTTGGGCGGGAAAAACTCGAACGAAACGTTGATATCGCCCGGCAGCCCGGCAAACAGTGGGGTATCAAGAGCGGTGCGCGCTTCACGCAACTGGTCGTAGCTGGCGTTCATCTATCAGGTCTTCCGGGCAAGCTGGCGGGGTTCGAATTGGGTAACACTGTCTTCGCGGCGGATGCCGGTCCACAGTTTGACGACGAGTTCATGGCCCGCCAATGCGCGGGTGGCATGCGGGACAAAGCCGCTGTCGAGCAGCATCGCTTCGATCTGCGCATCGGAAAAGCCGAGGCGGGCATGGGCATGCGTCTGGCGCAAATCTTCGCGGTCATGCGCCGCGAAATCAACGATGGCGACGCGGCCTCCGGGGGCGGTGACGCGGGCAGCGCCAGCCAGCACCGCTTCGGGCGCTTGGGCATAATGCAGCACCTGATGCAGCAAGACGGTATCGAAGCTGCGCTGTGTAAACGGCAACTGCGCGAAATCACCCTGCACCAGTTCCACGCTATTAGCAGGCAAATGTTGCAGTCGGGCGCGCGCAATGCGCAGCATATCGGGGCTTTTGTCGAAGGCGACGATGTGCGCGGCATGGGGACCGAACAGTTCGGCGATGCGGCCTGTGCCAGTACCGACATCAAGCAGGCGGCCCAGCGAGCCATTGCCCGCCATCTCCAGCAGCATTTCCGTCAGTGCAGCCTCAACCGGCCCATCGGCGATATGGAGCGAGCGCAGTTCGTCCCATTCTTCGGCGTGGCGCGAGAACCAATCGAGCGCATGGCTCTCGCGCGCGGCACGAATGGCATCAAGATGTTGGCGATCTTCGGCACAACGGCGTCCAAAGGCGGTATCTTCGTGTTCGGCCACCGCCAAAAGACGCGCAATGGCAGCGGCGAGCGGGTTGTCGGAAGCTTCACCAACCGAGCTGCGCAGGAATACCCAGGCACCTTCCTTGCGCCGTTCGGCAAGGCCGCAATCGCACAGGATACGAATATGCCGGGACACGCGTGGCTGGCTTTGGCCGAGCACTTGCGCCACTTCGCCGACCGCCAGTTCCATGCTGGCGAGAAGACGCATGATGCGCAGGCGCGTTGTGTCATCAAGCGCGCGAATGGCGTCGTGTATATTCATGGGCGTAGCCATATAAGGAAACCTTTATATCCGTCAATAGACTTAAAGATGCCTTTATATCAGATGTTAGCGAACGCGTAGAGCCGTGATGCAGGATGCATTTGCCTTCACCGCTACCCGCCGATAATAACGCCTTATGTGTGCCGCAGGAAAGCTTGCGGTTGATGCGTCATTTGGACGCGTTACCCATGAGAGGGAAGTTTCATGAAGAAGTACGCCAGCCTCGCCATCGTTGCCGCAGCCAGCCTTGCGATCACGGCCTGTGGCCGTTCCGACGATGCATCGGAAGCAGCGTCGGAAGACACGGTTGAAATGCCTGCCGATGAACTGCCGCCGATGGAGCCTTCGGCGGCGGCTGCCCCTATGGCACCAGCACCTGATGCATCATCTGCTGCTGATGCCGAAGCCAACGCGGTGCGCGACACGGCCAACAATGCCGCTGCGGTTGCCGCTGCTGTGCAAGCCGCCGAAGCTGAAGGCGATGCCGAGGCAAAGCCTGCTCAATAATTCGACCTGCTCACTAATCGGGTTCAATTGCGGGTGACGATCCGCAAGCGAAAGACACTGACAATGCGCGCCCTGCCCGTTTTTCCTCTGGCCCTTATGCTGGTCGCTTGCAGCGCAAGCGAAGAGGAAAAGCCGGGCGGGGTGACGCAAGACGAGGCCCGCGCTTTGGACGCTGCGGCAGAAATGCTGGATAAGCGCGAATTGCCGGAACTGCCCGAAGCAGAGGTAACGGCTCAGCCTGCGCCAGCGCCCTCGGCGTCCTGATCCAATCTGTTTGAGACAAGCCAGATCCGAATAGCCCCGGCCAGACCGGGCGGGGTCGAGCTGGCGATTCTTTCGACATCGATCCGCGCGACGAGCGCGTTAAGCGGAACGCCTTCGCGCAGGGCGGCACTGCGCAACATATCCCAAAACAAAGGTTCAAGACTGATCGAGGTCTTGTGCCCGGCAATCTCTACCGAGCGTTTGACCGGGGGGTGATAGGGTATGGTCATGACAAGGCGGGGCAGCATGAGGCGGGGCAGGCACACTGGCACCTGCCCCGCACCATCAGTACATGTGCTGTCCGCCGTTCAGCGACATGGTCGAACCCGTGACAAAAGCGCCGTCATCGGCGGTAAGGAAAGCGACGCCGCGCGCGATTTCGTCGGCATGACCAAGTCGGCCGACCGGAACCTTGGCGACAATCTTTTCCAGGACTGCCGGGGGAACTGCCGCAACCATGTCGGTATCGATATATCCCGGCGCAATTGCGTTGACAGTTACGCCGAACTTTGCGCCTTCCTGCGCCAAAGCCTTGGTAAAGCCGTGGATCCCGGACTTTGCTGCGGCATAGTTGACCTGACCGTACTGGCCGGACTGACCGTTTACCGAACCGATGTTGACGATGCGGCCCCATCCGCGTTCGCGCATGCCGGGAAATGTTGCCTTGGCCATGTTGAAGCAACCGCCAAGATTGATGCGCATGACCTCGTTCCAGTCATCGAAGCTCATCTTGTGGAGCACGCCATCGCGGGTGATGCCGGCATTGTTCACGACAATGTCGATTGGTCCGACTTCAGCGGCGATACGCGCACAGCCTTCAAGCGTTGCTTCATGATCCCCAACATCAAAGCGGTAAGCGGGAATTCCGGTTTCGGCAGTGAAAGCGCGAGCCTTTTCCTCGTTCCCGGCGTAATTGGCCACCACCGTGCGTCCTTGCGCTTTTAATGCAAGACAGATGGCTTGGCCGATCCCGCGGCTACCACCGGTGACGACTGCAACTCGCGTCATAGTATTGCTCCCAATATTCCCGTTTGAGGGCCTATCGTAAGTCGATGAACGCAAAGCTACAAGTTATAGAATGGCTTATGCTGCAGGTGCAGCACCGAATTGGTGCATAGCAGCAAATTGAAACTGCGGCCTTTTATTAAAAGCGGAACTGTGTTCCGACATAGACCGCCTGATTATCTTGCTTGCCATCTGTAAGTGGCAGAATACGATCACGTTCCGGCGAATAGCGCACACCGGCGGTGACATTCAGATTGCGGGTCAGGCGATAGCTTCCGCCAAGATCGAGCTGGTAATCACCCTGCCCCTCAAGGGTGCGTGGCGCACGGCCCGCACGATCACGGCCATCCATTTCAACCCGCGGGGCAAAGCGTGACGGGGCCGAAGGTGCGGATGCAACCGGCTTAAGCTTTGCAAGATCGGGCATCTCGATCCGCTGCAGGTCAAGAAGCGATGATGACGAAGGTGCAGCAAAGCTGGCAAAGCCGCGTGCCATTCCCAGATTGTAAGCCACCGGCGCGATACGCACCGGCGAAGCGCCCGCCTGTGCAGCGCCATCAGCCAATGTGCTGCGTACCGAGAAAGCACGCGCGCTTTGCGAATCAAGACGGACCGCCACGGTGACCGCGCGGTTAGTGCGCGTTTCATTGCCAGCCGGGGTAAAGCGGAACAACCGGCCCGTCTTCAAAGCGCGGACAGTGATTTGCGAAGCCAGCCGTTCATCAACCGAAGCGGGCGTGAACGAGCCGATACCGCCGCGCGCCGCAAGGCTGACCGGCGTTGCATCAAAGCCGCTGGAAAAAGCGCTGCTGACGGTTGGTGCCAAAAGCAGGCCCACGACAACCGAAACGGCCATGGCGACCGGCGCACGCAAGCGGCGGCCCTTGGAGCCTGCTGCGTTTGAACTGTTGCCAATGCCCGTCATGATAAACCTGTTTCGACCCCGAAAAGCGCCGTACTACAACGCTGTTTTCAAACATTCTTTGTCTGGCAAAGCCTGTATGGCCGAGTCTCGCGGAATGTCTCCTATCTCTTCTACTCGCGCGGGATTTAAAATTCTATAGCCCGCACCACATTCCGACTCTTCCTTTGCGAGTGTGGCGAAGACTCCACAGTGCAAAGTGCATTCAGCAAGTGTTCACGGCCGCGGCATGCATTTGCCGCCAAGCCATGCCTGTGCATTCATCGTGCTTGCGGCACGGCGCGCGGGGGTGATAGAGGCCTTTCAAACGCTGTATTGCACGATACGGCCTTGTTTGAACGGAACGGCTTTGCGCCGGTCTGTTGTTCAAGGCCGCCAAGCCAAGGACTGTGACCAAGTGACCAAGACTTTCAAGACCGCGCGCAACACCCGCACTTTGGTCATTCGCGGCATCGTGATCGGGGCCATGGCCCTTCTGGCCACTGGCTGCGGCAAGAAAGAACGGCCCAAGGCAGATCTTGCCGCAAGCCAGGTGACGACCATCGGCGTGAACGCCTATTTGTGGCGCGCCAGCCTTGATGCGCTTTCGTTCATGCCGCTGCTCCAGACAGACAGCAATGGCGGGGTCATCGTGACAGATTGGTACACCAACCCCAAGAACCCCGGCGAGCGGATGAAGGTGACGGTTTCGATCGTTGACAAGGACTTGCGCGCCGATGCCCTGCGCGTTGCCGCCAGCCGCCAGATCTCGACCACCGGCCAATGGGTGGATGCCCCCGTTCAGGCGGTGACCGTGCAAAAGCTGGAAGACATCATCCTGACCAAGGCGCGCGACCTGCGCCGCGCCTCAATCACCGGATAACCCACCTGAAGGCGAATCTTGCGTGTCATGGCTGCTCTGCCTAGAGGAGCGTCCATGACCGCATCTGCCACAACGCCGCCAGCCACTCCCGCGCCAGACCGCTTTGACCCCGCTGTTGCCGACACGCGTTGGCAAAAAGTGTGGGACGATCAGCAATCATTCCGCGCAGATGACGCCAGCACAAAGCCGCGCAGCTTTGTTTTGGAGATGTTCCCCTATCCTTCGGGGCGCATCCACATCGGCCACGTGCGCAATTACACGATGGGCGACGTTCTGGCGCGCTATAAGCGGATGCGTGGCCACGAAGTCCTGCACCCGATGGGCTGGGACGCTTTCGGCATGCCGGCTGAAAACGCTGCGATGGAAAAGGGCGTTCACCCCGGCGGCTGGACGCGCGAAAACATCGCCAACATGAAAGCGCAATTGAAGCGGCTCGGCTTTGCGCTCGATTGGAGCCGCGAGATTGCGACGTGCGAGCCGGAATATTACGGTCACGAACAGGCGCTGTTCCTTGATCTTTACGCAGCAGGCCTGGTTTACCGCAAGGAATCGACGGTCAACTGGGACCCGGTGGATCACACCGTGCTGGCCAACGAACAAGTGATCGACGGGCGCGGCTGGCGGTCGGGCGCGCTGGTGGAAAAGCGCAAGCTGAGCCAGTGGTTCCTCAAGATCACCGACTTTGCTGACGAATTGCTGGAAGGCTTGTCGACGCTGGACAACTGGCCCGAAAAAGTCCGCACGATGCAGGAAAACTGGATCGGCAAAAGCCAAGGTTTGCAGTTCGCGTTCGATCTTTCCAGCGGTGAAAAGCTGGAAGTCTACACCACACGGCCTGATACGATTTTCGGCGCAAGCTTTGTGGCCGTGGCCGCCGATCATCCGGTGGCGCAAGGTGTGGCGGTTGATAATCAAGCCGCGCAAGACTTCATCGCGCTGTGCAAGCAGGGAGGCACGACCGCTGCGGAACTGGAAACCGCCGAAAAGCTGGGCTTCGATACCAAAATTACCGCAAAGCATCCGTTCACCGGCGCGGACCTGCCCGTCTACATCGCCAACTTCGTATTGATGGAATATGGAACCGGCGCGATCATGGCCGTGCCCGGACACGACCAGCGCGATTTCGATTTTGCGACGAAGTACGATCTTCCGATCCTGCGCGTAGTGGCCAGCGACCCTGCCGACGCGGACAAGCCGTTTGGCACAGAAGCCGAGGCGGGCGACGGCGTTCTGGTGAACTCGGACTTCCTTGATGGCATGAGCGTGGCAGACGCCAAGGCTGAGATCATCAACCGCATGCAAGCCGGCGGCTTTGGCGAAGGCAAGACGGTATGGCGCCTGCGCGACTGGGGCGTGTCGCGCCAACGCTATTGGGGTACCCCCATCCCGTTCATCCACTGCGAAGTGTGCGGCGTGGTGCCGGTGCCGAAAAAGCACTTGCCCGTGGTCCTGCCCGAAGACGTAACCTTCGATGTGCCGGGCAATCCGCTCAACCGGCATCCCACATGGAAGCATGTCGATTGCCCGCAATGCGGCCATGCGGCGCGGCGCGAGACCGATACGCTCGATACTTTCGTCGATTCGTCGTGGTATTTCCTGCGCTTTGCCAGCCAGCCCGCCGACCGCCCGTTTGATCCTGAAGAGATCAAGCGCTGGCTGCCGGTGGAACAGTATATCGGCGGCATCGAACACGCGATCCTGCACTTGCTCTACGCCCGCTTCTGGACCCGTGCGCTGGCCCGGATCGGCAAGATCGAGGTGACCGAGCCGTTCGCCAGCCTGTTCACACAAGGCATGGTCACGCATGAGACGTATGAACGGCGCAATCCGGAAAACGGCCAGCCGATCTTCTTTTCACCGGGCGAAGTGGAGCGCACCAGCGAAGGCGCAACGCTGAAGGCCGATGGCGCGGCGGTCGAAGTCGGCCGCGTGATCAAGATGTCCAAGTCCAAGAAAAACGTGGTGGACCCGGACGAGATCGTGGCAAAATACGGCGCGGACGCAATCCGCTGGTTCATGCTGTCCGACAGTCCGCCCGAGCGCGACTTGCCGTGGTCAGAAGCCGGGATCGAAGGTTGCGCACGGTTTGTGCAGCGGTTGTGGCGCTTGTTCGGCCAGCTTGATGCAAGTGCGGTGGGCGAAGACAAATCGCTGGACCGCAAGACGCACCAGATCGTGTTCGCGGTTGCAGGCGACATCGAGGCACTGGGCTTCAACAAGGCCGTGGCGCGCATCTATGAATTGACCGGCGCGATTGAAAAGGCCGCGCCATCGGCCAGCCGCACCGCTGCCATCCGCAGCCTGCTGCTGCTGGCGGCGCCGATGATGCCGCATCTGGCCGAAGAAGCCTTTACGCACCTCAATGCAGGCCTGATTGCCGATGCCGCATGGCCCGAAGTCGATCCCGCGCTGCTGGTCGATGATGAAGTGACCGTTGCCATTCAAGTCAAAGGCAAGCTGCGCGATACGGTGACCGTGGCCAAGGGCACGTCGAAAGAAGAGCTTGAGCGCCTTGCCCTTGCGTCCGAGAAAGTGCAGCGTGCGCTGGAAGGGGCGGAAGTGAAGAAGGTGATCGTTGTGCCTGACCGTCTGGTGAACCTCGTTGCGTAAACGCCTCGCCCTGTTCGCTGCGCTGGCCCTGTTGGGCGGGTGCGGATTGCAGCCGATGTATGCAGGCGGCGGCAGCGGTGGTGTGGCGCGCGCGCTATCCGATGTCAGCGTCGGCCCGATCGAGGGGCAATCAGGCTGGCTGGTGCGCAATGCGCTGACCGACCGCTTGGGGGCAGGCCAGGACAATGGCGCGGCGCGCTACCGGCTCGACATCCGGCTGGATGACAAGGTCGAAGGGCTGGGCCAGTTATCCAATGATACGACCACGCGTGAACGGCGCACCTTGCGCGCACGCTATCAGCTTGTCGATCTGACGACCGGCAATGTCCTGCTGGATGCGACCGCAGGATCGGACGCCGGTTTTGACGTGGTCAACAGCGAATATGCAGTCATCGCGGCCGAACAGACCGCGCTTGAAAATCTGGCACAGGAAGTGGCCGACCAGATTGTGACGCGCGTTTCGGTGCGCATGCGCGACGCAAAATGATGCGGGCGCAGTGAAGCTTACCCAGAAGACATTCCTGTCCGGCGCTGCCAAAGCGGCGCGTGAATGCCGGATTTTCTATTTTTGCGGACCTGATGAAGCAGGCTCAACCGATGCCGCAAACCGGATCGCCAGCCTGTTGGGCGACGCCGAAAAGGTGGAACTGACTGGCGCGGAACTGAAACGTGATCCGGTAAAACTGGCGGATGAGGCGCGGTCGGTTTCGCTGTTTGGCGACAAGCGGATCATCCACATCCGCGCAACCGGCGATGATGCTTTCGATGCCGTAGAGGCGCTGCTGGAAAGCCCGGTTGATGGCTGGCCGGTGTTGATTGTGGCGACATCAGCCACCGACAAATCCCGCATCGCCAAGTTGCTCGACAGCAAGCCGGGCGCGATGGTTGCGATGTTCTATTTGCCCGAACTCAAATCGGTGACCGACGCCGTGCGCGACATGGGTGATGCGGTAGGGGTCAAGCTGAACGGTGCCCTTGCCGAACGCCTCGCCAGATCAACCGGTCTGGATACGCGAATGGCACGAAGCGAGATCGAGAAGCTCGCGCTCTATCTTGATGCAGCACCACACGCGCCGCGTGAAGCCACCGCTGCAGCGCTTGATGAAATTTGCGCGACGAATGAAGATGATAGCTTCATGCCGCTGGTCAATGTGGTGCTGGGCGGGGAAGCGCGCAAATTGCCCGCTGAACTGGCGCGCATGCGCGAGATGGACCTTAATCCGGTTGGCTTGCTGCTGGCTTTTGAACGCCGCGCGGCACAATTGGTGCAGCTGGCAGCGCGCATGGGCGAGCGCGGCGATGTAAGCAGCTTTATGGAACAAGAGGTTGTATCAAAGCGCATTTTCTTCCGGGACCGTGCAGACCTTACCGCGCAATTGCGCCGTTGGCGGGGCGCAAGGCTTGTCCGCTTGACCGAGCGGCTATCAATGCTGCACCGCACCCTTATTTCAGACAACCGCAACAGCGAACTGATGCTGGCACAAGGTTTGGCTGAAATTGCCCGTGCTGCAGTGCGGTAGAGCATTTTACCATTACGCTATTTTAGGCTCAGGACCCATTAAATCGCTTGCGCTGGCGGCGATGGCTTGATTCAATAGCGGCGTTGAGGAGGCGCTGCTTTTGTCGGAACTCTGGTTGTT
>NZ_NCEN01000042.1 GCF_002280675.1 Novosphingobium sp. 32-60-15 | reverse complement strand
CTATCCATTCGCCGCCGGCCGAAGGACGCGATCCGACTGCGCGATCTCGCGAACATGGCGGCCGCCGCCCACGTGCCGACCGTCGCCACCAACGATGTTCTCTACCATTCGCAAGATCGGCGGATGCTGCAGGATGTCGTGACCTGCGTCCGGGAGCGATGCACGATCGACGAGCTTGGCGATCGGCGGGAGCGATTTGCAGACCGCCACCTGAAGACCGGCGAGGAAATGGAGCGACTCTTCCGCCGTTACCTCAAGGACGCTACCCCGGTCTCGCGCACGCTGGAGGTGGCAAAACGCTGCACGTTCAGCCTTGAGGAGCTGCGCTACCAATATCCGGACGAGATCAGCGTTCCTGGTCGAACGCCGCAGGAAGAGCTGGAGCGGCTCACCTGGGAAAAGGCGCCCGAGCGCTATCCTGAAGGGATCGAGGGCAAGGTCCGTACCCAGCTTGAGCACGAATTGAAGCTGATCGCAGATCTGGAATACGCACCGTATTTTCTGACGGTTCATTCGATCGTCGCCGAGGCGCGGCGGCGTGAGATCATTTGTCAGGGGCGAGGGTCGGCGGCGAACAGCGCGGTTTGCTACGTGCTCGGCATCACGTCGATCGATCCCGTCCGATCTGAGCTTCTGTTCGAGCGCTTCGTTTCGGCCGAGCGGCGCGAGCCGCCCGATATCGATGTCGATTTCGAGCATGAGCGCCGCGAGGAAGTGATCCAGTGGATTTATGAGACCTATGGCCGGACGCGGTCTGCGTTGACGGCGGTCGTGACCCGCTATCGTGCACGCGGCGCGGTCCGCGACGTCGGAAAGGCGCTGGGTCTCAGCGAGGACATGACGGCCGGCCTCGCCGGTGCGGTCTGGAGCTGGAGCCGCGAGGGCGTGGAGGAAAAGCATGCCGAGGAGCTCAACATGGACCTCAGCGATCGGCGGCTCGCGCTGACGCTGGAGCTGGCGCGGCAGCTCATCAATACCCCGCGACATCTATCGCAGCACCCGGGCGGATTCGTGCTCACCCGCGATCGGCTCGACGAGCTCGTTCCGATCGAGCCAGCGGCGATGGAAGACCGACAGGTCATCGAGTGGGACAAGGACGATATCGACCTATTAGGGTTCATGAAGGTCGATGTCCTAGCCCTCGGCATGCTGTCGTGCATGCGGAGGGCGTTTGAATTCCTTGAGGCTGACAAAGGGGTGAAGCTCGATCTCGCCACGATACCGGCAGAGGATCCGGCGACCTACGCGATGATCCGCAAAGCAGACACTTTGGGCGTTTTCCAGATCGAGAGTCGCGCGCAGATGGCTTCCATTCCGCTGATGGCGCCGCGTACCTTCTATGATTTGGTAATTCAGGTGGCGATCGTCCGCCCGGGACCGATTCAGGGCGATATGGTCCACCCTTACCGCCGGCGGCGAAACGGTGAGGAGGAGGTTACCTACCCCACCGCAGAGCTTCGACGGGTGCTCGAGAAGACCTTGGGCGTACCGCTGTTCCAGGAGCAGGCGATGCGCGTGGCGATCGAGTGCGCCGGCTTCACGGCGAGCGAAGCTGACCTCCTCCGCCGGGCAATGGCTACCTTCAAGCTCACCGGCGGCGTCTCCCATTTCCGCGACAAGCTGATCGATGGGATGGTGAGCCGCGGATACGACCACGAATTTGCAGAGCGGACGTTCAAACAAATCGAGGGCTTTGGCTCCTACGGTTTCCCGGAAAGCCATGCCGCGAGCTTCGAGCTGATCGCCTACGCGAGCAGCTGGGTGAAGTGTCATCATCCGGATGCCTTTTGCGCAGCGTTGTTGAACGCGCAGCCGATGGGTTTTTACGCGCCGGCGCAGATTGTGCGTGACGCGCGCCAGCACGGTGTAGAGATCCGCCCAATCGACGTGAACCACAGCCGATGGGACTGCACGCTGGAGCCCGGAAGAGGCAAATATCTCGCCGTAAGGCTTGGTCTTCGCATGGTCCGTGACCTAGCGAACGGGGACGCAGCATCGATCGTGAGCTCACGGGCGGACACACCTTACGAGAGTATCGAGGAGATCCAGCGCCGCTCTGGCGTCGGCCGCGGCGCGCTTGACCGGATCGGTGAGGCCGATGGGTTCGGGTCGCTAGGAGGCAACCGACGCGAGGGTCTGTGGAGCGTGAAAGGCCTTGGCAACGCGGCGCTGCCATTGTTCGCGGCGGCGGACGAGCGAGAGGGCAAGTTACGGCAGGAGGCCATCGAGCCCACGGTCATTCTCGCGCCGATGGGCGAGGGTGCGGAGGTGGTGGAAGACTATCGCGCCTCAGGCCTTTCGCTGCGCGCCCACCCTCTCGCCTTCCTGCGCGACGAGCTGCGGGCGCGCAAGATGATCACTTGCGCAGAGTTACAGATCGTAAAGGACGGCCGTTGGATCAATCTCGCCGGGATCGTGCTGGTCAGACAGAAGCCGGGCTCGGCGAAGGGGGTCATGTTCATCACCCTCGAAGACGAGACGAATGTCGCCAACCTCGAGGGCGAGGTGATCCATGTGATCGCGCAGCGGCTCGACGACCTGTCGCCCCTGCTCGCGAGCGTCGGCAACCGGGAGGATGTCGCCGATATCTACCGAGTAAGTCGCGCCGACGTGGTCAAGAGCCCGATGCGACCTGATCCACGCGACGCGGAATCGCCACTCGGTCGGCAGCCGCGCGACATCTTCATTCCTGATCTACGGCTAGGCTCGGGCATCGTTCCAGGCCAGCAGACCGAGGGGATCAAGATCAGGCCGCGCAATTTCCGTTGAGGCGCTACAACGCCGTTCGAACAACTAGCGGACAGACTCGTAGATGGCCGAAAACAAGAATCAGCACTTCGTCCCGCGAATTCATCTCCGACCATTCACGGTCAATGGGGAAGGATTGGCCATCAACCTGTTAAATCTCGATCGCATGAAGGCCATTCCCAACGCGCCGGTGAGGAACCAGTGCTCAGGCGACTATTTCTACGGCCAAAACCGGCTTCTCGAGAACGCGATCAACTTCATTGAGAATCCCTATGGGCCGATCGTTCGCCACCTATCCGAGGGCGGCGCCGTGGGCTCCGCGGTCAAGATCGTTCTGAAGCGTTTCGTCTATCTCCAGTATATGCGGACGGAGGCCGCGTCGCGGAAAGCGAGCGAAATGGCACTCGCCATCCACGATGTTCCCGGTTCCGATCTCCCCGTCCCGACGGTCCGCGAGGCATCGAAAGAGGCCGTCCAGGCGGCGATGCTGCACTACAAGGATACGATGCGGATCGTCGATGACCTGACGCTGTGTATCGTGCGCAATCGGACTGGCCTACCGTTCTTCACCTCCGACGATCCGGCTATTCTGACAAACCGCCTGCACATTCAACGCCCACGCAGAGTCGGATCGAGCTTCGGCGTGAAAACGGCAGGAGCAGTCTTCCTGTTACCGCTCTCGCCCACGCTTTGCGCGATCCTGTACGACGGAGCTGTCTATAGCTCCGATCACCGGGCCCATTGGATCGAAGTCGACCGGCGCCAGGACATAGAAGCCCTTAACGTGCACCAGATACTCGGTTGCTGGGCCAACATTTATTTTCGGGAGTGGCATGGTCGCGACCAAGTCGCGACGCAGGCCGCGGCGACCAAGCCCGGCCGCCCCGAAGCACGCCACACCATAACGCAGGCGGTCCTCGAGAAGACGAGCGATTGGGGCGAATATTACGCGGTCAGAAAGCCCACGGACATCAGGAACGGCGAGAAGGTGCTCGTCCATGTCACAACCAACCATCCTGTTCCGGATGCGTGGCCCTCATTCCTTCGCTTTCGTGCAAACGGGCACGCCTATTCGAACGATACCGGCGCCGGCCTGACCAGGAGATGGTGCCTCGAGCAGGGTTTTGTGCAAGGGAACGGCTATCGCAAGATAGCGATCTAGCGCGGGGGCGTACCGATCACAGGTTCAACCGACGTCGCCTAGCAGATCGCCCATAGTGTTGTTCGCGGTCGGCACCCAGGCCGTCAGTCGGTCGGCGATCGCACAAAAGCATCGGGTGAAAGCGACCTGGCCTCGATGAATGTCGACCGAATGGTCGGGCTCGCCAGTGTGCACGATCGAACTGCGAGCATAGTAGATAGCTTCGACGCTGTCCTGATAACTCGCAAGGCCAGGCACGCCCTTCATGCAGATACCGATCCGGCGTCGCAGCCGCTCCGCGATTGCGGGGGCATATTGATCAGTGAGCAGCGTTTCGAGAGCGACCGCGAGCGCAACGATGGCCTCGGCCTCATTTGCGCGGGCGCTGAAAGACTGTCGAAACCAGTCCAAGGCGGTGAGCAGGCGCCGATAGAGGCGGTTCTCAGGTTTTGAGCGAGTGGCCAGGTTGACGTGACGGAAGTAGCCCCGCTCGACCGTGTTCAGGGCTTGCGTCACCCTGGGTGCAAGCCTCTTCATCCGCGCCGTTGCAAGAGCGCTAGTGGAAAGCGTCGCGGCTACGTCGGAGAGCTTCGCCAATTCCAACTGCGAGACGTTCATTGGCACGCGGCGGGTCGACATAGGGCGTCCGCGGATCGCTTCGCCAATCAGATAGTGGGCAATGTCGAGCGTTTCGAAATTGTTGACGAAAGACGAGTTGCGATGCCGGTCGAGCGGCCCGACCGTTTCCTGCGACAGACAATGCAGCATCAGAAGATGCGCCGCCGCCACCCGGATCTTGAGCGAATAAACGAACTGGTTCTCGTACATGTCGCCGGTGAACGACGTGATCCGGACCAGCATGAGGGGGTTTTTTCCGAACCATTTCGCCGTGTAGGCAAAGTGGCGAAAATCCGATTTGTCGATGCGCTGTTTCACGCCCAGGCCCCGGGCCATCCGTTCAACGCTGGCAACGGCCGCATCGAACGAATTGCTTTGGGTGCTGACCGCGAAGCCAGCCTTCCTGAAAATCGCCTCGGAACGGAGCTTGCTGTCTTTCGCGAAAATCCGCGGCATCTCCATGCCGAACCCGGTCAGTGGGTAGAGGACGAAACCGGGGCGGTAAGCGCCGGCGGCCGCGAGCGCCGCGATGACGCGCACCGGCACATTCCCGCCGCCATCTTTCGTAGTGTGAAGGATATAGTCGTCGAGCAGGGAGCGACCGATATAGAATTCGTTTGACCAGAGGGTGCGCGCGATCGCCGCGCGGAGCTGCAGGATATGATGCTCGATTGCCTGACGATCCTTGGCAGTCAGCTTCGTCTCATCCGTGACCAGGTCGTCGATGCTGTCAAACTGGGTCAACAGGTTATGCTTCCCCTTCAGGAAGTCGTCAGACTGTTTGAGCTTCTTGCCGAGGGTCACCGTCAGTCCGCCGAGCGTGGAAGTCATTCGCCCGCCTCGGTCTCACGGGAGGCCTGCCACTCGCGTGCGGCCACCTCGATGTCGAAGTTGGGAATCGACAAACCGACGATCGTGTTGATGAAAGTTTTCGCCTCGGCGATGACGGCTTCGGCCTCATCGGGATTGCTGAACGCCCCTTGATGGACCACGGCATTGCGGACCGTGTTGATCTGCTCGGCCGACGCCTTAAGCGCTTTCCCGATGGGACTCTTGTCCGGCGTCTCAAAATAAATCGGGATGAACAATCGGGTTACCTTTAGTGGAAGGCCGTTCGCCCAGCGCAGAAACATATCGATGATCGTATCGTCGAACTCGGTCTTGCGAGCCCATTCAGCCCGAATCGCATAGTTCGCCGCGATCTCTGCCGCGGTCGCGCATCGGACTATCGCTGCGGATGGCTCCTCGCGAAGGTGCAAGCCGGACAGTTTGGTCCATTGTGACTGCAATTTCTCGAGGTCGGTGCGCTCATTGTAGGGTTTCGATGATTTCTTGCGCTGCGCGTTGCCGTTCGACTTTCCCATTGCCCCCTCGATCTCGCCCTCAGTCTGATAAGGGCAACGTCTTCATTATCTTTTCTTTGTCCAACGTATAGCGTGCGATGGGCGGGCGTGAAGATCCGGGGTGCGCTCGCCCAAACGGGGGAAACCAATGACCGCAGTCACGGCTGCCAACGTCTATTACATCAAGCTGGGTCGGGGCGGCGATTGGGAAGCTGAGAGCATTCGCGACGGCGTGCTTCGCTTCGGCTACCGCGAGGCGCCGCACGACCTGTGCGTCGCGGGCGACTGGGCGGGTGTGTGGGACGCCATGAAGACACGCCGCGGGGACGCCGGTGCCGCGACCCGCGACGTGAAGCAGATCCGGGCGTTCTATGAGAGCGGCGAAGACACCATCTTCATCACCTTTGTCGGCGGCATGCTCTATTGGTGCCGACCGACGGGCAAGATCGAGATCCAGGCGGACAACAGCCACCGCCGCTCAACCCTCGACGGGTGGCACAACGCGTCGATTGGCGGGAGCTTGTTGACCGCCGATAGACTGTCGGGGCGACTGCTCAAGGTGCAGATGTTTCGCGGGACGATTTGCGACGTCGGTGCGGCCGACTATCTACTGCGCAGGCTGAGCGACGAGTTGTCGCCGGAAGTCGCGGCTGCCGAAGAGGCCGAACGCGCCCTCACCACCGCTATCATACCGCTGATGCGCCTACTGACGTGGCAAGATTTTGAATTGCTGGTCGATCTCGTCTTCTCGAGCAGCGGGTGGCGCCGGCTCAGCCAGGTCGGCCGAACCCAGAAGACGATAGATCTCGAACTGCTGCTTCCGAGCACCGCCGAACGGGCCTTCGTGCAGGTGAAATCGCAAGCCACGCGCGCGTCGCTCGACGATTATGCCGGCCGGCTTGCCGAGGCAGAAGCCTATGACCGCATGTTCTTCGTCTGGCACACCGGCAACATTCCGGAAAATGAAGGGCCGGAAGGCGTGATTCTGCTCGGACCACAGCGGCTCGCGCGGATGGTCCTCGACGCTGGATTGTCGTCGTGGCTGAGGGAGAAGGTTTCATGATGAGGCCCCGCATCTGGGCGCAGCAACTGCCTCGGACGGCCCGGAGGGGTTGAACGTGGACGGCGAGCCTTATCCAGAGGAGTTGGATGACGAGCCCAGATACCGCCCACTGGCGGATATCGGTCACGCCGAGCTCTATGAAGCCCTGATGACCCTCGCCGGGTTTGGCGAGAACCCGTTTCTGGCCATGCAGGCAAGCCAGCTTTGCCTGGTCGATAATATGCTCAACAGGATCGAGCAGGAGATTTTGGAACGCCAGCTCGATGATGACCCACCACGCGGCCGGATCGCGCAGCTCTCCGCCCTAACGCCTATGTGGATCTATGCCGCCTATGAACTGCTGCGCACTTGGCGTCAGCGATGCGAGGAGGTCATCAAGCTCGCTGAGAATGGCGGGATCAGCCTGAAGGCCACGAACCTCGAACGGGAATTGGGCTACCGGCACTACGACAGGGAGCTGCGCGCCCAGCAGCTCCGCGACGCGCTGGAGCGACCCGAACTTGTCGATCAGATGCGGGTCGATCTGCGGCGGACGGAAATTGGGTTCACCAGGCTGGAATTTCTGCGCGTCGCGCTGGCCAAACATGAGGTGAGCAAGAAGGGGAGCAAAAAGCCGATCGCGTTCGCGCCCGGGCTGGCGACCGTCGACTGGCATTGCGGCGCGATGCAATATGAGCTGAGCAACGGCGGCTCCATCATTGGCTATATTTCGCGCCGGGATGTGGCTGAGACCATCCGCTACATTCCCGAGCTGGAGAACCCAAGTGATGAGGATCTCGCAGGGTTCAGGGCATATATGAACCCGCCAGACGTCGAGCCGCCGGGTGAATGAGATCGAGAGCGTCGTCTTTGCGGCCTCAAAGCAGCGATGCCTGCGCGGCGATCGGCGGATAGACTTGCTGTGGTATCAGGCTGCCCTTCGGCAATAAACCAAGCACGTTCTCGGCAGGCACTGAGGGATCCAGCCAATCGGCCCAGCGATCACGCGGAAGCGGGACGATCTGGCGGGAATGGTAGGGAGCGATGTCGTCGCCAGGATCCATCGTCAGCATCGTGAATGCTTCCCCGATTTCTGGGTGCGACCGCCAGATGCCAGCGATGCAGAACCACGCGTGATCTTTCAATGTGAACAGCCATTTAGTCTTGCGCTTCTGACCGGGATCGGTCGGCGCCGTAAATTCGTAGAAGCCATCGGCCAGGATGAGGCAGCGATGCGAGGTGAATGTGCGGCCTTCCGAACGGAAATTATATACCGGTCGCCCGTTCTGGCCCGGCCAGCTCCATCGCCGATTGACCAACTCGCCCGATCCTCTGCCCTCGCCGCTGCGCACGATCGGCGCGATATCGCTGATCTTGATATCCTCGCGGGCCGCGACATTCGGCGTACCCTCGGGCATTTTGATCTTGATCTTGAGGTCGTCACATTCGGCGTACCCTCGGGCATTTTGATCTTGATCTTGAGGTCGTCGAAATCCTCGACAATCGAGGCTATGTCGACCTCCAAACGATAGTCATTGCACATCGCTCATCCGTTCCGCCCGCCCTTGCGACTCAAGTTCGTTCCGTATATGTTCTCTGCATGGCGACGCCAACAGCCTTCGACTCCGAGGCTCCCCTCGAGAAGCTCTTGCCCATCATCCGGCGAAATCCGGACGATATGCAAGAAGTGGAAATGGTCGAGGCCCGGTGGGGCTCCAATCCCCGCTTTAGCGACGGCACCTCGTATCGGTTCGTGCGATCGGAGGGGAAGACCTTTCCCAACCAGCGTTGCTTAGTGCCAGCGTCCGAATTTCACATGACCGTGGGCGACAAGCAGTATCGAGTGAAGCTCGACGACGGCAACTTCTTCTACCTGGCGGCGGTCTTGGAGCCGGCGATGGCCGAGTGGCCGTTGTCGTTCCGGGTCATCACGGTCGCCGCCAATCCAGAGGTCAGCCGGTATCAGGATCGCCATGGCGCAATCATCCTGCGCCGACAGCGGATGCAGTGGCTCGATTACACGATCCCGGAGATCGACCTGCTGGAAACGCCCCCGGCTCGGACGTTCGTTGTCGAAGAGATCACCAGCGGCCCGCGGCAAAAGGCGCTCGCGCTCTAATCGGGAAGGACGATCGCCATTGCGGCGAGCTGACTGACCAGGGCGGCCCTGGTTACAGGCACGTCGAAGCGCCATTCGAGCAAACGCGTGCCGTGACGCGCGAGCAGCAACCGCTTCTTCGCGTCCCGCGCGCAGGTAAGCTCGAAGCCTTCTTGTCCGCCGAATAGCGCGATCGGTTCATAATGCTGCTGTCCCTGATATTCGATTGCGAGGCCCAGTTCCGGCACATGGATGTCGATGGACTGCATACCGAGGAACGCCGGCCGCCACTGGTGGACCGCTGAGGGCCAAATCGAGCGAACCAGGTCGAAAAGCGCGACCTCGGACACCCAGCCACGCCCTATCTCAGGGATGGAACGCTCCCGGCGAAACGCTTCCTCGGCCGCCACCATGGCGCTCGCAAAAAACTCCGACGCACCAGTGTCGGCGACGCCAATATTCCTCGAAAAGATCCGGCCGCGCTGCCCGCTCGGGTTGGAGAATTGCGCCATGTGGCGCCGGTATGTCGCCCAATCGGCAGCGGATGGGAGCGGCGGGATCATCGACGATCCAAAATCCGGCCGCAACCGGGTCATCTCCTCAAGGACCGGCGGCTCTAGGGCGAACTGGGCGTCGAGATGGTCGAGGAAAGCATCGAATTCCTCGAGCAATCGCCCGGCGATCAGCGAGTTCACTACGTGCTTGCGGGCAAGAACGCGGATATCCTGAGCCTGCAGCGGCGTCTTCGTAAGAAACCGCAGATAGATGACCTCGTCGAACAACGGCTCGCGGTCACGGCCGGGAATGGCTTCCACCAAGGCCAGGGCTTCGTCGAGGCGATCAGCCTCCGTAAGCTCGAGCACACGCTGCCAGTGCGGATCTGGGTCCCATGGTCCGGCGCTCAAGTCGGGCAGGTCTTCGGGAAGGCCCTTGCCGTCGACGCCCCGCCATTGGGCGCCAAGCAATCGGGCTTGAAAGCCGTAACCCCTCGCCTTTTCATTGTCGTCCCAAATGCGCGCAATCGGCAACGTCGGGTCGAGCGGGTTGGACGTCCAGGATTGGCCCTGCGGAATTCCGTCGGGCCGCATGACATAGCCGATATCGAAGCCGGCGGCGGAATAGTCGCCCATGGCGAGATCACCGATCGATTCCACAATGCGCTCGAACAACCGAACCTGATCCTTGCGCACTCCGATCGAGATGAGCGCGCGCCCGCGCGGAGAGGTTTGTCGCGACACGGCCGGCGCATAGGTGGCCAACTCAACGGCGCGTTGCCGGCGGATACCCGGTCCTTCCAGGAAGTGGATCCGGTGGGTGATCTCCTCGGGGAAATCTGGATAGGTCAGCGAAACCGGGGCGACTGCCTTGGACGGTCGCTTCTTCGGTGGAGCCTCCGGGCCATACTCCGAGAGCAGCTCGCCACACAGCGCCGACAGCCGGGCAAAGTGCGTCGCCGCGGCCGAGCCCGGCGCGCGCTTTCCCGCAAGCGTCCCGTAGAGTTTCTGCCACTTGGCGAGATCCTTTCGGTAGAACACGCGATAGGTCCTGTTGCGCAGCGTGTCCTCGTATAGCTTGGCCGCCGCGCGAAACTCCGCGAGTCCGACGTCTCCCGTTTCGGGCGGAGGAGGCTTGAGGATCATGGTGTCACTCGTCAGCCGAACGACGGCGAGCCATCGGCCCATCCGGACGCCTGCCACAGGATATTGAACTGGTCGCGCAGCTGAGGCTGCATGGCGGCGGAAAGATCCTCCGCCTGCAACTCGGGCAGGAACAGCTCCGGCTTTCGTATCGCCCTGCCGCCCCCGCGGGACCGCGTGAGCTCAACATCCTCAACGCCGCGAAACGCGATCGAAACGAGACCTGGTCCGGTTAGCCCGCTCGCCGCGAGGACGCCAGCTAGCCGTTCAACATGCGCCACGATCGATCCTTCAAGCGCGCGGCCATCAACGAGGATTTGCTCGTCCGCATCATCAACGCGGCCACCAATGGTCGCTTCATATTCGATGACACCGGGACGCACGAAGCGGGTTCGCCATCTGGTTTCGGGATTGTTGTCCGTGCGGATCAGCGGCAGCCCGAAACTCCACCACTGACGCTCGTCGGAATCCGACTGCACCCTGACCTGCATGTCCGGCGGGAAACGCGATGCGGCCGCCAGTACGACCTTCGGCTCAAGGGAAGGCCGATCCATCGCGGCAAGAGGAACCAGGCGGAGGATCATGCTGGGAACGGCGACGATCTCAGGGAGCCCGCCCCGCATGCGATCGGCGGCAAGCTCCCCTACCGCCTGCCTCGCGGCTTCCCACCTGGGATCGACCTGCGGCGCGGTAGGTGCCGGTGCCGCGACACGGATCCGCGACCGGCCAACCTTCTCAAAGGCGTCAATCGCTTCGATCAGGGTCGTAGACCGCGCATTCAATTCCCTGATCGCATCGAGCGTGCCCTGCTGTGTGCCATGCCTGACATCATAGTCCGTCTTCGGCCACGCCATGTTGGGATTGCGATCCATGACATGGGTGCGCTCGTAGACCAGCTCGATCAGTGAGCTATTGGCCGCGCGCAGCGCCGTGGCCGCCTCCTGCAGCGCCCTATCCTCGAAATCGAACTCAGCCCCTGCCCAGGTGGAAGCGATATCGTCGAGCGGATCGAGCGCCTTTCGCGGATAGGGCTCACCGAAGTTATGCTCGCGCAGGAACTGGCGCAGCCGCTCCGGGATCTGGGTCCGGAACCGCTGGAGCAGTTCGACATCGTGAGGATGTGGCTGCTCCGGCGGCTGAGCCGCGCGAAGAACCTCGTCATCAAGGATCAGGCGAAGCGCGCTCTCCAGGTCCTTCTGCAGTCCGAGCCGGGCCGCCTGGCGAGCCTCGTCGCTTGCATCTGGCGGGCAGTGAAACAAGATCGGCCGCTTGAAATGGGTAAGGTCGAACGGGAGAGGATGCTCGTCCGGGTGACCCATGGCCGTGTTCATCACGCCGATCATCCTGGCCCAGCCGCGCGACTTCAGCGCCCAGCCATGCTCGAGCAGGACATTGGGATTGGGCGAAAGCTGCCCCTTGGCCCGTTTGGCTACATGGGTGAGGTCGGAGAGGAAGGCGACAGCGCGGTCGATCTTGCCGAAGATAGTATCGGCGAGCGGCGGCATACCTGATACCCCGACCGTGTCACGGTCGGCTTGCACGTTGCGATCGGCAGGATCGACGTCCGCGTCCGCATTCACTGCGCGGATGGCGCGATCCAATGCGTGCTGGATGAAGCCGCGGCCAATTCGATTATCGGTGTCGCTCTGCCAGGAGTAGAAGATATGGTGCGGCATTCAGGTGGCGATTCTCGCAATTTGCTCAGGGAACCCTAGCTAACACGCCTTCATCGTTCGGGCAGCAGTTACGGGACAGGCCCCTCCTTCAGACAAGTAATTGTCAGCAATGACACTTTACCCAGCGTTTTCGGGTAAAGTGTCACGGATGGCACTGGGGATCACAGGCTTAATGGCCGCGATAGCATTAGCTGCGTCCTGAGGTTGCCGCCGGGCCTTCGATGCAGATCGATAATGTGGCCACTGCGCGGCTCGAATGTCATCAGTTCGGCAACCGTCTCGTAAGATGTGTTCGGCCCGAAATATCGCGTGGTTCCATGCCACTTCTGCCCCTCAATCAGCCGCATTCGATAAGTGGCTGACGGAACTGGAACAGTGACCCGGCTCTTGGCTGCAACGTAGATCGACAGCGCGTGACCATTCGTAGCCGGATCAAAGAGCTGAACCACGGCATTGGCCTCGCCTGTCACGATTGTAAGAGAGCTTCTGCTGACGATGCCGACCGTGTTTGCCGGCACCGTCACCGATCCCGTTTGGGGGAACGGCACCGCCTTTTCGAAATCGGGCAGCCAACCTTTGCGCTGTAGCTCACCGTACATTGGGATCAAGATCGACAGGGCCATGAGCAGGAAGAGCCATTTCTGCCATGGATGCGGCACGACACGCGGACGGGAGCGATACCGACCAGTGCGATTACTGTGCCCGCCATGCTTGGCGTCGAACCACAGCCCGTGGTGCTCCACCCGCCCTTTCCTGTCGATCCAGGACGCGCTGCCCAGCCGCGCTCCCTCGCGCTCAGCGCGCCGACGATCGCGCATATAGTCACGATCATCGAGTCCCATTGAAGCGCCCCTCGAGTGGCCATGTACGCACCGGCATTGGCAAGCGCGTCACAGCTGGTGCTGCCTTCAGCGCGGCGTCTCGCAAATGCCCAACCGCGGCCTGCGCGGTGGCCATCGTCGCGCGGTCCGACGCTGATATGCGGATCGTCTGATACCCCGCCTGCGTCGTCATCGCTTCACGCTGCCGATTTTCTTCAGGTCCGGAGAAGCGTTCGTCCATTTCTATCAACGCGACGATCGAACTCGATGTAGGATCGACAATGACGAAGTCGACAATCCTCCAATGGAATGGATCGCCATCGGTCCCGCGCTGCCAGGCGCCCCAGCGACCGCCTGGCGCGAGAAGCGCACTCATCGAGACCTGAGCGTGGATGCGATACATTGGCAGGACCCGCTCGAGCGCAGAAAGCATCGCGTGCTTCCGGTTGGTCAGGAAGGGCTTCGCCACCGGCACCGGCACCGGCACCGGCCAACCCCTGATGCCTCGGCGGATGCGCGGCGCGATCCATATCACTAAACCGAACACGATAAGTGCGCCCGCGGCAAGTAGCAGGTTGCCGATCGGTTGTTGGCCAAGCCGGCCGAAATACTCTGACATTGAACCTCTCCCTGTTAGGGCACGAGGCTCGCGCCCCATGCCGGAGCGCCTTTCAGTTCCAGCCGTCGCGACGGCCCTCATTGCTGTCCCGCAGATTGCGGCCGTCGGCCGCCGAACGGCGAACCTCGAGCTCGACCTGGTCGCCTTTGCGGCGGGTGCGGAAATCGGCTTCGCTCAGCCCATTGCGACGCGCATAATCCTCGGCCGCCTTTTCGCTGCCAAACTTGCCGCCTTCGTCAAAATCCCACGCCATATTCAGTCTCCTTCCGCTATGCCGGCACCGCGCCGACAGTTCACAAATCGAGGCCGAGGCTGCGCTCAGGCAGCGGCGGCAGCAGGTCGCCCTTCTCGGGTTTGAGGTCGGGCGGCGCCTCGAGGTCGCCGGCCTTAGCGGCCGCGGCCGGCCCGATCGGTCCGTCCGGAACCGGTGGCAGGTCGGCGAGCATATCGGGGTGATCGGCCAGGTTGATGCCGTCGATCGGACCCGGGTCGAATTTGGCCGGAGGTGCCGATCCCTTCTTGCCGTCAATGTCGAGCCGCCCGACGGTCTCGAGCGCAGAGGTCTTGTTGCCAGGGTTCAGATCGAGCTGCCGTTCGAGTTTTTCGCGGTTGTCCACCACCATGGTCAGCTCGTCGCGGACGCGCGTCACGCCAACGTTGAACAACCGCTGGTTCGACAGATTGCGCTCATGACTGTCCATCACCGTGATGGCTTTGTCGGTGGTGATGCCCTGGGCCATGTGCATGTTGAGCGCGTAGGCGAGGTCGAGACGTGACAGCATCGGATCGCCAAGATCGAGGGTCAGCCTCTGCTGCCCGGCCGTCTCGACGGTTACGCCATTGGAACCGACCTTTAGCACCCGCGCCAGGGCAGCGTTGTGGAGATCGCGTGGCTTGTCGTTCGCCGTCCAGCGGATGCGGTCGCCCTCCCGCACGTGGAGGTCCTTCTTCTGGGTAAGCTCGAGTCGATCGCGTTTCTCGGTCGGCGAGAGTTTCTGCGGATCGAACCGGATCTTGTGGCGGCCATCACTCAGTTCGACCTTGCCGTTCGGCAGCACGCGGGTGACGTCGTAGCGGCCTTTCTCGAGGCCGACGTCCAGGGCGCCGCCGCGGCCGACATCGAGCGTCTGGCCCGGCTGATAGGTGGACGCGTAACGCAGCTCCTCGAGGGTCAGATTGGCGCGTTCGTAAACGGTGAGGTGGATCCCCTCCCCTCGCACCGTGCCCTCCGCCGCCAGGCCTTCCTGGATGCGCTGATTGATAATCGCGCGAGATTCCCGACCGGATGCGAAGACGGCGGTCGCCTCGCGATCGCCCGATGCCAGCGCCAGCCACATATCGGCGGCGGTCTCCGGCGCGCTGGCGCTTTCATGGACGTTGTCGCCCAGAACCTTCAGCGCCTCGCCCGCTTTGCCGACATTGGCGAGCGCCGCGACGGTCCGCAGCGTATCGGTGCGCTGCCGGATATTCTCGTCCATCCGCGCCATCGTGCCGCCGGCCGCCTGGATCATCGCGAAAGATTTGCCCGCGTCGATCGAGGAGAGCTGCTGACGATCGCCGACCAGGACGAGCTTGTCGACGCCGAGCGCTTCCGAGATCCGGTGGAGTTTGAGCATGTCATCGCTCGAGACCATCGAGGTCTCGTCGACCACCAGCATGGCCCCTGAGAACTTCGCGTGCGCAGCCTCAAACCGCGGTGTGTCGCGCTCGGTTACGAACCGTTCGTTGGCAAGCACGAAGGAGGCGATCGTCTGGCTCTTAATGCCGGCGCCGTCAGCGAGGTCCGCCACCATCTTGTTCTGAAATGCGAGGCCGAGAATATCACGGCCCTCATTCCCCGCGACCCGTGCAACGGCCTGCAACATGGTCGACTTGCCGGCGCCGGCGACGCCCTGGACAGCGACGGTCCGGTCCTCGGACGACAGGATCAGAGTGGCCGCAGCGAGCTGACCGGCATTGAGCGTGCGGTCCGCCGCCGCCTGCAGCCGTACTGGGGCATCGGCGGCGGGCACGATCGGGGCGGCCCGCCCCGCCCCCGCCTCGACTGCCTTCAGGATGCTTTCTTCCGTACGCAGGGCTTCATGCGTGGTGACAATGCTTACGCCTTTGTCACCGGCGCGAGCGACGCCCGGGATCAGCTGGCGATTCTCGACCAACTTACCGATGCGCTGTTCGACGGTGTCGATCGTGACGCCCTTCAATCCAAGATCGAGCGCGGTCTTCGCCAGGAGGTGGACGTTGAACGCCGCCTCGCGCTCGGAGAGGATCCGGACGGCGGACGCGACCGCCAATTGTGCGCGGGCCGTGGCGGGCGACTGCGTTACCCGCGCGAGCCCTGAATCAACCAGCGGATCGTGCGGGCGAAGGAAGCCACCGACCAGGTCACGCGCGCCGGCGATCGCGTCGCTGACTGCGCGAAAACCACGCTCGAGCCGGCTGTCGACGGCGCTCTGACCCGAGCGTGCCTCCGCCGAGGCGACCAGGCTTGTGCCGTCGAAGCCGAGCGCGGCCGCCTTGTCGATCCAGCCTTTCAACAGGCCGTCGCGATCGTCGGTATTGAGCTTGGGATCGCGGGTCTTGGTCGTGACCCCGTCCCGACCCTTGGCAGAGACGATCCCGAGCTCGGCCGCCTTTTCGAGGATCGTCTCCCGGCGCTGACTGAAGGCGTCGACCACCGGCTTTGGCACGCCGACAATCTCGAACGTGCCGTGCTTGCCCTTGAGGTCAACCTGATAGCCGAGCTTCTCGATGCCGGCCCGCAGATAGGCGTGATAGATGGCGCCGATCGTGGTGTTGCTGCTCCAGATCTTGTCAGCATGGAGCGCCTGCCATTTGCCGTCCGGCATCTGGGTGAGATTGGCGATGACGGCATGGACATGCGCCTGCGGGTCGAGCGCCCGGCTCGTGTCATGCTGGAAGAGCGCATAGACCAGATTGCCGGTCTGGACCGGGACCTTCCGGCCCTCCACATCCTTGCGACCCTCGGCGAGATTCTTCTCGACCCACGCCATGGCCTTCTGGACGGCGGCCATGTTGGCCGCGAGCAGGCGTTTGTCGCCGGCGACATAGGCCATGAGCGACACCGACTTCGGCGCGGAGAAGGTCAGATCGACGCCGTTGCGGCGGTTCTCGACCTGGGCCACGCCCTCGCCTGACGGCAGCGTCCCGCTCAGAATTTCCTCAAAGGCCTGTTTTGAAACCTCACCCTCGAGACCGAGTGTCTCGGCCCCTGCCCCGCCCCATTCGCTCTGCTCGGCCGAGCCGTCGGCGGTGTAATAATTGTCCTTGAAATCGTCCTTCGCGAAATAGTTCGCGGCGCCAGATGCGGAGCGGACCGAGGCGACCGAGAGCATCGCCTAGATCCCCATATCCATGCCATCGGAATCGCGCCCGCTGGCAAAGCCTTCCCTCAGCTCGACCAGGGTCTGGTCCTCGACCCGGGGACCACGAGGTTGCGCCTCCCGGCCGTCGCGACGCTGCTCGCCGGTCCGGGCGGCGGCAGCCTGTTCCTCAGGTTTGTCGCGCGCAGCCTGCGCCTTATCGGCGGCGTGGGTCGCAGGCGTCGTTTGCTCACCCCGATCATCGCTCCGCTGCGCCGCGCGCATCGTTTCGGCATTCTCCTCCTCGGTCGGCGTTTGGAGGATCCGCGCCGCCATATCCCTGGCGAGATCGCTCGCTTCGACCACTTCCTCCACGATCTGTACCGCGCCGTCGCGCCCGCCCGCCTCGCCCCCATCTTCGGCAAAGACTTCCTCTCCGCGCCTTGATCGCACGGGGCTCATGGTGGGTCGCGCGATGAAGCCCTGGGCAACCTGGGGATAGTCTTTCCATTCGAGCAGAATGCGGGCCGCCGGGAAGCCATCGGGGAACTTCACGAAGCCGTGCATCGATGGAAGGTTGGTGATGTCGTCGGCGATGACGAGCGGCTCGACCTGCTTGCGCGGCGTCAGCGTCGAGGCATCGCGCGTGTTGTTGTATCCATAGCTGTACGCCTCATCCATCTGGCGCACCTCGCGGTTGCCGATGTAGCGTGCGCACTGCTCGGCCGTATCAAGATCGGCCGTCGCGAGGATGAGCTTGGAGCGAGCAAGCGAGGCAAGGTTGCGGGCACCCTGCTCGCCGTAAACTTCGACCAGCTTCTCGAAGCTGTGGATGCCGAGGATCATCGCGCCACCGAACGCGCGCGCGGTCTGGAGGCCGTTCTCGATCGCGGGCAGTTTGTGGAGCGCGCCGAGCTCGTCAAACATGAACCACATGCGCAAAGCGCGGGTGCGCGGCATGGTCATGAGCCGATTGATGCAAAGGTCCATCCAGAGCGTCAGCAGCGCCCGGTTCATGGCCAGGTCGACATAGTTGGAGGTGATAAAGAGAATGCTGCCGGGCTTCTTCTCGCCGGTGATCCAGTCGCGGATCGAGAACTGCTCACCCTCATCGGGGAGGAAGCGCAGGACCTGCGCATTGGTGTTGAAGACGGCGCGGATCGATTCCGCCATGCGCGCTGCCTCTGGAGCGGTCAGCGGGTCGGCAATGGTGTTGGCGAGGAAGCGGTGAACCCGCTTCAGGTCCGCCGTCATCAGGTTCTCGGAAAGCGCGAGATTGGTGGTCTGGCCGCGCTCCTGCAGGCGGACACACATTTCGATGAAGAGGGTGCGGGCAGCAAGCGCCCAGAAGGGTTCGGAGGATCCACCGTCCGAGGGAATCAGGGCCGCGGCTGCGGCGGTGAATTCGCTATGTGTGCGGCAGTCGTTGAAGATCGACCAGGCCGGGCAGCGTTGGTCCATCGGGTTGAGGATCGTATCCCGCTCGGGATCGAAGAAGGCTTCGACATAGGCGCCGGTCAGGTCGAAGATAACGGCATTGTCCCGTCGCTCGCGCATCTGCGCAACGAGGCTGCGAAGCTCGGTGGTCTTGCCCGATCCGGTCGTGCCGATGAGCATGGTGTGCGACTGCTCCATGCGGTGCGGGTAGGGCACGCCGGCCAGGGAATAGGGATGGTGGATGCCGCCGGCTTTCCGCTCGGCGAAGGGCAATCGGAGCACGTCCGCGGGGCTCGACCTTGGGAAGAATTGCCGCGCATCTTCCTCGAATTTCGCGGCGTTGTGTTGGGCGATTTCGGCGAAGAGGACATCCCGCTCGACCAGCATCGCACCGCGTTCGTGGCGCTCCTGAAGAATGGTCTTGCCGCGCCGCCGGGAGATGTCGACGAACCAGATCGTGATCGGTGCGATGACAAAAACCGAGATGAGGATCGAGCCGATGAAAGCGTGGACCGTGGTGGCCCACGCCTTCTGGACGGCGGGGATGTAGGGCACCGCCGGCATGATCGTTTTGTAGATCTCGCCGGTCGGTAGCGTGACGTTGACGCGCTTGTTCGGGTTGAGGTCGACCCAGTTCCAGAGCCCCGAATAGAGCTTCATGCAGACAAGCTGGAAACCATGCTCATCGAGGCGGAGCGAGAGAATGATGAACCAGGCAGCGAGGAAGGCGAAGAACCAGGCGATGATGGGCAGCTTCGCGCCCGAGAACCACATCAGCATCTCATGGGTGAGGAGCTGGCTGCCGCGGGTAAAATTGCCCGAGTTACGCTGAACCCGGCCCCGCGCTGAGTGGTGCGTCAGTGGGATGTTTTTCCCGTTAGAGCGGATGTCCTCACGCGCCATGATATTGGACCAGGCGCTTGTCGGTTTCGGCCACGAGCCGGTCGCGCAGTTCGGGATATTGCTCGCGGATGATGACGTCCAAGGCGAGCTGCTGGAACTCGCTGATGCGAGCGATCCGACGGTGGCTGGCGGTCAGGAGATCGGACGAGGAGAGGAAGACGTCGAGCGCTGATCGGATGATGTCGGCGACGCTGAGTTTCCGCTCGAGCGCGATCGCACTCAGGCGATCCCATTGGGACCGCTCCAAGCGCACGTTATAGTGCCGGTAACTGGTAGCCAAGACCAACCTCCTAGCAGGGAGGCTGGTGGGGACTGAAGAATGGCCCGACTTATAGCGTAGAGCACAAGGCCGGGCAAGTTGATCGTCGCTGCTCCAAGTCCCGTAGTCTCGCGTAGTACGTGCAAATGGCGGATATCTGGGCTTTATGCTCGCCGCAAAAGCTGTACTACAATGT
>NZ_NCEN01000019.1 GCF_002280675.1 Novosphingobium sp. 32-60-15 | reverse complement strand
AAAATCCAGGCCGCTGTCTAAACCATCGGAATGGTGGTTCCCTTTTGGACGCCGATCACCCCGCTAGCCGGGTTCCTTTTGCACGCCGATCCACAATTTGGAGGGGCAGCATCTGCCTTACTTGATCCCGAGAGCACTGGCGCTCTGACGGTTTTTGCCTTTCAGATTGGTACTGACGGACAGGCTTCTACTTGTCGCGCATGGCTGTGCCGCGATCCTCTTGAGGAAGAGCAGATTGAGGATAGGGTTGGGCCAGTTGAGCCAGGCAAATGGCTTTCATGGCCGATGCAGACATCAACCCTCTTGCAGAGCGATTCGCTGGCGCGCGCCAGTTGCTGGCTTGAAGCTGATGAAATTCCAGTTGCATGGCTTAACCGATTTCCCACTGGCGCAGAGGTTGTCCGCAAAACTATTGAATTGCGTAGTCGGCGGATACTCGATCCAGATCGCCGCTTGCTTGCGCGTAGGGAGTGCGAATACGAGCTTTTTCGCAGTGTTGAGCAAGCGATTGAAATGCCCAACATCGCGGCGGGCTTTGCCGATATAGAAACGTTCATTTCCCGTGCGCAAACGATATTGCAGCGCCGCAAAGCCCGCTCAGGACATTCTCTCGAACTCCATACCCGCGAGATTTTTCTGGAAGAGCTTCTTGTCGAAGGAGCGCACTTTCAGCACCAACCTGAATCGGAGAAGGGCAAAAAGCCCGATTTCCTATTCCCGTCACAGGCCGCCTACAGGGACCCCTCATTCCCTGCGGAGCGCCTGCGGATGCTGGCCGTTAAGACAACATGCAGGGATCGCTGGCGACAAATCCTGAATGAGGCTGACCGCATCCCTCAAAAACACCTGCTCACGTTGCAGGAAGGGATATCTGAAAGCCAATTCGGCGAAATGGTCCGGTCGGGCGTCCAACTTGTCGTCCCAGCGGGACTTGTCAGCAAGTTTCCTAAAACAGTTCAGCCACATCTTCAGTCTCTCTCAGCTTTCATCGAAGGTCGCCGGGCTATTGAAGCTTGAATATGGGCATATGAAGTCAGCGGGATGCCCGTTCTGCGCAGGTGGCTGGGTTACCGTACCCTGCGTGGCACCGGTCGCGCCGCCAGTTCCATCAGCGAGCTTGATCGTAACCGGTTCACAACTGCTGAACGCACCGTACCAGCATGATGGTATTGGTTTCCCACAATCACGTCGCTGTATCGCTTTGCAACCGCAGCTTTGCGGCTTAATGTCTTCCGCATAACGAGCAGAAGCAGGTTTCCACGTGAACGACCAACCCAAGCAGCTGGGTTTTGATCTTGGCGATGCGCCAGAATCCCCCCCCGAATTGCCCGATCCTGAAGCGATTCGGGAAAAGCTGCTTGCCACGCTTTCGCAGGCCAAACGGGCGCTTGATACTTCCCCTTGGGATGAACGGACATTCAAGTTTCACAAAGTCGTGTTTCCGCAGATGGCCAATTGGCTTCCTGATGATGAAGCCGATCAACTCCGCTTCGAATTCGCGCAGGAAGTCGCCCGAATAGAACTGCTGATGGCTGCCTGACGCAATCCCCCCTCCCTCAGGCCGAAGGGGACGCATCACCTTACTCCCCTCCCATGTATGGGAGGGGTTGGGGGAGGGCATGTTGCGCAGCCGCGCGCATTCAACCCACCCCACCCTTGACCCCACCCGCGAATCCAACTAAGGGCGCAACCTTCCCGCAGCGGTCATGCCGTTTTGTGGGGCAGAGCTGAACATTGCCGGTGCGTGCAGGTGGGTCAAACTTCCCTGTGTAATCCGCCAAAGTAACCCGGCCCTTTTGTCCGGGTGGAGCGTTTCGGTTCGTTGATGTGGCAGGCGGCGGGGCATATGTCTCGCAACCCCGGCGCATTCGCGAAACCCGCGATATCTTCACCTTGCCCACGGGGTCACAACCAAGGTGAAGAGTACTTCATGCCTACTATCAATCAGCTGGTCCGCAAGGGCCGCGAACCGCAGAAGGCCAAGTCAAAGGTCCCTGCGATGGAGCAGAACCCGCAGAAGCGCGGCGTTTGCACACGCGTTTACACGACGACGCCAAAGAAGCCGAACTCGGCTCTCCGCAAGGTCGCCAAGATCCGTCTGACCAACCAGCGCGAAGTCATTTCGTACATCCCCGGTGAAGGCCACAACCTTCAGGAGCACTCGGTTGTGCTCATCCGTGGCGGCCGCGTCCGCGATCTTCCCGGTGTTCGTTACCACGTCCTGCGCGGCGTGCTCGATACACAGGGCGTCAAGGATCGCAAGAAGTCGCGCTCGAAGTACGGCGCCAAGCGTCCGAAGTGACCTCGGTTCGGTAGGGTGATCGTCATCCCGGACTTGATCCGGGATCCATGTCTCCCCACCGCGCTGTCGTTTCAGGAATTGAGAAACCCGCTCCGCACCGCACGATAGATACTGAAGCAAGTTTTCAGGTGACGATGCAGGGAAGGGCAGGGTTTCAATCGGAAGGAATTAAAGATGTCACGTCGTCGTCGTCCGGAAAAGCGGGTCATCCTGCCTGATCCGAAGTTTGGTGATCAGACCCTGTCGAAGTTCATGAACAACCTCATGCTCGATGGTAAGAAGTCGGTCGCAGAAAGCATCGTTTACGGTGCAATGGACACCATGTTGGCCCGCGCCAAGGCGGATCCGATCCAGCTGTTCCATGATGCGCTCAACAACGTAAAGCCGCAGATCGAAGTGCGTTCGCGCCGCGTTGGTGGTGCTACGTATCAGGTTCCTGTCGAAGTGCGTCCTGAACGTGCGCAGGCTCTGGCCATCCGCTGGTTGATCACCGCAGCCCGCAATCGTTCGGAAACGACGATGGCTGCACGTCTGTCGGCTGAACTGCTTGATGCTGCCAACAACCGTGGTAACGCGGTCAAGAAGCGTGAAGATACTCACCGTATGGCCGACGCGAACCGCGCGTTCAGCCACTACCGCTGGTAATCGAGCGTCTTTAAACGGTCACACTTGTAACCATATGGGCGGGGTCAACCCGGCTCCCCCATACTCCCAAGGAACAGCACCATGGCACGCAGCCATCCGCTCGATCGCTATCGTAACTTCGGCATCATGGCACACATCGATGCCGGCAAGACGACGACGACCGAGCGCATCCTTTTTTATACCGGCAAGTCCTACAAGATCGGCGAAGTCCATGACGGCGCTGCCACGATGGACTGGATGGAACAGGAGCAGGAACGCGGCATCACGATCACGTCGGCCGCGACGACCTGCATCTGGAACGATCACCGCCTGAACATCATCGACACCCCCGGCCACGTTGACTTCACCATCGAAGTCGAACGCTCGCTGCGCGTGCTCGATGGTTGCGTCGCCGCCTTTGATGGCGTCGCCGGCGTTGAACCGCAGTCGGAAACCGTGTGGCGCCAGGCGGACAAATACAAAGTCCCGCGCATGTGCTTCATCAACAAACTCGATCGCACCGGCGCAAACTTCTACTATTGCGTCCAGACAATCATCGACCGCCTCGGCGCCAAGCCAGCTGTGCTGTATCTCCCGATCGGCGCAGAAGGTGATTTCAAGGGTCTGGTCGATCTGGTTGAAAACCGGGCGATCATCTGGAAGGACGAAGCGCTCGGCGCCGAATTCTTCTACGAAGAAATCCCTGCCGACATGGCCGACAAAGCCGCTGATTATCGCAACCAATTGATCGAACTTGCCGTTGAGCAGGACGATGACGCGATGGAAGCATACCTCGAAGGCAACGAACCTGACGTGGCAACGCTCAAGGCGTTGATCCGCAAGGGTACGCTCGGCCAGGCATTCGTGCCCGTACTGTGCGGCTCGGCGTTCAAGAACAAGGGCGTTCAGCCGCTGCTCGATGCCGTGGTTGATTACCTGCCTTCGCCGCTCGACATTGAAGACGTTCAGGGCATCAATCCTGATACGGACGAACCAGACAGCCGTGCGACGTCGGACGATGCGCCGTTCTCGGCGCTGGCGTTCAAGATCATGAACGATCCGTTCGTGGGCTCGCTGACCTTTACCCGCATCTATTCAGGCACTCTCAACAAGGGCAGCTACCTGAACTCGGTCAAGGGCAAGAAGGAAAAGGTTGGCCGCATGCTGCTGATGCATGCAAACAGCCGTGAAGACATCGATGAAGCCTATGCCGGCGACATTGTGGCTTTGGCCGGCCTCAAGGAAACGACCACCGGTGACACGCTGTGTTCCGAACGTCAGCCGATCATTCTTGAGCGCATGGAATTCCCTGAGCCCGTTATCGAGCTTTCGGTGGAACCCAAGACCAAGGCTGACCAGGAAAAGATGGGCGTTGCGCTGCACCGTCTGTCGGCCGAAGATCCTTCGTTCCGCGTTGCGACCGATCATGAATCGGGCCAGACGATCATCAAGGGGATGGGCGAACTCCACCTCGAAATCATCGTCGATCGTATGCGCCGTGAATTCAAGGTTGAAGCCAATGTCGGTGCGCCGCAGGTGGCTTACCGCGAATACCTCGGCAAGGCTGTGGATGTGGATTATACCCACAAGAAGCAGTCGGGTGGTACCGGACAGTTCGGTCGCGTAAAGGTGCGTGTCACGCCGGGTGAGCGCGGTTCAGGCATCATCTTCACCGATGAAATCAAGGGCGGTAATATTCCCAAGGAATATATCCCCGCGATTGAAAAGGGTTTCCGCGAAATCGCGGCCACGGGTTCGCTCGTAGGGTTCCCGATCATCGATTTTGCCATCACGCTCTACGACGGCGCATACCATGACGTCGACTCGTCGGCGCTGGCATTCGAAATCGCCGGCCGTGGCTGTATGCGTGAAGTCGCGCAGAAGGCAGGCATCAAGCTGCTCGAACCGATCATGAAGGTCGAGGTGATTACGCCTGAGGAATACCTCGGTGACGTGATCGGCGATATTAACTCACGTCGCGGCCAGATCCAGGGCACGGACAGCCGGGGCAATGCCCAGGCCGTTACGGCAATGGTCCCTCTGGCAAACATGTTCGGCTACGTGAACCAGCTCCGCTCGTTCACCCAGGGCCGCGCAAACTACTCGATGTTCTTTGACCACTACGACGAGGTTCCGGCCAACGTAGCGGCCGAAGTCAAAGCGAAGCTTGCATAAGACCACGGATAGCTTTAGGGGCGGCGCTCGATTCAGCGGGTGCCGTCCATTTCCCGCAGTATCTGCACACATACGAAAAGAAGGTTTGAACAATGGCCAAGGCTAAGTTTGAGCGGACCAAGCCGCACTGCAACATCGGCACCATCGGTCACGTTGACCACGGAAAGACCACGCTGACCGCCGCAATCACCAAGGTTCTCGCTGAGACCGGTGGCGCGACGTTCACGGACTACGCGAACATCGACAAGGCTCCAGAAGAGCGTGAACGCGGCATCACCATTTCGACCGCACACGTCGAATATGAAACTGCCAACCGTCACTATGCACACGTCGACTGCCCAGGCCACGCTGACTATGTGAAGAACATGATCACCGGCGCTGCGCAGATGGACGGTGGCATTCTGGTTGTGAACGCTGCTGACGGTCCAATGCCGCAGACCCGCGAACACATCCTGCTTGCTCGCCAGGTTGGCGTGCCAGCTCTGGTTGTTTACATGAACAAGGTCGATCAGGTCGATGACGAGGAAATCCTCGAACTCGTCGAACTCGAAGTTCGTGAACTGCTTTCATCGTATGGCTTCCCTGGCGATGACATCCCTGTGATCAAGGGTTCGGCTCTGGCCGCACTCGAAGGCCGCAATGATGAAATCGGCAAGTCGTCGATTCACGCGCTGATGGACGCTGTTGACAGCTACATCCCGCAGCCTCCACGCCCAACCGACAAGCCTTTCCTGATGCCAGTGGAAGACGTGTTCTCGATCTCGGGTCGTGGTACGGTTGTGACCGGCCGCGTTGAAACCGGTATCGTCAAGGTTGGCGAAGAAGTTGAAATCGTTGGTCTGAAGGACACGCAAAAGACCGTCGTGACCGGCGTTGAAATGTTCCGCAAGCTGCTCGATCAGGGTGAAGCTGGCGACAACATCGGCGCGCTGGTTCGTGGTGTTAAGCGTGAAGACGTCGAGCGCGGCCAAGTGCTGTGCAAGCCCGGTTCGGTTACGCCGCACACCGAGTTCTCGGCTGAAGTCTATGTGCTGTCGAAGGACGAAGGCGGCCGTCACACGCCATTCTTCGCCAACTACCGCCCACAGTTCTACTTCCGCACGACCGACGTGACCGGTGAAGTTGTTCTGCCAGAAGGCACCGAGATGGTTATGCCTGGCGACAACGTTTCGATCGGCGTCAAGTTGATCGCTCCAATCGCGATGGATCCAGGTCTTCGCTTCGCAATTCGCGAAGGTGGCCGGACTGTCGGTTCTGGGGTTGTCAGCACCATCACGAAGTAATATAGGCCGCGCTCCAGCGGAGAGAATCACTCTCTCCGCTGGACGGTTTTTACTTCTGATCGCTTTTAGACAGTCGGCCCGCTCTCCCCGAGCAACACTATTGGGGCAGGGTAAGAGGGTAGGTCGACTGGCTTTTTTGTTTTGCTCTTTCGCATCGGTAAACGGACATGGACGCCCAAAATATCCGCATTCGCCTTAAGGCCTTTGATCATCGTGTGCTCGACCAGGCCACTGGGGAAATTGCTGATACAGCACGCCGCACCGGCGCTCTGATCCGGGGTCCCATTCCGTTGCCAACGCGCATCGAAAAGTTCACGGTTAACCGTGGCCCGCACATCGACAAAAAGTCGCGCGAGCAGTTTGAGGTCCGCACTTACAAGCGCCTTCTCGACATTGTGCAGCCTAATGCTGCTACGGTCGATGCGCTAATGAAGCTGGATCTCGCAGCTGGCGTCAATGTCGAAATCAAGCTTGCCTAAGGCGGTTTGAAGGCAGCCCTGCCAAGGCAGGTGCCCGTCCGGTCGGATCGTCCGTAACGGTCCAAAGTTTCTGGCTGGCTTGTCCAGCTAAGACCTTCATTTCGGTGAAGGGCCAGAGTTTCCGGGGTAACAAAAGCCTCGTTGACAATGGGATACCTCCGGCGCCGCGTCTGTCCAGTTAACTGGGTGATCGCACAGCCGGGCAAGCGTCCCCCGATTGTTTCTGTTTCAGCAGGGACATTCAGCCCGGTCGGGGGCGCGCTTCACATACGGGCTGAACATGCATGTCGGAATGGGTCCGGCATGCCTCTGTGAGGAGTATGGATCATGCGCACCGGCGTGATCGCGAAGAAAGTCGGGATGACCCGAATTTTTCAGGAAGATGGTCGGCACGTGCCGGTCACCGTCCTTTCGCTAGAAAATTGCCAGGTGGTTTCGGTTCGCACTGCAGAGACTGACGGTTACGTCGCTCTCCAGCTCGGTGCAGGCCAAGCCAAGCAAAAGAACGTTGCCAAGCCGCAGCGTGAGCACTTCGCCAAGGCGCAAGTGCCGCTGAAGATGGAAGTTGCCGAATTCCGCGTTGCAGACGATGCAACGGTTGAAGTCGGTTCAACCATCGCTGCTTCGCACTTCGTCCCCGGCCAGATGGTCGACGTTTCGGGCAACACGCAGGGCAAGGGCTTTGCGGGCGGCATGAAGCGTTGGGGTTTCGGCGGTATGCGTGCAACGCACGGCGTATCGATTTCGCACCGTGCACTGGGTTCGACTGGCCAACGCCAGGATCCGGGCCGCGTCTTCAAGAACAAGAAGATGGCAGGGCACATGGGCGACAAGCAGCGCACCCAGCAAAACCTCGAAGTCGTTCGCGTTGACGATGAGCGTGGCCTTATCTTCGTAAAGGGTTCAGTCCCCGGTTCGAAGAATGGCTGGTTGCTTGTCCGTGATGCCGTCAAGGTTTCGCGTCACGCTGATGCACCTTATCCCGCCGGCCTCAAGCAGGCTGCCAACAGCAACGAATCGGCTGCTGCCGACACTCCCGCCGATACCGGCGCGGCTGTCGACACCGCCGAAGGCCAGGAGGGCTAAGTCGTGAAAGTTCAAGTCCTCAATCTGGACGGAAGCGCCGGTACGGGCGAAGTGGAACTCGCAGATGACGTGTTCGGCATTGAGCCGCGCGCCGACATTCTGCACCGCGTCGTTACCTGGCAGCTTGAAAACCGTCGCGGCATTGCCCGCAAAGCGCGCGAACGTTCTGACGTTGCCCGCACCGGCAAGAAGTTCGGTCGCCAAAAGGGCGGCGGTACGGCTCGTCACGGCGATCGCAAGGCTCCAATCTTCATCGGCGGCGGCAAGGCCCATGGTCCCCGCGTCCGTGAATTCGATGTTTCGTTGAACAAGAAGGTCCGTGCACTCGGCCTGAAGATGGCTCTCTCATCGAAAGCCAAGGCTGGTCTTATCATCGTCGACAACCTCGACGTTGAAGCCAAGACCAAGGCGCTTGTCGGTCAACTCGCAAAAGCAAACTTCGGCAAGAAGGTCCTCGTGATCGATGGCGAAGCGGTGAACGATAACTTCGCCAAGGCTGCGCGCAACATCATCGGCGTAAACGTCCTGCCAGCAATTGGCGCGAACGTTTACGACATCCTGAAGCATGACACCCTGGTGCTGACGCGCTCGGCTGTCGAAAAGCTGGAGGCGCGCTTCAATGGCTAAGGAAGCAATCGACACGCGTCACTATGACGTGATTGTGGCCCCCCACATCACCGAAAAAGCGACGCTGCTCAGCGAGCACAACGCCGTGGTCTTCAAGGTTGCCGACAAGGCAACCAAGCCGGAGATCAAGGCAGCGGTTGAAGCCCTTTTTGATGTCAAGGTCACGAAAGTGAACACCTTGAATCAGGATGGCAAGACCAAGCGCTGGAAGGGCAAGCCCTACAAGCGTTCTGACTTCAAGAAGGCTGTCGTGACTCTGGCTCCAGGCCAGTCGATCGACGTCACCAGCGGTATTTGAGGCGCGCACCATGGCACTCAAGAACTATAATCCGACCAGCCCCGCACGCCGCGGCCTTATCCTCGTCGACAAATCGTCGCTGTGGAAGGGCAAGCCGCTCAAGGCGCTGACCCAAGGTAAAAGCAAGACCGGCGGCCGCAACAACAAGGGTCATGTGACCTCGCGCGGCATCGCAGGCGGCCACAAGCAGACTTACCGCTTCATCGACTTCAAGCGTCGTAAGTGGGACATGCCGGCCACTGTCGAGCGTCTTGAATATGACCCTAACCGCACGGCTTTCATCGCCCTCGTCAAGTACGAAGACGGTGAGCAAACCTACATCATCGCGCCGCAGCGGCTTGCCGTTGGCGACACGATTGTTGCCGGTGAAAAGACCGACGTAAAGCCTGGCAATGCCATGCTCTTGTCGCAAATGCCGGTTGGCACCATCATTCACAACGTGGAGATGAAGCCAGGCAAGGGTGCCCAGATTGCTCGCTCTGCAGGTACTTATGTCCAGCTCGTCGGTCGTGACCGCGGGATGGTCATTGTTCGCCTGAACTCGGGCGAGCAGCGTTACCTGCGTGGTGATTGCATGGGTACAGTTGGCGCCGTGTCGAACCCCGACAACGCCAACCAGAACCTTGCAAAGGCTGGCCGTAACCGCTGGAAGGGCATCCGCCCGCTTACCCGCGGTGTCGCCAAGAACCCTGTCGATCACCCGCACGGTGGTGGTGAAGGTCGTACCTCAGGTGGCCGTCATCCGGTTACACCATGGGGTAAGCCAACCAAGGGCGCTCGTACCCGTCACAACAAGTCGACGGATAAGATGATCATCCGTTCGCGTCACGCGAAGAAGAAGAGGTAACACCCCATGGCACGTTCCATCTGGAAGGGCCCCTTCGTCGACCTGCACCTCCTGAAGAAGGCGGAAGTCGCTCAGGACACAGGCTCTCGCGCTGGCCCGATCAAGACATGGTCGCGTCGTTCGACCATTCTGCCGCAGTTCGTTGGACTAACGTTCAACGTATACAACGGTCACAAGTTCATCCCCGTTTCCGTCTCGGAAGAGATGGTCGGCCATAAGCTTGGTGAATTTGCGCCGACGCGCACGTTCCCCGGCCACGCCGCTGACAAGAAGGGCAAGCGCTAATGAGCAAGCCTGCAGCTCCACGCCGCGTTGGTGACAACGAAGCGCTGGCAGTCGGTACCACGATCCGTGGTTCGGCCCAGAAGCTCAATCTCGTTGCTGCGCTGATCCGTGGCAAGACCGCTGAAGAAGCCATGAACATCCTGTCCTTCTCAACTAAGGGCATGGCAGTTGATGCGCGCAAGGTTCTCGCCTCGGCGATCGCCAATGCGGAAAACAACCATAACCTCGACGTTGACGCGTTGTTCGTGGCAGAAGCCTCGGTCGGCAAGTCGGTGACGATGAAGCGCTTCCACACCCGTGGTCGCGGTAAGTCGACACGCATCCTGAAGCCGTTCTCACGTCTCCGGATTGTCGTGCGCGAAGCAACCGAAGAAGGGGAGGCCTGATCATGGGTCATAAGTCTAACCCCATTGGTCTGCGTCTGCAGATCAACCGCACCTGGGACAGCCGCTGGTACGCCGAAGGGCGTAACTACGCGCAGATGCTCAAGGAAGATCTGGCGATCCGCAAGTTCGTCTTTGATACCCTGCCACAGGCAGCGGTCTCGAAGGTCGTTATCGAGCGCCCCGCCAAGCTGTGCCGCGTGTCGATCTATGCCGCCCGTCCGGGTGTCATCATCGGCAAGAAGGGCGCCGACATCGAAAAGCTTCGCTCGAAGCTCGCTTCGATGACCGGCAGCGACGTGAAGCTGAACATTGTTGAAATCCGCAAGCCGGAAATCGACAGCAAGCTCGTCGCCCAGGGCATTGCCGATCAGCTGATCCGCCGCGTTGCTTTCCGTCGCGCTATGAAGCGTGCGGTTCAGTCAGCACTTCGTCTTGGTGCTGAAGGCATCAAGATCACGTGCGGAGGCCGTCTTGGCGGCGCTGAAATCGCCCGCGTTGAATGGTATCGCGAAGGCCGGGTTCCGTTGCACACGCTGCGCGCGAACATCGACTATGCTGAAGCCGAAGCGCTGACCGCCTATGGCATCATCGGTATCAAGACCTGGATCTTCAAGGGTGAGATTCTTGGTCATGACCCGATGGCGCAGGACCGACTGATGTTGGAAGCACAGACTTCCGGCGTCCGTCCGGCACGCTGAGCCTCGAGGGTAGAGAAGCACCATGCTGCAACCGAAGAAGACCAAGTTCCGCAAGACCTTCAAGGGCCGTATCCACGGCTTGGCCAAGGGCGGTACGGACCTGAACTTCGGCTCCTACGGCCTTAAGGCTATGGAGCCAGAGCGGATCACCGCGCGCCAGATCGAAGCGGCCCGCCGCGCGATCACCCGCCACATTCGCCGTCAAGGCCGTCTGTGGATCCGCGTGTTCCCAGACGTGCCAGTGTCGAAGAAGCCTGCTGAAGTCCGTCAGGGTAAAGGCAAGGGTTCGATCGAATACTGGGCTGCCCGTGTAAAGCCAGGCCGCATCCTGTTCGAACTGGATGGCGTTCCCGGCCCGCTTGCCGCTGAGGCATTCAGCCGCGCTGCAATGAAGCTGCCGATCAAGACGAAGGTTGTCGCCCGTTTGGGTGATACTTCGCATCTTGGCGGCGAGTAAGGAGGAAAGATGATGGCCAAGTTCGAAGACCTTCGCGTCAAGAGCGACGACCAGCTTTCTGCTGATCTCGCTGAGCTGAAGCGCGAGCAGTTCAACCTGCGTTTCCAAGGCGCGACCAACCAACTTGAGCGTCCAGCACGCATCAAGGAAGTTCGCCGCGACATCGCACGCATCAAGACGCTGCAAACTGAGCGTTCTCAGTCGGCCCAGGCGTAAGGAAGCTAGTATGCCAAAGCGTATTTTGACCGGAACCGTGGTTTCCGACAAAACCGACAAGACCGTGGTCGTGAAGGTCGAGCGTAAGGTGAAGCACCCGTTGTACGGGAAGATCATCCGTCGTTCGAAGAAGTATCACGCACACGACGAGACGAATGTGTTCAAGATCGGTGAGACCGTGCGCATCGAAGAGACTGCGCCGATCTCCAAGCTGAAGACGTGGAAGGTCATCGACCGCGTTCAAGCCGGCAAGGGCACCGCAATCGAAGCGGACGTCTGACGAATTTCGGGTTGCAGTACGGCGCAAGCCGTGCTTCGGCCCGGGCGACAGTTTTGGAACTGCCGGACTGGTTCCGGCAAGCCAGTGAGAAGGAACCGGATCAATGATCCAGATGCAATCCAATCTCGACGTCGCGGACAACAGCGGCGCAAAGCGCGTCCAGTGCATCAAGGTACTGGGTGGCTCTAAGCGTCGGTTCGCGAGCGTTGGCGACATCATCGTGGTGTCGGTCAAGGAGGCGCAGCCCCGTGCACGCGTCAAGAAGGGCGATGTCCATCGCGCCGTGATCGTACGTACCGCCAAGGACGTGCGTCGCGCCGATGGCAGCGTTATCCGTTTTGATGGCAATGCTGCTGTGCTCGTCGGCAAGAATGAAGAGCCGATCGGTACGCGTATCTTCGGCCCAGTGGTTCGCGAATTGCGTGCCAAGGGCTTCATGAAGATCATCAGCCTTGCGCCGGAGGTGCTGTAATGGCCGCTGCAAAGATCAAGAAGGGCGATACCGTCGTCATTCGTTCGGGCAAGGACAAGGGTCGTTCAGGCACTGTGCTCCAGGTCATGCCGAAGGATGAGAAGGTTGTCGTTGGCGGCATTAACATTGCTGCCCGTCACCGCAAGCCAAGCCAGCAGAACCCTCAGGGCGGCATTGATCGCTTTGAAGCGCCGCTGCACATCTCCAAGGTTTCGGTCGCTGACAAGGATGGCAAACCCACCCGCGTTCGCTTCGAAATCAAGGACGGCAAGAAGGTCCGTGTGGCCGTGAAGTCCGGGGAGGCCATCGATGGTTGATCAGTATACCCCGCGTATGCGGACCAAGTTTGACACTGAAATCGCTGCTGCGATGCAGGCCAAGTTTGGCTACAAGAACGTGATGGAAATCCCGCGCATCGAAAAGATCACACTCAACATGGGTGTGGGCGAAGCGAGCCAGGACAAGAAGAAGGTCACGACCGCAGCTGCCGAAATGGAGCTGATCGCTGGCCAGAAGCCTGTCATCACCAAGGCAAAGAAGTCGATCGCGCAATTCAAGCTGCGCGAAGGCATGCCGATCGGTTGCAAGGTTACCTTGCGTCGTGAACGTATGTACGAATTTCTTGACCGCCTGATCACCATTGCAATGCCTCGCATCCGTGACTTTCGTGGGTTGAACCCGAAGTCGTTTGATGGCCGTGGCAACTATGCAATGGGTCTGAAAGAGCAGATCATCTTCCCAGAGATCAGCTATGACCAGATCGAGAAGGTGCGTGGCATGGACATCATCGTCACCACCACCGCGAAGACTGACGACGAGGCACGTGAATTGCTTCGCCTGTTCGGTTTCCCGTTCCCGCAGGAAGCTGCTGAAGAGCAGCAGGCCGCGTGATCCTGATTTGAAGAAGAGAGCTTAAGTCCATGGCGAAACTGAGTTCCACCAATAAGAATGAGCGTCGCAAGAAGCTCGTCGTGAAGTACGCGGCGAAGTATGCAGCGCTCAAGGCTATTGCTGGTGACCAGACCCTCGATGAAACCGAGCGTTTGATTGCCCGCCTCAAGATGGCTGAAATTCCCCGCAACGCAAACCCGACCCGGGTTCGCAACCGTTGCGCAACGACTGGTCGCCCACGCGGCTATTATCGCAAGTTCGGCCTTTGCCGGATCGAGCTGCGGGACAAAGGCAACAAGGGCCTTATCCCCGGCCTGACCAAGTCGAGCTGGTAAGGACATCCGATGGCAATGACCGATCCTTTGGGTGACATGCTCACCCGTATCCGCAACGGCCAGCAGGCGAAAAAGGACACAGTCCTTTCGCCAGCTTCCAAGTTGCGTGCACACGTTCTCGAAGTGCTTCAGCGCGAAGGTTACATTCGTGGCTTCTCGGAAGACGCCACTGGCGCGCATCCGCAGCTTCGCATCGAACTGAAGTATTTCGAAGGCCAACCTGCGATCAAGCATGTTGCCCGTGTTTCGAAGCCTGGCCGCCGCGTTTACTCGGGTTCGAAAGAACTTCCTGTGATCCGCAATGGCCTTGGCATCACCATCGTCTCGACGCCACGCGGCGTGCTCTCGGATGCCGAAGCACGTGCAGCCAACGTCGGTGGCGAAGTGCTCGCGGAGGTCTTCTGATGAGCCGCATCGGCAAAAAGCCGGTGACGATCCCTAGCGGCGTCACCGCTGATATCGCCAATGGCGTGTTGTCCGTGAAGGGGCCTAAGGGCTCACTCTCGCTCACCATGCGCGACGAAATCAGCTACACGCTTGATGGTGATACGATCACCGTGAAGCCAGCGAACGCAACCAAAGCGGCACGTGCCTTCTGGGGCATGCAGCGCACTCTGGTTGACAACCTCGTGACCGGCGTCACGCAGGGCTACACCAAGGTTCTTGAAATCACCGGTGTTGGCTATCGCGCCAACTCGCAGGGCAAGAACCTGAAGCTGCAGCTTGGCTACAGCCACGATGTTGATTTCGCCATTCCGGAAGGTATCGAAATCAAGACCCCTGATAACACCACGGTGGAAATTTCGGGTATCGACAAACAGAAGGTTGGCCAAGTCGCCGCCGAGATCCGTCGCTGGCGCAAGCCCGAGCCTTACAAGGGCAAGGGCATCAAGTACCGTGGCGAGTTTGTCTTCCGCAAGGAAGGGAAGAAGAAGTAATGGCAAAGCTGTCTCTCTTCGCACGCCGTCGGCTGCGCGTTCGTACTGCGCTGAAAGCGCGTTCGGGTGGCCGTCCGCGTCTCTCGATCCACCGTTCTGGCCGTCACATCTACGCCCAGATCATCGACGATGCACAAGGCCACACGGTCGCTGCCGCGTCTTCGATGGTCACTGGCCAGAAGTCGATTGGTGCGAACATCGATGCTGCGGCAAAGGTTGGCGCCGAAATCGCCGAGAAGGCCAAGGCTGCTGGCGTTACCACCGTTGTGTTCGATCGCGGCGGGTTCCTGTTCCATGGCCGCGTCAAGGCGCTGGCTGATGCTGCCCGCGCTGGCGGCCTGGAGTTCTGATTATGGCTGACGAAACCAACCTGGAAGGCGAAGTCGCCGTTGTCGCAGACGCGGCCGGCGGTGAGCCGCAGCGTGAAGGTCGTGGCCGTGGTCGCGGCCGTGGCGGCAACGATCGCGGTGGCAACAATGATCGTGGCGGAAACAATCGCGGTGGTCGTCGTGACGATCGTCGCGGTGGTCGCGGCGCCGACGATGACGGTGGTGAGGAGCTGATCGAAAAGCTCGTACACATCAACCGCGTTTCAAAGACGGTCAAGGGCGGTAAGCGCTTCGGCTTTGCTGCACTGGTCGTAGTCGGCGACGGCAAGGGCCGTGCAGGCTTCGGTAAGGGCAAGGCGCGCGAAGTGCCTGAAGCAATCACCAAGGCTACTGCTGCTGCAAAGCGCGCAATGGTCCGCGTGCCGCTGAAGGAAGGCCGCACGCTGCATCACGACGGCAAGGGCCGTTTTGGCGCTGGCAAGGTGAATGTGCGTACGGCTCCTGCCGGTACGGGCATCATCGCTGGTGGTCCGATGCGCGCAGTCTTCGAAAGCCTCGGCGTTGCCGACGTGGTGACCAAGTCGGTCGGCACATCGAATCCTTACAACATGATCCGCGCAACCTTCGACGCGCTTGTCAGCCAGACTTCACCGAAGTCGGTTGCCCAGCGTCGTGGCAAGAAGGTTGCCGATCTGCTCGGTCGCGGTGGCGCAACTTCGGTTGAAGCCGAAGCTGCTGCCGATGCCATCACGGAGTAATCGGTAATGGCTACGATCAAGATCAAGCAGATCGGTTCGCCGATCCGTCGCCCGGAACATCAGAAGAAGATTCTGATCGGTCTGGGCTTGGGCAAAATGAATCGCGTGGTCGAGTTGGAAGACACGGCTGAAGTGCGCGGTGCCATTGCAAAGCTTCCTCACATGGTTGCCGTGATCGACTGATCACCGCGATTTTGCGGAAATATCGGGACACCCCGGCCATGTGCCGGGGTTTTCCATTTGGGGCCAGAAGCTCCTAAAGGGGTGACAAGCGTAGGGTTTTATCCTATGCGCGCCGCTTCTTTCCAGCGCGACAAAAGCGAAAGCGAGTGCAGATCATGAAATTAAATGAAATCTCCGACAACAAGGGTGCCCGTAAAGGTCGCATGCGCGTGGGCCGTGGTATCGGTTCCGGCAAGGGTAAGACCGCTGGTCGCGGCCAAAAGGGCGCCAAGGCGCGTTCGGGTGTGTCGATCAACGGTTTTGAAGGCGGCCAGATGCCGCTTCACATGCGTATTCCAAAGCGCGGCTTCAACAACATCTTCGCCAAGGACTTCGCTGAAGTTAACCTCGGCATGATCCAGAAGATGATCGACGCTGGCAAGTTTGACCTGTCTGCTCCGATCGATCACGCAGCGCTCAAGGCTGCCGGTCTTGCCCGTGGCGGCAAGGATGGCGTGCGTTTGCTCGGCAAGGGTGAATTCACAGCCAAGGTGGCCTTCAAGGTTGATGGCGTCAGCAAGGGCGCGCTCGAAGCCGTTGAAAAGGCCGGCGGTTCGGTTGAACTTCCTGCCGCTCAGCCGAGCGAGCATGAGAAGAAGACCGCCCGCCGCGAGGCCAACAAGCAGGCCAAGTGAAGCATTCCAGTCCCCGCCTGTAACGCAGGCGGGGATTTTGGCATTGCACGGGTTCGACTTTCGCGAATTCGCACTATATGGGCTAGCTCTACATGATGGAGGCAGGCAAGATGTCCTGTCTCACAGCAAGGCTTGAACCCCGAACATGGCATCACGCGCCGATAATATCGCCAGCAACCTCAGTCTGGCCAACTTCTCCAAAGCGACCGAGCTTAAAAATCGGATCTGGTTCACGGTGGGCGCGCTCATTGTATTCCGTTTCCTCAGCTTTGTGCCGCTGCCGGGTGTAAATCCGCTGATTATGGAGACGCTGTACGATCAGACGCGTGGTGGCGTGCTCGACATTTTCAATGCATTCTCGGGCGGCTCGCTTGAACGTATGAGCCTGATCGCGCTCGGCGTCATGCCCTACATCACGGCTTCGATCGTGGTGCAATTGGCTGCCTCGCTTCATCCGTCGCTTGCGGCGTTGAAGAAGGAAGGCGAAAGCGGCCGCAAGAAGCTCAACCAATACACGCGCTACGGCGCTGTTTTGCTGACCGCCATTCAAGGCTGGGTGCTCGCCTCCGGGCTTGAAGCATACGGTGCGTCGAGCGGGTTGCAGGCCGTAGTCAATCCCGGCCTGCTGTTCCGTGTTGGTGCTGTGATCTCGCTGATCGGCGGGACCATGTTCCTGCTGTGGTTGGGTGAGCAGATCACCTCACGCGGCATCGGCAACGGCGTTTCGTTGATCATCATGGCTGGCATTGTTGCCCAGCTGCCGAAGTTCTTTGGCAACCTTTTCGAAGGTGGCCGGACTGGCGCAATTTCGCCGTTCCTGATCGTCGGCATTGTAATCATGCTGATCGTCTTGGTGCTAGCAATCTGCTTCTTTGAACGGTCGACACGGCGTTTGTTGATCCAGTATCCCAAACGGGCCACTCAACGTGGAATGATGCAGGCCGACAGCAGCCACCTCCCGTTGAAGCTTAACACTGCTGGCGTGATTCCTCCCATTTTCGCGAGTTCGTTGCTGCTCTTGCCACTGACAATCACCCAGTTTGCGGGCAACTCGATTTCGCCAGATACAACCATGGGTCAGGTGATCGTCACGCTGAACCAGTATCTTGGGCACGGCAAGCCGCTCTACATGCTGCTCTACGCGGCCGGTATCATCTTCTTCGCGTTCTTCTACACGGCGGTTGTTTTCAATCCTGAAGAGACGGCTGAGAACCTCAAGAAGAACGGCGGGTTCATTCCCGGCATTCGTCCTGGCAAGAACACCGCGAACTATTTGGACTATGTGTTGACGCGCATCACCGTGCTCGGTGCGGCCTACATCACTGTTGTTTGCGTCGTGCCGGAATGGATTATGGCGGAGACGGGAATGGGCGCTGTGTTCTTTGGTGGCACCAGCTTGTTGATTGTCGTGAACGTCACCGTTGATACGATCACCCAGATTCAATCGCACTTGCTGGCGCACCAGTATGGCGATTTGATCAAGAAGGCCAAATTGAAGGGTCGGCTGCGCTGACAAGCCCGGTTGAGAGGGGAATGAATTCGTGAACATTATCCTGTTGGGGCCTCCGGGCGCAGGCAAGGGGACGCAGGCTCAACGTCTGGTCGAACGCCACGGCATGAAGCAGCTTTCCACCGGTGACATGCTGCGCGCGGCCGTGAAGGCGGAGACCGCGGTTGGTCTTAAAGCCAAAGCGGTCATGGAAGCAGGTCAACTCGTTTCCGATGATATCGTTTCGGCTTTGATCGGCGATGAACTCGATGCCATGCCTGCCGATCAAGGCGCGATTTTCGATGGCTACCCGCGCACCGCTCCGCAGGCAAAATCCCTTGAGGCAATCCTGGAAAGCCGCGGACGCAAGCTTGACCATGTCGTAGAACTCGACGTGAACGAGGACGCCTTGGTTGAGCGTATCACCGGCCGTTATACCTGCGCGTCGTGCGGCAAGGGCTATCACGATACGTTCGAAAAGCCTGTAGTTGAGGGCACGTGCGACAAGTGCGGTTCCCACGAATTTAAGCGCCGTCCGGATGATAACGAAGAAACCGTGCGTACGCGCATGGCGGAATATCGCGCCAAGACCGCGCCGATCCTCCCGATCTACGAAGGCAACGGTATTGTTGCCCGCGTCGATGGTATGGCCGATATGGACGAAGTCACTGCGGCTATTGAGGCGATCCTGAACGGGCGCTAATTGTGATCTCGGTTCGCCCGTCCCGGCGCGGACGGAAGGGGCCGTTCCATGCGCAAGTATCTGGTATTTTTGGCGGCGGGGCTTTCGGGTCTCGCCGTTCCTGCGTGTGCTGAGGTCGTTCAAAAGAGCGAGGCCGGTTTTGTCATTCGCGTTACTGGCGAGGTGGCAGCCCCGCCAGCGGCGGCTTGGAACGCATTTGTTTCCCCGGCAAAGTGGTGGAGCAATGGGCATACGTTCTCTGGTGAAGCCGTAAACCTTAGCCTCGATCCGTCGGCGAACGGTTGCTTCTGCGAAAAGTTGCCCGTGCCCAAAGACGCACCCGTCAGCCAACGTCCGGGATCGGTCATGCACATGCGTGTGCTCTATGCCGAGCCTTACCGCGCCTTGCGCATGACCGGAGGGTTGGGGCCGCTGCAATCAGAAGCAGTCACGGGCACCATGACGGTCACATTCAAGCCGGTTGATCTGCCAAACGGCAAGGGCACCCGCATTCTCTGGGAATACGTTGTTGGCGGCTACATGCGATATAAAGCTGACACGATTTCGGGCGCAGTGGAAAAGGTCCTGGCCGAGCAACTTGGCAGCCTGGTTAAACTGGTCGTACCGTTGCAAGCACCCGTTTCTGGTTCAGCGTCCGAAGGTATTGCCGTAAGCGAAATTCCGTCTGGCGAAAACTCGGTGCCTGCACCTGACCCCACTTTGGACGAGGCGGCGGCGGGTGAATCTGTAAAAGCGGCGCTGGATAAAATGTTTAAGAAGAAAGAGGACGCGCCTCCCCGATAAGTCCATGCGTTTCCGTGCTTTTGCCAAAGCTAAAAGCCGCTAATCTCTCCCCAACAAAAGCGCGACTCGGCCCTTAGGCAGAAGTCGCCGCGGTACGGGCCGCATCTGCCACCACGGTAAGCCTAGTTTAGGTTCGAATCAGGGGAGAGAATTGTGGCCGTAACCGATCATGTCGATTTACCGACATTCATGGAGGGCGTGAAAAAACGAAACGCCCATCAGCCTGAATTTGTGCAGGCGGTGCAAGAAGTTGCCGAAGACATCTTCGAGTTCATGCAGGACAAGGAAGAATATCACGCCCAACAAATCCTGCGCCGCATCGCAGAACCTGACCGCGTCGTGTCGTTTCGCGTCTGCTGGGAAGACGACAACGGCAATGTCCGCGTCCAGCGTGGGTGGCGGGTGCAGAACAACAACGCGATCGGGCCATACAAAGGCGGAATCCGCTTCCACCCTTCGGTCACCGAGTCAGTGCTGAAGTTTCTGGCGTTTGAACAGACTTTCAAAAACGCGCTGACAGGCCTGCCAATGGGCGGGGGCAAAGGTGGTTCGAACTTTAATCCCAAGGGCAAAAGCGTGCGTGAGATCATGCGCTTTTGCCAATCGTTCATGACCGAGCTCTACCGGCACATCGGCGCGGATGTCGATGTTCCGGCAGGCGATATTGGCGTGGGCGCGCGCGAAATTGGCTTCATGTTCGGCCAGTACAAGCGCATCACCAACAACTTCACCGGCGTACTGACGGGCAAGGGGCTTGAGTGGGGCGGTTCGCTTATCCGGACAGAAGCAACGGGATATGGTGCGGTCTATTTCCTCGCAAACATGCTGGCGACCAAGAGCGAAGACCTGCAAGGCAAAACGGCAGTCATTTCAGGATCGGGCAACGTTGCGACCCATGCTGCGGAGAAGATCGTCCAGCTTGGCGGCAAGGTCCTGACGATGTCGGATTCCGGAGGCTACATTCACGATCCCGACGGCATCAATCAGGAAAAGATTGATTGGGTGAAAAGCCACAAGACGCATCGTCGCGGGCGGATTGAAGAATATGTCGAGGCCTATCCCGGGGCCACCTTCCATGCCGGAAAGACGCCGTGGGGCGTGCCGTGCGACGTTGCGCTGCCGTGCGCTACGCAGAACGAATTGCTCGGCGATGATGCCCGCATGCTGATCGCCAACGGCTGCAAGGCGGTGTCGGAAGGTGCCAATATGCCGACCGATCTTGACGGCGTTCACGTGTTCAAGGCCGCGAAGATCCTCTACGCGCCCGGCAAGGCGTCCAACGCTGGCGGGGTGGCGGTTTCCGGCCTTGAGATGAGCCAGAACTCTGAACGGCGCTCGTGGAAAGAAGACGAATTGCAGCAGATGCTGAAGGACATCATGCTCGGGATCCACAAGTCTTGCCTTGCCTATGGCGATCAAGGCGGCGGTTATGTGGATTACGTGAAGGGTGCGAATATCGCAGGCTTCAAGAAGGTTGCCGATGCCATGCTGGCGTTTGGCGTAGTTTGACCCAATGGTTTGCCCTGCCGCCCGAGACTCGGGAGGCAGGGCCGACTCAGATCGCGACTTTTGCCGAAAAGGCTTGGCGCGGGCGCTTATTGCACCAAATCCGAAGCGATTGGCGCATGGAGCGCTGTGATGATCAGGCAATTTTTGCCGATCATTCGTCAACAGCTTTGGCGGAATTCCGCTTGCAGCTTAGGTATTTGGCTGCTCTTGATTCCGTATAGGCACAAAAATATTGTTCCCCTCTTGTTCTAATGGAACACAAGGAGTACAAAGCCCTTGTTGACGGTTCATGTGAGCCAACTCTAGCAAGGGATACGTAGCCATGGCGGCACAGCTCAAGCTCATCGAGGAAGGTAAGATCAAGGACATGGATCGTCAAAAGGCGCTCGACGCAGCCCTTGCGCAAATTGACCGTGCGTTCGGCAAGGGTTCGGCAATGAAGCTGGGCTCGAAAGAAACCATGCAAGTGGAGGCAATTTCCACCGGCTCGCTTGGGCTTGATATCGCGCTTGGCGTCGGCGGATTGCCGCGTGGCCGTGTGATTGAAATCTATGGTCCGGAAAGCTCGGGCAAAACCACGCTTGCATTGCATGTGATTGCCGAAGCCCAGAAGGGCGGCGGCACCGCTGCGTTCATTGATGCCGAGCACGCGCTTGACCCGGTCTATGCGCGCAAGCTGGGCGTGAACATTGACGAACTGATCGTCTCGCAGCCTGATACGGGTGAGCAGGCACTGGAAATCGTCGACACGCTGGTGCGTTCGAATGCAATTGACGTGCTTGTGGTCGATTCGGTTGCCGCTCTTGTTCCTCGTGCCGAAATCGAGGGTGAAATGGGCGACAGCCACGTTGGCCTTCAAGCCCGCTTGATGAGCCAATCGCTGCGCAAGTTGACCGGATCGATCAGCCGTTCGCGCTGCATGGTGATCTTCATCAACCAGCTGCGCATGAAAATTGGCGTGATGTACGGCAATCCTGAAACGACGACCGGCGGCAATGCCTTGAAGTTTTACGCTTCGGTCCGTCTCGACATCCGCCGCACAGGTCAGATCAAGGACCGCGATGAAATCGTCGGCAACGCAACGCGCGTTAAGGTCGTAAAGAACAAGGTCGCGCCGCCGTTCAAGCAAGTCGAATTCGACATCATGTATGGCGAAGGCATTTCCAAGATTGGCGAAATTCTCGACCTTGGCGTGAAGGCCGGTGTGGTTGAAAAGTCAGGCGCCTGGTTCAGTTACGACTCTATCCGCATCGGGCAGGGGCGTGAGAATTCCAAGAACTTCCTGCGTGAGAACATGGAGATCTGCAACCGCATCGAAGCTGCGATTCGCGGCCGCACCGATCAGGTTGCCGAAGGATTGATGGCGGGCCCGGACGCGGACGACGACGTTTGATCCTTCAAGGCAGTAGGCCGCATATTGACCAGTGCGGCGGCTGACCAAACCAAAGAGCCCGCGTATTCCCCGGCAGGAATACGCGGGTTTTTTGGTACCCATGGGCCAAGTTGCGCGTTAACCTCCCGATTAATAATTTGGAGAAGTGCAATGTCGATCATCGTTCACCACCTCAACAACAGCCGTTCGCAGCGCATCCTTTGGCTATTGGAAGAACTGGGTCGTGAATATGAGATCCGGCACTATACGCGGGATGCCCTGACAAACCTGGCGCCGCCAGAATTGAAGGCCGTGCACCCGCTGGGTAAGTCACCACTCGTGGAAATCGATGGGCGTGTGATCGCAGAATCGGCGGCGATTGTTCAAACATTGTGTGAGCGTTACGGCAATGGAGCATGGCTGCCAGCGCCCGGCACTGATGATGCACTGCGTCATCTTGAATTGATGCATTTTGCCGAAGGTTCGGCAATGACGCCGGTGCTGTTGCAGCTTTACACAGCAAAGCTTGGCGAGGCTGCAGCACCAATCGCGCCGCGCATCGCAGATCAACTCGCTGCCCATTTTGGCTACATGGAACACATCTTGCGTCCATCCGGTCATTTCATCGGTGATACTTGGACCGGAGCCGATGTAATGTTGAGCTTCCCTGCAGAAGTGGCGGTGATGCAGGGGCAGGGTGCCAAGTTGCCCAAGCTTGCTGCCTTTGTTGCCGCCATTCATGCCCGTCCAGCCTGGCAGCGCGCGCGCGTGAAAGGCGGCACTTACTTTACGATGTAACTTGTTGGGCCAACCTTGCTCTAAACGGACTTCGGCATTAGCCTTCGAGCATGACGGATATCAAAGATTGGCAAGGCGGGGTTGGCCGCAACTGGGCGACCGAATGGCAGCGCACCGACACAAGTTTTTCAGAACTGACGCCGCAATTGCTCTCAGCGATTGCAGCCGAACCGGGCAGCTGCATCGTTGATATCGGATGCGGAGCAGGTGAGGTCGCAATGGCCGTTGCAGCCGATCGTCCTGACGCGCAAGTGTCCGGTGTCGATGTCTCTCCAGACCTGATCGCTGCAGCAAAACTGCGTTCCGCCGAAACGCGCAACTTGTCATTCGAGCTTGCCGATGCCGCGAAGTGGTCCTGCCCCGGCGGGACTCCTGATCTTTATGTGTCCCGTCACGGCGTAATGTTTTTTGACGACCCACCGGCGGCGTTCAGGCATCTGGCTGCACAGGCCGCCGCAAATGCGCGGCTCGTGTTCACGTGTTTTCGCAAGCCGTCAGAGAACATTTGGGCCGCAGCCATCGCTGAACTTTTGCCAGCCGCGCAAAGTGCCCCGGTGCAGCCATATGCGCCCGGCCCATTCGCCTTTGCCGACCCAGACCATGTTCGCCGGTGTTTGGCCGGATGGCGCGAATTGGCGTTAAGGCCTGTCGATTTCGCATATGTGGCAGGGGTGGGGCCTGATGCCGTAGCCGAGGCTATGGCGCTATTTCGGCGAATCGGTCCATCCGCTTTTGCCCTGCGCACACTCCCGCCCGAGGAGAGGGCGGACTTCGAAAAGCATCTCTTGGCCTTGGTTGAAGCGCATTTTGATGGTGCTCGCGTGACTTTCCCTGCCGCCGCGTGGCTTGTAACCGCAACATCCGATCACACTAATGGATGAAACGTGCTTGTAGCGCGTCAAACGCTCGCCTAATCGGCAGGCTATGACATCGACGAACGAAATCCGCCGCTCCTTCCTCGACTACTTCGGCTCTGCTGGCCATGACGTGGTACAGTCTGCTCCACTTGTGCCTTACAACGACCCGACCCTGATGTTTACGAACGCGGGCATGGTGCCGTTCAAGAACGTGTTTACCGGGTTGGAAACACGGGCAACGCCGCGTGCCACATCATCGCAAAAGTGCGTGCGCGCAGGCGGCAAGCATAACGATCTTGATAATGTGGGCTATACCGCGCGCCACCACACGTTCTTCGAGATGCTCGGCAACTTCTCGTTCGGCGATTACTTCAAAGAGCAGGCGATCACGCATGCCTGGACGCTGTTGACCCGCGAATGGGGTTTACCCAAAGAAAAGCTGATCGCCACCGTCTATCACACCGATGATGAGGCGTTCGCGCTGTGGCAGAAGATCGCCGGACTGCCCGAAGACCGCATCATCCGCATTGCCACGAAGGACAACTTCTGGGCGATGGGCGATGATGGTCCGTGTGGACCGTGTTCGGAAATCTTTTTCGATCATGGCGATCACATCTGGGGCGGCCCTCCGGGATCGCCCACAGAGGATGGCGACCGGTTTATTGAAATCTGGAACCTCGTATTCATGCAGTTTGAACAGACTGCTGGCGAGATTACCGGCAACCTGCCCAAGCCGAGCATCGACACCGGCATGGGGCTGGAGCGCATCGCTGCGGTGATGCAGGGCGAACATGACAATTACGACACCGACACCTTCAAGGCCCTGATTGCAGCGTCTGAAAGCCTCACCTCGGTCAGGGCTGAGGGCGATCAGCGCGCCAGCCACCGCGTGATCGCCGATCACTTGCGGTCGACCAGCTTCCTTTTGGCCGATGGCGTTTTGCCTTCGAACGAAGGCCGCGGATATGTGCTGCGGCGGATCATGCGCCGCGCCATGCGTCATGCGCACTTGCTGGGCGCGCGCGATCCGTTGATGCACCGCTTGGTGCCTGCGCTGGTGGCAGAAATGGGCGCGGCTTATCCCGAACTCGGCCGGGCGCAGCCGTTGATCGAAGAAACATTGCTGCGCGAAGAAGTGCAGTTCCGCCGCACGCTGTCGAACGGGCTCAAGCTGCTTGATGAGACGACCGGCGCGTTGGGTGAAGGCGATAAGCTGCCCGGCGAGACTGCGTTCAAGCTCTATGATACATTCGGCTTCCCTTATGACTTGACCGAGGACGCCCTGCGCGCACGCGGGATCAGCGTTGACCGTGAAGGCTTTGATGCGGCGATGGCGCAGCAAAAGGCAGCGGCTCGGGCAGCGTGGAAGGGATCGGGCCAGGCGGCGGATGGTGAAGTCTGGTTTGATATCGCCGAACGCGTCGGCGCGACCGAATTTACCGGCTACACTGCAACCACGGGTGAAGCGCAAGTCGTCGCGCTTGTGAAAGATGGCAAGGAAGTTTCTGCGGCAAGCACTGGCGAGACTGTAACGGTCATCGTCAACCAAACGCCTTTCTATGGCGAAAGCGGCGGCCAGTCGGGCGATGCAGGCACAATTACCGGCGTTGACGGGCTGGCGCTGACGGTGGGCGATACGTCAAAACCGCTGGGGCGTTTGCATGCGCACAACGCGGTGGTTGATGCCGGTTCGATCAAGGTCGGCGATGTGGTGAAGCTGGATATTGACCTCGCGCGCCGCGATGCGATCCGCGCAAACCATTCGGCAACGCACTTGCTGCACGCGGCTTTGCGCGGGCGTCTGGGTGGCCATGTCACGCAGAAGGGATCGCTTGTTGCGGCAGACCGTTTGCGCTTCGACTTCTCGCAGCCGACGGCGCTGACAAGCGAAGACATCGCGGCAATCGAGGCTGAAGTGAATGCTGAGATCCGCGCGAACGAGACTGTCAGCACGCGGTTGATGACGCCCGATGACGCTATCGAAGCGGGCGCAATGGCGCTGTTTGGCGAGAAGTATGGCGATGAAGTTCGCGTGCTCAGCATGGGCCGTGTGGCGGACAAGCACTATTCGGTCGAACTGTGCGGCGGCACCCATGTCCGTGCATTGGGCGACATCGGTGTGTTTCGCATCGTTTCGGAAAGCGCGGTGTCATCGGGTGTACGCCGGATCGAGGCGCTGACGGGTGAGGGCGCGCGCCAGTGGTTCATCGCGCGTGAAGATGCGCTCAAGAACACGGCTGCCATCTTGCGCACCACGCCTGAAGACGTTGAAGCCCGCGTTGCCGCGCTTATGGAAGAGCGCAAGAAGCTTGAGCGCGAATTGGCTGAGGCGAAGAAGGCGCTGGCACTTGGCGGCGGCTCAGCCAAGGCCGAGAATGCAGACGAAGAGATCAACGGTGTGAAGTTTTCGGGCCAGGTGCTGGAAGGCCTTGACCCCAAGGATTTGCGCGGACTGCTTGATCAGGCCAAGCAACGACTGGGTTCCGGCGTTGCGGTGATCGTGGCGGTGAATGAAGGCAAAGCCAGCATTGCAGCAGCCGTGACAGAGGACATTGTCGGCAAAGTCAGCGCGGTTGATCTTGTGCGCGCAGGCGTTGCGGCGCTGGGCGGCAAGGGTGGCGGTGGCCGTCCTGACATGGCGCAAGGCGGCGGGCCAGATGGTACGAAGGCTGCGGATGCCGTCGCTGCGGCCCGCGCTGTTTTGGCCGGGTAATCATCGACAATACGCACCACTTTCGCCTTAATGGCGAAGGTGGGCGTCCTTCATCAGGAAGCTCGATCTCTAAGCGAGGCTGATTTCAGCCTTGGCAATGAATTCAGCTCGCCTTCCTCTTTGATTTTCTGGCGGAATTCATCGCGCTTTTCGTGGATGGATGCGATGACCGGGCCCATCGGAAAGCCCAGATCAACAAGCACGGCTTCGGACAGTTGCAACGAGCTTTCAAGCGTTTCAGGCACGGCGTGGCTGGCGCCTGCTTTGTAAAGCGCCGCAGCGTGGCTGGCATCGCGGGCACGCACAATAATGGGCAAGTGGGCATGTGCCGTGCGCAACTTCTTGACCAGGCGCAGGATCAGCACCGGCTCATCCATGGTCAGGATCATCGCTTTGGCATTGTCCAGCCCAAGGCGCTGGATGGCAGCCTCGCTATCGACATTGCCAAACACAACGGGAAGACCATCGTTGCGCGCCGCTTTGACAATGGCCGGATTGGTGTCGATTCCAAGCCACGGCGCGCCATGAACCGTCAGCAATTCGGCAATCAATCTGCCGACACGGCCAAAGCCCATCACGACGACGCGCTCGCCTTCGGGTTCAGCCACGGGAACGGCTTGTCCGGCATCGGCCGACCCATTGGCGACACGTTGGCCCCATGATCGTCCGAGCAAAGCCAGTAGCGGCGTGATGGTCAGGCCGATGGCTGTGACAATTTGCCAGAACTGTGCGGTTTCCCGGTCAATAAGCGCAGCCTCACCAGCGGCGGTGAGTACGATCAGGGTCGTTTCGGACGGGCTTGCCATAAGGATGCCCGCTTCAAGCGCCGTTGCGCGTTCTTTGCCCATCGCGCGCAATGCAAAGGCAGTAACCATGGCTTTGAGAATGACCACGCCCAGCACCGCCGCCGTCAGCGGTAGGATCTGGGCCCATACCACGCGCAAATCGATGCCCATGCCGATGGTGATCAGAAATACGCCCAGGGCGAGGCCCTTGAACGGCTTGGTGATGGCCTCGACCTCGCTATGGTATTCCGTTTCAGCGATCAGCAAGCCTGCCAGCAGCGCGCCCATAATGGGCGATAGTCCGACCATGGAAGTGGCAAGCGCCGATGCGATAACGACCAGCATGGTGGCGGCCAGAAACAATTCTGGGCTTTTGGTCAGGGCCGCTTGTGCGAACAGGCGCGGCAGCAGCATCCGCCCGAAGACGAGCAGCGCAGCAACCACGAGCCCGCCATACAGCAGGGTTTCCCCCAAGGATGGGCCGGCATCGGCAATCGCATAAGGGGCAAATGCGCCAAGGATGAAGATGATCGGAACAAGCGCGATGTCTTCGAACAAAAGCATCGCCAGCGCTGCGCGTCCGACCGGGCCTTGTGTTCCCGAAATGGGCAGGACAAGCGCAGTTGAGGACAGCGCCAAGGCAAGGCCAAGGCCGAAAGCGCCGCTGATGGGCAAGCCCGATGCCATCAATACACCGGCCAGCAGGAACGCCGACACGCCCAATTCCATCGCGCCAAGGCCAAACACCAATCGGCGCATATCCCATAAGCGATTGAACGAAAGTTCGAGGCCGATCTCGAAAAGCAGCAGAATAATCCCGAATTCCGCAAACGGTGTGATCGCAGCCGGATCGGTGATCGTGACGTGATAGAGCCACGGATATTGTGTGACGAGCGAGCCAAGACCGAACGGGCCAACCGCAAGGCCCACAAGGATAAATCCGATGATCGGGGTGATGCGCAGCCTAGCGAAGGCCGGAATCACAATTCCGGCAGCTCCCAACACGACGAGAACATCGGAGAGTGCAGTTGTCGGTTCGAGATTTCCAGCCATGTCTGTTGGTTAGGGAATAGGGCCGCCAGTGTCACGGCCAAACCAAGAGAGATTTTAGCGTTTGCAAACACGATAGGTTCGCAAACCCTCCCCGCTGCGACTAATTTCGCCTTTGGCTCAATCAGCCTCGCTCCCCTCCCTCAAGAGAGGGGCATTCTCTAAACTCCCCTCCCTTGACGGAGGGGCTGGGGGTGGGTTTACGACGGATGGGTTTGCAAACGACATAAACGTCAAACGAAAAAGGCCCCGGGGTGAACCGGGGCCTTTTGCATTGGTAAGCTGGAACGGCTGGTGGGATTAAAGACCCTTGGCCATTTCCGCTTCGAGGTTTTCGACAATGGCTTCAAAGAACTTCTCGGTGGTCATCCAGGCCTGGCTTGGGCCGATGAGCAGCGCGAGATCCTTGGTCATCTTGCCGCTTTCAACGGTTTCGATGCACACACGCTCAAGCGTTTCGGCAAACTTCACCACTTCAGGCGTTTCGTCGAACTTGCCGCGATACATGAGGCCACGCGTCCATGCGAAGATTGACGCGATAGGATTGGTCGAGGTTTGCTTGCCCTGCTGGTGCTGGCGATAGTGGCGCGTCACCGTTCCATGTGCCGCTTCGGCTTCAACCGTCTTGCCATCGGGCGTCATCAGCACCGAGGTCATCAGGCCGAGCGAACCAAAGCCCTGCGCCACGGTATCGGACTGCACGTCACCGTCATAGTTCTTGCAGGCCCAAACGAACTTGCCCGACCACTTGAGCGCCGAGGCGACCATGTCGTCGATCAGGCGGTGTTCGTAAACGATACCGGCGGCTGCAAACTTTTCCTTGAAGCCTTCGGTGTCGAACACTTCCTGGAACAGGTCCTTGAAACGGCCATCATAGGCCTTGAGGATCGTGTTCTTGGTGGAAAGATATACTGGCCAACCAAGGTTCAGGCCATAGTTGAGGCTGGCGCGGGCAAAGTCGCGGATCGAATCATCAAGATTGTACATTGCCATGGCAACGCCGGCTGATGGGTACTTGAAGACTTCGCGATCAATCACTTCGCCATTATCACCTTCCCAGACGAGGCGCAGTTTGCCAGGGCCGGGAACGAGGAAATCGGTGGCGCGGTACTGGTCACCAAAAGCGTGACGGCCAACCACGATGGGGTCGGTCCAACCGGGCACCAGACGCGGGACGTTCTGGATCACGATGGGTTCACGGAAAACAACGCCGCCAAGGATGTTGCGGATCGTGCCGTTGGGCGATTTCCACATCGACTTGAGGTTGAATTCCTCGACGCGCTGTTCATCAGGCGTAATCGTGGCGCACTTCACGCCGACGCCGAATTCCTTGATCGCGTTGGCAGAATCAATCGTGATCTGGTCGTTCGTCTCGTCACGCTTCTCGACCGAGAGATCGTAATACTTGAGATCGATATCGAGGTAGGGAAGGATCAGGCGTTCACGGATCCATTCCCAGATAATCCGGGTCATTTCGTCGCCGTCGATTTCGACGACCGGGTTCTTCACCTTGATCTTCGCCATGTCTGTCCTGTCTTTTCAGCTGGGGAGAAATTTGGCTTTCCCTTAGCAGAGAGGCGCGGACGCGCAAGGCGGGGCGCGGATATCTGCAATTTTTGACGCTGCCTTTGTTCTGCGCTCTGGACAGCACGCGGTATTCCAGGTCAAAGCTTTAAGCGACCGGTTAAAGTTGGGTGAAACACCAGGAGTGCAAGTGATGAGCGAAGCTGAAGTTCTGACCGAAGTCGATGGCAATGTTCTGATCGTCACGATCAATCGACCTGCCGCCAAGAATGCTGTGAACCGTGCCGTTGCCGAGGGCATAGCCGCGGCGATGGAGCGGTTGGATGCCGAAGACGCGCTGCGCTGCGCTGTCCTGACGGGTGCTGGCGGCACGTTTTGCGCAGGGATGGACCTCAAGGCATTTCTTCGCGGCGAGATGCCGTCTGTGCCCGGACGCGGTTTTGGTGGCCTTGCCCAGCAATCGCCAAGAAAGCCGGTCGTGGCTGCCGTGGACGGCTATGCTTTGGCAGGCGGTATGGAATTGGCCTTGGCGTGCGATCTCATTGTGGCCAGCGCTTCATCGATGTTCGGCATTCCAGAGGCCAAACGCGGTTTGGCTGCTGCTGCTGGCGGGCTGATGCGATTGCCCCGTCAAATTCCGCCGCGCATCGCCATGGAACTGGCGTTGACGGGAGATTTCATTACCGCGCAGCGCGCTTATGAAATCGGCTTCATCAATCAAATTACAGAAGGGCCTTCCATCGATGGAGCCAAAGCATTGGCTGCAAAGATCGCAGAAAACGGTCCGCTGGCGTTGATGGCCTCAAAAGCGATCATTCGCGATTCGCATGAATGGACTGAGGCGGAAATGTGGGAGAAGCAAACGGCCTATACAATGCCGGTGCTGACATCGCAGGATGCGCGTGAAGGTGCGGCCGCCTTCGCCCAGAAGCGCAAGCCCAACTGGCAGGGCAAATGAATGGCGATGCCTGGGGCAGCAGCAGGCTTACTGTTCCAGCCATTTGCAGCATCAGAGCAACAAAAAACCCCGCCAAGGCGGGGTTTTCTATGTGATGGTGGGCGTAGCAAGGATTGAACTTGCGACCCCTACGATGTCAACATAGTGCTCTACCACTGAGCTATACGCCCGCACCATCATGCGTCCGCAGCGACTATCCGGGTGTCCGTAGCGTCGTCGGGAAGCGGCCCATTAGCCTTGGCATTTGACCAAGGCAAGGGGGTAATTGCAAGGCGCCTGCCAAGGCACCTTCATTCACGGCTGTTGCGTGCCCATGATCGGTGCATCTTCGAACACGCGCTGCACTTCGAGAACGAGGTCCTTGAGGTGGAATGGCTTGGACAGCACGCGGGCCTGCGGTGCTTCGCGATTCGCCTTGAGCGTTACTGCGGCAAAGCCTGTGATGAACATCACTTTGGTGGCCGGGCTGATTTCTGCACAACGCTGCGCCAGTTCAATCCCGTCCATCTCGGGCATGACAATGTCCGAGAGCAGGAGATCAAAGTGTTCGCGTTCAAGCAACGGGATCGCGGCTGTACCCCGGTCTACCGAAGACACCGAAAAACCTGCGTTTTCCAAAGCGCGTGAAAGGTAAGTGCGCATCGCCTCTTCATCTTCGGCGAGCAGGATCCGGATCATGGCTAACCCTTGTTTGTTAGTGCGGTTCAAATTGCAGCGGTTCAATGCTGTGTGTCTGGAACGCTATAAACGCTATCCGGTTAAAATTCTGCCGACAGGGATATCAGACGTTTTTTTGACTTCATATCGAATCGGTTGCACGAGTTGAACATGCAAGACTCTGGCAAGCAAGCAGGAGATTCGGTGTTCGTGCACGGGGGCACGGTCCCCGGCAATCCCGGCATACCGGCTTACGTGTTGAAATTGTGCGATCCTTCGCCAATCCCCGTGGTGATTGCCGTGCCTCACGCGGGCAGAGCCTATCCAAGGGCACTGCTCGACCGGATGCGCCACCCGGATTTCGCCGCGCCCCGGCTTGAAGACCGCTACGTTGATTTGCTGGCAGAAGCCGTGGCCCTTGAAACGGGAGCCGCGTTGCTGGTCGCCCACGCGCCGCGTGCCATGCTCGATCTCAACCGGTCATGTGACGACGTCGATTGGGAGATGCTGGGGGGTGTGCCAGCAGACGCATCGACGTTGCCTGGAACATTCAGCCGTCGCGCCCGCAGCGGGCTGGGGCTGGTCCCACGCCGCCTGCCCGGCCTTGGCGAATTGTGGAAGCGGAGGCTGGACCATGCTGAATTGCAAGACCGCATTGGCGCAATCCATCAGCCATACCACTCTGCTTTGGCGTCGGCGCTTGAACTGATTCGCGATCGTTGGGGTGCGGCACTGCTCATTGACCTTCACTCCATGCCGCCTTTGGCAGCACGCTCTGCAGGAGAGGCCGCGCCGGAGTTTGTGATCGGAGACCGATTCGGGTCTTCATGTGATGGCGGAATCATCGGATCCGCATTCGCCGTGCTTGCGCAATCTGCGCGGAGGGCGTCGCATAATCGGCCTTACGCCGGCGGGTATGTGCTGGAGCGCCACGCCAAACGGCATGAAGGGGTGCATTGTTTCCAGCTTGAGATCGACCGCACATGCTATCTTGATCAGCGCCAGTTTGAACTTGGGGTCGGTTTTGACGCTACGGTAAGCTTGCTTATCGGGCTGGTGCGGCGCTTGGCCGTGGACGTGGCAGAACTTGGCCGCACCGCTGATCGCGGCCGTTGGCGCGCTGCCGCAGAGTGATGCAACGCCTCTCCAAATAAAAAGCCACCCGGAGATAAACTCCAGGTGGCCAAGGTTCAGGGAGGAGGTGCACCAAGGTGCACCCGTTACGCTGGGCCATGAGGGGAGCCGCAACGCAACAATGTCTAAATAGGGTAGCGTCGTTGCCGCCGCAAGTAGATTCGAGGGAAATTTGTCACACCCTAAAGAAAAAGGCGACGAACCGTTGAGTTCGTCGCCTTTTTTGTTGACTTGTGTCCCAAATGTTTCGGTTTCAAGTCACTCAGGTTTCAGTCACTGGGCCGGAGCGGCGACTGCCGGGATCGGTCCCTTGCCCAATTGCACTTGCGCGGCAAATACTTGGCTAATCAGTTCGAGCGAGAAGAGGTGCGCATAAAGCAGCGGCAGAAGCCCGCTTTGCGCCCAACCACGCAACACGTCGCCACGAACTTCGCGCAGCTTTTCCTGATTGACCATCTGGAAACCGCGGTAAATGAAGGGCTGGTCGTTGCCCTGCTGCTGAATGGCGACTTCGCCTTCCATCAGCAGGTCATGCTTCTTGAGTTCGTCAATGAACGCCTGGGTGCGTTGTCCGGCCTGTTCGAACTGCTCGCAAAAGCCGAGCGCGGCCTTTGTGGCTTCCGAAGGCTGGCCATCTGCGAACAGGTCCTGACCTTCTTCGACCGAATCACTGATCAACCCTGATGACGGGTCAAAGCACAGCGAAAGCTCTTCGCTGCTGGGGTTCAGCTTGGCCAGAAGGAACGGATAACGGCGCACATATGCCGGGATGTAGATCGGCTGGGTGACTTTGCCAGCTTCGTCCACGAAGATGTTCACACCTTCATTCAGGCCCATCAGCGCCAATGGAACGGGGTTGTCGCCCGATGCGAAGATGATCGGGTAATGACGCGCAGCCTGCGGAAATTCCTCTGCCGTCAATGGGATGGCATGCTGGCCGATCAGCCACGGCGCAGCATCCGCATTCTTGGCCTTCCACGTGGCGTGGTCACGGCTGTTGAGCGGCATGAGGTCGTTGTAGAACATCGGCAGGTTCGCTTGCGGCGCGCTGGCCATCGGGTATCTCTCCAGATTCAATTGATAACGCGCGGCACGCCGCGGCACTTGCGGAAGTCGCGGTTCTTAGTGACTGTCAGGAAGCCACGCAAGCCGCGTCAAACAAGCTTTCCCGGGTTCAGCAGCCCTTTTGGGTCAAGCGCGTGTTTGATGGCGCGCATCATCGCCAGAGCAACCGGATCGGCAAGCCGCACAAGTTCATCGCGCTTCAAACGGCCAATGCCGTGCTCGGCTGAAATCGAACCGCCCCATTGCGTAACCATATCATGCACTTGGCGGCTGATCGCTTTGCCGTCGCTTGCTTCCCACGCAGCGCGGTCGCTGCCCGGCGGCGCAATGACGTGGAAATGCACATTGCCATCACCAAGGTGGCCGAAACAAACAGCGCGCGTGCCTGGCCAGTCCGTTTCCAGTTGTGGCACAGCGGCTTCGACAAAGGCGGGCATCTGCTCGACAGGCACAGAAATGTCGTGCTGCATCGCGGGGCCAAGCGCGCGCTCCGCCGGAGAAATCGTCTCGCGGATCAGCCACAGCCGTTCGGCCTGATCCTCGCTTGCAGCAATTGTCGCATCGGCAATCAGCCCGCGCTCGTAAGCGGTGGCCAGAAGTTGCACGGCAATTTCCGCAAGCCTCGTTGCCGTTTCAGCGTCGCCTGCAACCAATTCTATCAACGCATGCCAATTGTGCGGTTCGGACAATGGCGCCCGCGCATCGGGCAGATAAGCCATCACGGCTTCAAGGCTGTGTTGTGGCAGCACTTCGAACCCTTCCAGCAGATCGCCAGCAATTTCTTGCGCCAATAGCAGCAGCCCCCGCGCATCCTGCAATGAAGCAGTGCCTGCCCACATCACCGTCCGCCCGGCAATCCCCGGCTCCAGCTTGAGCGTCGCTGCCGTCACGATGCCCAATGTGCCTTCCGAGCCAATCAGAACTTGCTTCAAATCAAAGCCGCGATTGTCTTTTTTGAGCGGGACCAGCTGGTTGAACACCGAACCATCCGCCAGAACGCCTTCAAGCCCCAGCACCAGTGCCCGCATCGAACCATGCCGCAGAACTTGTGTTCCGCCCGCATTGGTTGAAATCAGCCCGCCAATGGTCGCCGATCCTTTGCCGCCCAATGATAGCGGAAAGCGCAATCCATCGCGTTCAGCAGCTTCGTGCAGCACTTGCAGAATGACGCCCGCTTCCACCGTTGCCGTGCGCGCGGCAGGGTCCAGCGAGATGATCCGGTTCATCCGGCGCAAGGAAAGGATCAATTCGTCCCCACCATCAAACGGTGTTGCCCCACCGGACATCCCGCTATTCCCGCCTTGGGGAACGATCGGGACGCCATGGCGCGCGCACAGCGCGACAAGTGCGGCAACTTCATCCGTGCTGGCCGGAGAGGCGAGCGCCAATGCCTTGCCGGTATAACGTCCACGCCAGTCGGTCAGCCATGGCGCGATGTCGTCTGGTGCGGTGGTCAGGCCTTTCGGACCCAACAGGCAGGCTGCCTCATCAAGGAATGTGCTGGTCATAAAGTGTCCGGCTATTGGCACCCTGCCATGAGGGCAATTCATTTTTCTGAAGTGATAGGTTAAGCCAAGGTTCAAGCCTTCGGTCTAGGGGTGAAAAGGAACGGGGCTAGCAGCGCAAAACTGCTATCCATCCCAAACGGTACGAACAAGAGTCATCCTTTTCCGAATGCCCACGATTGCTCATCTTATCGCGCATTTGGCGCTGCTGCTTCCGGCGGCAACGATGGACGCGTCGCCAAGCGATGGGCCCATGACGGCAGCGGGTATCGAAGCGCAGTGGTCAGCCGCAACCATGCCAACAGGCGCGCCCATGATGGACAGCGCAACAGAACCGGGCAGTTTCGCAGGTTTTATTGTTGATGGTCTGGTTGACGACACATGGAACCAGGTGCGGATTGAACAGCGCATGATCATCCGGATCGCGCCGCGTCTGCCAGGGCAATTCATGGCCATGCCATCGCGCCCGCAAATGGAGCCCCGCTTTGTCGAGCGGAAGACCGCCAAATGCTTGCCCATCGCCAGCATCGCCGGGGTTCAGCCTGAATCTGCTGGCAGGCTGTTGTTGATTACGCGCAACCGCAAGCTCATCGGCGCAAGTCTTGATAAATCCTGCCGCGCCCGTGATTTCTATTCGGGCTTCTATGTTGAACAGAACGCCGACGGACAGCTATGCTCCGGGCGTGATATCATCCATTCACGCGCCGGGGCGAATTGCGCCGTTACCAAACTGCGCGAACTCGTACTTGATGACGACGATTGAGCCCCGAATCAGTGTTTTCCTGACCGTTGGGAATCATTGACTTTTCGCCACAAATCGGCATAGCCCGCGGACATCGTTGGCGCGTCCCACGCGGGCCGCAGTCCAACTGGCGCGCAAAATGTGCGCCGTCTCTTGATTTCGGAACATTGCCTGCATGAAGTTTGCCGACCTCGGCCTCTCGGATGAATTGCTCAAGTCAGTCCTTGAGGCTGGCTATGATGAGCCCACTCCGATTCAAGCGCAGGCGATCCCTTCGGTCCTGATGATGCGTGACATCATCGGTATCGCTCAAACCGGCACAGGCAAGACGGCAGGCTTCGTGCTGCCGATGATCGACATTCTGGCCCATGGTCGCCGCCGCGCGCTGATGCCGCGTTCGTTGATCCTTGAACCGACCCGCGAATTGGCTGCTCAGGTTGCTGAAAACTTTGAAAAATATGGCAAGAATCACGATCTGAAGATGGCGCTGCTCATCGGCGGCGTGCAGATGGGTGACCAGATCAAGGCGCTGCAAGACGGCGTTGACGTGTTGATCGCAACGCCCGGCCGCTTGATGGACTTGTTCGAACGCGGCAAGATTCTGCTGACTGGTTGCGATCTGCTGGTGATCGATGAAGCTGACCGCATGCTCGACATGGGCTTCATCCCTGACATCGAAACCATCTGCACCAAGCTTCCGGCCCAGCGCCAGACGCTGCTGTTCTCGGCCACCATGCCGCCCCCGATCAAAAAGCTGGCCGACAAATTCCTGTCGAACCCCAAGATGATCGAAGTGGCGCGGCCTGCCAGCACGAACACCAGCATCGTGCAGCACAAGGTCCGCTGCACATCGCGCAACAAGCGTGACGTGCTGCGCCACCTGCTGCGCACCGATAACGTCACCACCGCAATCATCTTTGCCAACCGCAAAACCACTGTGCGTGAACTGGCCAAGTCTTTGCAAAGCCACGGCTTTGCCGCTGGCGAAATTCACGGCGACATGGACCAGAACGCCCGCAACGCCGAACTGCAAAAGTTCAAGGACGGCGGCATCAGCATCCTTTGCGCGTCTGACGTTGCCGCGCGCGGGCTTGACGTCAAAGGCGTCAGCCACGTCTTCAACTTCGATACGCCCTGGCACCCGGACGATTACGTTCACCGCATCGGCCGCACCGGTCGCGGCGGTGCAACGGGCCGCGCGTTCACGCTGGTGGCCGATGATGATCTTGAAGCCATCGACAACGTCGAAAAGCTGCAAGGCACAAAAATCCCCGAATTCAAACTCGACTTGGGCGACAAGGCCGAAGCCAAACCCCGTGCCGAACGCGAACCACGCGAAGACAGCGCCGAGCCAAAGCGCGCTCGTGGCGGTCGGACCAAGCGGCCCGAACGGGCAGCGCCGGTTGAAGTCGAGGCGGTTGAAGCACCGGTGGCCGAAGAACGGCCTGCCCGCGAAAAGCGCCCTGCGCGCGAACCTCGCAAGGCCGCACCTGATCCACGGCCAGCAGAACCAAGCCGCGCGCTGCGTTCGGAACCCACACCGCGTCGCGATAACGCCGATGCACCGGTACAGGCAGGCGATTGGAACGGCCCCGTTCCCGGCTTCCTCAGCGTTTCTGCACTCTAATCCCTTCCCACGCAGGGAAGGGGCCTCGTCACAGGATTAGCTCGCCAGCTTGATAAAGCTGTCGATTACGCGTTTGCGTCCGCCAGTTTCGAAATCGATCTCCAGCTTGTTGCCTTCTTGCGCGGCGACTGTGCCATAGCCGAACTTTTCGTGGAACACGCGCACACCTACGCCCACATCATTGCGTGGCTTGGCAGCAAAGCTGGCCGCGCTGCGGGTCGCTTCGGGGATGCGGCGCGGGTTGGTGTCAAATGGCTGGGCGGCGGCGCGTTGCCAACCAGGACCCCGCGCCATTCCGCGTGATGGCTGGGCCTTTGCCAAATGCGCGAACGGATCATCACGCTCGCTCCAGTTGGCCCGCCACATCGATGCCCCGCCTGAAAGCGTGGTTTCTTCATCGACATGCTCGGCTGGCAATTCGGCGATGAAGCGCGACGGGATCGAGCTGGTCCACTGCCCGTAAATCCGTCGGTTGGCCGCATGCAGGATGGTGCAGCGTTTGCGCGCACGCGTGATCGCCACATAGGCAAGGCGGCGCTCTTCCTCCAGCGATGCCAGCCCGCCCTCATCCAGCGAACGCTGCGATGGAAACACGCCTTCTTCCCATCCGGGCAAGAACAGGTTTTCGAATTCAAGCCCCTTGGCCGCATGGATGGTCATGATCGTGACCTTTTCCGTATCCGACGCCGCCTCGTTGTCCATCACCAGGCTGACATGCTCAAGGAAGTCACCCAGCGTTTCATACTCTTCCATTGCCCGGGCAAGTTCTGACAGGTTCTCAAGACGCCCCGTCGCCTCGGCGGTTTTTTCCGCCTGCAACGCTTCGGTATAGCCGCTCTCGTCAAGGATCGTGCGCACCAGTTCGGCAGGCACCAGCGATTTTGCAGATTCGCGCCAGTTGGCAAAGTTGCGCATCAGCCCCGCCAAAGTGCCCCGCGCCCGCGCTGGCAGCTCGTCTGTATCAAGGATCTCAACCGCCGCCGCAAACAGCGGCACGGATCGCGCCCGCGCATGGCGGTGCAGCTTTTCCAGCGTCTTGTCGCCAAGCCCGCGCTTGGGCGTATTGTAAATCCGCTCGAACGCCAGATCGTCCTGCGGGCTGGCAACGATCCGCAAATAGGCCAGCGCATCACGGATTTCGGCGCGTTCGTAAAAGCGGAAACCCCCGACAATCCGATAGCCAAGCCCGATCTGGATAAACCGGTCTTCAAATTCGCGCGTCTGGAACTGCGCGCGCACAAGGATGGCGACGCGGTCCAGCGGCGCACCTTCGCGCTCCAGCCGCTCGATCTCCTCGCCCACCCGGCGTGCTTCTTCCGGCCCGTCCCACACGCCGATGGCGCGCACTTTGTCGCCACCGTCAATCTCGGTCCACAGCGTCTTGCCAAGGCGTTCGGAATTTTCGGCAATCAGCCCCGATGCCGCTCCCAGAATGTGCGGGGTGGAACGGTAATTCTGCTCAAGCTTGATCACCTTCGCGCCCGGAAAATCCTTTTCAAACCGCAGGATATTAGCCACTTCTGCGCCGCGCCATGAATAGATCGACTGGTCATCATCGCCCACCACGCAGATGTTCTTGCGGTTCTGCGCCAGCAAGCGCAGCCACAGATATTGCACCGCGTTGGTGTCCTGATATTCGTCCACCATCACGTATTTGAAGCGCTGCTGCCAAGATTCCAGAACATCGCGCTCACGCCGGAAAATGTTGAGCATGTGCAGCGTCAGGTCGCCAAAATCGCAGGCGTTCAAATCCTTCAACCGGTTCTGGTACAGTGCATAAAACCGCTGGCCCTTGCCATTGGCATAAGCCTCGTTCTCCAGCGCATCGATGTCGGCCGGATTGAACCCACGGTTCTTCCACTTGTCGATCAGGCCCGCCAATTGCTTGGCCGGCCAGCGTTTGTCGTCAACGCCTTCGGCCTGAATCAACTGCTTGAGCAGGCGCAACTGGTCATCGGTATCGATGATCGTGAAGTTGCTTTGCAGGCCCACCAGTTCGGCATGGCGGCGCAGCATCTTGGCCGCGATCGAATGGAACGTGCCGAGCCACGGCATGCCTTCCACCGCAGGTCCGATCAGCGCGCCCACCCGCTCACGCATTTCGCGCGCGGCCTTGTTGGTGAAGGTCACGCACAAAATCTCGCTCGGCCATGCAAGCCGCTGGCGCAACAGGTTTGCAAGGCGCGCGGTAAGCGCAGCCGTCTTGCCCGTGCCTGCGCCCGCCAGCATCAGCACCGGCCCCTCGGTCGTGGTCACAGCCTCACGCTGGGGCAGGTTGAGGCCATCAAGCCACGTTTGATCGGGCGTTTGACCGGAGTTGGGATTCGTCATGATATGGGAAGACATATGTGAACAGATAGGGACCAAATGCATGCGCGGCAATCGTCTTCCCGCCAATCCCTGTCGGTATCGGTTCGTCGCACCCGCAGTGTCTGTCCATCGCAGAGCCGGGAACCGCCGGGGCAGCAACAGGCTTGGGAGTGCAACTGGATATGTGATTTAAGGAGATTTCCGATGCGCCGTTTTCTTGCGATGAGTGCACTTGCCCTGACGTTGACCGCTTCACCGGCTGCGCTGATCGCCCAAACAATGCCTGATGCAACATCACCCACCGGCAATCAGGATGCGACAAGCGCGCCAACCACGGCTGGCGCAACGGCCTACACGCCGGGTCCGTCAGAAATGAGCCAGATGGACACGTGGCCTGCCGAACAGAAGGCAAAGTATCAAGCGTGGCCCGCTGATTACAAGGAATACTTCTGGACGCTGGACGCAGACCAGCAGAAGGGCTGGTGGGCGCTGACGGATGAGCAAAAGTCGCAAGTCTTTGCCATGACACCTGACGAGCGGGCCAAGATTTGGCCAACAATCGTGGGGCAAGTCACCGGCCAGAGCATGGCGTCGGCAGCGCCGATGCCAGCCAATCCGGCCGCAACGCCGCCAATGTCATCAAACCCGGCGTCATCCAGCATGGACGGCGCGGCTGCTTCAAGCGGCGCAATGGCAACGCCGCCAGCAACGGCCATGAACAAGACGTACCCTGTGTGCAGCAAGACCGTAACGGATAGCTGTCGCAACCGTGGCGGTGTGTAAATTTCTGCAATAAAAAGCTAAAACCGCAAGGGCGTCGGGCAACCGGCGTCCTTTGCACACCCGCTTCGTGCGCGGTTTGCTTGACCATCGCGCGCATAGGCTGAAAGAAGCCGCCCACGACAGTGTGGGGGTAAACGCGTCAATGAATCCGATTCGCCAGCATGGCCGCGTGCTTACCGCTAGTCTCGTCGGGACGGCTGTCGAGTTCTATGACTTCTACATCTACGCAACGGCTGCGGCGTTGGTTATCGGGCCGCTGTTCTTTCCCACGACGTCGGCAACCGCGCAGACTTTGCTGGCGTTCATGACCTTTGGCCTGGCCTTCTTTGCAAGGCCGGTTGGCGCCATCGTCTTCGGCCACTTCGGGGACCGCATCGGGCGCAAATCCACGCTGGTGGCCTCGCTGATGCTGATGGGCACCTCCACCCTGCTGATCGCGTTCCTGCCAACTTATGCGATGGCCGGATGGATCGCGCCTGCGCTGCTGTGCACCTTGCGCTTCGGGCAGGGCTTCGGCCTTGGCGGGGAATGGGGCGGTGCGGCACTGCTGGCAGTGGAAAATGCGCCAAAGGGCTGGGAAGCGCGCTTTGGCAGCGCCCCGCAACTGGGCGCACCGGTTGGCTTCTTTTTCGCCAATGGCCTGTTCCTGCTGCTGGGCCTTGGTCTTTCGGACGAGGATTTTGCAAGCTGGGGCTGGCGCGTGCCGTTTCTGGCCAGCGCGGTGCTGGTCGGTGTCGGCCTGTGGGTGCGGCTGAAAATTGGCGAAACGCCATCCTTCAAGGCTGAACTGGAAAAAGCGCCACCGCCGAACGTGCCGATCACGCGCCTTTTGCGCGATCACACGCCCGCCGTTCTGGCCGGGATTGCGGGCGTGGTTGCGTGTTTTGCGGTGTTCTATCTTGCTACGACATTTGCGTTGTCGTTTGCCACAACCAAACTTGGTTATGCCAAGCAGGAATTTCTTGGCATTCAGTTGGGCGCAAACACCTTCTTCGCGCTTGGCATTCTGGTTGCCGGATATTGGGCGGATAAGTCGTCGGTTCAGCGCGTGTTGGGCACAGGTGCGGCGCTGACAGCGGTGCTCGGACTGTTCTTTGGCACAGGCCTTGGTTCAGGGTCGCTGCCTATTGTGTTTGCCACGCTGGCGGGATCGCTGTTCGTGATGGGCCTTGCCTACGGACCGCTCGGCGCGTGGCTGCCGACGCTGTTTCCGGTGTCCGTGCGCTACACGGGCATTTCGCTGGCGTTCAATATTGGTGGCATCATTGGTGGCGCCTTGGCGCCATTTGCCGCAGCTTGGGCAGCTACGGCTGGCGGAACCGCCTATGTCGGGCTATTTCTGACGCTGGCTGGCGCAATGACGGTGGCGGGGGTGAATCTCGCGCCGAAGTTGCGGGATTAGGCTGCGGTGCCATTGAACCAATCCGTACCGATAATGAAGTGCTCTGCATCAACCGGATTGGGAAACGGACCAACGAGGCGGCCTGAAAATCTTGCCTTGAACACGCCACCTTCCGTCCATTCGCTTTCAAGGATGTAGGTGCCGCCAGTGTCAAATTCACGAATTTCGGCTGCACGCTTTCCATCGTTGCTAAAAAGCGTGCAGCAAATCTGATAGTTTCTGCCGTTGAGTGATGGCTTCGCCAAAAAACGATAAAATCGCTTTAGCCAAGCCAATTGATTACCCCTTCATCCGCATCAGCGTGATCAGCGCCTTGCCCACCTTGCGGTCAGCATCAACCTCGCAAATGCGCACGTCGGGCACTTCTTTCAGGCCGGTCTCAAGGCTGATCCAGGTGCCTTCGCCAATCCAGCCAAGCCGCGCCAGCTTTTCAATCGCCACTGCGCCAGCGCCGGTGCCATAGGGCGGATCGAGCATGACCAGATCAAGCGGCTGCTTGGTGGGGCCGAGCGATAGAACCGAAGATGCGCGCACATCGCATTGCGGAGCGCAGCGCAGCGCAGCGATGTTGGCGCGGATGGCGCGCACGGCGGCGGCATCCTGTTCCACGAACATCGCCGTGGCCGCCCCGCGTGACAGCGCTTCAAGACCGAGCGCGCCCGATCCTGCGAACAGATCGGCCACGGCCAGCCCTTCAAAGCTGCCAAGGCGGCTGGCCAGCATCGAGAACAGCGTTTCGCGTGTGCGATCAGCGGTGGGGCGGGTGGTGTCGCCTTCGGGCGCGCGGACCGGACGTCCGCGCCATTCACCTGCGATAATTCTCATTTGGTCTTCAACGTCTTCCGGAAGGCTTCAACCATGACTTGCGGCACTTCCACCGCGCTGCCGCGTTGCAGGTCGCCCAATTCAAATGGACCATAAGCCGTGCGCAACAGCCGCGACACTTCAAGGCCAAGATGCTCCAGCACGCGGCGGATTTCGCGGTTCTTGCCCTCGGTCAGGGTCATTTCGATCCACTTGTTGCGGCCCGCACTGCGTTCCAGATTGGCGTTGATCGGCCCATAGCGGACGCCTTCGATTTCGATGCCCTCGATCAGCTCTTCCAGCTTGGTCTGCGAAATGTCGCCAAATGTGCGGGCGCGATACGTGCGCGGGATGCCGGTCGAGGGCAGTTCCATCGCGCGCTTCAATTCGCCATCGTTGGTCATCAACAACAGCCCTTCGGTATTCACGTCCAGACGGCCCACCGGCATCACGCGCGGCGCATTTTCCGGCATGGCGTTGCGCAGCGCGGTGTAAATCGTCGGGCGTCCGGTGGGATCGCGCTCTGCCGTGATCAGGCCCGCCGGCTTGTGGAAACGGAACAGGCGCGGTGCGGCAATCGGCCCCACCATCTTGCCGTCCACCGATACCCCGCGCAGGCTGGTCAGCAACGTGGCGGGCGTTGTCACCACGTCATCGCCAATCTTGACGCGGCCATCCTCGATCATCCGCTCCACCTCGCGGCGGCTGGCAATACCGGCGCGGGCAAGCAGCTTGGCGATGCGGTCGCCCTCGCGCTCGCTGCCATCTTCGGCCAGCGCGCGCTTGGCAGCCACCACCGGCTGCGAAGTGCGCGGCGCACCGCTGCGCATGGAGAACGGCTTTTTTTCAGGCGTTGTGGTACGGGGGCTGAACCGCTTGGGGCGGTCGCCGCCGTTTCTCGGGGGAAAAGTCATGTGCGCCCCTTACGCGAGATTGCGCAATCCGTCACCCCTAGGTCAACAAGTCTAAGTCATCACCTCTGGCGCAGCGCGATTTGGGCGTTAGTCTATCGGCCAGCAATTCTTAGGAGCATGCGCGTCGATGAACGCAGGAAACCCGACCCGACAACGCGGCCTGTGGCAATCAGTGCAGCCATATCTTGAAAAGGAATCGGTCGCTGCATTCTTTCTCGGCATGTCGTCAGGCTTTCCCTACGCGATGATCGGCGCAACGCTGACCACGCGATTGGCGCAGGACGGGATCGACAAGAAGACCGTCACGGCCTTCACGCTGGCGTTTCTGGTCTACAATCTGAAAGTGTTCTGGGCCTGGCTGGTTGATGGGGTCCGCCTGCCGTTGATCGGCGGCATGGGGCAGCGCGTTTCGTGGATGTTGCTGTCCGGCGTGTTGGTCATGGCCGCCGTGGCCAATCTGGCGTTTGTTGATCCATCGGCAGATTTGAGCAGTACCGTATTGGCTGCCGTCCTTGTCGGCGTTGCAGGTGCGACTTTCGATATCGTGATCGATGCCTATCGCATCGAAACGCTGAAACCGTACCAACTCGGCACAGGTTCAGGCATGAGCCAGTACGGCTGGCGCATCGGTTCGGCGGGGGCAGGGGCTTTGGCGCTGGTCATGTCGGCGCGGTATGGCTGGAGCGCGGCCTATCTGGCCTGTGCGGCCTTCGCACTTCCAGCGATGGCGATGGCGCTCATTCTGGGTGAACCCAAACGCCACCGTGATCCTATTGCGCGCAAAGGCGTGGGCGAAGTTTTCGGCGCAATCATCGGCCCGTTTGGCGAGTTTTTCCGCCGCAACGGTGCATGGCTCGTCCTGCTGTTCATCCTCGTCCACAAAGTGGGCGATACGCTGGCCAACCTCACCTTCCGCCTGCTGTTTGATGACCTCGGCTTCAGCAATGACGAAATCGCCATCTGGGACGTCGGCGTGGGCTTCTGGGCCTATCTGATCGGCGTGTTCATCGGCGGTGTGGCCTATGCCAAAATGGGCCTGAAGCGCTCGGTCTTGCTGGCGCTGGTGCTGATGGCAGTATCCAACCTGTCGTTCGCCGCACTGGCTGCGGCTGGACATTCGAACATCGGCATGGCTGGCGCGATCGGGTTCGAGAACATCGCTTCGGGCTATGGCGGCGTAGTGGTGGTCGCCTATTTCTCGGCGCTGTGCGATTTGCGCTACACCGCCGCGCAATATGCGATGATTTCTGCCAGCGCCAGCGTAGTCGGGCGTTTCGCCACCGGCACGACGGCAGGCGGCCTGATTGAATCACTGGGCTATGTGAACTTCTACGTGCTCACCACGCTGCTCGCGCTGCCCGGCATCGCGCTGTTCTGGTGGATGAGCCGCAGCGGCCTGGTCGATGCGGCAATGGGCACGGCGGGCGAGGAATAGCTCTGCCCCAAACCCGTTCGTGTCGAGCGAAGTCGAGACACCGTGCACAGTGTCTCGACTTCGCTCGACACGAACGGGATCAGGTCGGGATCTCATCGTTCAGCCGCAGCACCTCTCCGGCCAGGTAAAGCGAGCCGACAATCAGCACGTTGCCGCCTGCCGGGAGCGCGGCCAGTGCATCAGGCACATTGGAAAAACTGCTCACCGGAAGCCCGGTAAACGGCGCAAAATCCTCGGGCCTATGTGCATCATGTCCCGGCGCTGGCACGACCGAGATCGACAACGCACGATCGGCCAAGGGCTTCAGGATCGCCGAAGGGTCTTTGTTGGCCAGCATGCCCATCACCAGATGCACCGGCGGCTGGCTTTCCAGATGGCGCGCGATGGCAAGGCCTGCATCGGGGTTGTGTCCGCCATCCAGCCACACCGTCCGCCCTTGCGCCAATGCGGTGACAGGACCCGCCCCAAGCCGTTGCAACCGCGCAGGCCAGCGCGCCGCGACAATGCCCTTCGCCATAGCCTCAGGCGAAACTGGCACGGCCCGCTGATGCCGGATCATCGCCACGGCCAGCGCCGCATTCTCGGCCTGATGCTGGCCGGGCAAGGCGGGCAGGGGCAGCGTCAGCGCGCCCTGTTCATCACGATAGGCAATTGCATCGCCAATCGCCGCATCCCATCCGCGCCCGCGCATCACCACCGGCGCACCGATCTGCGCGGCTGTCGCACTGACCGACTCCGCTGCCCGTTCAGGATAGGCCATCGTCACCAGCGGCACACCGGGCTTTGCAATGCTGGCCTTCTCGAACGCGATGCGCGCGAGCGGATCTTCGGGCACACCGTCTTCGGGTGCCAGCAGGAAGGCTTCGTGATCTATACCCAGCGTGGATATGCCGCAAACGGCCGCTGTCGGCATCACATTGGTCGCATCCAGCCTGCCGCCAAGGCCGGTCTCGATCACGCAGACATCTGCCGGAATGCGGCTGAACGCCATGAACGTGGCAACCGTCGTCACTTCAAAAAAGCTTGGTTCAAGATCAGCGCCCGCATCCAGCGCTTCTTTCAGCAAGGCCGCCAGCAGATCATCCCCAATCAACGCGCCAGCAATCCGGATGCGTTCGTTATAGCGTACAAGGTGGGGCTTGGTCGCGGAATGGACCGTCAGCCCTTGCGCCTCAAGGATATAGCGCAAGTAGGTGCAGGTTGATCCCTTGCCGTTGGTGCCCGCCACATGGAAAACCGGCGGCATATGGTCCTGCGGATTGCCAAGCCGCGCACAAAGTTCGCGCACCGTATCAAGGCCCAGGCGGCCCGAGGGCAGGGACAATGCGCCCAACCGGTCAAGCTGGGCCTGAACGGCAGCGTTATCCGATATTGCGAAGTCGCGCATGGAAGGCCCACCCCCGACCCCTCCCGCTTGGCGGAGAGGGTTAATCTGTTACGCCGCCTTTGCAGCGGTCAGATAATCGATCACTTGCGCCAGCGTGGCTTTCAGATCGCGGCGGTGCGTGACCATATCGACCATGCCGTGGGCATAGAGATATTCGGCGCGCTGGAACCCTTCGGGCAGCTTTTCGCGGATCGTGTCCTGGATCACGCGCTGTCCGGCAAAGCCGATCAACGCGCCGGGTTCAGCAATCTGCACATCGCCCAGCATGGCATAACTGGCGGTAACGCCCCCAGTGGTAGGATCGGTCAGCACCACGATATAGGGCAGGCCAGCAGCGCGCAGGCGGGCAATCGCCACGGTTGAACGCGGCATCTGCATCAGGCTGAGAATGCCTTCCTGCATGCGCGCGCCGCCTGCTGCGGTAACGGCAACATAGGGGCACTTTTCACGCACCGCGCGGTCGCATCCGGCCACAAAGGCATTGCCCACCGCCATGCCCATCGATCCACCCATGAAGGCAAATTCCTGAACGCCGACAACGGCCTTCTGGCCTTCGATCCGGCCAAACGCGTTGGTCAGAGCATCATGGTGCGGATTGGCCGCACGCGCAGCCTTGATCCGGTCGACATACTTCTTGCTGTCGCGGAATTTCAGCGGGTCTTCTTTAACCTTGGGTGCGGGCAGCAATTCAAAGCCTGCGTCCAGCAACTGTTCAAACCGCGCATCAGCACCGATCCGGCCATGGTGGTCACAATGCGGACAGACCGAGAGGTTGTCCTCGTAATCCTTGATGAACAGCATTTCGCTGCACGAGGGACACTTGATCCAAAGGTTGTCCGGTGTGTCCCGCTTCGGCGTGAAGGGGAGGGCGTTGCGGACTTTGTTAAGCCAGCTCATGCGATTTCCTTGCGTGCTGAATGGACGGCAGCGGCTAGCGCGGCGGTGAGTTCTTTCACCGGCCCTGCGGCATTTGCACCATGTTTTGCCACCAGATCAACCAGTGCCGACCCGACCACAACACCATCGGCCACCTTGGCGATGGCTGCGGCCTGTTCGGGCGTGCGTACGCCAAAACCGACAGCAACCGGAATAGTCGCCGAAGCCTTGATCCGCGCAACCGCTTCATCAATGCTGGTCTGCGCCGCCTGCTGCATGCCGGTGATGCCGGCAACCGACACGTAATAGAGGAAGCCCGACGAACCATCGAGCACGGCAGGAAGCCGCGCGGCATCTGTCGTGGGCGTGGCGAGCCGGATCAGCGAAACACCAGCGCCGCGCAATGCCGGGCCAAGCTCGGGGTCTTCCTCTGGCGGAATGTCCACGCAGATCACGCCATCAACACCCGCCTTCACGCATTCCGCCGCAAACCAGTCACCCCCGCGAATGGTCATGGGGTTGGCATATCCCATCAGCACCAGCGGCACTTGCGGATGCCGTGCGCGAAATTCGGTGGCGATGCGAAAGATGGCTGCCGTCGTCGTGCCCGCGCCAAGGCTGCGCAAGTTGGCAAGCTGGATCGCCGGACCATCAGCCATCGGATCGGTAAACGGCATACCCAGTTCAATCACATCCGCGCCGCCTTCCACCAGTGCATCAAGCACGGCAGCGGTGGCGTCGGGCGTGGGATCACCACCCGTGACGAACGTGACGAGGGCAGGGCGGCCCTTGGCGAAAGCTGCGGCGAGGCGGCTCACTTAGCCCTCTCCCCTTCAGGGGAGAGGGTTGGGAGAGGGGGGTGAAACACAGGCATAGGGGCCTGTCGCGCCTCTGCCAGAGCAATGGAAAGCATCGTCAACACGCCCTCTAGATTAGTCATAACATCGCCGTTCGTGAAGCGGACCACATGGTAGCCACGCTCGTTCAGATATCGTGTCCGGTCGGCATCGTGAAGGTCATCGACGTCATGGGTGTGCCCATCGATTTCCACCACGATCCGTGGTTCGTTAGCAGCGAAATCGGCGATAAACTTGCCGATAACCTTCTGCCTGCGGAACTTCACCCCTTCGAACCGGTTGGCGCGCAACGCAAGCCCCATTCGCGTTTCCGGTTCCGTCATCGCCTTGCGGTTTTCGCGGGCGAATTCCGTAAGTCGCGGGTCGCGCAATTCCCCTCTCCCAACCCTCTCCCCTAAAGGGGTGAGGGCTATTTATAGCGAAACCCCCAGATGTTCCGCTACGGAGAAGATGTCCTTGTCACCACGCCCGCAAAGGTTGGCGAGGATAATCTGGTCCTTGCCCATCGTCGGCGCGAGCTTCTGGACCGCAGCAATCGCGTGGGCTGGCTCCAATGCGGGGATGATGCCTTCGGTGCGGCAGAGCAACTGGAACGCATCCAGTGCCTCTTTGTCGGTCACCGAGGTATAATCGACGCGGCCGATTTCCTTGAGCCATGAATGCTCGGGCCCGATGCCGGGATAATCCAGCCCTGCGCTGATCGAGTGGCCTTCGATGATCTGGCCGTCCTCGTCCTGCAACAGATAGGTCTTGTTGCCGTGCAGGATGCCGGGGCGTCCGCCCGCCAGCGATGCGGCGTGTTCCTTGTCAAGGCCATGCCCTGCCGCTTCCACGCCCAGCATCTTGACTGATGCATCATCAAGGAACGGGTGGAACAGGCCGATCGCGTTTGATCCGCCACCGATGGCTGCCACCAGCACATCAGGCAGGCGGCCGGTGCGCTCCAGCATCTGCGCGCGTGCTTCCTTGCCGATCACGCTTTGAAAATCGCGGACCATTTCGGGATAGGGATGCGGCCCTGCTGCCGTGCCGATGATGTAGAACGTGTTGTGCACGTTCGCCACCCAGTCGCGCAGCGCTTCGTTCATCGCATCTTTCAGCGTGCCTGCGCCTGCCGTCACCGGCACAACTTCTGCACCCAGCAGCTTCATGCGGAACACGTTGGGGGCTTGGCGCGCAACGTCTGTCGCGCCCATGAAAATCACGCAGGGCAGGCCAAAGCGCGCGCAAACCGTGGCCGTGGCAACACCGTGCTGGCCAGCGCCGGTTTCGGCGATGATCCGCGTCTTGCCCATGCGCATCGCCAGCAGGATCTGCCCGATGCAATTGTTGATCTTGTGCGCGCCGGTATGGTTCAGCTCGTCACGCTTGAACCAAACTTGTGCACCGCCCAATTCCTCGGTCAGGCGCGGTGCAAAATAAAGCGGGCTGGGCCGCCCGACATAATGCTCCAGCAGATCGTCGAACTCTGCCTTGAAGGCAGGGTCGGCCTTGGCTGCGATATATTCGCGCTCAAGCTCTAGGATCAACGGCATCAGCGTTTCGGCAACATAGCGCCCGCCGAACTGGCCAAAATGGCCGCGCTCGTCCGGTTGGTTGCGGAAGCTGTTGGGGGTCTGGCTTATCGTTTCTACGCTCATGTTTCGGCGCTTGGCAGAGGGCAGGGCGATTGTCCAGATTCTCGCACAACTCTTGCCCTGATTGCGCCCTTTCAGGCAGGGCGGATTCAATCATTGCGCGCCGTTCATGCACCCGCAATCTGACGCTGCCTAAATGGCCGGATGCTACGTCGTGAGGGCGGTTCCGCAAGGGGCCGCCTTCATTATTGTAAGTAATGGCAAAGTAGTTTCGAACACTCTAAAAATTGTTAGCAATACTAATGTTGCATCAAAGCCACAAATCGTAATCCATTTGAAAACAATGCGATTTCCCTCATTGTCATAAATCTGACGCACCACTACCTGCCGCCTCGCCCACTTCACAAAGAAGGGGCCAAAAATGTCAGGAGTACAATAATATGCGTCTGGTTCTTATCTCTCTTGCTGCTTCGCTGGTTGCAGCTACCCCCGCTTTTGCCGCTGGCGATGCCGGCTCATACATCGGCGTTGGCGTAACCCACGATAACTTCGCATCGTCGGACGATCTTGAAGGCTTCGGCTTCAACGGCGTCGGCGGTACGGTCTTTGCTGGTTACAACTTCCCGCTGTCAACCTCGACCTACGCTGGTTTCGAAGCCAACTTTGATCTGGCAACTGCGAAGGTTGGTGACAATGTCGATGCTGCAGAAGCCGACCATGCGTTTGGCGCATCGGCATTGCTCGGCTTCCGCCCAAGCGACAGCACCGCGCTTTATGGCCGTGTCGGCTATCAGCGTGGCCGCGCGACCGAACTGACCAACGGCGTTGAATTTTCGGATTCGGCTGATGGTCTCCGTCTTGGTCTTGGCCTTCAGGCTGATCTGAACGAGAAGCTGGGCGTGCGCGTAGAATACAACCACACGCACTACTACGGTGAAAACGGTACGGCTGCTGTGAACAACAACCAGGCAGCTGTGTCGCTCGTTTACGGCTTCTGAAGCCTTTCGCAGCGCTAGCCTCGCTGCGATCAAACGATACTTCGGACGGCCTCACTCATGGGGCCGTCCGTTAGGGTCAGGACCTATTAATCCCGCCTTCGAGGCGCCGGAATGGCGAACATTCCGGCGTCCCGCAGGGATTTGACCAAAATGGCCTGCTGCTGCGTTGGATAGTCTTGAAATAGAACCACTATTCCTGCGCCTATCCGCCTTGCACCAAGCCATTTTGCCTCAAACCTCGAAGGCGGGATTAATAGGTCCTGACCCTAGTATTTGTGCCTCAAATCAAGCGTTGCGGGCGTTGAAGCAGAACGTGCGGATACGGTCTGCATCTTTCACGCCCGGCGCGCTTTCAACGCCTGATGACACATCGACCAGAGCCGTGCCGGTGCGGCGTACGGCATCGGCGACATTATCGGGCGACAAGCCACCGGCGAGGCCCCACGGCGCTTCACCGCGATAGGCGCTTAGCAAGTCCCAATCGAATACCAGCCCTAAACCGCCGGGAAGGTCCGCGCCTTTAGGGGCCTTGGCGTCGAACAGGATCATGTCCGCCGCTCCTGCAAAAGCAGCGGCATTCACCACATCGTCGCGGCTGGCAACCGACAGCGCTTTCCACACCGGCAACCCGTACTGCGCGCGCAATTGCGCAACGCGTTGTGGCGTTTCCGTGCCATGCACCTGGATAACGTCGAGGCGGGCAGCGACAACCGCTTCGGCAATGGTCGCATCAAGCGCATCGACAAACAGGCCGACGACTTTGGTCCGGCCCGACGCGCGCTCACCCAGCAAGGCCGCATCTCGCAGCGATACATTGCGCGGACTTTTCGCAAAGAAAACAAGGCCGATGTAGTCGGCGCGCGCTTTGATTGCAGCGTCCAAAGCTTGCGGCGTGGCGATGCCACAAATCTTGATGGCGGGGGCGGTTGGTTTGGACGGCATAGGCGGCGCGTTACGGTGAACGCGCCGCCCCTGTCAAATTGCCGGTGTCAAACGTCCCGCAAGGTCACTGCGCCAGTTCATAGCTGACGTTGATCGTTACCGTCATTTCCAGTTCGCCCGCGGCGACCGGCGATGACTTTGGCGCGCTGGCCATGTCGGCGCGGGCAAACATCACTTGCGGCTGCGGGGGTGACCAGCCAGCATTCTCGCTGATCGACAGGACGCGCACCACGCGCAGGCCTGCGGCCTTGGCATAAAGATCGGCACGGGCGCGGGCCTTTTTCATCGCCTCGATCCGTGCTTCATCCATCGCGGCATCAGCATTGTCGATCTGGAATGACGGGCCATTGACCTGATTGGCGCCATTGGCAACCAGCGTGTCGATGACCTTGCCATAGCTGTCCAGCTTGCGCTGGCGCACCGAAACCTGATTGGTCGCCTGATAGCCGACAATAACCTGCTCTTGCTGCTCAAACGAACCATCGGGCAGGCGCTTTGGCTGGCCATAGACCGGGTTCACCGACAAATTGCTGGTCTGGATATCACGCTCGGCAATACCGGCCTTGCGCAGCGATGCGATGACCGCCGTCATGCGGTTGGCATTTTCGCTAAGCGCAGCGCCAGCAGTGGTGGCTTGCGTGGTAACGCCAGCGCTGAACACCGCCAGATCGGGCGTGCGCGTGGATTTGCCTTCCGCGGCAATGTTCAACACCGCATTGCCCGAAGCGACGACCGGATTTGCAGAAGCGCCTTGTGCAAGGGCGGCAGTCAGTGGCGAAAGGGCGGCAATCGCGGCGGCGATCAGGAACGTGCGCTTCATAACTGGGATTCTCCCGTAAGTGTCTTGGCCGCCAGATGTGGACGGGCCGAGGTTACAGGGCGATGAACCGTTCAGCCAAGGCTTCGTTCCAGCACGACCATTGCAAACGGGTGCTCCCCTGCGGCGGGGAAGGGCCGCGTCTCGCCGGTGCGCGTGTAACCCCGGCGTTCGTAATAGGCGATGAGGTCGGGCCGAGCATCGATCACGGTCATTTCCATAACCGTCGCGCCAAAGTGCTCAACCGCCGCATCTTCGGCATCGGCCAGCAGCGCGCGGCCCAGCCCTTCGGCCTGCAATGCGGGTTCGACGCAGAGCATGCCCATATAGGCGCGGCCATTGCCAAGGTCGGTAACCGTCACCGTCCCCACCAGCTTGCTGTCCACTTCGACCAGCAGGACGCGGTTGCGGGCATCGGCCAGCACCTCGGCCAGTTCAGCCTCGGTCGTGCGCTCATCATCCAGCAAGTCGGCCTCGTGCGTCCAGCCCTGCCTTGCGCTGTCACCGCGATAGCACGCTTCCACCAGCGCGCGCAGGCGCGGCACGTCCTGTGGCTTGGCCGTCGTAAAGCGGATCATCGGCTTTTACAGCGTGGCTTCGATGGCGCGCGCGGCGGCAACAGGATCATCAGCGCGGCTGATCGGGCGGCCAATGACGAGGATGCTGGCCCCTGCATCGCGCGCAGCGCGCGGAGTAACGGCGCGCTTCTGGTCACCCAATTTGCCATCGGCAGGACGCAGGCCGGGCACCACGAAGTAGCCCTTCTTCCAACGCTGGTGAATGGCGGCAACTTCGTGGCCCGAACACACGATGCCATCAAGCCCCGCCTCTTGCGCCAGATCGGCAAGGCGCAGCGCCTGATCGTGGGCCGATCCGCCAACGCCCATGCCATTCAGATCACCATCATCAAGGCTGGTCAGCACCGTCACGGCCACCACCTTGCAATGCTCTGCCGCTGCGGCCTTGGCGTCTTCCATCATCGCCCGCCCGCCCGATGCGTGGACGGTAACGATGGCAGGTTCCAGCACATGGATAGACTGCATCGCGCCCGCCACAGTGTTGGGAATGTCATGCAATTTCAGGTCGAGGAAAATCGGCAAACCAACCTTTGCAACCTCGTGCACGCCATGATGGCCATGCGCGCAAAAGAATTCGAGGCCCAGTTTCAGCCCGCCGACGTGGCCCTTTACCTTTTGGGCAAGGGCGACCGCAGCATCAAGGCGGGGAAGGTCGAGGGCGAGGTAGATCGGGTTGCTCACAGCGTCTCGTTTCTTGTTTGGGCAGCTTCAAGGTTGGTTGAACTTAACGATGGCGCAGCGCGGGTGTTCAGCGATGTTTCCAGCGTCGTGATCCGCCGTGCCAACCGCCAGCGGGTGGCGCGGTACAGAAACCACATCGGCACCAGCCCCAACAGGAAAGCCCCGATGACCAGCGCAGGCAGCCGCGTTTCCAGCAGCAGTCCTTCCCAGATGCGCACTTCAACCGGCACCCAGTTGGCGGCGCTGAACGCAGCCAGTGCGGCAATCACCACAACCCAGAAAATCGTACGCAGCATGCTTCAGGCCTCTCGCTTCGTGACCCGTCCGTCGCAGGCAATGCTAGGACAGGTCAGGCCGCTTGGCGAGTCCCCGCGTTCTTCAGGCCGTTATTCAGTCTGCGCCAAACACGCGGGCAAAGATCGTGTCGATGGCCTTGAAATGGTAATCGAGGTTGAACTTCTCCTCGATCTGCTCTGCACTCAACACGGCAGCCACTTCGGGATCAGCCTTCAGCAGTTCCATCAGTGAAAGCTGACCGTCTGATTCCCACACCTTCATCGCATTGCGCTGCACCAACCGGTACGAAGCATCACGCTCCAGCCCCGCCTGCGTCAGCGCCAGCAGCACCCGCTGCGAATGGACCAGACCGCCCATCTTATCGAGGTTCTTCTGCATCCGCTCAGGGTAAATCAACAGCTTGTCGATCACCGAAGTCAGGCGGCCCAGCGCGAAATCAAGCGTGATCGTGGCATCGGGGCCGATGAAGCGTTCCACCGACGAGTGTGAAATATCGCGCTCATGCCACAGCGCCACATTCTCCAGCGCGGGCGTCACGGCTGATCGCACCATGCGCGCAAGGCCGGTCAGGTTTTCCGTCAAAATCGGGTTGCGCTTGTGCGGCATCGCCGAAGACCCCTTCTGCCCCGGCGAGAAGTATTCTTCGGCCTCCAGCACTTCGGTGCGCTGCAAATGGCGCACTTCAATGGCAAGCCGTTCTATGCTGCTGGCGATCACGCCCAGCGTTGCAAAATACATTGCATGGCGATCACGCGGGATAACCTGCGTGGAAACCGGCTCCACCTCAAGCCCCAGCTTCTCTGCCACATATTCCTCAACCGCAGGATCGATGTTGGCAAACGTGCCGACCGCACCGGAAATAGCACAAGTCGCAACTTCCGCGCGCGCAGCAACCAGCCGCGCACGGCAGCGGGTGAACTCAGCATAGGCCTCGGCCAGCTTCTTGCCGAACGTCGTGGGTTCGGCATGGATGCCGTGGCTGCGGCCGATGGTGGGGGTGTATTTGTGTTCAAACGCACGGCGCTTGATCGCCGCCAGCAGAGCGTCAATATCGGCAATCAGCAAATCGGACGCGCGGGCAAGCTGCACCGAAAGCGTCGTGTCCAGCACGTCGGAACTGGTCATGCCCTGATGCATGAAGCGCGCCTCGGGGCCAACCTGCTGCGCCACCCAATCCAGAAACGCGATCACGTCATGCTTGGTAACCGCTTCAATCGCGTCAATCGCAGGCACGTCGATCACCGGGTTCGTCGCCCACCAGTCCCACAGCGCCTTCGCACCCGATGGCGGCACCACGCCCAGCTCACCCAGCTTTTCGGTCGCATGGGCCTCAATCTCGAACCAGATGCGATAACGGGCTTCAGGCTCCCAGATCGCGGTCATCGCGGGGCGGGCGTAACGGGGGACCATGTTCGACTCCAACTGCTGATCTGGTGCGCATAAGCGTTGCGGGGCCGCTACGGCGCAGGGCCCGCAAAGGCAAGGGGGTTGCGTCTTTCCCCGTCGCCCCCTTTCCCCATCGCCCCCCACTTTCGTCATTGCGAGGAGGCGCAGCCGACGAAGCAATCCAGAGCGATGCCGAGCCGCCAATCCGCAGGGGCCGCAAAGACAAAGGGCATCCACCTTTCCCCATCGCCCCCCACTTTCGTCATTGCGAGGAGGCGCAGCCGACGAAGCAATCCAGAGCGATGCCGAGCCACCAATCCGCAGGGGTCGCAAAGACAAAGGGCATCTACTTTTCCCTGTCGAAGCCCTTTCCCAATCGCCCCCACTTTCGTCATTGCGAGGAGGCACAGCCGACGAAGCAATCCAGAGCGATGCCGAGCCACCAATCCGCAGGGCTCGCAAAGACAAAGGGCATCCACTTTTCCTTGTCGAAGCCCTTTCCCCATCGCCCCCCTCCCTCGTCATTGCGAGGAGGCGCAGCCGACGAAGCAATCCAGAGCGCGCCACCACAGCGCCCGCCAACCCCTGGATTGCTTCACCCCGCTGCGCGAGGCTCGCAATGACGAAGGTGGGTAAAGGAGGCGAGCGAAGATCGTGGCGACGACCGCCGAGATTCCGGCTAACCTCCGGGGCAAATTTGCTTTTGGAGACACCCCGTGATTCGCAAAATCATCCTGATCCTCACCCTCGGTTCCGCCGTGGCGCTGGCAGGCTGCAACACCGTGAAGGGCCTCGGCCGCGATATTGAATCCGTGGGCAAGGCTGGAGAGAAGGCTATTTGAGTTTGGGGTGGTGGTGTGCAGTTTGACTGAATCGCCAAGTACTAGGCTATTGAGGGGGTTTTGCGCCTTTTGTCGTTATCCCCAGTTATGGTTCGTAGGGCGGCGAAAGTCTTTTGCCATTACAAATTCAATCGATGGTTGCTACTTTCCAGCAACAAATGCGCCGGACTTTACAGCAATAACCAAAAGAGGGCATCCACCTGCACCTCCACCATTTATTTTTGGGATCAGTTTGTTCAAATGCGTTGTAGAAGCGCCATACTTGCTACCGATATTTAACGGATTGAAAACAGCTGTTTGGAGACCAGAGTCGCGGGTCACGATGATCCCGACGCTTATCGCGCCTAGCGTATGAAGCATCCGAAAGTTGTTAAGATCGCGGTCATAAAACTCTGTTTTGTTGTTCCATTCAATGTCGAGGGCGACGCGTCCCTTAACGCAGTCCACTTTGTGCGTAGGGGTTTCGTAGGTTACACCATCAATCACGGTAGCAGTGTCAAAACCTTTCTCTGCCCAACCTCGCTTAGTCAATTCGCCATCAAGAAATCCGGAGACAAGTGATTTTCCGCCACCGCCTTGCGTAATGCTACTTTCCCTTAGTTCAAATGCACTAAGAACGTGACACAGGTCTAAAAACTGTTCGGGAAATTCACCCTTCAAAATTGCTAAGGCATGACGCCATTCTAAAATAGCGTATTTATGTGCAAATCCTGCTGGGAAATAACTATACGGATCCATGAAGGCCTTCACTCACTTTGAGTTCGCACTCGAATAATTCAACAAAATACTTTAGATCAACGCCGCAGCAGCGTGAAATATCTCTGACTTCGATTAAGGTCAACTTTCGCTGCCCTGCTTCATATTTAGAGACATAGCTTTGGGGAAGCCCTAGTTTTTGGGCAAGTTGCGTTTGTGTCAGCTGTGCAGTCATCCGGATACCGATAAGTATCTCCCGTTGAATTGCGTTCTGCGTGTCTTGCTGATCAGTAGCCATTTTTCCACTTGACCCCGATACTCTGCCGCCGTAGCAAACATTATCCTAATTTAGAATATTGGTTCCTTCGGAGTGTAAGTCATTGTCCGCATCTGCCCAAGCTTTACGCTGCCTGAAAGTGCAAGAATACCCAAGCCTGATAAAATATATGGGCTCAAAGTCCAAAATTATGGGGTTCGTCGTAGAGGGAATAAATCGGGTGCGTGACGATCGCCCCATATGTGACCTGTTTTCCGGTAGCGGTTCACTGTCTGGAGCGATTGGGCAACAAGCAACCGTCGTGTCCAACGACATCCAAGCCTATTCGGGCTTACTTGCTGATACGTATAACCGCGCTTATCGTGAAAAATCGACCCCTCACGCTGATCACTTGTTGCACTTAGCGGGTGAAATACTGCGTAACCGGAAACCTAAGTTGACGGGAAATTATAGTCGCGACCTTTCACTTAATGCCTTCAATGAGGAAGAGGAGCGCCAAAGGGCGCTTATAGATCAAGACTTTGATTACGAATGGCACATTTTTGCAAAAAATTACTCTGGAACATGGTGGAGCTACGAGCAATGCCTTTGGATCGATGCTTTAAGAGAGGTTGCTGAGGCTTACAAATGTGCACCGATTTACCCTGCCATAATGTCCTCCCTTATGTTTGCGATGGCCTATGCAAGCCAAGGCACAGGTCACTATGCTCAGTACAGAGATGCCAAAACAAATTCGTCCTATAGAGATATTTTAATCTACCGAAAGCGCTCTATAGCTCATTATTTTCAAAGAAAATATAACGATATCTTAGACTATGTGCCAAAAAAACCGGTGATTTACGATCATCGATCAACTGCTCTTGACTTTAAAGATTGCCTTCAAAAATTTGAGGGCGGAACAGTTTATGCTGACCCACCCTATTGTTTTGTCCATTATAGTCGTTTCTATCATGCGTTAGAAACGCTTGTTCTATATGATTTCCCGAAGCTTCAGTTACAAAAAGGTAAGATAGTTAAGGGGCGTTACCGAGAAAATAGGCATCAATCACCTTTTTGTATTCAGTCTCAAGTCAGAGGTGCGTTTCAAGACCTATTTGAAGGTGTTAAAAATAGTAATTCTTCATTGGTGCTTAGTTACTCAAATACGGGCATGATTTCTCTAAATGAACTTCTTGATATATGCAAATCGGTTCTGTCTAAAAGAAATATTGAAGTATTAACAACTGATCACGAGCACATGACTATGGGGAGAAAAGAGGATCGGCAACGGAGTGTAAAAGAGGGACTTCTGTTGGCATACGTATAATAGCAGAGCTTTGGGGGTGGTATAATTAATTGCTTTCAAGCTGGCAGTTGTGTTTCGTTAGGTTGGAAGCGGCGGCAACATGCGCGCGCCTCACCCTATGCTGACTCCCATTTGCCGATCCAGATATTTGCGCATTCGCAACAGTAACTTAGGGGGTGTTCAGCGCCGGATTGAGCCTTGCCGCCAGACCCTAACTGCCGTATCTTACCTGCGTCTTACCAGCGGAGGCGCACATGGGCATCCAAAAACGTATCTCGACCGTGATCTCGACCAAGGGGCAGGTTATCCTGCCCAAGGCGATCCGTGATTTGCGGGATTGGACGGCGGGGACGCAGTTGATTGTCGAGGACACGCCCGAAGGTGTGCTGTTGAAATCCGCGCCCGTTTTTGCAGAAACACAGCTTGAAGACGTGTTCGGCGTGTTGAAGCATCGCGGCCCCGCTGTGTCGCTTGAGGCGATGGACGCGGCGATTGTCAGCGAGGCGAAGCGCCGTGCGCGCGATTGATACCAACGTCATTGTCCGTTTGCTCACTGCCGATGATCCTGTTCAGGCCGAAGCTGCAAAACAGATCATTCAGGAAGGTGACGTTTTCATTGGCGTGACGGTGCTGCTCGAAGTCGAATGGGTACTGCGCGCCGCCTATGGCTTTGGCGCCAATGAAATCGCGGCGGCGATCCGTGGCTTGGCGGGGCTTCCCCAGGTGACGGTGGAAGAGGCAGAGGCAGTCGCCAAAGCCTTGGATTGGACGGCCAAGGGCATGGATTTCGCCGACGCCTTGCATCTGGCGCGCGCCCAGCATTGCAGCGCGTTTGTCACCTTTGATCGCAAGCTGGCCAGCAAAGCCAAGGGTTTTGCACAAGTGCCGGTGATTGCGCTGTAATCCCCTCTCAACTCCCTCTAAATCAATCCCTTCACCTTCAACGACGTATGCCCCTCGCTGCCGATGATGATGTGGTCGTGGACCACGATACCCATCAACCGTCCGGCCTCGGCAATCTTGTTGGTTATCTGGATGTCGGCGCGGCTGGGTTGGGGGTTGCCGGAGGGGTGGTTGTGGACGAGGATCATCGATGCCGCGCCGATTTCCAGCGCCTTCTTGATGACTTCGCGCGTGTAGATCGGGCTTTCATCCAGCGTGCCTTCGCTGACAAGGTGATCGAGGATCAGCATGTTCTGCGTGTTGAGATAGAGCACGCGGACACGCTCGACGATCAGGTGCGCCATATCGATATGCAGATAATCCAGCAGCGCCTGCCAGTTTGACAGGACGGGCAGTTCGCGCACCGTGTTGCGGGCAAGGCGGCGCGCGGCAAGCGCAACAATCCGCAGGGCCGCCGCGCTGGTTTCACCCATGTTGGGGTGAAGGGTGAGGGCCTGTGGATCAGCTGTCAGGACTCCGGCAAGGCTGCCGAAGCGCTGGATCAGCGAACGCGCGATGGGCTTGGTATCGATGCGTGGCCGTGCCACCATCAGCAGGTATTCGATCACTTCATGATCGGCCAGCGCATCTTCGCCGCCCGTCATCAGCCGTTTGCGCAGGCGGGCGCGGTGGCCGCTGGCGTCGGTGCTGTCAAAGCCGTCAGTGTCTTTGGCGCCTTTTTTGGGCGGGGACGGGGCTTGTTCAGGAAAGAGTTGGTCTGGATCGGGCATGGACGGTTTGCGGGCACCTTTTGCGGGGCCTGCGCGTTTTGTCGGGGCGCAAGTTAACGCAGTGCATTGCCCAAGCCGGGGGAGTGCGCAAGAAGGGGGCCAATGGCAGATAGTTTCGAATTGGCGGAAACCGACGTTTCGCCTGCGCCGCAAAGCGTGTCGCGTCGCAGCCGCTGGCGCACGATTGGCGTGCCTGCGCTGGCCATCGTGCTGGTGGCGGGCACAGGCGTGTGGCTGTCGCGGGAATATCTGGCCGACCGCGTGATTGCGGGCCAGATCGCCGCCTATGGCCTGCCCGCAACGTACGAGATCGAAAGCATCGGACCGGACGCGCAAGTTTTGCGCAACGTCGTGGTGGGTGATCCCAAGCGGCCGGACTTGACCATCGAACGTGTGCTGGTGGCAATGGACTATCGCTGGGGCACACCGACGATTGGATCAATAAAGCTCATAAAACCAAGGGTTTACGGGAAATACTTGAATGGCAGGCTAAGCTTCGGCAGCCTCGACAAAGTGCTCTTTGCGCCCAAAACTGATGACGCTGCGCATGTGTTTCCTCAACTAAACCTCACAGTCAAAGACGGCCGCGCCCTCCTGCTGACCGACTTCGGCAAAGTGGGCCTGAAACTGGACGGCCAAGGCGCGCTGCAAGATGGCTTTACCGGAACGCTGGCAGCCGTCGCACCAACGCTGACCGGCGGCGGCTGCGTGGCGCAAGGCGCGACCCTGTTTGGCAAGATCACCATCCGCGAAGAACGGCCATCACTGGCAGGGCCGCTGCAATTGAAGAGCCTTTCCTGCACAGGCGGCCTGAAATCGGGCGCGATGACGGCGCAGATCGATGGCGTTGCCGATAAAGGGCTGGCGGGCTTTGCGGGCAACGTGACGTTGCGCAGCAAAGCCCTGGTTGCGCCGGGGCTATCGGCCGAATCGCTGGCGCTGGACACGCGACTGGGTTGGCGCGAGGGTGTGCTGACGGGGCGGATCGAGGCCGATGCAGGCGGTGTGCGCAGTGGCGGCGTGAACGTCGGCCTGCTGGGGATCGAAGGGCTGGTCCGGGCGCGCGAAGGCTTTGGCAAAGCAGAGTTTCGCGGAACGGTACGCGGCGAAGGTTTGCGGCAGGGGCCCGCGTTCGATCTGGCGCTGGCAGACGTGCAGAAAAGTGCAGCGGACACATTGCTGGCGCCGCTGCTGGCGCAAATGCGCGCAAGCCTGCGCCGTGAAGAACGCGGCAGCCGTCTGGCGGGCGAGATTTCGGTGCGGCGCAGCGGCGCTTCGGGTGTGACGCTGGTGGTGCCGCAAGCGCGGCTGGTGGGCGGAAGCGGCCAGAATTTGCTGACCCTGTCAAAGTTCCAAGTCGCAAGCGGAAGTGAAGATGGGCCGCCGTTGCTGGTGGGGAACTTTGCCACCGGTGGTGCTGGCATGCCGCGCGTGAACGGTCGGATGGAGCGCGGGCGGGCAGGGCAAGCGCTGTTCCGGCTGACGATGGAACCGTGGCGCGCAGACGGCGGGTCATTGGCCATCCCGGAGATGATGGTTGCACAAAGCCGTAACGGCTCGCTGGGCTTTGCCGGAACGACACTGGTTTCTGGCGCAATTCCAGGAGGTTCGGTGGAGAACCTCGTCCTGCCTGTAAACGGTAGCTATGGTGCGCGTGGCGAATTGGCGCTGTGGAAAAGCTGTGTCAGCGCACGGTTTGACCGGCTGATGCTGGGGGCAATGGCGGTTGACGGCAACACGCTGAATTTGTGCCCACCCGGCGGCAGCGCGATTGTGCGCAACGGCGTGGCCGGATTGCGGATCGCAGCAGGAACGCCAGGGCTCGACTTGTCCGGGCGTCTGGGTGAGACGCCAATGATCGTGAAGACCGGCGCGGTCGGCTTTGCCTGGCCGGGCGTGCTGATGGCCAAGGCCGTGGACGTGACGCTGGGGCCGCCCGAATCGGCAACAAAGCTGCGGCTGGCAGATCTTGATGCACGATTGGGCAAGGATTTTACCGGCACATTCGCCGGCGTCGATGCGAATTTGACTGCGGTGCCGCTGGATGTGACCAAGGCGGCGGGCCAGTGGCGTTTTGCTAATGGCGCGCTGGTGCTGACGGGGGTCGGCTTTGATCTGACAGACCGGCTTGATCCGGCGCGGTTTGAAACCTTGCGGAGCGACGGGGCGGCACTGACTCTGTTGGACAATCGTATTGTCGCCAACACCTTGCTGCGCGAAGCCAAGACTGCGCGTGAAGTGGGACGCGCCGCGATTCGGCACGATCTGGGCAGCGGAACCGGGCGGGCGGACTTACAGGTTGACGGACTGGTGTTCGATAAAGGGTTCCAGCCCGCGCAACTTACCCGGCTGGCGTTGGGCGTGGTCGCCAACACTGTGGGCACGGTGCGGGGTAAGGGCGTGATCGACTGGAACGCGCGCGGGGTGACGAGCAGCGGGCGGTTCGGCACCGAAAACATGGACTTGGCCGCCGCGTTTGGCCCCGTGAAGGGGCTGTCGGGGACTATCGAGTTCACCGATCTGCTCGGCATGGTCAGCGTCCCTCACCAAAAGCTGAAAGTGGCCTCGATCAATCCGGGAATCGAGGTGACCGACGGGTTGATCGATGTGTCGCTCCTGCCCGATCAGGTGCTGCGTTTGCATGAGGCGAACTGGCCGTTCCTTGGCGGCACGCTGAAGCTGGAGCCGACCGATTTGCGCATGGGTCTGGCCGAGGCACGGCGTTATACTCTGACGGTTGTCGGCATCGATGCGGCCAAGTTTCTTGAGAAGATGGAACTCGGCAATCTGGCGGCGACGGGCACTTTTGACGGGCAGTTTCCGCTGGTGTTTGATGCCGATGGCGGGCGGATTGAAGAAGGCTCACTGCTTTCGCGCGCGCCGGGGGGCAATGTCTCGTACATTGGCGCGCTGACCTATGAGAACATGGGGGCCATGGCGAACTTTGCGTTCGATGCACTGAAATCGCTTGATTACAGAACGATGACCATAGCGATGCGCGGCGATCTTGAAGGTGAGATCATGACCAACGTGAAGTTTGACGGGGTGAAGCAGGGGCTTGGCACCAAACGCAACTTCATCACCAAGCAAATTGCCAATTTGCCGATCCAGTTCAACATCAATATCCGCGCACCGTTCTATCAATTGATGACGTCGATGAAGGCGATTTACGATCCGGCCGCGATCAAGGATCCGCGCACTCTCGGACTGGTCGACGCACAAGGGCGGGTTGTCCGGCGGTTCACCAACGGGGTGCGATCCGCGGGTACTCCGGTGATTGTATTGCCCGTATTACAACAGAATATTCAGCCTGCAGAAAGCGTAATCGTGCCATGACGTCTGTGCAATTGACCCGATCGGTTATCCCTGCGACGATATTTCGCATGAAAGAAAACAGATCACAATTGTGGCGGCGCGGCTTGTTGGTGCTGCCGTTGGTAGCCGGTTTGACAACGGGGGGATGCATTTCGGTGAAGGCACCGGACAAACCGATCGTTATCGAACTGAATATCAACATCAAACAAGAGGTCGTGTACCGGCTTGCGGCAGATGCCGAGAACACGATCGACAATAATCCGGACATCTTCTGATGACCGGTGATCATTTTGGGGTAACGCAAATGGCGAAGTATTCCTTTCGCAAGAGCATGTTGGTAGTGGCCGCTTCAGGACTGGTGTTCGGCACGCTGATGCCAGTTGTCGCCCATGCACAGGCCCGGGATCCGGCCTATGCGGCGGCGCGCGCTGCGGGCCAGGTGGGTGAAAAGATGGACGGCTATCTGGGCTATGTCACGCCACCTGCTGCATCGCTGCGTGCTGTGGTGGAAGACATCAACATAAAGCGCAAAGCCGTTTATGCGACCAAAGCACAGGCCAATAACGCAACGGTTGAAGAATATGCTCTGACATCGGGATGCCTGTTGATAAGCCAGACCAAGCCGGGCGAGAAATATCAGGCACCCGATGGATCCTGGCAGACGCGTGGCGATGGTCCCCCCATGCGCGATTCGCGCTGTCCCTGAGGCCAATTCTGCATACGAATCGCCAACGCATTTCCGCCCTTTTCCGCGCAAGTGGGAAAGGGCGATTGCTTTTGCGGTGAAAGCGTGGGCGAAGGCCGCCCCTAGCGGTTGACTCGTAGTTACCCCCCGCCTAAGGGGACGGCGCCCTCGGCGGTGATCCGTCGTTTATGCTGCACTTTTGGTCGGGCAACTGACAGGAGACATGGCATGAATGATGACCCGTCCGAGATCGCACCTATCGGTGAGGATGCGCGGATTGACGCGCTCGAAAAGCGGTTAAAAGCGCTTCGAGAGCTTGAAGATGAACGCAACCGGCCAAAGGCAGGCGGGGAAACCGATGCGAATTATCGCTTGGGCAACCGTGTGCTGGCGGAATTGATCGGGGGTCTTGCAGGCGGCGCGTTTATCGGCTGGGTCATTGACCAGTTCGCCGGGACAAGCCCTTGGGGGTTATTGGTGATGTTGTTCATGGGGATCGTCGTGGCGTTCCGGAACATCATCCGAATTTCGAGCCGGCGCCCCGAATAAGGGCGCTGTTGTTGTATTCGAGTGATACGGGGTTTTGCGCGTGGCCGAAGGCAAGGTCGATCCGGTACACCAGTTCACGATTGAGTCCCTGTTCGGGACTGATCAGTGGGCGATCGGTGGCTACAATATCGCGTTCACCAATTCCGCACTGTGGATGGCGATCACCACTGTGGTGTTGATCGTGTTCGTTGCAGGTGGTGCGAAGCGCGAGCTGGTTCCGGGCCGCTGGCAAATGGCGGTCGAAGGGTTGACGGGCTTTGTCGACAACCTGCTGATGGCAAACATTGGCAAGGCTGGCCGCAAGTACCTGCCATATGTGTTCTCGCTGTTCGCGTTCATCCTGTTTGCCAACATGCTCGGCCTGATGCCGCTGGCGCTGTTCGGGGTCCACCCGTTCACATCAACCAGCCACTTCACGGTTACCGGCGTGCTGGCGATTATGAGCTTTGCGATTGTTTTGATTGTGGGCTTTGCCAAGCATGGCCTGCACTTCTTCTCGCTGTTCGTTCCGCACGGTACGCCGGTCCTGATGATCCCGATCATTTTCCCGATCGAGCTGATCTCGTTCATGGTGCGCCCGTTCAGCCTTGGCCTTCGTCTCTTTGTTGCGATGATGGCCGGTCACGTTCTGCTCGAAGTGCTTTCGGGCTTTGTCATCTCCGGCACTAACGCCGGAGTGGGCATCTTCTTCCTCGCCGCACTGCCAAGCTTCTTCTTGATGATTGGCATCTGCGCGTTGGAGCTCTTGGTCGCAGGCATTCAGGCTTATGTCTTTGCCCTGCTGACATGCGTCTATCTGAACGACGCCGAGAACCTTCACTAATACCTGTAACCCACCAAAAGTTGGAACGCTTGTTCCATTCGGATTTGAGAAAAGGGAGTTTTTGACATGGACGCAGAAAGCGCAAAGCTGCTCGGAGCCGGTCTCGCCGCTGTTGGCGCCGGTCTTGCCTCGCTCGGCGTTGGCAACGTGTTTGCCAAGTTCCTCGAAGGCGCGCTGCGCAATCCAGGCGCTGCTGATGGCCAGCAGGGTCGTCTGTTCATCGGCTTTGCTGCTGCTGAACTTCTCGGCCTGCTGTCGTTCGTCGTTGCGATGATCCTGATCTTCGTCGCCTAATTGGCTTCGACCTTCACAGATTGTTGAAATGCTGGCCGGGGTTCCGCCCCGGCCGCGTGACGCCCGGACACCCGCAATGCCTCAGATTGAACAGCTTGCCACCACTTATGCCAGCCAGGTTTTCTGGCTGCTGGTGTTCTTCGGCATTATCTTTTTCGTGATCGGCCGGGGCATGGTGCCCAAGGTCATGGCCACGATGGATGGCCGCGACAAGCAAATCGCCGATGACCTTGCTGCAGCAGAAGCTGCGCGGGCCGCCGCCGACGCCGAGGAAGAATCCTGGCGTGTTCAGGCGAACAAGCAACGGGCTGCGGCGCAAGCCCTGATCGTTGCTGCCAAGGCAGATGCTGCCAAGGCTACCGAAGCAACGCTCGCCGTTGCAACGGCCCGGATCGATGAAACACTAACCGCCGCCGAAGCCCGTATTGCCGTAGCCCGTGCTGCTGCGCTGGGTGAGGTGGAAGGCGTTGCCGCTGAGGCTGCGCAGGACATCGCAAGCCGCATCGCCGGTCTTTCGATCCCTGCCGATGAGGCACAGGCTGCCGTGAAGGGAGTTCTCGCTCATGGCTAATCACGCTGAAACGACTGCAGTAGTTGAACACGCTGCTGGCGGGGTTGAGCATCATGTAGAGCCTTCTGCACTGGGCCTTGGCCCTGGCGCTTGGGCGGCTCTTGCCATGGTTGTATTCCTTGGCATTCTTGTCTGGAAGAAGGTCCCTGGCGCGATTGTCGGGGGCCTCGACAAGCAGATTGACGCAATCCGCAAGCAACTTGACGAAGCCAAGGTACTCCGTGCCGAAGCGGAAAAGCTGCGCGCGGAATATGCTGCCAAGATCGCCAACGCCGAAAAGGATGCGGCGTCGATGGTTGAGCATGCCAAGTCTGAAGCCGCGGCCATCGTGTCAAAAGCTGAAGCCGATGCCACCGCGATGATCGCGCGCCGCGAAAAGATGGCCGCCGACAAGATCGGTGCCGCCGAACGCGCCGCTGTTGACGAACTGCGCGCCAAGGCTGCCGAAGCGGCAACTGCTGCTGCACGCAACCTGATCGCCAAGAACCACTCTGCCGGAGCCGACAAGGCGCTGGTAGACGGCGCGATCGCCGGTTTGGTGAACTGAGCGCTTAAACGCGGTTCAGTGTTAGCACATCAAAAAGCCCCTTCCGGTTCGTCCGGGAGGGGCTTTTGGTTTGCCTTCAAATCTTGTTGGCATCGGTTTTCAGGCCCGCGTTGATCCCCGGATCACCAGTTTTACCGGCACCCGCCTGCCCGATCCTTCGGTTCCGTTGATCTTGGCCAGCAATTGTTCGACCAGAAGTGATCCGGCCATCTGGAAGTCCGGTTCGATCGAGGTGAGCGGCGGGGTGGACCAGGCACCAGCGCGGATGCCATCGAAGCCGATGATTCCGACTTCTTCCGGGATTTTTACGCCCCGCAGCGTTAGTTCCTTGAGCGCGCCCAAGGCCATTTCATCACAGACAGCGAAGATCGCATCGAAGGGTTCGCCCGATTCGCACAGCGCGGCAGCAGCGCGGCGGCCTTGTTCCTCGCGCGGCAGGCCGGATTCGACTTGAATCAAGCGCGGGGTTTGTCCGGCGCTGCGCATGGCTTCGGCATAGCCTTCATAGCGCTCCTGAAACTGGCGCTGCGGGGATGTGGCCGAACCGATGCAGACTAGGTTGTTATAGCCGCGCACAAGCATGTGGCGGGTGGCGAGGGTCGCGCCTGAATGGTTGTCGCTGCGCACCCAAGGCATGTCGTTGTCAGGTGAGCCCCAGCAGGTCCAGTGGCTACCTTCTGGCAAGTCGTGGAAGTATTCCCACGCGGCGGTGTTGGTAGTGGTGCCGATCACGATCATGCCATCAGCCTTGCGACGGTCCTGAAAGTGGCCCCAGAAGTTTTCTGGCGCATCCTGAAAGGCAACCAGCGTTTCGTATCCGCGCGCGGAGGCGGCGGCGCAAGTGCTGCCGAGCAGCGAGAAGTAGAACGGGTTGATGTCCTTGCGGTCTTGCGCCTCGCGGCAGATCATTACGACCGCGATGGTCCCGGTACGGCCACGGCGCAGACGCGCGGCGTTTTCATCGACCTGATAGTTCAGGCGGCGCGCGGCTTCGATTACGCGTTGGCGGGTGGGTTCGCTGATGGAGGTATCGCCCGCGAGCGCGCGGCTGACTGTTGACTGGCTCACGCCTGCCGCTTCGGCCACGTCAAACGACGTTACCCGGATGATCTTCCTGTCCGTCGCCATGCAATTTTCCCCAAGTCAGCGCCGCTTTAGCAGGATTGGCGTCAGCGGAAAGTGTCCTTGGCGGCGCGCAGGGCGGCAAATGTCTCGGTTGCGGACGAACCGCCCCAGCGCACGGCCATCTCCGGGGTATCGGCGCGCAGGAACGGGTTGGCGGCAAGCTCGGCCTCAAGCGTGGTGGGGACGGTCCATTGGCCCTGCGCGCGTGCTGCATCAACACCTTCGGCATAAGCGTGGAGTGCAGCGTTATCGGGATCAGCGAAGATGGCGAAGCGCGCGTTGGACTGGGTATATTCGTGCGCGCTGTAAAGCGTGGTTTCGGGCGGTAGAGCCTTCAGGCGTTCAAGGCTGGTCCAGAACTGGTCAGGCGTGCCTTCAAACATGCGACCGCAGCCCAAGGGGAACAAGGCGTCGCCGACAAAGGCCACCGCCGCCTCGGGAAAATAAAATGCGACATGCCCCATCGTGTGTCCGCTCACATCAAGAACGTGGGCGGTATAGCTTCCTAGGCCAAGTCGATCACCTTGGTGCAGGGTGCGGTCAATGACCGGAATTCGATCGTGCTCTAGGCCCGGTCCGCAGACCTGAGCATGAGTCTTAGAGAATATCGCCTGGTTCCCGCCTGTATGGTCAGGATGCCAGTGCGTATTCCAGATTTGTGTGATCCGCCACCCTTTCGCGTCCGCCTCGCGCAAGTAAGCCTCGGCATCGGGCGTATCGATGCACGCGGTTTCGCCCGTAGCGGGATCGTGGATGAGGAAGCCGTAGTTGTCTGACAGGCATGGGAACTGATGGATTTGAAGCGTCATGGAGCGGTTCTAACGCAGATTTATGAGACGTGTTGAGTTTTTTGGTTCTGCGGCCTTGGGAAGAAAGGTTGTTTCGCGCAGAGGCGCAGAGAAGAAGGGGGATCGCAGGGTAGCAAAGCGGATCTGTCCTGCTTTTTGCACAAATGATTAGGGTCCTCCCGGCTTCAATATCTCGCTGTGCGAATGAGTGAACCTCTCAGCGATCTCGCCTTCTTCTCTGCGCCTCTGCGCGAAATCCTTTCTGCCAAACACACAAAGCAAAGGCCCGCCCGGATTTCTCCGGACGGGCCTTTGTGTTCGTTGCCATGAAGGCGCGGAAGCTTATTGCTTGGCCTTGAGGGCCGCGCCGAGGATGTCGCCCAGCGATGCGCCTGCATCGGACGAGCCGTACTGTTCCACAGCTTCCTTTTCTTCGTGAAGCTGGCGTGCCTTGACCGAGAAGTTCGGCTTCTTCGAACGGTCGAAGCCGGTGATCATGGCATCGAGCTTCTGGCCAACCTGGAAGCGGTCAGGACGCTGTTCGTCACGATCGCGGCCCAGATCCGAGCGCTTGATGAAGCCGGTCGCGCCGTCTTCGCCGGCCTGAACTTCGAGGCCGCCATCGCGGACTTCGAGGACGGTGACGGTGATGACTTCGCCGCGACGCAGGGCACCGGCAGCAGCAGGCGATGCGCCGCCAGCAGCAGGAGCACCCTTTTCGAGCTGCTTCATGCCAAGGCTGATGCGTTCCTTTTCGACGTCAACGTCGAGAACCACGGCCGAGACTTCTTCACCCTTGCGATGCAGAGCCAATGCGTCTTCGCCCGAGATGCCCCAAGCGATGTCCGACATGTGAACCATGCCATCGACGTCGCCGTCGAGACCGATGAACAGGCCGAATTCGGTTGCGTTCTTGACTTCGCCGGTGACGGTCGAACCGACAGGGTGCTTGTCTGCGAAAGCTTCCCACGGGTTCTGCTGGGCCTGTTTGAGGCCGAGGCTGATGCGGCGCTTGTCGCTGTCGACTTCGAGAACCAGAACGTCGACTTCCTGGCTGGTCGAAACGATCTTGCCGGGGTGGACGTTCTTCTTGGTCCACGACATTTCCGAAACGTGGACGAGGCCTTCGATGCCAGCTTCCAGTTCCACGAATGCGCCGTATTCGGTGATATTGGTGACAACGCCCGAAAGCTTTGCGCCAACCGGGTACTTGGCTGCAACGCCATCCCACGGATCCGATTCCAGCTGCTTCATGCCGAGGCTGATGCGCTGTGTATCCTGATTGATGCGGATGATCTGCACCTTGACGGTATCGCCGATGGCGATGACTTCGCTCGGGTGGTTGACGCGCTTGTAGCTCATGTCGGTGACATGGAGCAGGCCGTCGATGCCGCCCAGATCAACGAACGCACCGTAATCGGTGATGTTCTTGACCACGCCGTCGATGATCTGCGCTTCCTTGAGGTTCATGATCAGGCCCGAACGCTGTTCAGCGCGGGTTTCTTCCAGAACGGCACGGCGCGAAACCACGATGTTGCCACGGCGGCGGTCCATCTTGAGGATCTGAAACGGCTGCGGCATGTCCATCAGCGGGGTGACATCGCGCACGGGGCGGATATCGACCTGGCTGCCGGGAAGGAAGGCCACGGCGCCGTCAAGATCGACGGTGAAGCCGCCCTTGACGCGGCCGAAGATCACGCCTTCGACGCGCTTGCCTTCGCCGAATTCGTTTTCAAGCTTGTCCCAAGCCGCTTCACGGCGGGCACGATCGCGTGAAAGCATGGCTTCGCCATCAGCATTTTCAACGCGATCAACATAAACTTCGACTTCATCGCCGACCGAAAGGCCGTGCGGCTGGCCAGGGGCTGCAAATTCGCGCAGGGCAACGCGGCCCTCGCTCTTGAGTCCAACGTCGATGACGGCCTTGTCGTTTTCGATTGCAGTGATTGTGCCCTTGACGACGCGGCCTTCAAAGCCACCGTTGGCGGCTCCGCCAAGCGTTTCGTCGAGCATCGCGGCGAAATCGTCGCGCGTGGGATTGGTAGCCATTTTGAGCTTCCTGTAACAATGTTCCCGGCCTGGCGGTTGTATCCGCCGGTCTTTCCTCCACCTGCCGCACCATGCGACACGTGGGCCAAAAAGGGCCGAACTACCCGCCGGGCCGTATGCCTTGGCGGGTATCCTTTGGGCACAACGGCCCGCTGGATGGGCGGCGCTTAGGCGCGGAGGCTGCGAAATGCAAGGGAAATGGGGTAGATTGACTTTGACCGTCGCTGGTGGGTCCCACAGGCGGCATCGCTTGGGTGTTAGCCCTTTGTCGCAACCTGCTTCTCCACCAGCGCAATCGCTGTCGCCACCGCCATTTCTTTCGTCAGCCGTGACGTGTCGAGCAATTCCGCGCCGTCTGCCTGCCGCAAGGGAGCTTCGGCGCGCTTGCTATCGCGTTCATCCCGCGCTTCGAGGTCGGCTTCGATTTCCGCGCGGTCCACGTCCACCCCTAAGCCTCTCATTTCGGCCCAGCGGCGCATGGCGCGGGCGCTTACGCTGGCGGTGACGAAGAGTTTGGCGTCGGCGTGGGGGGCGATGACGGTGGCGATGTCGCGGCCATCGAGGACAGCGCCGCCGGGTTGGTTGGCGAAGGCCTGCTGGCGGGTGAGCAGCGCGGCGCGCACGGCGGGGTGGATCGAGACGCGGCTGGCGTAGCCGCCGCAGACTTCGGTGCGCAGTTCGGGATCATCGAGCAGGGCGGCGTCGAAAGTGCAGGCGGCGAGGGCGTCTGCGGCGTCATCGGGGTTGCCGCCGTTCAGGAACACTTGCTGCCCGACCGCGCGATAGAGCAGGCCGGTATCGAGGTGGGGCAGGCCGAAATGGGCGGCGAGTGCCTTGGCGATGGTGCCTTTGCCCGATGCGGTGGGGCCGTCTACTGCGATGATCATGACTTTGAGTTCCGGGTGCGGAAGGCTTTGACAAGGCCCCAGATGGCGATGGCGGCCCAAAAAAATTCGAGCGCGAAAGAGGCGGGGTTCATGTTGACCAGCAGCGAGATCGTCAACAGCCCTGCGCCAACGAGATTGACGCCGTGCTGTACGAAGGGATTGGGGTGATCCAGCTTCGTGGAATAGGCATAGGCAAAGATGATGCAGGCCATGCCGATAAACCCTGCGGTATTGGCAAGCGTTTCGTCCATCAAGTGCCGCTCACTTGTGCCAGCAGGCTTTCGAACATGGGGAAGCTGGTGGCGATGGGGCGGGTGTCATCCACTTCCACGCCACCGCGGCTGACGAGCCCTGCGATGGCCATGCTCATGGCGATGCGGTGATCGAGATGCGTGGCGACAGGTGCGTTGTTGGCCCCGCGCAAAGGTTCGCCGCCAGTGCCATCGATGATCAGGCCGTCTTCGGTTTCTGTTACGCGCCCGCCCGCTTGTTCCAGTGCAATGCGCATGACGCTGATGCGGTCGGATTCTTTGACCCGCAGTTCTTCAAGGCCTGTCGTGACAGTGCGGCCCTTGGCGAGGGCTGCCGCAACGAACAGCACGGGGAATTCATCGACCATGCTGGGGACGACCGCAGGATCAACATCAATGCCGGTGAGCAATGAGTGCCGGACACGCAAATCAGCGACGGGTTCTCCACCCACATCGCGGCGGTCCAATTCTTCAATAGAGCCGCCCATCAGGCGCAGCACATCGAACAGCGCGGCGCGGGTGGGGTTCAGGCCGACGTTCTCGACGATAAGGTCCGAGCCTTCCACGAGCAGGGCGGCGACGACGAAGAAGGCGGCGGACGAGGGATCGCCGGGGACGGTAATATTTTGCGGCTTGAGTTCAGCTTCGCCCGTCACGCGGATCACGCGCGCGCCATCGGCGGCGATTTCGACGGTGAGTTCTGCGCCAAAGCCGTGCAGCATGCGTTCGGAATGATCGCGGGTGGGAACAGGTTCGATGACGGTCGTGATGCCGGGGGTGTTAAGCCCTGCGAGCAGGATTGCGCTTTTGACTTGGGCCGAGGCGACGGGGAGGCGGTATTCGATGGGGACGGCAGGCGACAGTCCACGCAGCGTAAGCGGCAGGCGGCCGCCGGGGCTGGACGTGAATTCTGCGCCCATCATCGAGAGCGGATCGATAACGCGGCCCATCGGGCGTTTGGACAGGCTGGCATCGCCGATGAACGTGGCGGTGATCGGGTGGCTGGCGACGAGACCCATCAACAGGCGCGTGGATGTGCCCGAATTGCCCATGTCGAGCGCCTGTTGCGGTTGGAGCAGGCCGCCTACGCCAACGCCGTGGACGTGCCACATGCCGTCTTCGTCGCGGGTGATCGTGGCGCCCATTGCGCGCATGGCGGCTGCGGTGGAGAGCACGTCTTCGCCTTCTAGCAACCCGGTGACACAGGTTTCACCAACGGCCAGCGCACCCAGCATGATCGAGCGATGGCTGATCGACTTGTCACCCGGCACGCGAATCCGTCCCTTGAGCGGGCCAGTGGCGGAAAAGCGGCGGGGGCGCATCGCAGCGGGATCATGAGAGGACACGGGGTTGGTAATCTTTCGCACAAAGAAGGCTGTATAAAGCGCGCGGCTTTTGACAGCGTGCCGCGCCTATGGCAAGGCGAGCGCTCGCTTGATTCCGCTTGTGATGCGGACTGATTAAGCGTGCAGTTTTTCCGCCCGGTGCAAATTGATGTGATCGGGCCAGATTTGAGGAAGTTTCATGGTCAAGCCGGAATGGGGCGCAAAGCACACCTGTCCCAAGTGTGGCACCCGCTTTTACGATCTGGGCAAGGATGACCCGATTGTTTGTGTGGAGTGCAAGTACGCTTGGACATCCGAGCCTGTGTTGAAGTCCAAGCAACCGATCCCTTACGAAGAAATTCAGAAGGAAAAGGTTGATGTCGCGCCTGACGTAGATCTCGCCGACGAAGATCTCGACATTGATGAAGACGGCGATTCGCCCGACAATGACGTGGACCTTGGCGGCGATGACGATCTTGGCGTGCCCGGCCACGATGTGAACGACGACGAAGTTTAAGATTGCTGTGGCCTGCCTGCGTGGAAGCGGGGCGGGCCACAAAAATCTGCGGTCATTGAAAAATGATCTTGCCAGTGGGGAAGGCTTCTCTTAGAGGCGCGGCTCCCGGCAAGAATGATCGCCGGATCGGTTAGCCTCCCAGGGCAAACCCGATGGATCAATGGGGCCTTAGCTCAGCTGGGAGAGCGCCTGCATGGCATGCAGGAGGTCAGCGGTTCGATCCCGCTAGGCTCCACCATCCACCCCAAAAAGCCGCCCATTAAGGGCGGCTTTTTGCGTTTGGGCACGTTACTTTTTCAAGCCGATCTCGCGCAGGCGTTCCTGCAGGTAATCGTCGGCGGTGATCGAGACCGGATAACGGTCGGGATTTTCGGGCGTGATGCATTGCGGCAGGGTGTGGAATGCGAAATCGCTGCGCAAGTGCAGGAAGAACGGCATCGAATAGCGGCTGTGCCGGGCGCGTTCGCCATCGGGATTGCGCACGCGGTGCGTGGTTGATGGCAGGACGTGATTGGTCAGCCGTTGCAGCATATCGCCGATGTTGACGACCAGCGCACCTTCAGGCGGAGATACGCCGATCCAACGTCCATCCTTGGTCAGCAATTGAAGCCCCGCCTCTTCAGCGCCCAGCAGCAGCGTGATCAGGTTGATGTCCTCATGAGCGCCTGCGCGAATAGCACCTGTTTGCGCATCGGGAATGGGAGGATAGTGCAACAGGCGCATGACGGAGTTGCCTTCGTCGATAGCGGGATCGAACCAGTTTTCATCCAGACCCAGCCACACCGCGATGCGCGACAGGATGCGGGCGCCGACATGATCAAATTCGGCGTAAAGCGCTTCGAATGTCTCGCGGAAACCCGCAGGGCTATCGGGCCAGATGTTGGGCGGCATCGAATCGGTCAGCGCGTGGCCTGCGGGCAGATCACGGCCAACGTGCCAGAACTCTTTTAAATCGTGCAGCTTTGCCCCTTTGGCAATTTCGGTGCCGAACGGGGTATAGCCGCGTGCGCCGCCTTGTCCGCTAAGGTGGTATTGGCGCTTATACTCATCGGGCAGGGCAAAGAATGCGGCGGTGAGGTCCCATGCGCGGGCGATCAGTGCAGGGTCAATGCCGTGATCCTTGACCATGGCAAAGCCGAAGGTCTGGAAGCTGTCGCCCAGTTCGCGTGACAAAGAGGCCGGATCACATTCAAGCGAAATTACCGGCAGAGTTTCGGGATGCATGGTGTTCCAGTTCGCAAAATTGGCGCTATGGAAACGCCTTAACGGGATTCACGCGGGGTTTCATGACCAAAATCAACATTGCTGACACGGCCGGGCGCAATCTGTGGCTGATGAAGTCCGAGCCGGATGTCTATGGCTGGGATGATCTGGTGGCCGAGGGTGAGGGCACGTGGGACGGGGTGCGCAATCATCTGGCGGCACGCAATTTGCGCACGATGCAGCCAGGCGATCTGGCATTTTTCTATCATTCCAACATCGGCATCGAAATTGTCGGCGTGATTGAAATCAGCGTGGGCGGGTTGGTTGATCCGACCGATCCTGACGGAAAATGGGCCGCGGTGAAGGTTAAGCCTGTAGAGAAATTGCCGAACACCGTGACGCTGAAACAAGTGAAGGCAACGCCTGAACTGGCGCAGATGGATCTGATCCGTTTGTCGCGTCTGTCGGTTGGGGCAGTACGCCCGGAAGAGTGGGCGTTGATTTTGAAAATGGCGGGTGCGCTTTAACTGTGCGGGAACCCGTGAGCGTTTGAAGCGTATTACTCCCGAAGGAGCAGCGCAGTAATGTGCTGGTTTTACAAGGAGATACGCTATGGGTGAAAAGACTGACAAAGCCAAGGGCCTCGCCAACGAAGCTACCGGCAATGTGAAGCAGGCTATCGGCAAGGCGACCGACAATGCCAGCCTTCATGCCGAAGGCACTGCGCAAGAGCGCAAAGGCGAAGCGCAGCAGCTCAAGGGCAAGGTCAAGGGCGCATTGGGCGATACAGTCTGATTCCTGACCCAAACCGAAAACAGAAAAGCCGCTCCTTCGGGGGCGGCTTTTTTCGTGGCGCTTAGTACTTTGCTGCAAAAATGTCCCGGCTTGGAACGGGCAGAAAATGAGCGGTCGCAGGCTATATCGAATGGTGAAGAATTCGTTAAGCGAGAGCCCATGAACAAGTCGCCTGCATCTATCGCCGCCCGTTACGGCACCACCCGGCATTCGTTCCGCCGCAGTTTGCCAACGCATGTGCTGCGCGAATTGCCTCGCCAGGAACCTGAAGTGGTGGCGGCAATGCGCCGCGCTGAAGAGCGGTTGCGCGAGCTTGAGGTGCGGTCAGAACCTGTGAACCTGAAGCGGATCACAATGCAGGACTTGCGCGATTTCCTGATCGCATATTGCGCCTGCTTTATGGCGGTGATGGCGTTTATCGCCTGATCAAACGAGCGCGCGTTCGGCCTTGTAAAGCAGCCAGCCCAGCCAAGCTGAAATGCTGCACATTGCCGCACCCAGCAGCAATTGATCGATAATCGCAACGCCAACCGCGCTTAGCCCAACGGCGAGGAGCGAGCCTGCGACCATTGCGCCTGAATTGACGATGTTGTTGGCCGCGATGGTGCGCGCGGTTTCCGATTTGTCGACGACGGTGGTGAGAAACGCATAGAGCGGCACGACGAACATGCCGCCGGCAATTGCAATGAACAGCAGGCACAGCAGCAGTGGGATCGCGAGAGGCTGGGCGATGAAACGGCCCGCGTCCATCAATTGCGAACCGGTTTGCGTGGGCCATGCTTTGCACACGAAATAGAATGCGGCGATAAACACACCCATCGCGATTACCGAAGCGGGCGAATAGCGCGCCGAAACGGTGCCTTTAAGCAGGGCGTTGATCGTGATGGACCCAATCGCGATGCCGACCGAGAACATCACAAGAAACAGGCTGGCGACTTCTTTGCTGGCAAACAGCACATTTTTGGCCAGCGGCGGGAACTGGATGAACAGGATGGTGCCCACCGTCCAGAAAAAGCTGATCGCGATGATCGCAAGAAACACCTGGCGATGCCGCGTGGTGTTGCGGATGAGATTTATCGATGATCGCCAGATGTTGTAATCAATCGGCTGATCCTTGACCACTGGCGGTGCGGCAGGGACTTGGCGTCCGGTGACGTAGCCGATCAGCGCGGTGATAACCACGCCGGCAGCAGCCACCTCGACGGGAATCCAACCGGCGAGAATCGTGCCTGCAAGGATTGCGATATAAGTGCCCGCCTCAACCAGCCCGGTGCCTGCAAGCACTTCGCCTTCGTTCAAATGTTGTGGCAAGATGGCGTATTTGATCGGGCCGAAGAATGTCGAGTGAATGCCCATCGCGAGCAAAGCGGCCAACATCAGCGGAATGGCAATGGCTTCCACTTCAAAGCCAGCCCAAGCCATGGAAAGCCCAGCGCCACCAACGACCATAATCGCGATTTCGCACGCCTTCACGATGCGGATGATCCGCGCTTTATCGCGCATATCGGCCAATTGGCCGGCCAGTGCAGACAGCAAAAAGAACGGCAGGATAAAAAGCGCCGAAGCGATGGCCGAAAAGCGCGCTTCGGCGGCTTCGGAATTATAGACGCTGTACACGACGTACAGGACCATCGCGTTCTTGTAGAGGTTGTCGTTGAAAGCGCCCAGCAACTGGGTGATGAACAACGGCAGGAAGCGGCGCGTGCGCACCAGATGCGTCGATGTTGTCATTTATCTCTTGCCAGCACCTGTCCTGCGCGCACCCTTAACCCCGCGATGAAGATCGGCAAGAGGGATTTGCTTGAAAGAAATTCGCTTCATCGCACCTAGCCGGTGCATGTTACGATTCCGTTTGCCGCAAATGGCGGTTATGCATGTGCCATGTTGTCTTTGCCCAACCTGCTCACGCTATCGCGCATTTTCACGGTTCCGGTGCTGGCAGCACTGTTGTGGTGGCCGGATTGGCGTCTGGGTTACGGCATAGCCTTTGGCGTTTACTGCCTGATGGGCATCACCGATTATTTCGACGGTTATCTGGCCCGCGCGCAGGGCGCGGTAAGCAAACTGGGCATTTTTCTTGATCCGATTGCCGACAAGATCATGGTGGCGGCCGTAATCCTCGTCCTGACCGCACAAGGCATCCTGAAAGGACCGTATGTGGGCGACATGCACGTGGTCGCAGGGCTGGTCATCCTGTTGCGCGAAATCGCGGTTTCGGGCCTGCGCGAGTTCCTTGGCGGCATTCAAGTGTCAGTGCCGGTAAGCCGACTGGCCAAATGGAAGACGACTTTCCAGATGGTATGCCTTGGCGCGCTGATCCTTGGTCAGGCGCTGCCCGAATGGACGGCAGACATTGGCGTGATCATAGTCAACGTGCCGCATACAGTGGGGCTGACCACGCTTTGGGCAGCGGCGGTGCTGACGCTGGTGACCGGCTGGGATTACCTGCGCGTGGGTTTGAAGCACATGGATTGAGGGTGCTTTTGCTTCTTAGAAATTCAGAACTTTCGATATCGGGCCAACGGCAGGCCATGTTTATCGACCCACTCGTTGGAACTCACAAGGGCTACTGCATTATCAGCGCGCCATTGCTCTGCGTAACTCAACATTGACCCTTTGTTCGAATGCGGCAGTTGCTCGTGCCTCGTGGTTGCGTTGCCCGTCATATTCCGTCAACCCGCCCGCAATTCCGCTGCCAGCAGTCTGAATTCCTCTGCACGTGGGCTGTTTTTGCGCCAGACGATGGCAATATCGCGCCATGCGTGATCGGCTTTCAACGGGCGGACGACGATCTGGGTATCGTGGAGAATGCCTGCATCAATCGCCATTTTGGGCAGCATGGTGAGGCCGAGGCCATTGTCGACCATTTGCACCAGCGTGTGCAGCGATGTGCCGATCATGGTGGCGCTGGCGCGCATTTCGGGGCGGTTGCAGGCGGCCAGAGCGTGCTCTTTAAGGCAGTGGCCGTCTTCGAGCAGGAGAAGCCGGTTCTCGTCAATCAGGTTGGCGGTGATGGTAGCGGGCGGATCGCGCGGGTCATCCTTGGGGAAGGCCACGAACAGCGGGTCCTGGAACAGCACTTCGGCTTCGACGTCCCCGGTGGCGTAAGGAAGCGCGAGGAGAACGCAATCGGCGCGGCCATGATGCAGGGATTCGATGGCGGCGGCGCTTGGCTCTTCGCGCAGGAACAGCTTCAATTGCGGGCGCTCCTTGCGCAGGCGCGGCAGGATGCGGGGGAGCAGGAACGGCGCGATGGTGGGGATCACGCTCATCCGCAATTCGCCACCCAAAGGTGCGCCGTGGCTTTGCACGAGTTCGGAAAGTTCCTCGGCCTCGCGCAACAGGCGATGGGCCTTGGCGACAACCTGATTGCCAAGCGGAGTGAAGCGCACAACGCGGCGGGTGCGTTCCACCAGCATCACGCCCAGCAGCGATTCGAGTTCGCGCAAGCCTGCAGACAGCGTTGATTGCGAGACAAAGCAGGCGTCAGCCGCACGCCCGAAATGCCCGTGTTCGTGCAGCGCGACGAGGTATTGCAACTGCTTGAGGGTGGGCAGGTAGGTGCTCATGGCTATTCCAGATAGGGCGTTGGGTGGCATCCTTCGACAGGCTCAGGATGAGCGGGGTTGGGTTATTCCTCGACCTCGCCAACAGCCTCAGGCTCTTCATTTTTGCTTTCAACCGGGCCTTCGACGTCATCGATGTGAGTCATCTTGAGCTTGCCGTTCACCACGGCGAACGCGAGTTTGCCTTCGACCAGATCGAGCGCGTCGCGGCCGAATTGTTCGAACCGCCAGCCTTCGAGGATCGACAAGTTCTTGCGCTGTCCGGCGGCGAGCAGTTCGAGATCGTCTGTGCGGGCCAGAAGCCGCGCGGCAATGTCGATTTCACGGCTGCGGATTTTGAGCAGCAGCTTGAGCAGATCTGCGACCAGCGCACCTTCTTTGCCAAGCGGAGCGCCGCGCGGGGCTTTGGGCGGCATTTCGGCCTCGGTCAGCGGCTTGGCATCGGCGATGGTCTGCATCAGGCGGCGTCCGATGTCGTTTTCCTTCCAACCGGTGGAAAGGCCGCGCACTTTGGCAAGGTCTGCCTGATCGCGCGGGGGGTGGCTGGCGATATCGGCCAGCGTTTCATCGCGCATGATCCGGCCACGCGGGATGTTCTTGTCCATTGCTTCGCGTTCACGCCACGCGGCCAGCGCCTTGAGGCGGCCAAGCACGGCGGGGTTACGGCTGGGCGCACGGATTTTCTGCCACACGGTTTCCATATCGGCGCGGTAATTGGCAGGGTCTGCCAGCTTTTCCATTTCGATGTCGAGCCATGCGCCGCGCCCGGTTTTGATCAGGCGCTTCAACAGCTTGGGGAAAATCTTTGAAAGGTGGGTCACATCGCCGATCGCATATTCGATCTGGCGTTCGGTGAGCGGACGGCGCGACCAATCGGTGAAGCGCGCACCCTTGTCGATTGTCAGGCCGAGCCATGATTCGACGAGGTTGGAATAGCCGATCTGTTCGGACTGGCTGACTGCCATCATCGCAATCTGCGTGTCAAAAATCGGGTGCGGGGTCTTGCCCGTCAGATTGTAGATGATTTCCACGTCCTGTCCGCCAGCGTGGAAAATCTTCAGCACGTCTTCATTGTCGCACATCAGATCCAGCAGGGGCTTCAGATCGATGCCCGGCGCCAGCGGATCAATCGCGGCGGCTTCCTTATCGTCAGCGATCTGTACTAGGCACAATTCAGGCCAATAAGTGTTCTCGCGCATGAATTCGGTGTCGACCGTGATGAAATCGCCTTGGGCGAGCCGGTCGCAAAGTTCGGTCAGGGCTTCGGTCGTGGTGATGAGCGGATGTATCTTCATCGGACTTTTCTGGTATGGCCCGATGGTGAAAAAGGGCCCAGTGGTGCCCCCTGCCGGGGGCTTCGCCTTGCCCGGTAAAGGGCTGTGGCTTGACAAATCCGCGGCCATCGCCTGTTAGCCGCGCTTGTTTCCCCTGCCCGATTGCAGACCGATTGGAAAGAGTTTCGATGCACCTTTATCGTTCCCATACCTGCGGCGCCCTTACGCGCGGTGATGTCGGACAGACTGTCCGCCTTTCGGGCTGGGTGCATCGCAAGCGCGATCACGGCGGCGTTCTGTTTGTCGATCTGCGTGATCACTATGGCATGACGCAGATCGTGGCCGACGCTGATAGCCCTGCGCTGGCGATCCTTGAGGGGCTGCGCGTGGAATCGGTCGTCACGATCGACGGCGAAGTAAAGGCGCGTTCGGAAGGTACGGTGAACAACAACCTGCCTACCGGAGCGATTGAGGTTTACGCGCGCGGCGCAACCGTGCTTTCGGCCGCAGAAGAATTGCCGATGCCGGTGGCGGGCGAGCAGGAATATCCCGAAGATATCCGCCTGCGCTATCGCTTCCTCGATCTGCGCCGCGAAACGCTGCACGCCAATATCGTGACGCGCACCAAGGTAATCTCGGACATGCGCCGCCGTATGGAAGGTGCCGGATTTACAGAGTATTCCACGCCGATCCTGACCGCTTCTTCACCAGAAGGCGCGCGCGACTTTCTGGTGCCAAGCCGCATTCATCCCGGCAAGTTCTATGCCCTGCCGCAAGCGCCGCAGCAGTATAAGCAATTGCTGATGGTGGCGGGCTTTGACCGTTACTTCCAGATTGCACCCTGCTTCCGCGATGAAGACCCGCGCGCCGACCGTCTGCCGGGCGAGTTCTACCAACTCGATCTGGAAATGAGCTTTGTCACGCAGGAAGAAGTTTGGGAAACGATGGAGCCGGTAATCGGCGGCGTGTTTGAAGCTTTTGCAGGTGAGCGTGCAGTGACGCCGACGGGCAGCTTTCCGCGCATTCCTTACGCCGAATCGATCCTGAAATACGGTTCGGACAAGCCAGATTTGCGCAACCCGATCATTATCCGCGAAGTTTCCGAAGAATTCCGCGAATCCGGCTTTGGCCTGTTCGAAAAGATCGTGGGCAGCGGCGGCACCGTCCGCCTGATTCCTGCGCCAAACACAGCAGACAAGAGCCGCAAGTTCTTCGACGAAATGAACGACTGGGCGCGCGCCGAAGGCCATGCAGGGCTTGGCTATGCCACGCGCAAGGCTGGCGTTTTCGGCGGTCCGATTGCCAAGAATCACGGCGAAGACAAAATGGCCGCGCTGTTCGATGCGCTGGGCCTCGGGCCAGACGATGGCTGCTTCTTTGCCGCGGGCAAGGAAGAGCAGGCGGCGAAACTGGCTGGTCTTGCCCGGACCCGCGTGGGCGAACAGCTTGGCCTGATCGACAAGGACCGCTTCGAGCTGTGCTGGATCATCGATTTCCCGTTCTATGAATGGGACGAGGACAACAAGAAGGTTGAATTCAGCCACAATCCGTTTTCGATGCCACAAGGCGGAATGGACGCGCTGACCAATCAGGATCCTTTGACGATCAACGCTTTCCAGTATGACCTCGTCTGCAATGGCTTTGAAATTGCATCGGGTTCGATCCGTAACCAATCGCCCGAAACGATGGTCAAGGCGTTCGAACTGGTCGGCCTGTCCAAGGAAGACGTTGAAGAACGTTTCGGCGGCCTGTACCGCGCGTTCCAATATGGCGCACCACCGCATGGCGGGATGGCTGCGGGCGTTGACCGCATCGTCATGTTGATTTGCGGCGCGCAGAACTTGCGCGAGATCACGCTGTTCCCGATGAACCAGCGTGCTGAAGATTTGCTGATGGGGGCACCGTCGCCAGCAGCACTTAAACAACTGCGCGAACTGCATGTGCGCGTGGTTGAACCGAGCAAGGGATGAGTTTGGTGGCGTTTGAGGTGTGCTGAACATCACCACACCACTTGCCAGCCAGCAATCCGTTCATTAGGGCGAAAGCCGAACCAGAAACACCAGCTTTCCTTCGAAGGGGCATTTCATGAGCGATACCGCCGACCGCGTTAAGAAGATCGTTGTCGAGCACCTCGGCGTCGAGGCAGACAAGGTTACCGAAGAAGCGAGCTTCATCGACGATCTGGGCGCTGACTCACTCGACATCGTTGAGCTGGTAATGGCCTTCGAAGAAGAATTTGGCGTCGAGATCCCTGACGATGCGGCCGAGAAGATCTCGACCGTGCAGGACGCGATCAAGTACATCGACGAAAACAAGGGCTGATCGCCCAGAGCCACCCGGGTTTCCGATCCTGCGCATTGCCTTGCGGTAATGCGCGCGGATCGCGGAACCGCCCAGCCTTCAACCGGCAGGGAAGGGGAGGACTTCGGCAGGCTCAGCCTCTTTTTCGGGGCTGGGCCTGTTTGCATATTTTCCGGAGATTTCAATGCGTCGTGTCGTCGTAACCGGACTTGGCCTCGTTACCCCGCTGGGTGCAGACGTGGAAACCGTGTGGAAAAACCTGATTGCCGGTAAATCCGGTGCAGGCCCGATCACGCGTTTTGACGCGAGCGATCAGAAGTGCCGCATCGCCTGCGAGGTAAAGCCCGCCGATCACGAATACGGCTTCGATCCGAACAAGCGCGTGGACCACAAAGTCCAGCGGCAGGTCGATCCGTTCATTGTCTATGGCATCGATGCTGCAGGACAGGCGATTGAAGACGCTGGGCTTGAAGATATGCCCGAAGAGATGCGGATGCGCACCGGTTGCTCAATCGGATCGGGCATTGGCGGCTTGCCGGGAATCGAAAGCGAATCGCTTGTGCTGGCCGCAAAAGGGCCTGCGCGCGTATCACCGCACTTCGTCCATGGCCGCCTGATCAACCTGATCTCTGGCCAGGTTTCGATCAAGTACGGACTGATGGGGCCGAATCACGCTGTCGTCACCGCCTGCTCCACAGGCGCACATTCGATTGGCGATGCTGCGCGCATGATTCGCGATGACGATGCCGACATCATGCTGGCTGGCGGTGCAGAAGGCACGATCTGCCCGATTGGGGTTGCCGGATTTGCCCAGGCCCGGGCTTTGAATTGCAGCTACAATGATCGTCCTGAACAGGCGAGCCGCCCCTACGACAAGGACCGCGACGGTTTTGTGATGGGTGAGGGCGCAGGCGTTGTCGTGCTGGAAGAATACGAACACGCCAAGGCGCGCGGCGCCAAGATTTATGCAGAAGTGGTCGGCTATGGCCTGTCAGGTGATGCCTATCACGTCACTGCGCCGCACCCCGAAGGCAAGGGCGCGGAACTTGCCATGCGCATGGCGCTAAAGAAGGCCGGGCTTGCGGCGGGCGACATCGATTATGTCAACGCCCATGGCACCTCGACCATGGCCGATACAATCGAACTCGCAGCTGTAAAGCGCGTGCTGGGTGAGGATTTGTCCGGCGCATCGATGAGCAGCACCAAGTCGGCCATTGGCCATTTGCTGGGCGGTGCAGGCGCGGTGGAAGCCATATTCTGCATCCTTGCCTTGCGTGACCAGGTTGTTCCACCAACCCTGAACCTTGAAAATCCGGACGAGGGCACCGAAGGCGTCGATCTCGTCCCGCTTGTCGCCAAGAAGCGCCAAGTACGCGCGGTATTGAACAATTCGTTCGGCTTCGGCGGCACCAATGCCAGCATTATCATGAAACAAGTGGAAGACTGAAAGGACTGACCGCCATGGCGCGGCGTCGCAAGCGCTTTCCCCTATTGGCGGTCACGCTGATTCTGGCGGTTCTCGTCGTTTGGCTGGTTGGCGGCTGGTTCGCCAGCGGTCCTTTGGCCAAGCAACTGGAATTTGATGTAAGCGAAGGCGCAGGCCTTAGCGCTCTGGCAGACGACCTTGAAGCAGGCGGCGCGGTGAAATCCGCCACGCTTTTCAAGCTGCGCGCCAAGTTGCTGGGCGGCGGGACTGACGTCAAAGCAGGCTCGTTCCTGCTGCCCAAGGCGGCAAGCGAGGCGACGATCCTTGAAATCCTCAAGGGTGACAAAGTCATCCGCCGGTTGATCACCATCCCCGAAGGTATGCCCTCGGTGATGGTGGTGGACCGGTTGTTGGCGAACAAGGACTTGACCGGACCGGTGGGTGTGCCTGAAGAGGGTAGCATCTTGCCTGACAGCTATGACTGGCAAAAGGGCGAAGCGCGCGCCGCTGTGCTCAAGCGTATGCAAGCTGCGATGGACAAGGCGCTGGCCGAATTGTGGGCCAAGCGTACGCCGCGTACCGTGGCCAAGACGCCCCAGGAAGCCCTGATCCTTGCCTCGATTGTCGAGAAGGAAACCGGCAAGCCCGATGAGCGGCGGATGGTGGCGGGCCTCTATTCCAACCGCATGCGCCAAGGCATGCTGCTACAGGCCGATCCAACGATTATTTATCCAATCACCAAGGGCAAGCCTCTGGGCCGCCGCATCCGCCAATCCGAGATTCAGGCGGTCAATGGCTACAATACTTATACGATGGTCGGCCTGCCAAAAGGACCGATTACCAACCCCGGACGTGATTCGATTGCTGCCGTGCTTGATCCGGAAGAGACAAATGCCCTGTTTATGGTGGCAGATGGCACCGGTGGACACATTTTTGCAGACACGCTGCAGGAACATAATTCCAATGTTGCCAAATGGTTCGCCCTGCGAAAGGCGCGCGGCGACATGTAAACGGCGCGGAATTTACTCCAATCTGGTGAAATTCCCTATTTTCCTTAACGTATTTTCCCTAAGGGTATTTGCGGAGGCACGGGGCGCAGCGTTTACGCTTCGCCCGGGATCCTGGGAACATTACGGCTCTGCCGGATGAATTGAGCAATCAGTTCGCCACGGCTCTGCCGAATGTTCCCACAAATCCCTTGACACGCTCACAATATAACGGCGCTTGCCTTTGCCGCGTGACATGCGAAAGCACGCTCTGTGCAGCCTCCAATCCAGTCAACCGCGCCCTTGATCGTCACGGCCGAATTGCCCGCACCGCTGCAGACGTGGGCCGATAGTCTGCGCAAGGCGCACTTCCCGCCCGAGCGCAATCACCTGCGCGCGCACGTGACGTTGCTCCACGCTTTGCCCTATCATGTGCTGGACGAGGCCAAGGCGCTACTCTCGCGCATGGCAGCGCAAACTGCGCCCGTAGAGGCGCGGTTGAGTGGCATCATGGACTTGGGCAGCGGTACGGCGATCCGCATCGATAGCCCGGCCATGATGGATCTGCGCGCCGGGATCGCAGATCACTTCCACGGCCTGCTCACGCTGCAAGATGATCACGTGCCACGCCTGCATGTGACGGTGCAGAACAAAGTCCTGCGCAAAGACGCGATAGCACTCCAGATGAGCCTTGAGGCGGTGTTTGTGGCGCGCTCCTTTACCTTTACCGGTCTGGCGCTGCATCACTATCTGGGCGGCCCCTGGGGCGATGCCGGGCGCTGGTCGTTTCGCGGGGCAAAACGGGGCCGACGTTAGAGCGCTTGAACTTTGCGCTGGTCGGGAGCATCTGGCCCCACGATGACACAGCAACCCGATTGGTACACACGCGGACGCCAACACGTCTGGCTGCCCTATACCCAGATGCAAACCGTGCGCGCTCCCCTGCCAGTCGCCTCGGCCAATGGCGTGCGGCTGACGCTGGCTGACGGGCGTGAACTGGTGGACGGTGTTTCCAGTTGGTGGGCGACCGTCCACGGCTATCGCCATCCCCACATCGAAGCTGCCGTGCAGCGCCAGCTTGAAACGCTGCCGCATGTCATGCTCGGCGGGTTGGCGCACGAGCAGGCCTATATTCTGGCCGAACGGTTGGCGGCCATGCTGCCGGGTGATCTTGATCACGTGTTCTACAGCGATTCCGGTTCAGTCGCGGTGGAAGTGGCGATGAAGATGGCGGCGCAATTCTGGCTCAACCAGGGCCAGCGCCGCGTCAAATTCCTGTGTTTTCGCGGCGGCTATCACGGCGACACTTTCGCCACGATGAGCGTGTGCGATCCCGATGAGGGTATGCACAGCCTGTTCAAAGGCGCGCTGCTTGAACAACTGGTCGTCGATTTGCCGCGCAATGCAGCGGAAGAGACTGCTCTGGGGGAATTGCTGGACCGGCATCGCGGCGAACTTGCCGGGATCATCGTTGAGCCTCTGGTGCAGGGCGCAGGCGGTATGGTGTTCCACGATCCCTTCACGCTGCAAGCCCTGCGCCGCTTGGCCGATGCGCATGATTTGCTGCTGATCTTTGACGAGATTTTCGTTGGTCTTGGGCGTTTGGGCTATGCCATGTTTGCCTGCCAGATTGCCGATGTGCAGCCCGATATCGTCACGCTCTCCAAAGCGCTGACCGGTGGCACGCTGCCGCTTGCCGCCACGATCGCCAGCACGCGGATCTACGAAGGCTTCCTGTCTGACGACCCGCTGCACGCCTTGATGCACGGACCAACGTATATGGGCAATGCGATGGGCTGCGCCGCTGCCAACGCCTCGCTCGATCTGTTCGAACAAGAGCCACGGCTGGAACAATCGCGCACAATCGGTCAGCAACTGGAACGCGTGCTTGCCCCTGCACGCGAACTGCCCGGCGTGCGCGACGTGCGCGTGCGCGGTGCCATCGGCGTGATCCAGCTGGACGGCCCGGCGCCCGCTGATCGCCTGTCTGCGGCCTGCATTGATCGCGGCGTATGGCTGCGCCCGTTCCGCGACATTCTTTATACCACGCCCCCGCTTATCACCGGCGAAGCCGACATCACCCGGATCGCGACAGCCATGGTCGAGGCAGTAACCGAGTGGAGCCATGACACCCACAGCTGACGGCCGCCCCTGCCCACAAGGCACGCCGCTTTAGCTCAGTCGGTAGAGCACATCATTCGTAATGATGGGGTCAGAGGTTCGAATCCTCTAAGCGGCACCATTTCCATGTTCGCTAATGCGCGGGAATGATTGAAAAAACCCAGGAAATCTGCCATAAACTGCAACGGCCTTACCGCCGTTGTTCGCTTATGTTCGTCTCTATTCGGACGATTTTGGGGGCCACGGTGGGGGCCACATAGCAACTGCTGAAAGGCGTGGCCCCCAATGGCACTTTCGACCACTGCAATCCGGAATGCGAAGCCAAGCGCGAAGCCTTACAAACTCACTGATGAGAAGGGGCTATTTCTTCTGGTCCAGCCATCAGGCGGAATGCTTTGGCGAATGAAGTATCGCGTTGATGGAACTGACGCAGAAGGCAATCCAAAGCGGGTTGAGAAGAAGTTAGGGCTGGGGGTTTATCCTGACGTAAGCCTGAAGGCCGCGCGCGACCGTCGAGACGATGCGCGCCGCTTGTTGGCCAATGGCATCGACCCGGCTGAACAAAAGCAACGTGACCTTCGAAGCGCGAAAATCAGCGCGGCAAACACTTTCGCTGCGGTGGCTGAAGCATACATTGCCAAGAATGAGCGCGATGGACTGGCATTGAACACGCTGACCAAGCGACGCTGGTTCGCGAAAATTCTGCAAAAGTCTTTGGGCAGTCGTCCTTTGTCCGAAATCCAGCCTTTCGATGTGTTGGAGGCCGTGCGCCCTTTTGAGGCTGCGAAGAATGACGGACCCGACGCGTGATTTGCGTGGAGCCTTGGCCAAGCGCCAGCCGAAGCACCATGCGGCTATTCTTGATCCAAAGGGCGTTGGCGAACTGCTGCGCTCCATTGACGGTTATGAGGGCCAGGGCAATTCGATAACCCGCATTGCCCTGCAACTGTCCCCTTATGTCTTTGTGCGTCCTTGCGAGTTGCGGAGGGCAGAGTGGTCGGAAATCGACACGGAAGGCGCTGTCTGGCGCATACCTGCCTCAAAAATGAAGGGCAGGCAGGAGCATGTCATTCCACTTTCGCGCCAAGCCATCGCGTTATTCGAAAAAGCCCGCGCTTTGACGGGCGACGGCACGTATGTTTTTCCGTCGCTGTGGACACCGCTCAAGACGATGTCGGAAAATACCGTCAATTCGGCATTGCGGCGATTGGGTTTCACGAAAGATGAGATGACCGGCCACGGCTTTCGTGCGATGGCCAGCACGTTGTTGAATGAATCAGGCAAGTGGTCATCTGACGCAATCGAACGTGCCTTGGCCCACAAGGACAAGGACGCCGTGCGCGCAGCTTACCATCGTGGCACACACTGGAACGAGCGCGTGGAAATGGCGCAATGGTGGGCGGATTATCTCGACACATTGCGGACAGGGGCTGAAGTTGTGCCTATTTCGTCTGCACGTCGTGGATAGCTGAGTTGCGCTGCTTGCTACGTCCGTTTGCTGGCGCATACTGGCGGGCATGGCTGAGCAATGGATTCCCGCCGCTAAGGCGCTTGAACTTCTGAACAATGAGACCAGACTGACAAGCGCACTGCGGTCTGGGATACTTAAGGCCAATGGGGCGCTGATAAATTCTTCGGATATCGACACGGCAAAAAACCCAATACCTTTGAAGTTCTGGGAAAACGACCGCTATCACGAGTTTCATGCAGACTGGCAGAATGACTACTTCTCAAATGTCATTGATGGCACCATCGAGATGTACGTCTGGGGATTGACGATTGAACTGTCCGGCCTTTTGCAAATGCTCCCTGCAGAAGAGCGTGGCCTCATTGCGCGCGGCTTTTCAGTCGCTGGTGATCCTGATTGGCTTCCTGCGATTGATGCGCGGCGACTTTGTTATTCGATAGTGAACCCGACAAACGCAGCGTTGTGGTTGCTTGAACAGGCGCGTCTGGGATTTGTTACCGCCCGCACTGTCAAAGCGGAGATGAAACGAGCTGCCTATGACAATCACTGCGTCTGGTCGGAAAGAGAATGGGATATTCCTGTCTGGTTTTGGGAGAACTTCACCAAAATCTCATCCAGCCGTCAAAACTGGGAAACTGGGCAGTTCTCTGGTAACGGGCATGGCCCCAGAGGAAGTGGCGAACTCATTCTAAATGGGGTCCACTTCCACGCAACAACGCTGCGCCGGTTGACAGGCCAAGCAGACGATACACCTGTTGAAGCCCCAGCATCCATCGAGGGGCAGGACAAGAAGGGCCGCAAACCATCATACGACTGGAATGCGGCAACGAGCGCCATCTGGGGCAGCATTCATCGCGGTGAATTCAAGCCAGAGCTTCAGGCCGATGTCGAACTGGCTTTGATTAAACATCTCCAGCGCGGAGATAAAGAGCCTGCTGAAAGCTCCGTAAGACCATACGCCAAATACATTTTTGACGAATATCAGAAGCCATAGGGCAAGGCTGATAATTGAATTTCTGGCCTCATTTTAGCCTTATCGTCCGACATACCACGCCGATTCGCTGATGTTCCACAGCACCCGCTGGCACCCGCCAGCACACGCTGGAGCATAGACGATGGAACGCCTCGCATATTCGATCAAGGAAACTGGCCACGCCCTTAGCTTGGGCCGCACGACGATCAACGCCATGATTGCAGACGGGCGGCTGGAAGCTTTCAAGCTTGGCCGTCGCACCCTTATCAAGGCGGAATCCATCCGCCGTCTGGTGGCAGGGCAGGAGTAAGGCTGATGCCTGCCCGCCGGGTAAATCCCTATCGGGTGAAACTGCACCGCAGTTACAGCGTGGCAGAGTTGGCGGATTGCCTTCAGGTGCACACGCACACCGTGCGCAACTGGCAGGGCAAAGGCCTGAAGCCGATT
>NZ_NCEN01000018.1 GCF_002280675.1 Novosphingobium sp. 32-60-15 | reverse complement strand
AACAAATGGTGCCCAGAAGAGGACTCGAACCTCCACGCCCTTGCGAGCGCCAGCACCTGAAGCTGGTGCGTCTACCAATTCCGCCATCTGGGCACGGGGCAGAAGGCGAATGGGCCGTCTGCCGGGTAGGAGGGCGCCACTAAGGTACGGGGGGCGGGGTGTCAACGGGGCAAAACCGGGAATCGCTGACTCTTTTTGTTGTGCAGGGCGGTTTGGGGATGTTCGGCATTGAAAGCGCGCCCTTTGCTGTGCCAAAGGCGGCGGATGGGTGCGTCTCTTTTCGGGCGTTGCCACTATCTGCAGGATTTGGGTCATATGGCACAGGGCAAGACGCGCGATCTCGATGGCATGTTGGTAGCGCTGGTAGGCGGCACCGGCTTTTTCGGTAGGCATCTGGCGCAAGAGCTGTTGGCGCGCGGAGCGCGGTTGCGCGTTTGCAGCCGCCATCCGGAGCGCGCGTTCCGGGTTAAGACGCTGGGCGGGCTGGGGCAGACGCAACTGGTGGCGGTGGATGTGCTGAAACCGCATACGGTGGCCGCGGCGCTGACCGGGGTTGATGCGGTGGTCAATCTTGTCGGTGCGTTTGCGGGCAATCTGGACGGGCTGCAGGGCAGCGGCGTTGGGGCGTTGGCGAAAGCGGCCAAGGATGCCGGTGCGACGGCGTTTGTGCATGTTTCGGCGCTGGGGGCCGATGCTGCATCTGATGTGGCCTACGCCCGGACCAAGGCCGAGGGTGAAGTGGCTGTGCTGGCTGCGTTTCCAACGGCGACGGTGGTGCGGCCATCGATCCTGTTTGGCGAGGACGACAATTTTCTGAACATGTTTGGCGGTCTGGTTTCAAGCCTGCCGGTGTTGCCCGTGTTCGGGCCGGACGCAAAGTTGCAGCCGGTGTTTGTGGATGATGCGGCAGAGGCGGTGGCGAGCGCGCTGGCGGACCCATTGGCGCATGGTGGCAAGACGTATGAGCTGGCTGGCCCCGAAGTGGTGACGATGGGCGAGCTGAACCGCCGGATTGCCAAGGCGGCAGGACGCAGCCCGGTGTTTGCCGAATTGCCCGACGCGGTATCGGCTGCGATTGCAGCGTTGACCGGTTGGTTGCCGGGTGCGCCGATTACCACGGACCAATGGAAGCTGCTGGCGGCGGGCAATGTGGCGACGGGGACTTTGCCGGGGATCGAGGCGCTGGGCGTTGCGCCGCGTCCGCTGGGGTTGTTCCTTGACCGGTGGATGACGCGGTATCGCAAGTTCGGGCGGTTCGGGGTGAAAGCCAAGACTGTTTGAGCCGCGCTTGCCTTTGCGGGCAAGCCATCATTCGACATGATCGGGCAAAGCGGCGTTCAGGTGCGCTGTGCCATGGCCTTTGCATTGGTCGCGTCGGATGGAGAGAGCGGATGTTGCGTGTTACGGCCTTTGCGATATTGGCGGCGGCGTTTTCCGGGCCGGTGATGGCGCAAGACGCGGGGTCGCAAAAGGGTAGGCCGCCTGCGGGGCCGCAAGGTTGGGTGCTGACGCTGGGGCTGGCGCCGGTGTTCGGGAACGCGTGGCAAGGGTCGCGCGATACGGCGCTGTCAATCTTTCCGGATATCCGGCTGAATTACAATGATACGATCTTTGCATCGGTGCCCGACGGGATCGGCTGGAACGCGGTGAACCGCGACGGTTGGAAAGCAGGGCCGGTGATCAAGCCGCGCTTTGGCCGCAACGAGAACGATGGCGGATCGCCCTTTCAGCTTGCAGGCGGCAGTGATGCTTTGCGCGGGATGGGCGATGTCGGCTTTGGCGGTGAGGCGGGCGGCTTTGTTGAAAAGCGGTTCGGGCCGAAGAACCGGCTACGCGGGCGGGTTGAAGTGCGGCAGGGCTTTGGCGCGCACCAGGGTGTTGTTGGCGATGTATCGCTGGCGGTGCAGGGCCGTAGCGGGCGCGTGATCTATTCGGTGGGACCGCGCGCGACACTGGCCAGCGGCGATTTTATGCAGACATACTTTGGCGTGGATGCGGGGCAGGCGCAGCGCACCGGTCTGGCGGTTTCGCGGCCCGATGGCGGGCTGGTGTCCTATGGCGTTGGCGGAGCGCTGATCCGGCCTTTGGACCGGCGGCGTTCGGTTACGCTGTTTGGCGGGGTAGACCGGCTGGGCGGGGAACCTGCGGGGACATCGTTGATCCGTGAGCGGGGGCAGCGGATGCAGATTACCGTCGGGCTGGGTTACGGGATGCGGTTCGGGTTGTAGAGGGCAGATTTTCAGGGTGATGTTTTGAGCCCACCCCCAACCCCTCCCGCTTGCGGGAGGGGGGAAGAAGGGTGGCTTATACAGTGAGTGGGGCGGCTTGTTCGCATTTGGCTTTTGATTCAGCCGTGCCGCCTCCGCCGAGCATGGTGGCGGCGATGAAGCCGCCGACGACGAGGACGACGAAGCCGATGGTGACCAGGCCGAGGTATTTGTCGATGAAGCGCTTGATCGGGGCGCCGAACAGGCGGAACAGCACGCCGACGATCATGAAGCTGATCGAGCGCGAGACAATGCTGGCCAGAATGAACGGTACCAGCGGCATGGCGATGAAGCCCGCCGTGATCGTGAGCAGTTTGAACGGGATGGGCGTGGCGCCCTTGATCATGATGATCTCTACCCCGTAATCGCGCAGATAGCAGGCCGCCTTGGGGAAGCTTTCGGTGAGGCCGAGGGCGGCGAGCAATTGCGTGCCGACAGTGTCGTACAGGCCATAGCCGATAGCGTAGCCGAGCAGGCCGCCGAGGACCGAGGCGATGGTGGCTATGGCGGCAAAGCGGATGGCGCGCTTTGGTTCGGCCAGGCACATCAGCCCGAGCAGGGGGTGCGGCGGGATGGGGAAGAAGCTGGCTTCCATGAACGCGAACAGGGCCAGCCACCATTCGGCGTGCGGATGCGAGGCCTTGGCCAATGTCCAATCGTAGAGGCGGCGGAGCATCAGGAATCCCGTCAATTGTTGCGGTGCAGCGTTTAAGCGAGGCGCGCGAAAAGTGCCAGCAGTGGTTTGATTAACCATATTGGCACTTTTTGATTGACATTCACGCGCCCATTCGGTACATAACAAGAACATCGGAACAGGCCGAGTCGCCCCGGACGGGCGGCATGTGGCGCTGCCGATATCCGTGACACTTCGTTCAATTCAAACGTAAGGATGGTCTGAATGGCCAAGCCGACCGGCTCCGCGCGCACCCCAACGGCATGCGTGACAGCAACGCAATGCGTACCTGCATCACCCAGCGAAATGGAGGGCAATAGCGTCACAGGCAGCGACGAAGATGCGGATTCCATGGGGATCGCGCGCACGACATGGCGCAGCGAGTTTCTGGCGTCGCTGGCGGAAACTTCGAATGTGACAGCGGCTGCGGCCAAGGCGGGCGTAAAGCCGGATCGCGCCTATAAAACGCGACGCAGCGAGCCGGGCTTTGCAAAGGCGTGGCGCGAGGCTTTGTGCGAGGGGTATGACAACCTTGAGATGGAGCTGCTGCACCGGCTGCGCTTTGGCGAATCCAGGGATGGCGAGGCAAAGTTCGATAACGCCAATGCGCTTCGGTTGCTGACACAGCATCGCGAGACAGTGGCCCGCCAGCGCGCGATCCGTGAAAATTCCGACATCAAGCAAGTGCGGGCATCGATCCACGCCAAGCTTTTGGCGCTGCGCGATCAGGTGCTGGCGCAGCGCAAGGCAGAGCAGGAGATGACGGGCGCGGCGCATGGGTGATGACGTCAGGCTGGACACCCTGTTCGATGCCGATCGTCAAAAGATCGACCGATTTTTTCACAAGCTTTCCGATGATGAATGCCGCGAATGGCTGTGGGACTGGCAAGTGTGGGGCCGCAAGGCCCAGCAGGCACCGGATGGTGACTGGCGCATCTGGCTGGTGATGGCCGGGCGCGGGTTTGGCAAGACACGGCTGGGTGCCGAATGGGTGCGCCAGCAGGCCGAAGATGATCCCGACGCGCGGATCGCGCTGGTGGCGGCATCGTTGTATGAGGCGCGCAGCGTTATGGTGGAAGGCGAGAGCGGGCTGCTTTCGGTTGGGTCACCAGACAAGCGGCCGGTGTATGAATCATCGGTGCGCAGGTTGGTCTGGAAAAACGGGGCGCAAGCGTTTTTGTATTCGGCAGGAGAGCCGGAAAGTTTGCGCGGGCCGCAGCATAGCCATGCGTGGTGTGATGAGGTGGCCAAGTGGGATGCAGGCGCGCTGCGCGGGACGAGCCGGGCCATTTCGGCCTGGGATAATTTGCTGATGGGCCTGCGGCTGGGCGATGATCCCCGGATGCTGGCGACCACGACGCCGCGACCGGTGCCGCTGGTGACAAGGATGCTGGACGAGGGCGAGGCAGGCGGCGTGGTGCTGACGCGCGGAAGCACGTTTGACAACGCGCCGAACCTGCCAGCGCGTTTTATCGCGGCGATGGAGCAGACGTTTGGCGACACGTTGCTGGGGCGGCAGGAACTTTACGGCGAATTGATCAGTGATCTGGTGGGCGCGCTGTGGAGCCGCGCGCTGATTGAAAGTGCGCGTGAAGCCGTTGCTCCGCCATGCACGAGGGTTGTGGTGGCGGTTGACCCGCCTGCCAGCGCGCATGGCGATGCTTGCGGGATTGTGGTGTGCGGGTTGGGTGACGACAGGATCGCGCGGGTGCTGGCGGATTGTTCGGTTGAACAGGCCAGCCCCGAACGATGGGCCCGCGCCGTTGCAGATGCCGCGCTTGCCTGGTCGGCAGACCGGGTGGTGGCCGAGGCGAACCAGGGCGGGGCGATGGTGGAAGCGGTGCTGCGCGCCGCCGAGGCATCGCTGCCCTTGCGCCTTGTCCATGCAAGCCGTGGCAAGGCGGCGCGGGCCGAGCCGGTGGCAGCGCTTTATGAAGCAGGGCGCGTGCGCCACGCCGGGATGTTCCCACGGCTGGAGGATGAACTGTGCGGATTGATGCCGGGCGGGGATTATCAGGGGCCGGGGCGGTCGCCCGATCGTGCCGATGCCTGTGTGTGGGCGCTGACAGAACTGATGCTGGGCAGGGCCGGGGAGCCGCGCATCTGGTTTGATTGAGGGGTGTCAGCGTGGCTGAACAGGGCGTTGAGTAACAGCCCCTCCCCCGGCCCCTCCCGCAAGCGGGAGGGGAGTAAGTTGACGCCTTTGCTTCGTTGGGCGGATTCTCATTTTCGAAAGGCTGATTATGTCGTTCTTTCAATCGCTTGCGGCTGCGTTCAAGGGCGAGGCGGTGACGCCGCGTGCGCCTTTGGGGCGGAGTTTTGTTTCACCGTGGATTGCGGCTTCGGATTGGCGGGGTGAGGCCAGCCATGGACCGATCAATTATCCGGTGGCGATCCGTGAGGCCTATTTGAAGAATCCGGTGGCGCAGCGGGCTGTGCGATTGGTGGCCGAGGGGATTGGCGGGGCACCGGTGGTGGCGTCTGATCCCGCGTTGCTGGCGCTGGTGAGCGAGACGAGCGCGGGGCAGCCGCTGCTGGAGACGCTGGCGGCGCATCTGATGCTGCATGGCAATGGCTATGTGCAAGTGCTGCGCGATGTGGACGGCAATCCGGTGGAGCTGTTTGCGCTGCGGCCTGAACGGGTGACGGTGTTGCCCGATGCAGGCGGTTGGCCTGCGGCGTTTGCCTATAAAGTGGGCGAGAAGGCGCTGCGGATTGAGGCGGTGGATGATTTCGGGCGGCCCAACCTGATCCATGTGAAGCACTTTCACCCGGTTGATGACCATTATGGCGCGGGCTGCCTGGAGGCGGCGGACGAGGCGGTGGCGATCCACAATGCGGCGGCGCGGTGGAACCGGGCGTTGCTGGAGAATGCCGCGCGGCCATCAGGGGCGCTGGTCTATGATCCGGGTGAACCCGGCGCTTCGCTGACGGCGGACCAGTTTGACCGGATCAAGGGCGAATTGACGGCGGCCTATGCGGGGCAAGCGAACGCGGGGCGGCCCATGCTGCTGGAGGGGGGTCTTAAATGGCAGAGCCTTTCACTGACGCCCGCCGACATGGACTTTGCGACGCTGAAAGCGGCGGCGGCGCGCGACATTGCGCTGGCGTTTGGCGTGCCGCCGATGCTGCTGGGGATTCCGGGCGACAATACATATGCCAATTACCGCGAGGCCAACCGGGCGCTGTGGCGGCTGACGCTTTTGCCGGTGGCGGGCAAGATTCTGGTGGCGATTGCCGAGGGCTTGTCGCCGTGGTTCCGCGATGCGCGGCTGGGTGTTGATCTGGACCGTGTGCCTGCGCTGGCCGAGGACCGCGAGCGGTTGTGGGCGCAGGTATCTGCCGCAGAGTTTCTTTCAAGCGACGAAAAGCGTGCGATGCTGGGGATCAAGCCATGAACCGTGAAGACATGCTGGCCCGTCTGGTGGCGCAGGCCGAGGGCGAGGGCTGCGATCTGGTGACGCTGCGGGCGGTGGTCGAGGAAGCTTCGGATCTGGGCGCGGTGCGGGTGCTGGCGCGGATGGGGCTGGCCGATGACAGCGCGCACAATGACCTGGCCGAATTGCGCCAACTGCTGGGCGCGTGGCGCGATGCCAAGGCGAGCGCGTGGAAAGCGGCGGTGGGCTGGGTGGTGCGTGCGGTGCTGGCGCTGCTGCTGTTTGCCATCGCGGTGCGGTTTGGATCGGGAGATCTGGTGCGATGACCACTTTGTTGTCTGAAATGAAGGCCGCGCCTGTGCGCTTTGCCGGATATGCCGCGATTTTCCGAAAGCGCGATGGCGGCGGGGACACGATCCTGCCGGGGGCTTTCCGCGCCAGCCTTGAGCGGCGGATTGCAGATGGCTTGCGATTGCCGCTGTTGTGGCAGCACCGGGGCGACCAGCAGATCGGCTGGATCGATGTGGCGCGCGAGGATGCGCGGGGTTTGCGCGTGGTTGCTTCCATCACGGCGACGGAATCCATTGCAGCGCGCGCGTTGCGGGATGGCGCGGTGAACGGCCTGTCGTTCGGATACCGGGTGCGGCAGGGCAAGGCTTTGCCCGGCGGGCGTGAATTGCACGACCTTGAGATTAGTGAAGTGAGCCTGGTGACACGGCCGATGCAGCCAATGGCGCGGGTTCATTATGTGGAAGCAATGGCGCCAGACGCCGCCTGATCCACTGCCACCATCATTACCGGAAGATACCCCCACGGCTACCCCATGGGGTGGCTGTTTCATGCAGAAAGGACGTTGTGCCCCATGGATACTGTGAACTTTGAAACCAAAGCCGGTGCGCTGAATGCCTCGTTCGATATTGTCGAACGCCAGGAAGCGCAGGATGCCGCGCTGGCGACGCTGCGCAGCGATGTGGACGAAGTGAAGGGGCGGCTGGAGAAGGTCAGCCGTGCTGCTGCGCGTCCGCTGCTGGACGGGGCAGGCGTTGCATCAGGCCCCGAGGTGAAGGGCTTTGTTGATGGCTATTTGCGCCATGGCCGCGAGACCGAGTTGAAGGCTATGACCACGGCGGTGAGTGCTGATGGCGGCTTTGCGGTGCCAAAGGAAATCGACGCGATGATTGCGCGCCGGATGGTGGAAATCAGCCCGATTCGCAGTGTTGCCAATGTGGTGAGGACGGGGACTTCGGGCTTCCGGCGGTTGATTTCGACCGGTGGGACGGCTTCGGGATGGGTGAGCGAGACGGGTGCGCGCCCGGAAACGGCAAGCCCCAAGCTGGCCGAGATCATTCCGCCGATGGGCGAGCTTTATGCCAACCCTTCGGCCACGCAGGCGATGCTGGATGATGCAGCATTCGATCTGGAAGGCTGGCTGGCGAACGAGATCGGCACCGAATTTGCCCGTGCAGAGGGCGCGGCATTTATCAACGGGACCGGCACCAACCAGCCGATGGGGTTCCTTTCCGTCACGGCGAGCGCGGCAGGCGATGCAGCCCGTGCATTTGGGGCGTTGCAGTTCATCGGTTCGGGCAATGCGACAGGGCTGGGGGCAACGCCCGAAACCAAGCTGATCGATCTGGTGTGCCAATTGAAAGCGCCGCTGCGGCAAGGTGCGGTGTGGGTGATGAATTCGACCACGCTTGCGGCTGTGCGCAAGCTGAAGTCCGCCGATGGCGCGTTCTTGTGGCAGGCAGGGCTGATGGAAGGCCAGCCTGACCGTCTGCTGGGTTATGCAGTGATCGAGGCGGAAGACATGCCCGATGTGGCGGCGAACCAGTTCCCGATTGCGTTTGGCAACTTCAAGGCAGGGTATCTGATTACCGAGCGTCGCCAGACCACGATCCTGCGCGATCCCTATACCAACAAGCCCTACGTCCAGTTCTATGCCACCCGCCGTGTGGGCGGGCAGGTGATGGACAGCGATGCGATCAAGCTGCTGCGTATCGCAGCCTGAATATGCGCGCGGCCTGGCAACGGGCCGCGCGCCCCCCTTTCCCGATATATTGACCGGAGATTGCCATGATGCGGGCAATTATCGCACCGCCTGCCTTGTCTTCGGCGGCGCTTGGCGAACTGAAGGCGTGGCTGGGCATATCCCGGTCTGCCGACGATGCCGAACTGCTGGCGCTGCTGCGCACGGCGTTCGAGATTTGCGAAGGCTTTATCGGCGCGATGCCATTGCAATCGGGCTGTGAAGAGACGTTGAGCGCGAAGGGCGATTGGCAGGTGCTGTCGGCCCGGCCAGTGCGCGCGATTACGGCGCTGGCGGCGCTTGATCTGGCTGGTGCGCGGACGGCTTTGGCGGCAGCGGATTATGAATTTGATCTTGATGCCGATGGTGTGGGCCGGGTGCGGTTGCGCCGAGCCATCAACCAGACGCGGGTGGTGGTGACGTATTCTGCCGGATTGGCGGCGGATTGGAACGGCCTGCCCGACGCGATCCGGCATGGCGTGATCAGGCTTTGCGCGCACCAGCACCGGGGCCGCGATGACGAGCGCAAGGCAGCGCCGGTGCCGCCCGCAGTGGTGGCAGCGCTGTGGCGGCCATGGCGGCGGATGCGTTTGGCATGATTACCGCAAGTGCAGTGACCGGCGCATTGGCGCGGCGGTTGATCGACAGGGCTGCGGCGCTGGCCAAGGCGCGGGCGGTGATGACCGCGCGAGGCGGGGATGCGCGCAAGTGGCGCAAGGCGAGCCTGTTGTGGCCGCTGTTTGGAGGGGAATGACGCGATGGAGATTCCTTTTCGGGCTGCGCTGATCGCGTGGCTTTCCAGCGATGCGGCATTGGCAGCGGCGCTGAACGCGGTGGTTGAGGAAGCGCCTTTGCGCAAAGCCCTGCCGTGGCTGGCACTGACGACCAGTGCGAGCACAAATTGGGGCACCAAGACGCTGGCGGGGCGCGAAGTGCGCGTGGCGCTGGAGTTGAACTTTCGCAGTGACGATCCGCTGGGCGGTGCATCGCTGGTGGCCGGGATCGAGGCGCGGGTGGAGAGCCTTCCGGCAGACCAATCGGCCAATGGCTTTCGCGTGGCCAGCATCGGTTTGCTGCGGGCGCGGGCCGAGCAGCGCGGCGAGGCGGTGCGCGTGGTGGTGCTTGAATACCGGGCGCGCATTTTGGCGGCCTGAAACCTTATTCATTCCAAGGAGATATGACCATGGCAGCCCAGAAGGGAAGCGCGTTCCTGCTGAAGATCAGCGATGGCGCATCGCCGCCGACTTATAACACCGTTGCCGGTTTGCGGACCACGCAGATGTCTATCAACGGCGAATCCGTGGTGATTACCAGCAAGGATTCGGGCGGCTGGCGCGAATTGCTTTCGGGTGCGGGGACGCGTTCGGTGACGGTGAGTGCGGCCGGGATTTTCCTGGGCAGCACAGCCGAGATGAGCATTCGCGGCAATGCGCTGGCGGGCACGATTGCCGACTATGAGCTTTCGTTCGAGGGCGGCGAGCGGATGCGCGGCAAGTTCCTTGTCCAGCGGCTGGATTATTCCGGCGATTTCAACGGCGAGCGCAATTACACCATGACGCTAGAAAGCTCTGGCCTGGTGGCGCAAGTCTGATGGCGGACGCTGCGAACCCCTTTCGCGGGGAGGCCGTGCTGGTGATCGGCGGGCAACCCCTGGTATTGCGTCCAACGTTTGGCGCGCTGGTGGCGGCAGAGCAGGAACTAGGGCCGCTGTTCGGGCTGGTTGAGCGGGCCAGCGCAGGGCAATTGCGGTTGACCGAGATGGTCGGTCTATTCTGGCACTGCTTACGCGAGCGCAATGGCCTGGAGCGCGATGACTTTGCCGATGCCGTGGCGCGCGAGGGGCTAGCGGCGTGTACGCCGCCGTTGCGCGCGCTGATCGTGCAAATCCTGAAAGGTGCGGGGTGAGCGAGACCTTCGGGGCGAGCGCCGCGCGGCTGGGAGGGCAGGCGGCGCTGCTGCTGGGCTGGATGCCGGACGCGTTCTGGGCCGCGACGCCCGAGGAACTGGCGACGGTTTTAAGTGCGATGCGCCAGCCCGAGGGCGGGACGATGGACAAGCGCACCCTTGAAAAGATGATGGAGGCAGACCGTGGCGGATGAACTCGACACGCTGATGATCGACGTGCGCGCCAATACATCGGGCTTTGCCGCCGATGTGGCGCAAATGCGCGGCAGCTTTGATTCGGTGCTGGTGGATGGCTTTGGCCGCGCGGGCGATACGCTGGAGCGGGGCCTTTTGGGCGCGATCCGGCGCGGGTCGCTGGGGTTTGAGGACTTGCGGCGGGTGGCGCTGAATGTGCTGGGCGATATTGCGGCGCAGGCGGTGCAGGCAGGCATCGGTTCACTGGGCGGCGGGGCCGGTGCTGGCGGGGCGTCATTGGGACTGGGCAGCCTGATCGGATCGATCTTTGGCTTGCCGGGGCGGGCCACGGGCGGGCCGGTGGCACCGGGGCGCGGCTATCTGGTGGGAGAACGCGGGCCGGAGATGTTCGTGCCGACATCCGCCGGGCGGGTGGAGCCTTCGGTGGGCGGAGGCAAGGGGCGGGACGTGAACGTCTCGATCAGGATCGTCAGCCCGCAAGGCAGCAACCAGCCCGAAAGCCTGCGCCGGTCCGGCCGTCAGGTGGCGCAAGCGGTGCGCCGCGCTCTCAACGATTTCTGATCAAGCGGAGAAGCCCATATGAGCCACTGGCTTGCCACGCGCCGCACGGTGCAGCAGACGGATATGATCCAGCGGTTCGATCCGCGATTCTGGACGGTCAATTTCCCACGGCCTGCGATGGCTTCGGTCGTCACAACTGCGCCCGATGCTTTGCGCGTGGATACGGTGTTCCGGAAGGCCGATGATCTGATCGGGTTGATCTGGGAATCAGAGGATAAGTGGGACCACCCGCTGCTGGCCTATGAGACGAAGACCGATTATTCGCGGCAGACGCTTTCATTCCGCTGGCGGTCTGGCGGGGTTTTGCCGCTGGATGCGGTGAACGGGCCGACGCTGACGATCGAGGGGCGCGATGCGGCGGGCAATGCGCGGGCGTGGTATGTGCGGTTGTGGAACTACGCGACCGGGACGCCGACCGATGCGCAAGTGACGCTGCCGTTTTCGGCATTGAACGGCGGGTTCATGCTGCCAGGTGAAGCCGATCCGGTGTATCCGGCGGATATTGACCGGCTGTTCATTTCGCTGGTGGCACCGGGATATGGCGCAAGTGCTGCGCCGTTTGCGCAAGCGGTGGCGGGTTGGGCGGAACTGACCGGTATCCGTTGTGAAGGCCACAAGCCGATGCTGGAAATCGGCGATGTGATGGTGCCGCCGCACGGGCTGGCCATGTGTACTGGGTATGACGATGCCTATAACCTGACGCCTGCGCGATTGCTGCGGCAGGTGCGTGGGTTGGGGTATCGCGGTAGCATCAATCACTACATCGGGATGAGCCACTTTTTCCCGTTAGCGCCCGATGGGCTTGGCGGCTTTGTGGTGGACCCGGCCTTGCCTGCTTTCAATGTGGCGGCGCTGCGCTGGCATCAGGCGTTTCTGGCCGAGGCTGCGGCGATGGGCTTCACCGTGATTGCATCGCAATCTTACGAGTTGCTGGCGCAACATTGCCCTGCGGCCTGGCAACAGCGGACTTGGGAGGGTGTTGCGGGGCTTACCGGATGGTCGCCGCCATCGGCGCTGCTTTCGCCTGCGCATTCAGGCGCAATGGCGTGGGTGCGCAAGGTTGGCGTGGCGCTGGTCGGGTTGTTGTTGGATGCGGGGTTGCCGGTGCGCCATCAGGTGGGTGAGCCGTGGTGGTGGGTGACGGCCGAGCGCAAGATTTGCATTTATGATGCTGCGGCGCGGGCGGCGTTTGGCGGAAGTCCCGTTAACATTCCCGACCTTGGGGCCGGTTTGAGCGCGGCGCAAAAGGCGCTGCTGGATGCTGCGGGGGCCTTGCTGGCGCAATCTACGGCTGATCTGGCTGCGGCGGTGAAGGCGGCGGCGGGTGTGGCGGGGGCAGAGACGCTGCTGCTGGCGTTTTTGCCGACCGTGCTTGATCCGGTGACGCCCGAGGCATTGCGCGCGAACTTGCCGGTGGGCTGGGCATCGCCCGCGTTCGATGTGTTGCAACTGGAAGATTATGACTGGGTAACGGCGGGCAAGGATGCCTTGCGCGCGCAGGCCCGCGTGATTGCCGAGGCGCGGCTGAATTACCCGCGCGCGCGGCAGCATTATTTGTCAGGCTTTGTGCTGGATGGCGCGAATGCGGCGATGGAATGGCCGCGCATTGATGCGGCGGCAAGCGAGGCTGTGGCGCTGGGCGTCGCCGAGACGTTTATCTGGGCGCTGCCGCAGGTTTCCCGCGATGGCTATGTCCGGCTTCCCGAAACGAGCGGAGATGCGACGATGCAATCTTTTGACGATGTTCTCTTTCCGTTGGCGTTGGGGCGCGATGCTTCGGTGACGCCCGAGTTTTCGACCAATGTGACGATTACCGCATCGGGGTTCGAGCGGCGAAACAGCTTGTGGTCTGACGCGCGGCTGCGGTTTGATGTGGGACCGGGGGTGCGGTCCGAGGCGGAGCTGGGCGAACTGATCGGGTTTTTCCGGGCGCGGCGGGGGCAGGCGCGCGGGTTCCGTTTGCGCGATCCATCTGATTTCAGCTCGAACGGCATGACGGGGACGCCGACACCAGTCGATCAGGTGATCGGGTTGGGGGATGGCGCGACGGCACGGTTCGAACTGGTCAAGCTGTATGGCGATGACGAGGACGCGCAGCGGCGGAGGATTACGCGACCGCGTGGCGGCACGGTGCGGGTGAGCGTGAACGGGGTGGAGACGGGTGACTTTGCGGTTGATCCGCTGGGAGTGATTGCTCTGGCGAGCGCGCCTGCCGTGGGCGCGGTGGTGCGGGCAGGGTTCCTGTTTGATGTGCCGGTGCGGTTTGCCGAGGACCGGCTGGATATATCGGGTGCGGAGTTTGCAGCGGGTGAAGCGCCGAGTGTGCCGCTGGTGGAATTGCGAGAAGACGCATGAGCCGGACGTGGTTTTCCGATGCCTTGGAAACAGTGGCGGTGTGGTGGCGGATTGAGCGACGCGATGGCGTGGCGTTGGGGCTGACCGGGCATGACCGCGATCTGGTGTTTGCGGGGCTGCGCCATCGCACGGCGCCGGGCATGGTGCCTTCCGCCGTGCGGCGCACTGCGACGTTCGAGCCAGACTCTGCTGAAGTGAAGGGCGCGCTGAGCCATGATGCGATTGGGGAGGCAGACCTGACGGCGGGCCGGTTTGACGGGGCGCGGGTTTCGATGGGGCTGGTCGATTGGGAGACGCTGGAGGCGCAGACGCTGTTCAGTGGCACGATCGGATCGGTCGGGCGCGAGGGCGAGACGTTTTCGGCAGAACTGCAATCGATCAAGCAGGGCTTGGCGCGGCAAGTGGTGCCGCGTACATCGCCGACGTGTCGTGCGGAGTTTTGCGGCGATGGCTGCGCGCTTTCTGCGGCGCGGTTTACGCATAGTGCGCAATTGGCCGAAGTTTCGGCGGACCGGCAGTGGGTGAAGCTGGCAGGCGTTGCCGATGGATCCGATTATGCCTTTGGCTGGCTGCGTCCGGTGGACGGGGCCGATGCCGGGATCATTTTGCGCGTGCAAGCGGCGCAGGATGACTGGCTGGTGCTGGAGCGGCCACTGGCGGTTAGTGCCGGAGCGGGACTGCGCGTGATTTTGCGCGAAGGGTGTGACCATACGATTGGCACATGCGCTGACAGGTTTGCCAATGGCGTGAATTTTCAGGGTGAGCCGTTCCTGCCGGGTAATGATCTGCTGACCCGTTACCCGGCGGCGCAGTGATGGATGCCGCATTGGCGGAGGCAGCCTTAAGCCTCGTTGGCACGCGGTTCCGGTTGCATGGACGGGTGGCGGAAACGGGGCTGGACTGTGTGGGGCTGGTAGCGGCGGCGATGCGGGGGGCGGGATATTCTCCCCGCCCGCCACAGGGGTATTCGCTGCGCAATGTCTCAGTCGCGCACTGGCTGGGCCATGCCGAACAGAGCGGTCTGATCCCGGCAGAGGCGAACGGTGATGTTGTGCTGTGCATGGCCAATCCGGTGCAGCCACATTTGCTGATCGTGGTGCCGGGCGGGTTTGTGCACGCCCATGCGGGGCTGGGCCGGGTGACGTTTTTGCCGGACCCGCTTCTCTGGCCCATCACCATGCAATGGCATTTGGCAGACAAGGATCATTGATCGTCATGGCTACACTTATTCTTTCCGCCGTTGGCACGGTGTTCGGCGGGCCATTGGGCGGGGCGCTGGGAGCGCTGATCGGGCGGCAGGTTGACGCTGCGGTTATCGGTGGCCGCCGTGTGGAGGGACCGCGACTGAAGGAATTGTCAGTCCAGACTTCGAGTTATGGCTCGGCCCTGCCGCTGCATTTCGGGCGCATCCGTGCATCGGGCACAGTGATCTGGGCGACCGAACTGGTGGAGCGGCGGGAGAAATCGGGCGGGGGCAAGGGGCGGCCTTCGGTGACGAACTTCAGCTATTCGGCATCGTTTGCGGTAGCGGTGGCGAGCAGGCCGATTGCCGGGATTGGGCGGATCTGGGCTGACGGCAATCTGTTGCGCGGGGAAGCTGGCGATCTGAAGGCTGGCGGTCAGTTGCGCGTTTATTCAGGCCATGGCGATCAACCTGTGGACGGACTGTTGGCGCAAGCTGAGGGTGTGGCGCGCAATCCTGCTTATCGCGGGCTGGCCTATGTGGTGTTCGAGGACCTGGAGCTTGCCGATTTTGGCAATCGCATACCGTCTCTGACGCTGGAGATCATCGCGGATGATGGCGCAGTGAGTTTTGCCGATGTGATAGGCGAGATGCTGCCCGATGCGAAGGCAGGCGATCTGGCGCAAACGCCGGTTTCGGGATTTACGATTGATCAGGGCGCTGCCGGTGATGTTCTGGCGACGCTTTCGGATGTGACGCCGATGACATGTGCGGTGCAGGGCGATACTTTGGCGTTCGGCCTTGCCGAAGTTGCGCCGGATGCGGGGGTGCCCATGCTTCCTGCGCCGGCTGCGGGGGGTGATTCGGCAGAAGATGCGCGTGCCGATGGCTGGTCACGCAGGCGGGATGCCCTGCCATCGGCGCGGCAATGCGCGGTGCGGTATTACGATATCGCGCGCGATTATCAGCCGGGCATGCAGCGCAGCATCGGCCGCAGCGGGCCGGGAGACGTGTCCGTGATCGAACTGCCAGCCGCGTTGACGGCGGCAGAGGCAAGGGCGCTGGCGGACAAGGCGGCGCAACGATTTACGCAGGCGCGTGATACGTTGCGGTACAGGATCAGCGAGATTGATCCGGCGCTTGGTCCCGGAGCAATGGTGCGGACACCGGTGGCGGAGGGGGTTTGGCGGATCGACCAGTGGGAGTGGCAGGCCGATGGCGTGATGCTTGATCTGGCAGCAGTGCCAAGCGCATCGCCATCAACAAGCACCACTGATTCAGGGCGTGCAAACCTTCCCGTGGACGCGCTTTCAAGCCCGACGCAGTTGGCGGCGTTCGAGGTGCCGTGGGACGGGGTTGGTGATGGGACAAGCGCGGCAATCCGCGTTGCCGCCAGCGCCTTGACTGGCGGATGGACAGGGGCGGCGTTGTTTGCGCGGCGTCCGGACGGAGCGATGGACGGGCTTGGCTCCACCGGGAGACGTCGCGCTGTGGCCGGCACCGCGCTGGGGGCGTTGGCGCATGGCTCACCCCTTTTGTTCGATGCGGCCAGTCATGTGGATGTGGAATTGGCATCGGCGGACTTTGCCTTGGACAGCGTCACTTGGGCGCAGTTGATGCAGGGGGCGAACAAGTCGGTCTTGGGGCCGGAGATCATTCAGTTTGCCGTGGCCGAATCATTGGATTCGCGGGTTTGGCGGTTGTCAGGCTTTTTGCGGGGGCGGGGTGGCACGGAACACGCAACTGTTGGCCATGAAACGGGTGAGCCGTTTGCGCTGCTTGATGACAGTGTGGTTGCTGTCAATGCGGCTGAAATCGGCGATTCATCGAGCGTTGAAATCATTGCGATTGGCCGCGGTGATGCCAGCTCTGTGGTTAGCCCGATTGGCAACGCCGGATTGACGTTGCGTCCATTGGCACCTGTGCACGGCCGGGCAATGACGACGCCCGACGGGAGGATGTTGCTCAACTGGATTCGCCGTGGTCGCGGTGCCTGGTTGTGGTTGGACGAGGTTGATACGCCGCTTAACGAAGCCACCGAACTTTGGGAAATCGGGTTTGGCCCGCTGCAAAACCCGATTCTGCTTTGGCAGACGCCGTCAGCAACGCTTGAAATTGCACCCGCGATGGCGGCCGATTTGCGCGCTGGTTCAAACGAGCACGTCTTTGCGATTCGGCAAGTCGGTCGCCAATCGCGGTCGTTGCCTCTGATTATCGGTTTGCCCGCCTAGTTGGAAAATTCGAAAGGTTCTTCAAATGCCCGAACCACTTAGTTACTCAATAGCAACACCACGCCTTGGCTTACCGATGCTTTTTGCTGGGCAAGCGCAAAAAGAGGCGACCGTGAACGAAGCGTTTGCAGCAATTGATTTTTTGCTGTCTGGCGGCGTTGAAGGCATTGCTTCGGTGCCGCCAACTGCACCGGTTGCTGGCATGGCATGGATTGTCGGGCCCGCGCCAACTGGCGCATTTGCAGGACATTCCGACAAAATTGCGGGCTGGTCGGAAGGCGGTTGGCGATTTATTCAACCGAGCGAAGGCATGAGGGCATTCGACAGCGCGGCAAACGCCTTTTGGCAATATTCTGGCGGTTGGACAAAAGCTTTAGCGCCGGATTTGCCTGTCGGAGGCGGCGTCGTGGATGTTGAAGCCCGCGCTTGTCTTGCCGCTTTGGTGGCGGTTTTTGAACAAATCGGCATTTTATCGTCGACTTAACAGGAACCAAAACGCACTTGCGGCATTCCAACGGGACATGAGGGCTCCCACAACTACTGTGCTGTATGTCACAACGAAACCATTTCGTTGTTTTTATGCAACAGTCAGTGTGTTTGTCCACTTGCATGACCACTTTGGAACCGGTAGACAGAATGCACGACGTGGCATGATGTCGCTATAAGGGGAAACAATAATGCGGAAACTTGTCCTGGGCTTAGCCTTGGCCACGACTGCCATCGCATCACCTGCGCTTGCGCGGAATGATTCTTGGTATGTCGAAGCAGATGCTGGCGCGATGATCGTAGAAGACATTGAGAACCTTGCAGGTTCGGGTCAACTCGGCGTGCTTGATACGAAAACCGGCTATGACTTCGGTGGTATCGTTGGTTATGATTTCGGCGGTTTCCGTCTGGAAAGCGAAGTCAGCTATCGTCGTGCAGAAGAGCAGGCTTATCAGGCTCCTGGCGTTAACTTGACGGAAGCTCAAGTTGGCGGTGGCGCTGAAGCACTGAGCTTCATGGTCAACGGCCTTCTCGACTTCGGTCCAGACGATGGCCTTCAGGGCTTTGTCGGCGGCGGCGTTGGCGTCAGCCGTGCAAAGATTGCCGTGCTGTATAACAATGCTGCAAACAGCATTGCTGATTCGGACACAGGCTTTGCATGGCAGGCACTGGCCGGCATTCGCACACCATTGAGCGAAAATGTGGACTTCGGTCTGAAGTATCGCTTCTTCAACCAGGATCACATCGACCTGGTGACCGGTGGCGGTGCTAACGCACGTACCCGTTTCCGTTCGCACTCGTTGCTCGCCACTCTGGCCTACAACTTCGGCGGCGCTGCGCCGGTTGAGGAAGCTGCTCCGCCGCCTCCACCGCCACCACCACCGCCGCCACCCCCACCGCCACCACCGCCACCAGCTGTGGTTTGCAACAAGGGTCCGTACATCGTGTTCTTCGACTGGGATAAGTCGGACATCACGCCGGAAGCTTCGACCATTCTGGACAACGCCGTCACCGCATACGGTAACTGCGCCAGCGTGCCGATCATGCTCGCCGGTTATGCTGACCGTTCGGGTACCGCGAAGTACAACCAGGGCCTTTCGGAACGTCGTAACACGTCGGTCCGTTCGTACCTGACCTCGCACGGCATTCCTGATGGTTCGATCACGAGCCAGGCATTCGGTGAAGCCAACCCACGCGTTCCAACTTCGGACGGCGTGCGTGAACTTCAGAACCGTCGCGTGGAAATCACGTACGGTCCGGGTTCGGGCATGTAATCTTCGGGTAAAACCGAATATCTTGAGAGGGGCTGGAGAAATCCGGCCCCTTTTTCGTTATAGTCTTCGACGAACCAGTTCGCGGAGATTGATAATGAAATTGAGAATTGCTGTGGTTGCCATTGCGGCGCCACTATCACTCGGGGCGTGTGCGACAATTCCTCCGCAGAATAGCGCAAGCACACTTGCCACGGCGGCACTGATCAACGCGTCTGGGCAGAGCGTTGGCTCGGTGGAAATCACGCAGAGCGGCACCGCGGTACTATTTCGCGCGAATGTTTCAGGGCAGACCGCGGGCGAACACGGCATTCACCTCCATACCACCGGCAAGTGTGAAGCGCCCGTTTTTACCTCGGCAGGCGGACACTTGAACCCGACCGGGCACCAGCACGGCAGCCTTAACCCTGCAGGGCCGCATGTTGGTGACTTGCCAAACATCGTGGTCGGGACGGACGGTTCCGGCATGATCGAAGGCCCATTGACGGGCACTGCCGCCGCTGTTTTGGCAAGCGTGTTTGACACCGACGGGACAGCCGTTGTCTTGCATGCCGGTCCGGATGATTACAAAACCGATCCAAGCGGCAATAGCGGCGGACGCGTTGCCTGCGGCGTCTTGATGCGCTTTCCGGGCTAGCACTTTTCTCCGGCAGCGCGGGCGCGGCTTGTTATGCCCGCCTGTGCTGCTGGATAAAGACGAATGGCCGAAATCAACAGGACCAGCCCGACAGGCAGTGATGCCAGTGTCGAAATCACGCCGAGGGCCAGATCATCATTGTTCGAGGCCGAAATGTAGCCCGCTGTAAAAGGCCCAAGAGCCAGCCCGACAAGCGTCGTGGACAGAAGAAATGTGGCGGTGGCCGTTCCGCGCATGCGGGGCAGGACAAGTGACTGGCTGGATGCAGCCGCTGCGCCAAGGGCTGAACTGGACAGCAATTGGGCAAAAAACGATGCCACGACAAAGGTCGCAAAACTGTCAGTGCCAAATGCGATGACGGTCGGGATCACAGGCATCAGCAACCCGAAGAGCACGACGTAGACACGGCCCGCTGGTATGCGCATGTGCAGATAATCGGCAACGCGCCCGCCCAAAATGACGCCGAGGAAACCGGATAGCGCACTTGGCGCGCCGATGAACCAGCCCAGCTCTGTTTTTGCAATACCAAAGGCGCGCTCGGCATAGGGCGCGGTCCAGTATGACGTGGCGTACGACGCAAAAGCGACCATTCCATATCCCAAAATGATGCACAGGAAAGCAGGCGAACGCCAGATGAGGTTGAACGTCGGCGCGTCAGAAGATTTCAACGCGCTGGCCCAGCTGAAAACGGCATAGACGCCAAATCCGACAAAGACCCACTGCTGGCGTGTCGCCGTGCCAAGGAGTGTTGTCAGCACTGTAACAGCGATGGCAATCAAAACTGCGGCCAAAACATTCAGGGCCAATGCCTTAGGGCCGCGCCGTGCAGCGCCCAGAAAGGTAACCGGCGGGATCACGTTCAACAGTTCTGCAAAGAACGCCTTGAATGGGGCAGGTGAGCTTTCGGTTGGCAAGCCGTCGATTTCACCGCGAACGGGTTCCCGGATGGTCGCCACCCATAAGGCAAGAAACACGCCGGGCAGGCCCACTGCCATGAACGCAGCTTGCCAGCCCACCAATCCCAATGGACCCCCGCCGGGGTAAGCGGCATTCCATTGCTCGACAATCAGGCCACCGACCAGCAATGATAGACCGCCGCCGATGAACAGACCCGACGAATAAATGGCAAGTGCGGTGGCCCTCAACCGTTGCGGGAAGTAGTCCGAAATGAGCGAATAGGCCGCCGGGCTCGCGGTCGCCTCGCCGATGCCCACGCCAATGCGGGCCGCCGTCAATTGCATGCCACTGCGCGAAAATCCGGAAACGGCAGTCATCACAGACCACAGCGCCAGACCGAAGCTCATAAGCCTTACGCGGTGCCAATTGTCGGCAAGGCGTCCCAAAGGAATGCCGAATAGCGCGTAAAACACAGCAAACGCGGTGCCATAAAGGAACCCGAGATCTGCATCGGTCAGCGAAAGATCGCGCTTTATGTCATTGGCGAGGATCGAAAGGATCTGCCGGTCCACAAAGTTCAGCACATAGACGAGCACAAGTATGCCAAGGACATACCAACTGTACGCCGAGGCTTCACCGTTGTGGGGGTCGTGCGTGGTCCGTTCAGCTGTCGCCGTAGCGGGTTCCGTCATCAAGGCCTGCCTCTGCAAATCCTGCGCGCCTGAGGCGACAACTGTCGCACACGCCGCAGGCTCTCCCGTCTGGTAAGGGATCGTAACAGGACCAGCTTTGTCCTGCATCAAGCCCCAGCCGCGCCGCCTCTTGGGCGATTTCCGATTTCTTCAGGTGTTGGAGCGGGGCATGAACGGTGACCGTGCCGCCTTCGCTGCCGATCTTGGTGGCCACGCGCGCGAGCGCTTCGAACCCGCCGATAAATTCCGGACGACAATCGGGATAGCCCGAATAATCCAGCGCATTCACCCCGATAAACAGGTCGTTCGACCCGGCAGCCTCAGCCCAGGCCAAGGCGAGTGACAGGAATATAAGGTTGCGCGCAGGAACATAGGTAATGGGAATGTCTGCGCCAACGCCGCCTTTGGGTACTGCAATATCAGCGGTCAAAGCCGATCCGCCAAACTGGCGCAAATCCATCGGCAGAACAACATGACGCTCTACACCCAGACGGACGGCAATGGCCCTTGCGGCGTCCAGCTCCACTCTATGGCGTTGGTTGTAATCAATCGTCAGCGCAAGGACGCGAAAGCCCTGCTCTTGCGCGATTGCGGTGCAGACCATTGAATCCAACCCGCCAGAAAGCAGAACGACAGCCAGAGGCGATTGTACGGCAGAGGGCAGAGCAGACATGGAGAGGGGCTAGCCGCGCAGACCGTGCAATGCAATGGTTTCGGAGGAAACTTTACCGGTGCACTCGTTCAGCGTCCACAACTGCCTGAGCGGCGTGCTTCTGCGGTAAAATTGAACGGAAGCCCATTCTCGATGCCTTGCGTTTCCACTTGCACCAGACGCGCATTCTCGAACCGCACTTTGGTTTGGCCATAGCCGCCAGCAAGGCAGGTGTAGTGTACGACCACGGACTTTGGCGTATCTTCGATCACGTGCCTTCGGCAACTTTCGCGAGCATGGCGGATCTGGATAAGCTTTCGGCCGCTATCAATGCAGAGCTCTGCTGCATTGTTTTGCGCACCGTGCGGCGAAATTTCCCACAAGCCAGGCTCAAGCCGGTCAAGCATGGCGAGTGCTGGCGCTTGCGCGACGCCCGCAGCGCCTGCGAAACCAGCATAGGCACAGATGGCCAAGGCACAGCCTTGCGCGGCTCTTGCCAATATCTGTAACTTCGTAGCCATCAGGCAGACTTTCCCATCGGCCAAGACCACTGGCTGTGGTTTCGGTCACTGCGCTGTCTATATCACCAACATTGCTGCGATGAAACGGTGCTTATGGCCGATGAAGTGTGAAAAGTGCAGCTCAGTTTGCTGCTAAAGGTCGATTTCGAACTCACGAGAGCAGAATGCGCAATCGACCATAATCAGTCCATCGTCGTTTTTCATCTCCTCACGGTCGGCTGGTGCGAATCGTGAAAGGATATCCTGATAATGTTCGATGGTGCAGCGGCAGCCCCGAGTAATGGTTGGGCCGCCTTCGATGCGTATTTCGCGTTCTTCATGGAACAAGCGCCAAACCACGGTTTCAAGGTCAAGCGCGGGGTCCACCAGTTCTGCATCTTTGACTGACCGCCCGAGCACGGAGACATGCTCCCACTCTGGATGGTCAAGCTGCACATGCAACCGCTCGCGGCCTTCTTCGCCTTCGGGCAAATGCTGCAGCAGCATGCCTCCGGCCACGCAGCCTGATGGCGTGTTGTGGAGGCCAACGCGGATCAATGTCGGCACTTGTTCGGACTGGAAGAAATAGCTCTCGCACGCTTCGGCCAGTGAATTGCCTTCAAGCGGAACAACGCCCTGATAGCGCTGGCCAGATGTGGCAAGATCGAACGTGATTGCAAGATAGCCTTCGCCAAACAGCGCAAACAACGATGGCGTCGGCCCCAGTTCATCAAGCCGGGCGCGGTCGTGCCTAACGTAGCCGCGCAGTTCACCGTTGCGGTAATCGCAGACCAGCAGGTCAATGATGCCGCCCTTCGTCTGCGCTTGCACGGTCATCTGGCTGCCCTGATCCTTGAGCAAAGACCCGAGCAAGGCGGTGACGACCAGTGCCTCGGCCAGAATGCAACGAATGGGAGCGGGGTAACTGTGCGCAGACAGGATGGTGTCAAGCACAGGCCCGAGCCGCACCACCCGCCCGCGCGCATCACGGTCGGGCAGGGTGAAATGCAGCAGTTGATCAAAGCCGGTTGACGGCTGGGCCTGTTCGCTCACGATTTTGCTCTCAAATCTGTCCAAAGACCCAGCGCAGGATCGATTTCTGGGCGTGAATGCGGTTTTCTGCTTCGTCCCAGATAACCGAACGCGGCCCATCCATCACAGCGTCCGTCACTTCCTCGCCACGATGCGCGGGCAGGCAATGCAGGAAGAGTGCATCGGGCTTGGCGTGTGCCATCAACGCGTCGTTCACCTGATAAGGCGCCATTGCCGCAAGCTTTGCCTCGGCATGGTTTTGCCCCATCGAAATCCACGTGTCGGTAACAACGACATCGGCCCCGCGCGCCGCTTCGACGGGATCGCGAACGATCCGTACGTTTGCGCCGCCTGCTTGTGCCGCAGCGATGAACGCCGCATCCGGTTCATAGCCTTCCGGCACGCCAATGCGAACGTTGAACTTCATCAGTCCGGCTGCTTCAACAATGGAATTCAACACATTGTTGCCATCGCCCAGCCATGCCACTTCCAGTCCGGGTAATGCTTTGCCGTGCTCGATCACGGTCAGCAGATCGGCCATGATCTGGCACGGGTGTGACAAGTCGGTCAGTCCGTTGATCACAGGAACCGTCGCAAACTGCGCCAGTTCCTCTACTTTTGCGTGATCGTCGGTGCGCAGCATAATCACATCGGCCATGCGGCTGAGGACGCGCGCTGTGTCAGCAATCGTCTCGCCACGCCCCAATTGTGTTGTGCTGGAATCAAGCGTGATTGCAGCGCCACCCAGTTGACGCATGGCGATATCGAATGACACCCGCGTGCGGGTCGAGCTTTTTTCAAACACCATCGCCAAGACATGCCCGGCAAGCGGCGTGTCGGCGTCCGGCGTTCCCTTGGGCACACCTGCGCGGGCAGCCTTGCGATCAAGCGCATCGTTGATCATCGCTGCGACGGCATCGCCGCCGGCATTGCCAAGATTCAAGAAATGCCGGGTCATGTCGCAGGTGCCTCATAGCTGGCGGCAGCAGCAGACAGCCGCTCCATAAATTCATCGATATGGCTGTCGTCGATCACCAGGGGCGGGATCACCCGTACCGTATTGTCGCCAGCAGAAACGGTCAGCAATTGGTGATTGTCGCGCATGTGCGCCACAAAGGGCCGTGGTTCGACTTTCATCATCAAGCCCAGCATCAGCCCTCGGCCACGTACGCCCAGGAACAAGTCGGGGTAATTGCCGATGAATTGCTCCATCCGCCCGCGCAGCCGTTCACCTTTGGCGCGCACCTCGGCAAGGAATTCGTCGTTGGCCACCACATCAAGCACCGCTTCACCTGCCGCCATAGCCAGCGGGTTGCCGCCGTATGTGCTGCCGTGTGTGCCCGCAACCATGCCGCGCGCTGCCTTTTCCGTGGCAAGACATGCGCCCATCGGGAAGCCGCCGCCAATGCCCTTGGCGGTTGCCAGAATGTCCGGGGTCAAACCATATTGCTCATAGGCATAGAAGGTGCCGGTACGCGCCACGCCGCACTGCACTTCGTCAAGGATCAGCATAAGGTCATGTTCGTCACACAGATCGCGCAGACCTTTGAGAAATTCGTCCGAAGCGTCACGGATGCCGCCTTCGCCCTGGATCGGTTCCACCAGAAAACCTGCGGTGTTCGGGCCAATTGCGGCCTTGGCACCTTCAAGATCGTCAAAGTCGACATATTTGAAGCCTTCCAGCAGCGGCATAAAGCCCTTGTGCATCTTTTCCTGATTGGAAGCGCTGATTGTTGCCATCGTGCGACCATGGAACGCGTTTTTAAACGTGATCAGTTCAAACTTGTGATCATTGCCCACGGCGCTGTGATAGGCGCGCGCGGTTTTGATCGCGCATTCAACCGCTTCAGCGCCAGAATTGGTGAAGAACACGGTATCGGCAAACGTCAGATCCACAAGGCGCTGCGCCAGATGTTCACCCTGCGGGCTGCCGTAAAGGTTCGATACGTGCATCAGCGTTGCTGCCTGGCGCTGGATCGCGCCCACAAGATGTTCGTGCGAATGGCCCAGGATATTCACCGCAATTCCACTGGCGAAATCAAGGTAGCGGGTGCCATCCTCCGAAATCAGGTGGCAATTTTCGCCGCGCACCGGACGCACGCCGCACCGGGGGTATACGGGCATCAGCGGGGTGATCGACATTGGCATCTCCTGTTTAATCGCGAGCGGTCCGGATGGCGCAAGACACGCGCGTTGTCCGGATGGGAAAAGGGGAATCAGAAACGACAAATGGCGGCCCCAAAAGGACCGCCATCTGTGCACGTATGTTGGTTGCAAGCTGCCGGCGACATCACCGGAGGCTATGCAATCGGGATCAACCCTGAATCGGCACCAGGTTGACCGCCGAGTGCTTGCCTCGTCGATCGACTTCAAGGTCGAATTCAAGCTTGTCGCCTTCGTTCAGCTCACGCAGACCCGAACGCTCAACTGCGCTGATGTGCACGAATGCATCAGGCTGGCCGTCATCACGCGTGATAAAGCCGAAGCCTTTCATTGCGTTGAAGAACTTGACCGTACCCGTAGCGCGCTCACCCGTCAGCTCGCGCTGGGGTGCAGCAGGCTTGGCTGCCACTTCGATAACGTCACCAACAACCTGAAGATCAGCTGCCGAAACCTTGCCGCCACGATCAACGAGGTTGAATTCCAGCTGCTGGCCTTCTGCCAGGCCTTCAAGACCCGCACGTTCGACTGCGCTGATGTGAACGAACACATCTTCGCCGCCGTCTTCGCGCTGGATGAAGCCAAAGCCCTTCTGGCCGTTAAAGAACTTTACGACGCCCTTACCGGTGCCGACAACCTGGGCAGGCATTCCGCCGCCACCGCCGCCGCCGCCGGCCGCCACCGCCCCCGCCGCCGCCGAAGCCGCCACGGCCACCCCCGCCGACCACGCCGCGATTTCCGCCGCCACCAAAGCCGCCACGATCACCGCCGCCGAAGCCGCCACGATCGCCGCCGCCAAAGCCGCCGCCGAAACCGCCACCACCGCCGCCGCCGTAGGGATCAAAACCACCCTCGTCGCCGAATCCGTCGCGCTTATCCTTGCCGCGACCGCGCCGCCCTCTGTCAAAACCCATAGAAATCAATAGACCTTCAATCCGCCCCTACCTTCACGGCACCGCAGGCCGGACGCGGGGACCAGCGGCACGACGAAGGAATCACTACCGGACTTTAACGGGCCGGAGGTCTCCTTTGCGCGTAAGACTATAACCTAAAAAAAGAAGAGCGCGAACGGAATCGTCACATAGGCTTCAATTTCCCCAGTAAGCTGTGACTTTTCTGCCAATTTCGTGGTGATTTGCGCCAAGGCTTGCCCCGCTTGCGACCATTGGGCACAAGAGACTCAACTGCTTTCTCTGATCAGGACCTTGTCCCCATGTTCCGCAAGATAGACGACAAAACCTATGCCAGCCCGCAAATTACGCTGGCCGAAGTGGCCTATGCCAAGGCGCTTGGCATAGGTTTGATCATTAACAACCGGCCTGAGGACGAATCCGACGATCAGGTCCCCGGCCCGGATATCGAAGCCGCCGCGCACGAGGCAGGGCTGGCTTATGTCGCCATTCCGGTCACGCATGCCGGGTTTTCGATGACGCAAGTCGAAGCAATGCAACAGGCCCTGGCGCAAGCAGGCGATGCGCCGGTTCTTGCTTATTGCCGTTCGGGCACCCGCTCCACGCTGTTATGGGCGCTTGCGCAGGCAAAAGCGGGCGTCAGCCCCGATGCCATCGCCGCCAAAGCCGCTGGCGCGGGCTACGATATCGCCCCCATTCGCGCGACGGTCGACATGCTCGCCGCCCAAGCCGGATAAGCCTTCACTTGCCACAGATCGATCAGATACCCGGCGTCTTCATGGCGTTGCAAATTGGCGTGTCGCTCATCGCGATCTTCTTGCTCGGCGGACTGGCGCGCAAGCTGCGGCTTGGCGGCGATCCGCGCATTGCCGATGAGGACCATGCCCGCGCCCTGGCGGATGACGCCGTGTGCGGCTTCGATACGCAAGCCGTGGTGCTTGATCGGGCAAGGGTGGGTGCATTGGTCCGCGATTCGCTTGGCCGCGTGTTGCTCATCCGGCAACACGGCAGCCACTTTGCAGCGCGTGAACTTACCAGCCATGCAGGCGTAAGGCTCGACAGCCGGTTTCTCACCATCACAACGCAAGACAAGCGCTTTGGCACGGTCACGCTTGATCTTGGCGATCAGGCGCAAGTGTGGGCCGCCAGCTTGCGCCGTTTGGGGAGCGCCCCGAAATGACACCCATTGATGTCGTCACATACGCGGTGCCGTTTTTCATCGTGCTGATTCTGGCAGAGATGGTCTGGGCTGCCCGTCGCCATCCGGACAAATACGAACCGCGCGACACACTCACCAGTCTGGGCCTTGGCCTTGGCAGCACGGTGGCGGGCGCGCTTGCCGCTGGCCTGGTCTATGCCGCCGCGCTGTGGCTTTACGAACACCGCGTGGCCACAGTGCCTTTGACATGGTGGGCGTGGGGCCTGTGCTTCGTGCTGGATGACTTCAATTATTATCTGTTCCACCGCAGCGGACACCGTGTGCGCTGGTTCTGGGCGTCCCATGTCAACCATCACACCAGCCAGCACTACAACCTGTCCACCGCGCTGCGCCAGACATGGACCGGCCCGCTTGCCGGATCATTCCTGTTCCGCATCTGGCCCGCGTTCATCGGCTTCCACCCAGCCATGATCCTGACAGTTGGCGGCGCAAACCTCATCTACCAGTTCTGGATCCACACCGAAACCATCGGCCGCATGCCGCGCTGGTTCGAGGCGGTGTTCAACACCCCCTCGCACCACCGCGTCCACCACGCCACCAACCCGCTTTACCTTGATCGCAACTACGCCGGCGTTTTCATCGTCTGGGACCGCCTGTTCGGCACGTTCCAGCGCGAACGCGATGACCTCGCCATCCGCTACGGCATCGTCAAACAATTGGGCAGCTTCCACCTTCTCCACGCTGTATTCCACGAATGGCAAGGGATGCTGGCCGATTTCTGGCGCGCGCCATGGCGGCACAAACTGTCCTATCTCGTCCGCGCGCCCGGCTGGAGCCACGACGGTTCACGCGAAGGCTCGGACACCATCCGCGCACGCTGGCTTGAGCGGCGGGGCGAGGAGTTGAACGGCAGCTTTCGCGATTGAATGAGCGGTAGTTCGCCTGTCCGGACACGACCTGCATCTGTCTTTAATGACCCGTCCCCAGAAAGCCGCCGTCCCAGCTTTTCGTCGGCCCGGACCTGATTCGGGCTGAGGCTTGTTCCTGCCGCGCTTGAAGCTGGCGGATCTGGTTCAGTTGGCTCTAAGCCAATACCAACCTCACCACAGCCGTTTTACCGCAAAGCCGTCGAACAGCGCCTCGTTTGAAACCAGCACCATGTCTTCGGCTTGGGCCTGCGCGATCAGGAGGCGATCGAAGGGGTCCTTGTGATCGATTTTCATCTCGCCGGCGAGACGTGCATGATGGACTGTGATTGGCAATTCAACAAAGCCCTGATCGGCGATGATAGCTTCGAAATTTTGCGCAAGCAGCGCGGCCTGCGCAAGCTTGCCGATACGAAACTTTGTGGCCACTTCCATGGCTGATGCTGCGCTTACCGCCACAGCGTTAGCCTCGTCGGCGATGGCTTGCCGCGCCGGGATACTAAGGGCGTCATCGCCCGCCAGCCACCAGATCAGGGCGTGGGTATCGAGCAGCAGCTTCACCCGAGATTCCACCCCTCCAGTTCGTCGTCGGGCAGCGCTTCGTCAAAACCCGCATCACACGCGATCTTGCCTCTTAGCGCGCCGAATTGCCGCTTCCCGCGCGGAGTGACTGGCACAAGCCGTACGGCTGGTACGTTGCCGCGCGCGATCACCACATCACCACCGGCAAGCGCATCTGCGATGAGGCGTGACAAATTGGTTTTGGCATCGTGGACTGAAAATTGCGCCATCGAACTCTCCTTGGCTAACTATATAGCTAAGTAGAAGGACGGCGGCAAGTCCGGGAATCAGCGCACCTGCAAGCCCTCGCTCAGCAAATCGGCTGCTACCTCGGCAATGTCCTCAACCGGCCGTGCATCATCCCACACGCCAAAGCGCAGGCCGAGGAACACGTTCATGCCCATGATCGCCCATGCGCGCACATCCTGTTCGCCATCGCGGATGGTGCCAGCTTTCACACCTTCGGCCAGACGTGCGGCAATGCGGGTGGCGGTGCCTTCGTAATGCGCGCGATAGCTGGCGGGATCGGCGAATTCGGCTTCATCGATGATCCGATAGATTTCCTTGTGCTCCCGCGCAAAGTGCAGGAACCCCGCCAGTGCCTCGCCTTCGCGTTGCAGGCCATGCGCGCCTTGGGACACCGCGCCTGCGGCCGCGGTCGCTACGCGGGCTGACATATCGCGGACCAGCGCGGTAAAGATCGCGTCCTTCGAATCGAAATAAGTGTAAAAGCTGCCCAGCGCGGTGCCCGCCCGCCGGGTAATCCCGCTGATCGATGCTTCATGAAAGCCGCGCTCGCCAAACTCTGCCGCCGCTGCATCCAGCAGCTTGCGCAGCGTTTCGCGCCCGCGCGCCGTCCTTGGCACTTTGCCCGGACTGGCAGCGCTTGTTTCGGCCATGACATTCTCCCCCGGCAACCACCGACCCCATCAGCCTGTTGCCGTTTCGCCACTATGCGTAACGACAAAAGCCTAACCTCACAATACGAAGTTGAAAGATGGTTCAACTTTCAATATTGAGCTGCAGAGGCGGACGACGAAGTCCGTGAGAGGGAGCTTGTCTGATGACCCGAATTTCCATGCGCGCCGCTTTGGCCGCATCTGCTGTGCTGTTTGCACTGCCCGCCCTTCCTGCTTTTGCGCAAGAAGCCCCTGCTGATGAAGCAACCGTCTCTGACGCCAGCGGCGAAATCCTTGTGATCGCGCGCCGCCGTGAAGAGCGTTTGCTGGATGTGCCGATCTCGATGTCTGCCCTCAGCACGGAAGCGCTCGAAAAGGCCGGTGCCAAGGACTTGTCCGGCATTCAGGGCGCCATCCCCAACGTCAACATCGTGCAGGGCCGTGGCTCGGCCAGCAGCGCCAACTTCTACATTCGCGGCATCGGCCAGCCCGACGCGTTGCAAACTTTTGATCCGGCGGTCGGCGTCTATGTCGATGGCGTGTATCTCAGCCGCATCCAGGGCGCATTGCTCAATCTGTTTGATGTCCAGCGCGTTGAAGTGCTGCGCGGCCCGCAAGGCACGCTTTACGGCAAGAACACCATTGGCGGCGCGGTCAACGTCGTGTCAAAAAAGCCGGACTTCAACACCTTGCGCGGTGAAGGCGCAATCACTTACGGTCGCTTCAATGAAGTGACCGCCAAGGGTTATGTCTCGGCTCCGCTGGTGGCAGACAAACTCGCGCTGTCGGTAGCTGGCGTTTACGATGATCGCGATGGCATCGTCACCGATCCCCGCACCGGCAAAAAGTACAATGATCGCAACAACCTGTCAGGCCGCGCCATTTTGCGCGCGCAGCCGGTCGAAACGGTCGAAGTGCTGATTGCAGGCGATTATACGCGCCAGCGCAATGCGCTTACACTGGGCCAAAACACCGCACCGCTGGTGGGCTTCAATTACAACGCTACGTTTACCGGGCTTACACCCTTCACAATCGCGCCTGCCGCGGTTGGTGAATGGGACTACAAAGCGTCGACCAGCTTCAATAACAACGAAGGCCAGCGGCTTGATCATTGGGGCGTATCGGGCACGATCAACGTCGATCTGTCAGATGCACTGCAGCTTTCATCGATCACCGCTTATCGTAAGCTGAAGACCGATTTCTTCGTCGATATTGACGCCACCACCGCCGAAGTCGGCGACGTTTTCGTGGGCACGCGCCAAGACCAGTTCAGTCAGGAACTGCAGCTCAAACTTGATGCCGACAAGCTCAAGGGCGTGCTCGGCCTCTATTACCTGAACGAGCACGTCACCTCGCATCAGGAAGCCTATGCTGACAGCTATCTGCAATACGTTGGCACACCGCTCAACTTCCTGCGGACGATTGACGATGAACAGGACACCAAGTCCTATGCCGCGTTCGGCCAGTTGACCTATGATTTCACCGAAGCGCTCTCGCTCACCGCGGGCTTGCGTTATACGCGTGAAACCAAGGAATACTTCCGTACAACCACGGCCACCACGTCCAGCCCGGTATTCCCGGCCATCGTGATCCGCAGCACGTTTGCATTCCCAACCAATCTGCCAGCGCCCTTCAACACCGCCAACAGCGTGACCTATGAAGCGTGGACCCCATCGGCGACGCTGTCTTACAAGCCATCGCAGAACACCATGGTCTATGCCTCGGCCAGCCGTGGCTTCAAATCGGGCGGGTTCAATGGTCGCGTCAATGGCGTGGGCGATGTTACCCAAGTCGTGAACGGTGCCACGGTGATTGTGCCCACGTTCAAGCCTGAAACCGTGTGGACTTACGAAGTGGGCGCAAAGGGTTCGTTCCTTGATGGCCGCGTGAACGTATCGGGCGCTGCGTTCTATTCGGATTACGAAAACTTCCAGGCCCGCGTCGGAGGCGGCAACACCGGCATCACCGGTGGCAGCTTCCCTGTGCTCAACGCTGGCAAGTTGCGTATCCAGGGCTTCGAATTTGATATCAACGTGCGGCCTGCAACGCCGGTCACGCTGTTTGCGTCGGTCGGCTATCTCGATGCTGATTACAAGGAGTTCAACGACGGCCGCCGCGCCCCTGCATTCAGCTGCAACCCCACCGGTCAGGCCATCACCTGCCGTCCGGCCTTTGCCCCGCCGCTCACTTTGCGCGTTGGTGGTGAATACCGCATTCCGCTGGGCGAAGCCTCGCTCAGCCTTGGCGGTGATGCGCGCTTTGTCGACAAGCACTTCCTCTCGGTCGATAATCGCGCGGGCCTGACCGAAGATGGCTACTGGATGGGCAACCTCTATGCCCAGGTGGATTTCGACAAGTTCTACTTGCGCGGTGCGGTGCGCAACGTCGGCAACACGCTGTACAAGACCGATGGGCAGGAATTCAGCTCGGTCGGTAACATTCAAAGCGTCTATTACGGCGATCCGCGCACGTGGAACGTCACACTGGGCGTCCGCTTCTAAGCAGGGATAACCCCCGAAGCGGGCCGCTCCCCATCCAAATAGCCCGCTTCGTAATGCAAAGCCCCGGTCCGCAAGACCGGGGCTTTGTTGCATTCAGCCGCGCTTGGGCCACCATGGAATGAACCCCGAAGTGCGCCGCACATATTCGGCATAGCCGGGCCGCCGCGCCGCCATGTCCTTTTCCAACAGCGGCTTGCCAGACCAGCGGGTCAGGGTGAACGTCAGGAATACAGGGCCAATGGCGCTCACCAGCGCAACCCATAATCCGGCCTCTGCCGCCGCCAGCCAGATACCCCACCACACGCAGGCATCGCCAAAGTAATTGGGGTGCCGGGTATAGCGCCACAGCCCAGTATCCAGCACGCGGCCTTTGTTGGCAGGATCGGCGCGGAAGCGGCTTAACTGCCAATCGCCAACCGCCTCGAATGCAATGCCGATAAGCCACAAAACGCCACCAACCTGCGCCAAAACGCCCACAGGCGCCATCCCGCCGCTTGCCAGAATACCCAATTGCGCGGGCAGGCAAGTGATGAACAGCAGCAATGCCTGCGGTGCAAACACCAGTTTGAGCGCCGCCGCCCCATACCGGGCCTCTACCCGCGCCTTGCCCAGCATCCTGGCATAGCGCGGGTCTTCACCATGCACCCGCCACCGCGCATACAAGTGCCAAGCCAGCCGCGCCGCCCAGATCGAAGCCATCGCAGCGATCAAACTTGCGCGCGCGCCCGCTCCGCCGTTCACATGCAGCCATGATATCAGCGCCAATACGCCCATACCGCCGCCCCAAACCGCGTCGATAAAGCTGACATCGCCGATCCGCACCGCAATGCGCCACAGCATCGCCATGCCCAGAACCAGAAGGCCTGCGTTGATCAGCAATGCGTCAATCATGGAGTGCTTGCCCTAAACTGGCGATCCCGCGCGAAGGATGCTTGGGTGTGACTGTCTGATAAAACTCGAAAATCTTTGCCATATCAGCGTCATAGTCGCCCGTGGGCCAAATTGCGGGGCCAAGGCCGCCGGTCTTGGTGCCATAATCCATCATGCCCACCACCAAAGGCACGCCCGCCTTCATGGCGATGTGATAAAACCCCGTGCGCCACTGCCCCACTTTGCCGCGCGTGCCTTCAGGCGCGATGGTCAGCATGAAACGGTCACGCCGTGCAAACTCGGCCGCCATCGTATCAACCACGTTCTGGCGCGATGATCGCACCACCGGCACCCCGCCCATATCGCGCATGAACTTGCCCATCGGCCAGCGGAACAGGCTGTCTTTGGCCATGAAATGCGGCTGGATGCCGATGTCCTCGGTCAGCCCGATGAAGTACAGAAAGTCCCAATTCGACGTATGCGGAGCCGCGATAATCACGCATCGCCCATCAACCGGCGGCGCACCATGCGCTTTCCACCCGCGCATGCGATAGAATGTGACCAACGCCTTGCGTACCAGCCGCGAAAGCAAGCTCGGCCTGCGGTCCTCGATAAATCCTGCCATTCCCGTCTCCCCGATGCAGGATAACCACAGGGCCGTGCATTGTCGAAGGGTTCATAAGGTCAGGCGGTGTCGCCCGCATCGGGCCAGGCTGTCATGCGCGGGGTGGACCGGCGCAGGAACAGGCTGGGCAGCTTTACCAGCATTAAAGACTTGTGAATCCAATAGTCTGACCACCGTTCGCGCAGCTTTGCCTTGGCGCGGCCCTGCCGGTCCAGCCAGTTTTCATAGGGCATCCAGTGGTCCGGCTCATCGCGCGCCACAACCTCGAAGATACGCTTCATCGCCTTGTCCGATTGCACGTGGCGGTTGGCCAGCAGTACATCCACTTGGGCCATGCCGCGCTGTTCGGTCAGCATGATCACGCGGCACAAGCGCTCAAACGCATCGGGGCTGGAGATCACGCCCTGGGTGTCCAGATCATCAATCGAACAGCCGAACACTTTTTCGATGAACCGGTCGATGTGCCCGCACGTGCTGTCCACCGCCAAAGGCATGCGCCCCTGCAATTCAAACCACCGTTTGAACATGACATAGTGTTTGCGTTCATCGCCGCGATGCTTGGCAATCGCCGCGATGAATGCCGGATCATCAGGGCAACGCACGCGCACAGCATCCAGCACCCGATCCAGCGACGTATAGCCCCTGTGTTCGTTATAGATGTAGATCGACGCCAAAACGTCGAGGAAACGGGCGCGGAAGCGCTGGAAAATAAGTATCACACTACAGAATGTCACAAATCTGCATTCCGTTCCACCATACCCTTTCGGGCTTGCCAAGTGTGGCCGCTGGCATATGGACAGTTGCGCACAATACAGGATCACCGGCATGGCCTTTTTCACGAAAAACCCCAAGTTCGACTGGATTTTCCGGTGCGGCTGGAAAGGGTTGTGCCCGCGCTGTGCGAAGGCATCCATGTTCAACGGCTGGTTGAAACTGCAAAAAACCTGCCCCGAATGCGGGCTGAATTATGATTTCGCCAATGCCGATGATGGCCCTGCGTTTTTCGCGCTTTGCATCACGGCATTCCCGCTGACGTTTCTCGCGGTATGGCTTGAAGTCGCTTATGCGCCGCCATGGTGGGTGCACGTGCTCACATCGGTGCCTATTCTGGGCTTCGGCTGCCTTGCGACACTGCGCCCGTTCAAAGGCTGGCTTGTCGCATCACAATATGTGAACAACGCCATCGAAGCAGGCACTGAGAGTTTATGGGCGAAGCTGAACGCCAAGGACAAGGCCGAGGATTAGAGGCGGTTCAACCTTTGCGATAATCCGCCGTCACTTCCCCGCATTCGGCCAATTCGGCTTCATGCCCTACTTCGCGCCATGTTTCGGCCAAGGCCTCGGACTCCCATTGCCGCATCGCGGGGTGTGCCAGCACGTGATCGACCCAAGCTTTCCCCGCCCCCACGTCCAGCCCATAAGTGCGGATACGGAACGCTACGGGGGCAAAGAATGCATCCAGCGCGGTAAAGTCTGGCCCAGCCAGCCACGGCCCGCCAAAGCGGCCAAGGCCCTCCTCGAAGATCTCGCGCAGGCGGCCGACATCGCGCACTAGCGCGGCGCTCATCGGGCGGGGCTTTACGCGGACGCCCACATTCATCGTGCAATCATTGCGCAAGGCGGAAAAGCCGCCCTGCATTTCGGTCACAGCACACATTGCAAAGGCGCGGGCGGCCTCGTCCTGTGGCCACACCCCCGGATGCCGTTCCGCAAGATAGAGCGTGATGCCCAGCGAATCCCACACCGTTCGCGCGCCATCAACCAGAACCGGAACTTGGCCCGTGGGCGAAAAGGCGCGGAATTCATCGTAATTGGCGGGCTTGGTGAACGGTTCAAGCCGGTCAGCAAAACCTATGCCCAACGCCTTCATCAGCACCCACGGGCGCAATGACCAGCTTGAATAGTTCCGGTTGGCGGTGATCAATGTGTAGCGCATGGGGCGCAAACCTAACGCCCCATGCACAATTCACAAGGCGCAGATCACTTCGCCAGTTCAGCCTCGACCGCCGCCAACAATGCCGGATCATCAGGCGTCACGCCGGGAGCAAACCGCGCGGCCACGGTGCCATCGCGTGCGATCAGGAACTTTTCGAAGTTCCACAATACCTCGGGGTCTTGTGTCGGCGTCATGCCATAGCCCTTAAGGCGTTCGCGGAACTCGTCGGCTGGGCCTTGCTTGGTCGGCAAGGCTTGTGTCAGCGCTGCATAGAGCGGCTGCTTGGCAGGGCCGGTCACATCGCCTTTGGCAAAGAGCGGGAAGGATACGCCGTAGTTGAGCTTGCAGAACTCGGCAATTTCCTCGTGCGATCCTGGCTCCTGCGCGCCAAAATCGTTGGCGGGAAAGCCCAGCACTTCCAAACCGCTATCAGCCTTGGCTTTATACAGTGCTTCAAGCCCCTCATATTGCGGGGTCAGTCCGCACTTTGATGCGACATTGACGACCAGCAGCACTTTGCCCGCGTGATTAGCCAAAGTGTCGGCGCTGCCATCAAGGCGGGTCAATGGAATGGTTGCAAGTTCAGATGCCATGGCCGTTTTCTCCCAATCAGTCGATGTAATGCGCGGTCGTCTTGGCCCGAACATCTTGCGCGGTCACACCCGGTGCCAGTTCCAGCAGGCGGAATGGCGAGGCGTGATCGGGACGCGCAAAGACGGCAAGGTCGGTTACGATCATGTCCACCACGCCCACGCCGGTCAATGGCAGGGTGCAGGCCGGAATGAACTTTGGCGATCCGTCCTTGGCCACATGTTCCATCACCACGATGATCTTCTTGACGCCTGCCACCAGATCCATCGCACCGCCCATGCCCTTGATCATCTTGCCCGGCACCATCCAGTTGGCGATGTCGCCGTTTTCGGCCACTTCCATCGCGCCAAGCACCGTGAGGTCGATCTTGCCGCCACGGATCATGGCAAAGCTGGTGGCGCTGTCGAAATAGGCGGTCTGCGGCAATTCGCTGATCGTTTGCTTGCCCGCGTTGATCAGATCGGCATCTTCTTCGCCGGCATAAGGGAACGGGCCGATGCCGAGCATCCCGTTTTCCGATTGCAAGGTCACGGTCATGCCTTCGGGCACGTGATTGGCCACCAGCGTGGGGATGCCGATGCCAAGGTTGACGTAATAACCGTCCTGCAATTCCTGTGCGGCGCGCGCTGCCATCTGGTCGCGGGTCCAGCCTGTTTTCAGTCCGTCATGGGTGGTCATTGTCTGTTCTTTCCAAAAGATTTCAGCAGTTGTGGGGCGGTGGGCCTGAACAGGTCAGGCTGCTTCACGCTCACGCACGGTGCGGAACTCGATTTTCTTGTCATAAGGCGCACCGACAATTATCCGCTGCACATAAACGCCGGGCAGGTGGATGCTGTCAGGATCAAGGCTGCCAAGGGGTACGATTTCCTCAACCTCTACTACGCAAACCTTGCCGCATGTGGCGGCGGGCACGTTGAAATTGCGGGCGGTCTTGCGGAACACGACATTACCGCTTTCGTCGGCCTTCCACGCCTTGACCAGCGACAGATCGGCAAAGATGCCCTGTTCCAGCAGATATTCCTGCCCGTTGAAAACCTTGGTGTCCTTACCCTGTGCCACCAGCGTACCAACGCCGGTCTTGGTGTAAAAGCCGGGAATGCCAGCGCCGCCTGCGCGCATCCGTTCGGCCAGCGTGCCCTGGGGGGAAAACTCGACCTCCAGTTCGCCCGAAAGGTACTGCCGTTCAAATTCCTTGTTTTCGCCGACATAGGACGAGATCATTTTGCGCACCTGGCGCGTGCGCAGCAACTTGCCGATGCCTTCGTTGTCAATTCCGGCGTTGTTGCTGGCAAAGGTCAGCCCCTTCACCCCGCTGTCGCGCACCGCATCCAGCAAGCGTTCGGGAACACCGCACAGGCCGAAACCACCGCACGCTATTAGCAAGTCATCGCGCAACAGACCGTCAAGCGCGGCTGCGGCATCGGCATAAAGCTTTTTGGACATCGGGAATTCTCTCCTGCGTTCTTTATGCTGCAATAGCACAGCCGACGGATTGAAAAGAGCGATTGTTTTTTATCTGAATCGATAACAAAGTCTGATCAAATGAAGCGCATTGCCATCTATCACCTTGAAACCCTGCTGTGGATTGCCCGGCTCGGCACGTTTCGTGCGGCGGCAGAGCGGCTTAACACCACGCAACCTGCCATATCTGCCCGTGTCCGTGAAATCGAGGAACAACTGGGCATTGCCATTTTCCGCCGGGACGGGCGCAACATGGTGCTGACCGCGCGGGGAAGGCGGCTGGTGAAGGAGTGCGAGCCGCTGTGGGCGGGCTTCGAAAAGGCGCTGCTGACCGCTTCGGGCTTTGAAGGCGCCACCGGCACCGTGCGCATCGGCAGCGGAGAAATTGCGGCCGCATCATGCCTTCCGGCCTATGTGCAAGAAGTGGAGCGCGATCTGCCCGGCGTGACGCTGGAAATCGAACTCGACCTGACCGCGCGCATGCTCCAGCAATTGCTGGGCGGCATGATCGATATGGCGTTTCTGGCAGGGCCGGTTGCCAGTCCCGGCATTCGAACGGTCGGGCTGGGGGCAGTCGGGCTTGTCTGGGTGGCGGGGCAAGAGACAGTGCGGGCAGGGGGATTTGCGCAAAACCTGCCGGTGTGGTCAATTCCCAGCCATTCACCGCTGCACGGCGTCACGCTTGAAACATTGGCACAAGGCGTCATCACTCCGCGATCCATCAGCACTTGCAACAACGTGCGCACGTTGATCGAGATTATCAGCGGCGGTGGCGGTGCGGCCGTCCTGCCCGAACCGATGGTGCGACCGCTGCTGGCATCGGGCATGCTGGCCGAAGTCTTGCCGCGACCTGCGCGCAAGATCCAGTTCGAGGCGGCCATCAGGGGCACGGAAAGCGATCCGGTGGTGCTGGAACTGTTCCGCCGCGCGGCTGGCTTGCGGATCGATTCCTGACGAACCTCAGGCGTTCACGTCCGCATAGTGCGCAGGCGGCTGGATCACGTCCATCCGTTCGGCCAGCAGCGGACGGAAACTGGGACGGCTTTTGAACACCGAGTACCACCCGCGCGACTGTTCATGGTTCGACCAGTCAATCCCGCCAAGGTAATCGGCCACCGAAATTTGTGCCGCCGCCGCAAGATCGGCAAGGCTCATCGTTGAACCTGCCAGCCACGGGCGATTATCGATAAGAAAATCGATGTAATACAGATGTTCGTCCGCCAGACGGATCGCATCGCGCAAGCGTTTGCTATCGGGCGGAGAGCGATAGACGAGCCGCTTTTTCATCCGTTCATCCAGAAACGGCCCGGTCACATCGGCATAAAAGCTTTCATCAAACAGCGCGACCAGACGGCGGATTTCCGCGCGATTGGCCGCCGTGCCGTTGATCATCGGCGTCTTGTCGACCGTTTCTTCAAAATATTCGCAGATCGCGCGGCTATCGGCCAGGCTGATCCCGCGTTCAGGATTCTGGATTGCGGGCGTGCGATAGGCCGGGCTGATATTGCCGAACCCTTCGCGCCGCTCCCACGGATTTTCGCGCACCAGATCATAAGGCACGCCCTTCTCGCTCAAGAGAAGCCGGACCTTGCGGCTGAACGGGCATAACGGGAATTGATAAAGCTGCCACATAAGGATGTGTCATTGCGCGGGGATGGGGGCGAAGTCTAGCAGTTGCAGCAAATTTCTGGTCGGGAAACATGCATGGACCATCATGACCCTGCCACAGCCAACGTTTCAGCGAACAAGTTGCAGGCTGCCTTCCAACAGGCTGAATTGATGTTGCACGGCAAAGGATTGCCCGTCGGCCTGAATCGTGACAATCGGTTCGCCTTGCGCATCCACCCAATCAAACAAGCGTGACTTGGCCTGCGCGCGCAAAGTGGAGCCGACCTGTGCAGCGATGCGCACGTTGAAATCCGGTGCGCTGGCAAGGCGAATCAGATCGTCGAGTTCCTCCTCACGCAACCCTGCTGCGTCTTGCCCTTGTGGATAGCAGCGCGCTTTGTGCTGGCGGCGCAAGGATGTCCTGCCGACATAGGCTTCAAAATTGCGATCACGCAGCAGCGCCGCAATTGCAGCGGTTTCGGCATAGACCGCCTCTGCCACAACGGCGGGCGATGCGGCGCGGGCATTGGCCCAAAGCGCGACGGGCGAGCCAGCACGGGGCTGGAAGTTCACGCTCAGGACCGCAGGAAGCATCACGGCACCGGCCTGCTCGCGTACATCCCACAGATCGCGCGCAAAGACGTGGGTGGTGATGCGCATTTCGTCACCGCTGATCGAAACCTCGTCACCTTCCAGTTGAAGCTTCGCGCTGGCAGTCGCTGGCGGTTCACCCGGCATCAGTGTTGCGGGACTGCGCAGGTTGGCTTCCGATGTGCCAATCCGCAATTGTGCGACGTTTTCACCTGTATCAAGGTCGCCGTGGATCGGGATGGATTCCAGCGAGGTTGCCCCCGTTGCAAGTTTGCCAAACGCAATGTCGTTGACCCTGATTTCGCCAGCCAGCGCATCGCCACAGGTAATTCCAAGCCCGTAAATCACCGGCCCGGTAAAGGGATCGGGGTTCAGCTCCAAAACTCGGTTTCCTTCAGGATCGTGGATGGCTTGGCAAGTTCGATGGGTTCGATATCCCGGCGGGGCGGCTTCTTGTCGCTGTTGTAGAAGTGCCCGGTGAATTTGAGGCCTTCCCACTCGACACTGGCCTTCAAGGAAGGTGGAGCCTTGAAGCTGAACGCCAGTTTGGCCTTGGCTTCGAAATTGCCTTCAATGACAACCGAAAGCGATTGCCGGTATCCCAGAACCCGGACGCTACCTGTGCCTTCCAACTTGGGCTCTATGGTGAATTCCGGCGCGACTTCCAGCGCGGCGTTGGCCTGATCGAGAGTCTTCAGATTGGTTGCCGAAAGCGTAATCTTGGGTGTGACTTTTAAAGTTGCGGTGATTTTGCCTTCGATCAGGGCCTTTACACCGGCTGGCAACCATCCCTGATCGAAATCAATACCCGCCCAAAGACCGACCGACCCGGTCAGGACATTGAGTGTCCCGCTCGCCGAGATGAAGCGTTCCACATAGTAGACGCGGTTTTCTTCTTTATAGGCCGCGGGCCAGCGATAGCCCCAATCAAGGCATAAATCGCCGTAGAGCAGCTTGTAATCGGCGCTGACACCGGCACCCACCCGGCATGCTGCCAGCACGTCTTTTATGGCTTCAAGGATGTTTTCGATCTTGTAGAGCCCTTCGACAAGGGCACCGGGTTCAATCTTGGCAGTTTCACCGCCAGTTTCCACTTCAAGCGAAAACTTCTCGCTTACCTTGTACTGGTTCTTATCGGTCAAATCCGATTTCAGCGTGTTGGTTGCGCCGTCCAGATCGTCAGTCTGCGTGACCGAGTAGACGCTTGAGCCGATATCTTGCGAAAGCGTGCGTGAAGCCGAATAACTGGTTGTAGTGAGCGTCTCACTGCTGCTGTCGGTACCGCCGTCTGCAAATTTCGTTTCTTTGGAAGTGGACAGGTAAGCCGCGCCCCGCGTAGTGGACCGCGACGTTCCCGCAACTTTGCCGAAGTCGCGCTTCAAAGTGGTGGTAACAGACCGGAATGGCGCGCCTTTTGCCACATTGGCAGCAGCATTCCTGTCCTTGGTTATTGATCCGCCTCTGGAATAGTCGGACCGGAGATCCTTGACCTTGAACGACCACTTTTCGTGCGGCAGGACCACAAGCCGCATGGCCAGGTTGGCCAATGCAGATTTTGGCGGCACGTTACAGCCCACGTACGTGTGGCCACAGGCCGTTCCACTGACCGTGATGTGCTTCGTCCGCTCACCCGCAAAGGGCCAGATCGAAAGCCAGGACTGCCAGCCGCTGCGATCATCAATATAGATTTTGGTTTGGACCGGCGCTCCGCCATCGGCCAGCGCATTGTCCCCGATTTTGGTCTGGGGATGGGCAGGCGCAAAGCTGACATGGCGGGATGAACAGAACGCCTGCGCTTTTGCTGTCAGATCCTTTTTACCTGCGCCGAGATAGCAATTGGCCAGAGTCTCGATCACCAGTTCGTGGCTGCGCAAATCACCCTTGTAAGCGTCATAAACCGTGGGTTTGACCGGTTCAATGCGGCGCTGGTAAGTTGCCGTAAAAGCATTGGACTGCGTACCATCGGACAATTCGAGCAGGAGTTCCTTCAGAACGCAATCTTCATAATGAACGCTTGGCGCAGGCTTCACCGGTGCCGGTTGTTTTGGCTGGTTAGGGGCTGGCGCGCTGTTGGTTGCAGGTTTCGCCGGGCAAGCGGCCACCACCTTTTCCGGTTCGCGGACGTTGCTGATCACCCAGTCTTTTGCGCGCTTGGCCGCTGCTTCAAGAGCGCTGAACATGCCCATTGCATCAAGCCCCGGCAATACGGTGGCCGCGCTCGGCAAGCCAGCCTTCGAGCCACATCAACTTGTTGGGCGCAGTGACATCGGGGATTGTCATCGCTTCGGCCACCTGGGCATGGTCACGAATGTCGCGCCAGTTGCCGCCGGACAGGAACATCAGCAGGGCATAAAGCGCAAAATCGGTCTCGACGCGCATCCCGACCGTGCGACCATCCTGAACGACTGCGTGAAGATCATGCTTGCGCTGCCCGGCGGGAAGCGTTGTCCACGCCGGAAGTTCGGCGGACAGCCAATTGAATATGCGTTGTTCCAGATCATCGAAACAATCGGATTGCATGGCAGAAACAATCGACGGTGAGATCGTGATCATCGGCGTTTTCTCGTGGCCATGCGCCAATACGATCCTGCGGGTTTCGTATCTGCTGAACTGTGGTAATCACCAGTAATGCCGTACTACGCGAAATTATGTGCGGGCCGTCACAGGGCCAAGCTCTGCCGTTAAATCACAAGACCTTCGACCAGCGGAAAATTCTCCGTGGCATGAAAAAAGGGCGTGCGCGTCAATGCGCGCACCGCCCCTGAACTATCCACCATGAATGCTTTGCAGTGTCGGGCGAAGATCAGCCCGACAGCCGCATCCGGTCGCGTAGCACGTCTATCGCGATGCGTTCGATCTCTTCGGCAGGGCGTTCTGCCACCAGCAAAAGCCCCAGCGAGCGTTGTTTTTGGGCGATGAGGTCGATAGCTTGCAATTTGTCCATGTGGCGCATGGCGATATCCATGTCTGTGCACAGCGATGCGCCAAGCGCTTCGACCTCTTCGGCTAGCTCTTCAAGCACGATAGCAATCTGGCGGTGCGTTGCTTGCGCCATAGGGCGTCTCCCTTCTGGCCGTTCAGGCAGCTTCGGCGACTTCGGCCCCGTCGGACAATGCAGCAAGGTTGAGCACCATCACCATGCGGTCTTCGATGGCGGCAAGGCCTTCGAGGAACGGCACAACCGTATCGCCAGCCGATGTTGGTGGCGGTGGCTGCAATGCATCGCTGGCAAGGGTGACGATATCGCTGACCGAATCCACGATCCAGCCGCTGATCTGTGCACCTTGCTGGGTCACGATGATGGCGTGGCGCGGGGTCGGTTCGGTTGCGCGCCAGCCAAGACGGGCCGCCAGATCGATCACCGGCAGAACCGTGCCGCGCAAATTGACGACGCCCGCAACGTAGCTGGGGACGCGCGGCAAACGCGTGGTGGGCGACCATGCGCGGATTTCGCGGATCGCCATGATGTCGAGCCCGAAGACCTGGCCTTCGACTTCAAACGTAATGAGTTCGCGCAGCATGCTGGAAGCTCCTGAAAGACGGGGGGACATCAGTGGGAAACCCGGCGGACGGCTGCCACCAGTTTCTCGGGGTCGAACGGCTTGACGATCCAGCCGGTGGCACCGGCTGCACGCGCACGCGCTTTCTTTTCGTCCGAACTTTCGGTGGTCAGCACAAGGATCGGGCGGTCGCGATGGCGGCTGCCCTCGCGCAAACGCTCAATCAAGCCAAAGCCGTCAAGGCGCGGCATGTTAATGTCGGTAATCACCACATCAACCTCGTTCATCGCCAGCCAATCGAGCGCGGCAATGCCGTCCTCTGCTTGCGATACGTCGAAGCCATGCCCGGCAAGGGCGTGGTTGAGAAGAGCCCGCATGGACGGGCTGTCGTCTACGGTGAGAATTCTGGTGGATTTGCTCATAGTGGAACTCACTTTTCCGATCAGAACAGTTCGACGTCGCCGCGGGTGACGACAGGACTTGGGGTGGGTTTAACAGGGGGCGCGAACCGGTCTTCCACTGTGCGGAGGCGGACCTGGCCCGTTGCCGGACGGAAATCGACGCGGCGGGCCTGGGTGCCGCCGAGATCTTCGCGCACCAGCATAATGCCTTCGCGCCTCAGGAATTCGCGGGCGAAGTCGGCATTCATCGAGCCGATCTTCATCATATTGCGATTAACATTGGCCCCACCGTAAAGGTGTGCTCGCAAATGAAACTTGCGCGCGCCTTTCGAGAGCATTTCGTTGACCAGCAATTCCATCAGATAGACGCCGTAATGTTCGTCAATCTTGGCACCGGGGGTGTTTGCCGGCGGTTCTGACAACAGAAAATGATTCATCCCGCCAACGCGCGTTTCAGGATCATACAGGCACGTGGCTACGCACGATCCCAGCACGGTGGAATATTCAATCGCCTGACCGGCACTGGCCAGCGCCTGGCCTTGCATCACGGTCACGCGCTCAATCGGGGGTGCTGCGGATATGGGTTGATGATAACTCATATCAGGCCGCCTTGCTGAACAAGTGGCGGGCAATTGATCCCAGCGGCGCAACGACATTGGCCGCGCCCAGATTGATCGCAGCGCGCGGCATGCCGAACACGGTGCAGGTGGCCTCGTCCTGGGCGATGGTGTGCGCGCCCTTGCGTGCCATCGCCAACAGGCCTTGCGCGCCATCGGCACCCATGCCCGTCAGCAAGATGCCAACCGCGCGCGCGCCAACCACTTCGGCAACCGAGGCAAACAGAACATCAACGCTTGGTTGATGGCCCGAAACGGGGTCACCGGGCCGCAGCTTGCAATGGAATGTGCTTGATCCGCCAACAGACAAGTGCCGCTCATCGCCCGGTGCCAGATAGACGTGGCCCTGCTTCAACGGCAGATCGGGTTCGGCGATAAGGACTTTTGGCGGGCATGACTGGTCAAGCGTACGTGCAACGGCGGGGGCAAAACGCGCGTTGATGTGCTGGACGATCACGGTTGGCGGGCAATCGGCGGGAAAGCTGCCGAGCACGGTTTGCAAGGCTTCAACCCCGCCGGTGGATGAACCGATGGCGATCAGGGCGGGGCGTTCGATCAGTGATCCGCGCGCTTCCTGCACCACTTTGCGCACGGCTGGTGCGCGCGTGGTGAATTCCACTTTCGATGCCTCGCGGATCATCTTGGCAAGGCGCCCTGCGTCTTCCAGACCAACGCCGCCGCCTGATTTGGCATAGCAATCGACCGCGCCAAGCGCGAGCGCGCGGGCCGACATTTCATTGCCTTCCTGCGTGGATCCTGAAACGATGATGACCGGGGTGGGGCGCAATTCCATGATCTTGGCCAGGAAATCGAGGCCGTTCATACCGGGCATTTCAATGTCGAGCGTGACCACGTCCGGGTCCAGCTCGCGGATCATCTGGCGGCCTTCTGCGGCATTGGCGGCAGCTGCGACTACCTCGATGTCCGGCTCTTTGCTGAGCCGGTTCATCAGAATCGCGCGCATGGTAGGCGAATCCTCGACGATGACGACGCGAATGCTCATGCAGACCTCTTGCGATAAATGGTGGGGCCCATGGTCGACAGATGTTCCATCGCCGGACCGGTCACTCGTTCGGAATGGCCGATGTAAAGCCAGCCGCCGGGGACGAGTTTTTCCGCAAAACGCGCGACAAGGCGCTCTTTTGTCGGATTGTCGAAATAGATCATGACGTTGCGGCAGAAGATGACATCGAACTGGCCCTGCATCGGCCAATCGCCCAGCAGGTTCAGCGTACGGAACCGGGCGATTTGCTGCACTTCGGAGGCGATTGTTGTCTCATCGCCTGCGCTTTGCGTCCAATTGCGGCGCAAGGCGTCGGGGACAGGCTTCAGATCTTCGGTGCGATACGTTGCCGCGCGCGCCTTGGTCAGCGCGTGAGTGGCAATGTCGCTGGCAAGCAGACGCACATCGCGCTTGGCAATATCGATGCCTTCGGACCTGTCCGGCCCCAGCAGCGTCATCAGCAATGACCACGTTTCCTCGCCGCTGGATGACCCTGCGGACCACAGCCGGACTTTGCCGCCGCTGCGCAACCGGTTTACAAAACCAGGGCGCACATCGCTGGCGAAATGTTCGAAGTGATGGGATTCGCGGTAAAAGAAGGTGTGATTGGTGGTCAGCGCACAAATGGTTTTCGACCGTTCCACCGCGTCTTCACGAATGCGCATGACATAGGCGCCAAAGGTGGCGCAGCCGCTGTTGCGGACCAGTGGTGCCAGCCGAGAATAGACCAGCATCGCCTTGCCCGCAGGCAGCACGATGCCCGCCTCGGCATGCGCGATTTCGCTGATCGCGCGAAAATCCTTTTCGTCGTAAATACCGGGGCTGACCCCCGGCATCGACGCGTCGAGAGCTTCCATCAGGCTCATGCTGCTTCTGCCAATGTGCCGGACGCCGCTTGCGCCGAGGCAAGGCTGCGCGAGACCAGACTGTCGACATCGACAATCAGCGCCACCCGGCCATCACCAAGGATCGTCGCCCCCGCCACGCCCTCGACCGAGCGATAATGCGTATCAAGGCTCTTGATCACGACCTGGCGCTGGTCGCAAATCGCATCGACCAGCAGGGCCGCACGGCCCGCGCTTTCTGTTTCGACGACGATCAGCACGCCATCCTGAGGCTGTGTGGCTGCGCCGATTGCACCGACCGAGGCACTGAGCGGGATGACCGGAATGAACCGCCCGCGCACATTGATCATGCAGCGGTTCGCGCCAAGGCCCTGGACTTCGTGCGGTTCGGGACGCAGACTTTCGACCACGTTGGCCAGCGGCACGACCAGCGTCTGGTCACCGACATTGACGACCATGCCATCGGAAATCGCCAGCGTGAGCGGCAAGGTAAGGGTGAAGGTTGTGCCTGAACCCGGTTCGGATTCAATGGTGATCCGCCCGCCCAGATCTTTGACGTTCTGGCGCACCACGTCCATGCCAACGCCGCGCCCGGACACATTGGTAACTTGTGCTGCGGTCGAGAAACCCGGAGCAAAGATCAGCAGGTCGATCTCTTCCTTGGTCATCACCGTATCCGGCGCAATCAGGCCTTTTTCGACAGCCTTGGCGAACACGCGTTCACGATCGATGCCCTTGCCATCATCGCCGATGCGGATGAGGATGCGGCCCGAACGGTGTTCGGCTGAAAGCGTTAACGTGCCTTCGGCGGGTTTGCCCGCTGCAATGCGTTCGTCGGCTGGTTCGATGCCATGATCGACCGCATTGCGAATCAAGTGGGTCAACGGTTCACCCAGCCGCTCGATCACGGTCTTGTCGAGTTCGGTGCTTTCGCCCGATACTTCAAGCCGCACATGTTTGCCGGTGGACGATGCCAGTTCGCGCAAGATACGCGGCACGCGGCTGAAGACAGAGCCGATCGGCTGGGCACGGATCGCCATCGCCGATTCCTGGATGTCGCGCGTCAGGCCTTCGATAAGCGTCATTTCATCCGACGCGCTTAACCCGTCCGATGACAGCCGCTGCGCCATCATGGCCTGGGCAATAACCAGTTCGCCCACGGCGTCGATCAACTTGTCCAGCTTGAACAATTCGATGCGGATCGATTGGCCGGGAGCGGGCGGCGCTGGCGGCGCTTGTTGTGAACGGCTGGCCTGCACATCGTCGGCAAGTTGTACCGGCGCTGCATTTGGCAAATCGGGGGCCACGGCTTTGGGTGCAGTAACGGCTTGCGCTGCGACAACCGGTGCAACCGGCGCTGCTGCGACAACGGCTGCGGGAAAGCGCACGGGCGGCATCGGGGCATCATCACCGAACGCCAGCGTGCAATCATCGCCAACAAAGTCGAAAATGTCGCGGACTGCAGCTTCGCTTACATCAACCGGGAAGCTGAATACCCAGCCCAGATACCCCGTACCCGGATCGAACCCGTCGAGTGGCGGGATCGAGGAAATATCACAGGTGGTGCATACGCCGCCAAGCTCGGCCATTTCGCGCAGCATCAGCAATGGCTCGCTGCCATTGCGCATGGCCGCGCTGTGCGCGCGCACCTTGACGTCCCAGCGCGGCATCACGCCGGGCGTTTCGGGTTCACCAATCTCGCCGGAAATATCGTCAAGCAGGGCATCAAGATCGAAATCGAGATCGAAGTCGTCTTCGTCCGGCTCAATGGTCTTGGCTTCCATTGAGGCAGGCATTGGTGCAGGCGCTGCAACCGGTTCAGGCGCTGCTGCAGGAGCGGCTCCGGCATTGGCAGCCATTGCAGCGGTCAATTCGGCCTGAAGCGCCGCGTCTTCGGGTGGTTCGCTGCTATCGCGCGCAGCGGTCACATGATCGCTTAATGTATCAAGCGCGATCAGCATCAGATCGATCAGCGGCTCGGTAATCGCAACGGTGCCATCGCGAACGTCGGACAGCAGTGTTTCGAACGTATGGGTAAAGGCTTGCAGTGCGCTGTAACCAAATGCGCCCGCGCCACCCTTGATCGAATGGACGCCGCGGAACACCGCGTTAACCGTATCACTGTCCTGCGTGCCCTCTTTGCATGCAGCAAGGCCTTGTTCTGCAGCGGCCAGTGATTCTTCGCATTCGGCAAAGAAGATTGCCTGAATTTCCTCGGCGGTCATGCGTCTGTCCCTGCAAAGAGCTCTTCGGAAAGGCCGGCCAGTGCCGCTGTTTCGCGCAAGGCCGGAGACGCATCAATCACCGCGCCTTCGCCGGTTTGCCGCGCGCTGACGAGCAATTGCAGCATAGCCTGGCCAACTTGCTGGCATTCGCGCGCATCAATGTGCAGCGGCCCCGCACCCAATGCCGCGATCATTTCGGGCAACAAGGCTTCTGTGGCGGCGCGGTCGCACCGGGCTGGCAATGATATCGACGACATCGGACGAGTGCCCTCCGCATGGATGATACCGGCCCGGAACGAATCCGGAATCGGCGTTTGTTATCCATCTGATAGGCCCGGAGGCACGAAGGCCGGCTTTCGGCATAGCTAGGGTGAGATACGTAAGGTGCAGCACATGAATTGCTTGCCCCTTCGCGCGTAAGAGGAGGTCCATAGCCGCGCTAAGGCGTTCGAATCAGGGGTTTTTGTCACAATGCATGAAGCACGAGTTCTGGTCGTCGATGATTCCGCTGCCATGCGGGCATTGTTTTCCGATATTCTCGATCAAGCGAAGAATGTGACCGTCGTTGGTGCTGCTGCAAATGCCGCTGAAGCGCGCGATCAGATCATCGCCCTGCGTCCCAATGTCGTTACGCTCGACGTGGAAATGCCGGGGATGAGCGGGATCGAATTCCTCGAAGAAATCATGGGCACGGCCCCGCTGCCTGTCGTCATGCTGTCCAGCCTTACCCAGGCCGGCACCGAAACATCGCTGCGCGCCTATGAGCTGGGCGCGGTCGAATGTTTCCCCAAGCCGCTGAAGGCAACGCCGGAACAGTTCAGCAAGACCGTGGGCAAGCTTGGCAAGATCGTGCTCGCCGCTGCCAACAGCAACGTCAAAGACCGCAAGGCCCCGCGTGAACACAAGGCGGCAGAAGCAAACTTTGAATGGAACGGCTATATTGTCGCGCTGTCTGCCTCGATGGGCGGGATTGATGCGCTGACCCAGATGCTGACCTATTTCCCGGAAAAGTGCCCGCCCACAGTTATCACGCTGAATGCCGAACCGGCGGTGGTGGAAACTTTCATCAAACGCATGGATGGCGAGCTGAAATGTTCGGTCAAGGCAGCAAAGGACGGCACGGCATTGACGCCGGGCACAATCCACATTGCCTTTGACCCCGAACGTCATGCCGTGATCGAACCGGGCAGCCCTGCCAAGTTGCGCCTGATTGATCGTGATCCGGTGGACGGGATGCGCCCTGCCGCCAACCTCCTGTTCGGCTCCATCGCGCGCGGATCGGTCCCTGCAACGGCTGCGGTGCTGACAGGCATGGGCGCAGACGGTGCCAAGGGCCTGAAGCTGATGCGCGATCAAGGCTGCAAGACGTTTGTGCAAGATCCCGGTACGGCGATGGTTGCCGAAGCGCCCGCTGCGGCGATTGCGATGGGCGCTGCCGAAACCCAGCTTGGCCTTGATGAATTGGGCGCTGCCCTGATCGCCAGCTGCAACAGCGCATAACACGCTGCAATTTTTGTGTTTCCCGCGTCTCCAGTCCCCCAAGGACGCGGGAAAAATGAAGAACCCGGAAGGCCTGTTTCGCAGGTCTTCCGGGTTTTTTGCTGACATTTTCCTTGCCGCACGCGCAAAAACCGCATGGGAGCGGTGCATTCGATCTAGGCTCTCAGATTTCACGCAGAGACGCAGAGAAGAAGTTGAGACGCGAACAGGTCGAGTTTGACGGCGGAGCCGTTTTTCAAGGCTGACCAAGCAGCAATGTGCATGGTCGGACTTTTGGGAGGCCTTGCGGCCGGGACTGCCCCCTCCGCGCCTCTGCGTGAAACCCTTTCACCTACGGCGGAAGGGGCGCGCAACTTGATGAGCCGTATTCCAGCTTTGCAACAAAACGCCAAACCGGTTCAACGCGGCCTGCAGCTTGCCGATTGTCAGGCAGCGATACTGCGTAGCATGGCCTCGCGGACTTCGGTGAAGTCCTGCCGGATTTCCATCAGCTTTGGTCCGTTGAAGCGAGTGACGCAATCAAGGATGGCGCTGCGAGCCGATTGGTACAATTGCACCAAAGCTTGAGCCGTGGGATTGGACATATCAATGCCCATTTGCAACGCGGTAAGCGCAGCCACCGCGCGGGTCAGCGCCGCGCTTTTGGCAGAATTGTCCTGCCGCTCATAAGCGTGAATGGCACGGCCGACAGATCCGATGACCTGTTCAAGGCACAAGTCGACCAGCTGGCGCGAATCCGCGCCACGCACGCGCGCATCAAAATCAACGCGGCGATAAGCTTCCGAAGGGTCGTTGCGGTGGTGCAGCATCAGTTATCGCTCGAATTCCAGGCGTCAATTTGCGCCTTGAGGAAGGAGAGGGTGGATTGCGAACCGGACACCCGGTTGTCCATCACCGCAAAGCGAGAGACGAGGCGCTGGCGCATGTCTTCCTGCTTTTCAGTGAGGGTAGCCGATTTCTCGCTGACCGACTTTTGCAAGGCGGTATAACGCGTGATCGAACTGCCAAGCGAGGCACCGCCCGTGGTCGATGCTGCGGCGCGCGCGATCTTGTCGATCGTGCCAAACACGCCGAACACGCCTGTCGTCCACATGGCACCTGCCGCTTGCGGCTTGTCCTTCAGGGTCTTGGCAAGGCGGTCGGTGTCGAGAATAAACGTGCCGTTGCGTTCAATCTTCAGGCCAAGGTCGCCCAGCGTCGACGGTTCGTCCGAAGCCGCGTTTGGCATGATCTTGGTTCCGGCCAGGGTGATCAGCGCGGTGCGCAATGCGCGGGCGCCGGGATCATTGTTCAGATCGCCGGTGTCCTTGTTCATCGCCGAATTCAACTGCGAGGCAACTTCATTCAGCGCATCGACCAGATCGGTCATCGCGGTTGAAATGTTGCCCGAAGGATCGCTGAAATTGATTGTGGTGGGCGCGCCAATGTTGGTGGCCGTCAGCTTCAGATTTACGCCGGGCACCGCATCGTTGATGGTGTTGCTCTTGCCGGTATAGCTGACGCCGTCGATGGTATAGGCCGAGTCACTGGCGGTGGCCTTCAGACGGGTAAGGTCTGTCGCGGGTGTCCATGCCAGATTGGCAAGGCCGGGATCGCCAACGGTCTCGGTCGCTTCCAGCACGAAGCCGCTGGTTGCGCCTTCCTTGCCCTTCAGCACCAGTTGCGCACCCGCAGTGCCATTGGCGACATAGGCGCTGACGCCTGAGCCCGACGCGTTGATGGCACTGGCCACATCGGCCAGCGTTGCACCGGCGGCAATGGTAATGTCGACCGGGGTCTGAGTGGCGTCAGGGTTGAAGCTGCTGCCCGAAACCGTGCCAAACCGCAGCGTCAGCGTGCCCGACCCCACTGACGATGTTGCCGCCGGGTAGGCAGGCATCAACAACCGTTGCGAATTGGCAAGGCTGGTCACTTCAAGCGAGTACGAACCGCTACCGGTGGCGGTGCCCTTGGTCACACTGGCCACGCCGGCGTTGGTAATCGACGGGTTGACCGCAAGATCACCGGTGCGGATGAGCGAGCCGATGCTGCTCGACAGCGTCGTCATCAGTGATCTGAGATTGGACGCGCTGGAAATTTGCGCGGTCAGCTTTTCCGTCTTGGCGGCAAGCTGGTCCTTGCGGGACGCAAATTGCGCTGCGGCAAGCTGTTCGGCCAATTGCGACGTGTTAATGCCGCTGCCCGCCCCCAGCGACGATATGATCTGGGCGGTTGCCGAGCTCGATGATGTGGCCGAGGTTGTTTCCATGACTATTAGGACGGTTGCGCAAGGCGGGGGTTAAGGCTTGCGACAAGCTCTGGCCGGCCTTCTGCGTCGAACCGCATGTGCATGGGCACATCGATGGCGGGAAGCTCTGGCGTATCGCCGCGTTTCAACGACATGACGAACGCCAGAACGACGGCGACCGCGCTGTACAGGTCTTCGCGGATCACCTGATTTTCGCGCGTGGTGAAATAGACCGAACGCGCAAGCGGCGGGATTTCCAGCGTCGGCACGCCCATTTCTGCGGCAAGCTGGCGCATCGCCAGTGCCTTTTCGCCGCGCCCTTTGGCTAGCACCACCGGCGCAGGCGCAAGTTCGGGGTCATAGATCATGGCCACCGAAAAGTGGCTGGGGTTGGTGATGACGAATTGCGCTTTCAGCATGGCCGACTGGATTGCGCCCATCGCAAATTGCCGTTGCTTCTGGCGGATCGCGCCTTTTTGTTCGGGGGAACCTTCGGATTCCTTGGATTCATCCTTCACTTCTTGCAGCGTCATGCGCAGGCGGAAGAAGCGACGCAGCCACTGGATCGGAAAATCGATCAGCGCGATGATGATCAGGCCATAGGACAGCGCAAAGGCCAGCGACGTGATCGCGTCCCACGCCAGCACCAGTTGCCCGTGAATGTCGCCATGGCCAAAGCTGATCAGCTTCGACAATTCGCCCGACCCCCAGACCCAGGCGATGGTGCCCATCAGCGCCAGTTTGGCCATGCCCTTGCCCAGTTCGATCCAGCCCTGTGCGCCAAACATGCGCTTCAGGCCCGATAGCGGGTTGATCCGCGATGCCTTGGGCGCAAGGTTTGACGGGATCCAGCGCCCGTCCGACATGCCGATTTGCGAGAACACCGACGATGCCAGCACCAGCCCGCCCAGCAGGAACACCGGCGGCAATGCCACGATCATCGCGCCGATCAGAAGCTTGCGCGGGGCAAAATCCTCAATCGATGCGCGGTCGATGATCAATGATGATCGCAGCGTGTCCTGCATCACATCGAACACCCACGGCCCTGCAAACTTCAGCCAGATGGCCCCGACCAGAACGCCAACCGCCGTTGCCAGATCGCGCGAGCGCAAGACGTCGCCATTTTTGGCGGCGTCCTGTTTGCGTTTCTCTGTAGGGGCAAAGGACTTCTCGCCCTCGGTCTCGGCCATGGTTCAAGGCCCCCCTATTGTGCCAGCAGTGCCGCGGCTTGCGCCACGGCAGTTGCGGAAAGGTCGATCATGAAATCGGTCAGCAGCGGGGCTGCGGCTACCATCGCGGTAAGCCCTGCCAGCACACCGGCAGGCAGGCCCAGCGAAAACAGGTTAAGCGCAGGCGCAGAACGGCTGATGATGCCGGTGGTCACCTGGACCAGCAGCAGTATCAGGGTTACCGGCAGCGCAATCAGCAACGCGGTGATGAACATCATGCTGGCAAATTGCGTCATCTGTTCAAACCGTTCGGGCGCAAACCATGCAGAGCCGGGCGGAAATGCGACATAGCTTTCCACCAGCAAGGCAATCCAGTTGAGATGCGCGCCGGTGCCCAGAAAGATGACTGTCAGCACAACCGCAAAGTATTGGCCGAGCGCTGGCGAGCTGGCCCCGCTGACCGGATCGGCCGTGGTTGCCATCGACATGCCCATGCCGCCGCCGATGATTTCGGCAGCCAGCGTCGGCGCGGCAAAGGTCAGTTGCAGCACAAAGCCCAGCGCCAAACCCAGCAACACTTCATTGGCCACGCTCAACATACCGGCCAGAGAGAGCAGGGCAGGCGGCGAGACGACCGGCGTCCATGCGCAGATCAACAGCGCAATCGCGCCTGTCACCACAACGCGCACCTGATAGGGAACAGAAGCCATGCCGAACAACGGGGCAGCAACCATTGCCGCACCAATGCGCGTCATGACAAATACAAAACGCCAAAACTCGGCCTCAAGCGCGCCAAAGCCGAAGTTCATCTGGATCACGGGCTTGCCCTCAGCGGCCGGTCAGCGCGATTTGGTCGAAGATTTCCTTGGTGAAATCGCCAATCAAACCCAGCATTGCGCCGCCAAAGACCACGAACACGACGGCAGTGATCGCCAGCTTGGGCACAAACGTCAGCGTCTGTTCGTTCACCGATGTTGCCGCCTGGATCACGCCGATCACAAGGCCGATGGCCAGCGATGCCAGCAGCACCGGCGCAGCGACCAGCGCGGTAATCCACAACATGCGGTCGGCCAGCGAAAGAAGGGATGCGGTATCTTCCATTGTGGCTATCCAAAGCTCGCGGCGAGGCTGCCCATGAGCAGCGCCCAGCCATCAACCAGCACGAACAGCAACAGCTTGAACGGCAGCGACACGATGGTCGGGCTCATCATCATCATGCCCAAACTCATCAGTACCGATGATACGACAAGGTCGATCACCAGAAACGGCAGGAACAGCATGAAGCCGATCTGGAACGCGGTCTTCAGTTCGCTGGTGACGAACGCAGGCAGCAGGATCGAATAGGGGACATCAGCGGGCGAGGCGAACTTGGGCGCCTTGGCCATGCTGGAAAACATCTGCAGGTCACTTTCGCGCGTCTGGCGGATCATGAAGGTGTGAAATTCACGCCCCCCGTTGATGAACGCCTGCTCTGCGCCAATTTGCCCTGCGGAATAGGGCTGGATGGCATTGGTGTTCACCCGGTCCAGCGTTGGCCCCATGATGAACAGCGAAAGGAACAGCGACAGACCCACCAGCACCTGGTTGGGTGGCGATTGCTGAAGCCCCATGGCCTGACGCAGGATCGAAAGCACGATCAGCACGCGCGTAAAGCTGGTCATCATCAGGACCAGCGATGGCAGGATCGTCAGCAGACCCATGACCAGCAGCAGTTGCAGCGACAGCGACAGCGTACCGCCGCTTTGCGCACCGGCCATTTGCCCGAATGCGCGGTCCAGTGCGCCTGAAAGCGCGGCTGGTTCTGGCGATGGCGGGGTGGCCACCGCAGCCATTGCGTGATGCGGCAACAGCACGATTGCGGTTGTTACAGCGGCGAAAAAGCGCTTCACTGTGCCGCCTCCGCTTCCACCGCGTCCACTACCTCGGGCTTTGGCCGCGCTGGCGCTTCGGCCAGACGGACGATGCCGTTCTTGCCCGCCGAAACGAGGATTTCGCGTCCGTGAAATTCGATTACGGCCAGCCGCATTGTGGGCGAAAGCATCTGGGATTCGATGATCCGGACAGACTTTGGCCCGCTGCCGCCCGAAAACTTGCCTTCCATCCGCTTGGCAAACTTCAAGCTTGCCCATGCCAATCCGCCGATAAGCGGCAGCAAAACCAGCAGCTTAAGGATGTACCAGAACATCAGGCAGCATCCCCTTTGGCGGCCTTTTTGGGCGCAGGCGCAGGGGCTGGACCGGCATCGGGTTCAGTGCCCATCAATTCCACGATGCGCAGGCCAAACCGGTCGCCTTGCGCCACCACTTCGCCGCGTGCGATCAGCTTGCCGTTGACCATTACGTCCAGCAATTCGTCGGTCATCCGGTCCAGCGTGACGATGGACTCTTCGCTGAGCGAGAGCACATCCTTCAGCTTCATCGATGTGCGGCCAAGTTCGACGGTCAGGCGGACGTCGACATCCTTGAGGAAATCAAAACCGCGCGGTTGGAAGGTCATTGGGTCGGGCCTCTCTTGGAATTTGTCAGGAAAGCTGGCTGATCTGGATGGCAACGCGATCATCCAGCGCGCCGATGGAACCATGCGCACAAGGCTTGCCGCCAACGATCAGCGGCACGCTGCGCGCAATCGGCACAGACAGGATTTGGCCCACTTCAAGCGTTGAAATGGTGGCCAGCGGCAAAGCCATGTCCACCAGCACAGCGGTGAGTTCGATGGGCAGTTCGGAAAACGGGGCTTGCGTGGGCAGATTGGGGCCGCGTGAAGGCCGCGCTGGCCGCGTCGTCGCTTCGCCATGGGCAAAGATTTGCGCCAGCGTCTCGATCGGGAAGGCCAGCGATATGCCCCAGGGCATCCTCCCTTGTTCAACCACGTTGAAAGTCAGTCCGGCAACTTGCGTTGAATCCGGCATCGCCTGAAGATTGGCATAAGCCGCCTCACGCCGCACCGCACGGATGGCACCGCCGGTTGATCCGCCCAGCGCCAGCGCCAGACACGTCGCGATGATGTGTTCCACCCGTTCAATCAGCAATTCTGCCGAAAGCGGAAATTCCTTGGGCAATGACGATGGCGTATCGCCGGGGCCGCCAAAGGCGCGGTCCAGCAGGCGCAATACGTTTTCGCCCTCGATCGTCGTCATGAACGGCGCGCTGCCTGCATGGAACAGGCTGTTGGCGGCAAGACGCGGGATCTCCGAACAGAAGTCGGCAAAATCGGTTTGCATCGGCTTCATCGGATTGATCTGTGGTTCTGCCCCGCCCAGCAATGGCGAAAGCGCGCCGCGCAACGTGCGGGCCATGCGCTCGCTCATCCGCGCCAGCGCAGGCACAAGATCGCCTACGCTGGGGCCGGGACGCAGCAGGACCGGGTCATGCCGGGCCAGGGCACGTTCGGCGATGAAGGCGCGCTCGGGTTTCATTGTGGAATGGTGGCTTTCACGGTTTCTGGCACGGTTATTGGACGATGAAGGATTTGAAATAGACGGCATCAACCCCGCCGAACCCTTCGGTGTCGGTCAGGACTTTATTGATGGCCGCTGTCAGGCGCTTTTGCAGGCGGCCTTTGCCGTCGGGAGAATAGACTTCCTCTTCAGGCGTGTCGGCAATCGCAATCAGCACGGCAGAGCGGATCGCCAGTTCGTGCTTTTTCATCCACAGGATCACGCGGTAATCGCGGCGGGTGGATGCAGCGATGTTCACCTGCAACAACCCTTCGGAATCCTTGAGGTTCGATGTGAAATCTTCGGGGAAATTGTAATAGACGGTGCGGAATTCGCTGCCGCCATCGCCTTCGACATCAGCCCCGCCGCCTTCGCCTTCGCCCTCTTTGGCAGCTGGCGCAAAAGGATCGACTTCACCTTTACGGATAAGCTTCGGGTTCTTGTCTTCTTTCACTTCGGCATGACCGCCGCCGCCAATGATGCCGGCAGCAACAAGGCCGAATACGCCGCCGCCACCAACGGCCAGCAAGGCCACCGGAATCATGATTTTCATCATCATGCCGCCGCCCTTCTTCTTTTTGGGCTTTTCTTCCTTGTCGCTCATGCGGGTTCTCTCAAAGTTTGAATGTCACAGATTTCAGGCAAAGACGCCGCTGGACGAGCCGGACTCTTCCTTGCGGCGCAGCGTATCGCGCAATTGCGTTGCGGGGCGTGTCTGCGGGTCAGGGTTCTGGCCCTGATGCTGGCGGCTGCCGTCACGCTGCGCATTGCCACTGGTGTTTGCTTGCGATGACTGGCCGCGCTGGCTGTCTGACGATGTTGCCGTTGATGCCGCTTCGTTCGATGCGGCAACCGCGCGGGCAAAGCCTGGGTCGGCGCTGCTCATGGAAACCTGCATGCCCTTGTCATTCTGGTCAAAGCGCATAGAAACGCGCCCGAAATCTGCATGGGCCAACGAGACGCGCAGCGTGTTGGGCGAGGCATCCTCACGGGCGCGGTTAAGCGTTTCGACCAGCGTTGCAAAATCAACGCGTTCGGCGCGCGGTTCGGCCTTCGCGGTTGGTGCGGCCTCTTGCATGGTTACGGCGTCAGCTGCGCGGGCAATCAACGGCGCGGCAAGATCGGCTGCCATATCGCCCGCCAGATCAGGCAGCGCTGCCTGTTCGCCCGTATCCTTTGCCATCGCGGCTACCTGGGCGGGTGATGTTGGAGCAGTTGCCGCTTCGGTCGCGGTATCGCGCGGTTGTGCAAGATTTTGTGCCAAATTCTGTGCCGGTCCCTGTGCCGGTCCCTGTGTCAACCCTTGGGCCACATCGTGTGTGGTGTTCTGGGCCTGCATAGCAGCAGGCGCTGTGGTGCCAGGACGTGTCTGGAGATCGGCCGCTACGTTCAAGGCGGGAGTGATCTTGTCGACTGGTGCTTGCGGCAGGAGTGGCTTTGCACCCGGCTCCATGTCAATCACTGCGGCTTGCGCAATGGCAACGGCGCCTGCAACCGCGGGCTGATTGCGGCCAGTGTCGGCAATCCGTCCCGGCTTCAGTGAGGCTGCCAGATCTTGCGTATTTTTGGCAGGGTTCGGCACATCAACTTGTACCGTACCTGCGGCTTTGCGTGGGTTGCCGCCATCTGTGCCCTTGGGGGCCAAACGGTCGGGGCTCGCAAAGATGGAGGCGAGGAGCGCCGGGTCTGCCAAGCCTTCCGGGGTGGCTACGGCGCTTTCGGCAACAGGCTCGCCTGGTGTTTCTTCACTCTCGGCGGCAAAAGCGGCAACCGGCATTGCCGCATCCGGCAAAGTTTTGCCGGTTGCCGGTTGCTCTGCCGCCAGACCTGCGGCCTTGGCAAGGATGTTAAGGGCTGCACTTGTGCCCGGTGCAAGGTGTTGTGACTGCGCAGATTGCTGTGCGAGGAGTGCCTCAAAGCCGCCGGTTTGCGGGGCTTCTGCCGGATCGCCGGGGGTTCCGGCGTTTTCCAGCATCACGGCATTGGCCGGAACGGCGGCAGGATTAAGGGCCGATGTGATGGAAAGGCTGGCAGGTTCGAACATCGGTAAGGCTCCGTCGCTTGGGCGTTAACCTTATCTATTCAAGACTCGTGCCAGTTGCCTTGCGCGTGCCTAAGGGTGTTTGCGCATTGGCGATTTTTTGCGCGATGAGGCGGGCCTGCGCATCGGCGCGCTCTTCCACTGCTGCGCGCCGCCGCTCGGCTGCTGCGGCCTCTTGCGCTTTGGCATCGGCAATGACTTTTGCGTTGGCGGCATCGGCGCGGGTGCCGGTGGTGATCCGGTCCAACCCCGCCACAAAGTGCCGCAATTGTTGCAGCGCGTGGGCATCGGGCATGTCTGTGCGGGCGGCATATTCGGCGGCCAGACGCTCGGTCCGGTCCACCAGTCCCTGCAACTGCGTCAGCGTTCCCTCGGCCTTGCCTGCTTCGGCCAATGCCGTGCGCCGCGAAATGTCGCGGATGCGTTCAAGGCGTTTCAATCGCGCCAGCCGCGCGCGTTCGGCTTTCATCAGCCCATCAACCGGATCAGCGCGGCGGTGGCATCATCCATCGGCACGATCTCGCGCTGAGGCTGGCTGATAAAGCCGGTCAGCGCATCGTGCATCACAATCGCCCGGTCCAGCTGCGGATCGGCCCCGGTACGATAGGCACCCATCAGCACAAGATCGCGGTTGGCCTCGTAACTTGCCACCAAGGCGCGGAATGTGCGCGCGGCGGTCTGGTGTTCGGGTGCAGTAATGTCATTCATCACGCGGCTTAGCGATGCGGCAATGTCTATTGCCGGATATTGCCCGCGCTGCGCCAGATCGCGTGACAGCACGATATGCCCGTCCAGGATTGAACGCGCGGTATCCACCACCGGATCGTCCTGATTGTCGCCATCGGCCAGCACGGTGTAAAGCCCCGTCACCGAACCACCACTTTGCGCAGAATTGCCTGCACGCTCCACCAGCTTGGTAATCGTGGCGAGTGACGACGGCGGATAGCCGCGCGCCGCGCCGGGTTCCCCCAGCAACAGCGCAATTTCGCGTCCGGCATGCGCCACGCGGGTCAGGCTGTCCATGATCAGCAGGACGCGCTTTCCCTGTGCGCGGAAATATTCGGCAAGGCTGGTCGCCAGCATCGCGCCTCTGATACGCAAGTTCGGCGCATGGTCGGCAGGGACAGCCACAATCACTGACCGTTCGCGTTTGGAACCGTGCATGTGGCGTTCGACAAAGTCCGAAACTTCACGTGCGCGTTCACCAATCAGGCCCACGATCACCACTTCGGCCTCGGCCCCGTGCGCGATCATGTCCAGCAGAACAGATTTGCCCACGCCTGACCCTGCCATGATGCCGATGCGCTGGCCTATGCCGAACGTGGTCAGCGCATTGAGCGCGCGTACGCCCGTATCAAAGCGTTCACGCACAGGGGACCGGTCCAGCGCGGCAGAGCGGACGCCGCCTGCCGGCCATTCGCGACGGTGATTGATCGGTCCCAAGCCATCGATCGGCTTGCCCTCACCATCAATCGCGCGGCCCAGAAAAGCCTCGCCCACCGGCAACATGCCGGGGCGACCTTCGGGGCGCACTTTGGCACCGGGGCGCAGCAGGACGGGATCGCCCAGCAGCATCATCAGCGTGCGGCCATTGCGAAAGCCGATGGTCTCCGCCGTCAGCGAACCGGACCCGTGCGCGATGCGGCATTGCGTGCCAATCGGCACCGAAAGGCCGGAAACCTCGAGCATTCCGCCATCGCATGCCGCCAAAAGGCCATAGCGTGGCGGGGTGAAATCGGGTTGCGCCAGCGCATAATTGTCCAGCGCCTGTTCAAGCAGGTTCAGCATTGACGTAAAGCCTCGGCAATTGCCAGTCGCCACTGGTCGGGGCCATCCTCAACCCCGCCCGATGCGCCTTCCACCCGCACCGCACCGCGCGTGAGGGTTGCATCGGGGACGAAGTGCCAGTCTTCGGGCAGTCGCGCGGCAACAAGTGCCAGATCTTCAGGGTGCAGGCGGATCACACGTTCATCTTGTGCGCGGGCCAGCATGGCGGCAGCCACTTCTACCCGGCGGACCAATCCATCAGGATCAAGCGCTGCAGGAGCAATGGCGGCCTCGCACAGCGCTTCAACCGTTTCACGCAAGCGGTCTTTCAGATCGGCCTCCATTGCCGCATCCAGCTTGGCAATGGACAATTCAATTTTGGCGCGCGCCATGGCCTCGTCTGCCATCAATTGCGCAGCGGCCTCCTGCGCTTCGCCAAGGCCGCGCGCATAGCCTTCGGCCCAGGCTTCGGCGATGGGATCGTGCGGCTCTGCCTCGTCGGCATCCTCCTCCGGCTCGTGCAGTACGGATGGCGGTGGCGGGCTGGGAGCAGCCACCAGATCCTTGAAAAAGCGGCGATCGTGCGAAAACCCGGCTGATGCACCGCCAAGGTCTGCCAACGATAACGCTCGCAAGGGTTCAGACATAGTCGTCGTCGCCTGCGCCAAATACGATCACGCCTTCTGCCGACAAGCGGCGGGCGGCGGCAACCATGGTCTTTTGCGCCTCGATCACTTCGGCCATCTTCATGCGGCCACGTCCGGCAATTTCATCGCGCACACCATCGGCAGCACGGCTGGACATGGCGCGCAGGAATACTTCGCGCTGGTCTTCGGCAATGCCTTTAAGTGCGGCGATCAAAGCATCGCTGTCCACTTCACGCAGCAGCGCGCCCATCGATTTGTCATCAAGCACATACAAGTGCTCAAACTTGAACATCTCGTTCTCGATGGCCTTGGCCAACTGGCGGTCCTGCTTGGCAATTTCGGGCATGACGCGCTTTTCAACAGTACGCGCCGATGCGTTGATAATATCCGCAGCCTCACGCGGGCCGCCCATGGTGAGCGCCGCTTGCCCATGGCTTTCGCCAATCCGGCGGGTCAGGATTTCTTCCAGCATCGCAATGGCTTCTGCCGCAACCGGCCCCAGCGATGCGATGCGGTGCACGACCTGGCCCTGAATCTCTTCGGGCATCGAATGCAGCACAGCAGCGGCAACTTCGGGATCAAGCTGGACCAGCAGCACGGCAATCGCCTGCGGATGTTCATCACGGATCAGCGGTACGATCACTTGTGGGGTCAGCCAGCGCGCCAGTTCAATCGTCGGCGTTTGTGATTTATCGTCCGGCAAGATGCGCTGCATCATGCTGTCGGCTTTCACTTCGCCCACCGCGCGCGTCATTAACGATCGCACTTGCCCCACGCGGTCATGCGCGATCAGGCCCAGCCGCTCGGTCTTTTCAACAAAGCCTGCAATGGCCTGCGCAATCGCCACCGGGCCAATTTCGCCCAGAGCGCACATCTTTTCGCCCAGCAGGCGCAATTCGGATGGTTCCAGCTGCGCCAGAATTTGCGCGGCCTGATCATCCTCCAGCAGCATCACCATGACGGCGGCGCGCTCGGGATCGGAAATGGTCGGGGCTTCGGCCAGATCGCTCATGCTGCGGCCTCCTCTGCTTCTTCTTCAGGGGTGTTAAGCATCTGCTTCAGCGCGACGAGCGCGTTGTCCGGCTTTTCGACGACCAACCGTTGGGCAAGGCTGACCTGCCGCGCCAGTGCCTCGGGATCGACTTTGCCAGTTTCGGCATTTTGCGCCACTTGTAGTGTTTCAGCCATTTCATCGGCAGAGATCGGCTCGGGCTGTTCCTCGCCTACGCTTTCGCCTTCTACAGCCTCTGCGTCGTCGTCTTCGGCATCATCGCCCTTTTTGTTCTTCTTCTTTTTGTCCTTGCTGTCTTCGGCCACAGCAGGCTCTTTTTTCAGCGCCTTGATCAGCGGGCGTACGCCCAGCAGCAGCACCATCAGTACCGCAATCAGCGCAACGGCATTGCGCAGGATCGTGGCGAACCATGGCGTTTCCCAGAATGGCGCGGCCTCAACTTCGGCAGGCTTGAACGCGCGCACTTGCACGGCTACCTGATCGCCACGCGCGGGGTCGGCCCCCACAGCAGCGCTCACCAGTTGCTTGATCGCCTCGATATCGGCCGGTTTTGCCTTCGCCATCATTTCCTGGCTAAGTGCGACGGCAACAGACAAGCGCTTGATCTTGCCCGGTGTCTGGTTGGAAACCGCCACTTCGCGGCCCAGTTCATAGGTCTTGGTAGAGCTGGATTCGCCATTGCCCCCCGCAGCGGCGGCTGGCGCTGCTGGTGTGCCCACAGGCGCTCCGGCCTGTGCGGTTGTCGCAGGTGGCGGTGTATTGGCAGTAACACCCGGCACGCCTTGTGCGGGGGCAGCCCCTGCTTGTTGTGAAGCGCTGTTCGTTTCCGAACGGACCACGCCCTCTTTCTCATAAGTCTCGCGCGCGGACGTCACTTGATCCATGTCGAGATCGATCTGGATTTCGGACGAGAAGTTGCCATCGCCCAACATTGGCGTCAGCAATTGCGAAACTTGCAGGCGCAGCTTTTCTTCCATGCGCTGTTGCAGTTCCAGCCGGTCGCCATCAACGCCATTGGCCTCTGACAGCAGCCGTCCATGCTGATCGACCACGCGCACCGCATCAATCGAAAGGCCCGGCACCGATCCCGCCACAAGGTTGGTAATCGCGCGTACCTGGCTTTCGGACAATTGCCGCCCGCTCTTCAACTTGACCATGACCGATGCGGTTGGCGCGATATTCTCGCGCACGAACACCGATTTCTCGGGCTCGGCCAGATGGACCCGCACGCCTTCGACGCCGTCAATTTCCATGACGGTCAATTCCAGCTCACGCTCGCGCGCGGCTTTCAGGCGTTGCCCTTCAAGCCCGCGGCTTGCGCCCATCGGCAATTTGTCGAGCATTTGCAGCCCGGTTTCGGGCGTCGCCACCGCGCCATCGGCAGCTGCTGCCATACGCGCGCGATAAAGGTCGTCCTCGCCAACGCTCACCGCGCCGGTGGCATTGTCGATGGTATAGGGGATCGCCGCCTTTTCAAGGCTGGCAACAACTTCGCCGCGCTCGCTATCGGAAAGCTGGCTATAGAGCATGCGTTGCGGGGCAGGGGCCATGGTCATCCACAGCACCGCTGTCAGGCCCGCGGCAGAAACGCCTGCAAACCACGGCAACGTGCGGCGGACGGCCGGTTGGCCCAGAAAAGTCTTCGCGCGGTTGCCGATGCTGCCGCCTGCGGGATCGGTCAGCGCGCCAAAACCAGTAGGTCCGGAAGGATCGGTGTCAGCCATTTAATCAGACTCCCATCCGCATGATGTCTTGATAGGCATTCAGCAGCTTGTTGCGCACTTGCAGCGTGGCTTCGAACGCGACGCTCGATTCCTGACGGGCCAACATGACCTTTGCCACGTCCACCACTTCGCCCTTTTCATAGGCTTCGGTGATTGCGCTGGCTTTTTGCTGCGTGGCGTTGACGCTTTCCAGCGCGCCCTTCAGCGTATCGGTAAAGCTGCCGCCTGCGGTGCCGCTGGTTGGTGCTGCAGCTCCGGCGGCGTCTGGAGTCTTGACCTGCTGGAGCAGTTGCGACCGCTCCATGATCTGCTGGCGCAAGGCCATGATGTCCTGAATGCCGGAAGCCCCCTTACCGAAGCCTGGGCCGCCGATGCCAGATACGCCGCTCATCGCCGGCCACCTACGGCCCGGCCGTTCACTTCAATCCCGGCCTCACGCAGACTGGCAAGGCGATAGCGCAGCGTACGCTCGGATATGCCAAGTTGGCGGGCGGCGGCAACGCGGCTGCCGTTGCAGGCATCCAGCGTCGCCAAAATCGCGCGTGATTCCGAAATCTGGACAATGTTCGAAAGCTTGCCGTCCGCGCTCGCCGCGCTTGTCTGGACAGGTTCGGTGATCAGGCGGGCAGGGCGGTCAAACGCGATGTGCTCTGGCCCGATGACAGGCGCATTGCCTGCAATCACCAAAGCGCGGCGGATGACGTTTTCCAACTCGCGCACATTGCCCGGCCACGAATGGGTGGCCAGCAGGGCCAGCGTCTCGTCGGCAATCCACGGTGTATGCGCACTGTGTCGCAGCACCATGGCAAAGGCGAGCGGGGCAATATCATCAGGCCGTTCACACAAAGCCCGCAGCGCCAGTGGGAATACGTTAAGGCGATAGAACAAGTCGGCGCGGAACCGGCCCTCTTCCACTTCCAGCGGCAAATCGCGGTTGGCACAGGCAATAACGCGGACGTTCACCTTGATCGGCTGGGTTGCACCCAATGGCACCACTTCGCCTTCCTGCAGCGCACGCAGCAGTTTGGCCTGAAGCGTCAGCGGCATTTCGGCAATTTCGTCCAGCAACAGCGTGCCGCCATCGGCCGCACGAAAGAAGCCTTCGCTGGCAGCATTGGCGCCGGTGAAGGCACCCTTCTGGTGGCCGAACAGCAGCGCTTCGAGCATTGCTTCGGGCATGGCCGCGCAATTGATCGCCACGAACGGCTTGTTCTTGCGCGATGAACGGTCGTGAATGAAGCGGCTCAGCACTTCCTTGCCGGTGCCGGTGGGGCCGTTGATCAGTACAGGGATGTCGCTGGCGGCAATGCGTTCGGCAAGCGCCAGGATGGAAAGGCTTTCAGGATCTGCGGCAATCGGCGCACCGGGGCGGGCAGATGATGCCAGCAACGCGGCCAGTGCCCCTTCGCCTGCACCATCAGTATACCGCAGCACCGTCTGGTTGCTGCCAGTGGTGCGCACCATTGCCGGGTTGGATGACCTCTCCAGCAGGACGTTAATCCGCCGGGGATCGGTGGCAGCGCCTTCGAAAGCGTCCGCCAGCATCACCTCTCCGTCTGCGCCATAGCTTGAAAGCACTGCTGCTGCGCGCTGAACCAGCGCCGCATGTGCCTTTGCCGCCGCATCTGTGAAGCGAAGTGCCCCGCAATCGCGAATCATTTCCAAACCCCTGTTAACCATCAAAACCGAGGCGTATCTTTCGCGCGTAACCGACAAACAGGTTGAAACTTTAAGGGTATGAGAAACCCCTAGTGCCAATACGTACATGCGGCAGTTCTTTGCCGGGGGAGGGCTTAAAAGCGGCGCGCCTTTGCCGGTCTTTGTCTCGACAGCCGCGTTCATCCATTGGCCCGGCAGTCCATTCGGGAAACATACCACCCCAACCGGAGACTGGAATCATGGCGGTAATCAACACCAATATCAGCGCGATCAAGGCGACCAATTCGTCGAACTCGGCTGCAAAAATGCTCGGCACGGCGATGGAACGCCTGTCAACCGGCAAGCGCATCAACGGCGCCAAGGACGACGCTGCAGGCCTTGCCATTGCTACGACGATGACGTCGCAGATCAAAGGCATGAGCCAAGGCGTTCGTAACGCAAACGACGGTATTTCGCTGGCGCAGACCGCTGAAGGCGCGCTTAACGAAGTGACCAACATGCTGCAGCGCGTTCGTGAACTGGCCGTTCAGTCCGCTTCGGGCACGTATCAATCAACAGACCGTACCGCGATGCAGTCGGAAGTTACCGCACTGACCGAACAAATCGACGATGTTCTGACCAACTCGGAATTCAACGGCAACGCGCTGTTTTCGAAGACGGCTGGCACGGACGTTGACGTTGTCATCCAGACCGGTGCCAAGTCAGGCGAAACGATCACGATCACTTCGACTGCAATCAGCGGCACCAACATCAGCGCTACCGCGCTTGACGTTACAACCAGCGCTCTTGCTGGCACCACCATCGACAACGTCGATCTGGCGCTTGCAGACGTTAACGCATCACGCGCTTCGCTTGGTGCTGGCCAGAACCGTCTGGAATCGGCCGTCAACAACCTGAACGACAACATCACCAACCTGTCTGACGCACGTTCGCGTATTCAGGATACGGATTACTCGTCAGAAACAACGGCAATGGCCAAGGCCCAGATCCTTTCGCAGGCTTCAACCGCGATGATCGCACAGGCCAACCAGAGCCAGCAGAACGTTCTGTCGCTGCTGCGTTAATTGTAAAACGACACACGCCTGCCTCCACCAGGCGTGCGTCACCAGCCCGGCGGCCCTTATGGGTCGCCGGGTTTTTCTGCGTCTGGGGCGCACGTCTCTCTATCTCGACGCGCAATGTGCAGACCTGTCCTAAGGTATTGCTTATCCCGGGGAACCTCGTGGGGTTGGCTCTGTTTCATGAACATGACTAGCGTGACAACTACAGAGGTTACATTGCGTAAACCAACCGTGCTCATCGTAGAAGATGAGGTTTTCGTGGCCATGGATATCGAGCGGATCCTGATCGATGCAGGGTTCAAGGTGCAGGCCATCGCCGCCGACCGGGGCGAGGCGCTGGCGAATGCAGACGGTGCCGATGTCGCTTTTGTCGACCTTAATCTTCGCGATGGTCCGACCGGAGTGTTGATCGCCGAGGAACTGGCACGCAAATATGCGGTTAAGGTGGTTTACGTGACCGCAAACCCGGCGCAAATTGTGCAACCGGCCGAAAATGCGGTCGGTTTCATTCGCAAGCCATTCTACGACAAGGCAATTGTTGCCGCAGCGGCAATCGCTGTAAACCGCGAAGTGTCGCCAGAGGACGCTGCGGAAATTACGTTTTTCAACCCGCCAACATTGTAAACATCCCGGCGGTCAAGTGCTGTCGGGCCGGGACATGGCGGGACAGGGAATGGTGATCGTCGCGGCAAGGCCTTGCGGCTCCCACTTGCGCTCGATTGTCCCACCAAGCTGACGTACGATGCTCAGCTCGATCAACCTTGTGCCGAATCCTGAAAGATCCGGAGCCGTTACGCCGCCTGCCCCATGTTCGCGCCATTCGATCACGACATTGTCGCTGTCAGATGTGACTTGCACCGTGACCAACCCGTCGTCATGACTCAATGCACCGTATTTCGTCGCATTGGTCGCCAGTTCATGGAACGTGAGCGCCAATGGCGTGGCAGACCTGTCATCAATCAGCGGATCATCGCCATCAATCTTGATGCGGGGCGCGTCGGTTCTCTGATAGGGAGCAACCAGTTCGTCCAACATTGTCCGCAACGTTGGCGGCATGCCGGTTGGGTTTGACTGCGAGCTGTGGGGCCGCACATAATCGTGCGCGCGGCCCAATGCCAAAACGCGCTCGCGCAGTTCATCGGTAATCACGCGATGTTCGGGATGTTGCCGCGCTGACAAGCCGATCAGTCCGACGATCACTGCAAATATGTTCTTGATGCGGTGGCTCAGCTCGTGGGTAATGATCTCGCGCTGGTCCATCGCAAGTTTGTGCTCGTGAATGTCTGTGCAAGTGCCGAACCACCGCACGATTGATCCATCGGCATCACGCATCGGCAGCGCACGGCCCAGCACCCAGCGGTATTCACCTTCTGCGGTCCGCAACCGGTATTCAATCTCGTAAAGTACGCCGGTTTCAAGGCTATGCCTCCACACCGTCCATGCCCGCTCCTGATCATCGGGGTGAAACATGCCATTCCAGGATTCGCCATTCGTTGATCCATAATCGGCACCGGTAAATTCATACCAGCGGGCATTGTAATAATCGTGAAAGCCATCGGGCAGGGTTGACCAGACCATCTGCGGCATCGTGTCAGCAAGCAGTTCAAACCGCTGCCGCTGATCATCGCGTTCCAGTTCTGCCAAGGTTGACCGGGCGGCTTCCTCAATCTGCTTCTCATAAGCGGCCAGATAACTGCTAACCGATGTGGCCAGAACGTGCAGTCCTGCGCGTTGTACCTCGGTCAGACCTGCGCGTGGCGCGTGATCGATAACGCACAGTGCGCCCCACGCTTTCCCATCTGGTCCTTTAAGTGGTGCGCCTGCATAGAACCGGATGTTGGGCGCGCCGGTAACCAGTGGATTTGCGGCAAACCTTGGATCGTCAAAGGCGTCTGGCACCGTCATGATGTCAGGCAGTTGCATTGCGTGGGCACAAAACGAATGTTCGAGCGCCGTTTCTGCAACTTCAAGCCCGGTGCTGGCCGGAAACCATTGGCGGTCCGGTTCAACCAAACTGACCAGCGCTATTGGGACATCGCACAGCTTGGCTGCGAAATCGGTGATTGCGGTCAAACGGGGATCGCTTTTGAAAGTGGCAAAGCGCATCTGGTCTGGCAAAGGTGTTTGCTGGATGTTGCAGTCAGGCTCAGTTTGCACGTTGGTCCCCAACCGCTTATGATACTGCGACCCAACGCTTTATGCTTGGTTTTGTTTCCGGGCGCCAATCCGCCGCTGCCGCTTTTGTGCGGTTACCCCGTCATCAGGATCGACATGCGCCGGTTGCGCGGATCTGCGGGGTCTTTCTGGATCAGCGGTTCGCGGTCGGCCACGCCTTCGATGCGGCGGAAGCGGCTTTCGGCGATGCCTTGGCGCATCAGTGCCTGACGGGTGGATTCAGCCCGGCCCGCCGATAGCGACCAGTTATTGGCGACGCCTGATTTCCATGGCAGGGAATCGGTGTGTCCGCGCACGGTGAACTGTCCACCGCCTGGTGCCACGACTTGGCCGACGGCGCGCAGCAATTCTGCCGCATCGGGCGTCAGCACCGTAGTGCCCAGCCGGAACATCGAAAATTCAGCGTCGTCTACCAGATCGATGCGAATGCCTTCGCTGGTTTCCACCATGCGCACTTGCCGTGCCAGTTTGCGCAGCTTTTCCGAAGCCGCCAGCTTTTGCGCCAGCTTTTCCTTCATCACTTGCGTACGCTTGACCTTGCTGCCGCCTTCCTTCGCGCCGCCGGTGGCATCGCGCGGGATTGTCAGTGTCTTGTTGCCGGTCTGGCCTGCGCGGTGCGGGTAGTCATCGGCATCGGTCAGCGATGATCCGCCCAGCACGCCATAGCCGCCCGCGCTGCCCTGCCGCACTTTTACCAATGTTGGCGTGAAATAATCGGCAATGCCCTTGCGTTGCTTTTCGGTGGTCGCGCCCAGCAACCACATCAGCAGGAAGAACGCCATCATCGCGGTCACAAAGTCGGCATAGGCCACTTTCCACGCGCCGCCGTGATGGCCCGCAGCCACCACCGTGATCTTCTTGACGATGATCGGGCGCGGTGGCTCGTTCTTGCCTTTGGTGGGTGCTTTGGCCATTGCTTAACGCCCGCGTAGCGCGTCGAGCAGTTCCGACAAGCCGGGGCGGAACGAATGGCCAAGGCCAGAGCGCGCGCTTTCCACGACCAGCGGCTGCGGCCAGCCGTGCAAGCTGGCGATGATCACCTGCTTGACCGCCTGGAAAATCATCTCATCCTGATCAAGCACTTGCTTCAGGCGGCCCGCGATAGGCGCAACGATGCCATAGGCCAGCAAAATGCCAAGGAACGTACCGACCAGCGCCGAACCGATCATCCCGCCAAGGATTGCCGGCGGTTTGTCAATGGAGCCCATGGTTTTCACCACGCCAAGCACGGCGGCCACAATCCCCAGCGCGGGAAGCGCATCGGCAAGGCCCTGGATCGCGTGCTGCGCTTCGGTTTCTTCATGGAAATGCGTTTTCATCGCATGATCCATGACGTCTTCCACCGCATGCACTTCAAGCGTACCCGAAGACACCACGATCAGCGTCAGCGTATCGCAGATCAGCGCGACGAGCGCCTTGTTGCCCAGCAGCCGGGGATATTCCGCAAAGATCGGCGAATTTTTGGGGTCGGTCACATGGCTTTCAAGCGCCACCGGGCCGTCGCTGCGCAGGATCTTCATCAGCTTCGTGCACAGCACAATCGCATCGACGTGGTCCTGCTTGTTGTGCTTCGGGCCTTTGAAAGTCTTCGCAAATCCGCCGCCGATGCCCTTCAATTCGTGCATCGAATTGCCCGTGACCAACGCGCCCACGGCTGCGCCGCCGATGATCAGCATTTCGTGCGGCAGCGCATGCAGCACCGGGCCAAGATCGCCGCCGGTAATCGCAAAGCCGCCGAACACCATGGCAAGGAGGATGACGAGGCCAATGATCACGAACATGCTAATTTATCCCGGTCTGGCGACGTGTTGATCAGCGGAGCTGATTGAACAATGAAAGGTTGGCGAGCTTCGAAAAACTTGCTTGGCTGGCTTCAAGCACGAGCATCGTGTTTTGCAGCCGCGCGATGGATTCCGTCAGATCGCTCCCGCCAACGGCGTTCTGTTCTTCCGTCCGTAATTCAGAAAGCGAGATACGTCGCTCAGTGTTAAGATCGATCCAATTCAGGCGTGAGCCGACTACGGTCTGCGCGGTGGTGATTGCCTGGAGGCCATCGCTCAGAACGCTCAGCGCCGTACCGGCCGCAGCTGCTCCGCCTGCGCCGGATTGAAGCGCATCGGCCAGATCTTTGGCAACCGCCAGCAAATCGCGCGGGGTTCCACCCGATGTGAATTGCAGGAATTCCGGCCCTGTCACGCCGCGCGCAACGGTCTGCCCGTCGCCCAGCGATACGGTGCCCGCTGTTGCGGTACCATCGTACTGGGCAACGCCTGCGCCATTCAAGGAATAGGCAGCGCCCGACGCTTCACCACCAAACAGCGCCCGGCCCGATCCATCCCGGGTATTGGCCAGTGATACCAGATTTTCGCGGATCTGCTCCACTTCCTGCCCGATCCCTGCGCGCTGGGTATCATTCACCGTGCCCGAAGCGGCCTGTGTTGCCAATTCCTGCAACCGGGTAACAAAGCTGGCGAACTGGCCCAAAGCGCCGTCCGTCAGCGTCAGATCGGACGTTGCCCGGTCAGCCGCAGCGGTATCGATCTGGTCAATCGTTTCGGCACGGGCCAACCGGCGCAGGCGCGAAGCCGCCACCGGATCATCGGACGAACGCTGCAATCGCTCCCCGCTCGACATCTCGGCCTGGGTCTCCTCAGCCTGCTTGCGCAAGGCGGTGAGATCCATCAGCGAGCGTTCATAGAATGCGCTGGTCGATGTGCCGTAGATCGTGCTCATGGCGGTTTACCCAATTCCCAAGAGGGTGTCGAAAATGTCCGAGGCGACTTGCATGACTTTGCCCGAAGCCTGAAAAGCTTGCTGATAGCGCACCAGATTGACCGCTTCTGCGTCCAGATCGACACCGGATTGCGCCGAAAGTGCCACTTGCGCCGTATCTGCGATTGTCTGCAAAGCGCCCAGCGTTACGTTGCGGCCCGCCAGTGTGCCCGAAATATCGAACAGGATCTGGTCCATGCCGTCGGCGGGATTAAGCCCGCTGATGGCAGAGCGGATTGCCGTAAGATTGCCGGCGTTGCGGCTGCCAATCGGGTCATTAAGCGGCGCGGTTGCCAGCTTGCGCACATCCGATACCGCCAGCGTCATGGTCGCAGCAGTGGTGCCGGAAAAGATCGCGGCGCCGGGATCACCGTTCAGATCGTCGCCCGTCAATTGCGCAGCGTTGAACGTAGTGACGATGTCTTCAGCCAGCCCGTCAACGTCCAGCTTCAATTGCGCCAGCTTATCCAGCGCCAACTGCTGCCCGGCCAGCGAACCACCTGAAAGCGCTACACTATTGCCGTCCACATCGAAGCTTAATGTGCCGTTGGCAGCGGTGGTCATGCCCACAGTCCCGGCAGTGCCGCCAACCACAAGATCGCGTCCCGTGGTTCCGCCCAGCTTGACCGCCACCGTGCCGTCGACTGCAAAAGTCGCGCCGATGTTGCCAAATTGGCTCAACTGTTGAAGCAGCTTATCGCGCTGGTCGAGCAGCGAGGTCTTGTCGCTGGTGGCGTCCGATGCGCGTGATAGCCGCGTGTTGGTGCGCGCCAGTTCCGTGGCAATGCGGTTGATTTGCGTCACCCCGTCGCTCGCCAGGAATTGCAGCCCTTCGCCCGCTGCATCCAATTCCTGCGAAGCAATTTGGAACGTGCCCACCATCGTGCGCGCTTTTTCGATCACTGCGGCGCGCAGCGAGGTATCGACAGGGTCTTGCGTCAATTGCTGGAGCGAGGATTCAAAGCCGACAATCGCATCATAAACGCCCGATTGTTCGATGGCGGATTCAATGTTGGAAAGGCCTGCTGCCTCTGCCGTGCCGCGCGCCACGTCTGATCCGGTACGGCGCACTTCGGCCTGCCGGAAAGCATCGGCGTTGCGCGTGATCGAATCCAGCCGCACGCCCGAAAGCGACAAGTCGCCAATGCGATAGGCTCCGCCGGTAGACGCCACTTCTGCCATCTGGGCAGAGCGCCGGACATAGCCCTCGGTCGATGCGTTGGCGATGTTTTGCGCCGTAACATCAAGCCCGATACGGGCGGCCAGCGCGCCGCTGCGGCCAATCGAGAGCAAGTCGGAAGCCATGGCTTATTTGGCCCCTTTCGCTGTGGCAACTTCAGGTGGAAGCATTGCCGCAAGATGATTTTCGATCTGCTTGGCAAGGCCTAACGTGCCGTTGTTCGATGCGATTTCGGCAAAGCGTTCGTCGCGCATCTGCACGAATGTCTGGTCCATCTGGCCAAACAGGCCATCGCTATCAAGGCTGGCCGCGCGCGCGCTGGCCAGCATCTGCCGCAAGAAGATCGCCTCAAATTGCTTGGCAGCGCCTGCCAGCTTTTCGCGGTCGGTCGGCACTTTGGGGCCAAGCGTCAGGCCAGAAGTGGCGGCGGTGGTTGTGGCTGCAACGCTCATCAGATCACCACCATTTCGGCTTTGAGTGCGCCTGCCTGTTTCAAGGCTTCAAGGATCGCGACAAGGTCTGACGGGCTGGTGCCCAGCTTGTTCAGCGCATCGACCAGCGATGCCAGCGAAGCGCCGGGCTTGAACAAGGTAACCTTGTTGCCTTCTTCTTTCACATCGATCTGGCTGGCAGGCGTCACCACAGTCTGCCCGCGGCCAAGCGCGTTGGGCTGGGACACCTGGCTTTTTTCGTCAATTTTCACCACCAGCCTGCCGTGGCTGATCGCTGCGGGCGACAAGCGCACCGCGTTGTTGATCACCACTGTGCCGGTGCGGCTGTTGACGATGACCCGCGCTGCCGTTTCCGCAGGCGTAATTTCCAGCATTTCGATTGATGCCATGGCCGTTGCACGTGAATCAGCGCCCGCAGGCAGGCGCAGGGCAAGGGTGATGCCGTCTTCGATGGTGGCCGCTTGCGGGAAGCGTGAATTGATTGCATCGCGCACACGCTGAACGGTCATGAAGTCTGCTTCGAACAGGTTCCAGCGCAGCACTTCGCCGCTATCGAAGCCTGAAGACACCGCGCGTTCAACGCTGGCACCTTCGGCAATGCGGCCCACGGTGGGGACATTGACGGTCAGCTGTGAACCATCGCGTGCGGTTATGCCAAGGCCGCCGACGGCAAGGTTGCCCTGCGCCATCGCATAGATCTGGCCATCTGCGCCGTAAAGCGGGGCCATGATCAATGCACCGCCGCGCAAGGACTTGGCCTTGCCCAGCGTGGATACGGTGATGTCGATGCGCTGGCCGGGTTTGGCAAAGGCGGGCAAGTCTGCTGTGATCACCACGGCGGCTGCGTTTTTCAGCCCCGGCGAAATGCCCGGCGGCAGCTGGAGGCCAAGCCGTCCGGCAGTGCCTTTCATGGCCTGCGTCAGATATTCAAGGTTATCATCGCCTGTACCGGCAAGGCCAACGACGATGCCATAGCCCGTCAACTGGTTGGCGCGCACGCCCTGGAACTCGCCCAGATCGCGCACGCGTTCAGCCAGGGCGGGCGTTGGCAGCAGCGCGGCCAGGCCAAGGGTCAGGGAAAGGATGAAGCGAACCAACATTTTCATAAGGCCTTAGAAGGGCGAAATCGCATTGAAGAACTTGCTCAACCAGCCTTCACGGCTTGCGCGTCCGACCGAGCCATTCCCGGTGTATTCGACGCGCGCATCCGCGATCTGGGTGGAAAGAATGCGGTTTTCCTGATCAATGTCGCCAAGGCGCACGATCCCTGAAAACTGTACCCATTCCTGACCCTGGCTTAGCATCATGCGCTTTTCCCCACGGACAAGTGCGGTGCCGTTCGCCCGGACTTCTGCGATGGTCACAGCCACTTCACCGGCGAGTGTGCTCGTCTGCAAAGCATTACCCTGACCATTGAACGACGATCCGCCCGATGCATTAAGGGCGTTGGGGTTGAGAAACGACAATGGCCCAGCGGTCGGGGGCGTGATCGAGAACTGCCCGGACTTCTGGGTTTTGGCCCCTGCGGTCTTGGCAGAATTGAAGTTTTCCAGCAGCACGACGGTTACCAGATCGCCCACCAGATGGGCGCGGCGGCCTTCGATAAAGCCGGTGTAACCTGTGCTGGCGTTGAATATTGATCCGGCAGACGGCGGGGCAGTCGGGGCCACAGCTACGCTTGGCGGCAGTGTCGGCTCGAAGCCGGGCTTGGGCCGGGCGGCGTTTGCCGGATCGATCAGGAACATGACCGCAGCTGTTGCCAGTGTGCCTGCAACCATCGCCCGCAGCGCGCTTTTGCGGCGGCGGGGAGGCAGCGATGCGTAGCCGGAGAAGTGGTGTTCGAAGGGCGTGTTCATGTCTATCACAGTGTCTGGTTGGCGTTCTGGAGCATTTCATCGACCGCCGAGATCATCTTGGAATTGATCTCGTAAGCGCGCTGCGCCTCGATCATGTCGACCAGCTCTTCGACCACGTTGACGTTCGAGGCTTCAAGGTAGCCTTGCTGGATATGGCCGCGCCCTTGTTCGCCTGCGATGCCGATCTGCGCTGCACCCGATGCGGCGGTTTCCTGCAGAAAGTTATCGCCCATCGAACGCAACCCGCCGGAATTGGCAAAGCTGGCAATGGTGATCTGGCCCAGTGCGGTCGGCTCGGCTGCCCCTGCGACGGTGGCTGAAACCGTGCCGTCCTGCGCAACCGTAATCGCGCTGGCGCCTTCGGGAATGGTGATCGCAGGGTTCAGCGCATATCCTTGTGCGGTCACCAGCGTACCTTCGGCTGAACGGCTGAAATTCCCGGCGCGGGTATAGCCAAGCTGGCCGCCCGGCATCGTCACCTGGAAAAAACCATCGCCGTCCAGCGCCATGTCCAGCGCGTTGCCGGTGGTTTGCAGCGACCCTTGCGTATCAATCCGCGTCGTCGCCTGAAGCGCCACACCTGTGCCAAGGTTGAGGCCGGTGGCATAGGCGGTTTCGTTGGATGACTGCTGTCCCGCAATCCGCGCATCCTGATAGGCCAGCGTTGCAAAGTTGGCGCGGTCGCGCTTGAACCCGGTGGTGCCGATGTTGGCAAGGTTATTGGCGATCACGCGCATCCGCGTGTCTTGTGCCTCAAGCCCGGTGCGGGCGACGTGAAGGGCTGAACTTGGCATGGGGGTTTACCTTCCTAAAATCAGGAAATGCGCATCAGCGCTGAGCTGGATTCATCAACCTCGCGGGCCTGGCTGACGACTTTGGTGCGGATTTCGAACAAGCGTTGCGCTTCGACCATTTCCACCAGCACCCGTGTGGGATCGACGTTGGATTGTTCCAGACTGCCGACCATCAATCGGGCCTCTTCATCCTGTGGCAGAACGCCGCCGCCATTGACACGGAACAGCCCATCGAGACCTTTGTCGATGTTGCTTCCGGTCGTGGACGCGATCTTGATCCGGCCGACGTTTTGCGGCGGCTGGTCCGGGGTTTCCGGGTTGGCCACGTTGACCCCGCCATCGGGCGAGATCGTGACCTTCGATCCCAGTGGCACCGTGATGGGGCCACCTTCGCCGATGACCGGGCGGTTATCGCCGTTTTGCAAAACGCCGCCTGCGCTGACCGAAAGATCGCCGCGCCGGGTATAGACTTCGCTACCATCCTCGGCCTGCACCGACAGCATCGTTTCGCCCGAAAGCGCAACGTCCATCGGCTTGCCGGTTTCGATGATCGAACCTTGCGCCATCGATGCACCGCGCACTTCACCGCTGGTCATCGCCCGCGCTTCAAGGCTGGGGCCTTTCAGCGTCATGGGTGTGGCCGTCAGCATTTCTGCGCGAAAGCCGATGGTCTGGGCGTTGGCCATGTTGCTGGCGATCACGCGCTGGCGCACGGTCGATCCGGTCATCCCGGAATAGGCAGTGTAGATCAGGCGGTCCATCGGGCAGCTTTCAGGTTAAGGGAATGGCAGGCTCAGGACTTAGGTCCGGAGCTGGATCACGGTTTGCGAGATCTGCGTGGCGGTATCGATCGCTTTGGCGTTCGCCTGGAAGTTGCGCTGTGCGGTGATCAGACCGACCAGTTCTTCGGCAATATCCACGTTCGATCGTTCAAGCGCACCTGACAGCAACGAGCCATATTGGCCGGTGCTGGGCTGACCATATGTTGCCGCGCCCGAAAGGCCGCTGGCGATCCAGTTCGATGACCCGATCTGCTTCAGTCCCTGTGGTGCGATGAAGCTGGCCAGTGCGACTTTGCCGATGATCAGGTTCGATCCATCTGCATAAGATGCGGTCACGGCGCCATCATCACCGACCGTAATCCCTGCAAATTCGATAGGATTGCCATTGGCGTCGATGCCATTGCTGCCGGGGATTTGCGCATCGACAGGGGTTTGTGACGTGATCGCGCCTGCAGCATCAGTCGGGAACACCTGCAAGCGGTTGTTTGATCCATCACCGATGAAGCCGCCGCCATCAACCGTCAGGCTGCCGTTGCGGGTGTAGAGTGTTTCCTGCGTCACCACGTTCTTGGTGGTGAAAAAGCCATCGCCGTTAATCGCCAGATCCAGCGCCGAACCGGTCTGTTCAATCGGCCCAAGCGCAAAGTTCTGGCTGATCGATTCCACCGCAGCGCCAATGCCGACAACCAGCTTGGGGTTTGTAAAGGCGCTGCCCACCACGATGTCGGCAAACTCGGTCCGGCTCTTTTTGAAGCCCGTTGTTTCAGCATTGGCGATGTTTTGGCTGATGACGCCAAGATCGGTCTGGGCATTCTTGAGGCCGTTAAGCGAGGTGTAAAAGGACATTTGCGTCTCCCGGGATGGGTGGGGGTTAGGCCGTGGTCGTGGGGTTGTTCGCGGTCAGCTTGGCGACGGTGCTGTTCAGCGTGTCGAGCTTGGCCGAAATCTGCGAAAGAGTGTCGTTCTGTCCCGCGATGGTCTGAAGGGAATCCTTCATCTCGCTGGTGTTTGACAGGTTGGTAAACTGGGCGAGCTGCGCGAGCATCTGGGTGTTGTCGACGGGCTCGGTCGGGTCTTGATTGTTCAGCTGCGTGGTCAGCAGCTTGATGAAATCATCGGCACCCATATCCCCCCAGCCCTTGGCGGTGGTGGTGTTTGCATTTGCGCCATTGACGCCAGTGGTTGCGGTAACAGAAGCGATTGACATTATTTCATCCTCATCGTTTCAAGCATGAGCTGCTTTGCGGTTTGCATCGCCTCGACCACGTTCTGGTACTGGCGCGAACTTTCGAGCATCTCGACCATCTCGGCGTTTTCATCGACCGGTGCGGTCCACACATCACCATTGGCATCGGCCAGCGGATGGCCGGGATCGTGCTGGCGAATGGGCGTGGCGTCCGAACGCTTGACGCCCGCAACGCGAACCGTTGACAGCCCGTTGGCCTGATCCAGCTGTTCGGCAAAGACCGGGCGCAGCGGGCGATAGGCCTCTGCCTCTGACGTGGTCACGGTGCCCGCGTTGGCAAGGTTCGATGCCGCAGCGTTCATGCGCACAAGCTGTGCTGACATCGCGCGGCCGGTGACTTGAAACAGGTTGAGCGGGGCGTTGTTTGGCATGGCTTATTCGCCCTTGATCGCGCGGGTGATCGTTTCGATCCGTCCGCGGAGGAAATTGAGAACGCGATAGCGCGTGGCCGTGGTCATTGCCTGATCGTTGCTGGCGCCATTGGTGCGGGCCTTCAGCGCCGTGGCAAAATCGATGTCCTTGGCTTTGAAGCCCGGCGTTGCCGCGTTTGCGATATTGGACGTCAGCAGGCCCATGCGCTGTGAGCGCAGTTCCAGTGCCTTGCCATGAATGCCGAATAAAGACTCAGCCATCGTATCGTACCTTGGGTTTTGCCAGAGGGATTACCGGCAAAGGGAGTGCTGCCGGTGTTTCAGCAAGCCCTGTGCCAATTGCGCAAATGCGGGGACTTTGGCGTTGAGGAGGGGGGCAAACGGCAAATGCTTGCCGGATGGCGGCAAATTGCAGGCACGGGCTGAAATTTGCCTGCCGCCTGCCGTTCTTTGCCCTGAGGAGACCACCGGTCCATGCAACTTCCGCTGCTGATTGACGGCATCTCAGCCACTATTGTGCTGGGCGGCACTGCGCTTGCCACGGTCTTGCGCTCGGGCTGGCACGAACTTGCGGTGACCGGTCAGGCGCTGGGCGGATTGTGGCGTCCGCGCTTTACCGCAGAACAAGCCAAAGCCGATCTTGCACCGCAAGTCACTGCAATCGTGCGTGATGGCGTCCTGCGGGTAAACCCGCGCACGACCGGTGATCGCGAATTTGACGAAGGCACCGACGCGCTGATCCGCGAACGCTCGCTCGATCCGCTGATCGCCCGCCATCACACCTTTCGCAAGCAACGCATGGCCACGGCCAATACGGCGGTGCGCACCTTGGCGCAGGCTGCTGAACTGGGGCCGGTGTTCGGCATGGTCGGCACGCTGGTATCGCTCAGCCAATTGCCGACCGGCGGGCTGGATGGCAGCGCGCTCAACGCCGCAATATCCACCGCCGTGATGACCACGCTTTACGGGCTGCTTCTGGCCAATCTTGTGCTGGCCCCGCTTGCGCGCATGGTGGAACGCCATGCCCAGGCCGAAGAGCACGCGCGGCAAGATGTCATCGATTGGCTGACCGCGCAGCTTGAACCCGTCATGCCGCACCGCGTCCAGCAGCTGCGTCCACACGTGGTGTCGCGTGAAAGACAGTACGTATGATCGTGCGTGCGGGCACGGGCTGGCAATATGCGCTGGCCGATCTATCTCTGATACTGTTTCTGGTGACCGCCTCGGCGCTTGCCCAGGCCAATAGCGCGCCAAAAGCCCCACCGTCAGCCCCCCCTCCGGCACCTATTGCCGCTGCATTCACCACTGAACCGGTGGCCGTGTGGAGCGCCGGTGAAGGCGCGCCGCCATTGGCGCAATGGCTGGCCCAGGTTGCGGCTGATCCCCGGCTTGAAGTTCAGATCATCGTCCGCTTTGCCGATAAAAAGCGCGATGTTGCAATGGCACAGGCGATAGAGCTTGCGACAGAAGGCGGCCCAAGGGCCAGCGCCGCGCGCATTCTGGTTGAACCCGGTGAACGTGCGGGTGCCAGCGTATCGCTGAATTATGCCAGCGAAGGGTTCGCGGTTCCCGTATCCGGGCCAGCTCCAGCCCTTGCCACAGTGTCTTTGGCACGATGATTGCGAAGATGGTTGCATTCTGAAGCTATTGCCGGACATGCACCATGAAGATTGCACCCCGAATTCTTGCCACAGTTGGCACAGCGCTGGCTGCCATCGCCATGGCTCCCGCAGCGTCAGCACAGGCCCGAGGCTTTCACGATCTTGTGGCGATAGACGCCGCAGTTGCTGCATTTACGGGCGCGGGCATCGGCGTTCCGGGTGGCGCAAACCTGCCGGTCGACCGGCGGATGCGTCTGGCTCCGTGTTATTCGCCGCTGGCGCTTTCATGGTACGGCAACCGTCAAGACAACGTGCTGGTGCAGTGCCCCGATGTGGGCGGCTGGCGGCTGTTCGTTGCCGTTTCCGGCAATTCCCGGCAAGGCGCTGCCCCCATGGCGCCGCCTGCCGTGGCGCGCGGCGAGGCGATTACCATTGCCGTTTCGGGTCAGGGTTTTTCGGTCTCCCAATCGGGCGAGGCCATGGAAGCAGGCGCAGTTGGCGCGTGGATCCGTGTGCGCACCAGCGCCAAAGCCACGCCCATTCGCGCACAAGTTTCCCGCCCCGGACTGGTCGTTGTGCCGGTGGATTGACGGGTTTGCCGGAACTTTTTCGCAAACCGGCAAAAATTTTCCGCATTTCCCCTTAAAGCTTCCTTTAGACTGCCGTTCTTGGATGCATGAAACGCTAGGAGCGTCGCCATGTCATCTATTGAAATCGGTGCACCGCGCCCGGTTGGGCCGGTGCAGGTCAAAACTGCCACCAACGCCAAGGCGGCTCCCGCAGCTGCCGCAACCGTCGCTGTCGAGCCACAAACCCCATCGGTTGTTGATGCCGGACCTGCTGCCAACGTCCAGCGCTCTTCAGCGCTTGATGCAGGAAGCGCGGCCCCTGTCGACGTCGAACGGGTGAAGGACATCCGTCAGGCCATCGAAAAGGGCAATTATCCGCTGGTACCGGCACGTATTGCCGATGCCATGATTGCTGCCGGAATGCTGCTGAGGACCGCCTCCTGATGACCAAGAACACCACAGCCCGTCCTGTCGCCGGCACCACCGCAGAAGTCACGTCACCGCTGCGCGATACGCTTCGGCAGATGCTTGCCGTGCTGCAGGAAGAACGGCATGCGCTTGCCGGACTGGACCTTGATCTGATCATGGGCTGTGCTTCGAACAAGGCAGAGCTTTGCGGCACTTTGGCCGATGTAGGCGATGCCATGGTGGACGAGGAATGCCGCGCTTTGCTGGATTCCGCGCGCCGCCTGAACGAGGCAAACCGCCGGGTCCGCAACCTTATTGCAGCCAATGTGTCGGCGCGGCTTGATGCGCTGACCGGCAACACGCCGCTCTATCGTGCAGGTGCGCAAGTCCACCGTTTGCGCACAGCCTGAGCCATTTGGCACGGCTTTTGCTCAACACCTTCCGTGATGCCGCTGTGATGCGGCCGGAAGGGACCAAGCGTGAGTTCATACGATCTGACGAAATTGCCAGCTGCCCCGGCCACCACGAGTGGTTCCGGGGCAAACGTGCGTTCGGCCATCGCCGGGGCGGCACAGGCAACCGGCGTCGACTTCGGCTTTCTGATGGCGCAAGCCAAGCTTGAATCAAGCCTTGATCCCACCGCCCGCGCGCGCACATCCAGCGCCAGCGGACTTTACCAGTTCACCGGCGATACCTGGCTGCGCACGCTGGACAAGCACGGCGCCAATCATGGCCTTGGCTGGGCAAGCGAACTGATCCAGGGCGGATCGGTCAGCGATCCTGCGGCCCGTGCGCAATTGCTGGCCATGCGGTTTGATCCGCAAGTCGCCTCGCTGATGGCGGGCGAACTGGCCAACGATAACAGCGCTTATCTGCAAGGAACGCTGGGCCGCAAGCCCGACCATGCCGAACTGTATCTCGCACACTTTTTTGGTGCAGAGGGCGCATCCAAATTTCTGAACGCGCTGAACAGCAATCCTGCACAACGCGCCGCCGATATTCTGCCAGCTGCTGCTGCTGCCAACCGTTCGACATTCTATGGCGCAGGCGGGGTTGCCCGTTCCGTCAGCGAAGTGATGAACGTGATCCGCACGCGCATGGCGGGCGCATCATCCGGCGATAGCGCGGATGAGGCGCTGCAATGGGCGGCATCGATGGGCATAACGCCCGCTACAGCGCAGGCACAGTTCACTGGCGGACCGCTGGCGCGCGAATTCCAGGGCGCGGCGGCAAGTTCCGGCAATCCGCTGCCTCCTCCTGCCGCTTCGATGGCCGATACATTGCGGCAAACCTTTTCGTTGAACGATGGCGGATCGGCTCCGGCCCATGTCCGTCAGGCCTATGGCCGCCTTTCGGCACTGGGCCTCTAAACGATGTTCAAACGCTTTGGTTCTCCTGCCGCATTTGCTTTGCCGTCCGGTGTCCTGACCCTCATCGTCCTGATGGTCGTGCCGATCCCGGCGTTCATGCTCGATGTGTTTTTCGTGCTGAACATCGCGCTTTCGGTGGCCATTCTGATGGCGGCGATGAATGCCGAAAAGCCGCTCGATTTCTCCTCGTTCCCGTCTGTTCTGCTGTTCGCTACGTTGTTGCGCCTCGCGCTCAACGTCGCGTCCACGCGCATCGTGCTGGTCAACGGCCACGAAGGGGGCGCGGCGGCAGGCCATGTGATCGAGGCGTTCGGCGAGTTTCTGATTGGCGGCAATTTTGCCGTCGGCCTGTTCGTGTTCATGATCCTGATGATCATCAACATGATCGTGGTCACCAAGGGTGCGGGCCGTGTTTCGGAAGTGTCCGCCCGCTTCACCCTTGATGCCTTGCCCGGCAAGCAGATGGCCATCGACGCCGATCTTGCCGCCGGGATCATGACCGCAGACGAGGCCAAGGCACGCCGCCGCGAAGTGGCGACCGAGGCCGATTTCTACGGTTCGATGGATGGTTCGTCCAAGTTCGTCAAAGGCGATGCGATTGCCGCGCTGCTGATCCTTGGCGTGAACATCATCGCCGGCTTCTGCCTTGGCATGATCACCCACGGCCTCAGTGCTGCTGAAGCCGCGCAATTCTATATCACGCTGGCGGTGGGCGATGCGCTGGTGGCGCAAGTTCCGTCGCTGTTGCTGTCAATTGCCGCTGCCGTGATCGTCACCCGTGTTTCCGATAGCCGCGATCTGGCCGGGCAGATTGGCGGACAATTCGCCAATCCTGCCATCTGGTTGCCGGTCACGGTCGTCATGACGGCGGTCGGGCTGATCCCCGCCATGCCGCAAACCATTTTCCTGCCCGCTGCCGGAATCTCCGGCTGGCTGTGGTGGACGCTGAAAAAGCGCGCTGACCGGCCTGTGCCGGTGGTGATTCCAGAACCGCCGGTTATCGATCCGGGCCGGATCACGCTGGACGAGGTCAGCGATCATACCCTTGTCACCATCGAGATGGGCTATGGCCTGATCCATCTGGTTGATGAACGGCGCGGGTCGCCTCTGGTCGCGCGGATTACGGGCGTTCGCAAGCAGCTCAGCCAGACCTTCGGCTTTATCGTGCCGCAGTTTCGTGTGCGGGATTCCCTGGAGCTTGGCCCCAATGCTTACCGCATTCTGCTGGGCGGTGTGCCGATTGGCGTGGCCGAAATGCGTCCCGAAAAAGTGCTGGCGATCGATGCGGGCGAGGCCAATGCCGATCACGGGTTGCGCGGTGAAAAGACCCGCGATCCCAGCTTTGGCTGTCCTGCCATCTGGATCGATCCGGCACAGCGCGATCTGGCAATTGCCGAAGGCTTCCTGACGGTTGATGCCAGCACGGTCATCGCCACGCATCTCAATCAGGTGCTGGGTGACCGGCCATCGGCACTGCTTGGGCCTGATGAGGTCAAGGCGATCCTTGAAGGCGTCAAGGAGCGCGCGGCAGGGCTGGTCGAGACGATCCATCCCGCGCCGATGTCGCTTGGCGCGCTTACCCGCCTGTTCCACGCGCTGCTCGAAGATGGGCTGTCCATCGGCCACCCGATCCCGATCCTGTCGGCGCTCAGCCAGGCGTTGCAGCAAACAACAGACCACGACCGGCTGGTTGACCTGCTGCGCGCATCACTGGGCGAAATGGTGATCGGACGGATTTGCGCGCCCGATGAACGACTGCCGGTGGTCACGCTTGAAGCGGGCCTTGAACAGATGATCGTATCGGGCATGCACGATCCTGCCACGGGCCAGCCGGTGATCGAACCCGATCTGGCGCGCGGTATTGGCGAGCGGATCTCTGCCATCATTTCCGACCGTGGCCCTGGCGCCGCGCCGATTGCGCTGATCGTCCAGCCGCGCGCGCGCCGTCCGCTGGCCGCGCTGCTGCGCCTGCGCGCGCCGCAATGCCTTGTCCTGTCCATATCCGAACTTCCGCCTTCGCAGCCGATCGAGGTCATCTCGGTCATCGGCGGCGAAGCGCCCCAACAAGAGAGCGCAGCGATGCCGATCCCTGAGGGAATTGCCGCATGAAACACGATCCACGCGGATTTGCCGCCGCACAGGCCTATAAAAAGGATGAAGTGTCTGATCGCATCAGGCGGTTCCTGCCGATGGTCAAACGGCTGGCATGGCACGTCCACGGCTCTGGCCGCGCCGGGATAGAGCTGGAAGACCTGATTCAGGCAGGGCTGGTTGCTCTGACCGAATGTTCGCAAAAGCATTCCGGCCCCACCGAGGACGGCTTTGCCGCTTATGCCAAACTGCGTGTGCGCGGGGCCATGGTTGATCTGGTGCGCCGATCAACCCCGCTGTCGCGCTCTGCCACCGAACGCAGGCGGGCCTTGCGCGAAAAGACAGCTGCACTGTCCACCGAACTTGGCCATCCGCCAAGCGAGGCCGAACTGGCGGCATCAATGGGAATGACTGAAAACCAGCTGGCCGATCAGCGCGCGGCGGATGAACCCTTGCGGTTCGAGCATATCGACGATGCCTATACCGACAGCAATTCAGCCTTTGCCGATGACCGCCCCGATAGCTTTGAAATGCTGGCCGATCAGGAAATGCGCGGTGCCGTGGCCTCGGCCATCGGCGATCTGCCCGAACGCTTGCAGATGATCATCCAGCTCTATTTCGTCGAGGAATTGAACCTTGCCGAAATCGCCGAAGTCCTCACCGTCAGCATCCCGCGCGTACACCAGTTGAAGGCGCAAGCGCTGGACAAGCTGAAAGAGGCGTTAGGCGAAGGGTACGAGGTTCTTTAGAACCCCACATGTATCGTCATTGCTTCGCTGCGCTCGCAATGACGAATGGTTTGCGCCGTTGCCGAGACCGAGCGCATTACGCCTTAAAGCGCGTGTTCACCGGCGAGGATCGGATCGCCGACCGACATTTTCTTGCCGTCAGTGATGATCACTTTGTCGCCCAGAGAGGCGACCTTGAAAAGTTTGGCGGCGAAATCATCGGGCACGCCGACGCAGCCGTTGGTGGCATAGCCCAGTTGCACTTTGCTGCCGTGAATCGCCACGCCATCGTTGGTCAGCCGCATCATGTGCGGCATGGGCGCATCATAGATGTTCGAGATGTGATCGGCGTCTTTTTCCGTGATCGGGAACACGCCAGTAGGCGTCGGCTTGTCACCATAGCCTTTGAGGATGGCTGCTGCGCCGATTTCGTGGCCATCGCGGAATACGCTGATCACACGGGCGGTAAGATCGACCGTCACCACCAGCGGGCCGGTGGCAGGCGCGCGGGTTTCATCCCAATAGAACTTGCCGAACTTGATCGGCTCGTTGATCGGCAGGATGGATTTGACGACAAACGGGCTGTCAGCAGGCGGAGCAACCGCTGCGGCTGTGGGCGTTGCAGCCTGTGCAGGGTTGGCGGGATTTGGCGCAGCGACAATTTCAAACGGCGCATCAGCCGTAACCGCAGATGCTTCTGCGGTGCTTTTGCCAAACGCCATTTCGGCAATATCGTGGCCTGCATAAAACGCCAGCAGCGACGCAAGAGACGTTGCGGCAAAACCCAGCGGCAGGCGTACCCAGCGGTTGCTCCACAGGCTTGGTTGCGTCGTCATCTTGGCATCACTCCTTTCGTTGTATCCTGATAGGGGTTCGCCCCCGGCCTTGCGAGTCTGCAAAAAGCGCCGTCCCGTGCCGGGACGCGGGCGCGCGCATCCGTTTCAAAACGTGGTTTATATCCATTAACCATGACGGTCAGGCGCGCTTGGGCAGGGCAAGATTGCGCCACAGACCTTCCAGCGGACCTTGGGCAAAGCGCGCCAGCCACCATTGCGGCCATACCAGCATCGCTGCCCAGCCCAGCAGGACAAAGCCGGGCAAGTACCCGCGCGAAACCTCTGGCCCCAAACCCAATCCCCACCCGCAAAAGATCGCGCCCATCAACACACTGGTGCCAAGGTAGTTGGTAAATGCACAACGCCCTGCCGCCACCAGCGCGCGGCCAAGCCCGCTATCCTTGACCCATGGAAACACCAGCACCAATGCCGCGGCATAGCCTGCTGCCATCAGCAAATGCGGCACGGCCATGCCATGTTCAATCGCGGCAAACATCGCGCGCGGCGGCCAGTCATGTGCCGCCAGCCATTGCAGCGCCAGCACCGAAAGCACGCCGCCTGATGCGATCCCGCCCACCGCCAGCCAAGCCAGCCTGCGCCGCGACCATGTGGTGAAAAAGCCGCCGCGTAGCGCTGCCATGCCGATGATCATGAGCGGCATGGTTTCAGTGAAGGTGGAAAACGCCACATTAAAAGGATGCAACGCTGAATGCGACAGTTTCAGCCCGATTGCCCGGATGAAGCCTGCTTGCAAAATGGCGATATCTTCGCTGACGGATTGGCCGATGCGTGTCATCATGCCCGCTTGTTCGGCAACATCCTGGGGCGATGCGATACCGGCCAGCACGGCTTGTTCAGCGAAAATACCCGGCAACGCGACAAACGCTGACATGGTCTGCGTCACAACATAGAACGGCAGCGCAATCGTCAACTGCTGAACCGGGGGAAGCCGTCGCAGCGCCAGTGCGCCCATCCCGCACAGCGCATATGTGAACAGGATATCGCCCCACCACACCAGGGCAAAGTGCAGATAACCGAATACCGCCAGCCACATCAGGCGGCGCAATTGTGCCCTATCAGGATTGGCACCTGAACGTTCAGCCGCTTCGGCAAACAGCACCATGCTGGCCCCGAACAGCAGGCTGAACAGGGCGCGCATCTTGCCTTCGAACACGACGAAGGCCACACCGAACCATGCTTCTCCGCCCGGATCCATCCGGGGAATGGCGGGTGAAAACGTGGCGAGCGACGGTCCCCAAAAGCCCGTTATGTTGATCGCAAGTATGCCCAGCACGGCAACGCCACGCAGGAAATCAATCGCTTCTATGCGGAAATGGGAAGTCTGTGTTGCCAAGCCGTCAGGGTTGTACCGGCAAACACGTAAATCCGCCAGACTTGAGCGCGCCGCAAGCCTTGTTGGCATCACCTTGCGAGGCATAGCCGCCGGCCAGCAACCGGGTGACGCTGCCTGTCGGCAAATCGATCCGACTGTGACCTGCGATTTCAGGGCGATTGCGCACTTTTGCCCACAGCCCGTCAGCGTTGCTTTTTACGCCAAATGCGCCGAGCTGGATGCGCCAGTTGCCCTTGGCCGCAGATACTGGCGCGGCGGGCTTTGGCGCCGGTTTAGAGGCTGGTTTGGCAATCGCAACTGCAGTGGGCTTTGCCGGTACCGGCGTGGGCATGGCAATGCGCCTTGGCGGCGCCATGACCACAGGATTGGCAAAGTCGGCACCGGCAGTAACCGGACCGGATGCAGCGCTTGCCACGGGCGTGGTTGATGGCGGCAGCTCAGCGCTTTCAATGGCGCTTGCTGCTTGTGCTGTGCGCATTGGCGCGGTGGGTGTGGCATTGACGCCAAGGTCAGCTGCGGCAAATTGCTGGGCCTGCGCCGCCTTTGCGCGTTGTTCCAGTTCGCCCGCCAGCGAAATGCCAAGCTGGCGTTGTTCCAGCGGAATGGCACTATCCATTGTGGCAAGGCCGCGCGTTGCCTGTTCCAGCCCTGCGGCAGAGGCACGGCTCATCAAAGCGTAAGCCCGTATCCAGTCCTTGCCGACAATATCGCCGTTAAAGTGTGCAATGCCCATGATGTATTGCGCGCGCGGATCACCGCGTTCAGCCGATGCCTGAAGGAATGGCACGGCATCTGTTTTGCGGCCATCCTGAAACAGCAACAGCCCCAGCGTATCAGCGGCTTTGATGTGGCCGTTTGTCGCAGCTTTGCGATACCAGGCTTCGGCACGTTTGATATCTTGCGGGACGCCCCGGCCGAGCTTGTGTGCCTGGCCCAGGTTGAATTGCGCATCAGGATCGCCGCTGGCGGCAGGGCCCATCCATTCTTTCACGGCCAGCGCATGGTCCCCGCGCGACCAGGCATCGACGCCCGTCTTCACATCGGCCAGTGCAGGTGCGGCGGCCAGCATCAGGCCCGATGCCATAAGAGTCACCTTCAAACCTGCTGCGAATGTCGTGCGTGCCATGATTTGAAAGTCCGTCCCTGATTGCGTGCGCTGATCGCGTGTCCCGATAGCGGGTATCGAATGCGGTCGATTACCAGTTCTTACAAGCCCGGTTTATAGTCAACGAGGCGTTAGCAAAGTATTAGCGCCAAAACCTTAACCTTCAAGACGGCGCGCAAGTACAAAGCGCATGGCGCAATAGGGCTGCGTATCAAGACGCAGGCCGTGCGTTGCGATTGTGCCAACATCTTAACTAAAATTTTAGCTCGATCTGCGAATCCTTACGCACGAATTTGCGATTTGAGCAGGGGTTTAGGTTTTGCGGGTACTAGCATTGGCATCGCAAAAGGGCGGATCGGGCAAGACCACCTTGTCCGGGCACCTCGCCGTCCAGGCCCAACGGGCCGGCGCAGGACCCGTGGTTCTAATCGATATCGATCCGCAGGGCTCACTGTCAGATTGGTGGAACGAGCGCGAAGCCGAATTCCCCGCCTTTGCCCAGACTACCGTGGCACGCCTCGCCAGCGATTTGGCGATTCTGCGCCAACAGGGCTTCAAGCTGGCAGTCATCGATACGCCGCCTGCAATTACCATGGCCATTCAATCGGTTATTGCGGTGGCGGAATTGATTGTCGTGCCAACGCGGCCCAGCCCGCACGATTTGCGTGCAGTAGGGGCCACGGTCGATTTGTGCGATCGCGCAGGCAAGCCGCTGATTTTCGTGGTCAACGCAGCCACGCCCAAAGCGCGCATCACGTCAGAAGCTGCCGTCGCCTTGTCGCAACACGGCACGGTCGCGCCGGTCACTTTGCACCAGCGCACCGATTTTGCCGCGTCGATGATTGACGGACGCACGGTCATGGAATGTGATCCGGGCAGTAAATCCGCCGCTGAAGTGGCCGCGCTGTGGACATATGTGTCCGAGCGTCTGGAAAAGAATTTCCGTCGCACCGTATTTGCTGTGCCGCAGCAGGCCTCGTCAATGCAAATGGCAGGCAACGGGCAGCGTCCGACCGGGGGCTTCGGCCGCCGGATCGCCGGTTCGTGAAGGGAGGCGGTTTGATGAGCGCAGCCAAACCTCTCGCTTCATTGTCGTCAGGGCTGCTGGCGCGCAAAGGTGCTGCGCGCCCCGCCATGCGCCCGCAACTGGCGCTCAGCGCTGATGAACAGCGCCGCGTTTTGATCAGCATGGGGGCAGATGTGCCCGCCGTTGAACCAGATGATCTGGGCTGGAATGATATGGGTGAAGATGCGCCGCCTGTCGCAGATGTGCAGCCTGTTGCAAGCCAGCCTGTTGCCGCGCCGGTCATCGTCCAGCAAATCGAAGCTTTGGCTGCTGCGGTTGTCGATATGCCAGCAGTGGTTCCGACACGCCGGACCAAAGCGGGCAAGGAAGTGCGTACCGCACTGGCCGAAGGTCGCAAGGCTGCGTTTACGTTGCGGATCGACCAATATCGCCATTTGCGCCTCCGTCTGGCCTGCACATTGCAATCGCGCAGTGCCCAGTCGGTCTTGATCGAGGCGCTCGACCGATTTCTCGCAGATCAACCCGGGATCGATGACATCGCCCGGCGCGCTACGCGCAACTGATTGCCTGAAGGAAACCCGAAAATGAGCAAGCGTTTCGTCCCCTTCATCCCAAGCCGCCACGTGCGGTTGATCCTGACCACGGTGCTTGCCGCAGGCGTGCTGGCCGGTTGTGCCACCGGCGCGATCAAGCCCGGCAAATTCGTGGCTTCAGCCGAAGGGGCGATGGCCAAGGGCAATACCAAGGTGGCAATCGAGAATGCCGAAAAGGCCGTTCTTGCCGATCCCCGCAACGCAGCGTACCGGGTGCTTCTGGGCAATGCCTATCTGAAAGCGGGCCGTTTTGAATCGGCGCGTCAGGCCTATGATGAAGCGATGGAACTGGGCGAGGACGGCAGCCGTACCGCGCTAAGCCTTGCGCTGTCCGATGTCGCGCTGGGCCGCTATCCCGAAGCCATCGATACGCTCAATTCCTACCGCGATAGCCTTGCGCCTGCTGATTACGGCTTGGCTGTGGCGCTTGCCGGACAGCCGGGACAGGGCGTTGCCGTGTTGTCAGATGCCATTCGCGGCGGTGAAAACACCGTGAAAATCCGCCAGAATCTGGCCTTGGCCTATGCGCTTTCAGGCCAGTGGCGTGAAGCGCGGGCAATGGTTTCACAAGATTTGCCCGCTTCAGAAGTTGGGCCACGTCTGGAAACATGGGCGATGATGGGCCAACGCGAACTGACGCGCGAACGCGTGGCAGAATTGCTTTCCGTGCCATTGCGCGCCGACAGCGGCCAGCCGACCGCACTGGCGCTGGCGAATTTCCCGTCAACGATGCAACTTTCCGCCGAAGCGGCAACCCGCGCCGAACCTTTGGCACAAGCGGTTGTTGAAGAGCTTGCCCCGCTGGATGAGCCTGCAAGTGCTGAACCATCGCTTGCTGATGCATCATCGCAGTCTGCGCAAGGACAGTTGGCGCTGATTGATCTGCCAGCGTCGCAAACAACGACCATGGAATATCCGACGCCGGCCTATACGCCACAGACGCCAAAAGCCCCGGCATACAAGCCAGCCCCGCACAAGGCAGCAGCCTATCCGGCCAAGATCAAGCTGCAACCGGCAAGGCCCGCTGCTCCAGTTGCCAAACCTGTTTCTGCATCCGCCAAGCCAGTTCCAGCCGCTGTCGGCAAAAGCCCGCATGGCGTTCAGCTTGGTGCTTTTGCCACGGCTGAAGGCGCACGTCGCGCCTGGCGCCATTTCGCCGCGCGCAATCCGGCACTGGCCAGCTATCGCAATGTCACGACCAAAGTGACCGTCAATGGCAAGACGCTGTGGCGTGTACGCGCCGCCGGTTTCTCTGGCCTTGCCGCCGCCACATCCCTGTGCGGATCGGTTAAAGCGCGCGGAGGGCCATGCATGGTGCTGCGCGATATTGGTAGCTTGAACCAGCCCGGCCAGCCTGCGGTAAACACGCGCATGGCCAAACGCTGATCAACTTATTTTCAGTTTGAGAGGGAAAGGGCGCGGGCTTCGATAAGGAGCCTGCGCCCGATCTGTTTCAGTCGACCCGGTTTCCGCCCTTGAACAGGGCGGTGACGCGGCCTTCCACCGGGCGGCGATCAAACGGAGTGTTGCCCGCAGCGGCCGCCATCTTGTCGGAACTGACCACCCAGGGACGGACGGGATCTACAATGGCGAAGTCTGCTTCGGTGCCCACCTCCAGTTTGCCCGCTGCCACGCCCAAAAGCTTTGCCGGATTGGTGGCAAGCAATTCAAACGCCCGGGCCATCGTTATCTCACCATCGCGCACCAGCGTCAGCGTGAGCGGCAAGAGTGTTTCTGCACCCGCCATGCCGGGTTCGGCATCGGCAAAGGGCAGACGTTTGTCTTCCGGCCCGCGCGGGTCATGGCCTGATGCGATCACATCGATCGTACCATCGGCAATCGCAGCAATCACGGCCTTGCGATCAGAATCGCGGCGCAAGGGTGGCGACAGGCGGCAGAAGGTACGGAAGCCGACCAGTTCAAGGTCTGACAGGATGAAGTGCGCAGGCGTAACCCCTGCTGTAATGCGCACCCCGCGCGCTTTGGCGGCGCGCACCAGATCGAGCGCGCGCGCGGTTGTCACCTGCCGGAAGTGGACATGCGCGCCCGACAATTCGGCCAGTGCAATGTCGCGCGATACGGCCAGTGCTTCGGCCTCGGCAGGGGCAGAAGGCAGGCCCAGCCGCGTGGCAACCTCTCCAGCGGTGGCCACCGCCTTGCCGGTAATCGCCGCGTCCTCGGCATGGGTGACGACCACCAGCCCCAGCATCGCGCAATAACGGAGCAGACGCAGCATCACGCCCGAATCGGCAATCCAAGCGCGGCCTGTTGCAACGGCCTTCGCGCCTGCATCGCGCATCAGCGCCAGTTCGGCCAATTCAGTGCCTTCAAGCCCGCGCGTTGCGGCGGCCAGCGGGTGAACCCACAAGTCCGGCTTGCCCGATTGCGCGGCGAACCGCACGCGGGCAGGGTGGTCCAGCGGCGGGCCGACGTCTGGCATCAATGCCGCGCGCGTGATCCCGCCAAAGTGGAACGCGGGCTTATCAATCGCAAACACGCCCAGATCGACAAGACCGGGTGCAACCAACGCACCCTTAGCATCGAACACGGTGTCACCGTCTTGCGGCGCAACATCGCCCAGCGCCACGATCCGGCCATTTTCGCTGCGGATTGCGCCTGCCTGCGGCTCGCCCGTGGGAAGGACCAGCTTGCCGCCGATGATGGTAAGGGGCTGTGCGATCATGCTGCTGCTCCCACGGCATCCCAACCGGGCACTTGCCGCGTCCGGCGCGTCAGCACTTCAAGGCAGGCCATGCGGATGGCGACGCCCATTTCCACCTGATTGGTGATCAGGCTGCGGGTGGGGTGATCGGCCACGGTGGAATCGATCTCTACCCCCCGGTTCATCGGGCCGGGGTGCATGATGAAGGCATCGGGTTCTGCCTTGGCCAACCGTTCGGGCGTCAGGCCATACAAATGCCGGTATTCGCGCGGCGAGGGGATGAATTGTCCGCTCATCCTCTCCTGCTGCAAGCGCAGCATCATCACCACGTTTGCGCCCTTAAGGGCGGCATCAAAATCATAAAACGGCGTTACGCCCATGACGTCCACTTCCTCGGGCATCAGCGCGGGCGGGGCGCAAACGCGCACATCGGCACCCAGCGCGGTCAGGCTCAGGATATTGGACCGCGCCACGCGGCTGTGCAGAATGTCGCCGCAGATCGTAACTTTCAGCCCGTTGAGATCACTGCCAATCGGCAGTTTCAGCGCATGGCGCATCGCCAGCGCGTCCAGCAGCGCCTGCGTCGGGTGTTCATGCTGGCCATCGCCTGCGTTCAACACCGGACAATCGACCTTTTCCGCGATCAGCCGCACCGCGCCCGAACTGGCGTGGCGGATGACGATGGCATCAGCGCGCATGGCGTTGATCGTCATCGCCGTATCGATCAGCGTTTCGCCCTTCTTCACGCTGCTTTGGGCGGCGTGCATGTTCACCACATCAGCGCCCAGCCGCTTGCCCGCAATTTCAAACGAAAGCAGCGTGCGCGTCGAGTTTTCGAAGAAGGCGTTGATGATGGTCAACCCGCGCAGAAGATCGGTTTTCTTCTTGCTCTGCCGGTTCAGATCAACCCATTGTTCTGCTTCATCAAGCAGATAGAGGATCTCATGCCGGGCAAGCTGGCCGATGCCGGTCAGGTCGCGGTGCGGAAAGGCAAGACCGCCCGCTGGGTAGCGGCCTGCCGATGGTTGGTTCGGGCTTTGCATTAAACCAAGTTCCCTAGAGGTCAGGTCGTCTGCGCTCAAGCGGTTTCCCGCTGGCATTGTGCACTCGTCCACAATAGAGTTGCCGCCATGAGCTTTGCCCGTTCGGTCTGGAAGATCCTCGTCGCCATCAAAGATGGCCTCGTCCTGTTGTTTCTGCTGCTGTTCTTTGCAGCGATTTATGCTGCGTTATCATCACGCCCAAGCCCCGGCATGGTGCGCGAAGGGGCGCTGTATCTGGCGCTGGATGGCGCAATCGTTGAAGAAGCCGCGCAGCTTTCACCCACATCGCTGTTGCTATCGGGGGATGCGCCCGCGCCCGAATATGTCGAACGCGATCTTGTGCGGGCCATCGAAACGGCGGCTGCGGACAAACGTATCAAAGCCGTCGTGCTTGATCTGGAACAGTTTTCTGGCGGATCGGCGGTGCAAATCGCCAATGTCGGTGCGGCGCTGGATAAAGTGCGCGCTGCCAAAAAGCCGGTTTTGGTCCGCTCGCTGATTTATACCGACGATGCGATTCAACTGGCCGCGCATTCCACGGAGGCGTGGATTGATCCACTGGGCGGCGTAGCGATCAGCGGCCCGGGCGGCACGATACTGTTTTACAAAGGCCTGCTTGATAAGCTGAAGGTCAAGGCCAACGTCTTCAAGGTTGGCACCTATAAAAGCGCGGTTGAACCCTACATTCGCAGCGATGCCTCGCCCGAATCGCGCGATGCGTTGAACGCGGTGCTGCAAGCGGTCTGGCAAAACTGGCAGGACGATGTAAAGCGCGCGCGGCCCAAGGCCGATTACACGCTGGCCATTACCGATCCTGCCAAGTGGGTGTCCGATGCCGGTGGCGATGCTGCGCAAGCGGCGCTGAAATCCGGCATGGTTGACCGCGTTGGGGATCGTATCGCCTTTGGCCAGCGCGTGGCCGAACTGGTCGGCGCTGACAAAGACGGGTCGCTGGGTGCGTTCAAAGCCACGGAACTTGGCGTTTATCTGGCCGATAAGCCTGCGCCCAAAGCGGGCAAGGCTGTGGCCGTCGTCACCGTCGCGGGGGAAATCGTCGATGGCGATGCAGGCCCCGGCACCGCTGGCGGAGACCGGATTGCCGACCTGATCGATGGCGTAACCAAAAGCGATGAATACGCAGCGTTGGTCTTGCGGGTGGATTCGCCCGGCGGGTCGGTGCTGGCATCCGAACGCATTCGCGCGGCGGTGGAGCGGGTCAAGGCCAAAGGCCTGCCGATTGCCGTATCGATGGGCAGTACGGCGGCCAGCGGTGGCTATTGGGTATCAACGCCCGCACAGCGCATCTTTGCCGAACCCTCCACGATCACCGGCTCCATTGGCGTGTTCGCGGTGTTCCCAAGCTTTGAGGAAACCTTGCCCGAATACGGCGTGACTACTGAACAAGTGGCCACCACCCCGCTATCGGGCCAGCCGGATTTGCTGGGCGGTATCACACCGCAAGTGGCCGCCGTGATGCAGAGCCAGGTTGAACAGACTTATGCCCGATTCCTCGGCTTTGTCGCCAAATCGCGCGGCAAGACGACGGCGGATATCGACAAGGTGGGGCAGGGCCGCATCTGGGACGGCGGTACCGCACGGCAACTGGGCCTTGTCGATGAATTTGGCGGCGTGGAAGATGCCGTGGCATGGGCCGCCAAAAAGGCTGGCGCAAAGGAATGGCATGCGGCCTATATCCAAAGCGATGCCAGCCCGTTTGCGCAATTCCTGCAACAGATGGAAACCGGCAAAGCGCGTCACACCGGCGCGCAAGACCTTGCCGGAGTGCTGGCCGCGCGCCAACACGGCCTGATCGCGCGGATCGAGGCAGACGTCACCCGCCTGATCAGCGGCGGCGGAATGCGCGCCTATTGCATTGAATGCATGAGCGATGATCGCACTGCTGCGCAAAGCGGGGCGCGCGAGAAACTTGGGCTGATGCAGATGCTGGCGCGGTGGCTGGCGTAGGCAGGTTTTGCCGGGTTGTGGATAAAACCTGCCTGTCAGGAAGCGACGCCATTGCGGACATTCAACGGCAGGGCGGATTCCGCCTAAGAATGTCGTTCCGGCCAAGACGGGATTGCGAACATGGCACTACGGTATGCCGAAGCTGAT
>NZ_NCEN01000017.1 GCF_002280675.1 Novosphingobium sp. 32-60-15 | reverse complement strand
CCGCGCCCGTGCAAAACCCCGGCGCGGGGTGGAGCAGCCCGGTAGCTCGTCAGGCTCATAACCTGAAGGTCGCAGGTTCAAATCCTGCCCCCGCAACCACGCAAGTGGATTAGGTGATGCCGCCCTACGGGGCGGCGTTGTCGTTTTAGGACCATGCGAGCGGCTTTTTTCCGCTTCTACAACCTTCAATTCAGCTTCAATGCAAAGCTCGGGTCGCAAGTCGCTGCATCCGTCTAGATGTAGTCACATACGACCAACGTCGTTCGTGGCGGGATTACCCATTCATCATGGCAGTGTGATAATCCAGCCCTTCTGCGCTCCTGCACGGGTTGATATCGCTTGACCGTATTTAACGTGCAAGCGCCGCGAACAAATCTGAGGGGATCCTGTTATTGGCGCTTGCCCGATAATGGGGGTGATTACGGGTTAATATGCGCTTGCTTCAGCGGGTATGTGTGGTCCGATTGCATCAATTACTCAGAATGTGACAACTACGTAAGATTTGCTCTGACAAGAGAGTGCATTAACGGTAAGCGGCTTTTGCAAATGTCGCCCGACACGGCCTTGGGAGAGGATGCGAGAAAATCGCGCCGTGTCGGGTGTAAACCCATTGGGTGAACAGTGCATCGCACGCTGATCGGGGATGTTGCTACGCGGTACATATTCCGCAGCGTCAGCTAATGATCATGGCGTTAGCAAACGGCATCCGTCATCACGCATAGTCCTAAATGCGGTCATTTTATTCCAGTTTCCAATATTTTTGCACCGCAGCAATATTTTGTTGCGCGCCCGCCCGTCATTGGAAAAGGGCACTGTTCAGCTAGGGCAAGGTTGGTGAGAGGGTTTTGCAGGTCTTGGTCTGCGCTCTCAACATCTATGAATAGTGTTTGAACTCGTCCTTGGCAGTCAGCGCGTGTCGACCTATCGTGCGCGCAGGTGCCGCAACCATACCGGGATATTATGCAATCACCCTCAATCGTACTGGTGGAAGATGATGGCCCTTTGCGCACGCTGACGGCCCGCGCCTTGCGTGAAAACGGTTATGTAGTCCGCACGGCTGCAACAGGAGCGGAGATGTGGGTGGCCCTCGAAGGGGAACCTGCTGATCTTGTTGTGCTCGATATCATGCTGCCGGGCACCAGCGGCATCGAATTGTTCCGCCGCCTGCGCCGTCAAAGTGACGTGCCGATCATTTTTGTGTCTGCGCGCGGCAGCGAGGAAGACCGTGTGCTCGGGTTGGAACTGGGGGCAGATGATTATCTGGCCAAGCCGTTCAGCACGCGCGAACTGGTGGCCCGCATCGGTGCTGTTCTGCGTCGCGGCACAACGATGGGCAGCGATTCTTCTGGCGAGACGGGGGGGCGCAGTGGTGACATCCGGTTTGATGGGTGGACCGTGTCGATGGCCCGCCGCGAATTGCATTCGCCCAGCGGCGCTATGGTTGATCTGACCGGGGCCGAATTCGATTTGCTGGCAACCTTCATTGGTCAGCCGCAGCGGGTGCTGGGGCGCGAACGCCTCATCGAACTTTCCCGCACGCGTCTGGGCGACAGTTCGGACCGCAGCGTGGATGTGTTGGTCAGCCGTCTGCGCCGCAAGCTATCAGCAGCAGGTGGTCCCGCGCCGATCGTGACGGTACGCGGCGTCGGTTACATGTTCCGGGCAGAAGTGGATCGCGCTTGAAGTTGTCACGGCGGTTCGGACTGCCAGAACGGCTGCTGGCGATCCTGCTGTTGGTCGCCGGGGTGGATTTTGCTGCCAACATTTTGCTGTTTGACCGTGCCAGCCAGTTTGCCTTGCGTGAAGATGATGCGGCGCGGGTTGCAGAACATCTGGTCATTGCCAGTCGCATCATCGAGGACACAACCCCAGCAGATAGGGAACGCGTTGCCAAGGATCTGAGTACCAATCGCTTTTCACTGGAATGGCAGCCTGCTGGACAACAGCCAGTTGGCTCGCCTGCGCCATCCCGCATGCGCAAGCAGATTTTGAAAGATGCAACCGGCCATGATCACGCCGATCTGCAATTGCGTCTGAATTCGACTGGCGCGCCCGGCAATATCGTCGGTTCTGTCTTGTTGCCTGATCGCAGTGTTTTGAAATTTCAGACCTATGCAAGCTCTGCCTGGTCACTGAGCACTGGTCGCATCGTGATGCTGTTGTTGCCATCGCTTATTCTGGTGGTTTTGGCCTGGGCTTTGTTTCGTGCAACGCTTGCGCCTTTGCGCACACTGGTGCGCGCTTCCCGCACAGTAGGGGCAGGCTCGCCCGAACCGATTGCAGAACAGGGGACCGGCGAAGTCCGCGAGTTGATTGCAGCGTTTAACCAGATGCAGCATCGCATTCATCAATCGATGGCTGATCGCACCCAGTCCATGCTGGCCATTGGCCACGATCTGCGCACGCCCCTTGCGCGCATGCAGCTTCGCCTTGAACGCGCAGGTCTCGATAGCGAAACGGTCAACGACATGACCACGGACCTTGGCGAAATGCGCCATATGCTGGAATCGCTGCAGGCGTTTGTGGAATCCGGCGGTTCGCGCTTGCGGGCTGAACGGATTGACGTTGCGGTAATGACGCAAACCTTGGTTGATACCGCCGCTGACGATGGCCGGGAGGCAACGTTCGCGGGGCTTGAAAGTCTTGAGATCGTGGCCCGGCCTGTTTCCTTGCGGCGGGCTTTGGCAAACTTGATCGAGAACGCCCTGCATTACGCCGGAAATGTCCATGTGACCGTTCGCCGCGACGGGGACGTTGCCGAGATTACGTTTGAGGACAACGGGCCGGGTATTCCACCTGATCGCATGGAGGACGTGCTGCAACCCTTTGTCAGGCTGGATACCGCAAGGGGCCGCGATACGCCGGGAATGGGGCTGGGGCTGCCCATTGTCATGCGCGCCATCGCGTTGGACAATGGCGTGTTGCAATTGCGCAATCGCGAGCAAGGCGGCCTGTGCGTGACTGTGCGCCTTCCTTGCGCGGCAGGCTGAGCTTCTGGCAACATTTCGTAACAGTGCGGTCTGATTCAGGAAAAGGCATTGCCATACCTATGCTGGCAATCGCGGCATCTTCGCCGCGGTCAACCTATCCTCACCGGAAAAGGGAGACTGACATGAACGAACTTCTCGGCCGCGTTTTCAGCTTCGAAAAGACCGTATTTCCCGATAGCCGCGAGCTGTTTGGCAAGCTTTCCACCGAAGGCCAATCGCCCAAGGCGCTGATGATCTCATGCGCTGATTCGCGCATCGTGCCTGAACAGATCATGCAGGCGCAGCCGGGCGAATTGTTCGTGTGCCGCAACGCCGGCAACATGGTGCCATCATATGCAACGATGAACGGCGGCGTTTCCTCAACCGTGGAATATGCAGTCGTGGCATTGGGCGTGCGCGATATCATCGTGTGCGGCCATTCCGATTGCGGCGCAATGAAGGCCCTGGCGGCTCCTGAAGCGCCGGAAGGCATGCCTAATGTTGTCGCATGGCTGCGTCACGGTGCTGCTGCCGAACACGTCATCTCAAGCTGCGCGCCACATCTGCACGGCGATGAACGGGTCCGGGCCATCAGCCTGCAAAACATCATGTCGCAGATCGATCACCTGCGGACGCACCCGTCGGTTGCCGCTGCCATCGCCCGTGGCGAAATGGCGTTGCACGGTTGGTTCGTCGATATTTCGGCAGGCGTCGTACTCGGTCTTGATGGCGATACCGGCCAGTTCGTGCCGATGCGCGAAGATCGTGCGCTGCCAGTGGCTCTGCCAGCCTACACGCGCGTGGCCAATGAGCCTGTCAGCAACGCGTCTTATGCTGTGGCCGCAGAATGACTTCCGCTGCTGTATCAGTGCACGATCAGGCGGAGGGGACAGGTCCCTTCCGCTTTTTCGCTCGTGACTTCACCGCATCTATCGTTGTCTTTCTGGTTGCCATGCCGTTGTGCATGGGCATCGCCATTGCATCTGGCGTTCCTGCCGAAAAAGGCCTGGTAACAGGCATCATCGGGGGCATCGTCGTGGGCCTGCTGGCCGGATCACCGCTGCAGGTAAGCGGACCTGCAGCCGGTCTTGCGGTCATCGTGTTCGAATTTGTCCGAGACAATGGCTTGTCAGCCCTGGGTCCGGTTCTGGTTCTGGCTGGTGCTATTCAGGTAATCGCGGGCGTTGCCAAGCTTGGCGGGGCGTTCCGCGCTATTTCGCCTGCGGTTGTGCATGGCATGCTTGCCGGCATCGGTGCGTTGATCGTGATTGGACAATTCCATATCCTGTTCGACGAAAAGCCATTGTCGAGCGGACCTGAAAACCTTGCGATGATGCCTGCGCGCCTTCTTGGCCTGACGCCATTTAATCTTGAGGCCACTGAATTTGCCTTGATGCTTGGCCTGTTGACCATTGGTACGATGATCGCGTGGGAAAAGTTCAAGCCTGCACGGTTGGGGCTTTTGCCCGGAGCGCTGCTGGGCGTTCTGGCGGCTACATTGGTGGCTTCAGGGTTCGGCCTTGATGTTGCCCGCATTGTTGTCCCTGAATCCATCGCTGCTGCCTTCGCTTTGCCCGAGGCCGGGGCATTCTCGGTCCTTGGCAATTCGTCGTTGATTTTGTCAGCAATCGCCATCGCCTTCATTGCCAGCGCGGAAACCTTGCTTTCCGCCGCTGCGGTGGACCGTATGCATGATGGCGTCCGTACTGATTACAACAAGGAACTGCGCGCACAGGGCGTTGGCAATCTGTTGTGCGGTGTTTTCAATGCCCTGCCGATGACGGGCGTGATCGTCCGGTCCTCCGCCAATGTGCAGGCAGGGGCGATGACCCGTCTCTCCGCTGTTCTTCATGGCGTCTGGATTCTCGGCTTTGTCGCCATGCTGCCATTTGTCTTGCGCGAAGTGCCGATGGCGGCACTGGGCGGCGTGTTGGTGGTCACCGGTTGGAAACTGGTCAGCGTCAAACACGTAAGGCATCTGTTCCGCGTTCATGGCATTTTGCCCGCGCTCATCTGGGTCGTCACATTCTTGCTCGTGGTGACGACGGATCTGCTGACTGGCGTGCTGGTCGGCCTTGCTCTGTCGGTTGTCGAACTGCTCCCGCATGTGCGAAATCTGAAGTTCCGCGTTGGCGAGCAATCGGTTGGCGATACAGTGGGCTTGGAGCTTGAAGGCGCGGCAACGTTCTTGGGGCTGACGCGTTTGACCAACGCCCTTGAACAGCTTCCTGCAGGGCGTGCAGTCCATGTTGATATGGACAAGGTCCACACGATCGACCACACGACCGCTGAAATGCTCAGCGAATGGGTGGCCCGTCGGCGCTTGCGCGGTGATGATGTCAAGGTGACAGGTCCGGCATCAGTCATCCGGACAATCGCGCCTGCGGCATGATTTGGAGCCCGGGCAAGTCCTGCGTTTTGGCGGGATCGCCCGGGCAGTGTTGCATTGCAGCAACAGACACATACAGTTACAAACTAGCAATACTATAGAAACAATTCGTGTGTACGAATCAAGCTTCATTGTGATGGTTCTCCCCTGAGAAGAACTGCACAGTGAACGCAGGTGGAACGTGATAATCCTTACAGGGAGCGTTCCGTATGAAGATTCGTTTGGCCGCAGCCATTGCTGCAATCGCCATTGCCACTGCCGCAACCCCAGCGTTTGCGCAGGAAGAGGCATCAAGCCCCATCACTGTATCGGGCAATACCGCGCTCGTTTCCGATTACCGCTTCCGCGGTGTTTCGCAGTCTGACCGCAACATGGCCGTCCAAGGCGGCATCACCGTTGCGCACGAAAGCGGCGTCTATGTCGGCAGCTGGGCTTCGAACCTTTCCGGTTGGGGCACCTTTGGCGGCGCCAACATGGAACTCGACATCATCGCTGGCTACAAGACAACTGTAGGTGGCGCGACCATCGATTTCGGCGCCACCTGGTACATGTACCCCAAGGGCTTCGATAATACCGACTTCATTGAGCCATACTTCAAGGTCTCGGGCACGACCGGCCCGGTTTCGTTGACTGCCGGTGTCGCTTATGCGCCAAAGCAGGAAGCACTGGGTAGCTGGTACGATGCAAACCGTTTCGGCCTGACCGCTGGCGAAGCTGCTGCTGCCGGAACGTACACCAACGAAGGTGACAAGAACTCGAACCTTTACGTCTGGGGCGATGTCTCAAGCGCAATCCCTGAAACAGGTCTGACCTTGAAGGCGCACCTTGGCTATTCAAAGGGTAACACTGGCCTTGGTCCGTTCGCTACCTCGGTTGCCCCTACCGGTGAATATGCCGATTGGTTGATCGGTGCAGATTATGCCATCAGCGGTACACCGCTTACCCTTGGCGTTGCTTATGTCGACACCGACATTTCCGATGCTGAATCAGCTTACCTTCAGCCAAGCTTCTCGCGCGGCCAGGACGGTATCGGTTCAATCGCAGCAGCTACGGTCGTTGTGTCGTTGACCGCTGCATTCTGATCTGACGTTACCCAACGTCTGATAAGGCCCTCTCTCCCCGTCCGGAGAGAGGGCTTTTTGCTTGCACCGCACGAGGCCGGTGCTTTGATCGCGCTAATCGGCAAAGTCTTTCAGCGGTTGCACGACGCTGAAACGCTCGGTTGAGGGCTCGCCCGACAATGGCGGTAGAACCACCGGTTCTTCAGCGACAACATGGTCGGGAATGCGGTCAAGCAAGTTGCGGATCAGGGTCAAGCGACCGATCTTCTGGTCGTTGAAATCCACCAGTGTCCAAGGCGCTGCGGCAGTGTGCGTTGCGGCCAGCATGGTCTCGCGCGCTTTTGTATACGCATCATATTGTTCGCGCGCTTTGACATCGATGGGCGAAAGCTTCCACCCTTTCAGCGGGTCTTCGCTGCGTTCGGCAAAGCGCTCTTCCTGCTTCGCCTGATCGCAGCACAGCCAGTATTTGAGCAGGATGATGCCATCATCCACCAGCATTTCCTCAAAGCGCGGCACCGCTTTCAGGAACGCATTGACCTGTTCCTGCGTGGCATAGCCCATGACCTGCTCAACGCCTGCGCGGTTGTACCAGCTGCGGTCAAACAGCACCATTTCACCCGCCGTGGGCAGATGCTCCACATACCGCTGGAAATACCATTGCCCGGCCTCGCGCTCGGTCGGCTTGGCCAAGGCAACGGTGCGCACTTGGCGGGGGTTAAGGTGTTGACGAATAGCGGTAATCGCCCCGCCTTTGCCCGCGCTATCGCGCCCCTCCATCACCACCACCACACGCTTGCCCTTCGCCGCAACCCAGCGGGCAAGGTCCACCAGCTCGCGCTGCAATGGCTCCAGCGATGCCTCATACTCTTTACGCGTCAACCGGCTCATCATCATCTCCCGAAGGCCGGACAGCCCGACAAGTTCTCACGCATGTGTTTCATCAATTAACGTAACGCCAGCAATCTCTTTCTCGGCCGCAGTTGCCTCGGCAATGACAAGGCCCAGCGCGGCGGCGGTGTCTTGCAGCAGGCCAACACTCACAGGTCGCTCACCGCTGACAAACCGGCGAATGGCGCGCTCATCAATGTTCAGCCGCCGCGATGCGGTTGTCACGCCGCCCAGCACCTGGACGCAATGGGCAAAGTGCTCACGCGCATCGTCCATAGAGATTGAAGCAGTCATCACTTTCCTTCGAGTGTTCATATTGGCATAGCAAATGCTGCCGACCATAGAGCCTTTATCGGCGGCTGGAACCCCATGGATACGCTGCCTGTGGCCGGTTCAGGCCATTGACCACATTTCTGACGCGATGCCAGTTGCCAAATGTTGCGGTGCAGCGCAAAAGGCCGGACATGCGCATCGCCATTGTTGATGAAAGTGCCAGCCGCGCGGCTGTCATGCAGGAAGGTCTGGCAGCCCTTGCGGATTGCGAGATTTTTGTCCTGACAGAGCGGCGCGGGCTGGTCGCGCGGATTGGCGAGATCGGGCCGGACATCGTCCTGATGGACCTTGGCAACCCGTCGCGTGACGTGCTGGAGGAATACTTCGCTGTCAGCCGCGTGCTTGATCGGCCCATCGCAATGTTCGTGGATGAAAGCGACGAGGAGGCGATCAGCGCATCGATCGATGCTGGCGTATCGTCCTATGTGGTGGACGGATTGGCCCCCCATCGCATCCGTTCCATCCTCGACCTTGCGGTCAAACGCTTCAACGCCTTTGCCCGCCTGCAGGCTGATCTGGACGAGGCCAAGGGCAAATTGGCCGAGCGCGATTGCATCGACAAAGCCAAGCGGATCTTGATGGATAGCCGCGGGTTTTCAGAGCCTCAGGCCTATACCGAATTGCGCAAGGCGGCGATGAATCAGGGCAAGCGAATTGCCGAAATCGCCGACGCGGTTGTCACCGCGCACCTGCTTATGGGAGGAAAGTGATGCAGACCGAACTGACGATCGGCTTCCTGCCATTGGTTGATGCGTGTTTGCCGATCTTGGCGCGCGAACATGGCTTTGCCGAAGCTGAAGGGCTTTCGCTGCGGCTGGTCAAGGACATGAGCTGGGCCACCGTGCTTGACCGCTTGCTTTATGGCCATACCGATGCCGCGCATCTGGTGGCACCGCTGGCAATTGCGGTCACCTTGGGGCGGGGAAGGCCGGCGCAGCCATTGTCCGTGCCGTTCGTGCTGGGGCTTAACGGCAACGCGATTACCATGCGCAGCGATCTGGCGCAGCGCGTAGCGCAGCCCGGAAAGCTGGGCGATCCGGCAGCCGTGGGGGCTGCGCTGAAGGCCGTGGTCGAGGCCGAGCGCGGGCAGAGGCGGATGCTTCGCTTTGGCGTGGTCCACCGCTTTTCCAGCCATAATTACATGCTGCGCTATTGGTTGGCGGGGTGTGGCATCCGCCCGGACGTCGATGTGGAAATCACCACAGTCGCGCCGCCGTTCTGCGCAGATGCGCTGGAATCGGGCGAAGTGGACGCCATCTGCGTGGGTGAACCATGGAACAGCGTAGCGGTTGAGCGTGGCGCGGGCGAAATTGTGCTGGCAACCGCGCAAATCTGGCGGCGCGGAGTGGAAAAGGTGCTAGCATTTCGTGAACCGGTAATCGAAGAGCGGCGTAGCGATGCCGAAGCGCTGGTGCGCGCATTGCGCAAAGCGGGCGAACACTTTGTTAATCCTGCAAACCATGATCTGAATGCAGCAATTCTTGCGCGGCCTGAATACCTTGATGGCAATGCGGGGCTGATCCGCCGGGCCATTTCGGACAACCTGTTATTGGCACGCGGCGGGCAAGTTTTGAACTACCCCGATTTCATGTTCCAGCACCGCGAGGCGGCAAACTTCCCGTGGGTGAGCCAGGCCGAGTGGCTCTACAGCCAGATGGTGCGCTGGGATGGGGTCGGGTACGATGATGCCGAGGCGAATCTTGCTGCGCGGGTGTTCCGTCCCGATGTATACCGCAGCGCACTATTGGGCACGCAAGACCCGCTGCCGGGGGCAAGTTCCAAGGTTGAAGGAAGCCTTGCCGGACCAACGTCTGTTTCGATGCAGCAAGGGGTTATAACTCTGGGAAATAACAGCTTTTTTGATGGAAAGGTGTTCGACCCCAATCATCTTGCGGCCTATGTGGCAGAACAAGCCAAAGCATAAAATTCTGCTGCGGTGCAAAAAGTGCTTGCCCAAGGGGGGGCGAATCACATAGCTTCTGTTCCAGCAGATGGAGCGCCGCCCAAAGTTGGACGGACACCCGCTTCCATCAGCTTTCAGTTTCATTGCGTGGCAACGGTGCCGCCCAGACCTTCCCATCGGGATGCGTTCGGGCGGCTTTTTTGTGTTGTTTGCGCCGACCAAAGGGGTGGTTCGGATGAGTGGACTTCAGGGAATGAATCGGCGGGGCATGATCGCGGCGCTGTTGGCAGGCATTGCGGTTGCCAGCTGCGGCAAAAGTGCGGACACGGGCGAAAAGCCCGCTGTATCGGCCAATGGCATTGAAAAGCCCGTATTGAAGCTGGGCTTTATCAAGCTGACCGACATTGCACCGCTGGTGGTTGCACAAGAAAAGGGCTTTTTCCGGGAAGAGGGCCTCACCGTCACGCTGGAACCGCAGGCCAACTGGAAAGTGCTGCTTGATGGCGTGACCGGCGGGCAACTGGACGGTGCGCATATGTTGGCAGGCCAGGTCCTGGCGTCGGGTGCGGGCATTGGCAGCAAAGTTCCACTTTTAACGCCGTTCTCGCTTGATCTTAACGGCAAGGGCGTGACCGTTTCCAACCAAGTGTGGGACATGATCGCGCCGTCACTGCCAAAAGGCCCTGATGGCAAAGTGCAAATGCCGATTTCGGCAGAAGTGCTCAAGCCCGTCGTCGCCAAGTTCAAGGCTGAGGGCAAGCCGTTCAAAATGGGCATGGTGTTCCCCGTCTCGACGCATAACTATGTGCTGCGCTACTGGCTGGCGGCAGGCGGGCTGAACCCCGGCTACTACCTTCCTGCTGATACCGCAGGCGTAACCGGCGCTGACGTGCAGCTTTCTGTCACCCCGCCACCGCAGATGCCCTCCACCATGGAGGCTGGCACCATCAATGGTTATTCGGTGGGTGAGCCGTGGAACCAGGCTTCGGTTGCAAAAAAGATCGGCGTACCGATCATTGTCGATCCCGATATTGCCGGAACCACGGGCGACAAGGTGTTCGGCTTGACCGCTGATTTTGCCAAGAAGAACCCGAACACGGTCAAAGCGCTGACCCGCGCATTGATCCGCGCCTCGATGTGGCTTGATGCTGAAGGCGGCAAGAACCGTACCGAAGCAGTGAAGCTGCTGGCGAATTCAAAGTATGTCGGTGCCGATGAAAACGTGCTGATGGCGTCGATGACCGGCAAGTTTACGTTCGGTTCGGGCGACACTCGCGATACGCCAGAGTTTAACTTGTTCTTCGATCAACAGGCCAGTTACCCGTTCTATTCGGACGGCATCTGGTTCCTTACGCAGATGCGCCGCTGGGGCCAGATCGCCGAAGACAAGACTGACCAGTGGTATCTCGATACGGTCAAGTCAGTCTACCGGCCTGATCTTTATGACGAAGCTGCCAAATCGCTTGTTGCTGATGGCAAAGCCAGCGCTGACCAGTTTCCGCAGACTGATGGTTTCCGCGTATATACCCGCAAGGCCATTGATGGCGTTGCGTTCGATGCACGCAAGCCTGCCGCCTATGCCGCAAGCTTCACCATCGGGTTGAAGCCGGGCCAAAAGGTAACGCCTGCGGGCGTCAAGTAAAACAGGACCAAAGCCAATGAACGCCGTTCCAATCCGCAAGGACGATTTCATCGCCAGCGCATCTCACGATAAGGAGGAGAGCGCGGCTCTCCTCCCCACTTCGCAGGACACAACCGTGAAACCTTCGTTGCAGCTTCCTTTTGGCATCAAGCTGCCTGCGGGGCGGGCGGTGTTCGAAGCTTTGTGGCCTCCACTGGTTGGAATTGGCGGCTTTCTATTGCTGTGGGCACTGTTGGCACCGCTGGTGCAAACTTCGCTCGGTGCTTTGCCGGGGCCGGGCGATGTGTGGGCCGCATTTGGCGGTTTGATGGAAGAAAACGCAGCGGCGCGCGTGGCAGAGGGTGAAGCGATCGCTTCTGGCTATGGTTACACCGGACCGCCGACATTTGTGGATCAGATCTTTACTTCGCTTGAAACGGTAGCGGCGGGTTTTGTCCTGGCGACAATTTTCGCAGTGCCGCTGGGCCTTGTTGCGGGCATGTCAAAGCGGGTCAACGCCGCGATAAACCCGCTGGTGCAGGTGATGCGCCCGGTCAGCCCGCTCGCGTGGTTGCCCATTGTGACGATGGTCGTTTCTGCATCGGTGACCAGCGATGATCCAACCTTGGCCAAAAGTTTCATCATTTCGGCAGTCGTCGTGATGCTCTGTTCGCTGTGGCCAACGCTGATCAACACGGCCATCGGCACCGCGAGCATCGACAAGGACTTGATCGCGGTGGGCCGCGTGTTGCGGCTGGGCTGGTTTGCGCGCCTGACGCGGTTGGTGCTGCCTTCGTCGCTGCCGTACATCTTCACCGGCATGCGGCTGTCGTTGGGGACCGGCTGGATGGTGCTGATCGCGGCAGAAATGCTCGCGCAGAACCCCGGCCTTGGCAAGTTCGTATGGGACGAATTCCAGAACGGGTCTGAAAAGTCGCTGGCGCGGATCATGGTCGCAGTCGTTGTGATCGGCCTGATCGGCTTTGCCCTCGACCGTGTGATGATGGCCATGCAGGCCTTCGTCAGCCGCAACCGCAACGTCTGACAGGAGCCGCGATCATGGCGACGATCCTTTCGCTCAAGAACTTGCGCAAAAGCTATACCGGCAAAGCAGGCGGCACCTCCGAGGTGCTGGGCGGCATCAACCTGGATGTTGAAGAAGGCGAATTCATCGCAATCCTCGGCTTTTCAGGCGCTGGCAAAACCACGCTGATTTCCGCCATTGCAGGGCTGGTTGAACCCGATGCAGGCGAGATGCTGCTGCACGGCAAGCCGATCAAAGGGCCAGACAAAGATCGCGGCCTTGTGTTCCAGTCCTATTCGCTGTTCCCATGGCTGACGGTTGAACAAAACGTCGCCTTGGCTGTGGACTCTGTCCACAAGGACCGGAGCAAGCAGGCACGCGCTGATCTGGTGCGCCAGAAGGTGCAATTGGTCGGCCTTGGCCATGCGATGGACCGCAAGCCCGGCCAGCTTTCGGGCGGGATGCGCCAACGCGTTTCGGTGGCCCGCGCCTTGGCGATGGAGCCTGAAATACTGCTTCTGGATGAGCCACTGTCAGCGCTTGATGCCTTGACCCGCGCCAAGCTTCAGGATGAAATTGACCGTATCCGCGAAGAGGAAAAGCGCACAATCATTCTTGTCACCAATGACGTGGACGAGGCGCTGTTGCTGGCGGACCGCGTGGCGGTAATGACGCCTGCGCCTGCTGCGGTGATTGGCCAGATTTTTCAGGTTACCCTGCCGCGCCCGCGTGATCGTGAAGCGGTGAATGACAGCCCTGCGTTTCAAACGCTGCGTACCGAAATCGTCAATTACCTTGGCAGCCTGGCGGGCGAAAAGGCCGCGAAAGGTAGCGATTACGGCAGCTTGCCCAATGTCACCCCGCTTGATTTGGCACCGCCGCCAAAGGCCTATCAGGATGCGGCCAAGAAGGGCGCAACGCTGCGCTATATGGAGTTCTGGAAACTCAACAAGATTTACCCCACGCCCAAAGGTCCGTTGACCGTGGTCGAGGATTTCAACCTGCTGATGGACAAGGGTGAATTCGTTTCGCTGATTGGCCATTCGGGTTGCGGCAAATCTACCGTGTTGACGATGGCGGCTGGCCTGAATGCGATTAGCAAGGGCGGCATTATCCTTGATAACCGCGAAATCGATGTGGCCGGGCCTGATAAGGCGGTGGTTTTCCAGGCGCCCAGCCTGATGCCGTGGCTGACCGCGCGGCAGAATGTGGCATTGGGCGTTGAGCGGGTCTATCCGCACGCCACACGCGCTGAACGCCGCGAGATTGTCGACTATTATCTTGAGCGCGTGGGCCTTGCCGATGCGCGTGACAAGATGGCGGCGGAAATGTCCAATGGCATGCGCCAGCGGGTTGGTATCGCCCGCGCCTTTGCGCTTAGCCCGCGCTTGCTGTTGCTCGACGAACCGTTTGGCATGCTCGACAGCCTGACGCGCTGGGATTTGCAGGACGTGCTGGTCGAGGTGTGGAACCGCACCAAAGTGACCGCGATCATGGTCACGCACGATGTCGATGAAGCCATCCTGCTGGCTGATCGGGTTGTCATGATGACCAACGGCCCGAATGCGACGATCGGCAAGATCCTGAAGGTCGATCTGCCGCGCCCGCGCGATCGCAAAGCGCTGCTGCGCCACCCCGATTTTTACGCTTACCGGCAAGAAGTTTTGCGCTTCCTTGCAGAATACGATCATGGACCGACCGACAAGGCGGCCTGACGCGATTTGAGGATGCCTGATCGGCCCGCTTCCAGACGGTTCTGGGGGGACATCAGGAGGGAACTATGAAGACACGTATACTGGCGGCGGCGCTGCTCGCGTCGCCGGTTGCACTCGCACATCCGGCGTTTGCAGCCGAAAAGGCATTTGGCGATCCTGTGCCAATGGGCGATAGCCTGACGTTTGATCCGATCATTGATGCGCGCTTGCGCTATGAAGGAGTGGACCAGCCTACGGTAGATGCTGATGCGGTGACGGCCCGGTTGCGTGCCGGCTTCGAGATCAAGCACACGCCATCGCACTTGTCATTTCTGGTCGAGGCCGAAGGTACGCTGGGCCTTGTAAACCGATACAATGCTTTTCCGTTTGCCGTGCCGGGATCAACCCAGCGCCGTCCGGGCTTTGCCGTGGTGGCCGATGGGGAAAGCATCGATCTTAACCGTTTGCAGGTGCAATATAGAACCAAGGCATTTGGCCTGACGGTGGGGCGGCAGCGGATCAATCTTGATGATCAGCGCTTTGTCGGATCGGTGGGCTGGCGCCAGAACGAACAGACATTTGACGCGGTGCGCGCGGAAGTCACGCTGGGGCCGGTCAGTCTTGATGGCACATATGCAATCCAGCAAGATTCGATCTTCGGATCGGAATCAGGGCCGCGCAGGGCGATGGACGGGGATTTTGTATTTCTGGCAGCGTCCACCAAGATCGGGCCACTGACAGCCAAGGCATTCTCCTATCTGATTGATTATGAAGACGCTTTTGCCTTCGCCAATTCCTCACAGACTTATGGCGGGCGCGTTTCGGGCAGCTTCCCGCTGTCAAAGACGGTGAAGCTGAATGTTCTGGGCAGTTATGCGCGGCAAAAGGACATGGGCCAGAACCCGGTGCGCTATGAAGCGGATTTCGTGCTGGCCGAGGTAGGGCTGGGTTACAATGGTTTCACCCTCAGCGGTGGCTATGAAAAGCTGGGGGCAGATGCGGCTGCAGGCAAAGGCTTCCAGACGCCGCTTGCAACGCTGCACAAGTTCAACGGCTGGGCTGACCTGTTCCTGACAACGCCAGGCAATGGGCTTGAGGACTATTACGTCACGCTCGCCAAGGCCTTTCCGAAAATGAAAGCAGTGCAGGGACTTACCGCGAATGTGATCTATCACGAGTTCCGCAGCGATGTGGGCAATGTCAAGTTCGGCACTGAATGGGACGCAAGCCTTGCCTTCAAGACAAAGAAGGTCAGCTGGCTGGTCAAATATGCCAATTACAATGCCAACCGCTTCGGCGTTGATCGCCAGATCCTGTGGCTGCAGACGGAAGTTTCGTTTTAACGGCTCGGCGTGCTGCACCGCAAAATAACGCTTGCAGTGTAGCCACCGAATCGGTTAGCTTTCACGCAGAAGGCCGAAGCGCCGCCCAAAGCAGGGTGGATTGTCGCAAGGCCTGAATTTTCAACATTGCGTGGCAACGTCGCCGCCCAGACCTTCCCCAACAGGGATGCGTTCGGGCGGCTTTTTTGTGTCGCGCGTTTGGCAAGGAAGAGTTCACGTGAACGCGCCTACGACAGTGATGGAAGAGGACCGGTCAGCCGCCGTGAAGGAACGGCTGGTCGTGATCGGCAATGGCATGGCCGGGTGCCGCGCCGTTGAGGAAATCCTTGCCCGCGATCCCGCCCGCTTTGATGTGACGATCTTCGGCGCTGAACCGCGCGTCAATTACAACCGCATCATGCTCTCGCCTGTGCTAGCCGGAGAGAAGACATTCGACGACATCGTTATCAATGGTGACGATTGGTACACAGATAACGCGATCACACTGGTTGCCGGTGATCCCGTCGTGTCGATTGATCGCGCGACGAAAATGGTAGTAGCACAATCGGGCCGCGTAGAGCCTTATGATCGTTTGTTGATTGCGACGGGATCAGATCCCTTCATCATCCCGGTGCCGGGCAAAGATCTGGCGGGCGTGGTTACCTTCCGCGATCTGGATGACGTGGACAAGATGTTGACTGCTGCTGAAAAGGGCGGTTCAGCCGTGGTGATCGGCGGTGGCCTGCTCGGGCTGGAGGCAGCGCATGGTCTCTCGCTTCGCGGCATGAAGGTCACCGTCGTTCACCTTATGCCCACGTTGATGGAGCGCCAGCTTGATGAAGCGGCGGGCTACTTGCTCAAGACTGAACTGGAACGGCGCGGCCAGACGATCATAACGGGCGGCGATACAGCCGAGATCGTTGGCGCAGGCGGGCATGTTTCTGCCGTCCGTCTCAAGGATGGGCGCGAATTTGCCGCTGATATTGTGGTTATGGCAGTGGGCATCCGTCCCGGCACTACGTTGGCCAAAGCGGCTGGGCTTGAGGTTGAGCGCGGCATCGTGGTCGACGATCACATGGTCACCAGCGATCCTGCTGTCATGGCGGTGGGCGAATGCGTCCAGCATCGGGGCAATTGCTATGGCCTTGTCGCGCCGTTGTGGGACATGTGCCGCGCGCTGGCCGATCATGCTTGCGAACAGCCCAGCGGCTACGAAGGCTCGGTCACTTCCACCAAGCTCAAAGTTTCAGGCATCGACTTGTTCTCTGCAGGCGATTTTTCCGGCGGGGATGGCGCAGAAGACATCGTCATGCGCGACGCCTCTCGCGGACTTTACAAGCGTGTGGTGGTCAAGGACAACAAGCTGGTCGGCGCCGTGCTCTATGGCGATACCGCCGATGGTTCATGGTATTTTGACCTGCTGCGCAAGGGCGAGGATATCTCGGCCATCCGCGAGGCGCTGATCTTCGGGCAAGCCTTCGCGTCCGGAGGCGCACTGCTGGACCCTAATGCCGCCGTTGCAGCACTTTCCGACGACGCAGAAATCTGCGGCTGCAACGGCGTTACAAAAGGCAAAGTCGTCGCCACGATCAACGCAGGCGCATGCAGCCTTGATGCAGTGCGCTCCACCTGCAAGGCATCGGCCAGCTGCGGCAGTTGCACAGGGCTTGTGGAAAGCTTGCTGGCGCTGACGCTGGGCGGCGAGGTCCAGTCCGGCCCCAAGACGATGTGCAAATGCACCAGCTTTGGCCATGATGATGTGCGCCGCCTGATCCTTGAAAAGAACCTGCGCGCGATCCCGCAGATCATGCAGGAATTGCATTGGACGACGCCCGATGGCTGTTCTTCATGCCGTCCGGCGCTGAATTATTACCTGCTCTGCGCTTGGCCGGGTGAATACGAAGACGATCAGAAAAGCCGCTACGTGAATGAGCGGATGCACGCCAATATCCAGAAAGACGGCACGTATTCGGTCGTTCCGCGGATGTGGGGCGGCCTCACCAACCCCAAGGAATTGCGCGCAATTGCCGATGTGGTTGAAAAATACAACGCGCCGATGGTCAAGGTAACCGGCGGCCAGCGGCTCGACATTTTTGGGATCAAGAAGGAAGACCTGCCCGCTGTCTGGGCTGATCTGAACGCCGCCGGGATGGTATCAGGACACGCTTATGGCAAGTCGCTGCGCACGGTCAAAACCTGTGTCGGATCGGAATGGTGCCGCTTCGGGACGCAGGATTCCACCGGCCTTGGCGTAAAGCTGGAACGCATGACCTGGGGGTCATGGATGCCGCACAAGTTCAAGATTGCGGTCAGCGGTTGCCCGCGCAATTGCGCCGAAGCGACGATCAAGGACTTCGGCGTAGTCTGCGTGGATTCAGGCTATGAATTGCACGTGGGCGGCAATGGCGGGATCAAGGTTCGGGCGACCGATTTCCTGTGCAAAGTCACGACCGAGGACGAGGCGATGGAAGTCTGCGCCGCGTTCATCCAGCTTTACCGTGAACAAGCGCACTACCTTGAACGCACCGCGCCATGGATCGAGCGGGTCGGCCTTGATCACGTCAAATCCGGGCTATTTGACGCGCCCGACACAGTAAAGCGGCTCGCCGCCAAATTCCGCTTTTCGCAGACGTTCTGTCAGGATGATCCGTGGGCGCGGCGCGTAGCGGGCGAAGATGCCGATCTGCACCAGCATTTGGCCCAAGTGCGCCCCCTTCAGATGGAGACCGTATCATGATCGGCGATTGGCTGGATATCGGCCCGGTGGACCAGATCACCCCGGGCACCGCGCGCACTCTGCCTGTGTTGGGCGGTGATGAAATTGCGGTGTTTCGCACGCAAGCCAATGAATTTTATGCACTGGTGAACAAGTGCCCGCATAAGCAGGGGCCGCTTTCACAGGGTATCGTTCATGGCAATGTGGTCGCTTGCCCACTGCACAACTGGAACATCTCGCTGAAGACCGGAGAGGCGCTGGGCGAGGATAAGGGCTGTGTTCCCACGATCCCCCTGCGCGTGGATGCGGGGCGGATTTACCTGCTTCGCTCGGCGGTTGTGGGCCAGCGCGCGGCGTGAAAGACATCCGCACCACATGCGCCTATTGCGGGGTGGGCTGCGGCATTCGTGCGACTGTGACGGGGCCGCGTTCAGTCACCATCAAGGGCGATGCCGATCATCCCGCAAACTTTGGCAAGTTGTGCTCCAAGGGCGCACACCTTGGCGAAACTGTCGGGCTGGAAGGACGCTTGCTGCACCCGATGATCGGTGACGCCCAAGTCGGCTGGGACACCGCGCTTGTTGCGGTGGCAGACAAGATGCGCGATTGCATCGCGCGCCACGGGCCGGACAGCGTCGCGTTCTATGTCTCCGGGCAATTGCTGACCGAAGACTATTACGCCGCGAACAAGCTGATGAAGGGCTTTGTCGGCAGCGCCAATATCGACACCAATTCGCGGCTGTGCATGGCCAGTGCGGTGGCGGCGCACAACCGCGCTTTTGATGAAGACATCGTCCCGGTCACGTATGATGATCTGGACGAGGCGGACCTGATCCTGCTGGTGGGATCAAACACCGCATGGTGCCATCCGGTCATCTGGCAACGGATCGAGGCGGCGCGCGAGGCGCGTGGCACCAGGATCGTGGTGATCGACCCGCGCCGTACCGAGACGGCGGAGCAGGCGGACTTGCATGTGGCAGTGGCGCCCGACGGCGATGTGGCGTTGTTCAACGCGCTGCTGGATGAGATGGCGGCGCGCGGGTTGGTCACGGAGCAGGCCCACCCCCAACCCCTCCCGCAAGCGGGAGGGGAGAACGGCGGCGTTGATCCCGAGGTGTTCACTGCGCTGGCCGATCTGGTCGCGGCCCATCCGAAGATGGTCACGGTTTTCTCAATGGGAGCTAACCAGTCGGTTGCAGGCACTGATAAAGGCAATGCGATCATCAACCTGCACATTGCCACAGGCCGCATCAATGCAGCGGGTATGGGGCCGTTCTCGATGACCGGTCAGCCCAATGCTATGGGCGGGCGCGAAGTTGGCGGGCTGGCCAATATGCTGGCGTGCCATCTGGGATTTTCCGAAGCCGAGCGCGCGGATGTGGCAGCGTTCTGGCAAACCGATACGCTCTGTGCCGCGCCGGGCCTCAAAGCCGTAGACCTGTTTCGCGCGGTTCATGAAGGCCGCATCAAGTTCCTGTGGGTGATGGCAACCAACCCCGCCGTTTCCATGCCCGATGCAGGCTTCGTGCGCGAGGCGCTGGCGCGGTGTGAAACCGTGGTCGTGTCTGATGTCATCGCAGATACCGATACCGCGAAGTTTGCGCAAATTCGCTTGCCCGCGCTGGGCTGGGGCGAAAAAGACGGGACAGTGACCAATTCCGAACGCCGGATCAGCCGCCAGCGCGCGCTGTTTGCGGCTCCCGGCGAAGCGCGCGCCGACTGGGCGATAATTGCTGATGTGGCGACCCGTATGGGTTACGATGCGGCGTTTGCGTGGAAATCGGTCGCAGATGTCTTCCGCGAATATGCCGCGATGACGGCGTTGGCCGTGAAGCACGGCAAAGTGCTTGATCTTACGGCCTTGGCCCGGATTTCCGATGTGGAATTCGAGACGCTTGCGCCGTTCATCTGGGGCGGGAGGCACCCCATGGCAGGCCGCGAAATGCGCCACGTTCCGGTTCAGGCACGGACACGCTCAGCCGATCCGGCTTATCCGCTGCGGTTGAATACAGGACGCTACCGCGATCAATGGCACACGATGACCCGCACGGGCCTTTCGCCCACGCTGTCGCAGCACCGGCGCGAACCCTTGCTTGAAGTCCATCCGGTTGATGCGGTGGCGGCAGGTGTGGTGCATGGCGCGCTGGCGCAAGTGGTGACGGCATCCGGGCAATCGACCTTCCGGGTATGCGTGACCGATGCACAGGCGCGCGGGCAGGTGTTTGTCCCCATGCACTGGACCGATGCCTTGGCCAGCGGCGGACGCGGTAATCTGTTGCCGGATCAGGCGGTTGACCCCGTATCGGGCCAACCGGGTTTCAAGAACAACGCCTGTCGGATTGCGCCAGTTACCAGCGAATGGCGCGCGTTTCTGGTGAGCGCGCACGACGTGTCGCCGGTCGGATTGGTATGGTGGAGCAAGTCGCGCGTCACAGGCGGCTGGCTGTATGAACTGGCGGGCAACGACGCAGTGGATGCCGATGCGCTTTTGCCCGAAGGCGACCGGGTGGAAGCGGTTGATCTGGGGCGCGGGATGCGCCGCGTGGCCGTGCTTGATGCCGCTGGACGGTTTGTAGCGGGCCTTTACGTCACGCGCAGCGGGCAATTGCCTGAACGCGATTGGATCGCGGCGCAATTGGGCCAAGCCACAGCGCTGGCGCCCGAAATGCTGGCCGCGCGCCCCAGCACACCCGCGCCAGATCGCGGCGCGATGGTCTGCATCTGCCATGGTATCGGCGAAAAGCAGATATTGGCAGCGGTGCATGACGGGGCAGGCACTGTTGCTGCCGTCGGCAAAGCCTGCGCGGCTGGTACCAATTGCGGATCGTGCCGTCCGGCCATCGCCCGGCTGTTGCGGGCTTGGGATGAAGAACTGTTGGAGGTGGCGCAATGACCGATTTTTCCGCAGGCATGGTCTGGCTGGTAGGGGCAGGGCCGGGTGACCCCGAGCTTCTGACGCGCAAGGCCGAGCGGCTCATCCGTGCCGCAACCGTGGTGTTTCACGATGCGCTGGTCGGGCCAGAGGTGCTGAATCTGGCTTCTGAAGGCGCGCGATTGGTGCATGTCGGCAAGCGATCGGGACGGCATTCCAAGGACCAGGGCACGATTGACCGTTTGATCGTGGATGCCGCATTGGCAGGCGAACGCGTGGTGCGGCTGAAAGGCGGGGATCCGTCCATCTTTGGCCGCGCGACCGAAGAACTTGACGCTTGCCGATTGGCCGGAGTGCCGGTGAAAGTGTGTCCCGGTGTCACCGCAGCCAGCGCCGCCGCAGCAAGCATGGGCCTATCGCTTACGTTACGCGGGCTGGCGCGCAAATTGGTGTTTGTAACGGCCCATGCGCGCGCTGGCGAAGAGCTTGACCTTGATTGGCAGGCCTTGGCCGATCCCGATGCCACTTTGGCCATTTACATGGGCAAAGCAGCCGCCGGAACAATTTCGAGCAGCCTGATCAACGCGGGATTGGCGCCCGATACGCCTGTGACACTGGTGGAATCTGCCAGCTTGCCGCAGGAACGCACTTTCCATTCACGGCTTGATCTGCTGGCCCTGGCAGCCAAGACTGCGCTTGGTGATGGTCCTGCGCTTTTGCTGATAGGCAAAGCCATGAAGCAGCCCACGCATCTGGCGCAAACCGATCTTATGGTATCTGGCGCTAGAACACTTTCCCCAGCAGGCCAGCCGGATTGCTGCGCAACGCAGCCTCTTCGGCACCCATATATGTGAAGATGCCGCGCATGGCCTGCTTTGCTACGTTGTCGATCAGACTGTCGCCAGACAGGCCAAAGTTGCCGAGCAATTTGCCCGTGCTGCCCAGCCGCGATAGCTGATCAAAAGCCCCGACATTTGTCAGTGCATTGGCGATCAGCGGGCGCATTTTGCCACCAAGTTCGATGCCTGCACTACGCTCAAGATAGTTGGTGCCACCGGTCTTTTCGGTGACGATGCCGGGCACATCGCTCAGCTTCAGCCCGCTGATTGCGTTGCGGAAAATGGGCTTGGCTTCACCTGCTGCCAGACTGGCCGCATCGTTCAGTGATTTGGACAGCTTGGTCGTCAGGCCAAGTCGGTCACCGCCTTGCAGCAGCTTCTTGGCAAGCTTTCCGCCGGTGCCGGGGAGCATAATGCGGATCGCCGTGTCACGATAAAAACCGTCAGGTTGGGCGAGTTTGGTCAGCGCGTTGTCCGATGCATTGCCGATCAGCTTGTTAAGGCCGATGCCGTCAAGCAGCCCTGCCGCCAGCACATGGTGCGGGATAAGCAATAGCCCGCCCGTCATAAGCCCGCCGCCAAGCATTGCGCGTCGCGAAATATGGTCTGTCATGTGCATTCCCCGCCAGTTTCCAACAGGACGGTACGCCGGGGTATTGTTGTGTGCAATACTGTGCTGACAAGCCGGGGCATAGCCTACGATAAATACAGGCAATTATTTGTCGGGCACGGCAATATCAGGCCCCAGATCACCCACCGACCAGCAATCTTCATCAGCGAATGCCGAGGCTGCGAGGCGTTTTGCTTCGCTGGTGTGTCGGGGTTTCAAAGTATCAACCGCAATGCCGACTTTTGCCAGATGCTGCGTTGCAGAATTATAATAGGCCGCAATGTCGGCGCAGGCATTCGCTCCGCCGCCCGTCACCGCCCAGATCACGCGCCAACGGGTAGCGCTTTTTGCGCTATCACGCTGCAAGATATACTCGCCGCCGTCGTATTCCTGTTTCGACGGTTCAACCGCAGCAAAGGCAAAAGTTGCGCTTTTGCCTTTGATGACGCGCAAGCTGTGAACAACAAATCGGATTTTTGAATCTGGCGCGGGCCGGATTGCGTCAAGGATCTGCGTGCGCTCGATTGACCCTGTGCGCGGGGTCGTAAACTGTTGTGCCGCGGCGGTTGAGGCATAAAGACTTGGAACCAAACCTGCGTTCAGCGCCAAAACTTGGCAAAACATTCTGGCTGAAAACATCGTGCTACAAACTCTTGCTTCGGCATTGTCTGCATTTTGTCTGATGCTAATGCGGTGCCATGTTCAAGCACAATCGTACAACTGCAAGGCAGAGCGCCAAGCGCTGTGTTTTTCTGGCGGCCGGCCTCCTTTTGTCCAACGCCGCCAACGCCCAAACCGAACCTGTCGGCGATATATTCATCGGAATGATCGTTGAACAGCAAGGCCAACTTATCCTTGAACGCTGCGATGTGGGCAGCACGCGTTATGTTTTGCACAACGCTGTCGGCGCTGGCGATCTGCTGGGCGATTTGCGGGTGTTGCGCCAAGGCAATCCACAATTGCAGGCAGAATTGATCGCCAGTTACCGTGAGGATGGTGACGGCCATATCCTTGATGTCAGCGCTGTAGGCGAAACTGTGACGGGCAAAAGCTGTCACCTGATTGATGCTGTAGAACAGCTGCTGGCTGATAAACCCGCGCCGGATGGCAAACCCGATGCCGCGCTCGTCGGGCAGTATTACTTGTCGGGCGTGATGGAGACAGGTTCCGAACTGCGGTTAAAGGCGGACGGGCGCTTTGACTGGTACATAAGCTATGGCGCAGTAGACGAGGTTGCCTCCGGTCGCTGGGGCCGCAAGGGCAAGACGGTAACACTTCTGGCTGACCTGCCATCCGCTGGCACGCCCATCTTTCGCGCAGATGAGCGGCTTGAGTGGGACAGCGATGCCGAGCGCTTTATGCGCGAAAAAGCACGCTTGAAACGCGAAGCCGCGGTGTCGGCACTGTGTCCTTGGAACATTGCGTCGGCAGCTTCCGCGCCTGCTTTTGCTACTGATGATCGGGCCAATCCGGGCCCTGCAGAGATTGCCAAAGCGGAACAGGCAAAAGTTGTGGCCGAAGCCGCGCGGGATGCCGCAACACAAGCGGCGGCCAAAGCAGTGGAGAGCGATGCAACCGATGCAGCGCGCGAGGCGGCCAATACGGCCATGTCTGCCTGGCACAACGCACACTATGAAATGGAGCAAGCCTATGGCGCTGCCGATATTGCCATGCCGCAAATCGGATCACCGACCATGCCCGCCGCCTGCGCACTGCCGATGGAAGACTATTGGGCCGCAATTCCAGCCTCCGACTGGCAAGGCGGCATCGCGGTTGTGGTGGGCGATCCGGCCCGTGAAATGCGGCTTTCGCGTGTCGGCGTGACGTTCATCTATGATGACGGGCATCACGAAGCCGCAGAGACAGGGCGGGGCGGTTGGGCCTTTGCCCCCTTGCGTACAGGCGCGTCGGTTGTTCAACTGGCTCTGGCCATGCCCGCCCCTGTATCGCGTTCAGAAACCTTGGCCATCGCGCCCTTGGCCAAAGGCGTACAGACTGTGCATGCCGATCTGCAACAGGTTATCAAACCACCTTTCGAAGTGATGACGCTTGACATAAAAGGCCAAGACCTTGTTCCGGACCTCATGCCTCGTGGACGCTATTCACGTCATTGAATGCAGGACACCATCATGTTCTGAAGGTTGATAAAAGGTCGGCCTCCATAATCTGGCGCATTGCAAATTTTTGCGCCTTGCCAGTTACAGTCATTTCAAAGCTTTGAACAATGCGGACGTGGCGCGGCACCTTGTAATGGGCGATCCGGCCTTTGCAGTGTGCCAGGATGATGTCCGGGGTCATGGCGCTGTCGAGTTTTGGAATGATCCATGCGCACACTTCCTCGCCGAACTTTTCATCGGCCACGCCAAACACTTGCGCGTCTTGCACCGCAGGATGCGTGAGCAGGAACTCTTCGATTTCGCGGGGGTAAATGTTTTCGCCGCCGCGAATGATCATGTCCTTGATACGGCCTGTTATCCGCACATATCCATTGGCGTCCATCGTCGCGAGATCGCCGGAATGCATCCAGCCATCGGCATCGATGGCTTCTGCGGTCTTTTCCGGATCATCCCAGTAGCCGGGCATAACCGCATATCCCCGCGAACAATATTCGCCCTGCTGGCCAATCGGCAGCGTCTCGCCATCGGGGCCGATGATCCTGGCCTCGGCATGGGGGTGGATACGGCCCACGGTGCCTACGCGTTCCTCCAGCGGATCGTCTGTTGCGGTCTGCGTGGTCAGCGGGCTGGTTTCTGTCATGCCATAACCGATGGTCACTTGTGTCATGTTCAGGCGATCCATGACCTGCCGCATCGTCGATACAGGGCATGGCGATCCGGCCATTATCCCGGTACGCAAGGTGGATACGTCAAACCTGTCGAGATCCGGCTGGTTAAGCATGGTAATGAACATCGTGGGCACGCCATAGAGCGCCGTGCAGCCTTCGGCAGCAACCGCTTCCAGCGCCGCCTTAGGCTCAAAGGATTCGCCGGGATAAACCATGGCCGCGCCACTGGTCAGCGCGGCAAGATTGCCTAGAACCATGCCGAAGCAGTGGTACAACGGCACCGGAATGCAGATGCGGTCCTTTACACCCAGCTTGATGGTGCGCGCGGTGAAGTGGCCGTTGTTCAGGATATTGCGGTGCGTCAGCGTTGCGCCCTTTGGAAAGCCGGTCGTGCCGCTGGTGAACTGGATGTTGATCTTGTCAGAGGGTTTAAGATCGGCTTCAGCAGCTGAAATACGCGCATGATCGGCTGGTCCGCGCAAGCTTTGCCACGGCTCAAAACCCTCAAACCGCTCCTTGCCAAGCACGATTATGCTGCGCAACATAGGCAGCTTTTCGGCACCCAATTCGCGCAGCATCGCAATGTAATCGCTTGTCTTGAACCGCGCAGCAGTGACCAGAACGGTGCAGCCCACCTTGTTCAGCGCATACTCCACCTCACTGGTGCGATAGGCAGGGTTGATGGTGACAAGGATTGCGCCGATGCGCGCCGTGGCAAACTGCAACACCGTCCATTCGGCGCAATTGGGCGCCCATATGCCCACCCGGTCCCCCTTGGCGATACCCATGTCCAGAAGGCCTGTGGCAACACGGTCAACTTCGGCATCAAGTTCAGCCCATGTCCAGCGAATGCCCTGATGGCGTGATGAGAGCGCAAGTTCCGTCGCCCACATCGCGCCGGCATCACGCAAGGCCTGCCCGATGGTCTTTTCGAGAAGCGGCTCGTCCACCGGGCCTTTGGCATAGGAAAGCTGGGTCATCGTTTGATATTCACCACCTGGGTCTGGGTATATTCAGCCAGCCCTTCGACCGATTGTTCAACCCCTAGACCGCTGTTCTTGAATCCCGCCATGGGGATGTGCGGGCCGATGGCGATATGTTGGTTCACCCAAACCTGTCCGCTTTCAATCCGCGCGGCGATCTCTGCGGCACGGCCGATGTCCTTTGACCAGACCGAGCCGCCAAGCCCGTATTCCGATGCATTGGCGCGGGTGATTACGTCCTCGACATCGTCAAACTTCACCAGTGGCAGGATTGGCCCGAACTGTTCTTCGTCAACGATCCGGTCACCATCGGTCACATCGCGCACGATGGTGGGGCTAATGAAATAGCCCGCCCGTTCCATCGCCTGACCGCCCGCCACAATCGTGCCCTCGGCACGCGCTGCTTCAAGAAAGCCTTTGACCTTTTCGAACTGCGCCTTGTTCTGGATGGGGCCGATCTGGGTGCCTTGCTGCAACCCGTCGTCCACCACGGCGGCTTGCGCCAGTCGCGCCAGTTCGCCGCACATTGCGTCATAGATATCGGCGTGGACATAGGCGCGCTTGATCGCAAGGCAGACTTGTCCGTTGTTCAGGAAAGCATTGCCGAAAATGGCTTGCGCCGTTTCGCGCACGTCCACATCTTCCAGCACAATCGCCGGATCATTTCCGCCCAGTTCCAGCGTCACGCGTTTCAGCGTGTCTGCGCCGCTGGCGGCGATCCGTTTGCCGGTGGCGGTCGATCCGGTGAAGCCTACTTTGGCCACATCAGGATGCGCGGTCAGGTGGGGGCCAAGATCATTGGCATCGGCAATCACGTTGACGACGCCTGCCGGGAACACATCGCGGCAAATCTCGCCAAGGATCAGCGCGCACAGCGGTGTTGTCGGCGCAGGTTTCAGCACGATGGCATTGCCAGCCAGAACCGCAGGGCCGATCTTCCAGCAAGCCACCAGCAGCGGGAAATTCCATGCGATGATGCCCACCACCACGCCCAAGGGCCGGTGTTTGACCGCGATATATCCGGCCTCATCGTCCTGAATGATGCGATCGGGCAATTCCAGCGTAGCATAATGGCGCAAATAGCCATCGGTCCACGCCAGTTCGCCCTGGGCCTCGGCCAAGGGCTTGCCCTGTTCCATCGTTAACACGCGCGCGATTTCGTCTTTGCGTGCAGCAATCGCATCGGCCAGTTCGATCAGCTTTGCTTGCCGTTCGGCCCAAGGCACTGCTGCCCAACCCGGCACCGCCGCCTTTGCCGCAGCAATCGCGGCATCAGCCTGTGCCACCGAAGCGCGGGGAGCCGTTGCGAACGGCTCCCCTGTGGCGGGGTTGATTACGTCCATTGTCATGTCGCCCGCGACGAGCGCCCCGCCAATGAGCAGCTTGTAATCCGTCATAATCCTCTCCTGACCGCTCTTTGGTCGGTCTTCATTGGAATGCGTCAGAACTTTGCGCCAACCGTGATGCCATATGTGCGCGGGTTGCCGATGTGGTTGTAATCAAATCCAAAACCGGCAAGCAGATCAACGCGGGAAGTGAAGTAGAACTTGTCTGACAAGTTCTTGCCCCAGATCGATGCGCTGAAGCGTCCGTTTGCGCTTTCCCAATCGATATGCCCGCCCACAATCGCATAAGACGTTTGCCGCAAACGGGGAATGTTCAGCACTTCGAAGAACTGGCTGGTCTGGTAAGAAAAATCCGGGTGGATCGATAGCTGGCCCATGTCTCCGTCAAACACCGTCAAGTCCACTGTCGTATTGAACGTCAGGCTTGGTGCATTCGACAAGCGGTTGCCCGCCACGTTGTTGCCGCTGACAATGCCTTGCTGGATCTTGGTGGCCAGAATGCCCATGCCGCTGTGGATGGTCAGCTTGTCGCTCGCCCGGATCGTCAGTTCCGCTTCACCGCCGTAAATGCGCGATTTGGGTATGTTGAGCAGCGTTTGCGCGGCTGTATTGGGATCGATGTTGATGAACTGCTGGTTGCGGTAATCGTAATAGAAACCGGCAAGGTTCAATGTGATCCGGCGATCAAGGAACTGCGTCTTGGCACCCAGTTCATAAGCGGTGACTTCCTCGGCTTTGGCGACAGACAACTCCGATGGATCGAAAAACGCCTGCGCGTTGAAGCTTGGTGCGCGATAGCCACGGCTGACATTGGCATAGATCAGATTGCCGTCAGACAGCTTGAAATCGACACCGATCTTGCCCGACAGATTGTCTTGCGAATACTTGAGCGCCGAAAGCGGGATCAGGTTGGCGATCAGTGAGCCGTCCACGCCCAATGCGTCTGATTTGAAGTCGGTCTGTTCGCCGGTATCATGCGTATAGCGCAAACCACCACGCAATGTGACCGCATCGGACAACGCGTATTTCACATCGGAATAGATCGCATAGCTTTTCTTCACCTGGGTGAAGTTGTTGCGGAACAGACAGGCCAGCGGCAGACCGACCGCACAATCGTTGGCGGTTATGCCTGCCAAGCCATCGGAATCTATGTCTTTTCCGATCTCGAAGGTGGTTTCGTTAAACACTTTTTCGCGATGGAAATAGGCACCAAGGATGAAGTCGAACGGGCCGCCGGTGTCGCTGGTCAGGCGCAAGTCCTGTGCAAACTGGGTGGCGCGGTCGGTATAGGGGATTTCCAGCAGTTCCGAAGCAGTGCCGTCAGTGTCCTCATAGAAGAACAGGTTGCCCTTGTCCCACGCGGTGATGCTGGTGATCGCCAAGGCATCGGAGATGTCGAACGTGCTGGTCAACGCTACGGAATAGGTCCGCGCCTGACGCTTGGTATCAATGTTCGAAGCAATCTCGCGGCGGCCAAGGCCGGGGCGGTTGACCGCTTCGGGCTGGGCATAAATGCCGTAATTCTGCGGGTTCTGATAGCTGGTCGATGCGCGCAAAACAAAGCGCACGCTTTCGCTGGCTTCAAAGTTCAGCGTGCCCCGGATGGCGTATTCATCGGTCGATGCGAGATCGGGTTTGCCCGGAACAACGTTCTTGAACCAGCCATCCGCACGGGCATAAGTTCCCGCTATGCGCAGGGCGGCCTTTTCACCCAAAGGCACGTTGAACGCAGCGTTCAGATCAACGCGGTCATAATTGCCATAGCCTGCGTTGATGTAACCGCTTGTTTCACCAAGCTTTGCACCCCGCGCAATGATGTTTACCGCGCCGCCAGTGGTGTTCTTGCCATAAAGCGTGCCCTGCGGTCCGCGCAGCACTTCCACACGTTCCAGATCGTACATCGTCACGCCAAGGAACGCGAAATTGCCCTTGTAAACTTCGTCATAATAGGTGGCGACAGGGCTGGACTGGTTAAGGCTGTAATCCGACATCGAAACGCCGCGCAAAGCGAAGATCGGCGTATTGTCGCCCACAATCGACGTCAGTTGCAGGTTCGCAACTTTCGTCACCAGACTGTCGACGCTGCTAACGCGTGATTTGGCCAAAGTATCGCCGCTGATCGCTGAAACCGAAATCGGCACTGCTTGCAGGCTTTCAGACCGCTTGGCTGCGGTGACCACAATTTCGCCTTCGGGTATGACGTTTTCCGCTTTGGCGTCTTGCGCCATCGCAGGTGTCAGGTGAAATGCGGATGCTATGGTTACCCCAGCCAGCGCAGTTCCGCGGAAAAGACGTTCCCTCATCATGTATCTCCCAATTTTTAGGGTGAGTGTGTTTTTGCTCTGTCCTGCGAAAAGCCTTTCACCAGCCGCGCTCTTGTTTCGGCGCGTTCGAGGCGAAGGGGATGACGGCGCAGATGTCCTATTTCTTCAGGGCTATAGGGCCTGAAGTCTGCGGGCATGTGGGCCGGATCAAACGTGTAAAGCGTCCAGTTGACGAGGTTCGCCAACCGCGTGTCATCAAGATCGACAGTGGAAACACCTGGCACCCGCGCAAGGAATTCGCGCCCGCCCGGAACGCCAAGAAAGCGCGCCACTTCGTTTTTGATCGGCGGGTTTGACCGATCGTCTCCCCCGCCATCAGGCCTGTGGCATCCCTGACATTTCAGGATGTAATCGATCCGCGCCTGCTGCGGGTTGCTGACCCCGCGCATTTGCACTTCGCCCGCCCGGACGCCTGCTGCTGCCATCAACAGGGCAAACAGCATGGCTATACCGGGCGTTGTGAACTTCATTTGCCGCCGACCTGGGCATGAAGTTTGGCAACATCGGCGGCAGTAAGACTTGCGCCTGAAGACCGGTGTCCTTCCACCTCCTTTGTGGTGAACGGCTTGAACGCGGGGCCTGTCTTGGCGATTTGTGTGCCGACGTGGTTAAGCACGGCAGCCGTCGAAGCATCATCCAGCATCTGTGCGGGCATGACGCCGCGATAGGCTTTGCCGTCAACCGTCATAGGGCCGGACAAGCCACGCACAACGGCCAGCGAAAGGAAGCGCCGCCCGTCAGCCTTTGCGGCAAGGGCGCGGAAATCGGCACCCAGCGGCGGAAATGCGCCGGGAACGCCAGCCCCGGTTTTGGTGTGGCATGCGGCGCAGCGGCCATAGATGGTTGCCCCGTCCGGCGCAGCAGCAGCAGGCAGGGCCAACGCCATAACGGCCATCGCCGGGATGATGCCAAGCAGCGCCTTCACTTGGGCTGATCCAGCGCCACGCCGACGATGATCGCTGTGGAGCAGTTGTAAACGCTGCTTTGTGTCCCCAGACACCAGTTATAATCGTTATTTGATTGCGGCCGCACTTGCGGGCGATCGCCTTCATTGCGGTTGCACAGGCATTGTCCGCACGATGAAGTGCCACAGCAGTCATTATAGCTGATGACATAGGCGCGGTTGTCGGCAGGATTGGTGCACGTCCCGATCCATGTGATTGGCGACATTTCCGTGCCCGGCGGGCAAGTGCTGGCCGATCCGCCACAGCATGAACACAAGAACCCGTCGATGGCGCAGTACCGCCAGTAATCGCACGATGTCTGGTCACCGGGATCTTGCGGATTGGTTGAAACCAGCGGCGCATTTGCAGCCCCGCCGCCGCCGTGCGGTGAACCGCTTGCCGCGCGGGCCACCGGTAGTACGGGTATGGTGGCCGCGCCGGTGATTGCCGCTCCCAACCAGGCCAGCGTGCTGCGGCGCGATGTGCGGCGGGCAACGCCGCGTGAAAGGCGCTCGGTCCATTTGTCAAATCCGGCCATTGCTCAGGCCTCCTTGTTGCGGCGCGAGAGGAAATCCTGGATCGAGGCGACGCCGCGTTCCTTGGCTTCGAACAAGCTTTCCAGATGTTCGCGGCTGTTGACCAAGCCCAGCGATGCGACGCGGCCAGCCTCGTCCAGCAGCACTGCATAGGGCAGCTTCGACACGCCGAATGCGCGGCCAAGCGCCTCTGACAGAACGGTTGGTATGCCGTTCAGGCCGTGCTGCCCGATGAGGCGCTGGTAATCCGCTTTCGATCCGTCTCCGGCGATCACGATGTCCAGCCAGTCGGCTTCAGCCGTTGCAGCAGAACGGACGACGGGCAGCAAGGACTTGCAGACCGGGCAATCGGGCGATGCGAAAAACAGCAACTGGCTGCGTCCATCGCGCTTGCCGCCGATTTCAATAGGCGCGCCATCGATGGTCGTAACAGTCATGGGCGAGGCGACTTCGCCCACGTTGACGTTCTGGTGCAGCGTCAGCGCGCCGGCCGGGGCTATGCGTTCGTGAAGGATGCCGACTTGGCGGGCGAGGGCGGCGATCAGCAGCGCTTGCACGATCACGGCGGTCCACAACAGGATCTGGGATGTCAGCATGATGATTTCCTCCAGCGAGGATGGGGAATGGCGAGGAGTTCCGACCCGGCGAGATAAAGCGCTAAAAGTCCGGCGGCGGCGAATGGCGTTGCAACACCGAATGCCGCCACCGGCAGGGTGGAAATGATAAGTGCCAGCATGGCGAGCGCGGCAGGCCGTGCAATCAGGGGCCAGTCTACCGGCTTTTCCCGCGCCACCAGATCGCATCCGCAATCCAGTGTCTCGCCGCGCCGGCGCCGCAACGCCGCGGCATAGGCAAGCCACACAACGGCGGCCAGCAAGGCTCCGGTCTGATGCAACGGTGCGATCATCAGGCACAGTGCCGCGACCAGCTCGAACGTGCCGGCAACGATCAGCAGCAGCAGGCCTTGGCCACGTACGCCAGCGAGCTTTGCCGCGACCTGTGCCAGACGGTCACGCGCGATGACTTTGTGCAGGGCAGAGCCTGCCAGCAGCAATGCCAGAAAAGTGGAAATTTCCATCATTTCACGGCACCGTAATCAGGATGGGGCTTTCACCGCCCGCTGTGCCAAGCGTGCGCAAAAATGCACCACTTGCCACATCATGCACGTCAATCACCCCATCGGTACGTGCCGCAATCAGCCGTGGTGTGGCTTCCTTCGTCACGCCAATGGCGGTTGCCGTGGCGCGCAAGGCGATACGCGACACACGCGTTTTGGTGGCAGGATCAACCACCCAAACTTCAGTACCGCCATCTTTGTGGCTACCCTCGCGACCGTTGGGGCTCATCAGTATGTAAAGTTTTCCGGCAGCATCGGCGGCAATGACTTGCCATCCGCCCGGTCGCCATTGCGGCGCAGCGCCCTCTGCCGTGCCCACGTTGAACGTGCCGGGGATGGTCTTGGCAACGTCGCCTGTAAAATCGAAGCCCTGGATCTGGCCGTAATAGCTCACGAACCATGCCTTCTGGCCAACCCATGCAGGCGTGCCGAACAGCGGTTGCTTGTCGATGTCCTGCACGCCTTCGATGGTTTTCGATGACACCGCCTGACCGTCCGCGCCAAGCTTGACCGACAGCATCGCACCATCGGCGCAAAGGCTGGTAAAACCGCGCTGGCCGGTGGGATAAAGCTGCGCACAGCCGGGCAGATCAATCTCGGCAATGATCTTGCGCGCATCCAGATCGAGAACACTAACCGATTGTGCAGGCGTGAAATTCGCCACTAGCGCCCACTTGCCGCCATTGGTAAACTGGAACAACTGCGGATAGGTAACCGATTGCTGGCGCTTGCCACCCGGCATCAGGATTTCGGCCTTGGGCTCCAGCGTGCCCATGTCCCAGATCGTCACCGCATCGGTCCGCTCACCCCGCGTCAGGCGGGAATAGAACGTCTCGGATGTCAGGATTTCCTTGCGGCTGGATGAGACCAGCATGTTGGCAAACTGCGCCGCGCGAACCATACCGCGCACCGGCCGTTCGGGCGATGCCGTGTCAACAATCATCACCCGTCCATCAAGGATGGAGCCGAAGTGCAGATCGTGCACCATTACCCATGACGCAGGCCATTGTGCAGGAAGCGTTTCGATCACCGGAATGGGTTCATCGGGAAGCGGCTTTGGAAAACTGGCTTCCGCCGCAGGAGCAGCAGCAAGCGCCGAGCCGGATGCAGATAGTGCCAAAGCCAGCGCAAACAACTTCATCCGGTACCTCCCTTGCATGCAGCAACCGTGTGCTGACTTGCATCCCGATCATGTCAAACTAGACACAAAACTGTCAAGTGACCTAAATTTGTCGAGTGACAAGTTTTTAGCGGCGTGGCATATTGCCCGTCAAGCAAGGGAAATGAATATATGAATCAATACGATAGGGTTCCGAAGTATGTCACCGACATGATCTTTCCCGATCGTGAAGGTGGCTATACCAAGGGCCATGAAACCCGTGAGCTGATCCTGCGCACGGCTTTGTCGATCCTGATCGAGCATGGCTACAAGGCGATGTCGATGCGCCGAGTCGCTGCAACATGCGGCATGAAATTCGGCAACCTGACGTACCATTACCGCAGCCGTGAAGATCTTGTGCGCGAGCTGATGGAAGCTGTCATCAGTAGTTACGAGAGCGAATTCGAGACGATCATGATCATGCCCGGCGTGCCCGCCGAGGAACGCTTGCGGCGCTTGTGCATGCTCTTGCTGGACGACATCCGGTCCAAGAAGACGACGCGTTTTTTTCCTGAATTGTGGGCGCTGTCAAACCATGACCAGTTCGTACTTGAACGCGTTCAGGATCTGTATGTCCGTGCCCGCGCGCCGATCTTGGGGATTGTCCGGGAAATGCGCCCCGATCTATCTGACTCCGAATGCGAGATTGTCGCGCTGTTCATCTCTGCCTCGATGGAGGGCATGACCATCTTTGCAGGCTACGAAAAACCGTTCGAAAAGCGCATGCCCGAGCTTGAATATCTGGCAGTGCTGTCCTTCTGCAATCTGGTCAAAACACTCAAGCCGGGCGAACTTGCCGGCAAGAACTGACCATGGCCGCGATGCTTGGAGGCTTGCGTTTTACGCATCACCTCGTTGCAGCGGGATGTTTGATTTTGCAGTTCGGGTGTAACGCGCGGCAACCGCTCTGGTATAGTCCTGCGACAGAACGGTAGAGACTGTCACGAACTCTGCAGTGACGGCCTCGCGCGTCAAAGTGACCATCGTATAACCTTTGCGGTCCTGATCGCAGAAGGCAACTTCGGGGCTTTGCTCGGCGATGATCTTCCCAAGGCCCGGCAGCAGCGAGCCGTACGATGGGCTGGTGATTGCCGTTGCACCGAATTCAGCGCCGATCAGCGTGCCACCATTGTCATACAGGTCATTTGCCCATGCCGCGTGGCTGTCTCCGGCAAAAGCAATCGCATTTGCACCCACCTTGCGCAGCATGGCGTAAAGCCGTTCCCGCGCGGCTGGATAGCCGTCCCATGCATCCATGTTGAACGGGATGCCCGCTTTGAACGCACCCTGCGAACGCGCGATTTGGGCACGATAGGCTTCTGGCATTTTGCCTAGCATGTCAGCAAACATTTGCTCACCCATCGCCCGCTGCAAATCGGGGCCGGGGACGCGCGCCATGACAACCTGATTGCCCAGCAATTGCCATGCTTTGCCCGCCTTGACGGAACGGGCAAGCACGGCCTCCAGCCACTGCGTCTGTGCTGCACCCAGCAGCTCGCGCTTGGTATCCTGACGTTGTTGCAGCATCGCGCCAATCATCGCAGCATCAGGAACAGCGCCTTTGAACGCAACCTGCTGATCGCGGGCCAGCAGGCGGGTTTCCACCATCGCCAACGTCGCAAGATCACCAAATTCAAAGCTGCGATAGATCGCCGCCGGATCCGATCCGGGGGCCGGATTGCGGATCGGCATCCATTCGAAATAGGCTTGAAGCGCCGCTGCCTTGCGCGCGCGCCAATCGCCTTCCTTGGCAGGATCATGGTTTTCCGCGCCGCCCAGCCATGCGTCGTTGGCGGTTTCGTGATCATCCCAGACGCAGATGAAAGCAGCGCGCGCATGAGCGGCCTGCATTTGCGGGTCGGTCTTCACTTGCGCATGGCGGCGGCGATAATCGTCCAGCGTAACGATCTCATGGGCCGGATCGGGCAAGCGGCCAATCTTCTTGCCGATGTCGGTTCCATACCCTTCGGCCCCATATTCATAAATATAGTCGCCAAGGTGGACTACCGCGTCGACCCGTTCCTGCGCAGCAAGATCGGCAAAGGCGTTGAAGAAGCCGCCGGGATAAAGTTGACAGGATACCAGTGCCAGCACGACCTTTTCAGTTGCACCCACCGGCAAGGTGCGCAGACGGCCCTTGGGTGATGTCGTGCCGTTCTTGCAGCTAAACCAATAGTCGTAATCGGTCGCAGGTTTAAGACCGCTTACGTCCACTTTCGCGGTGTGGTCTGCGGCACCCGTTGCCACAACCTTGCCCGTGCGCACGGCCTTTGTTGCACCGGCAGGCGCAACATACCATATCAGAGGCACGTCACCCACGGCCCCCTGCGCGACTGTCGCCCTTGTCCAGATTATCGCGCCGTCAGGCGTCGGGTCACCGCTGGCAACGCCGTGCAGAAATTGCGCGCCCTTCAACATCGTTGCGGCCTGTGCGCCGGGAGCCAGCCCGATAGCCATACCGGTCGTCGCGCTTGCGCCCATGAGCGAGAGCATCTTGCGGCGGTTGATCTGTGTGGTCATCGTGCTGGCATCCTGTCGAACGAGCTTGAAGGGTGTGCGATTAGAAGCGGGCTGTAAACGCAGCGCCAAAGAAGCGCGGCTCACCCGGAATGTATGTCGGAATGCCAAACGCGCCGCCGGTATTGCCTGCATCCAGCAAGTAGTTCTTGTTGGTTACGTTGCGCATGAAGGCCGACAATTCATACTTGTCATCCGCGAAGGAAACTCCGCCGCGAATGTTGAGCAACGTCACCGGGCCTTGGCTGGTGCGTGGGTTGTTGGGCAGTTCGAAGAAGATCTTGCTGCGATAGGTGACCGTTGGCGTCATGAAGAAGCGTGCGCCGGTACCGATTGGAGCGTTGATCGTAAAGCCGCCCGCCGCTTGCCATTCCGGCTGAAGGCGGAAACGTGCGCCCGAAAATGTCGGAGCGAAAGTGTTATCCTTGTCGATCCCGCCATCGATGTAGCCGACGTTACCGAACACTTGCAGCCAATCAGATGCGCGAATGGCGATTTCAGCCTCGACGCCAAGGTTTGTCGCCGTGCCCGCGCTTTGTGTGCGTGTTGTGCCATCGGGCTGCACAACGCTCACCTGGAAGCCATCATATTTCTGGTAATAGACACCAATCGAACCGGACACCGGACCAGCCGCGCCCTTCAGGCCCACTTCGTAATTCCACACGGTTTCTTCGGGCACCAATTGCAGGTTCGGCTGAGACACACCCACAATCCGCGCCGCTGAAAGCTGCACTACGGGCGAGCGGCGGCCCTTCGATACCGTTGCAAACACATTGGTCCGGTCAGACAGGCGATAGAGCACATTGAAACGAGGCAGGAATGCGTTTGATTTGTCGCTCGCCACAAACGTCTGCCCTGCTGTGTCCACTTGTCCGGGGATCAATGAAAAGCCAGCAGGGTTCAGCGCCGGACGCGGAACGCGGGCGAAGTACGTTGATTGGCGATCTTCCCAAACATAACGCGCGCCAACAGTCATTTCGAGCGATGGCGTGGGGATCAAAGTGGCGTCGGCAAAAACCGAATAGGCCGTGTTGACGCCGCCGTTGATGAATTCCGATGAATAGGGAACCTGGCTAAACAGGCCGCGCGTGGCCAGCGATGTTGCCTGTGCGGCCGTCACGACGCCTGCAGAATTGACGCAGCCAAGGCCAGGAATGATATTGGCGGCGCATTGCAAAAACGTGCCTTCTTCGGACGAGAACGGCACGGCCTGAACGCCGTCTTCCTTGAACACGTTCCAGCCGGCTGATGCGCGAATGGTGCTTGACTGGTAGCTGAAGCGGCCTTCGTGGCTTGCCTGCCATCCCTGTGCCAGTTCGGCAAATTCCAGATACCAAGCAGCAGATCCGTCAGCGTCGAAAATTTCAAGGCTGTCAAAATCGCGATAGCCGTTGACCGTGGTGAACGTCAGTTCATCGGTCAGTTCTACAGCAACCGTCAGGTTCGCATCATAGACATCACGATCAAGACCAAGCTGTGGTGCGCCCAGAACGGACAACGACAGCGGCGATCCGCCAAGGTTGGCATCGCCAAACGGATTGGCAGGGCCGGAAGCCGTTGCATAGGTGCCCGAAATGAACGGCGTCCCGCCATTGCGCTGCCTGTCATATGTGCCGGTCAGGTCCACGGTTACGCGGTCGCTGGGTTTCCAGCGGACGGAAAGACGCAGGCCAAGCTGGTCTTGCGCATACAGTTCGTCAGTCTGGCTCAAGGCAAGATTTTCGACATAACCATCGCGCTTGCGCCATTCGAAGGCGATGCGTGCGGCAATGGTCTCGTCGCCGGAATTGAGGAAGCCGCTTAACAACGTCTGGTTGAAATTGCCATAACCGGCGGTCAATTGCCCCGAGATGCCGGGCTGTGGTTTTGCCGAAACAAGACTGATCGCACCGACTGCCGAAGCGGTCCCGAACAAGGTTGCTTGCGGCCCCTTGATCACCTCCACGCGCTCAAGATCATAGATTGCCTGATATGACCCGCGTGAGCGCGAAATATCGACGCCGTTGTAGTAAAGCGTGACCCGCGGGCCTTGTTGTGACGAGCCGGAATCTGACGTGATCCCGCGAATGACCACGCCCGGATTGTTGGCGCTCTGCTCCTGAATGTTCAGGCCGGGAACGTATGCTGATAATTCATCAAGGTCGGAAATGCCAAGTTCACGAATGCGCTCGCCCGTGACAGCTGAAATAGTGATCGGAACATCGACAAGTTTCTGTTCGAATTTTTGGGCCGTGACGACAATGGTGTCGCTGCTGTTTACTGCAGAATCGGCTTGGCCTTCGGCTTGTCCATATGCAGGTATTGCAAACATTAGGGACGAAGACAGCGCTGTACCGATCAAAAGCTTCATATTCATTTTGGCCACCCGTTGTTATGAGTGGGCGGATAAAGCGTAAATAAGTCTGATAGATGACGCTCGCCGCCTCCTTTTTCCTGCGTGCCCAATGGTGTAGGTGCGCAAAGCGTCAAAAACGGACGGCGCGCCTGATGGTCTGGAAGCAGTCCATGGCCAATCCCTCGGGATTACCTCGCTAAATGAAATTCTGGCGACAGTGTGCAGCGTGATGGCGTCAGGTGCGTGATCACCGCGCACTATCTGCAATCAATTGTATAAAGTGCAGGCTCTTGCGCCGATCATCGACGAGTTTTTCATATTTCATAATTATTTCAGATAGTAACGCCACTGTCGCACGCCCCTCATAGTTGCGGCCCCAGACAATACAGGGGTCCACCATGAAATCTATCCATGCAAAATCCATCTTCATCGGCCTGATCTGCTCGATCAGCGCGTTGGCGACGGCAACTGCTCATGCTGCCGAATCAACCTTGGCCGCAGCAGCGCAAGCATCGTCGCAGGGCCAAGTTCCGGCAGACGAAGCAGATGCCGATCCGGACAAGCAGATCATCGTCACCGGTTCGGCGCGTGAACAGCGCCGTTTTGACGTGTCATACGCAGTCAATGCGCTTTCGCAGGACGAAGTTCTCAAGCTTGCGCCAAAGAACTACGCTGAATTGCTGGGCAATGTCCCCGGCATCCATGTGGAAGCAACCGGCGGTGAAGTGCAGAACATAACCCGCGTTCGCGGCATCCCGACCGACCGTGGCTACCTGATTTTCCAGCAGGACGGCCTGCCGCTCTATCATGAAATTGATGGCTACTTTTTCAATTCGGGCGAAGGCATGAATCGCTTCGACCTGATGACCGAGCGCGTTGAAGTGGTGCGCGGTGGTCCGGCGCCGGTCTATGCCAGCAATGCTGCGGCAATCGCCAACAACATCACCGTAACTGGTGGCGAACAGGCACGTGGCCGCGCGCAAATCACGCTTGGCGATACCGGCCTTTACCGGCTTGACCTGATGCAATCGGGCAAACTGGCAGAAAACACCTATTTCGCCATCGGTGGCTTCTTGCGCCAGCACGATGGTTATCGCGATAACGGCTTCCCCAACGACAAGGGCGGCCAGATCCGCGCCAACCTCAAGCATGATTTCGACAATGGCTCGATCAAGCTGACCGGTACCTACGTCAACGACAAGAACCTGTTTTATCTGCCAATTCCGGTTTCTGATCCACGCAACCCGTCGGTATCGCTCAACCCGTTCATCGATTATTTCACCGGCACGATGAACTCGCCAGCGCTGCGCGGGCTGAACATTGCCTATCGCACCGGCACGGGCGCTATCGAAAACCTCAGCCGCGATCTCGCCAATGGCCGCCACATGCGTTTTGGCAACGTGGGCCTGCAATATGATGGTGATTTTGACGGCTTTCTGGTTTCTGCCAAGCTTGGCCTGACCAGCGGCAAGAACAGCTTTGATGCGTTCTATTCCACCACCAACCCCGTCGCCGGAACGACCTTTGCCAACGGCTTCCTTGCAGCGGCAAACACCGCGTTCGGGACCGTCGCCAATCCGGTAACGCGCATCGGCTATGCCATCGGCGGCACCAATGGCGCGACGGTTTATGATCCCAACAGCGCATCCGGTTTGGTGATGTCGGGCCAATATCGCGCGGTCGAAGCCAAGTTCCATTCAACCCAGGCTGATCTTAGCGTTACCAAAAAGTTCGAAACCGGCTTTGGCACGCACGATATCAAGATTGGCACTTACGGTTCGATCTATGGCACATCAGCGTTTGCGGCCTATCAGGACATGTTGATCGAGGTCGCAGGCCAGCCGCGCACGCTTGATCTTGTCGCGTATAATGCTGCGGGCCAGATCCTTGGTTATGTGACTGACAACGGCACCCTGCGCGCGGCAACCACGCTGACCAATGGTGACACAGACGGCAAAGTCATCGCGCTTTATGCCAACGATACATGGGAAATTACGCCCGGCCTGCGGCTTGACGCAGGCATCCGCAAGGAATGGATCGAACTGTCGGGCTATACCGATTTGAGCACGGGCGGGGTCAATCTGGGCAAGCCCGGTACTTTGGCCGATGACAACACACGTGGCTTCACCGGCCAGCGCGTAACCAACACGCTGAAGCCCTCTGCCACCAACTGGACCGTCGGCCTCAGCTATGATTTCACACCCAGCTTTGGTGCATATGGCCGCGTTTCAAACCTGCAAGTGCCCCCCGGCGCTGGCGTAACGCTCAACGCGGTGCCGAACATCGTCAAGACACAGGCGCGTCAGTATGAAGCGGGTGTGAAGGCTGATTTCGGCCGGTCTTACATCTACCTCACCGGTTTCTACACCGACTTCGATCCGTTCAACGCATCGTTCGTGGCGTTCAACCCTGTCACCGGACGCAACGATCAAGTGGTGCCGTTCGTCGGGCAGGCTGTGGCCAAGGGCGTGGAAATGGACGGCAAATTTGCGCCAACCGATTGGTTCGATCTTGCCGCATCGGTCACGGTGGCCGATCCGCAGTACCGCAATCTGGAAAACAGCGCTGGCGCAGATCCAAGCGCGGTGAACGGAAACCAGATCATCCGTGAACCAAAGCTGTTCGGCAACATCCGCCCCACTTTCACATTCGATATGGGCGATAGCCGGATCGAAGTGCAGGGCCGGTACGATTTTGTAGGCGAACGCTTTGTCGATCTTTTCAACCGCACGTCATTGCCTGCCTATCAGACGTTTGGTGCCAACATCACGTTGACCACTGGCGACTGGCGCTTCCAGGTGGTGGGCGATAACCTGACCAACGCCGAAGGCCTGACCGAAGGCAACCCGCGTACCGACCAGTTGGCCGGGCAAGATGCGTCAGAAGCCATCTACGGCCGCCCGCTGTTTGGCCGCAACTTCCGCCTGATTGTCAGCAAGAGCTGGTAATAGAAACGCGCCTTGTTTGTGGCATCCATCAACACGATGGGTGCCGCAGCAGCGCATCGGAGAACGGTCAATGAAACGCGCATCCATACTTCTGGCGGCACTTGGCCTGTCGCTTATGCCTTTGGCGGCACAAGCGCAGGACCCTGCGGGCTATACCGCTGCATTTGCCGATACGATGGAGGCGCGGATATTCCCGCTGCCGGTGATGATCCGTAATGCCGATGGCTGGGCCAAGGCGTTGGCGGCCGATCCGGCACTTGTCCAACTTGGTGCCAAACGCGCAGCAAGGGTGCCGGCCACAGATTGCGCGCCTTCGCCGCAATGCCTTGCCGATGCGTGGATTTGGACCGATGCGGACGTCGTGCTTGTCGATGCCCGCCTGCGCGTATTGGCGCGCGATCCGCGGCTGGCAAAAGCCTTGATCACAGACCATATGCGCAAATCAGGCCGGTTTGCGCGTCATGCTGCGCTTGCTGATGTCGATCTGCTGTCTGCTGCTTGGCGGGATATGGCTGCGGGCATGAACCATGTTATCGCGGTTTACGCAAAAGGCGCGCCGCCACGCTACCCCAAGATTGATGCGTTTATCTTTGACATAGCCAATCCAGAATACACCAACGTCCTGAAAGCCCAGGGCGTTGCCAGTGCAGCGTCGGGGCAAAGCGGGGATACGGTCTTCGATCTGGCCCTGCGCTATGCTGCAGGACTGCTGCGCATGAATGAACGCACCGAGGCTGCACCGTTCCGCCCGCTTCTGGGCGGTGAAAATGCGGCTGCGGTTGCACGCGTCAAGGCCACTGCATGGGCAGACCATCCCTATCCCGCGCTGCTCGTGTTTGGCCACGGGCCAGAGGATGCGCAATCGCGCACCGGCGTGATGGGGCACATTCGCATGGGTTTTGCCGCCGCCATGTTCAAACGCGGCGTTGCACCGTTCATCGTGGTTTCCGGCGGCAACGTCCATCCCAACCGCACGCCGTTTAACGAAGCCGTTGAAATGAAGCGATTGCTGATAGAGCAGCACGGCATTCCGGCTGACCGCATCCTGATCGAACCCCACGCGCGCCATACCACCACAAACTTGCGCAATTGCGCGCGGTTGCTGCTGGCTGCGGGCTTTCCGGCGGATCGTCCATCGCTGATCGTGTCAGATCATCTGACGATCAAATATATCGCCAGTCCCTTGTTGGCTGAACGCAGCCTTCAGGAAATGGGCATAACGCCGGGCAAAATTGCACCGGGGCCGGATCAGTTTTCTGTGTTGTTCACGCCCGATCCCACCGCATTCCATGTTGAGCCGCTGGACCCGCTTGATCCGTGAGCATCTTTCATAAGCTGGCCGGACCTCTGGCACTGGCCGCTCTTACGTTTGCCAATCCTGTTGCCGCGCGCAGCCAACCGGGGATGCTGGTCAACCCGTTTGTGGGAACGCTGGCTGATTTCGGCCAGCTTAGCCCCGCTGCGGTCGCGCCGTACGGGATGGTCCAGCTTGGTCCTGATACCGCGCCTGCCAATCACGCAGGCTACGATTATGCGGCGACAACGCTGAACGGCTTTTCGCACACACGCGGCGTTGGTGTCGGGTGCGGCGGGGCAGGGGGCGATGTTCGCGCAACGCTGGTCTATTCTGGTGACGCACCTGCTCAAGCCTTTGATAAGCGCAGTGAACGCGCGCATGCGGGCTATTACCGGGTCAGCTATGGCGCCGGAATCGTCGCAGAAATGACAGCAACGCGCGGCAGCGGTGCGCTCCGCTTTCGTGTGCCGCGCACAGGCCGTCTCCAGCTATCGGTCGACTTCGCCCGGACGTACTCAAAGCACATCGCAGCACGTTGGATGGCTGAGGCTGATGGCGATTTGCGCGCCAGTTTTTCAGCCGGAACAGTGTGTGATGCCGGCACGTATCATCTCCATTCCGCATCGCGCGTGCTCCACAACGGCCGCGCGGTTCAAGCGCGCTGGGACGGTGACAGGACGCGACACGCGACATTGATGCTTGATGCGCGCGCAGGTGATGTGGTGGAATTGCGCACCGGGCTTTCCTCGATTGATCCCGCAGCAGCTGCCAACGTGCGCGAGGCCGAACTTGGCGCGCGCCCGTTCACAGCGATTGCCCGTCAAACCTTGGCCGCATGGGACAGCGAACTTTCGCGGATCACGATTTCGGGCACACGCGATGAACAGGCCCTCTTCAACACAGCCTTGTTCCGGGTGATGCAAACGCCTGTCGCGATTGCCGATCCCGACGGCCGTTTTCGCGGCAGTGATGGCAAAATCGTGCAACTTGGTGCTGGTGACCAGCATTACACCAGTTGGGCAATGTGGGACAATTATCGCACGCAAATGCCCCTGATTGCGTTGATCGATCCTGTCCGCGCAGGGCAAATCGGCAAGTCGCTGGTCCGCCTCTATCAATCCGGCAAGCGCCGCTGGGCAACGCTGAACGAACCGTTCCTGACCGTGCGCACCGAACATGCCGGGATCGCGCTGCTCGATTTTTATCGCAAAGGCATCGTCGGGTTTGATGCCCAGGCTGCTTTGTCAGGGATGGCTGCTGAAAGCGCGACACTCGCGCGCGGAACGCCCGATGAGCAGATCGAGGCATCGTATGATGATTGGGCCATTGCGGAACTGGCCAGCGATCTTGGCCAGCATGATTTGGCGCAGCACCATCGGCAAAAGGCTTTGGCCTATCGCGAAATGTGGTTGGCAACTTTCAACCAGCTTGGCCCCGACGCTGATATTGTCAAAGCGCGCGGGCTCTATCAAGGTACATTGGCCCAATACCGCTGGGCACCGGTGTTTGATCTGCCTTGGATCAAGGCGACGATGGGCCCACGTTTCGACACTGAATTGTCGGCGTTCTTTGCCCAAAACCTGTTCAACATGACCAACCAGCCCGATATGCAAGTGCCCTACATTCTTGCCTGGGCGGGTGATCAGGCAGCCACTGATGCTATCGTGTCCAAATACCTCACCCAACCGGTCGCACATCGCTATGCCAACTCGGGCGTACGGCCAGAGCCTTGGATTGGCCGCAGCTTTGCCCTGTCCCCGCAAGGCTTTGCCGATGGCATGGACGATGACGCCGGATCGATGACCGGTTGGTACATCTGGTCGATGCTGGGGCTGTACCCGCTTACTCCGGGAAATCCGCACTACGTAGTGGCTCGCCCGCAAGTCCGCCGCGCGATAATTCGTCCTACGCCGGATTCAATGATCGTGATGGGCCGAACCGGTGCAGGGCAGGCGACAATAAATGGCCGCGTGATAAGCGGTACCAGCCTGCCGCATGACCAATTGGTGCGTTCTGGCGCAAAATAAGCGCCAAAATTTTACCAGAGCCACGGCAACGCGCCTCGGAATTGCGGATATTGCCGTCGTCACTTTCGCTAAGCATACACCGGAGAAGTTCGAGGACCTGTTGGCCGCATCCTAAAATCGCACGGTGCATCTGAATAGCCTACACGGACTTGGGCGTAAACAGTTTGCGTACAACCGGCTTGCAACCCTCCAGCACAACCAGCAATCCCAACCCGAGGCCTAGAGCCAGTAGCAAGTCTGCCCATGCCATCGATCCGAATTTCAGCAATTCCTGCGCTTGTGGCACCAGCAGGATAAGCGCGGTCACTGCCGCAATCGCCGCCAGAACATAGCGCAATGCTGTATTGCGCCGGACCACGGCTATGGTCAGTGATGCGCTGAATGAACGGTTGATCAGGATCAGCGCGACAATCTCGGCAATCAACGCAAAGAACATCAGCGCGCGCAATTCCATCTCGGGCATGCCGGACCGGGTTTTGATGAAGAGCAGCACCGCCAACAGCACAAACGCAAACAACCCTTGAAATACGCTCCACGCAATCATCGGCAGCGAAAATAGCGCTTCTGATGGATTGCGCGGGTGCCGCTGCATGATATTGCGTTCATCGCGTTCGGCTTCAAAGACGAGCGCGCAAACCGGGTCGATCACCATTTCCAGCAAGGCAATATGGATTGGCCCGAACAGGATCGGCAGGCCGAACAACAAGGGCACAAGCGAAAGGCCCGCAATCGGCACGTGCACGGCAAATATGAACGCCATGGCCTTGCGGATGTTATCGTAAATGCGCCTTCCCAGCCGGACGGACTGCACGATTGACCCGAAATCATCGTCGATCAGCACCATCGCCGATGCTTCGCGCGCCACGTCTGTGCCGCGCTTGCCCATCGCGATGCCAATATGCGCGGCTTTGAGCGAAGGCGCATCGTTCACACCGTCGCCGGTCATTGCCACTACTTCGCCATCGGCTTTGAAAGCCTGGACAATCCGCAGCTTTTGTTCGGGCATGATCCGCGCGAATACGGTGACCGTCTTCAGGTGTTCCGCCAATTGGCCATCATCAAGCGCGCCAAGATCTGCACCCGTTAGCACGGCCCCCTCGGCAATGCCTGCCTGCGTTGCGATGGACCGCGCGGTGGCGGCATAATCGCCGGTGATCATGACCACGCGAATGCCTGCGCTGCGGCATTCTGCGACCGCGGCCGGCACGCTTGCGCGCAGCGGATCGGCAAGGCCGACCAAGCCTGCAAGTTCAAAGGCATAGCCAGCTTGTGTTTTCGGCCAGTTGCGGTCGACTGGAACGGCGGTTGCGACTGCCAGAACGCGAATTCCGCGCAACGCCATCGCATCAACAGCGGCGCTCATCCTGTCCTGTGCAGCAGGTTCCAGCCTGCACAAGCCCGCAATGGCTTCAGGCGCGCCTTTCGCCGCGACACGTAACGCCCCGCCATTGTCCCAGACGTTCGACATCGCCAGCAGATCAGGATGCAAGCCATAGGCATGGGCCAGTATCCCCTGCGGTGCTGCCAATGCCGGAATGGCTGCGCGCGCGGCATGGAGCGCTATGTCCATCGGGTCGGTCGGTTCAGGCGCGCTGGCTTGCGCGGCGGTTTGGATCAACGCCTGGAAGGCATCGGGCACAGGTTTGCCCGCTGCCATCTGGAATGCCTCCCCCGACGGCAACCACACTTCATTGAGCGACATGCGGTTTTCGGTCAGCGTTCCGGTCTTGTCGGTGCACAGCACGGTTGCCGAACCAAGCGTCTCGATCGCCGCCGCGCGCCGCGTCAGCACGCCCGCTTTGCCGATGCGCCAGGCACCCATTGCAAGGAACACGGTCAGGACAACCGGAAACTCTTCGGGCAACATCGACATGCCGATGGCAATGCCGGCCAGCACCGCCTCGATCCATCCACCGCGCAGCAATCCGTAAAGCAACACCACCAGCAGTGCGACTGCGCCGCCGCCAATCGTGCACCACCGGACGATCCGCATCGTCTCGCGCCGCAATCGTGGCGCTTCAGTATCAAGCGTTGCCAACGATTGCCCGATCTTGCCAATTTCACTGCGCGGGCCTGTCGCCACAACCCGCGCAATCCCGCTGCCCCGGGAAATGAGCGAGCCGGAAAAGACGTAAGGCGAGCCATCTCCGCCCGGGCGTGCGATGTCTTTTGCAGGCTGGGCAACAGCCGCAATTTTTCCCACGGGCAACGATTCACCCGTCAGCAGTGATTCATCGGCTTCAAGTTCCGTCGCTGCAATCAACAGCGCGTCTGCCGCCACACGGACACCCTGTTCCAGCACCAAAAGGTCGTCAAACACCACCTCGCGCCCGGCAATGCGCACATGCTCACCATCACGGATCACCAGCGCTCGCGGTGCCGAAAGATCGCGTAGAGCCTCCAGCACAGTTTCAGTGCGCGTCTCTTGCACCACCGTGACAATGATCGAAAAGCTGGCAAAACCCAGCAGTATAAGCGCTTCGGCCAGATCGCCCAGCAACAGATAAGCTATCCCGCCCAGCAGCAAAAGCGCCAGCATCGGCTCTCGCACCACCTCCAACGCAATCCGCCAGACCGAACGCTGGCCAATGCGCGGCAATTCATTAGGCCCGTCCTTCGCCAACTGTCTGCGCGCATCATCGGCGCTAATGCCGGTTGGCCGGGGTGCATCAATCATCGCTGCGCATGCCTGATCCGCCACGTTCTCCCCCGATGTCACCATCCCGTGGGGCTCTGCACTGGCTGCGCTTGCGATTGTCGATAGCCCGGATTCCTTTTTAGCCGGAAAGCCTTAACACGGATAATGCAGACGACTGCCTCTTATTGGTCACTATGCGATGGTGTGGCTGCCGGTGCGACGTTTACTTGACCGTCACGAACACCGGGTTGCCATAGAACCACAGGTCTTCCCAAGGGTTCTCTCCTTTGGGATCGGTCACGGGTTCAGCTTGAGTTGTGTTGGTGCCGCGCAGGCGCAAGTAGATGGGGCCGCGAACATCGCGGAGGGTGTGGCGCATGGTCAAAACCTCGCCCGACCTTGTCCAATCGGTTGCTGTAAAACGCTTTTCCACACGGGTTGTTGCATTGCGATCAGCAGTGCGGTCATTCACGGGGCCGGTCACGTCGCCCACGATCAGATCGACACGCGCTACGTCGGGCGTGAACCCGCCATGGTTTGCCGCAGCCGGGTCGCGCAGGCGGATTACCACGTCGACATCATCACCCGGCTTGGCGGTGATCATGCCGCCCATCATTGCGGACTGCTTGCTGCCGTGCACTTGCACGTTGACGTCAAGTTCGCTGATCAAGTCGCCTGTGGTCACGAACACGCGCCCGCTGCGCAGCCCATCAAGAATATCGCCATGGTCGCGGCGCGCATGGACGTATGTCTTTGAATATTCGCCCGGCCAGAAGTCGCTTCCGCCATCGCGCCAGTTGGAGTGCGAGTCTGACGTCGCGGTGATCCACCAGCGGCGACCTTCGCCCAGCATCGAATCCCAGAACCCGCCAAGCCGCGCGGTCATCTGGTCAAAGCCGCCAAGCGTTGGTGAATTGCGGTAGCCCCCGCGCGCGCCGTCGGGATCGTTGGTACCATCGGGTTTAAGCGCGCCAGCCTGATGGCCCGGCGCACCTTCCATGCCAACCGAAACGGTGGGTGCCGTATCATTCCAGTTGCGGAATTCGGCAGGCGTATATTGGCCGTAAACCCCGACATCCTTTGCCGAACGCGAAGGGTGGTTTGCAATCAGGACAGGCTGGCTTTTTTGCATTTTCATGAACCGAAGAGCTTCGATCATCTTGGGTTCTGTGTCGCGCGCATCATCCACAGGGAAAGCATCCCGTTTGGAAAAGCGCGATTCAATGTCGCGCAATTGTGCGCGTTCGCCTTTGGTGAAGGGGATGATCATGCTGCTGTGATCGCCTGCGGGGGTATCAAATTCCATCCCGTAAAAGATCAGGATCTGCGGCGCAGTTTTGCGCGCAAGCAGCAATTCCGGATAGGCCTGTTCAAAGTTCAGCCGCGAATGCAGCGGTCCGCCGTGATCGGTCGATACCATCCAGCCAAGGCCATAACTGGCCCCCATCTGCGCATTGCGCGAAATGGTATACCGCCCGTCTTTGCCCAAAAGCGGCTTTGGTGCCTCGTTGGGGGTTGCGGGATCAGCCTTGTAACTTGCGCTGAATTCGCTGTGGATGTGATGATCGCCTGATAACCACTTGCGGTCCTTGGCACCCTTTGCAGCTTGCGCACGGCCGGCTGCCTTGGCTTCAGTCAGCCCACCATGATCATCGTGGGCCAGTGTGGGCGCGCTTGTGGCGATGCCCACCAGTGCAAGGAAATAGAGATTCTTGTTCATGCTGTATTCCTAGCAACCGGTGGGCCTTGGCCGTATTTTACAATCAGAAGTTTATGCGGAACCCGCCCATGAAGCGGGCACCGAACTTTTCGTATTCAATTGTGCGTTCCGGCACACCAACGAAGCGTACGCCTGGTTCGTCGAGCAAGTTGGTAGCGTCAACGAACATTTCGACCCGGGGGCTGATGGCATAGCGTGCTGACAAATCCAGTCGGCCCACACTCTTCCAGAAAAAGTCACCGCCCACTGCGTCCGAACCAATGCCGTCGATATAATCGCTGCGATATTGCCAGCTGGCGCGCAACGACAGGCCATACTGCTCATAGTAGACCGAAGCATTGTAATTGAGGTCGGATGCATCGGGCAAATCGATCTTGCGGCCATCCGGCGTTGTGGCTGAAGAACGGTTGATGGTTACGTTGCCCTGGAAGCCGAAGCCTTCCATCCATTCAGGTGCACCGAAGCTTTGCATGATGTCAGCCAGCGGCTGCGAATAAGCAATTTCGATGCCCTTGATTTCACCGCTACCGCCATTGAGCGTGGTGCTGAAATCATAAGTAGAGCGCTGGAAGCCGGGAGCGTCAAACGAGGTGTTGTTGAACACGGTTGTCGAGTCAAACAGCACGTCGCGGATCTTTTTGTAATAGACGCCAACCGAAAGGAAGCCGCGATTTGCCATGTACCATTCGAAATAGGCATCCACGCCTACCGCCTTTTCGGGCGTTGCAAACGGGTTGCCGCCAGACACGACCTGCAAGTCATCGTTGATCGTCAGGTTGGGGCGTAGCAGCGTATAGTCAGGCCGCGCCGCACCGGTATTTACCGAAAGACGCAGCTTGATTTCATCGGTCGCGTCATAGTTCAAATGCAGGCTCGGGAAGAACAGTGTGTTGCCTGACGATGTGTTCAATGGCTGGCGAACGCCATTTATCGTCCCATTAGAAAGGCCGGTGTTGTCCACCCGTTCAGCACGAACACCGGCGACAATGTTGCCATGGTCGAAGTACATCGTGCCCATCAAATAACCGGCGTAAACCTTTTCGGAAACCTCGTAGAAGTTGTTTTCCGTCGTATTGGGCTGAATACGCGAAGCGCCAGCGGCGATGTAGCTATCGAGAAGAGCGCTACCAAGATCCGAGCTGAAATAGCGGAAGGCGTAGCCCAGCGGAATTCCAACCTTCAGCGGGTCGTTGATCGAGATGGCATCCTGCCGCGGAAGGGCAATGCCCTTTGCGGTCAGGTCGGCAGCGCGTGCTTCAATGACCGTGCGGTTAGAGTCCTTGGTGCGCTGGTTAAACTGGCCACCAAACTGGATTTTGGTGTCATGCCCGAAGACCGAGAAATTGCGGTCAAGATCGAGCCGCGCAGTATAGGCTTCGGTTTGGTCCCGCCGGTTCGTGCGGGTCATCGTGACGAAGTCCAGCTCGGTGGTTGTGATGATGTCGCGGCGCGCGCCAAGGGTGTAATTCTGGCCGGCATCGGCCAGCGTATTGTACAGTGTCACGCGGGCGTTGCTGGGGTCGGTCAAATCGTAAACGACGCTTGGGCGCCGCGTGCGATCAGCCGGGCTGACCCAGGTCGAGCTGAACGGTCCTCGTGCGTCATCTTGTGCACGCGTAAAGTTCAACCGCCAGCTTGCATGCCACTCATCAAAGTTGTGATTCCCGCCAAACGTATTGGTAAAGATGCGTTGGCGCGATGAGTTGCTGTTCAGCGTGCTGTCGATTTCTGTACCGTATACAGTGCCTTGGAAAGGCGTATTGCCGGTGCGGATGTCGGCATAGCCGGTGCGGCGCGCGCTGGATTGGGCGGCAGTGCTGCTGGTGGCTACCGCATTCTGGTCGAAATCGAAGATGTAGTTGCTGCGCAATTCGTCATCGCGAAACTCGGTCATCACGGAGCTGAGGAACACTTCGTGATCGCTGTTGGGACGCCAATCAATCTTGCCGCTGAAGGCAGTGTTTGAACGGCTAAGGCGATACAGCTTGTTTTCTGTTTCGCGGGCCCAGACGCGGTCGGTATTACCGGCAAGCGTATCTTCGGGCGCCAGTTCCCAGTCCGTTTCAAAGTTGTCGGTGATCATGTCCACTTCAAAGCGCGACGCTGAAAGCAGGATGCCAATGGTATCGTTGAAGAAGCGATCCGAAATGTGGCCGGCAAAATTGTACTGGCGGCCGCCGCCCAATTCAGAAAAACCAGCGCCGAGATCAGCGGCAAGCTTGAAGCCGGTGTAATCAAACGCGCTGCGGGTCCGGATATCCACTTGGCCAGCCACCGCTTCGCCGGTGAGATCGGCCGTTACCGCTTTGCGAACCATCACCTGGCTGGCAATTGTCGCAGGAATTGTGTCGAACCGGGTTTCGCGGCCAGCGGGGCTGATCACGTTGATGCCGTCAAAGGCAACCGTGGTCCAGTTGGTCCGCGCACCGCGAAGGCTGACAAAGCGATCTTGGCCTTGATCGCGCTGCACGGCAATACCGGGCAGGCGGGCGAGAGACGCGGCGATGTTTTGGTCAGGGAATCGGCCGATGCTGTCGGCAGCGATCACGCTGACCAGCGCCGTTGAAGAGCGCTGCAACTGGATGGCGGCCGCTTCAGATTCAGCGATCGGGCGTGAAGCGCTGACCACGATTTCGCCATTGGCGCCGGTGGTCGGTGCCAATGAAACATTAACCGAAGTTGTCTGGTCAGCTGCAACTTCCACCGTCTGGACGACGTCATCGACACCGAAATAGCGGACGCGCAGTTGTTGCGTGCCAGATGAAACCCCGCGAAGCGAAAAGCGGCCTTGAGCATCGGTAATTTCAACGACGTTCGAACCTTCAACGCGAACTGTAGCGCCAGCTACAAGGTTGCCATTGCGGTCAACCACCACACCGGCAATCTGGCCTGTGCCTACAGAAGCGGCGGCATTATCGGCACTCTGCGCAGCGGCAGGCATTGCAGCAAACAGGCAAAGCGCAGCGCCTGCAAGCAGGGCGGAACGGCACGAATGAAACATTTCGATCTCCATCGGATAAAAGTATTCATCCCCGCGCGAAGCATCGCGCGGGCTGGTGGAACGCAGTGATGTGGGTCGGGATTACCGGCAGTGCCGGGGTGCTGTGTTCAGAAGTTTGGCCCCTTGTATGGCAAGGTATTGTCAAACCGCCGTGTGGGAGGCACGTCCTTGTCGTTCTTGATCAAACGCTTGGCATTGCCGCGCTTTTCAATTTCGACATGGTCATACGCCACGCCATCGGTGGTATAGGCGGTGTAGTTCAGACGATCGCCATCAATGCCGATCACCTGGAAAAATTGGCCATTCTCACCCTGCCGTTCCAGCTTGACGCCAGTGGGGGCGTAATCATCCCAACCCTGTTTGCGGAACTGGTATTGCTTCGGGCCGGACACCGAATTGACGAACATCGTCGTCAATTTGTCACCCACCGCAAATCCGCGCCGGCGGGGTTCTTGTGCATTAGCATCCAGAAGCCCGCGCGCATATGTGTGGTCATGGCCTTGCAGCACCAGATCAACGTTATGGCGCAACAGGATAGGCAGGATGACATCGCGGTTCGTCTTGTTGTCACGGTCCCCGCCCGAACTGAATACCGGGTGATGCATCGTCACAATCCGCCAGCGCGCTTTTGACATTTTCAGATTGGCATCAAGCCACTGCGCTTGCGGGGCCAGATCGCGTTGATTGGAATCAAGCACAAAGACATCGAGGTCCGCGCTATACCGCACAACATAAGCCGTCTCATGCACTGGGGCTGGCAAACCGGGATCTACGGGCAGTCGGAATTGCGGACGCCACAAATGGCTCAGCAACTTCATGCGGTCACCTTCACCCGGTGCGGATTGGTCATATTCGTGATTGCCCGCCACCGGAATGGCAGGGACCATCGCATGAATGAAACTGCCAGCTTTGAACCAATCGGCCCATTCCGCATCGCGGCTGGCCCGGTTCACCAGATCGCCTGCGTGCAACATGAATCGCGCATCGGGTGCCGCCTGAAATGCAGCACGGATGGTGCGCGACCACAGCGAAAGCACGCCGTTTTGCGCATCGCCCATATAGATGAAACGGATCGGTCCTGAAAGCGGCGCGGTGCGGGTTTGAAACCATTCGCTCCAGTGGCCGTCAACCCCCATCACGCGGTAAGCGTAAAGCGTATCGGGACGCAGGCCATCAAACCGGACCGAATGATACGCCACCGCCGGAAGCGTTTCGTTGGCGGCAATGGCGATTGTCGCACCACCGGCCATTGCCTTATCAAGATCAACGCGTTCGGTTTGCGCTGCTACGCTACGCGCGGCCAGATCGATCCGTGCATCGGGCGTTGCCAAAGCAATTTCGGCGCGCGTTGCCGTAACCGATGCCACCGTACGCCAGCTTACAGCCAATGACGTTGCGGGATCAGCCTCAAAAGTTGCAATAACCCGGTCGGGCCAAGCACTGGCACCCTGCCAAGGCGGGGCATCGTGACCTCAATCATGCGCAGAAGCCGACGCCGCGCTCAAACCCAGCGCAATCGCGATTAGCGCAGCCTGTGCCGCATTCCGAACCATTGCGTTGCCCCCATATCGTTGGTGGCGGCGCTAACGTAGAAGCAAGACAGCACCGTGTCGATTTTGCGACAGAGATATGAATCTTTGCGAAAACCTGAATCCCGTGTCCTTAAGGGCAGGCGGATTTTGTAATGAGAGCAATGCTGTGGCTGGCTAGGCTGCAGGCGTTAACTGCCAGCCTTAGCCGGCGTCACCTGAGCCATCGACCAAGTGACGGGCGGTTTTGATATCGGCACCAAGCCAAGTGTCGAATGCATCGGGCTGCAATATGACGGGCAGGGCGCGCGACAACCGCGAAGTCAGAATGGCAAAGCTGGGAATTTCTGAATCACGCCATATACCGGCGCAAGCAATAATGGGCTGCGCGGCGTCGGTGAACCAGTCATTCCCTTTGCGGAAATGAGTCATCGGCACGAGGCACCTGAATTGCGTATGGTGCAATGGGCCAATCCAGAAGGGACTCTCAAGGTTTCGCAAAAAGGGCACCAGATGCTCGCCACGCGGGGGCGGCGGTACACCCCATTGGCGCGGTACAATATAGCGGCCTTTTTCCCGGTCTTTGACAATGACCGGAGCATAACCGCCAGGCACAACTTCTCCGCCCTGCCAAACATCGCCCGCAGCGTCCGCGCGCATAAAATCTGCAATCTGCGAGGCAGTGGCGCTGAGGCGATAGGCCGGTGACATGGGCTAAGCCAGCCTCACGCAAGCTTCAGCAAACGGTCGGGCAATCTGCATGTGCAACAAAATTGCGCTCAGTGACCTGCCTGTATGGGCACGGTGGAGGCGCTCATCAACAGTTTCAACAAACATAACACCCACCGCCATGGTGCTTGATAGCGAACTTTAGACCTTCCCGTAAAGCGTACGTGACTATGCCAGATAGCCTGACCTGCCCCCCGCGGTTATCTGGGGCGCACGCACCGCGATACGAAAATCGTCATCTTCAACGATGATTGGGCCGAAGTCGGTGGCTATGCCCTGCCGGATTCCGTGCTGGAACGGCTTCCTCCCACCAGCATATCGGGCGGCAGTTTTGGCCCCGACGGCCTGCTGTATCTAACCGGACATGACGCACCTGAATTCTATGTGGTTCGCATTCCGGCACAAGGTCCGGTGATGGAGCATATTGCCACCATACCTGCCCCGCTTGAGGGTCAGGCATGGGCATGGGACCGACGCGCGGAGTGAACCATTTTCGGGATCACGCGGAAAAAGGCTGAAGTGGTGGTTATGGCTGTTCCACCGGTTGGCTGATGTGGCTAACGATTGGTCGTGTTTAAACTAGGGTCAGGACCTATTAATCCCGCCTTCGAGGTTTGAGGCAAAATGGCATGGTGCAAGGCGGATAGGCGCAGGAATAGTGGTTCTATTTTTGGAAAGGCAACCAGCCTTCCCGGCGCACCTGTCCGTCCGATATGTTCGCCATTCCGGCGCCTCGAAGGCGGGATTAATAGGTCCTGACCCTAGTTCGCCCATCTCGATTTCACTAAATGCCATGCCGCGAAGCGCGCGGGCCTGATTGAACTTCTTTCGGTTTTTATCAGCGTCCCATTCCCCAAGGTCGAATGCTTCTTGAAACAGATCGTGGGCTTTGTTCCATTGTCTTGCGGAGGCGTGCCATTGCGCATATTCGTTCAAGTATTGAGCGCTCAGCGGTGCGGTTTCATGAGCGCGCCGCAAAAAGACTTCGGCCTCTTCCATCCGCATCAAATCGATCAGCGCGAAGCCTTTGAGAAACAGTGCGGCGCAAAAATCAGGTGCAACCACACCTGCATTGCGCCTTTCCTTCGCGGGCGTCTTATCCATCGCGGCGGCCTGAGACAGCGAAAGCATAAGTGCCTCTGCCGTACTATCCGCGCAGTTAACCGTCTGCTCTTTCTCCATTTCTTCCAGCGTTGTGATCACTGGATCAACCAGCGGAATAACTCCTGCCGGATTTCCTGCCTTGATCGCAGCCGTCGCCTTGTTGATCGCAGCGCGGGCAGCTTCTGGTTTAGTCGGTTCGGCATAGGCGGTGCCAAGTGTAGCCATGAAAGCACACGCTGTTGCCGAGATAAACAAAGACCGCACCGCTCTCTCCCGCCCCATCATAGGCCAAGGCGATTGCAAAAGCAGGGTTTTCAGAAATAGAGACCTAGGGTCAGGACCTATTAATCCCGCCTTCGAGGTTGCTTGGAAAGGCAACCAGCCTTCCCGGCGCACCTATCCGCCCGATATGTTCGCCATTCCGGCGCCTCGAAGGCGGGATTAATAGGTCCTGACCCTAAAGTGCCTCACCCCTTCTTCTTCTTCATCGCATCGTGAAACCGGTCGGCCCAGCCCGGCTTTATCAGTTGTTCTGCCCGCACCATGCGCAGTTCGCCGTCGGCCACATCGCGCGAGACGGCGCTGCCTGCGGCAACTATCGCGTCTGCGCCGATCTTTAACGGCGCGATCAGGGCGCTGTTCGAGCCGATGAAGGCGCGTTCGCCGATGACGGTTTTGTGTTTGAAATAGCCGTCATAGTTGCAGGTGATGGTGCCTGCGCCGATATTGGCCCCTGCCCCCACGGTGGCATCGCCAAGGTAGGTGAGGTGATTGGCTTTTGAGCCTTTGTGCATCGTGGTGTTCTTCACTTCGACGAAGTTGCCGATCTTGACCTTTTCGCCAAGGTTCGCGCCGGGGCGCAGGCGGGCATAGGGGCCGATCTGGACGCCCTGCGCAAGGGTTGCGCCTTCCAGGTGGCTGAAGGCGTGGATCGTGACATGATCGGCCACGGTTACGCCGGGGCCGAAGAACACGTTGGGTTCGATCAGCACATCGCGGCCAATCTGCGTGTCCCATGCAAACCACACGGTTTTGGGGGCGATCAGGGTGGCTCCGTCGGCCATCGCCTGTGCGCGGCGGCGCTGTTGCCAGCGGCCTTCGGCTTTGGCGAGTTCGGCGCGGCTGTTGATGCCGGCCACTTCGTCTTCATCGTGAGTGACGACAACGGCGCAGGTCCGGCCATCGGCAATGGCAATGTTGACCACATCGGGCAGGTAATATTCGCCCGCCGCATTATCATTGCCGACGCGGGCGAGCAGGCCAAACAGATCGGCGCTGCGCAACGCCATCAGCCCGGAATTGCAGGTGCGGCAGGCGCGCTCGGCCTCTGTCGCGTCCTTGTGTTCCACCATCTTGACGATGCGGCCATGATCATCGGCGATAATGCGGCCATAGTGCAGCGGATCGGCAGGCGCAAAGCCGAGCACGACCGCTGCGGGATTGTCGCCTGCGTGCAGCCGTTCGAGCATCGCGCGCATCGTGGCAACGCTGACGAAGGGGACATCACCATAGAGGACCAGCACATCGCCATCGAAGCCTGCGAGTGCAACTTCGGCCTGTTGCACGGCGTGGGCGGTGCCAAGCTGCGGGTCTTGCACCGCGATGGTGGCAGTAGTGCCCAGCGCCTTTTCCAACTGGTCACGCCCGTGGCCTGCGACAACGACCTGTCGTGCCGGAGAAAGCTGCGCGGCGCTGGCCATCAGGTGCATCAGCATGGGGCGGCCCGCGATAGGGTGGAGGACCTTGTGCAGGTCGCTCTTCATGCGGGTGCCTTTACCGGCGGCGAGGATGATGGTGGCGACAGGGGCGGCAGTTGGGGGCGTTTGTTCGGTCATAGGCGCACCCTTGCCAGACAAATCTTGCGCTTTCCAGAACAGGAAGCCACTTGAGCGTCCGATGACAAAATTTCCTTACGACATTGTCGGATTCGATCTGGATGGCACGCTGTTCGATACGAGCCGCGATCTGGGTGTTGCGCTGAACCATGCGCTGGCATTGGCGGGGCGTCCGCCGGTTCCGCTGGACGATGTGACGCGCCATATCGGCGGGGGTGCGGCGCAGATGTTGCGATCAGCGCTGACCGAATCGGGCGGGGTTGATGAGGCTGCGTTCGATGGTTTGCAGGCCGAACTGGTGGCATTTTACGCGCGCAACATTGCGCACCATACGTCGCTGTTTCCCGGCGGCGCGGACATGCTGGATGCGCTCGACGCACGGGGCGTGAAAATCGCGATTGCAACCAACAAGAAGGAAGGCCTTGCACTGCGATTGTTCGAGGAACTGGACCTATTGCACCGCTTTGCCTGCGTGATCGGCGGCGATACGCTGGGTCCGGGCACGTCAAAGCCGCGCCCCGATATGCTGCATGCGATGGTGGAGCGGTGCGGCGGCGGCAGGGCGGCGTTTGTGGGCGACACCACGTTTGATACAGGCGCGGCGCGCGCGGCCGGGCTGCCGGTGGTGGCGGTGCGTTTCGGGTTTTGCGATGTGCCGCCCGATGATCTGGGAGCCGATGCGGTGATCGATCATTTCGATCATCTGGTACCGGTACTTGAACGGTTGGGTGCTTGAACCTCTGGGCCAATCTGGCATATTGTAAGTGTAACTTACGAATTTCATAAAGGATGCTGCGATGGCAGATGATTATGTTCCCCCCAAAGTGTGGACATGGGCCAAGGCCAATGGCGGCACATTTGCCAATGTAAACCGCCCTATTTCCGGCCCCACCAGCGAACGCGAACTGCCGGTGGGCAAGCATCCGTTCCAGGTCTATTCGCTGGGCACGCCCAATGGCCAGAAGGCCACGATCATGCTGGAAGAACTGCTCCAGATGGGCTTTGCCGAGGCGGAATATGATGCCTGGCTGATCAGGATCATGGAGGGTGACCAGTTCACCAGCGGCTATGTGGAGATAAACCCCAACTCCAAAATCCCGGCGATGGTGGACAGGTCTGGCCCCGAACCGTTCCGCGTGTTTGAATCAGGGGCGATCCTCATGCATCTTGCCGAAAAGTTCGGTGTGTTGTTGCCCGCATCGGGCGCGTCGCGGGCAGAATGCCTTTCGTGGCTGTTCTGGCAAGTGGGCAGCGCGCCGTTCATCGGCGGGGGCTTTGGCCACTTCTATCAATATGCGCCGGTCAAGATCGAATATGCAATTGATCGCTATTCCATGGAAACCAAACGCCTGTTCGACGTGGCCAACCGCCAGCTTGCCAGGACGCGCTTTCTGGCGGGCGATGATTACACCATCGCCGATATCGCCACTTACACATGGTTCGGCAATATCTATCGCGGTGAAGCCTATGGCGAGGCGGCAACGTTCCTTTCGATGCACGAATATGAACATGTCGGACGCTGGGTCGGCGAGATTGATGCGCGCCCCGGCGTGTTGCGCGGGCGTTTGGTGAATTCCAGCAAGGGCATTTCCGAACGCCACGACGCCAGCGATTTCAATGCCTTACCGCCTGAAACGCTGCAAGGCATCGTAAAGGGCTACTGATGAAATGCGGGGGGTGTGGAAAATGCCCGAAAGTATCACTTTACCCCCCTTTTCATCCGCTTCGCCCGCGCTATAAGCGCTCTTCCTGATGGGGCGTCGCCAAGTGGTAAGGCAGCGGCTTTTGATGCCGCCATTCGCAGGTTCGAATCCTGCCGCCCCAGCCAGGATTTCAAACATTCTAAGTAGTTGAAAATCAAAGGTTTCCGCTGCGAGTCAAAACGCCGTGGCACCCCGTCGTGGCACCCTGTCGCGGTATGACTTTGACACCATGATTCGAGCCGGTTTGAAACGCAATAGCGAACTTTCACCGGCGCAGTTTTTCACAGGCTTGCCCACAGTTGCGTTCGATCTGTTTGCGATGGAGCACCGGTGGTTGCTCATCCCGTTGGATCGACGCTTTGCCTGCTGAACCGGTATCGTTGAGCAAAGACAGACCCCACGATCCAGCCAATTGGGTTTTAATCGCACTTTTACGAGGCAACTCCAGCCGACAACTCAGTCGTTCCCAGCCTGAATTGCGCTCGATGGAAGTTGCCGTACATCCATGCCTCGGCCATGCATGTTGAAAAGCAATAAATGGGACGTTTCTGCCATTCTTACGCGAATATTGAACGGCTGGCTTAGCCAGAAGCCGACACTCACCGGTCGCCTGACAAACATGCACATGGATAGCGACTAAGTCGAATGGGGATCGCCAGTTTTGGCGCATGATGAACCCGGCGCGCTAGCTGAGGAAACGGCTACAATCTTGCGGCAATTGGTGATTTGTGTTTCGCAGCGGGCACAGCAGGGTTAGGCTGACTGAGGGGGACGCGCGGAGAGCAGCGGTGCGGCAGTGGTTGGTGGGTTTGGCGATGTCGGCTGTCAGCTTGTGCGGCTCGGTTCAACCGGCGCAGGCCAAGTGCGAGATCGGCATAGTGGCGCGGCTGCCGGTGACAATGGAGGGCCTGCGCGCCACCGTGCCGGTGGAGGCCAATGGCAAGGCTACTACATTCTGGCTCGATAGTGGGGCATTTTTCAGCTTCATGTTAAACCGGTGGCTTGCCACATTTTATACCGGCGTTAACGTTTGATTACACTTGAACCGTTTCGGTCCTCATCGAGTTTGAGCGACATCGCAGCGGGTGTATCGTGACCGTCTCGAAAAAACTCGAGCAGTGTTTCCTGGTTGAAGCCCATGTCGTTGGCGACCGCCACAAAGCTGGGTGCCTGCGGATTGGGCGGCGTAACTCCCGGTCTTAATGCATGACAACCGCTACATTGCGCTTCGACGAAAGAAAGTTGGCGCGCAACCTGCGCTTGCTCGGCGGTCGCATGGACGACCGTTGAGTTTGAAGCAGCAGGTTCCTTCACGGCAGGCATGCACGCACACAACAGGGCGGTTCCCAATGCAACAGACGGTCGATAAAATGCCATGGCGAGCCTTTCCGGTAGCGGGCAGCGAACTACGGTTACGCATGTCCAACATTTTTGCCAAGTTGGCGGCTTGATATAGGCGAGCAAATGGCGCCGATAGTCGTCATGTCGACAACAACCGCAGGCACCCTAGGCTCAGGACTCATTGCGGCAGCCAGAAGATGACGATTGCGGCGATGCAGATAGCGGACATGAATGTGTGGGCGCAGCGGTCGTAGCGTGTGTGG
>NZ_NCEN01000041.1 GCF_002280675.1 Novosphingobium sp. 32-60-15 | reverse complement strand
AGGGCAGGATATTGCAGCATCGGCCACCACATCGATGCAGGAAATCGAACGCTCGTCCGAAGAAATCTCGCGCATTGTCAGCCTGATTGATGGCATCGCCTTCCAGACCAACCTGCTGGCGCTGAACGCCGGGGTGGAAGCCGCGCGCGCTGGTGAAGCGGGCAAGGGCTTTGCGGTTGTTGCCACCGAAGTGCGCGCGCTGGCCCAGCGCTGCACCGATGCGGCGCGCGATATCAAAGTGCTGGTCACCGCATCGTCCGCCACGGTTTCGCAAGGCGTCAACACGGTGGAGCGCACGCGCGAGGTGCTGGTCGAATTGTCCACGCGCATTTCGGAAATCAACACCTTCATCAGCGATGTTGCCAACAAGACCGGCGAACAAGTGGCACAGTTACGCGATGTGACCGCCACGGTCACGGAAATGGACCAGATGACCCAGCAGAACGCCGCGATGGTGGAAGAATCCGCCGCCGCCGCGCGCAGCCTTGCGCAACAGGCCAACACCCTGTCAGCCAGCGTGGGCGCGTTCCGCATCGGCGATAATGTGCGCCACATCACACAACACGCCACGCCCCCAGCCTATGCGCCCGCCCCCCGCGCCGCCCCAATGCCCGCCCGCGCCGCCAGGGTGCAAGGCAATCTGGCCGTGCAAAGCGAAGATTGGGACGAGTTTTAATAGCACAGAACTGAAGCTGATTTCTTTGTCGTCATCCCGGGCTTGACCCGGGATCCCGCTGTTTCTTCTGCCAGGTCGCAAAAGAAGCGGGCCCCCGGGTCAAGCCCGGGGTGACGGAATAATGTGGCGAACTTCAGTTCCATGGCGCCAAAATCAGGCCAAAGGGATCAGGCCAAAGGGATCAGGCCAGCGGGGTTAGACCGGTCAGGACCATCCGCACCAGATCGGCTTGTCCCACCGCGCCGGTTTTGCCGTAAATCCGTTTGGAATAGTTGCGCGTCGTCTCCACCGTCAGGCCAAGGTCCAGCCCTGCTTCAACCAGCGGTTCCCCGCAAGACAGGGCTTGCGCCAGCGCCGCCTCACGCGATGAAAGGCCGTGCACGGCTTGCAACACTTGCGCTCCGGCTGCCGCATCTTCGCGCATGCCGGTGCGCAATACGCCGATAATGCGGGGCCGCGCTGCCGTTTCCGACAAGGCGAGATCCGCGCGCCGCAACAGCAGATCAATCCCGCGCCGCGCATCGATCCGCACCACGCGCACGGCCACGGCGCTGTCGTTCATCAAGGCCGCACAGGCCTGTTCCAGCGCGCGCGCCGCTTCGGGCAACAGCGCCAGCCTGCGCCCTGCCCCCTGCGCTGTCTCCGGCGTGAAAGACAAAAGCGCTTCGGCGCGGGTATCGGCAGCCATCACGCGCCCGCCGGCATCCAGCGCAATCTGCCCCACGCCCAATCGCGCCAATGCCGATTGCGCCATGGCCGCCTGCAACCGCTGCGCATTAAGCGCCACCAGCATGCGCAGCGCCGATGCCAGATGCGGGGCAATGGCCGATAGCGTCGCCACGGCTGCCGCCGAAAAATCCTCACGCAGGCGCACCAGCACCAGCCACGCATCGGCTGCCCCGCCCGCGCTGACCCGCAACCAGCGGGCATAGCGGATGCCCATCTCCTCCAGCGCTTCCCGCTGGAGCGCCAATTGCGCCGGATCATCGTAATCCAGCATTTCATCGAGCGAATAGACCCGCTCTGGGCGCAACCGCCCGAAAGGGTGCAGCCGCAGGGCATGGAGACGCTGGAAATCCAGACGCGGTTCGTGCGCCGCGCGTGGCGACATCACGTGAATCACCGCCGATTCCTGATCGGGTGCGGCATTGGCCAGTTCGACGACCATAAACGCCCGCCGCGCGCCCGCCCGCGCCACCAGATTGCGCATAAACGCCCCGAACGGCGGCTCCTCCTGAATCCCCTCGATCAGGGGCAGGTAAAGCTCGCGCTGGTCAGCAGAGGGTGAAGCCATGCCCCACGCTCCCATGTGGGAGCGCGCGCGTCAAGCGTCTGGGCTACGTCATGCTGAAACAAGTTCAGCATGACGGGGTTTAGCAGGCTGCGCTGCCGAAGGGGAATTCGTTACAGCAGGGTGGGCAATCAGCCCTCACCCAGCGCCGCAATTTCAGCCAGCACCATCGCGGCATGTTCGGTCCGGCAAATCAGCAGGTCGGGCATGTACGTTTCAGCCTGATTGTAGACCAGCGGCGATCCATCGATGCGTGAACAGTGCAACCCGTGCGCCAGCGCCACAGCCACCGGCGCGCAGGAATCCCATTCGAATTGCCCGCCCGAATGCAGGTAAATGTCGGCATCGCCCAGAATGACGGCCATAGCCTTTGCGCCAGCGCTGCCCATGGGCACCAGTTCCGCGCCCAGTTTGTCGGCCACGGCCACCGCTTCGCGCGCAGGGCGGGTGCGGCTGACGACCATGCGCAGCTTTTCGGGCGCCGGGGGCACTTCGCGCGGTTGATCGGTGCGCAAGACAAGCCCCGCGCCCGGCAGCGCCACCGCGCCGATGCTGGCCACGCCATCAATCGCCAGCCCGATATGGACCGCCCAATCGGCGCGCGCCTCGCCATATTCGCGTGTGCCATCGACCGGATCGACAATCCACGTGCGGGAAAAGGCCAACCGGTCAAAGTTGTCCTTTTCCTCTTCGGACAGCAGGCCATCATCAGGCCGCGCTTCACGCAGGGCATGGACCAGAAACTCGTTGGCCGCAGCATCGCCCGCCTTGCCCAGCGCCTTGGGGCTGAACACGCCACTTTCGCGCACGATTATCAGAAGGCGTCCGGCATAATCGGCAAGATGGGCGGCGAGTTCTGCGTCAGTCATCAAGGCATCCTTACTTTAGGTTGCCCAACCCTTGCCCAAGCGTCCCCGCCCGCAAAGCTCCCATACAGGAGCAAGCATCACCCGCCGCGCGAAACCGGGATCAGCGCGCCCGAAATGTTGCGCGCCGCTCCGCTTGCCAGAAACACGATGACTTTGGCCAAAGACGCTGGCTGCACCCATGCCGAGACATCGGCGTCGGGCATATCAGCGCGGTTGGTGGGCGTATCGATGATGCTGGGCAGCACGGCATTGACGGTGCAATCGGTGCCCGCCAATTCGGCAGCAAGGCTTTCGGTCAGTTTGTGGACCGCCGCTTTTGATGCTGCATATGCGCCCATCCCCGCGCCTGCCACCAGCGCCGATCCTGCGCCAATGTTCACGATTGCCGCGCCCGCCGTGCTGCTTAACACCGGCAGCGCCGCGCGCGTCATGTTGGCGCAAGTGACCGCATTCATGGCGAACATGCGGCTCCAGGTTGCCGGTCCGCCATCGGCCAGCGGTTCCCACACGAAACCGCCTGCAACATTCACCAGCACGTCAATACCGCCATGGGCCGCGCGCACCTGGGCCACAACCTTGGCCGCGGCATCCGCATCGGTCAGATCAACCCCGCCAATGTCCAGTCCGCCGGGATTCTCATCTGCGGCGCTGGCGGCGAAATCCACACGTGCCACGCGGTCACCGCCATCGCGGAAAGCCTGCGCCACGGCGCGGCCCAATACGCCAAATCCCCCGGTCACGATGATCGAACGCATGCCACTCTCCTACATAATGCGACAAGCTGAAGCTTATCCATGCGTGATGGCAAAAACGCCGTCAACTCATGCCGCTACCACGCAAGACTGGCCATGGACACGTTCGATCAGCGCCGAAAGGTCGTGCACACTGCACGTGCGGCCATCGCGCGTGCGAATTACGGGGCCGGGCAAGCCCCGAACCTGAGCAATATCGCCATTGTGTGCAACCGGACGCATCACATGGCGTTCCACCGCGCACAACCCGTCAAGCAGAAACCCGACGCTGCGCTGCGCGCTGGCGGCAATCAGGATATAGCGGGGTTTTGATTCTTGCGCGTCATGGGACCTATCAGCGCCGGCCCGCGCCAGATCAATCACCGGCACCGAGGCCCCGCGATGCGCGATCATCGCGCAAAACGGCCCCGGCACGTGGCCAAGATCAATCATCCGGCCCGCATCAAAGGGCAATATCTCGGTCACCTGATCCAGTGGCGCGGCGTGGTGTTCATCGCCCATCATGAAAATCAGGAAGGGCTGCCGCGCGGCACGTTCTCCGGCTGCAACAGTGCCGTTTTGCTGTTCGCCCTTGGTCTTGGCACCGCCCGGACCGGCTGTTTCATCGCGTTCGACAAGCCCTGCCAGACTGATCAACTGTTGATGCGCGGCCAGCACCGCGCCATCCAGCATCAGGATTGGCGGACCCGAACCTTGCAGGCCCGCGATGATACCGCCCTCGCCCAGCGTAAAGCCCTGCAATCCAAAGGTTTCATCCGGTGCCGTGCGCACCATGTCAATCACGCTATCGATGCACAGGGCAACGCGTCCGCCACCGTCAAGCCGCACCACCACGCTGGCACTTTCGCGCCGCTGCGGGCATGTGCCCAAACCCAGCAGCGCCAGCGTATCAACCAGCGGCAAGTGGCTGCCATTGGTGGCAATCCGCCCGATCCATACCGGATCGTCAACCGGACTGGGCAGCACCGGCCCGCGCGGCAAAGTCGCCTCGATCGTATCTGCACACAGCCCGAAGCGATAGTTGCCCACCGCAAATGTCAGCACCGGAGGGCCGGCGGTTAATCGTGCGGCATCGGCAACCAGCCGGTCTTCGGCCACCATCAGCCCCGGCAGCGCGGTCATGCCATCGACGTTCAACACGACCCCGGTTTGCCCCGAAACCGAAAATCCCGATGCGACGATATTGCTTAATCCGCTGCGCTGGCCCGGCACCAGATCCAGTGCGGTCTGGCGTTGACGGGCCAGATCCATCACCCCGCAGATTTCATCAACACACACCCCGAACACGCCTTTGGCAGTGCGCAGGACCATGATGACGCCATGATTTTCGTCGCCCGGCTCGCTAGCGCCAGCCATTCGCGCATCGGCCGTGCCCAGCAAAAGGGCCAGATCAATCACCGGCACCAAGGCACCGCGCAGGTCCAACCCACCGCGCATTTCGGGCAATGTGGCAGGCAGCGCGGCCAGGCGCGGCGGATGGGGCACCACTTCGCGAATGCCCGCAATCGGCACCGCCACAAGATGCGCGCCCACGCGCGCCACGCCATGCAGCCTTGGCCCATCGGCGGCAGTCACATCAATGTCCAAGGCTTCAGGCAGACCGGCTGCGGTCATGCCATTTCTTGCTTTCTGGCATCGCCTGCCACACTTGCCAGACGCGTAATCAGGGTAACCACTTCGGCAGAAACCAATTCCTGGCTTGTTGCCGAAGCGCTGATCGCCTCAATCGCCGTGCCGGTGCTGTGTACAGAATCCACAATGCCATCAAACGCGCTTGATGCTTCATGCGAACGGGCCGTGCCCATGCCGATGCGGCTGAGCGATTCGTGGATCAGGCGGCTGATATCGCGCGCTGCGGTGGATGACCGTTCAGCCAGACGCCGAACTTCGCCTGCCACCACGCTAAAGCCCACGCCATGTTCGCCCGCGCGCGCCGCCTCGATTTCGGCGTTGAATGCCAGCAGATTGGTTTGCCCGGCAATTTCACCAATAATGCCAACTGTTTCAGCAATGCCCGATGCCGATGTCTGGATCAATTCGATGGCCTCGATCGCTTTGGCCAAGGCGCCCATGCCAGCCTGCGCATTTTCGCGCGTCTGATCTGCCAGGCTGCCCGCTGTCAAAGTGGCATCGCCGATTGATGCGATAGAGCTGGAAAGCCTTTCGACCAGACTGCTCAAATCGCTTGCCCGTGCTTCGATCTCGCGCTCCATCTTCACCTGATCGGTGATGTCGAACGCAAACTTGACGATGCGCACCGGATTGCCGCGCAAATCAAGGATCGGATTGTACGTCGCCTGAATCCACACATCGCGGTCATATTTGCCGACGCGGTGGAACCTGCCCGAATGAAACTCCCCCCGGTTCAGCTTAAGCCAGAATTCGGCGTAATCGCGCGTCCGCACAAAATCGGGCGAACAGAACATCGCGTGGTGCTGGCTCATGATTTCGCGCAGCGAATAGCCCATCGTGCTCAGGAAATTGTGATTTGCAGTCAGGACATTGCCGTTCAGGTCAAATTCGACCACTGCCAGCGCGCGGCCCATCGCGGCCACTTTTGCCTCGTATTCATTGGACTTGAGCTTTTCGGCGGTAATGTCTGCGGCAATCTTGCACACTTTCACCGGTTTGCCGTCAGCATCGAAAATAGGGTTGTAGCTGGCCTGAATCCACAAGGCTTCACCGTCCTTGCGCACGCGCTTGAACTCGCCGCTCACATATTCGCCCAGCGCCAACCGTTCCCAGAACATGGCATAGTCTGCCGCGGCCACCATATCGGGATCGCAGAACATGCGGTGATGGCGGCCCTTGATTTCAGCCAATGTCCAACCAATGGCTTTCAGGAAATTGTCATTTGCCGTCAGCACGTTGCCCTGCAGATCAAATTCGATCATGGCGTGGCTGCGGTTGATCGCGGTAATTTGCCCGGCCTGTTCGGCGGCGTGTTCATGCGTCGCTGTCACATCAATGGCATAGCACAGCACCGAAACCAGACGCTTGTCTTCCATGGTGGGCACAAACACTTCGCGCAGCCAGTGCGCCATTCCATCGCTGTCAACGTGGCGGCGCAGCAGCGTTTCGCTTTGCCCGCGTGAAAAACTGCTCCACCACCGCAAAGGATCTTCGGGCATGGAACCGGGCGCAAACAGTGACGTGAACGGCGATTTCACAAGCGCTTCACGTTGCCGCCCGGTCAGCGCCAGATAGGCATCGTTGGCGGCGGCCACCGTGCCATCGGGTTCGTACTGGCAAATCGCCAAGGCCTTGCCCAGCGCCTCAAACCGGTGGATCAACAAGCCGATGCTGTCTTCGCCGCTTTGCGCACAAACCGGCACACCCACAAAAATGATGGCCGGATTGCGGCCCTCGCCCATGCGCACAATACCGGCGCAAGCCTGAAACGCGCCGGCGCCTTGTGGCAAAGCGCCACTGACGGTTACGGCATCGCCATCCAACGCGCGCTGCCAAGCGGCATTTGCGCCCAGAAACACCGTTTCAAAACTGCACCGTTCCAGACCGCCGTCGCCCAGCACTTTGGCGGCCTCTTCGCTGGCGGCCAGGGCTTTGCCGGTTTTGGCATCAAACGACAGGATGATTGCGGATTCTGCCAGCAAGGTTGCGGCCTGTCCTGCAACGTCGGAAAGGGGCGCGTGTACGGTCATGCAGCAGTCTCCGTTGGTCTGGCAACGTGCCAACAACAATCGGTTACATAAAGACCTGCTTGTTCAATCCCCGTATCGGGACGGCTCCGTTCTATTGCGTATAACTTTTGATATGGTTTGCACCACTTGTTCAGGCGGAACCGTTGAGCATATTACAGTGGGATGAAATTGCAGCGGTGATTGCATGACTGAAGGAAAATGGGTAAAGAATGACCTATATACCTTCAAAAAGGCGCGTCATGGCCGAATCCAATTCAATAGTCAGCCAGATCGGCGATCTTGCTTCGGCAGGTGAACGCATGATTGAACGCCTGCGCCGCAAGGCCTTCCTGCCCGAAAGCCGCAAAGAGCTTAGCGTGCGCTATGGCATTGCGGAAGCCGCGCAATTGCTGGGCTGTTCGACGAATCGCATCCGCATGGCCGAAGACGATGGCCGCCTGCCCCCGCCCCCTGCCGGGGACAATGGCCGCCGCCTTGGCTATTCGATGAGCGACATGTTGCGCATGCGCGAAGTGCTGGGCGCATCCCCTGCCCGTGCGCCCGGTGACGTGCCTGCCATTATCGCTGTGCAAAATTTCAAGGGCGGCGTCGGCAAATCCACCGTCACCACGCATTTGGCACACTATTTCGGGGTGCAGGGTTACCGCGTGCTGGTGGTTGATTGCGATAGTCAGGCCACAACCACCACGCTGTTCGGATTCAACCCGCATTTCAACATCACGCGTGATGAAACGCTCTATCCTTATCTGTCGATCGACCCGACGCAGACCGATCTGCTCTATGCAGTGAAGCGCACGCCGTGGCCCAATGTCGATCTGATCCCGTCAAACCTTGAACTGTTTGATGTGGAATATGAATTGGCAGCATCGGGCGCTGACGGACAATCGGTGCTGGCCGCGCGGTTCCGCAAATTGAAAGCGGGCCTGCTTGATATGGCGCGCGATTATGACGTGGTGATCCTTGATCCGCCGCCAGCACTGGGCACGATTTCGCTGGCCGTGATGCAGGCGGCCAATGCGCTGCTGGTGCCGCTGGCGGCGACCACGCCCGATTTCTGTTCCACGGTCCAGTTCCTGTCGATGATGGATCAGGTCATCGCGCAATTGATCGAGGCGGGCATTGCGGTCGATTACACTTTCGTCCGGTTGATCTGCTCCAAATTCGATGGCGGCGATCCCAGCCACGAAATGGTGCGCACGATCATGGAGCAGACCTTCGGCCCTGCGCTGCTGCCCGTCCCGATCCTTGAAAGCGCGGAAATCAGCCATGCCGCGCTGCGCATGATGACGATTTACGAACTGGAAAAGCCCATCGGCACCCCGCGTACGCACAAACGCTGCAAGGCCAATCTGGATGAAGCGCTTGGCCAGATCGAACAGCTTGTCCGCGCCGGTTGGGGCCGCGTTGCCCCTGCGCGGGAAGAGGACGTGATCCATGCGTGATTTTCGCTGCATTGTCACAGCCTTGGTGCGAAGCACTTTCCTACACGGCTATGTTCATCATATGTTCCGCTCTTCCCGATTCGAGGTGAGCCATGGCGCGTAAGCAGTCCGACTATCTCGCCGCCCTGTTGGCGGACGAAGTGATTGAAACCAAATCCGAACCCGAAGCGTCCGCGCATCCCGGCACTGTGGCGCAAGAGGCCCCTCCCCCGCCGCCCCGGCCAGACCGGATGCGCGGCACAACCCTGCTCGGCCGTGAATCCGCGCTTGCCCGTGTGGCCAGCGGCGAAGTGCGCCAAGTCACGCAATTGCTGCTCGATCCTGCCCGCGTCCGCGTGTGGAAGGGCAATGCCCGGTCTTACCAGCACTTGTCCGAGGAATCCTGCGCGGAACTGATCGATTCGATCATTGCCGAAGGCGGGCAAAAGGTTCCCGCCGTGGTCCGCCGCGTCGAAGGTGATCCAGATCACGAATTTGAAGTGATTGCGGGAACGCGGCGGCACTGGTCCATTTCATGGCTGCGCGCCAATTCCTACCCCGACATGCACTTTGTCGCGCAAGTCGTGGTGCTGGATGACGAGGCCGCATTCCGCCTTGCCGATCTGGAAAACCGCGCGCGCAAGGACGTGTCCGATCTTGAACGCGCGCGCAATTATGCGCAGGCCCTGCACGATCATTACGGCAGCCATATGACCCGCATGGCCGACCGGTTGAAGCTGTCCAAGGGCTGGCTTTCCAAAATGCTCAAAGTTGCCAGCATCCCCGATGTGGTGCTGTCGGCTTTTGCCAGCCCTGCCGACGTGCAGCTCAAGCCCGCCTACCCGCTCGCCCAAGCGCTGGATGACCGCGTTGCCGCGCCCGCGATCTTGGGTGAAGCGCGCTCGATTGCGCGCGAACAGGAAGAGCGTCGCGCGAATAACTCTGCGGCCCTCGGCGCGTCTGAAGTGATCGCCCGCCTGCTCGCCGCGCCAAAGCAGGTAAAAGATCCTGTCAACACTGCGCGCACATATCAGGGCGCGTTCGGGCGGCCTGCGGTGACGGTGCAATCGGCCAACCGCCAAGGCGTCACCTTGCGCCTTCACGCCGGATCGGGCGTTGACAACAAACGCCTGCTCGAAATTGTTCTCGATGCATTGGTTGATCTGGAAGAAGTTGGCCGGGGCTTGCAGCGATAATGGAAATTACCGTTCAATTTCATGGTGTTAGTGCAAAACGTTTCCCCGGGGAAACCTTTTTGCGCTTGGAATTGGGCGGCAATATCTCCATCAACCAGGCGCCTGGTCCACAAGTGTTTCCCCGGGGAAACATTGGCGCCCCCCTCCCCTGCCCCGCATGAAACCGGTCAAGAAGCCAACCGGCAAACACACCGGCAACGATCAGTTCGATCTTTTCCTGCCCTATGTGGCAGACATGCCCTTGCGCGATCAGCGCGAGATGATGGAGCGCCCGTTCTTTAGCCTTGCCAAATCTAAGCGCATAAAACCGATTGATTACACCAGCCCCGATGGCAAGCTGTGGGTCCACGTCTCGGCCAGCCCGGACTATGGCATGGCAACGATTTGGGACGCCGACATCTTGATCTATTGCGCCAGCGTCCTTGCCGATATGGCGCGGCGCGGGGTCAACGATGTGCCGCGCAAGTTGCACTTGATGCCTTACGATTTGCTGCGCGCCATTGGCCGCCCCACCACCGGGCGCGCTTATGAACTGCTTGGCCAATCGCTTGACCGGTTGGTCGCCACCACGATCAAGACCAACATCCGCGCCGAAAACAGACGCGAAGCCACCTTCTCATGGCTCGATGGATGGACACAACTGGTCGATGAAAAGACCGAGCGTTCGCGCGGAATGACCATCGAATTGTCCAACTGGTTCTGGGAAGGCGTGATGATGAAGGGCGGCGTGCTGTCCATCGACCGCGCCTATTTTGACATTACCGGCGGACGCGAACGCTGGCTGTATAAAGTCGCGCGCAAACATGCCGGCGGCGCTGGCGAAGATGGCTTTGCCATATCCATGCCGGTCCTGTTCGAAAAATCGGGCGCAGAAGGTGAATATCGCCGGTTCAAGTTCGAGATCCTCAAGCTTGCCGACAAAAACGCACTACCTGGCTACGCCTTGTCGATCGAGGCGGGGAAGGGTGCAGAGCCGCTGTTACGGATGCGCCGTGTGGACAATATGCCACGCGAAGTGCACGACGTGCCTGCCCGGCAAACCTCGCAAGACCTGTTTCAGCGCGATGTTCCACAAGCCAAGCCTGTGCCGGAGAAAGTTTCCCCGGGGAAACTTCTGGCTGAAACAGTTGATGCAAGCGCGCTTATCCGCAAATCAATTGCAGGGATGAGCGACGCTGCCACGCGCGGCTTTCTGACCGATGAGACCATCGCGCATTTGCGTGAGACCTGTCCTGGCTGGGACCTCCACGCGCTTCATGCCGAATTTGAAACATGGGTGAATGCCGACAGCGCGCGCTTGCCCGCCAACTGGCAAAAAGCCTTCGTCGGTTGGGTCCGCCGCCACCACGAAAAGCACGGCCACACCCTGCGCCGCTGATGCGCAGGCCGAATGTTTCCCCGGGGAAACATCGCGCAAGATCACCGGTCCTGAAATCATCCGCACCATGCGCTTGGCAGTCAACCACTACGGCGCAGGCCACATCGCGTCGCGGATTGGTTGGCATGGGGAAGGGTGGGCATTGCCTATATGGCACCAATCACCCACCCAAACGAAGCGCGGCACCAGCGAATTTGACGAGCCCGTTCCCGATGTGTCGGGCGCTCGGCCAAACACATCGGCCCCACGGCTACCGTTAGCGCTTATCCACCAAAATTGAACGTCTCTGTTGGAGATGTGCAGGAAAGTGATTCAATTGGACGTCCCCAACACAACGCGATTCCGGCCCGTCGATACATCAGGAACAAGCAGAACGGCTTCTTCGACCTTTCAGGAACACATCACCGACCTATCAGGAACGCACAACCGAACTATCGGGAACACCGCAACGACACATTCGGAACACGATGGTCGCTCAAATCCCCGAAAACATGCCGAGTCGGGAGCGGTCGGGATCTGCTTAACTTGTCTAACTCTAATTAAAGCCCTCTAACTCCTACCGAAGCCTTTTAGGCTTTGGGGAAGAAGAGAGGTGCGCAAACAATCAAGCGTCATCGCTATGCCCGATACCGAGGCGTTCAAGCCGCGCGTCAATCTCTGCCATCTCAAGTTCGAAGCTGTGCAAGATATCCGCGACTGCGGCTACTGCTATCGGCGTTCTGGGCGGACGGCCCCGCTCGGCGGCACGTTCACCCATGGCGATTGCAATGTCCGGCGTTACATACGTGCGCCACGATCCCCGCCCGGATATCTCGGTCATCAATTCCAAGGCAGTCGCCCGCTCCAACAATTTCCCCGCGCCCGATATGGTAATGCCGAGCAGCGGTGCGGCAGAGCGGGCCGCGAGGCATGGCCGGGTGAGCGCAATCCGCGCAATGTCGGCAAGCTTGCCTGCGCGGTGTTCGCCAGCCACAATACTGGCGGCGCGGCGCATATAGGCTTCAAGCCGGTCAAGCCGCTCCAAACCGGCCTCAGCCGCGCGGGTCAGCTGTTTGAGCAAGCGTTTGAGCAGGGCAGGGCGGGCATCGCGCAGCGTGCGCTGGGCAGCGTCTCCGGCGACCATACAGGGCAGGGCGGTACGGGTCAGGCCCACACGGCGCAGCAGCAACGGAAAAGCCAGCCACGGCGCGCTGGTGCGGTCTGCGCGGGCCGACTGGTCAAGCAGGGTCAAGGCCTGGATCAGGGCAGGGGCCTCGCGCCAGCCTGCCGGTGCATCGAAGGTAAACGGCAAGTCCTCGGCCCAATGGCGGCCTTCGGGTTGATGGAGGCGGGCGAGCCAAGGGGTGTAGGCTGCGAAAGGCTCGTCCTCTGTGCGGGGAAGGGGCCGGGCGGGCAGCCGCAAGCCGCAGCGCTCTGCAATAATGTCAATTTCCTCAAGCGGCGATTGCTGGAGTTGTAACGCCACCGCATAACTGTCACGGGACAAAGAAGCAGTCAGTCAACATAACCTATTGATATAAAGTCATAGACTGGTGAAATCAGTGCATCATATCTTGGCGCTCGGAATTTTCG
>NZ_NCEN01000040.1 GCF_002280675.1 Novosphingobium sp. 32-60-15 | reverse complement strand
ATCGTCCAAATTATGGGCGAAACACAATGGACAGGCGTATCACCATCAAGTTACTGAAATAACATCAGAAAGACATGATGTGGTATAGATATATGTAAAATTAACGTCGAGTTAAGCGCCGAGGACGGATGCCAGCAAGGCTACGGCGACAAACGCAAACGCCCACAATGCACCCATGCGCAAACCATCGGACAGCCCGATCTGCCGGCCACGCAATCCTGCTGCGACGAGGATCAGCGATGCCAGGATTCCGATGATGCGGACAATGTCATCGCCGATCACAAGACAATCTCCATCCCGTCAAACGCCGGTTGCACATGGCTGGGCGTTTCAGCCGCGAGCATCTGGTAGTCCATCGATTTGTCGAGATGCGTCAGGACACCCTGGCCAACGCGGGCGGCTTCGATGAGTTCAAGCGACATATCAAGATGCGCGTGTGTAGGATGCGGTTTGCGGCGCAAGCAATCAACCACAAGCACGTCGACCCGGTCAAATAGCGCTACCATTTCAGCGGTAATCTCGCTGAAGTCTGTGGCGTAACCGACTGATTTCCCGCCCTGATCGAACCGGAATGCGGTGGATTGCGCTGGCCCGTGGGGCATTTGGCAATGGTTAACGCCAATCCCGCAAATCATGCGCACACGATCAAGATTGTCGATCTCGCAGATCGTGTGATAACCAAATTGTCCTGCAAAAACATAGCCAAAGCGCTGGCGCAGCCGCCGCACGGTTTCCGACGCCGCATAAGCAGGAATTGGACCGGCCCGGCCGTAGCGCAGCGGCCTTAAATCATCGATGCCGTGGCAGTGATCCGCATGGTCATGCGTCCACAAGACACCGTCAACGCTATCGATTCCGCAGGCAAGGAACTGCTGGCGAAGATCAGTCGGCGTATCGACAAGCAAGCGGCTTCCGTCGTTTCCCTCGATGATGATGGACACGCGCGTCCGGCGGTTCTTTGGTTCCGCTGGATCACAGTCGCCCCAATCATTACCGATACGCGGCACCCCGGTTGACGTGCCCGACCCCAGAATGGTGAGTTTCACAGCGAGGCCTTGGTGAACAGGCGGAAGAAGTTTGCGCCGGTCACGTTGGCCAAGTCTTCTTTGGTTGTGCCGCGCAGGCCAGCGACAAACGCGCAGGTATCAACGACGAAGGCAGGTTCACAGGTTTTGCCGCGATGTGGCACTGGCGCCAAAAACGGGGCGTCGGTTTCCACCAGCAAACGGTCTTCAGGAAGCGCCGCAGCGACGGCTTGCAAATCCTTGGCGTTCTTGAATGTGACAATGCCGGATATCGAAATGGACAGGCCCAGTTCCAGCATGCGCTTGCCAAAATCAGCAGATGCGGTGAAGCAGTGGATCAGCGCCGGGAAGGCCCCCTTCCCCATTTCATCCTCGATGATGCGTGTCGTATCGTCTTCTGCATCGCGCGTGTGAATGATCAGCGGAAGCCCGGTTTCGCGCGCAACGCGGATGTGTACGCGGAACAGATCCTGCTGCACTTGCCGGTCCGAATGATCGTAGAAGTAATCAAGCCCGGTTTCACCAATGCCGATCACGCGGTGATGATTGGCCGCTTCAAGCAAGGCTGCTTCGCCAAGATCAGCGTGCGCATCGGCTTCATGCGGATGAATGCCAATGCTGGCCCAGACATCGCTTTCCCGTTCTGCCGTGGCAACGATAGCGGCCCATTCGCTTTGCCGGGTAGAGATATTGAGGAACCCGCGCACACCGGTTTCCCGCGCACGTTCAAGCACTTGGGCCTGATCTTCAATCAAGCCCTTGTAGTTGAGGTGGCAATGGGAATCGATCAGCATCATGCCGCAGTCGCTTCCTCGGGCAGTTCGAGCCGTGGAAATGCCGGCATTGGTTGCCCAAGTTTTTCGCCCGTAGCCACGCGCGCCATGTACCAGTCTGCATTGGTCAAGGCTGCAAAGTCACGCTCACCCAGCGGGATTCCCAATTGATCCAATACCTTGGCTGCGGAATGTGGCACGATGGGCGAAATCGCAATCGTCAAATCGCGGATCGCCATGAACAGCGTGAGCAACACGGCGCGCATCCGTTCAGGGTCGGTCTTGCGCAGCGTCCACGGCGCTTGCTCATCAACATAAGCGTTGCAGGCGAACACGCCGCGCATCCAGGCATCAATTCCGCCGGAGAAGTTCATCGCCGCAAATTCACGCGGCAATTCATCACGGCACGCGGCAAATACGGTGGCAAGCAGAACGTCATCGGCCCCGGTGCTGGCGAACGTCTCAACCGAACCGTCCATGTTCTTGAAAATCATCGAAAGAACACGTTGTACCAGATTGCCATAACTGTTCGCCAGTTCGGCATTGCACCGCGTGACGATGGCTTCTGGTGAATACGAGCCGTCCTGACCGAAGGCAATTTCGCGCATCAGGAAATAGCGCAGCGGATCAACGCCAAAGCGCTCTGCCAATTCCAGCGGGTCGGTGACATTGCCAACTGTCTTGGATTCCTTTTGCCCGCGATTGAGCAAGAAACCGTGACCGAACACCTGCTTTGGTGGAGCGAGCCCAGCGCTCATCAAAAGTGCGGGCCAATAGACGGCGTGGAAGCGGACAATGTCCTTGCCGATCAAGTGGATGTTTGCGGGCCAATACTTTGCAAAATCACCCGCTTCATCGGGGAAGCCCAATCCGGTGAGATAGTTGGTCAGCGCATCGACCCACACGTACATTACGTGGCCATCGCTGCCCGGCACTTTGACGCCCCAGTCAAAGCTGGTTCGCGATACAGACAAATCACGCAGGCCGCCTTCGACAAACCGCAGCACTTCATTGCGGCGGCCATCAGGCTGGATAAAGCCGGGATTGCCTTCGTACAGCTTCAGCAGAGGTTCGGCATACTTCGACAAGCGGAAGAACCAGCTTTCCTCGACTGTCCATTCTACCGGCGTTCCTTGCGGTGAAAGCTTCTCGCCCCCCTCGCCCGCAATCAGTTCGCTTTCATCATAGAAGGCTTCATCACGAACCGAATACCAGCCTTCATACCGGTCAAGGTACAAGTCGCCATTGGCTTCAAGCCTGCGCCACAACTCTTGCGATGCAGTGTGATGGCGGTCTTCGGTAGTGCGGATGAAAACATCATACGACACGTTGAGTGCATCGCACATCTGGATGAAAAACGACGACATTTCATCGCACAACTGCTTTGGCGTAGTGCCCAGTTCGCGCGCCTTCTGCATCATTTTCAGGCCGTGCTCATCGGTCCCTGTCTGAAAGCGCACATCGCGGCCCATGGCGCGTTGAAACCGCGCGATCACGTCAGCGGCAATAGCCTCATAAGCATGGCCGATATGCGGCTTGCCGTTGGGATAGGAGATGGCGGTGGTGATGTAGAAGGGTTCGCCCATCGGGCCAGTCACTTTCATTCGTCGCGTCGTGCAGAGATTCTGCGTCTTACCGTGCGCCTTCCCTAGTCGGCGCAGCCGATGCCAGCAAGGAGCCGATTTCCATCAGCAGCATTCCGACATCAAAGTTATAGATCGGCGCTTCTGCCGCAAGCTTCACAAGCCGTGCGTGCGCCTCGACCAGTCGCAGCTTTGCCGCATCGTCAACGTGGCCCAAAGCGCGCACGACTGTCATCCGCGCAGCCTCGATCGCTGCCATTTGCCGTTCCCGATCTGGCCGCGCACCCAAAGCGCCTGCCAATGCGCCGCGCAAAGCCAGTTCAGGATCGCCGCGTTCAATGAGGGCGGTGAAAATCACCTGCGCTTTGGCCAAATCCTGTTCGGCAAAGGCCAACGCTGCCCCCGGAGAACCCCCGGCCACTGCCAGCGCCGCCGCTCTGGTCTGCGCATCAAGTTCCGGTGCCGCCATATCCAAAGCGCGCGAAACTTCGGCATCGGTAAGCGAATGAAACCGCAGGATGGTGCAACGCGATCGCACGGTTGGCAGCAATCGCCCCAAGGCATGGACGACCAGCAGGAAAAACGTCCCCTGTGGCGGCTCTTCAAGGCTTTTCAGCAGCGCGTTGACCGCGCCTTTTTCCAACTGGTCACCCGCATCGATGATGACCACGCGGCGCGATCCCAATGTCGGTCGGGTGTTCAAGCGGCGCTGCACTTCCCGGACCTGATCAACCGAAATGTTGCGCTTGGTCAGGAATGGCTTTCCCTCGGCGCGCTTCTTTGCCTCATCGTCATTTGCCGGAAGCGGGCGCAGTGTGAGAATATCGGGATGCATGCCAAACGCGGGCTGCGGTACACCCGGCTCTGCCACCAGTTCTGCCGCTGCGGCTTGTGCGAAACTGGCTTTGCCCAAACCTTCGCGCCCGGCCAAGATCCAGCCATGGTGCATTCGCCCGCTGGCCATCGCCGCACGCCATGTCCGCCAAGCATCGTCATGACCGATCAGCGCGCTCATGCAGGTAGCAATTCGGAAAGCGCAGCCATGACGCGCCCGTGCACTTCGTCCGCTGTGCCATCGGCATTGATCAGGCTAAAGCGATGGGGCTCTTCGGTTGCAAACCGCCGAAATGCTTCTGCGACGCTTGCGTGGTATTCAGCGCTGCGGCCGCCGATCCGGTCAGCATTGTCACCATCGCGCAGGGAAAGGCGGGCGGCGGCAATTTCGGTATCTGCGGTCAGCAGCAGTGTCCGGTCTGGCAGCAAACCTTCGCTGCCGATTGCGTGAAGCGCCATGACATCGCCATCGCTCAACCCGCTGCCCCCGCCCTGATAAGCGCGGCTGCTATCAACGAAGCGGTCACAGATTACCCATGCTCCGCGCGCCATTGCCGGCCGGATAAGCTTCTGCACATGGTCTGCGCGGGCAGCCGCAAACAGCAGGGCTTCGGCCCGGGCACCCCACTCTTCGCCTTCGTTCGAGAGCAGCAAAGTGCGGATGGCCTCGGCTCCCGGTGTGCCGCCAGGTTCGCGGGTTATCACAACCTCGATCCCGCGCGCGCGCAAGGCTTGCGCCAAAAGGCGGCCCTGGGTGGTTTTGCCTACGCCCTCTCCGCCTTCAAGTGCGATGAAACGACCCTCGTTCACAACCCTACCATCCGCATCGCCCCATTGCGCACCCGATCCGTCAGCCCGCCTTTAGGCACTGCAGCGCCGGCCACCAGTGGCAGGGCTTGCACCGGCTGTCCCTGAACGCGGACCACCAATGTGGCAACCGTTTCGCCCGCTGCAATCGGCGCTTTGAGCGGTCCTTTATACCGCACAGCCAATGTGTATTGCGGCGTCATTCCGTTTGGCGAGGTTATCGAGAGAGGGCGCGGCGCAACCAACGGCACAGACCGTTCCTGACCGCCCTGTACCTCGGCTGCGCTTACCGACGCGCCTTTAGCGAAAAGCGGCTGCGCGGACCACGCAGCAAAGCCCCATTCGATCAGTTCTCGCGATTGACGCTCCCGGTCTTTCGGCCGGTCAAAACCGCCCAAAACCATGACCAATCGCCGCCCCTTGCGCTCAGCCGAACCGACAAAGCCGTAGCCTGCCTCATTGGTGAAGCCGGTCTTGATCCCGTCGGCTCCTTCGGTAACGCCGTAGAGCGGGTTGTGATTGGGCTGCGTGATGCCGTTCCACGTCATTTCCGAATGGCCATAGAACTGGCGATAGAGATCGGGGAAGCGCGTGATGAGCGCGCTGCTCAGCGTCGCAAGGTCTGCGGCAGTCACATATGTCTGCCCTTCATCCATCCACCCGTTGGGCGTGTTGAAGTGGCTGTCCCGCATGCCAAGTTCGGCTGCGGCGTCGTTCATAAGCTTGGTAAAAGCGGGCACCGAACCCACGGAGCCTTCTGCCAGTACGACACAAGCATCGTTGGCTGATACCGTGACGATCCCTTCGAGCAATTCGGCCACTGTTGGTTGCCCGTCGGCGGGGATGAACATGGTGCTGCCGACGCGGTGCCATTGGCGGAACGTCTCTGGCCGCATAGCGAAACGCTGGTCCAACCGCAGCTTGCCCTTGGTCAAAAGGTCAAACGCGACATAGCTGGTCATGATCTTGGTGATCGATGCAGGGACAAACCGCCGGTTTGCATCGCGCGCAAACAGGGTGCGGCCGGAACCGACATCAACCAGCAAGGCAATCGGCGCATCAATGAGCGGCATTGTCCCGGTCTGTGCGATAACGGGCACTTCAGGCGCGGCGGCTTGCGCGGGCAAAATGGCAACGCCTGCTCCTGCAAGCAGCGTGGCCAGTTTCAAAGGCAGATTTGAAAGCAAAAGGCGTTTCCCGGACTGTCCGGATCGGCGCACGCCTTAGGCGATCAAGGCGCGGTCACAACCCGTGCGTCTGCATAGCCCGCCCCGCGTACCTTCGCCAGCGCTGCATCGGCTTGTCCACGGTCCTTGTGCGGGCCGGTGCGGACGCGCCAGACTTTCCCCGATTGCGTTGCTGATCCTGCAAGGGATTTGGCGACGTTCTCGGCACGCTCACGCGATGAATAGGCGCCGACCTGAACGAACAGGCCTTTGGCAGGAACGACCGGCGCTTTGGCTGCAGCGGTTGGTTCCGGCTTCGGTTTGGGCTTTGGCTCAACCTTGGGCATGGGCTTTACAGGAGGCTTGGGCGGCGTGGGGGGAGTATCAATTGCCGCAGCAGCAATCGGGGCGGGAGCCTGTGCGATACCAAGTTTGCGCTTCAACACCGCCAACAATCCCGGCGGCGTGTCCATGCGCGCAGAAACTTGCGCGCCGCCGCGCAACAACGCGCGCTCGGCCTCTGGCGGATTGACCCGGCGCACCCGGACCGGCAGGCGCATGGACGGCGTTTCCCCCAATTGCGCCTCCCCCAATTGCTCCCAAGCCTGTGGCGAGAGCGAGATCAGGTTGCTGTTCTGCATGGGGCCGCGTTGGGTTAGCCGCACCAGAATGGTCCGTCCAGTCTCAAGCGATGTCACCTCGACATAGCTTGGCAGCGGCAAAGTGTGATGTGCGCCGCTAATGCCGTCGCCCGGGGCCACTTCAGCAAAGCCGACCGAATCATAGTTCAACACGTCGGCGGGCGTATAAGTCACCCCGTCCACGATGAACGGATCACCCAGAACCATCGGGTAATCCCCTGCCGGACCGCGCACTTCAGTGGCGGAAACCGGCGCAATTGCTGAATTTTCTCCGCCGCATGCGTTTAGCAAGACGGCTGTTGAAAGCGCAAGAAAGCTAGCGGCTGATTTCATCTGCAAGAAGTCCCACGGACAAGGCGTAAAAGTTCGAGCAGTTATAATCGAGGATAACCCTATAATTTCCGGTTAGCAGATAGGCAGTTCGGCCCTGACCATCGGGTTCAAGCAAGCTGGCCATCACATCATCAGCCAGCCAGGTACCCGATTTGGGCGCAATGCCCAGCGCGCGCCATTCGCGCATGGTCTTCCAGCCTGTGTGGCGATCAAACACCCGGACGCACCGCGGGCTCTTCAAGGACGTGCCAAGGCTGGTGCGATCAAGCCCGTCGGGCACGGTTACAGCAACGCCCCACGGCTGCCCCGGACGCCAACCGGCATCGCGGAAGTAATTGGCAATCGATGCAAGCGTGTCGGTGCGGCTGTTCCAGATATCGGCAAAGCCATCGCCATCGCCGTCCTGCGCCACGCGCAAATAGACCGACGGCAGGAACTGCGGATTTCCAAACGCGCCAGCCCAACTGCCAACCAGTCTTGAACGCGGTACTCCACGGTCAACCATTTTCATCGTCGCGATGAACTCGTTGGCAAACAATTCACGACGGCGGCCTTCATAGGCCAGCGAAGCGAGCGAACGCGGCAAGTCGAAATTGCCGGTGTAGCCGCCGTAGTCCGTTTCATGGCCCCAGATTGCCATCATAATCGGCCCGGGGACCCCGTAGCGCCGCTCAATCGCCATCAATTGCCCTGCTGCCGCCGCATATTGGCGACGGCCCCGTTCAATCCGCGATGCATCGACATGACTTCGCCGGTACGGTTCAAACGCCGGAATTGTGCCGGTTGTTGATCCGGGCTGAGCGCGATCCAGCTGAATGACCCGTTGGTTCAACGTCAATCCCGCCATGACTTGTGAAATCGTTGATTCGCGCACACCCTCACTGCGCGCACGCGCCGCCAAAAGTTGCAGATATCCTTGAAATCCAGCATCTTCTGGATCGATTTGACCCACCGCCGGACCTGCCAATCCAAGTGCCAACACTGTAACAACACCGGCCCGAAACCCACGAATTCGCTGTAAAAATGTCATTGCCCTGTCTCGCACGGATATATTCCGATGGGAATCCCCTTTGCGACCGACCGCGAAGGCGCTAACGGGCAATCGAATCTGGCGAAAGGCCGATTCACGCGGACAGGTGGCCGAGTGGTTTAAGGCAACGGTCTTGAAAACCGTCGTGGGTGGAAGCTCACCGTGGGTTCGAATCCCACCCTGTCCGCCACTTAGCCGTTTTTAGGCATTCCCTAACAACCCCGAAAGACCCACAAAGCGGCGGAATTACGCCATTTTCATGGCCCTAGCTGTCCCTTGCCGTTCCCCATTAACCGCGCTATGGTGTGGTAAGAAATGTGGGAAAGATCTTTATGTCTATCACAGCCATGTTTGCTCGTCTGGGAGCGCCACTTGCAAACGTGCAGTGGTCTTGGGGCGGATTGAGAGCCGATGGCGCAGTATTTTTGCGTGTGTGGCAGGATCAAACCCAAAAGGTAGACGATAAGCGATTTATCCGACTTGCTCATCATAGCGCGCATGAGGGCGACACTCGGAATCTTGGGTATCAAGAACGTCTAAGGCACCTGATGGCAGTAAAGGCAGGTGCACCGGCATTTGCAATCTTGGTGCGGGCAAAAGACGTTAAAGCACGTCCTCGCTCAATTGCAGGTTTCAACGACCGCGAGGTTTTTCAACTTGGCGAGATTGCAACTTTTGATGGCGATGAGTGGGGCGAACTCAAAGACCGCATTTCAGTTCAAGCGATGGCGAAGGCTTCGTAATGGGCAAGCTATCAGCGACATTCGTAAAGGCGGTTAGCACGGCGGGCCGATATGTGGACGGCGACGGGCTTTGCCTTGTTGTCGGAAAGACCGGCGGCAAAAGCTGGGTTGTGCGCGTCCAGAAAGACAAGGCGCGGCGGGACATTGGCTTGGGCAGTGCCGCTAAGGTTACGCTAAGGCTGGCACGTGACCGCGCGGCTATCGTTCGATCACAACTAGAGGCGGGCATTGATCCGATAATTGAGCGGCGCAAGGCGGCTGGCGTTCCCACATTCCGAGAAGCGGCGGCACTGGTCCATGCCGAGCATAAGAAGGGCTGGAAAAACGGGAAGCACCGTGACCAGTGGCTTGCCACATTGGACGCCTACGCGTTTCCCGCCTTTGGCGACGTTTCCGTTGCGCTTGTCGATACCGGCGCTGTGCGGGACGCCTTGGGGGCTATCTGGCTGACAAAGGGCGAAACGGCGCGGCGCTTGCGTCAACGGATTCGCACCGTGATCGATTGGGCAGTGGCAAAGGGCTATCGGGAGGCTTCGCTACCTTGGCCGGTGATCGACAAGGCATTGCCGAAACAACGCGCCAAGGTGAAGCACCACCCGTCCCTGCCCTATGCGGACCTTGCCACATTCCTTGCCGACCTTCGCTCCAAGGAAACAATGGGCCGGCTGGCACTGGAAACGCTAATCTTGACGGCTGCACGTTCGGGCGAAGTGCGCGGCGCGCTCTGGTCCGAGATCGATCTGAAGGCGCAACTATGGTCAATACCTGCCGAGCGCATGAAGGCGGGCAATGACCACGTTATCACGCTCTCTGATGCCGCCGTGACGCTGTTAGAGCGCATGAAGTCACATAAGCGGGAAAACAGTGACCTTGTGTTTCCCGGTACGTCCAAAGGCAAAGAACTGTCCGATATGACGCTGACAAAGGTCATTCGGGACATGCACGCGAATGACCTGAAGCAAGGCGGTGCGGGTTATCTTGATCCGGTGCAGCGCAAGATTGCGACCGCGCATGGCTTTCGCTCAACCTTCAGGACATGGGCGGCGGAACAAACGAGCTACCCGCGCGAAATTGCAGAAGCCGCACTGGCCCACATCAATCAGAATAGGACTGAAGCGTCATATCTGCATACTGACCATCGTGCCAAACGGGCCGATCTGCTGCAACTGTGGGGTAAGTTTTGCGAGGGAAAAAAGGACACCAACTTATTGCGGTTGGCTGTATGAGCAGTCGGCCTTTGAAATTCAATGTACCAACCCGCCGTCAGCAAATTGAATTGTATGAAGGCTTTCGATCAAAAGGATTCATACCTCACCATCTGTCCGAAATTTCTTATTGGAGAGATCTTTTCGAACGGTTTTCTATAAATAGTGACTGTGTTGGCAACTGGGCTGAGCTCTCACTCGACCTTCGGCTGGCGAGCTCTGTCATCAGCTCCCCGGCAGATGCAAGTGTTATGGGCCGAGCAGCCTTGTCAAAAAAGCTGTCTGGTCTGGCAAAGTCTTTAGCGGATGTGTCGCGGGAATTAAGAGAGTTAAGTTTTGATGTGGAGATAATGGCCGTCACTTGGAGTGAGAATTTACCAATTCACGTTCCAATTTTAGCGATTGGCGAAGCCGAAAAAACATTAACGCGGCTGGCAAAGACCTTAAAAGAAAGAAAGCAGACACAAAGATGGCGAGAAGCTCAACAACGTTCAAGGCGAACCGAACTTGCGGCGCTGCTTACCCCGGTCTTTCAAGCGCACTTTGGTGTGAAAGCTGTACCATGCGGTGGTTCGCATGTCCGGCAACTGGATGAGGCGAATGAATGGACTCGTTTTTTTCAAGCAGTCGCGTTCGCGCTCTTTGATGAGCGAGTAACACCAGATCGACAGGCAGTCCTGTGGGAAGCTACTAAGTGGGAAATTGTCGAGAAGTCCGATTTTTAGGCCAAGTTGTCAGACGTACGTGCCCCTCGTCGTCCCCGAATATCTGACAGCTTAAACCAACGGGTTAACCTATCCCAGCCCTGCCCCCGGTATTCGTCGGGAGCCGCTGGTCCAGCGTATTGGGCTAAGCACAAGGGCACCGATCTATGACCGATATTCCCGAGTTAATGACCGTAGCGCAATTTTGCGATCGATATTCAATCGGCCGAACAAGTTTTTATCGGTCAGTGGCAACGCAAATCCCTCTGCGAAAATTTGGAACGGCAACGCGTATTGCACGCGCTGATGCTGAGGCTTGGGCAAAAAGCTTGCCCATCGTATCGGGAGAAACAGCATGACCGCCAGAATGATGGACCGTACTTCCGCCATTGTCGCGCAACGGTGGGCACGAGGCTGTAAGGAAACCGACGCGCTCCCGTCATACGTGGCAGAACTTGAATTAAACAAGTTTCTGGTTGATTTGGTAATCGAACGAAACAAAAACAATTTTCCAAGGCCGATAAAACGCCCCGGCTACGGATTTGAATCATTCCCGTATCTTGACGACGATCAGTTGACGTTTGTCACCGCGACCGGCGGAATAGTGCTGCGGTCAGGCACCTCTGGTAGAGTGCTCTACCTGCTTGCAACCATTGGTGAAGGTTTCACGTCATGGGAATGCCAGCCATGGATTACAAACCTAAGTGATTGCATTCGTGATCTCCGTCGTTCCGGCTTGGAGATACATACGATCTTTGACGGCATCAGTGGTCGGGCTCGTTACAGGCTCCGTTCGCCTGGCGTTCTTATCATAGAACGATTGGAACTTCCTACGGCAACCGGATTGGAGGGGGCTGCATCATGACAGATGGGTATATTTTTGAGCACCGGCACAAGGGAAACTTGTGGCGACTTGAAGTGCAACACTTTCGGGGACGCACGTTTGTGAATTTGCGTAAATGGTACGCCGATGGAGAGGCTTGGAAGCCAACGCGCGATGGCTTCACCATGCCGATGGCGTCGCTAAAAACCCTTACGGAAAGCCTGTTAGCGTACCATGGCATTAATCTGCCTGAGGCGTTTTTACCGGGTTCCTAGGGGAAATCTTGCGCGCACTGACTATGGCCTCGGTGCGCGCATTTCCCCACTCCTACCCCAAAATTTTGAAACTTACGCAACATGACTGATCGGGACCAAAACCACCTTCCACAGTCTGTTAATCAAACGGGCGTGCAACTGCCGATTCCCGAGATTGGCATGGCGCTTGCAATTAAAGATAAGATATCAAGTGACGGCCCTATGCGTGCAAAAATGGGCTGGGGAGGTGCGCGAAACCGGCGAGATCGGACAAGCTGCTATCTGTCACGCAAGCAGTGTGAGGGCCTGATAGAGGCGGCGCAATTTGCCGAACTTATCGGCCTTGGGTTTAACCGGCACTGGACTGTTCACTACGAAAAGGCAGGCATTGTAGAATTGGACGCGCCACAGTTTATCGGCCACTTGCTGAAACTGGTGCGGGATTATGCGCGGCCAAAGGCAGACAGATTCACGGCTCTATGGGTTAGAGAAAGCGGCGAAGGCAAAGGTGGACATGTCCACATACTCATGCACCTACCGTTGGGACGCACAATGCGAGGGCGCACTTGTAAGTGGATACGCCTTGCTGGCGGGACTAGCCGCGCAGGCGTGAGTCACGTTGTCAGCATTGCGGGCCGTTTGGCTGCTGCTGATAACGGATCCGAGCATTACAGGCACAATCTGGCCTTTGTCTTAGGTTATGTATTAAAATGTGCGGATATCGTCGCGGGAGAAGCCCTAACCTTGCGTCGCTTTGGCGAACGCGCGTATATAATCGGCAAGCGGTGTGGCTCGTCGCAGAACATCGGAAGCAGATCGCGTCTCGCCTCGCGAGCTATAGCCGAATGTCTTTAGGTGGGACAAACCGGCCGTTCGCGGCGGTTCAGTCTTTCGGCAGCTTCCGACCCAAAGGCAGTCATAGGCGAGGCACGTTTCCGATCTCGGGAGCGGATAT
>NZ_NCEN01000016.1 GCF_002280675.1 Novosphingobium sp. 32-60-15 | reverse complement strand
ATTGTCCAATATTCCCCACTGCTGCCTCCCGTAGGAGTCTGGGCCGTGTCTCAGTCCCAGTGTGGCTGATCATCCTCTCAGACCAGCTAAGGATCGTCGGCTTGGTAGGCCTTTACCCCACCAACTACCTAATCCTACGCGGGCTCATCCTTGGGCGATAAATCTTTGGTCCGAAGACATCATCCGGTATTAGCAGTCATTTCTAACTGTTATTCCGAACCCAAGGGCAGATTCCCACGCGTTACGCACCCGTGCGCCACTAAGCCCCGAAGGACTTCGTTCGACTTGCATGTGTTAGGCATGCCGCCAGCGTTCGTTCTGAGCCAGGATCAAACTCTCAAGTTTGTGTCCAATCTCACAACAGCACAGGCCAAAGCTCTCACCACGACCTGCAATCTGACGTAAAATTAATTCAGGGTATCTATCCCTGCACATCAAGCTTCGACTGATTTATCTACATACCCGAGCCCCAAAGCCCCGGATGCAGACGCCGTCGCCCACATGTCCCTTCATCTCATCAACAATGTCAAAGAACTCACCAAACCGCCACCGGAGTGACAGAATTAGGCGGACAACCAATGCTCCCCGTTTTTACCGGGGGACTGAGTGTCCGTCTATTTTGGCGACCGGGGCGTTTGCGAGGCGTTGAAGCGTCGTTCCCGTCCGGTGAACAGGCCTCTAGGTCCGCCTTCGATTCGCGTCAACCGACTTTTTTCTTTTTTCTGTCATCGATCAGAACGAAGCCAAAATCAGGGCTGTTCGAAGGACTCCAGCTTGACGCCTGTCCGTAACCGGCAATTAACGGCCTAACACTATACCGTGTCGCACATGAGCAGCACCTCACCCCTATCGGCGTCGGTATCGGCATCCCAGACCACTTCATCATCCACGGATAGTAGCGTGGCACCCGCGCCATCATCGCTCGCAAGCGATGTGCGCCGTGCGATCATCTGGCGATCCGGAAGCCAGATTGCCGCGCAAGTCATCACTTGGTCCTCAACGCTCATTGTGATGCGGCTGTTGCTGCCAGCGGACTACGGCCTGTTTGCGATGTCGCTTGTGATGCTGAGCTTCCTCAACTTCCTCAATGGCTATGGCTTTGCCAGCGCACTGGTGCAGGAGCGCGACCTTAACCCTCACCGGATCAGGCAGGCATTCGGGTTGCTGCTGGTGGCCAATGTCGTGATCGCTGCCACCCAGTGGATCGCGGCGCCTTATGTCGCTGCATATTATGGGCAGCCCGTCGTTGCCGATATGCTGCGGGTGCAGACCCTCATTTACCTTTCAACACCGTTCATTGCGATTCCCGAAGTGCTGATGGGGCGCAGCCTTGATTTCCGAAGCCAAGCGGTGGTCAATCTGGTTTCGGCGCTCACCGGGTCTGTGCTATCCCTTGTGCTGGCTTTGGCGGACTTCGGCGTGTGGACGCTTGTCTATGCACCTATCGTGATGTTCTGGGTCCGCGCTATCGGCCTGAGCTGGATGGCACGTGTGCTCGTCTGGCCCAGCTTCGATTTTCGTGGCTGCGGCGGGATCTTCCGCTTCGGCTTGGCTATATTGCTCACCCAGCTGTTTTGGCTGGTGCAAACCCAGACCGATATTTTCGTGATCGGCCGCCAGTTCAGCCCTCACGAGGTTGGCGTTTATTCGCAGGCCGTTTTTCTGGCGACGATCTTCTACGCGCGCTTTGTACCGCCGCTTAATGAAGTCGCGTTTCCGGCCTATGCACGCATGCAGGATGACTTGCCCGGACTGCGCCGCGCGTTCCTGCGCTCAGCCCGGTTGATCCTGCTGATCGCGGCTCCGCTCTATGTCGGAATGGCAGTTTCGGCAAAACCTCTGGTCGCAACGCTGTTCGGCCCGACATGGGCAGAATTGCCGCCCTTGGTTGAAGTCATGGCACTGGCCATGCCGTTCATGACGATTCAAATCCTGTTTGCTCCGGCGCTGAACGCGATGGGCAAGCCAAGCATTCCTGTGCGGGTGGGCATTGCCGGTGCGATCATCTTCGGGATCGCCTTCTTCCTTGCCCCGCGCTTTGGTCTGATAGGAATCGCAGCGGCTTGGTGTGTCGCCTCGCCGCTCTTGCTGTTCGTCACCTTGCAGCTTTCAAAACCCTATCTGGGGATTGGCCTGACCGAGATGCTCCTGGCACTTCGGTTTCCGGTGGAGTGCAGCTTGCTCATGGGTCTGGTTGTCTGGGCGACGAACCACTGGCTTGCCGCACCCCTGCTGCATGCGTGGGCGGCGCTTCAGTTGGTGGTGCTCGTCATTGCTGGTGTGGCAAGTTACGGCGGGATCATTCACCTGCGGGATCGCAATGCCTTGATCGAAGTGTGGCACCTGATCCGCCGCCAGCCCGTTCCGGCAGCCGCAGCCTAGCCCGCCGCCATAGCATTCATCTGGTGCCCCATTCGGGCAAGGGCGCACCTGTCAAACCAGGCCCAGACGCCGCGGCGCGGACGGAACTGCGTTATATATTCCGGGTAAAGCGTCGCCAGTTGCGTTGGCAGACCTGCAGGACCATCGCGCCGCAAAATGTCGGTAATGATCAGGTCCTGAAAATGGCGGACCGCATAATTGATCATCCGCCGGTACTGCATGCGCCAGCTGCGCCAATCCGCAAGGGCCAGCGGTTCACACAAGAAGCCTGCATCCACCGTCGGATAAATGCCGTTTTCGGTCCAATCTGCCAGCGGGCCAAGATTGGTCTTGGCCAATGCCCCCACCAGCCCGTCATCACCGATCAGGTCCATCGGCAACTGGATGCCGCAATCGCGCATCCGGTCAACAAACGTGCCACGCAGCGCATAAAGGTCGCCGAATATGCCATGCGTATCGAGCATCAACTGGCGATAATGGGCCACATGGCGGCCATTGAGCGGCATTGCAGACGCTGCTCGCGCTTCGGGGTGTGCTGCAAGTGCCGCGCGCAGTGCATCAAACGAGCCGTCCGCGACTATGGCATCGCCATCGACCAGGATCACGGTCTCGAAGCCCGCCGCAAGCGTGCCAAGAACGATCCTGTTCCAACTGCGTGATTTGCCGGGTTCGGCCCAGTCATAGAGCGTCAGGTTACTATGACGCGCGGCTGCCTGCGCAACGATGGCGGCAGTGCCATCGCTTGAACCGTTGACCACCACATGGATAGCGTATTCGGGATCATCGCACCGCAACGACGCAAGACACAGGCCAATGCGGCGCTGCTCGTTATGGGCAAGCACGACAATCGCGACCGAGGCATGTGGCTGCCCCGATGCGGTCATGTTTGGGCGATGGCCCAGATCGTTACGGGGAAGCGCTCGTCATTGGCCAGCTTGCGCTGCCATCCTGCGCGCGCCCAGCGGAACAGATTGGCGCGAACGGCCCCTGCATTGCCCCAGCCACCCGTTGTGATCTGTGCAGGATCGAACCCGCACTCTTCCAGAAAGTGCACCATCCCCAATTGGGTCCAGCGCGAACAATCCGAAGGGATCGGATGATAGCGGATCAGGAACGGCGTGATGTTGATGAATACCCCGCCGGGTTTAAGCATCGCCCGCACATTGCGCGCGGCGCGATAGGGATAGAGCAAATGCTCCCACACATTGTCGGCAATGATCACATCGAATTTCTGGTCGAGCACATCTTTGCAGATATCATGCTCGGGCCAGTTCATCTCGGTATAGCTGCCCCACGCCCGCTGCCGCCACTTCCAGCCTGCTGAAATTTCCAGCGCATCCAGTTTGTCCGTCCCGCGCCGGTCCAGCCACGCGTCAATTTCACGATAGGCGACAACCCGTGTGATGTGTGTCTTGTCATAGCCCACGGCCGAAGCCGTAGCCTCTGCCCAGCTTTGCGCCCGCGCGCGCCAGTTTGGCGATGCCGATTCATGATCCATAGGCATCGCATAACGTCACAGGATTGCGACCAGGTTAATCCGGCGCGATGTACTTCTGTGCAAGCTGGTGCAGGCAAGGCCGCAGGCGTATAAGCCACAGTCAGGAGAGCACCGATGTCAAGACGCCTGGCACTGACCATTTCAGCTACGCTTGCGGTCGTCGTGCCCGGATGCCCCTTGGGTGCCATGGCACAGCCTGTTTCTGCCGATGAAGTCCTGAAACTCGAACGTGACCTCTATGATCGAATGACGGTGCCAGTGCGGATTGGCACCAATGGCCCGTTTGATTTTCTGATCGATACAGGTTCGGAACGCACCGTCTTGTCACGGGAAGTCGCCAAGAAACTTGGCCTTGCGATTTCCGGCAACGCCACGGTCGTTGGCGTTGCCGGATCCGTGCCTGTCGAAGTTGTCGATGTCGATGAAATCAGCCTCGGCAAGCGCACCTATTATACGCTCACCGCACCACTGCTGGATGCCCAGTTTATCGGGGCTGATGGCATTGTCGGCATCGACAGCTTGCAAGATCAGCGCGTGCTGATCGATTTTGGCACCAATCATATCGTGATTGGCGATGCCGTAACGCTGGGTGGTTCGCGCGGGTTTGAAATTGTGGTCAAGGCCAAGCGCCGGTCCGGTCAGCTGATCATGGCCAATGCCGTGATTGACGGGATAAAAACTGACATCGTCATTGATACCGGTTCCGATACGTCGATCGGCAATATCGCGCTGCGCAATGCCTTATCACGGCGTCGCAAAATGCAGGCGACCACGCTAATGTCGGTAACCGGGCAATCCATCGACGCCGAAATGGGCATGGTCTCGACGATCGATCTGGAAGGGGTCAAGCTTCACAACGTAACCATGTCTTTTGCCAATTCTCCAGCGTTCCACCGCCTTGATCTGGTGAAGCGCCCAGCCTTGCTGATGGGCATGAGCCAATTGCGGATGTTCAAACGGGTTGCGATAGATTTCTCCATGCGCCGCATCCTGTTTGATTTGCCAACAGGTGTGGTGGGCCTCAATCCTTTCTAGGGTCAGCAAGCTTTGGGGACTGGCGCGGCGCGATGAGCGCCCTATGTGAGAGCGATGCCACCAGATACAGCCACAAACTCCGCAAACGCCCGCCACGACGGATGGCAAACGCTCAAGCGATTCCTGCCGTATTTGTGGCCGGCCGATAATGCTGCCCTGCGCCGGCGGGTTATTGGCGCACTGATAATGGTGCTTCTGGGCAAAGCGACGACGCTGGCCCTGCCCTTTGCCTACAAGAAAGCTGTCGATGCGATGACGCTCGACAGCGGCAAATCGCAGGCTGCCCTGACTGTCGCCATGGCATTCGTCCTTGCTTATGCGCTGGGCCGCTTTGCTGGCGTTGCTTTTGATAACATGCGCAACATCGTGTTCGAACGCGTAGGCCAGGACGCCACGCGGCATCTGGCCGAAAACGTGTTCGCCCGCCTGCACCGCTTGTCATTGCGCTTCCACCTTGCCCGCCGCACGGGCGAGGTCACCAAGGTGATCGAACGCGGCACCAAAAGCATCGACACGATGCTTTATTTCCTGCTGTTCAACATCGCGCCAACCGTGATCGAACTGACCGCCGTCATCGTGATCTTCTGGCTCAACTTCGGGCTGGGCCTTGTTGGCGCAACGGTCATCGCCGTCATCGCTTATGTCTATGTCACGCGCACGATCACCGAATGGCGCTCGGCCTTGCGCGAAAAGATGAACCGGCTCGATGGTCAGGCTCTCTCACGCGCCGTCGATTCGCTGCTGAATTACGAAACGGTCAAATACTTCGGCGCAGAATCGCGCGAAGAAGCGCGCTATGCCTCTGCCGCCCGCGCCTATGCCGATGCTGCCGTCAAAAGCGAAAACAGCCTCGGCCTGCTCAACATTGCCCAAGCGATCATCGTCAACCTGCTGATGGCAGGCGCAATGGCGTGGACGGTATGGGGCTGGTCGCAAGGCCGGTTGACCGTGGGCGACCTTGTCTTCGTCAACACCTACCTCACCCAGCTTTTCCGCCCGCTCGATATGCTCGGCATGGTCTATCGCACGATCCGCCAAGGCCTGATCGATATGGCCGAAATGTTCCGCCTGATCGATACCCCTGTTGAAGTGGCTGATGCGCCAGGCGCGCCAGCCCTCATCATCAAACGCCCCGGCGTCACCTTCGATAATGTCGTGTTCGGCTATGACCGTGACCGCGAAATCCTCCACGGCCTTTCGTTCGAAGTCCCTGCAGGCAGCCGCGTCGCCATTGTCGGCCCTTCAGGCGCAGGCAAATCCACCATCGCGCGGCTTTTGTTCCGCTTTTACGATCCGTGGACTGGCCGCATTCTGATTGATGGGCAGGATATCGCCCACGTCACCCAAGCCTCCTTGCGCGCCGCACTCGGCATCGTCCCGCAAGATTCGGTGCTGTTCAACGACACCATCGGCTACAATATCGCCTATGGCCGCGATGGTGCCGGACAAGCCGAGGTGGACGCCGCCGCACGCGGTGCCTCCATCGCCGAATTCATCGCGCGCCTGCCCAAAGGCTATGACACCGAAGTGGGCGAACGCGGCCTGAAACTATCAGGCGGCGAAAAGCAGCGCGTCGCCATTGCGCGCACCCTCGTCAAAAACCCGCCGATCCTGCTGTTCGATGAAGCCACCAGCGCATTGGACACCCGCACGGAACAGGACATTCTGTCTACCATGCGCGCCGTAGCGACAGACCGCACCACGCTGTCCATCGCCCACCGCCTCTCGACTATCGCGGACTCAGACACGATCCTCGTACTGGACCAAGGCCGCCTTGCAGAACAAGGCAGCCACACCGACCTGCTCCGCCGCGACGGGCTCTACGCTGAAATGTGGGCAAGGCAGGCGCAAGAAAGCGCCGAGGTCAGCGAGGCGGCGGAGTAGGTTTGCGCACGCTCTGGATTGCTTCGCTTCGCTCGCAATGACGAAAAGACTGTCAATCCTGACTTCGTCATTGCGAGGAGGCGCAGCCGACGAAGCAATCCAGAGCGCCCGGCACCAGCACCGAACAAGGCGGCCACACCGACCCGCTCCGCTGCGACGGGCTCTACGCTGAAATGTGGGCACGCCAAGCGCAGGAAAGCGCCGAGGTCAGCGAGGCGGCGGAGTAAGTTCGCACCCGCTCTGGATTGCTTCGTCGCTGCGCTCCTCGCAATGACGAAGAGGCTATCGCGCTATTGTGTCCTTTTCCTTCGTCATTGCGAGCGCAGCGAAGCAATCCAGAGCGCACAAGCACTACCCACAAATCCCGGCAAACAGGTCGCGCCAAAGCGGATTGCCGCTTTCGATCAACGCCAGCTTGCGCTTTCTCGATCCACCTTTCAACTGTTTCTCACGCAAGATAGCGTATTCCATGGTCGCATGGATTTCATACCAGACGAGCAGCTTGCAACCATGCCGAGAAGTAAATCCCTCGACCGCTCCCTCCCGATGCTGCCATACCCGCTGCACAAGATTGCTCGTCACGCCGACATAAAGCGTCCCGTTCCGACCTGACGCCATCATATAAACCGCAGGCTGGAAATCTCGCGTCATCGCTTTGGATTGCGTCGTCGCTACACCGCTTGCAACGACGAATGCCGCCAGATCGGCGCAACGCTCACTTCACCACATCAGCCTCATGCCAGACCACGGCCTGCGCAACCTTGATGCAGTCCATCCCGCCATCATAGGTCATCGTGGGCGAGCCATAGAGCCGCCAGCCTTGTTCCAGCGCTTCGGACACGCGGTCGCAAAAGGCGCGGTCATCCTTGCCGGTGAGCAGGCGGTATACGGGGCGGTCTTCGGGGGTCTGGTAGGTCATCCCTGCCTCTTACTCCGGCCCGGGAAAACGCGCAAATTCGGGCAGTGTGTGGGCCTGCGCCATCCAGCCAATCCGCTCGGCCGTCTGGATATGCACCTGTGCCGGCAAGGCGTCGGGATCATCCAGCGTGGCAGCCTGCACATCTATGATTCCGGGCAGGTTATCCGCGTTAGTGAAGAACAGCCCCGTCCCGCATCTGGGACAGAAGTTGCGCATTGAAGCGCCTGACGAATTGAACGTCGTCACCTCACCCTGCGTCAGCGCGAACTGATCTGCTGTGAACATCGCCCAAGCCACCATCGGCGCGCCCGTGCTCTTACGGCAATCGATGCAGTGGCAGATCGCCACATGCATCGGATCACCGGAAACCGCGTACCGAACCGAACCGCACTGACAGCCGCCTGTATGTTCCATCACACCCTCCCGAATCGCCCCTGATTTTTGGAACAATGCGAGAACAATGTGGCGCTTACAAGATATACTTCGAAAGGTCGGCATTCCCGGCAAGATTGGCCAGCTTGGCGGCAACGTAATCTTCATCGACCGTCACCGTCTCGCCCGCGCGGTCTTCGGCCTCGAAGCTCACTTCCTCCAGCAGCTTTTCCATTACAGTCTGCAAACGCCGAGCACCGATGTTCTCAACGCTTTCATTCACCTGCGCAGCCGTCCGGGCAATGGCGCGGATGGCTTCGGGCGTGAAGTCCAGCGTCACGTTTTCAGTGGCAATCAACGCGCGATATTGCTCAACCAGGTTGGCGCGCGTTTCGGACAGGATGCGCACAAAGTCATCCTCGGTCAGCGCCTGCAATTCCACGCGGATCGGCAAGCGGCCCTGCAATTCGGGCAGCATATCCGATGGCTTGGCCACATGGAACGCGCCCGATGCGATGAACAGCACATGGTCGGTCTTCATCGGGCCGTATTTGGTGGCCACTGTCGTGCCCTCGATCAAGGGCAGCAAATCGCGCTGCACGCCCTCGCGCGAAACCGAACCGCCGCGCACATCGGAAACCGCAATCTTGTCGATCTCGTCCAGAAACACGATGCCGTTCGTCTCGGCATTGCGGATCGCCTCGCGCGCGACATCGTCCTGATCCATGCGCTTTTCGGCTTCTTCGTCGACCAGCTTGTCCCATGCATCGGCCACACGCATTTTCCGACGCTTGAGGTTGTGCTTGCCGAACGCCTTGCCCATCATGTCTGACAAGTTGATCATGCCCATGCCACCAGCCATGCCCGGAATCTCCATCGGCATCGAAGGCGCGTCTTCCACCTCGATCTCGACTTCAACCTCGTTCATCGAACCATCGGCCAGCCGCGCCTTGAAGCTTTCGCGCGTCGCTTCGCTGGCACCATCGCCGACAAGCGCCTTCAGCAGCCGGTCCATCGCCGCCTTGCTGGCAGCTTCGCGCACCGCATCCCGGCGGCGGTCCTTCTCCAGCCGGATCGCTTCTTCCACCAGATCGCGCGCAATCTGTTCCACATCGCGCCCGACATAGCCCACCTCGGTGAACTTGGTCGCTTCAACCTTCACAAACGGCGCATCGGCCAGCTTTGCCAACCGGCGGCTGATCTCTGTCTTGCCGCAGCCCGTGGGGCCGATCATCAGGATATTCTTGGGCGTCACCTCGTCGCGCAATTCAGCCGACAGGCGTTGCCGCCGCCACCGGTTACGCAGTGCCACCGCCACCGCCTTCTTGGCGTCCTGCTGCCCGACGATATGTTCATCCAGCGCGCGGACAATAGCCTTGGGGGTAAGGGAATCGAGCATCAAATTTCTTCCAGCGTCACGCGGTCATTGGTGAATACGCACACTTCTGCCGCCACTTGCATGGCGCGGCGGGCAATCTTTTCGGGGTCGTCTTCGTAATCGGACAATGCCTTGGCTGCGGCGAGCGCATAATTGCCGCCTGATCCGATTGCCGCGATGCCGCCTTCGGGCTCCAGAACATCGCCATTGCCTGTCAGGATCAACAGCGTTTCGGCATCTGCCACAATCATCAACGCTTCCAGATTGCGCAGATATTTGTCTGTCCGCCAATCCTTGGCCAGTTCCACCGCCGCGCGCATCAATTGCCCGCGATGCTGCTCCAGCTTGCGCTCCAGCCGCTCGAAAAGGGTGAACGCATCGGCGGTTGCGCCTGCAAATCCGGCGATGACTTTGCCTTTGCCGCTTTCATCCAGCGCACCGATCCGGCGCACTTTGCGGGCATTGGGCTTCATCACGGTGTTGCCCATGGAAACCTGGCCGTCACCGGCAATAACCGTGCGACCGCTTTTCTTCACCCCGATGATGGTGGTGCCGTGCCACTGGATCAGGCCGTGGCTCGCCCTGCTATCGTCCATGAACAGGGATATGGGTTGCCCCGCTCCCCGTTCAAGCGATGCGCACTTTTAACTGCCGTTCGGACCGCTGCCGCCCGGAGGCGCTCCCGGCCCCGCACCGCCAGCGCCAACCGCGCCGATGTTGCCAAACAGATCCTGGAAGAACGAGCGGTCGCGGCCCAGCGTATCGGTCTTGTCACTTTCAGGCGAAAGCCGTGCGACTTTTGCCATGCCTTCACGCGACATCGAGGCAACATTGCCGCGCGCATCAAAATCAATGATGAGAACGCTTTGGCTCGCCGTCTTGGGCCGCGTAAACGGCTTTTGCCCGGTGTTCATCGCCACATAATACCACGTCTGCTTGCCATATTGGCTGATGAACGTGGGACGGCCAAGCGTGCGCTCAACCGACAGCTTGTTGTCCACGCCCGGCTGAACCGTCGCAACCAGCGCTTCATCAATGATGTAGCCACGGTGGTCCTTGATGCTGGCACAGCCAGCTGCCAACACGCCCAGAGCGAGCACCGCTGCACCCTGCACCATCAGCCGACTGTTCCGCATTCGATAACTCCGCTTCAATCAATGATGCACTCATGCCCGTTTGCATCGGGAATGCACAGCCTATATCGGCGAACCCTTAGGGTCCAATCGGCATATTCGCAATGCCATCCGAAGACTCCTGCCCCGTACAGCCTGCTTCTGTCTGCTGCACGGTATTGATTTAATCGCCCGTGAACAAAGGGCACCATGTTCGTAAGGAAACGCGTGATGTCATTTTTGACCAAGCTGTTCGGTAAAAGCCAGGATGACCGTGTGGTCGCGCGTCCCCTGTGGCACCGCACCGTTGAAATCGCGCGCGAGAAGGAATGGTATCGCGATTGCGGCGTGGCCGATACGGTCGCCGGGCGCTTCGATATGATCACGCTGATCCTGTCGATCGTCATGATCCGGATGGAACGGGATGCAGAACTGGTTGAACCGTCCGTCAGACTGACTGAACTGTTTGTTGAGGACATGGACGGCCAATTGCGCGAAAGCGGTGTGGGCGATGTTGTGGTGGGCAAACGTATGGGCCAATTGATGAGCGTTCTGGGCGGGCGGCTTGGTGCCTATCGCGAAGGGCTGACAAGCGCTGATGAAGCCGTCATGGCCGATGCCGTCAGCCGCAATGTCAACTTGCACGAAGGCTCCGATCCATTGCTGGTCGCGCGGCGGGCCCGTGCTTTTGCGGCCGGGCTGGACCTTGTGCCCGCCTATCGCGTTCTCGATGCGGAGATTGGTAAATGAGCGCGCCGGAATACTCACTGATGATCGACCTGCGGCAAGTTAATGACACGCCTCTGGTTCTTGAACCCGATGAAGACGAACGTCGCCGGCTCGCAGGGCGCTTCAACATAAGCGCGATCAATGCCATGCGCGCGGAATTGCGGTTGACAATCGAAGGCACGAAAGTGGAGGCCAAGGGGAAGTTGACCGCCAAAATCGTCCAGATGTGCGCCATTTCGGGCGAGGACTTCCCGGTTTCGATAAGCGAACCCGTGGCGCTGCGTTTCGTGCCCCCCCTTCAGGGCTATCAACCCGATGAAGAGATTGAAATCACGGCTGACGATTGCGACGAGATTGAATACGAGGGTAATGCTTTTGATTTGGGAGAGGCCATCGCGCAAACCCTCGCGCTAGCCATTGATCCTTTTGCAGAAGGCCCCAATGCCGACAAAGCCCGCGCCGAACACAAACTTGGCGGCGATGTTGCAAGCGGTGCATTTGCAGCGCTTTCTGCGTTGAAAACCAAGGACTGATTGCTTGGCCGCCCCCCGCAACCGCGATCTGATCAGCGGCCCCATCCTCAAGACGCTGGTGCTGTTTTCTGCGCCGACGCTGGCTTCAAACATCCTACAATCGCTCAACGGATCGATCAATTCAATCTGGGTGGGGCGCTTGCTGGGCGAAGGTGCGCTGGCCGCAACGGCAAACGCCAATGTGGTCATGTTCCTCGTATTCTCGGCAGCATTCGGTTTCGGCATGGCCGCCACCGTCAAGATCGGCCAGGCGTTTGGCGCGCGCGATGTGCTGGCGGCGCGGCGGACATTCGGTTCGGCCATCGGGTTTTGCGTCATCATCTCGCTGGTGGTCGGCGTGCTTGGCTGGGTGTTCGCGCCTGAATTGCTGACAGCAATGGCAGCGCCGGGCGAGACGTACATTTATGCGCTTACCTATTTGCGCGTGATCTTCATCGCGATGCCCGCTTCGATGATTACCGTCATCCTCAGCATGGGGCTGCGCGGTGGGGGAGATGCAGCGACACCGTTGAAATTCATGGTGATGTCGTCCGTGCTTGATATCGGACTAAATCCGCTGCTCATCAATGGCCTCGGCCCGATTCCGGCGATGGGGATTGCCGGATCAGCACTGGCGACCGCCATCGCCTCGATTGCCTCGATGGCTGGCATCGTCGCTTATGTTTACATCAAGGATCTGCCGCTCCGCCTTAAAGGGGCAGAGCTGAAATGGCTGTGGCCACGGCGTGATGAACTTGGTTACATCATGGCCAAAGGCTTGCCGATGGGCGCGCAAATGCTCGTCATTTCCGCCGCCGGGATCATCGTCATCGGCTTGGTAAACCGCGAAGGCATCCTTGTCAGCGCAGCTTACGGCGCAGCGCTCCAATTGTGGACTTACCTGCAAATGCCCGCAATGGCGATTTCCGCCGCCGTCAGTGCCATGGCCGCACAGGCCATTGGTGCCAATATGGGGGACCGTCTCAGCAAGATTTCACGCTGGGGGATTGTGCTCAATCTTGGCGTTACCGGCACACTTTGCGCGCTGATCGTGCTGTTTGACCGTCCAGCTCTGGAATTGTTCCTTGGCGCAACCAGCCCCGCCGTTGATGAAGCCCGCCACATCCAGTTTCTGGCAAGCTGGAGCTACGTCATATTTGGCGTAACCATGGTGCTGTTCGGTACGATGCGGGCAGGCGGTGTGGTCTGGACGCCGCTGATCATCCTGGCCCTTGCGCTTTATCCGGTGCGCTTGGGCTTTTACTATGCCTTCTATCCAGCTTTGGGTGCCGATGCTTTGTGGCTGGCCTTCCCCATCAGTTCAGCCTTCGCTGTCGCCTTGTCCATCTATGCTTATCGCAAACCGGGTTGGCGCGCACAGGCCCGCGCCGTGCCGGATGAGGAGTGCGAGGAAGAAACACACGTCGATGCTGAAACCGCCGGGCGCATGGCACCAACGATGTGATCAAAGGATCAGCGGCTTTGCGCGCGCCATCGCTGGACAGTGCGCTCGACCACCCGTTCATCCCCGCCACCTTGGCCCCACAATTCGTAAAACGATGGATCGGTTGAAGCCGGACGCTTGATCAATTCAAGGGCATCGAACGAAACCCGCATCGGGATAGACACACCCTCGCCCGAAATGATGCATTCGCGGTTGCGCAGGGCGGGAATCGTATCGATAAACCCGCGCGCGCCTTCGGGCATGGCTGCCTTCACAAAGGCCTGATCGCGTTCGTTGTTCAGGCGCATGGCGATTATCGTGCCGCATTGCGACAGGACGCTTTCGGCAAGATCGGACGGGCGCTGGGTAATCAACCCAAGGCTCACGCCATATTTGCGGCCTTCCTTGGCGATCCGCGAAAGAATGCGTCCGACCGATGACCCATCCGAATTCTTCTCGTTCGGCACATACCGGTGGGCTTCTTCACACACGAGCAAAACTGGCCGCGTTTCTTCATCGCGCGACCATATTGCATAGTCGAACACGAGACGGCTCAGGACAGCAACGACAGTTGCGGTGATTTCCGATGGTACGCCAGACACATCGATGATCGAAATCGGCTTGCCATTGGATGGCATGCGGAACACCTTGGAGATGAACTCCGCCATCGTATCGCCAACCAACATGCCGGAAAACATGAATTGGTAGCGTGGATCGCTGCGGATTTCCTCGATCTTGGTCTTGATCCGCATATAGGGAATGGAATTGGTCCCCTTGTCCAGCCGTCCCATTTCGTTCTGCAGGATCACCAGAATGTCCGACAGCAAATAGGGTATCGGTGAATCGACCGTAATCTTGCCAATCTGTTCAACCAGCCGGTTTCTCTGCCGCGCTGCCAACAGACACTTGGCCAGGATATCCATGTCCAACTGGCGGTCATGGCCTTGCGAGGTGATGAACACCTCGCAATGCTCTTCAAAATTCATCAGCCAGTACGGCATGTTGAGGTTCGAAACGTCGAGCAACTGGCCGATAGATCTAAAAGCGCTGGCATATTCGCCATGCGGATCGATCATAACGATATGGCCCATTGGTGCCATTTCGCAAATCCGGTGCAGGATCAGCGCCGCAGCGGTTGATTTGCCGGTGCCGGTCGATCCTAGCAAAGCAAAGTGCTTGCCCAAAAACGCATCGACATAAATCCCCGCGCAGATATCCCGCGTCGGGTATACTGTGCCAACTGCGATATGTGTGCGGCCGTCGCTCGCGTAAATCTGGCGCAAATCAGCGTTCGTTGTGGGATAGACCAGCGCTCCCGGCACGGGATAGCGGGTAACACCACGGCGGAAGCCGATCATCTTGCCGGTTGCGCGATCTTCCTCGCCTTCACCCACAAAATCGATGTGGGCAACAACCCCGCCTTCAATCTTGGAATCGTGGCGCTGTGTACGCACGCTGGCCACAAGCCATGAATTGCCAACGCGGATCTTGATCTGGCCGCCGACTTTGCCGGAAAGCGCGATAGAAGGATCGCGATCTACCGCGCATTCTTCCATCCGGCCCAGATCGAACGCAATGGCTGAACTGGAACCTGCAATTTCAAGCACGAAGCCGATGGGCTTTCGGGCATTTTCAAGGACCGGGACAACGTCAGGCATCGCAAACGGCGCGCGTTTGGCAAGATCGTCAGTTGAAGCTGGTGTACCTGCCTCGACGCCCTGCATATCCATATGTGACATCAAACAAACCCCAAGCCTTCAACACGGATTAGAGTTGGTTAGGGCGACTAAGTTAATATTGGCTAAACACAGAGTACTGCGGCCCGTCCCGCTTAGACGAGCGCAAACAACCGCCCGGCAACCCAACCCATCCCGACTGATACCAGCACGGCAAACAGTCCATAGATCAGGCCGCGCTCTTCGGCGGCCACGGCCACGAAGCGCTCAAAGCCCTCTTTGGTCACTTCCACCCGCGTGATGGCCGATGCCACGACCTTGCCGTTACGGATCGCAAAAGTCTCGGCCGTATAAGTGCCGATCTGCACGCTCGAAGGCAGGCTCATCCGCGCAGAATACAGGACCTGCCCGCTGATCTTCACCGCCCCTTCATCCTCACGGTAGAACCCTTCACGCCGCATCAGATCAACCAGACCGCCGGAAAAGCGGCGCTGCTCCTTCGGGTCAATCACGCCGATGGGCGATAGTTGCAACCATTTGAGGCCAAGTTCGTAAATCGCAGCAGTCTTGTCATCGACGATCTTCTCGATCGGTCTTGATGATGCCACGGCAAAGTAGCTGGGTGCTGATCGAAACTCCATCGAATCCGCGTTAATCCACATGCCGGCAATCTTCTGCTTTTCTCGCAGAACGATGGATCGCACCGGCCCTTCAAGCACCACCACGATGTCATAATCTTGCGCCGCACGGCTGCCTTCCGGGCTTAAAATCGCGCCGAACAGCAACAAGTCGGCACCGGTAAAACCTTGACGCACCTGCACTTCATGTTGCGAAATTTCCGGCACAAGGATCGGATCACGCGCGCCCAACAGCAGCAGGCACGCAGCAAGCGCCAAAAACCGCGTCATAGCGGCACCACCGTGTAAATCTCGTCAGGCCGATAGCCCAGCCCCAGCGCCATGCGCATTGCCACCAGCAAGACAATAGCGGCCAGGATCAGGCGCAAGGTTTCGGGCTTGGCCTTTTGCGCAAACTGCGCCCCGATTTGCGCGCCGGAAACCGATCCGATCAACAGCAGGATCGCCAGGACAATGTCCACCGCGCGCGTGGTCAACGAATGCATCATCGTGGTGGTCATGGTCACAAACAGGATCTGGAACAGCGATGTTCCCACCACCACGTTCACGCCCATGCCCAGAATATACAGCATGGCCGGAACCAGCACGAACCCGCCACCAATGCCCATCAGCATTGTCATGATACCGGTGATGACGCCCAGCAGCAGCGGCGCAAGCGGCGAGATATACAAGCCGGAGCGATAAAAGCGCCAACGCAGCGGCAGGCTTGCCACCAGCGGATGATGGCGGCGCTTGCGTGCTGGCAGCGGCACCCCTGCACGTTTGGCGCGAATGGTGGTCAGGCTCTCATGCGCCATCAACCCGCCAATGCCGCCCAGCATCAGCACATAGAGGATGTTGATGACCGTATCGATCTGCCCCAGCGCTTGCAGCAGCCGGAACAGCAAGGCGCCAATCCCGGTGCCCAACATGCCCCCCGCCACCAGCACGGCACCCATGTGGTAATCAATCCCGCCGCGCCGTGCATGGTGAAAAGCGCCCGAAACGCTTGCGCCAGTAACCTGGCTGGCAGCCGAAGCCGCCGCGACAGTGGGGGGGATGCCGTAGAAAATCAGCAAAGGCGTGGTCAGGAACCCGCCGCCTACGCCGAACATGCCCGAGAGCAAGCCGGTCAACGCACCAAGGCTAACGATCAAAAGACCGTTTACCGATAAGTTCGCGATGGGAAGATAGACGTCCATTGCCGTGCCGACGCTAGGCTCCCCACCCGCTGCCAGCAACCCCACATGGACGCAATTCGGCCAAAAAACTGTGTGATTAAAACGATGATGCGACGGTCAGGGCAGGACCCGAAGCAGGATTGGCGTTTCCGGCAACCCGCAATCGCCAGTCCAGCGCGATTCTGCTGGCCACACCGTCACCCAGATCGAGCGGCAACGTCACGCGTGGCCCAACGTCCAGCCGCACCGCTCCCTTCTGGCCGCCAGCCCATACCCCCGCGCCCAGACGCACTTCGCGCTTCACGCCGACAACGTCGGTCACTGACCGGTCGACCACTGCCTGCGCATCGAAGAACGCGGTCGGGCCGACACCGCCGGCATAGCCAGCTTGTCCATAAACCTCGGCGAGGAACCCTGCGGGCAAGTTCTGCCAAGGCAATTCTGTCACCACCGTCACCACAGGACGCAGCCGCATCTGGCTATTGCTCGAATCATAAACCCGCACCTCTGCCATAACCCGCAGGGGCACGCGCCGCATGGGGCGCAACCCCAGACCTACCGCCAGTTCCCTGTCGTTGTCCGGTGCATCAATCGCCAGCGATGTGCGGACATAACCAAAGCTGTCATGCGGCTTGCCACTGCCCAGCCGAAACCGTGCGATCGCTCCTGCTTGGCTGGCGCCATAAGACGCAGCGCCCGGAGCTGTCGCCGCAACACCGCTACCGGCCCGCATCAGCAACCACTGGTCAAACGTCCAGCGCTGCCCCTTCGAGTAGGCTGCCCGCCCCCCAAGCGAGGTGGCTGTTGGCACAAAGCGTGGCACATCTGCGACCAAGTCAGCGCTTTGGCGATGTGGTGGCCCCACTTCTCGCGTGGCTGGGGGTGCAGCGTCGATCAACGGCGCAGTAGGCACTTTCATTTTGGGCCAAGCTATTGTTTTTATTTCCTCTCTTCCCGCCAACCTCGTACTTGGCTCTACAGTCGCGCGTGATAAGGCAACCACCTCCCCCCGCATGACAACAGGCGCATGGGATTGCGCCGGTTCGTTTCCGGCTGCAAATATCGGGTTCCACATCGCTGCTCTGGCCACGGTCCAGATCACCAGGATCACCGCCAGCGCTAGAATCGGCTGTCCGCGCCGCGCAGACGCGGGCCGCCTCATCATTGTCGCGCCAATCTCGCCGTGCCTCGCCCGATCAAATGCACCGGATGCACCAGATGTACCGTATGGTCCCACTGCACTTTGCCGCCGGACAGCACCCGCAAATAGGCCATCAGCGCGCGGCGCCCGGCCATGATGGAAATGATATTGCCAACAGGAAAACGAAGGATCGCCCGAAATCCTTCGGCAACGCCATATTCATGGGCGGTAAAACCGAAACGCAGCGTCAAGCGCCAGATGAAGCTGAACAGATTGAACAGCAGCAACGCTTTGATCACAGGATCTGCCACCAACGGCGTGATCTGTCCCAACGCATCGCCAAGACGCACCAATGGTGAAATCACGATGAGCGCATAAGCAGCCGCCAGCACCACTGCGACCAAGGCCCCACGCCTGTCGCGCACACGCATCCACAGATCAAAGCCGTGGCCACTCCACCCCAATCGCTCCCAGCCCTGAAACGCGATCCCGTGCAGCCACCGGGTTTTCTGCCTGACAGCGGCGGTCAAAGTGCTCGGAAAAAACTCACGCGTGGCAACAATGTGGCCATCCCGGTCCCGCACCCGCAAAAAGCAGGAATTTCCGCCGGTTTCGCTGACCAACAGCCCTGCCTCGTAATCTTCGGTCAGGCATTCGGCAGCAAATGGATCGCCCCCGCCGCGCCGCTCCAGAATGCGGTCAATCGCCTCGCGTGAAAATGCACACCCCACGCCTGACGACGGCAAGCCCGCCCGCAGCCAATTGCGCACGACCATGTCTCGGCTGTGAGCCTCGGCAAATTCGTCGCAATAGTGGCCCGCAATCCAGCGAGAGCCTTGCTGTGGCTCGGGCCTAACCGGCAGTTGTACAAAATCGGCGTGGTCCAGCGCGCTATCCATCAGGCCCAGTGCCGCAGGGTGCACCATATCCTCGGCATCGTGCAGGATCAGGGACCGGGCACGCCTGCCGGTGCGGTGCTCATCGTCACAGAGCGCGCGGTACAGCCGGTTCAGGCAATCGGCCTTGGTGGTCGGCCCATCACGGTCATGTAAGACTACCCGCAGTCGCGGATCTTTCGTCAACACGGTCAAGGCGGCCAGCGTTGCTTGATCGTTGCGATAAACGCCCACGTAAATGCGCAAATTCTTCTGCGGCCAGCTCTCCAGACAATGGCTGACCATTGCGCCGATAACCGCCGCTTCATGCCAGGCCGGAACAATTACAGCAGCAATGCCTTTCAGTTCCTGATGATGATCATCAACCAGCCTCGGGAGTTGCGCAGCGCTCTTTATCCGTATCCATATCCAGACACCGTCAATCAGAAATTCGTCTATCGCGCCGATTGCAAACCAGAATGCGGCAAACAAAAGAAGTTCATGCTCGACAATTGCGAGCCACTGGAATGCCGAATAAGACGGCGAAGTTGGCAAATTCTGCCCCCGTTTGACGTGTCCGAATGATGCGACCACATGAAACATCTATGCCTGCTTGCGCGGGTTCGTGAACTAGGGACTGATTCGAAAATGGCGGTATCGCGAGGACTTAAAAAGGCTTGGCGCGCATTATCGCGCAACGAAGCCGCACCCGGCCTCGTGCTTATGGCATGCGCTGCTGTGGCCCTTATCCTTGCCAATTCGCCCTGGGCCAGCGCTTGGCATGGCCTGTTCAATGATCCGCTTGGCTGGACGCCGGTGCCCAAGCTTTACAGCGCACACCTGTGGATCAACGATGGCCTGATGGCGGTGTTCTTTTTCGTGGTTGGCCTTGAAATCAAACGCGAAATTCTTGACGGAGAGCTGTCAAACGCGCGCCGCCGCCGCTTGCCCGTCATTGCAGCGGTGGCCGGGATGGCCGTGCCGGCGTTGATCTATCTGGCCATAACCAATGGCGAACCCGCGCTCCACGCCGGTTGGGCCATTCCTTCGGCAACCGACATCGCTTTTGCCATTGGCGTACTGGCATTGGCCGGAAAAGGTCTGCCACCGTCACTGCGCCTGTTCCTCCTAACGGTGGCCATCGTTGATGATCTGGGCGCGGTTATGGTCATCGCGTTCTTCTACACCACAGGATTGAAACTCGCGTGGCTGGGGATCAGCGCAGTGATTCTCGTCGCACTGGTCATCGTCAATCGCATGGGCGTGCGTGCGCTCACGCCTTATATCCTTGGCGCAATTGCCTTGTGGTACGCTGTGCTGCATTCCGGCATTCACGCAACGATTGCCGGTGTCCTGGCCGCGCTCACCGTCCCGCTTGCATTGAATCGACAGCATGACAGCCCGTTGCTTCGCCTCGAACACGCGCTTGTTGCGCCCAACGGATTCCTGATCGTGCCGCTGTTCGGTCTTGCCAACGCGGGCGTTCATCTTGGCTTGCCTGAGGGTGGTTCGCTTGCTCTGCCGCTCGGCATCGGGCTTGGCCTGTTGCTGGGCAAGCAGATCGGCATTCTGGGGAGCGTGATTCTGGCTGAACGTCTCGGCATTGCACAGCGCCCGGAAGGCGCAACACTGCGGCAATTGTGGGGCATATCGCTGCTCTGCGGCATCGGCTTTACGATGAGCCTGTTCATCGCAGGCCTTGCTTTCCCGACCAGCCCGGTTCTTGTCGAAGAGGCCAAGCTCGGCATTCTGGGCGGTTCAGTAATCGCCGCGATTGCGGGCATGATTCTGCTGAAAGGCAGCAAAGTCAATCAAAACTAATCGGCTTAATCGATCACAAAGCCGATCTAATTGCGTGAAACCTTTCAAGCGGATGCGCGTATAACGATTGCAGCAATTGGAATCACAAAGGAAACACCCATGCCCGGCGACAACGCAAAGAAGGCTTTGATCGACAGCTTGAACGGCCTTCTGGCCGACTTTTTCACGCTCTATCTCAAGACCAAGAGCTTCCATTGGCATGTGGCAGGACCAAATTTCCGCGAACTGCATTTGCTGTTCGACGAACACGCCACCGAACTGTTCACACTGACCGACATCATTGCCGAACGTGTGCGCAAGAATGGCGGCAACACGCTGACATCGATTGCCAGCATCGCAGGCAAAGCATCAATCAAGGACGATGACCGCACGAAGATTGATGCGATGGAGATGGTCAAGTCGCTGCGTGATGACAATGCAAAGCTGGTAAAGGCCATCCGCGCCGTAAAGGACGCCGCAACCGCGGCAGGTGACAATGCGACAGAAGGTCTGGCCGACGATTGGACCGATCAGGCTGAACAGCGCGTCTGGTTCCTTACCCAGACGATAGCATAATCCTCAGAACTGCCCGCTCGTCCCGATGCCAATTCCGCCGGGACGGGCGGTAAAGCCGCCCTGCATCAACGGTCCACTCACCTCTGGCGGCAGGCCCGCCAGTACCAGATCCGCTTGCCAGCGACCATCGCCCGCTATGCGCATGGTCAATCGTTCCATTCCGCCCGGTCCCTGCATCGGCACAACCAGCGAACCGCCCTCGCACCGCGCCTTGCCCGAAAGGCTGACCGCTTGTGGCAGCAATGCGCCCGGTGAAGCCAGCGTCATTCCCAGCGAGCCTTGGGCGTCTGCACATTTGCCATTGGCCATGCGAACAGACAGGTCGCTGAACGCCAGCGACGTGACGGGCAATCCGCCAAGGCCGTCCGGCAAAGCGACCGCGCCGTTCACGCCCGAAAGCCGCACATCACCGCCACTTGCAGATGCAATCGCCGCAAACGGGGCGGCCCCTTCGCGGCGCAGGTCAAACTCCGCACGGCCAAGCAGCAAAGGCAAAGGCCGCAGCCCTGCGTCAATCGTGCCGAGAGGCAATGACCCGACCCGCAAATCGCCGATCCGCCCGCTCCACACCGAACCTTCAATGCTTCGCGCCGTCACATTTTCAGGCGCGGCCATGCCTACAGCCACGCGCAAGGGCAGCAGCGCGATCAGGCCGACCGTGGTCAACACGGCTAGCGCCAACCACCCGCGCCGTGTCAGCGCGCGTTCGCGCACGAATATCCAGCGCCCGATCACGATCCGCTCCGCCGCACGGTCACATTGACCGAAACTGTCCCGTCCGGGGCGGGCGTCATCGTCAATTGTTCAACCGCCAACCCTTGCGCTGAAAGACCATCGATCCAGGCAAGCGCCGCAGATGGCCGCGCAGTGGGAATCACGATAACCACCGCGTCTGACCCGCGCCGTTGACTGGATTGCACAACAAATCCAGCCGCTTGCGCGCTGGCTCCGGCCACTTGCTCAACCGGTCCGGCCAAAGCCGCCGGCTTTACACGCGGAGCAGCTTTAAGTGCGTCAATCTGCGCCGCAATACGTCCGGCGCGTTCGGTGGCCAGACGGTGGCGAACAGCCGCATCATCCACCGCCTGTCCCACAGGCAGGATGATTGCATAAATCAGCACAATCAGCGCCATCAACCCACCGGCCACGCTCACGAGCATTCGCTCGCGTTCGGTTAAACCGATATACCAAGCACTTACCCGGCCCATCACGGTGCCCTCAGCGTTATTGCCGCGACCGTCGCGCCGGTCGGGTCGGGGGCCAGAGCGGGCGGAACGGTCACCTTCCAGCCTTGATTTTGCAAAGCAATCAGCACGGTGTTCACATCTTCGGCGCGCGGTGCCGCCACGGTGAAGCGCAGCGTCCCATCCGCGCTATAGCCCAGATCGCGCAGGCGAACCGCAGGGATTGGCCGGATTGTTTCAAACAGCGCGGCGGCAGGGGCTACAAAACTCGCCCCGCCTTGTCCACGTTTGGCAAGTTCGGCACCGAGCACGCGTTCGGCGCTTTCCAGATCGGTGGCTGCGGGGAAGCGCGCTTGTACCAGTTCCAGCGCGTGGTCTTCCTGCGCGGTGCTATCAAGGTTCCACTTCACCACCCACACCAGCATCAGCAAAAGCGCCATCAATGCCGCTACTGCCGCCATCCGCAGCAGTCCCATCCAGTTGCCAACGCGAAACACCGAAACACGGCGTGGACCATAGACGCCCTGTCGCAAATTGAGCGGCGGATTGGCATGAACCGCTGCCAAACGCCGCGCCACATCGTCATCGCTCAATGCGGTTTGGTCAAGACCGCCCGCCAGCGCCTCAACCAGCGCAGCCTCGCCCGCGAATGCCGCCTCACCAGTACGCGCCAGCAATTGCCCGCCAAGGTCAGCCAGTATCAACGCATCATCCGCGCGCGGCAGCACAAGGCTGGCAGGCACCAGCGCCACAGGATCAAGCGCATGTTCCGCCAGCGCTGCCATCCAGCGGTCCATATGCGCCGCCGATACGCTGCACGACAGCAACCGGCCCGCGTCCGCCGCAACCGCCACATGCCGCGCGCCTGCCTGCAAGCCACCTTGCGCCAAGCCCATGCGTTCAGCCGCCAAGGCTTGTGGCTCGGGCATATCGGGCATTGGTCCATCGCGAACCGGCGCATCGCTGGGCGGCACCAGCACAGTCACTTCGCCAACACCGCCCCAAGGCGCGGTCTCACTATCGGCATCGAACGCCTGCATCGCGCCCGCACCGCTGTCGCTTACCCGCCACCAATGCCACGCATGCCCGGCTTCAGCAGGCAGCAAGACGATCAGTCCGTCCGGGGAAGGCGTGGGGTTCACCATCGGCGTGGTGTCAATTCTGTCCGGCGTAGATATCGGCGTTCAATTCATCGCCACCGGGTTGACCATCGGCCCCCAGCGAGAAAATCTCGAACTGGCGGCCATCGCGGCCGGGCACTTGATACTGATAAGGACGGCCCCAAGGATCGCTCGGCAAATCCTTGATATAACCACCCGAACGGTAATTCTGCGGCATCGACAGGTTGGCAGGCGGGGTACGCAGCGCGCCAAGTCCTTCGCCCTGGCCGGGGTAGCTTGCCATATCGAGGCGGTACATTTCCATGCCCTGTTCCAGCGTGGCGATATCGGACCGCGCCTTGACCACCATCGCCTTGTCCTGGCTTGGCAACACATTGATCAAGACCACTGTGGCGAGCAGGCCGATGATGAAAATCACCACCATCAGTTCAACAAGGCTGAAGCCGTTGCGGCGACGCTTGGCCGCAGGCTTCGGGGTTCGGGTTGGTTCAGATTCAGTCATGTCACAGGCCCGTCAGGTTCTGAAGCTGCAAGATCGGCAGCAGGATCGCAAGGATGATCAGCGCCACTGCCGTGCCCATGACCACGATAATCGCAGGTTCAAGCAGCGCCATGGCAGCAGCGGTAAAGGCTTCGAATTCACGTTCAAGATAATCGGCGGCGCGTTCCAGCATGACGCCCAATTGCCCCGCCGCCTCGCCACTTGCCGCAAGATAGACCAGCAGCGGCGGAAAAGTCCCTGCCTCACGCAATGCCGTGGATAGCGATCCGCCGGCGCGCACTTTCTCGCTGATCCCTGCCAGGGACTGCGCCTGGACAGCGTTGGAAACGGTCCGTGTGGCCAGACGCAAGCCGTCAACCAGCGGCAGCCGCGCCTCGATCATGGTCGCCAACGTGCGTGCCAGCGATGCTGCATGTACATCGCGGATCAGCTTGCCGATGAACGGTATGCGCAACAGCGCTGAATCAAAGCGCAACTTGAACGCCGGATTGCGCAAGCCCCGGATGAACCCGGCCACCGCCAAAGCAATCAACGCCAGCAGCGCCCACCACCACGTGCTAAGGAACTGGGATATCCCGATCACCACCCGCGTCAGCATGGGCAACTGGCGGCTGGCATTGTCGAACTGCTCAACCACGCGCGGCACCACCGAAATCATCAGCCCTGTCACTACGCCAATCGCCACCAGCGAAAGCACGATCGGGTAGGCCAAGGCAGCAATGATCTTGCCGCGCACTTGCGCCTGCTTTTCCAGCATATCGGCCAGCCGGTCTGCGATTGCGGGAAGACTGCCGGAGTTTTCGCCCGCAGCCACCATGGCCCGGTAAATCGGCGGAAAACTGGGTTCCTCGCGGCGCATCGCCTCGGCCAATGGCAAACCCTCAACCACGCCTGCATGGACATTGGTCAAGATCGCCTGCGCCTTGGGTTTTTCGGTCTGGCGCGAGATTGTGCGCAGCGTTTCTTCGAGCGGGCTGACCACCATCAGCGACGAAAGCTGGCGGGTGAACAACGCCAGTTGCTTGGCCGAAAGCTTGTTCGCAAACAGCGCGATGCCGCTGGTCGATACTGCCGCGCGCCGTGCCGATGCCGCCGCATCGGGAGCGATGCTGACGACGAACCACTGGCGCGCGGCCAGCTTCTCGCGCGCCTCGGCCTCACCCGGCGCTTCAATCGCGCCGCGCCGCTGGATGCCCTTGGGATCAATCGCGTGATAGGCAAAACGCGCCATCAGGCCCCGTCCCGCCGCATGATCCGCGCCGCTTCCTCGGGGCTGGTAATGCCATCCTTGACCATCCGCCGCACCGCTTTGGTCAATGTCGGTGAATCTGCAAAAGCATGGCGCGCAATCGCGGCTTCATCGGCATTATCGTGGATCATCTGGCGGATCACATCATCCACCCGCACCGCTTCAAACACGCCCACGCGGCCAGAATAGCCGGTTTGTCCGCATTCGTCGCAGCCCTTGGCGGTGTGTACGGTGCGCCCGGCCTTCATGCCCAAAACCACCGCCATCCCCGCATCCAGCACCCGCTCTTCACGGCAATGCGGGCAAAGACGCCGCACCAGCCGCTGTGCGATGACCGCGCGCAAGGTTGATGCCAGCAGGAACGGCTCCACGCCCATATCGCGCATCCGCGTAATCGCGCCCGCTGCATCGTTGGTGTGGACCGTCGACAGCACGAGGTGGCCAGTCAGCGATGCCTGCACCGCGATGTCCGCCGTTTCACGGTCACGGATTTCGCCGATCATCACCACGTCCGGATCCTGACGCAAGATCGCGCGGAGGCCTGCTGCAAATGTCAGCCCGACCTTGGAATTGACCTGCGTTTGGCCCACGCCATCCACAGCATATTCCACAGGGTCTTCCACCGTCAGAATGTTGCGCGCACCATCATTCAACCCGCGCAATGCGGCATAAAGCGTGGTCGTCTTGCCCGAACCGGTCGGCCCTGTCACCAGCACGATCCCGTTGGGTTCGGCCAATGCGCGGCGCAACGTGTCTTCGGCTTTTGGATCAAGGCCAAGCTGGACCAGTCCGATCCCTGCATTTTCCTTGTCGAGCAAACGCATCACCACACGCTCGCCTGCGCGATTTGGCAGGGTGGAAACGCGCACGTCGACCAGCTTTCCGCCAAGACTGAGCGATATGCGCCCGTCTTGCGGCATCCGGCGTTCGGCAATATCCAGCCGCGCCATAACCTTGATACGGCTGACCAGCACCGGCGCGACATGCGGCGGCATTCGCAGCTTTTCGGTCAGCACACCATCCACGCGCATCCGCACGACCAGCGCGGTTTCATATGGCTCGATATGAATATCCGAAACACCTTGGCGCAAACTTTCCGCAATCAACCCGTTGATCAGCCGGATTGCGGGGGCATCGTCGGCGCTATCCAGCAAATCCTCGGCGGTGGGCAGCCCCATCGCGAGCGGATCAAGCCCGTCACCTGAAATGCCCATATCGCCGACAACCTGGGCCGCGCCGTCTTGTGCGTAAATCTCTGCCAGCAGCTTTTCAAATTCGCCCGCCGTCACTTTGCGCGTAACCAAAGGCTTGCCAAGCACCCTGCGCACTTCCAGCAAGCCCAGCGCATTTGCGCCCTCGCGCATCACCAAGGCAACTGCGCCGTCCGCCTCGCCCTCAACCATAAAGCCGTGATCGCGCGCATAGACATAAGGCACCGCAGCCACAGGCCCGGCATCAGGCAACGCAACCGTCATAGCCCCGGCCAGTTGCGTTGCGTCGGTTCCATCGATGTCTTGCGCGGCGTCCATAGGATCAGTTCTGCGCGCTGCTCGGCGGAAGCTCGACTTGCTCCAGAGGCTTGATGACAGGGCGTGGCCGGATCAGCGTATCGCCTGCATTCAGTGCGGCCACTTCGGGTTGAGGCGCGGCAGGCAATGTTGCCCCCATATAATCGACGATCAGTTCATCAATCCCGGGCTCGCGCTTGGGATCAAAGTTGATCTGGGCGTTCCGCACAATGCCATAGCGCCGTGATGCAAGAACCGCGCGGTCGTTGGCATTGCGCAAGATTGTTGGGCGGATAAACACCATCAGGTTGGTCTTGACCCGGCTACGCCCGCGTGATTTGAACAATTCACCAAGCACTGGGATATCGCCCAGGAACGGCACTTTTTGCAGAGTGCGGCTTTCATTGTCGTCAAGCAAACCGCCGAGCGCCACGATCTCGCGGTCACCAACGGTAACTGTCGTTTTGATCTCGCGCTTATTGACGATCAGATCGCTCGACCCCCGCGCAACAGGTCCTGCTACCGAGGACACTTCCTGCCGTAAATCCAGCCGCACCATGTTGCCAGCGTTGATTTGCGGGGTAACATCCAGTTCGATGCCGACGTTCTGGCGTGTAACCGTGCGGAATGTATCGTTGAAATTGCCACCCGAAAGCGCCTCGCCCGTTGAAACGGGGATTTCCTGGCCAAACAGGATCGAAGCGGGGACGTTGTTGTTGGTCGTGATATGCGGGGTCGACAGGATATTGGAATTCCGGTCGGTCTGCACCGCATTGATGATCGCGCCGAGATACGTATCCTTGCTCAACTCGGTCAGGAAGCCCGAAAAGGCCCCCCGCGCCGCCAGGACTTTGCTCGCCGCGTTCTGAGTCAACAGATCGCCTGCTCCGCTGTTAGTGGTGGTCGTGACCGTGGCCCCGTTCACCACCGTGGTCGTCTGGTTTAGATTGTCGGCCAGAAGCCCGCCTACGATGTCGATGATATTGGGCGAACTGTTGGAATAATTGGTCACCGCAAACGGCTTGTCCTTGCCGCCGAACAGCATCTGCACACCCAATTCGCGCGCCACGTCGTTTGAAATCTCAACGATGATCGCTTCAACCAGAACTTGCTCTTGTGGCACGTCAAGCTGGCGGATCACCTCGCCCAAACGGCGCAGTTCATCGGCAGGCGCTGCGATGATGATCGCGTTGGCGCCCGGATACCGGGTAATCGTGGCATTACCGCGCCCGTTGGCAAGCTTGATCGGCCCATTGCCAAGGCCGCCAGACGTTGCGCCAATCGGGCTGGTTGATGTTCCACCGGTTCCGGCAGATGGTCCCGTGCTGCCCTGTGTTCCGGCATTGGACGTAGCGTTGCCGCCCACACCCCCCAGCGAAACGGGCGCTGCACTGGCCGAAGCGACCTCGCCCCCGCCTTGTCCGCCAATCAACCGCTCAAGCACCGGCACCAGCGCGGCAGAATCAGCATAGTCGAGCCAGATGACCTTGATTTCACCGCCGAGCGCCGCCTTGGCATCCAGTTGCCGCGCCATCGCCGCCATTTTGGACAGCGTGCTTGCGTCACCGCGCATCAGGATGGCGTTTGCGCTGTCTACCGCAACAACCGTCGCCGGAGAGCGTCCACCCTCCCCCGAAGCTGGCACAAGCTGGGTAAGTGCAGTCGCAATCTCGCGTGCGCCGGCGTGATCAAGCATGATCGTCTGGCTGGTCGTATTGTCGCTATCGATCGTTGCCACCAACGACCGGATGCGGCGCATGTTGTCGGCGTAATCCACCACCACCAGCGAATTGCCTGATTTGTTCGCCGTCAGCGATCCTTCGCGGCTGATCAACGGGCGCAGCGTCTCTACGGCTTGGGCAGCGTCGATGGTTTTGAGGCGAATGACCTCGGTCACCATCTGGCTTTGTGCAGCCCCCCGGCTGCCCATCCGCGTCGGATTGGTGGCCGCGCCATCAGATGGCTGGATGCGGAACGCACCGTTGCCGGTTGGCACCGCCACCAAGCCATTGGCGCGCAGGGTAGAGAGGAACACCTCGAAGTATTCTGACCGGCTCAGCGGACGGTCAGAGACTACGCTGATCTTTGCCTGCACCCGCCCGTCGACGATGAACGTGCGGCCGGTCACCTCTGCGGCATCGGCGACAAACGCCCGCACATCGGCATCGCGCACGTTAAGCGTGTATTGCGCCCACGCCACTTGCGGGGTCGCAAGGGCCAGAACGGCGGCTCCGAGGAGCATCTTTGAACAAGAGAACATGCGCAGTTTCATGGAACCAATGTTATCGCGAGAGGAAGCTGGCGGTCACCCCGTTTAACGGTGACCGTTATCGAAGCCCCCGGACGCAGCGCGCCCGAAAGCATGGCGGCATCACCCGGGCCGCTGATCGGTTTTCCATCGACCGCAGTGATCACATCACCCGATTGAAATCCGGCAGCGCTGAACACCGCGCCGTCGCCTGATGAAAGAACTTCAAGACCGACAATCTTGCCGCCCTCTGCCTTTGGACCAAAATTCACGCCACTGCGCAAACCGGCAACGCTTACGCCACCAGAGCTTGAAACACCACCGGGCGGCACCGCGACGGGATTGGCGGCCACCACGCCTTGCGCGTCGGGCGCTGGCGCAGATTGATCAAGATAAAGCAATTCGCGCGCGCCATTGCGTGACAATTCAACGTGATCAAACGCAACACCTGCCAATGTCACGCCCGGCTGCACTTCCGCGCCGGTGCGATAGACATTCTGCACACCATCGGCACCTGCAATAATCGCACTACCGCCACCGCCCGGGGTTGAACGGGTGGCAAACAGCGTCAGCGCAAGCGCAGTCACAGCGCCTTGCTGTGCCGTTTCGGCAACAGGCGGGGTCCGGTTGAATGGATCCATGCTGGCGAAAAGGGCGGCGCGGGCAGAGGGCGTCATTTCACGGATTCCCGCCGGTCGCCATGCGCCCAGCGGTGAAACAGGCGTGATAACAGCCCAGAAAAGCGCAGCCGCAAGCAGGGCAATCAGCGAGGCCAATGCCCACCACAGCACATCGTGCAGTGGTGGCAATGCCGGGCGAATCCCCGGTAACGCCAGCCTCTTCCCCCCGAATCCCACGTGCGATTTCCCTTCAAGGCCGCAGGCATACCCTGCCCAAGCCGATTCACAAATGCCGAGCACGCGCCCTGTGCATTATCTTGCTCAAGCAGCGATTTACTACCGCAGTGTGACAGCAGGTTTGCGACTTGCCATGTGATGACCGACAACGCGGTGGATGACAATACGTCTGCCTACGCCCATCATGCACTTATGCTGAATTCCCTTCCCGGCCCACTTCATCGACAAGTCTTGCGCATTGCCCATGGTGCCCGGCTGCGGTGGTGGCGGCTTACCGGCAAGCTCGTTCGTGGATGCAATGTGATTGCATCCAATGATTGCGGGCAAATCCTTTTGGTTCGGCACAGTTACCACCTGCAGGAACTTTGGATGCTGCCGGGCGGCGGCTTGGACAAAGGCGAAAGCCTGCTTGAGGCCGCCTGCCGCGAATTGGCCGAGGAGGTAGGCTGCACACTCGATTTCGCCCGTCATATCGAAACGCTGACGCTTGACTGGGGAACCTGGACCAATGTCATCGAACTGGTGTCAGGCACAACCACCGATACCCCGAAACCGGATGGGCGAGAGATTGCCGCAGCCCGGTTCTTTGATCCCCGCGCACTGCCCCATCCTACCAGCAAACCAGCGCAGGACATGATTGCCATATGGCTTGACCATCAGAACGGCAGTTCGGTCTGACCGGCCGAAAGCGCTATGGTTTCGACTGGATGCTCAGGCTCTTCTCCCTCCAGCGCGGACAGGGTTAATCCCATCAAACGGACCGGTTTGGGCAAGGGCAATTGCGCGTCGAGCAGGGCGCGGGCGATGTCGGCAAACTCTGCTTTGTTGGCCACTGCGCGCGAAAGTGACCGGGCGCGGGTAAGCGGGGTGAAATCGTTGAACTTCAGCTTCAGCGTCACCGTGCGTCCGCTTGAACCGCTGCGTTCAATGCGCTCCCACACGATTTCGATGATGTTTTCCAGCGTATCACGCAACGCGCTGCCCGAAGAGATATCGCGTTCAAAGGTGCGTTCCCCGCCCACCGATTTGCGCGGACGATCCGCCTTGACCTGCCGCAAATCGATGCCACGGGCCGCCCGATACAAGTAATCTGCTTGGGAACCGAAGTTTTCACGCAGGAAAGCAAGGCTTTTATCGCGCAAATCGCCGCCGGTTGCGATGCCCAGAGCTGCCATCTTGTCCGCACCGCGCGGGCCGATACCGTGGAAGCGACGGATGGGCAAAGTGGCGACAAAGTGCGCCCCATCACCCGGACGGATCACGCACAGGCCATCGGGCTTGTTCTGGTCACTGGCGATCTTGGCAAGGAATTTGTTGTAGGAAACACCGGCACTGGCCGTAAGGCCGGTATCGGCGCGGATGCGCTTGCGGATCAATTCGGCAATACGCGTGGCCGAACCGATCCCGCGCACATCGTCGGTCACATCAAGATAGGCCTCATCAAGCGACAGCGGCTCAACGTGCGGTGTGTAATCAAGGAAAATGGCGCGGATCTGTTGCGAAACGGCTTTATACACCTCGAACCTTGGCCTGCAAAATATCAGGTCCGGGCACAGCTTTGCGGCCCGCACAGAAGGCATGGCAGAACGAACGCCAAATACGCGTGCCTCGTAACTTGCCGCTGCCACAACCCCGCGGTCGGATGATCCCCCAACGGCCACGGGCTTGCCACGCAAGGAAGGATCATCGCGCTGCTCAACACTGGCGAAGAACGCGTCCATATCAACGTGGATCACTTTGCGCAGGCCAATTGCGGTACGGTCCGGTTCGCTATCGCGGGGAAATGTATCGGCAACGGTGACCATTGTCGCATCCTAGCGCTTATCGCAGCGCAACATAAAGGGTGGGATTCCCTATCATTCTGGTCCAAATGGCAAAAATGGCTTTAAGCGACCCTGACGTTCCGACCCGCGTGCGCACAATGGGAGCGCGCGAAACCATTGCGATGATGGCATTGACAATGGCGCTACAGGCGCTTGCCGTTGACGCGATGCTTCCGGCGCTGGGCGACATCGCCACAGACTTGTCGGTACCCGACCCTAATGAACGACAATTGGTTGTGGGTGCATTTCTTCTGGCCTCAGGCTTTGCCTCGCTTTTGCCCGGATCTCTGGCCGACCGATATGGGCGGCGGCCAATTCTTCTTGGCTGCATCGGCCTTTATGTGCTGTTTTCGCTTGGCTGTGGATTGGTCACCGACTTTGACATGCTGTTGGGGATGCGAATTTTGCAAGCCGTCGGATGCGGTGGCCTTGCCGTGTTGCCTGCTGCGATAATCCGTGATCGCTTTTCGGGCGATCAGATGGCCAAACAGATGTCGATCATATCGGTCGTGTTTCTGGTCGTGCCCATGCTGGCTCCCAGTATCGGACAATTCGTGCTGCTCTTTGCCGGGTGGCGCTGGATCTTCGTGTTTTTGGCGGCAATGGGTTGCATCATGGCCGCTTGGGTGGCCATCCGCCTGCCCGAAACGCTCCGACCTGAATTCCGGCAGCCCATCCGGTTGGGTTCAATCGCCGCAAACATGATCGGCGCGGCCACCAACCGCGCCTCGATCGGCTATGTCATGGGTGGCGCGCTGACGTTCGGGGCGCTGATCGGTTACGTCAATTGTTCGCAACAACTGGTGGGCGAACGCTTTGGCGCCGGTACAATGTTTCCGCTGTTGTTCGGCCTTTCCGCTCTGATGATGGCAATCGCCAACTTCTCAAATTCGCGCATCGTTGAACGGTTTGGCGCGCGCCGCGTTTCTCACACCGCAGTGTTTGTGTTCATCTTGATCAGCGCCATTCAAACTTGGGTCTCAAGCTGGCCGGATCAAACTTTGTGGCAATTCATGCCATTGATGATTGCCAATATGATCCTGATCGGCTTCATCGGTGCCAACTTCAATTCCATCGCACTGCAACCGTTTGAACGCACCGCAGGATCTGCCAGTTCGGTACAGGCATTCTTGCGGACGGTCATCGGATCAGTGATCGGGATCGTCATCGGACAAGCCTATAACGGCACTGCCCATCCGCTTGCCATCGGGCTATTGGCAGCAGGCATCATCAGTTTGCTGTTTGTGCTGTTCAGTGAAAGGGGCAAGCTGTTCCGGCGTATCCATCCCCCCGGCACACCCCGTCCCGTGGTGTTTGAGCACTAAGGTCAGGGTCTAAGCAGCGTTGGTGTTTGCGCTGACAAGGCTGGCCATGGCTTGTGCCGCAGGTGCAGGATGGCCAAAGTGGTAGCCTTGCATCAGCCGCACACCCAAGGATCGCGCTGTTTCTGCCTGCGCTTCGTCCTCAACACCCTCAATCGTGCAATCGATGCCCAATTGCCAGGTAAGCGAGACGATGCTGCTGACCAGGGCACGCGCGCCGGGATCATTGGCAAGCGCGCGCGACAAGGCCTGATCGATCTTGATGATATCAAGCGGCAGGCTGTGAACCTGGCTGAGGCTTGACCAGCCGGCACCGAAATCATCGAGCGCGATGCGGAAGCCACGGGCGCGGAACGCCTTCAATTGCGCCTCGGCGCGCTTGGGATCATCAATCAACGCGCGCTCTGTAACTTCAAGAATGATCGAATGCGGCGGTGCCCCTGCTTCTTCGACCAACTGCGCCAGCACATCAGGCGTACCAGCGCGCATCACATCACGCGGTGCAAGGTTGATCGACAGAGTGCGGCCCTGCTCCCACGTCCGGCATTCAGACAAGGCCCGTGCCAGGACCATGCGGGTCATTTCACCCGTGCGTCCGGTGGCCACCGCAAGCGACATGAATTGTCCCGGTGAAAGCCAGCGTTCACCATCCGGGCTCCACCGCGCGAACGCTTCGAACCCGGTGACGTGATTGCTGCCAATGTCGATGATCGGCTGATAAAGCAGCTTAATCCGCTGTTCCAGATCGGAATCATTGAATTGCCGCGTAATCGCGGCGCGTTGCAGCAACTCCGTCTCATCATCCGGGCTGAACACAACAACAGTGCCGTCTGATTGCTCTTTGGCTTTGTAAAGCGCGGCGTCCGCCCGTTCCAGACAATCGCTGGCGCTGCGCCCGGCCACGCGATGCACCCCGATGGACCCTGAAAGCCGCAACACCGCGTTGCCATGAATCACCGGTGCCCGCAGCGCATCGGACAAATCATTGGCAAGGGTGCGAACCGACTCTTCATCAAGATCCGCATCAAGGATGATCGCAAATTCATCGCCGCCAAGCCTGCCAAAACTTCTGACGCGCTCTACAACGGCAAGACGCGAGGCAATGGCGGCAAGCACCGTATCACCTGCGGCATGCCCATACGTGTCGTTGATATGTTTGAAGCCATCAAGGTCAATCAAGGCTAGCCAGGCTGCCGCAGGACCGGTGTGTTTTCCGGCAAGCTCGGTTTCCAGCCGCGCCAGAATCGCACGGCGGTTCAACGCGCCTGTCAACGGATCAACCGTCGCTTGCAGCATGTTGTCTTTAGCAAGCAGTGCCGCTTGCCGTTCACGCCGCACCAGACGTTGGCGCGACAATTCAAGCTTTACGAAATCGCGGTGATGCCCATTGGTGATCAACAGCAAGAGCGCGGTCACTACGGTCTGGACAAGCACCACTTCCAAAGCATTGGGATGACCGCTGAGCAAGGTTTGCACCGATGTCGGAAACGTAATCGCAAATGCAATCCGCAGCGCGGTAAGCGGCGCATGCCCCAGCCCCAGCACTCCGGAGAACAGCGTGACGGCAATAATGTAATGAATGAACGACTGGGCGGAATCATCGCCATAATTGCTCAAAGTCATCGCCCAAAGCGCGAACAGGAAGGCCGAAGCCGCGCCAAGCCAGCTCATTCCGCCCAAATCATGGCGTAAAGTTGCCAGTGATCGCGCTGCCACGCGCTGCGGTAGCCAGTAATATGCCCGCCAAATTGCAAAGCCGCCAATTGCGACAGGGCCGAATAACCAAATCCAGACCGGTGTCAGGCTTTGGAAGCGCAGCGCCATGAGCACACAATTGAACACCACAACAAGATAGAGAAGCGGCAAACGGTGCGATAGATTGACAGCATAAGCTTTTGTAAAGCTGTCACCTTTGCGCTGAGCCCAACGCCCGCCAAGGCCACGGCGCACGTTTACAGCCAGTCGCTTCGGCCCGGCAAGTGCATCGGCATATAGGTGGCTCGTCCCCATCGGAGGAGCAGTAAAAGGTCGAAGTTAATATGGAGTAATGCAGCGACCCGAAAACAAGTTAAATTTGTGCAGTCGCGAAACCAGCGTCAGGCCGAGAGTGCTGCCACCAACGCCTTTACCTTTTTTTGCCGCCATTGCGGGAGCGGCGCGATCAGCCAGTAGCCGCGCCGTGACCGCTCAGGCTCTCCTATGGCAACGATCCGTCCCGCAGCAAGCGGGGCCTCGGCCAACTGATAAGGCACATGGGCGCGTCCCAGTCCGGCCCTTGCCGCGCTGATCGCGGTGCCAGCATCACCGACCGAGAAACCGACATCGCCGCCGCCCGGAGCCGGGTCACCCGGCCAGCCGATCCAAGCGCAATCATCGGCTGCGTCAGGTGCCGCGATCGTGACCATCAGGGGCGCGCCCAATTCTATGCCTTCAAGGTCGCCCGGCCCTTCGGCCCAGCGTACGGCAAGATCAAGGTTCGCCTCGGTAAAGTCGATATCGGCATCGCCGCCCACCAGCGAAAAGCGCATTTGCGGGTTGCCCGCCCGGAACGCGGCCAACCGGGGGGAGAGCCATGCCGCAAAGAAATCGCGCGGGCAGGCGATGGTGTAGACGTGGCTGGATTGGCCAGCCTGCATCGCCTGAACGCCTTCTTCGAACCGCAAAAAGCCTTCGCGGATCGCATCAAGGCCCGACAGCGCCTCATCCGTCAGTTCGAGCCCCTTCGACGTGCGGCGGAACAGCACTACGCCCAGCAAGTCTTCCAGCGCGCGGATTTGCTGGCCGACGGCCGCAGGCGTTACCGCCAGTTCATCCGCAGCGCGGGTGAACGACAGATGACGCGCGGCTGCATCCAACACGCGCAGGCCGTTCAAAGGAAGGTGTGTACGTTTCATGTCCGGCTTTTCATATCCTGCTGGCGTTAGTTCGCAGGAGCCGGTGCCGCCAGAGGAAAGAAGGGTATCGCCACATCAAACAGGCCGCCATCGGCGCGCTGCATGGTGTAATGCCCTTCCATACTGCCATGGTGCGTGCCCAGCGGACAGCCCGAGACGTAATCATGCGATTGGCCGGGATTGAGTACGGGCTGTTCGCCCACCACCCCGTCACCATCAACAAAGTTGATTACCCCCCGTCCGTCGGTGATGCGCCAATGGCGCGAAATCAACTGGATAGGCTGGTCCGATTCGTTCTCGATCCGGATGTGATAGACCCAGAACCATTTGCCCGCCTCGACACGCGATTGTTCGGGCAGGAAATTCACGGCGACGCGAACTGTCACCCCGTCCGTGATTGCGGCATGCTGGAAGAGCTGCTTCATGCCCTCCAAACTAACGCACATCGCCGCGCGTTCCAATAATCTTATGCAACTTTATGCCTGCTTGCCCGAGGGGACATAATCGCGCAGAGCCTTAGCCACTCAAATGCTGATCCGCGCGCCCGCCATCCTTTGTGCTTCACGCCCCCACGGTGAAACCGGGGCTATCGTGCGTTTGCTCACCGCTGACCATGGTCTCGCCGCTGCCTACGTGGCCGGTGCGCGCGGGCGCGAATTACGGCCTCTGCTGATCCCGGGCAACCTTTTGGAGGTCGAAGTGCGCGCGCGGACGGCCTCGCAATTGCCCTCGGCGCGGTTGGAACTGGTATCAAGCCGTGGCCCCTGGCTTTCGGAACCCCTGCCCAGTGCAGGCATCAGTTGGGCCTGCGCCTTAACCGCCGCAAGCCTTCCCGAAGGCCATTCCTATCCCCCGCTGTATCAAGGGCTTGGCGCTTTGCTTGATGCCATTTGCCATGCGCCCTCGGCGCGGGGCTGGGCGCGTGCGCTCGCCGGATACGAAGTCCTGCTGCTGCGCGAGGTTGGCTATGGCGCAACGCCCGCCCCCCCGCCCGAAGAAGCGTGGCCCGATTTGCTGTTGCGCCTTGAACGGCAGGGCAAGGCAATCGGCAACCGCCTGCTTGCCGAACGGGCGGGCGATGTTATGGGGGCCCGCGCGATTCTGCTGGATCGGCTGCGGCGCATAAGCGAGACGGGCTAAGGGGTTTTTCATGAAGATTGCAGTTCTGCCGGGCGATGGCATCGGTCCTGAAGTAACGGCTCAAGCTGTGCGCGTGATCGAGGCTCTGGGCATCGAAGGCATCGAAATGACCTCGGCTCTGGTCGGCGGCGTTGCCTACAAGGCGCACGGCCACCCGCTTCCGCCCGAAACGCTGGAAATTGCACGCGCTTCCGATGGCATCCTGTTTGGCGCGGTAGGTGATCCTGACTGCGATTCGCTGGAACGCCATCTGCGGCCGGAGCAGGCCATCCTTGGCCTGCGCAAAGCATTGACCTTGTTTGCAAACTTGCGCCCCGCCAAAGTCTTTGCGGGCCTCGAAGGCCACTCCGCCTTGCGCCCTGAAGTGGCTGGCGCAATCGATATGGTTATCGTACGCGAGTTGAACGGAGATGTGTACTTCGGCGAAAAGGGCTTCCGCACCGCCGCCAACGGCGACCGCGAAGGTTATGACGTTATGTCTTATAACGAAAGTGAAGTGCGCCGCATCGCCCACGTCGCTTTCCGCACCGCCATGGGCCGCGCAAAACGCCTGTGCTCGGTTGATAAAGCGAACGTGCTGGAAACAAGCCAGCTATGGCGCGATGTCGTCATCGAGGTGGCAAAAGAATACCCCGAAGTGGCGCTTGAACACATGTATGTGGACAATGCTGCCATGCAACTGGTGCGAGCGCCCGGCAAGTTCGACGTCGTACTGACGGGTAATCTGTTCGGCGATATCCTGTCAGACCAAGCCTCGATGTGCGTCGGCTCTATCGGCCTGCTCGCCTCTGCGTCGCTGGGTGAACGCCAGACCGAACATGGCACCTTCGGCCTGTACGAACCCATCCACGGATCAGCACCCGACATCGCCGGACAAGGCCTTGCCAACCCGATGGCGACAATCCTTTCGGCGTCCATGCTGCTGCGCCATTCGCTGGGCCTTGGCGCTGAGGCTGACCGGATTGAAGCCGCCGTTGCCAAGACTTTGGCCGATGGCGTGTTGGGCCGTGACCTTGGCGGAACGGCGGGAACCAACGAAGTTGGTGACGCGGTGCTTGCAAGGCTCTAAGGGCCAGCGCACATGCTACAACTTGCCGTAATCCTTCCGACCTATCGCGAACGGGCCAATATCGCGCCCATGGTCGCGCGTCTTGACGCAGCGTTGCAAGGCGTTGCCTGGGAAGCGATCTTCGTTGACGACAACAGCCCCGATGGCACGGCCGATGAAGCGCGTCGCATCTCGCTCGACGATCCGCGCATCCGCGTGATTGAACGCATCGGACGGCGCGGGCTGGCCTCTGCCGCGATCGAAGGCATGTGCGCCACCGCCGCCCCCATCGTGGCGGTAATGGACGCGGACCAGCAGCATGATCCCGCTCTATTGCCGCAAATGCTCGCAGCGGTTGAAGGCGGCGAATATGACCTCGCCTATGCCTCGCGCTTTGCCGAAGGGGCCAGCACCGAAGCATGGGGCCGCCCTGACCGCGTCAAGGCGTCGGGCCTTGCCAACCGCATCGCCAACAAAGTCACCGGGGTCGAATTGTCCGACCCGATGAGCGGCTACTTCATGATCCGCGCCGATACTTTGCGCGCCGATGCGCACCGCCTTTCGGGCGTGGGCTTCAAGATCCTGCTGGATATTCTGGCAACGGTTGACCGTCCGCTAAAGGTCAAGGAATTCCCCCTCCACTTCGCCGCCCGCGCCGAAGGCGAAAGCAAACTGGACCAGACCGTCGTGTTCGAATTTCTTGTGGGCCTTTACGACAAGTGGCTGGGCCGCATCATTCCCACGCGTTTTGCCCTGTTCGGCACGGTCGGCGCCATGGGCGTTGTGGTCCAGTTGGGCGCACTGTGGGTGCTGCTCAAACTGATCGCAGGTGAACGCTTCGTCTATGGCAACTGGTCGGAAAGTGCGACGTTCAATACCGCAAACACCCTTGCTGCCATCATCGCAATGACGTTCAACTTCATCCTGAACAACGAACTGACCTATTCGGACAAGCGCCTGCGCGGCGCTGGGCCGATCATGCGCGGCTGGGCGCAATTCGCCCTCACCTGCTCGCTCGGCCTGCTCACCAACATCGGCTCGGCCGCCGTGCTCAAAACCATCGGCTTCCCAGCAGTGATCGCGGTGATCGTCGGGATCGTGCTCGGCTCGGTCTGGAACTTCGCGCTGTCATCACGCTTCGTCTGGGGCAAATACTGACCTACTTCCAGCTATCCAGCCATGTGTAATCCAGAAACGAATTGCTTCTCGGCAGTTCGGCGGCTGAAATGATCGGGTAGAACCCGATGGCAATGCCGAATGCCAAAACCAGCGTGACTTTGGCGGGCCAACGCAGCCCCAGGTCCCACCATTCAGCCAGAACCAGCGCCAGCGCGGCAATCAGGAAGCAACTCGCAAGCATATAGTGGTAGTAAAACTGCACCGGCTTGCCATTGATCGCCCAGAAGCCGACAAGCAGGATATAGGCCGCCACAACCAGCAAGCGTAAGCTGTCCCCATGCCCTTCGCGGCGTTTCAGGCCATCCCACAGGCAGAAACCCAGCGCCGGCAATCCCGCCAGCATCGTAAACGGATTGCCCAGCATCAGCACCCCGCGCTGCGCGCCATCAATGTTTTCATACAGAAACCATATCGGGCGAATGTTCAGCACCCACTGCCACCACTGGCTCATGTAATTGTGCGGCTTTTTGACGCTGTCCTGAAGCTGGAGCATATACTCCTGCCACGAAATCAGCCTGTCCACCGTCAGTGGATCAACCTTGTAAAAGAACGCGGGCAGGAACGTGACGAAATAGGCCAGCACCGGCACCACACCCAGCCATAACGCTGCCTCGATCAACGAAACGCCGGGCACGGGCCCCGCCCCTGACGAGGCCCACAGCAGGCCCATGCGGCGGTCCTTCAACGCCTGCCAACGGTTCAACGCAAACAGCAGCCCCGGCAGCGGCACCAGCAGCGCGCCGTTCCACTTGCCCCCAAGCGAAATGCCAAGGAACAGGCCCGTCAACATCAGATGAAGTCGTGCCGCCCAGACCTTGCCCGAAGGGTTGCGCCATGCCAGCGCCCATTGCCACACCGCCAGCGCCATGAAACCGGCCATCGCCATATCCAGCAAGGCGATGCGCGACATCATGAACCAGATGAAATCGGTCGCCAGCAGCAGCCCGAAAAGAACCGTGGCGGTACGCGAGAGGCTCGCCCACCAGATCGCCCGCATCATGGCCCACAGGCCGATGCTGCCAAGCAGCGCAGACGGAAAGCGCCAACCCATGGGATTATCACCGAACACTTGCATCGACCACGCAATCAACTGCTTGCCGACCAGGGGATGTTCGGGATTGAGCCGCGCGGAAAGATCAATCAACCGGCGCGCAGCGGGCAGATAGTGGATTTCATCAAACATCGGCTCGGACGGAATGCCAAGCCGGTGCATGACCAGCAGGAAGAATGCGCCCGCAATAATCGCGCACCACCTTGCAGGGTCGCGCTGGTCATGGCGGGGATGGTCGATGCGGGGGAGCGTGAAGGCGGTCATGCGCCGCCACGAATAGGCGGAGGGCACAATCTGCGCAATCCCGCCGCTTGCGTGTCAACTCATGCGAAACTAAGGCAGTATCCATGAAACGCACCACTGGCCAAGACCGCTCGATCACCCGTAACTGGCGCCCCGCAACGCAAGCCATCCGTGGCGGCACGTGGCGGTCAGAAATGGGTGAAACATCCGAAGCGCTGTTTCTGACATCGGGCTTTGCTTACGACAATGCCGCTACGGTCGCCGCGCGCTTTGCCGGCGAGGCAGAGGGCATGACCTATTCGCGCCTGCAAAACCCCACGGTGCAGATGCTGGAAGAGCGCATCGCCCTGATGGAAGGGGCAGAAGCCTGCCGCACGCAGGCCACCGGCATGGCCGCGATGACCACCGCCCTGTTGTGCCAGCTTTCCGCAGGTGACCACATCGTTGCGGCAAAGGCCGCGTTCGGTTCGTGCCGCTGGCTGGTGGACAACCTGCTGCCGCGTTTCGGCATCGAAGGCACCACCATCGATGCTTCGGACAATGCGGCATGGGAGGCGGCAATCCGCCCCAATACCAAAGTGTTCTTCTTTGAAAGCCCTGCCAACCCGACGATGGACATTGTCGATCTGGAATTCGTCTGCGCGCTGGCCAAGCGCCACGGCATCACCACCGTTGTCGACAATGCCTTTGCCACTGCAGCGCTGCAACGCCCGATGGATTTTGGCGCAGACGTTGTCGCCTATTCCGCCACCAAGATGATGGACGGGCAAGGCCGCGTGATGGCAGGCGCGGTGTGCGGATCGGCAGAGTTCATCAACAATGTGCTGCTGCCGTTCCAGCGCAACACCGGACCGAACATCGCCGCGTTCAACGCATGGGTTGTGCTCAAGGGGCTGGAAACGCTCGACTTGCGCATTCACCGGCAAAGCGAAAATGCGATGAAGGTGGCAAGCTTCATCGAACCGCGTGTGCCGCGCCTGCTTTATCCGTGGCTGCCCAGCCACCCGCAGTTTGATCTGGCCAAAAAGCAGATGAAGGCGGGCGGAACGATCCTGTCATTCCACCTGGATGGCGGACTGGAACAGGCCCACGCCTTGCTCGACGCGCTGGAACTGATTGATATTTCAAACAACATCGGTGATTCGCGCAGCCTGATGTGCCATCCGGCATCCACCACCCATTATGGCGTTGGTCCAGAAACCCGCGCCGATATGGGCGTGGGCGAAGGCATGTTGCGCCTGAACGTGGGGCTGGAAGATCCCGATGACCTGATCGAAGACCTCGATCAGGCGCTGCGCAAGGCTGGGCTCTGAACTGAAGTGTGCGTGTCCGCTGCGGCATTTTCACTGGCGGCACGCTTGTCTTCGGTAATCAGGCTGCTTTCCGCACGCCCCATCGTCCAGTTCTTGCCCAGACGGACCTTGTGATTGGGCGCGCACCAGATTTCGCCTGATTCATCAAGCGCGGTAACCCAGATCAGGTTATGTTCCTGCCCGTAATCAATCATGCCGATGGCGTAACCATCGCCCTTGCCCAGCACGTGCAGCGGTATGGTCGGGTTAAGTTGTGTGAACACCGGTCGTTCCCTGACGGCGCCGGATGACGCCCTTCGTCAGGTTCAATCCGCCAAAGGCCGGAGGAGTTCCCGCCCGGAAATTATTCCGGTTTTGCAGCAGCTTCCAGCGCCGCAATGCGCGCTTTCAGAGTTTCCACTTCTTCGCGCGCGGATGAGGCGAGATCCTTGACTGCGTCAAATTCTTCGCGGCTGACAAAATCCATGCCGCCGAAAACTTCCTTCGCCTTTTCACGGGCGGTTTCACTGGCTTCGCGGCCCATGCCCGCAATCGTGCCAGCGGCGCTGTTCAACAGCTTGACGAAGTCGGCGATGACGGGATTTTCGCTTTGCATGGCACGTTCCTGCGTGAAGTGGTTTCAACCGCTATGTGGGCAGCCGATGGCTTGCCCGCAAGGGTCAAATCTCTACCCGCACAGTGCTGGACGATCCGAACGCACCATCAGCATCGGGATTAAGCCGCCCGATCTCATAGTTGAGCGTACACGCCACGCAGATCCACGCCAGATAGGGCAGGAGCAGCATCCCTGCGACGGGGCGGATGCGCCAGAACAGCACGATGGTGATCAGCGTGGTGATCCCCATGGCCACAGCAATCCAGAACGCCACAGTGATCTGGTGCATCGCAAAGAACACCGGCGACCATGAGAAGTTCAGCGCCAGTTGTACAACGAAGGCGACGACCGCCAAGCCGCGTCCATTGGCGCCGCGCGCCGACAGGATCATGGCCAACGATATGCCCATCAATACATACAGGATGGACCAGACGATCGGAAAGGCGAGTGGCGGCGGGTAAAATGCCGGTTTAACCAGATTATCGAACCACGGATTGCCGGGGCCACTGCCGCCTGCCCGCGCCGAAAAGGACCCAAGCACAATCAGGAGCGGCACGGTAAACAGTGACCAGCGCAAAAGGCTGGCCCGAAGTTGGCCGGAAGAAGCAAGGTAGTTCATGTCACCCGTACGCTAAGCGCCCCAGCGCGATTCGCAACGGATATTGACGGGGTGCACCGCCCTGCGCAATGCGCACTGGACCGATATGCAATCTTGTCTGGAGGCAGTATCTGGGGAAAACTCAACTTCGCGACGCTGAAATGAGGAATTCCACGTTCCCTTCAGGACCGGTGATCGGGCTTGGGACCACGCCTTGCACCACCCAGCCTTCGCTTTCCAGCCAGTCGCGAACGTCATTGCAAACGCGTTCATGCAAGGCTGGATCACGCACTACGCCGCCCTTGCCCACTTCGCCGCGGCCCACTTCAAACTGCGGCTTAATCAGCGCAACCAGCCGTGTCGGGCGGGTTGCAAGCGCCAATGGCACTTCCAGAACCTTGCGCAAAGCAATGAAGCTGGCGTCACACACCACCCATGTTGCGGGCCGGTCAATGTGCGCCGCCGTCAACACGCGGGCGCTGGTTTTTTCATAGACCGTAACGCGCTCATCCTGCCGCAATTTCCACGCCAACTGGTTCGTGCCTGAATCCACCGCGAAGACGTGGGATGTACCATTTTGGAGCAAGACGTCGGTAAATCCGCCGGTGGAACTGCCGATATCCATCGCGGTGACGCCCGCAGGATCGAGTTCGAACACCGCGATGGCGTGCGCCAGCTTGATCCCGCCGCGCGAAACCCACGGGTGGTCGCGCCCGCGCACCTCCAATTCAGCATCAAACAGAAGCGTTTGGCCCGCTTTGGAAATCTTGGTCTCGCCCGAAAACACCAACCCCGCCAGGATCAGCGCCTGCGCGCGGGCGCGACTTTCGGCAAGGCCACGCTCGACCAGCAATTGATCGACGCGCAATTTCGATTTGGGGCTATGGGTTGAGGTCACGCGATGTTCCTTCCATAGTTGCCCCATGAAAATCAATTGCGCATCTGTGATCATCAAGGCTTTTTCCTGTGCAGCGCTTGCACTGGTCGCCGCCTGTTCGCCCCCCCAAGTGGTGCCGACAAGCCCGCCTCCGCCACCGCCGCGCCCGACGTTGCCCCCTCCTCCACCACCGCCGGTCAATGCTTTCAAAGATTGGCGTGATGCGCCGCAAACGCCGGGAGACTGGCGCTATGAACCGCGCGATCAAAGTGGCGTCGCACGATTTGGTTCGGCTGCGAACACGCTGTTCATGATCGCCTGCAATCGCTCAGCCGGTACGGTGTCCTTGATCCGCAGCGGCACATCCACCGTTTCGCTGCCGATGTCGGTTGCAACAACAAGCGAGATTCGCGCGCTTTCAGCCGAGCCGGCAAGCGCAGGTCAGCCGCAATTGATCGCAACGCTGCCAGCGCACGACGCAGTTCTGGATGCCATGGCATTCAGCCGGGGGCGATTTGCGTTGGAAGTGAACGGGTTACCGACGCTGCACTTGCCCGCATGGGCGGAAGTTGGCCGTGTCATCGAAGACTGTCGTGGCCGTTGAGTAACGCCTGCGGTTCCAGTGCGAAGGCAGCATACTGACGCGAAAAAAAATCAATTCAAGTCTTGTTGTTCGCGCCTGAATGAATCACATTGGCGTCAAGACCAAAGGGGTTTCAACCTTGGGTCCAGTCATCCGGAAGGGTGGCGCATTATGGCTCAACAGCGCGAAAGGAGGTGATCCGATGTCTCATGGTTCAGCACAGAGGTCGGTACAGTCCCGCGCGAGGCATTATCGCTGAGTTTCGATTAAGCGATAGAGGCTTCGTGGGCGGCACTTCCGGCCGCTGACCATGCGAAGGGCCGCCCGGATCGACCGGTGCGGCCCTTCACATTTATTACATATCACTTGCCTTCTGCGCAACAATAGTACAACGGCGCTTTTCTGATTCTTGCGCAAGGACCGTTTCCCCATGGCGACAACCGCCGATTCCAGCCTGACATTCGCCCGCACGCCCCATCCGGCCCCAACGGCCGTTGATGTGCGGGACGCAGTGCTGGCCGATCCGGGTTTCGGCCGCGCCTTCACCGATCACATGGTGGAAATCGACTATACAGAGGGGAAAGGCTGGCACAGCGCCCGCGTCGTCCCCTATGGCCCGATCCCGCTCGATCCTGCCGCTGCGGTTCTGCACTACGCACAGGAAATCTTCGAGGGTCTGAAGGCCTATCGCAATGCCGATGGCGGCATCTCGCTGTTTCGGCCTGAAGCCAACGCCGAACGCTTCAACGCCTCGGCCCGCCGCCTCGCCATGCCCGAACTCCCCGCAGAGCTGTTCATCGAAGCCGTACGCCAGCAGGTCATGGCCGACAAGGACTGGTTCCCCACGGTTGAGGGCGGGTCGATGTATCTGCGCCCCTTCATGTTCGCCAGCGAGGCCTTCCTCGGCGTGCGTCCGGCCAAGGAATACAAGTTCCTCGTCATCGCCAGCCCTGCCGGAAACTATTTCAAATCGGGTGCACCTGCCGTTTCGATCTGGGTCAGCGATTATACCCGCGCGGCTCCGGGCGGCACGGGCGCTGCCAAGTGCGGCGGCAATTATGCCGCCAGCCTTGTCCCCACCGCCGAAGCCTTTGCGCGCGGCCACGATCAGGTCCTGTTCCTTGATGCGGCTGAACACAAGTGGGTCGAAGAGCTCGGCGGCATGAACCTGTTCTTCGTGTTCGATGATGGTTCGATCCTCACGCCCGAACTCACCGGCACGATCCTGCCCGGCATCACCCGTTCCAGCCTGCTGCAGCTCGCCCGCGAAGAAGGCCTGACCGTGCGCGAAGGCCGCTACAGCCTTGACCAGTGGCAGGCCGATGCCGCGTCGGGCAAGCTGCTCGAAACTTTCGCCTGCGGCACCGCAGCGGTCGTCACGCCGGTGGGTAAAGTCGCCAGCCAGACCGGCGAATTTGCGATCGGCTCGGGCGGCCCCGGCCAGTTGACGCAGAAGCTGCGCCAGAAGCTCGTCGGCATCCAGCGCGGCGAAATCGCCGATACGCACGGCTGGGTAAAGCGTATCGCCTAAGCCCGGTTGCCTTGCGCTGCGGCGCATGGCATCGCACCCATCATCTTAAGCGTCCGGTTAGGCCGCTTTGTGGAGTTGTGTGGCATGAGCATTTCCTTCGAAGGCCGCGTGGCCATTGTCACCGGCGCTGGCGGCGGAATTGGCCGCGCCTATGCGCTGGAATTGGCAAAGCGCGGGGCCAAAGTCGTGGTCAACGATCTTGGCGGAGCGCGCGATGGCAGCGGCCATTCCGATGCCGCGCTCAAAGTGGTTGAGGAAATCGAGGCTGCGGGCGGCGAGGCGATGTCCAACGGCGGCTCGGTCACCGAATACGAACAGATGGCCGAAATGGTCGCCCGCGCCAAGGAGCGCTGGGGCGGCGTCCACGTCCTCATCAACAACGCGGGCATCCTGCGCGACAAAAGCTTTACCAAAATGGACCCGGCCGACTTTGAAATGGTCGTGAAAGTCCACCTGATCGGCTCGGCCTTTGCCACCAAGGCCTGCTGGGACACGATGCGCGAACAGAACTATGGCCGCATCCTGATGACCGCGTCCTCCTCCGGCCTGTTCGGCAACTTCGGCCAGGCCAACTATGGCGCGGCCAAACTCGGCGTCGCAGGCCTCGCCAAAACGCTCTACCTTGAAGGCGCAAAGAACAACATCAAGGTCAACTCGCTCGCTCCCGTCGCGGCCACGCGGATGACCGAAGACATCTTCCCCGAAGAAGCCTTCAAATTGTTCAACCCCGAATCCGTCGTCCCCGCCGCCCTGTTCCTCGTTTCGGAAGACGCCCCCACCAACGCCATCGTCGGCGCAGGGGCAGGCGCCTATCACTCTGCGTGGGTCACGATGAACAAGGGCGTCCTTCTGCCCCCCGAAGCCCAGACCGTCGAAAACTTCGCCGCCAACTGGGACAAGATCAGTGACCGCACCGGCGACTTCGTGCCGCGTTCAGGCCCGGAACAGGCGCAGGTGATTATCGGGCAACTGCAAGCGGCGATGAAGGGGTGATGGTTGCGCTGCCATCGCCTCCTCAAACCAGATTGTCATAAAGGTCCAACCACTCCGGGTTTCCCTTCTCGATCAGCGCAAACTTCCATTCCCGCCGCCAGCGTTTCAGCCGCTTTTCATGCGTAATGCAGTCGTCAATAGTATCACCGCGCTCAGCCCAAACTAGGCGATGCAACCCATATTTGGCGCAGAACTCTGATCCTCCACCTTCGCGGTGCTGGTAAATTCGACTGGAGAGATCGGCTGTTACCCCAACATACAGTGTGCCACGATAGCGGTTGGCCATTATTTAGACCCAGCCACCTCTGGTTTCCTTGTCCATGAATTGAGGTTGAAGCAGGAGCGCGTGCGGTCAAGCCAGCAGTGAAGCCGAAATGACGAGATTTGACGAACGGCAGAGATCAAAACCCGTCAACCACCAAAAATCAACGTCGCCCCGGACTTGATCCGGGGTACCGCTGCCTTCTGCGGCCTCTGCGCCAAACGCAACGCTGGATAGGAAAAGCAGGACCCCGGATCAAGTCCGGGGCGACGGTTAGGGTGATGTCCGAGGCGACGATGGGTGGGGAAAGTGCGCAGTGTAAAGGGCTACTCACCCCAACCGCAACAGCACCACAATCCCGCCCTCAGGCACCTCACCCCCCGCCAGCACCCGCACCGCATCGGCCCGTGCGCGCGACAGGATTTCCGGCGCGACGCCAGCGTCATGCACCACAACATCTGCCTGCCCCAGCAGACGCGCGGTGCGTAAGGTGAGGTCTTCGGGATCATTCGAGGCCAGCACGATCTCGAACCGGCCTGATTGCCCTTCCGCGCCCGAGGCCAGCCACGCGCCGACCTTGGCATCGCTGCCCGCACGGAACAGGTCGAGCTCTCCACCCTCGTCCAGCGCGGCATCCAGCGCGCGTCTGCGGTCCGCCACTTTGTCCCACCGCGCCCGCATCCCCTCACGCGCCTCTTCCAGCGCGCGGGCCAAGGCACCCAGCCCTTGCGGCAGAAGACGTTCCAGCCGCAACCGCAGGATTTTGGCCAACCCCGCCGATGCGCCGCCTGTGCCAACCGCGATCAGCACCGGATCACGGTCGAGGATCGAGGGCGTGGTGAAATCGCACAGTTCGGGCCGGTCGACCACGTTGACCAGCAGCCCCGCACAGCGCAGCCGGATCGCATCGCCTTGCACCATGTCGGGGTTGTCATGCGCGATGAAGGCCAGCCGCGCGCCCGCATCGATGCCCTCGTTGATGTCGCGCACGATCTTGCCACCCGCGCGCTCGATCAGGCGCTGCTTGGCCTCTGCCGCATCCCCCTCGCCCAGCAGAATGACCGGCTGGCCCGCGATGCGGTGAAAGAGGGGGAGCGACTGCATTTTACTTCAGGAAATCTGGCAGGCGTTCCGCCGCAAGGATCGTGTCGGGATTGATACGGTCTGCCACCACAGCCCACTTGCCCCCATCCACCATCACTTCGGGCACCAAGGGCCGCGAGTTGTAGGTATTTGCCATCGTCGCGCCATAAGCCCCTGCGGTGCGGAAGACGGCCAGATCGCCGCGCTCGACCGTATCGATTGTCCGCGCCATCGCGAAAGTGTCCGAACTTTCGCAGATCGGGCCGACGATGTTGGCGACAAATGTCTCACCCTTCGGCTCAACCGCTGCAAAATCATGCCAGGCATCGTACATCGCAGGCCGTGCCAGATCGTTCATCGCGGCATCGACCACGACCCAAGGCGAACTCGCGCCTTCCTTCACGCGGATAACCTGCGTCAGCAGTACACCGGTATTGCCGGTGATCACGCGGCCCGGTTCGAACATGAGTGTCACGCCCCAATCGGCGGTGACTTTGGCGATCATCGCGGCATATTCGGCAGGCTGCGGGAACACTTCGCCCGCCTTGTAAGGCACGCCAACGCCGCCACCGAGGTCCATATGCGTCACTGCATGGCCACTTGCGCGGATGCTCTGCATCAGCCCGCCGACTTTGGTGAAAGCGGCTTCCAAGGGATCAAGCGAGGACAACTGGCTGCCGATGTGCAGCGCCAGCCCGCGCATGTTCAGCCCCGGCGTCTGTGCCAGCCGCGCATAGATCGCGGCGGCGCGATCAAACGGAACGCCGAACTTGTTTTCCGCCTTGCCGGTGGAAATCTTGCCATGCGTTCCGGCATCGACATCGGGATTGACGCGCAGCGCCGCCGAGGCGACCTTGCCCATCGAAACGGCGATGGCGGCCAATTCCAACCCTTCTTCCTCGCTCTCAAGGTTGAACTGGCCGATACCCGCTTCAATCCCGCGGCGCATTTCGGCCTCGGTCTTGCCCACGCCTGAAAAGACGATGCCATCGGGCAGCATACCCGCCGCCAGCGCACGCTCCATCTCGCCACCCGAAACAACATCCGCACCATAGCCTTCTGCTGCCAGCACTTTGAGCACTGACAAGTTGGGGTTGGACTTCACGGCGAAGGCGATCTTCACAGACGGCAGGATGCCCAGCGCATCGCGGAACACGCGGGCATGGCGCGTCAAAGTCGCGCGCGAATAGACATATACGGGCGTGCCGACTTCCGCCGCAATTGCTGGCAAGGGCACGTCTTCAGCGTGGAGCACGCCGTTGTTCAATTCAAAATGGTCCATCGGAAATTCTCAGTTTTCGGGTGGCAGGTCGAAAGGATCGTCTTCACGATCTTGCGAGCGGCGGCGCGGCTCGACATTGCGCGCAGGGGCTGCCTGCGCGGGAGGTTTGAGCAAGTCATCCGCCCCGGGCTGAACCTCCCGGCCATAGGGGATCGGTGGCGAAGTCTGATCGGGCGCAAGCTTCAACTCGGCACGATTGCCGCATCCCGCCAGCGCGAGCGCGGCAAGGGCAGTCAGCAGTAAAGAGCGCCGGACGTTCAAGCCGATTCCTCCAGCCCCAGCGCCACACGCGCTTGCGCAACGCGCTTCCTTACCTCGTTTGGCGCAGTTCCGCCATGGCTGGCGCGCGAGGCCACGCTGGCATCGACCGAAAGCGCGGCATAGACGCGATCATCGATCCGCGCGTCGATGGCTTTCAGATCATCCAGCGGCAATTGATCGAGCGCCACGCCCCGGCTTTCCGCCAGTTTCACCGCGCTGCCGGTAATGTGGTGCGCCTCGCGGAACGGGATGTTCGCTTGCCGTACCAGCCAGTCGGCAAGGTCGGTGGCTGTCGCATAGCCCAGCTCTGCCGCCGCGCGCATACGCTCGGTGCGGAACTTGGCCTCGGCCACCATGCCGGTCATCGCTGCGATGGAAAGCGCCAGCAGCGATGCCGCTTCAAACACCGGCGGCTTGTCGTCCTGCATGTCCTTTGAATAGGCGAGCGGCAGGCCCTTCATCGTAATCATCAGCGCGGTCAAGCAACCCACGATCCGCCCCGAATGGCCGCGCACCAGTTCGGCCGCATCGGGGTTCTTCTTTTGCGGCATGATCGAACTGCCGGTCGAAAGGCTATCAGGCAGTGTCACAAACCCGAAGGGCTGGCTCGCCCAGATGATAAACTCCTCGGCCAGACGCGACAGGTGCAAAGAGCATTGCGCGGCGGCCATCAGGTAATCGAGCGCGAAATCGCGGTCAGACACCGAATCGAGGCTGTTGTCGGTGGGGCCATCAAAGCCCAGCGCCTTGGCCGTGCGCTCGCGGTCAATCGGAAAGCCGGTGCCAGCAAGCGCGGCTGCGCCCAAGGGGCTGCGGTTCATCCGCACCCGCGCATCGGCAAAACGCGAACGATCACGCCCCGCCATCTCGTAATAGGCCATCAGGTGATGCCCCAGCGTCACCGGCTGCGCGGTTTGCAGGTGGGTGAAGCCCGGCATGATCGAATCGGCATGTTCGCCCGCACGGGTGACCAGCGCGATTTGCAACTGTTGCAGGCCCAATTCGGCCTGATCCATCGCATCGCGCACCCACAGACGGAAATCGGTCGCCACCTGATCGTTGCGGCTGCGGGCGGTGTGCAGCCGCCCTGCCACCGGGCCGATCAGTTCGGCCAACCGGCTTTCGGTGGTCATGTGAATGTCTTCAAGGTCCCAGTTTTCGGGGACTCCGTGCGCTTCGTATTCCGAAGCGACGCTATCCAGCCCCCTTGAAATCTGCGCTGCATCTTCGTGCGAAACGATGCCTTGGGTGGCAAGCATGTCCACATGGGCCTTTGACGCGGCGATATCTTGCCGCCACAGCGCCTTGTCGAAGGGAATCGAGGCGTTAATCTCGCGCATGATGGCCGAAGGGCCGCTTGCGAAACGCCCGCCCCACATCTGGTTGGAGCCTGAATTGCCGCTCATCTCGTTCCGTTCGCCCATATTGCTGCTGGTCCCGGCGCTCGCCGCTGCGGGGTGCGATAGGCAAGCTGCGCCCGACTCGCAACCGCAGAGCAGCGCCACCGCGTCGGAAAGTTCGGCTCAGGGCGAATTCAACGGCACGCTGGATATCGCATCGCGCGGCAAGGACATGCCCGATTTCACTGTGACCGATCCCTCGGGCAAGGTTTTGAAGCTGCGCGATCTCAAAGGGACGCCCGTCCTCGTCAACCTCTGGGCGACATGGTGCGGGCCTTGCGTGCTGGAAATGCCAATGCTGGATAAGCTGGGCGTGGATAACGTGGGCAAGCTGCGCGTCCTGACCGTTTCACAGGACATGGGCGGGAATGACAAGGTCGCGCAGTTTTTTGGCGACAAGAAGTTTGCCAAGCTGGAACCGTGGCTCGATCCCGATAACAACCTCGGCTTCTTCTACGAGACGGGCATGCTACCCACGACCGTCCTCTATGATGCACAAGGCAAGGAAGTATGGCGCATGATCGGCGCACATGACTGGTCCAGCGCCCGCACGGCGGCAATGCTGGCGGAGACCGTGGGGAAGTAAACGAACGCCCACCCTCACCAAAGCACACTACCTATCACGATTGACAAACCACGCCACGTCTCTAGAGGAGCCAGCGGGCCACGCGGTCCCAACGCCGCGCGTGCTCTCTGTAAGGAGAGACTACAATGACTGTTGGTTACCCGGCACGCAAACCTGCGCGCCCGTTCTTCTCGTCCGGACCTTGCGCAAAGCCGCCGGGTTACTCCCCCGAAAAACTCGCCACCGAATCGCTGGGCCGGTCACACCGCGCCAAGATCGGCAAGACGCGTTTGCAATACAGCATCGATCTGATGCGCGAAGTGCTGGAACTGCCCGATACGCACCGCATCGGCATCGTTCCCGGCTCTGATACCGGCGCGTTTGAAATGGCGATGTGGACGATGCTGGGCGCACGCCCCGTCACCACGCTGGCATGGGAATCGTTTGGCGAAGGTTGGGTGACTGACGCGGTCAAGCAACTCAAGATCGACCCCACTGTTATGCGCGCCGATTACGGCCAGATCCCTGATCTGAACGCGATTGACTGGTCGAATGACGTGCTGTTCACTTGGAACGGCACCACCTCGGGCGTCCGCGTCCCCAACGCCGATTTCATCCCTGCGGATCGTGAAGGCCTGTCCTTTGCCGATGCCACTTCAGCGGTGTTCGCTTATGACATCGACTGGTCGAAAATCGACGTTGCCACCTTCTCATGGCAGAAGGTTCTGGGCGGCGAAGGCGGCCACGGCGTCATCATCCTTGGCCCTCGCGCGGTCGAACGGCTGGAAAGCTACACGCCTGCATGGCCGCTGCCCAAGGTGTTCCGCCTTGTTTCCAAAGGCAAGCTGACAGAAGGCGTGTTCAAGGGCGAAACCATCAACACCCCGTCGATGCTGGCTGTCGAAGACGCCATATTCGCGCTCGAATGGGCCAAGGGCCTTGGCGGGTTGAAGGGCTTGCAGGCGCGCAGCGATGCCAACGCCGCAGCGCTTGGCAAGATCGTTGATGAGCGCCCATGGCTCTCGCACTTGTGCGCCGATGAAGCGACCCGATCGAAAACGTCGGTTTGCCTGTCGGTCGAAGGCGCGGATGCAGACTTCATCAAGAAGTTTGCCGCACTGCTGGAAAAGGCTGACGCAGCCTATGACATCGCCGGTTACCGCGATGCCCCTGCTGGTCTGCGCATCTGGTGCGGCGCTACGGTAAACGCCGAGGACATCGTTGATCTCGGCCCATGGCTTGATTGGGCTTATGCCACGGTCAAAGCCGAACTGGCTGCTGCCTGATTTCTTGAGCCCTCTCCCCTTGAGGGGAGAGGGTTGGGAGAGGGGACTTCCCCCTTTTCCTCACACTTTCCAACACATTCAGGGCCGGCAAAGGGACTTCCCCTCTCCCCGGCCCTCTCCCCTGAAGGGGAGAGGGAGACAATCATGACCAAGCCAAAAGTACTCATTTCCGACAAGATGGACCCCAACGCCGCCCGCATTTTCACCGAAATGGGCTGCGATGTTGATGTCATCACCGGGGAAACGCCCGAACAGCTGATCGCGCGCATTGGCGAATATGATGGCCTCGCCATCCGTTCGTCCACCAAAGTGACCAAGGAAATCCTTGCTGCCGCCACCAACCTCAAAGTCATTGGCCGCGCCGGGATCGGCGTGGATAACGTCGATATTCCGGCGGCTTCCGCACAGGGCGTGGTCGTGATGAACACCCCGTTCGGCAATTCGATCACCACCGCCGAACACGCCATCGCACTGATGTTTGCCCTTGCCCGCCAGATCCCCGAGGCCAATGCGCAGACGCAGGCAGGCACATGGCCGAAGAACGGCTTCATGGGCATCGAAGTCACCGGCAAGACGCTCGGCCTGATCGGCGCGGGCAACATCGGCTCCATCGTCGCCAGCCGCGCATTGGGCCTGCGCATGAAAGTCGTCGCGTTCGATCCGTTCCTGACGCCAGAACGCGCCATCGAAATGGGCGTCGAAAAGGCCGATCTCGATACACTGCTCGCCAAGGCTGATTTCATCACGCTGCACACGCCGCTCACCGATCAGACCCGCAATATCCTTTCGGCTGAAAACCTTGCCAAGACCAAAAAGGGCGTCCGCATCATCAACTGCGCGCGTGGCGGGTTGATCGATGAAGTGGCCCTCAAGGCCGCGCTCGATTCTGGCCAGGTTGCAGGCGCCGCGCTTGACGTGTTCGAAGTGGAACCTGCCAAGGAATCGCCGCTGTTCGGCACGCCAAACTTCATCTGCACCCCGCATCTGGGAGCGTCCACCAACGAAGCGCAAGTCAACGTGGCGCTGCAAGTTGCTGAACAGATGGCCGATTTCCTCGTCACCGGCGGCGTCACCAACGCACTCAACATGCCATCGCTTTCGGCGGAAGAAGCGCCCAAGCTGAAGCCTTACATGGCGCTGGCAGAAAGCCTCGGCAGCCTTGTCGGCCAATTGGCGCATGACAACCTGACCAAGATTTCAATCGAAGTCGAAGGTGCGGCTGCCCAGTTGAACCAGAAGCCCATCACTGCCGCCGTTCTCGCCGGCCTGATGAAGCAGTATTCGCAGACCGTGAACATGGTCAACGCACCGTTCCTGGCCAAGGAGCGCGGGCTGGACGTGCGCGAAGTGCGCCATGATCGTGAAGGCGAATACCGCACGCTAGTGCGCGTAACTGTCAGCACCAGCCAGGGCGAACGCTCGGTTGCAGGCACCCTGTTCGGCAACGGCCAGCCGCGTCTGGTGGAAATCTTCGGCATCGGCATCGAAGCCGACCTTGATGGCGACATGCTCTATATCGTCAACTCCGACGCGCCGGGCTTCATTGGCCGCATCGGTACGCTGCTGGGTGAAAACAGCATCAACATCGGCACCTTCCACCTTGGCCGCCGCGATGCCGGTGGCGAAGCCGTGCTGCTGCTCTCGCTCGACAGCCCCGTCCCGCAAGCCGTGCTCAAGCAAGCCTGCGAAATTCAGGGCGTCCGCGTGGTAAAGGCGCTGAAGTTCGGTTGATTTTGATACGTTGAATGCCCACCCCCCCCCGCGCAAGCGGGAGGGGGGCGAGACGTAGGTCACGAAGTGGCCTTAGTCGCAGCGGGGTGGGCATCCCTACGATGTGACCGCAAACTACACGGCGCTTCAAAGTTTCACACAGAGACGCAGAGAAGAAGTCGGGACGCAGAGATGTAGTCCCTGACCGCAAGGTCTTCCAAAAATCCGGCCTTGCACCAACCGCAACGACCCGAACCGCAAACGGCTTCGCCGCCCCCCCTCTGCGTCTCCACTTCTTCTCCGCGCCTCTGCGTGAAACCCTTCGACAAGCTCAGGATGAGCGGAAGAGGTCAGGCGTGGGCATCCCAACCCAACACCCCCACACCAATGTTCGACACACCGCAAATTCCCCGCTAAGGGCGCGCGTCATGGATACCAGCGACCCCGATCTGCTGCCGGAAGGCCTCGAAGACCGTTTGCCGCGCGATGCGGCCACTGCCACGCACGTGATGCGCGCCATTCATGGCACGATGCACGGCCACGGCTATGATCGCGTCATGCCCCCCTCGATTGAATTCGAACGCAGCTTTGCCGCGCGCATGGCCGGCATCCAGAGCCGCCGCATGTTCCGCTTTGTCGATCCGCTGTCCTTGCGGATGATGGCGCTGCGCAGCGATTATACCCCGCAGATCGGCCGCCTTGCCGAAACCCGCCTTGCCGAAGCGCCGCGCCCCTTGCGCCTGTGCTATGCGGGCCAGGTCGTCACGATCAAACCCGACGGATTGAACCCCGCGCGTGAAAAGCTGCAATGCGGGGCCGAACTCGTCGGCGCAGACAATGTCGCCGCCGCCGCTGAAATCGTCGCCCTCGCCATCGAAGCCCTGCAAGCCGCAGGCGCCAGCGGCGTCAGCGTCGATTTCACCCTGCCCGATCTGGTTGATACCTTGGCCGAAAAGGCCTTGCCGCTCGATCCTTCACAAATCGAAGCCGTCCGCCGCGAACTCGATACCAAGGACGCAGGGGGCCTGCGCGATGTCGGCGGCGAGGCTTACGTGCCGCTGCTCTATGCAACCGGCGAATTCGACAGCGCCATCGAGAAACTGGCCGCCATCGATGCCAAAAATGAGAATGGGGGCGGTGCCCTCGCCAGCCGTATCAAGGCCCTGCGCGAAATCGCCGCCAGCCTGAACGGCATGGCCCGCCTGACGCTCGACCCCAGCGAGCGCCACGGCTTTGAATACCAGACATGGTTCGGCTTCACGCTCTATGCCGAAGGCGTGCGCGGCCCCGTAGGACGCGGCGGCACCTATCGCATCGCAGGCACCGGAGCAGGCGAACCCGCCACCGGCTTCTCCCTCTACCCCGACGCCCTGATCGACCTCCTCGCCGCCAACGAACCCGCCGAAGACCGCGTGTTCCTCCCACTTGGGCACAATCGCGATGAAGCCGCACGACTGCGCTCGATAGGCTGGCGGACGGTCGCGGCGTTGTCGGACGCGGATAGCGCCGAAGCGCTGGGCTGCACGCATGTGCTGGGGGCTAGCGGGCCAGAGAGGGTTTGATTGCTGACTGAAGTCCATCCAGCTCAATGCTTTACTAGAGTTCGAGGAATGAGGTGCGCTGTCACAGTAATTTGTCTCCGGCTTCAATAATGAAGGTGCCAGCGTGGCAAGACGAATTCCTTATCCTAGTGTTTGTTGTGTATTTGCTAGCTATTCAAAATTGAGATATGGAAGTGTTGTAATGTAAAGAGTCTGGTGACCGGGTGAAGCCATATGAAATTTCAAAAAGTAATAGTCGCCTTGGGAGCATTTTGCGTATCAACTCAGGCATCGGCAGCATGCCGTTGGACGTTCGTTGACGGCAGGCAGCAACAGCTCTGCGATAGCGCGATAGACTTGCCAGCCATACGCCCTCCAGCGATTGCCCCAATCGTGCCACCTTCAGTTCGACCTATCCAGCAACCAGTCATCCCTCCCGTTGGCACCACATCCTGCCGCCAAGCTCAAGTCTGGAATGGCAACGCCTATGTCTGGCGCACGGTCTGCAACTAAATTCCGAGGGAATTCCGGGGACAGTATACTTAATTCCGTGATTGCTAAGCGATGCCATAAAGAAGTTGGTTCGCGCAGAGACCGCAAAGGGTGCAGAGATGTTTCGCGCGAAGACGCGACGACGCCAAGAACTTGTGCAACCTCTTCGTGCCTTCCCGCCTTTGCGCGCTCAATCCTTCTCTGCGGTCTCTGCGCGAAATAAAAAGAAAGCCTCACCCCGGATCAAGTCCGGGGCGACGTTGGGGTGAGGTGGGCGTTTTTGAAACGACGTGGCCGTAAGGGGATCGTTGCAAGCTGGAATTACAGTGTGGAATAACAGTGACAGGTGCGGAAACCCCTAAATAGCCATTCAACCAATTCCACAACAGCCCCACAAACCACCGCCCCCTCTACCGTCGCCCCGTGCTTGACACGGGGCTTGGCTACCTTTCGGCCTCGCCAGCCCGCGCTTCCACCGCCGGATACCACTGGTCCCACAGGTCCAGCCAATCG
>NZ_NCEN01000039.1 GCF_002280675.1 Novosphingobium sp. 32-60-15 | reverse complement strand
ATCGAAGCGGGAGATCGCATCGTCACCAGCGCGCCAGCTTTCGTCGAGACTGGAGCGGAACTCGGCAAGCCCGCTGCTCGCCGGAGCATCCTTGGCTTCAAAGCCGATGATCGGGCCTGCCCGAACAGGCGCGCGCAGCGTGCTCGCAGCCCGCGCCCGCCAGTCGTGGGTATCGGCATCGGCAAGCGTGAAGACCATGATGTCGAGCGCCAGACCGGGGTCAGATGCAACGTGCAGTGCCAGGACATCTCGGCGCTGCATCGCGAGCTCGTCAACCAGGCGCTTGGACAAGGTCGTCCGGCGCTTGTCCGAACCTTCCTCGCCCGCAACGACTTCGATCCGATCGTCGCCTTCGGCGGGTTCAGCCTGACGCTCGCCGTAGAACACCGGCTGGAGAACCGGCGTGCCATCGCGGGAGAGCACCAGCACCATTCCTGCCTCGGCCTTGAGCTCGGGCGCGATAACCGGCGGTCGGGCCCGGATTTCCTGGCATTCGCGTTCGATCGCCTCAATGGCCGCTTCGGCCGCAGCCACAGCCTCCTCGGCACTGTCCTCGTCTTCAAGGATTGCCGCATGCTCGTCATAGGAGGCATCGAGTTCGTCGAGCCTCGCCACTTCCGCTTCGGTCAATGGCGCCGGTTCGGCGGGAAGCCGGACCAGCCCTTCGACCAGGTCGTGGCTGGCATAGGGATCGAGCGTGGGCTTGACCCAGGCGAGGCCCTGCTCGGCGGCGAGGGCTTTGGCCTGCTCTTCCATCTTCGCGGCGGCGAGGCTCTCGAGCAGCGCGACGTCGACCCAGGATTCGCTGTCATCGTCATCGAACAATTCGCGTTCGATGCAACCGCCGGCGGCCATGTAGGCGTCCCGGCCAATGAGCCTGGCTCGAGGGTCACTGCCCCGCACAGTCCCGGAGAGGACCATGCGCCGGATGCTGTCGGGATTGGGCGCGTAGTAGGCCGAGGAGACCTGCTCGAAGACACGGGCCTGGATATCCTGATCCGAGGTTGCGCCGAAGGCCTTGGCAATGTCGAGAGTGATTTGGCCGGAGGCCAGTGCCTCGAATACGACGGGCGCAAGCGTCGCGAGGCGCAGTCGGCCCTCGACGAAGCGGACGGTCAGACCGAAGCGGCGAGCAACGTCCTCGACAGTCGCACCGCCTGCCACGAGCGCGGCAAAAGCCTGGGCTTCATCGGCGGGGTTCATGGCGAGGCGGTGGAAGTTCTCCGCGAGGCTGGTCTCGACCGCGGCTTCGGCACTGTCTTCGAGCACGAGGCACGTGACTTCGTGATCGCGGGCGAGGAGCTTTTCGTCCGCGAGCGCCAGCATCGCACGACGACGGCGCTCGCCCGCTTCCACCTCGAACTTGCCTTTGGCAGCGGGTCTAACGATGAGGTTCTGCAGCAGACCATGCGCAGCAATGCTGGCCTTGAGTTCGGCATCTGCTGCCGTGTCACTGTGACGGCGGACATTACGGGGAGACTGAACGAGCTTGTTCAGCGGGATCGATTTGATCATGGGACACACTCCTGATTGTGAGCCCGGCGCATCGACCATCGATGCCCAAATGGCTCAACCAGGGCAAAGCCCGCTCCCCTCTAATGCGTTCGAAGCAGATCTCCTGATAGGCACGGAAAATGACGGCTGGCGATGGTTGCGACTTTCCGGTCATTCCCACGCGGCGGGTTGAAAGCAGGTCTACCGCCAACACCCTACACTCAGCGAAGGCTTCACGTCGCAGGATTAAGACCGCAACTGGGCCGTTCGCCGACAGAGCGGCTTCGGAAATCGATTAGGGTGCTGCCGTTGTTTCACACATGCGACCTGTCCTTTCCTCCCATCTCTCGAGCATTCGATGGGGCATTTGGCGCGACCTGAAGGCCCTCAGGCTTGTGGATCGATCACGCAGAAGCCTTGACAGGTGCGCTTGATGAATGTCGAACAAAGATGGAACGGAGGTGGTGGATGAATGGCGTCGAAGAGGAATTCATAGCCAAGTTCTTGTCCGAACTTCGCGAGGACAATGCCGCAGTCTTTATCGGGGCAGGCCTTTCCAAAGCCGCCGGCTTTGTCGATTGGCGCGGCCTTCTCGCGCCAATCGCCACTCCGTTGGGGCTCGACGTAGAAAAAGAAAGCGACCTCGTCGGGTTGGCCCAATTTCACCTCAACACCAATGCCGGCAATCGTAACCAGCTCAATCAGCTCCTTATTGACCAATTCACGGATTTGCCTGCGCCCACCGAAAATCATCGGCTGCTCGCCCGCCTTCCGATCCGCAGCTATTGGACCACCAACTATGATCGGCTGATCGAACAGGCTCTAAAGGACAGCGGCAAACGGGTGGATGCAAAATACACCATCGAACAGCTCTCGCTAACAGTTCGCGGGCGCGATGCCGTCGTTTACAAGATGCACGGCGACATTGAGCATCCGGACAAGGCTGTGCTCACCAAGGACGATTATGAGCGCTACGCAGGGACTCACGCGCCGTTCGTCACTGCGTTGACCGGCGATCTTGTCGAACGGACCTTCCTGTTCCTCGGCTTCAGCTTCACCGATCCCAATCTCGACTACGTTCTGGCTCGGATTCGCTCGCGATTTGAGAGGAACCAGCGGCAGCATTTCTGTATCGTCAAGACTCGCTCTAAGCTGCCAAACGAGTCGGAGGCCGACTTCGCCTATGCCAAGACGCGCCAGGACCTGGTCGCTCAGGACCTGCTACGGTTCAACATCAAGACTATCGCAGTCGAAGAGTACGGCGATGTCACCGAGCTTTTGCGCACAGTCGCCAACCGGTTCCGGCAGCGGACCGTGTTCATATCTGGAAGCGCGGCGGACTACGGCCCGTGGGGACAACAGGACACTGAGAATTTCCTGAGGCGCCTTGCGGCGGCGCTCATCGACCGCGACTGCCGCATCACAAGCGGTTTTGGACTGGGTATCGGCAGCGCCGTCGTCACCGGCGCCGTCGAGCAAATATATTCCAGCAGCCAGCGCACCATCGACAGCCACCTGCTACTTCGGCCCTTCCCGGCAGGGATCCAGGACCAGGCCGAACGCACACGCGTTTTCGAGCGTTATCGAGCCGAGCTGATTGAGCAGGCTGGAATCGCTATCTTCCTTATGGGGAACAAGCAGCAGTCAGGCGACGTGGTGCCGGCGGACGGGATGCGGGTAGAATTCGATCTCGCGCGCAAGGCGGGCCTGCATTGCCTACCGATCGGCGCGAGCGGCTGGATATCGACCGACTTCTGGAACGAGATGATGAGCGATATCAAAGTCGCGCTTCCGGGGCACAACGACGATTTCTATGCCCTGTTCAAGCGGCTCGGCCAGCAGGTCGACAATCCGCTCGAGCTCATCGAACCCATTCTCCAGATTATCGACATTCTCAGAAAGGAATAGGCATGGCGCGTCACACCTTTTTCAGCTTCCACTACGAACGAGACGTTTGGCGGGCGGGACAAGTTCGCAACAGCTGGGTCACGCAGGAGCGGGTCGCATCCGGCTTCTTCGACAAGGCGGCTTGGGAGGAGGTCAAGAAGAAGGGCGACGCGGCCATTAAAGCCTGGATCGACGCCGAACTCAAAGGCACGTCAGTGACGGTCGTGCTGATTGGCGCCGAGACGGCGACTCGCGATTACGTAAATTATGAGATCACCCAAAGCTGGGCCAAGAACAACGGCCTCTTGGGCGTCTATATACACAACCTCAAGGACGCCGCGCAGAAGACCGACACCAAGGGCGCTAATCCGTTCAGTCAGTGGACGTTCAAGCGCAACGGTGTTGTTGTTTCGATCCCGACCTATGATTGGGTCAGCGACAACGGCTACGCCAATCTCGGCAGCTGGATTGAGACCGCAGCGAACGCCGCTGGCCGCTAAAACTGCGGCCTCGAGAGCGCGAGGTTTGGGGCGTTAGGGGGCATTGATGGCGACATTCACGGAAAGTCGTATTCGGCAGCGCGCGCAGCAGAAGACAGGAACCTTGAGGAAGGCAGCGACCGTCCTCAGAGAGGAGGTTGCCGCGACCAAGACCAAGACCAGCTTCGACATTTTCCTGAGCCATTCGACATCCGACGCGGAGATCATCTTGGGCGTTAAGGCGGTCCTCGAGGACTATTGTAAGACGGTCTATGTCGACTGGCTGGAAGACCCGCAACTGGACAGGAGGAATGTTACCGCCGCATCCGCCGAGGTGATCCGGGCGCGGATGCGCCAATGCAAATCGCTGGTCTATGTGCATACCGCGAATTCCGGAGGGTCCAAATGGATGCCGTGGGAATTGGGCTATTTCGACGGCTTTAACGGAGCGGTGGCTATCCTTCCCGTCACTAGGAACCGCGAGGCGACCTTCGAAGGCCAAGAATATCTCGGCATTTACCCGTATATGGACGAAGCCCCCTCTACTGGGAGCACGGTTGAAGAAATCTGGGTCAACAAAGGCAGCACGGCGTCGCGGCGATGGGGCACATGGATCAGCGATCCTCGCACGTTCCGCAAAACGGCTTAAGAGAGTCTCTTGACCGGCGCGCGCATGGTGAAATCAATCTGACGTCCGGCTTCGGGGGGGCGCTTTAATGACGATCTGCTCGCGCCCCCAATCGGCAGCTTGTGAGAGAACCAGACGTTGGCGTTGCCAGATCTGAGTGACCGGGTCTGGTCGCGTGCTGCCGGAAGCGGAACGCCGTATCTTGCGACAAACCCGCCGCTCAGCGCCGCAGCTGTAAACGTCCGGCTATGCCGAAACCGGCCGGCCCCGGGCTAGAAGTCATTCTCCTATGTCCAGGCGTGAGGACGAACCGGATCGGCGGCTTCAAATACACGAAAGGCGATAAGCTGCCGCCAATCATGCGCCGCCTGCGATCGAATCTTTGGCCGGTGTTGGGAATTCTCTGGCTGACGGACCTTGGAAATTTGGTCGAAGTCGCGCAAAGAAATAGGAATGGCAGCGAAAAAGAGAAAGGGCGCGAAGAAGGCGAAGGGTGCTGACCGGCAGACGGCGGAGCGCGATGATCTCATCAAAGATGGAGGCGGCTACGACTGGGGCTGGCCCGCCATCGAGATGGTCATGGCCAACATGGAGCTATCGCAGCGCTTGGCCGCCGGTGGCTTTTCGGGCTGCGGCTATGGGGTCATCCCCGATGACTTGCCCTTCATAACGCTCGTTGGTTCCAACATTCGCGGAATGCAGTCCGCGCTCACGCTCCTGAAGGAATGGACCACGCTATCCGGACCGAACGCGATTCGCCTTGAGATCGCTTATGATGGGCCGGGCTATGTGCTTGCGATTTCCCAACAGGTCGATCTTCTGCGCTGGCGTGTTTCAGGAATCGACACGGTCGGCCAGCCGCTCATGATGGTGACAAGCCATATCAAGCGCCTGGATTCGCGGCATTGGATGCTCGACCAGTTGGCCGACTATGCCGAGCAGCCGGTAGCGCCTCTATGGCTGATTGTTGCAGAGATGCCGGAGAGCGTCTCGCGCGGAGGCGGCAGCCGCGACTTCGGCTTCACGCCCAATTGGGATAACGCCATCCTCCTGCCCGGCATTGAAATCTATCGTCGGCCCGAGGATCGGCCGCCGCATACGATGGCGAGAACCGAGGCCGAATTCGAGGCAAGAACGAAGAATGGCCCGGATCCCGGCTGGCCGCCGGCCCCGGAACAGGATCCCGCGAGCGTCGCGAGCGCCCGTGAGCGGCGGCTCGCCGCGTCGATGCCCAAGACGCTCCACGTGCTCCGCAACACTAACCGAGGTGCCGCGTTTCTGGAGCAGGCGTTGGTGCTGGGGTGCGCCCGGTGGCAGGTCGAGCAGGCGATCTGCAATATACGGTCGGCCGATTTTCTTGCCTATCAGCCGAGCGGTGCGCGCAAGCGCCTCGCCATGATCGACGCCGTCCGTCATCGCGTGCTGGAGCCGGCCTCGATGGACGTCGATCTCACCGTCATCTCGAACGACCAGATCAGCGCCCAGATCGGGCTCGACACCGCCTTCCTGTTGCGGCGCCTCGAACCCGACCGTGAGATCGGGGACGCCGTCGCTGAGCGGATCGAGCGCATTCGGGAACTCGGTTATGGCTGACACGCTCGTGCAGGCGACGGCAGACCGCCTGCGGGTCTTCATCAGCTCGACAATCGGCGAGTGCGCGACCGAGCGGGAAGTCGCGCGCGCCGCTATTCGAGGCCTCAACTTCGAGCCGGTGCAGTTCGAACGTGAGGGCGCACGAGCAGAGGCGCCCCGCGACTTCTATCTGCGCAAGCTCCAGGACTCGCACATCGTCATCGGCATCTATCGCAAATCCTATGGATGGATCGACGAAGCCAAAGGGATGTTCATTTCCGGGCTCGAAGACGAGTTTCGCGAGGCGCAGCGGCTCGGCAAGGACTTCCTAGCCTATGTGCTGAAATCCACGCGCGACCGCGATGCCCGGCTCGAGGCGATGGTCAGCGAGATGATGGCAGGTCCGAACGTCCTCTATTTCTTCGATGACGGCGAGGATCTCGAGGCGCGGTTTCGCGATGACCTGACGGCGCTCATCACCGATCGGGTTACGCTGGCGCAAACTTCATCGCCTACCATCGGCACCGCGAGTGCAACGCTCGCCGCCATTTTTCGCGACGGAGCGCTGCGCGTCCGGCGCAACGGACTACTCGATCAACTTTCGCGGGCCGCAGCACTGGCTCGGATCGTCTGGGTGACAGGAGCATCGGGCGCAGGCAAGACGGCGCTCGTGGCCGAATGGTCGCATGAGCGCGAAGCGGCTTATGTCAACGCCCGCGGCATGGACGCCCGCACGGCGCTGCTCGCCGCGGCCGAGCGGCTGGGGATCGCGCGCGGACCGGAGCTTGCGACACCCTTGTTCGAGGACGCCCGCTCGATGCTGGTCGCGCGTTGGCGACACGGCAATGGCTGGCCCTTGGTGCTGGACGATCCGGAAGATGCCGATGCGGTCTGGTCGGTGCTCGGCACCTGTCTCGGGCAGAGCGGCATTGGCTCAGTGGTGATCGTCACGCGCGAAAAGCCGGACGGCGCAGCCGGAGACGAGCTGCCGGTAAAGGGCTTCACCAGCGACGAGCTGGTGGCGCTGCGCACGCTCGCCGGCGCGTCGGTCCCGGCCGGCCTGGGAGATCTGCCGCTCCTCCTTCGCATGAATGCGACGGCGGTAACTGGCAGCCAGCGCTACAACGCGTTGAATGCCGTCTCGCGCGAGATCCTCGGCTATCTGTCGCTTGCGCCGGCGATGCTGACCCTATCCGACATGCAAGTTCTGCTGGGCAGTGCGGCCGCTACGCCAACCGAGATCGCCAAGCATGTCGCCGTTATGGACGATCTTCTGTTGGAGACCGCGGCGGGGTACGGCTTCATCCACGAGAGTCTGCGCGAGGAGATTGGGCAGATTGTCCTTGAGCGCCCCCAATTGCATGGGCTGCTCGTCGATCGCTTGTCGAAGCGGCTAGCACACACCGGAAGATCCTGGGCGGCCTTCAGCCTACGGCGGAGCGAGATGTCCGAGCAGGTCGCGCGGCTCGCCAATCGAGCCGCCTCGGAGGCGGTGTTCAGCGGATCGACGCGACACCTGACCGATGCGCTAGAATATCTCGTCGACTATTATCGGTCGCGTTCGGAGAAGGGCCGTCTTGTTTCGGTTCTGATCGCGCTCGGCGAAGCGCGCGCAAACCAGGGCACGACCAAAGCCGCTGAGCTGCTGTTGCAGGAGGCGCGCGACACTGCGGCTCAGATCGACGATCGCGAAGCCGGAGAGATGATTGATCTGCTCCAGGCCTCGATCGATCTGAGGCGTTCGGCATCGGCGGCCGCCCTCGAGCGCGTGCGCGCGCTGCGCGATGTTGCGCGAGTGCAAGGTCGCAAGGATCGCGAGGGGCGGCTGCTGATTGACGAGGGCGTCGCCTACCTGAGCGTGAATGACACCGATGCCGCCGCGCTGATCTTTCGGCGCGCACGCGAGGTCTTCGCCGAGCTCGAGGATGGATATGGCCTTGAGATCGCGACGCGCAATCTGATCGCATCGCTCACACTCTCGAAAGAGGGGAGAAGCGAAGCCGAAGCGCTCCGCGCCGAACTCGAGGTCGACGAGCCCGATTCACCTCGTCATCGCGCGTGGTTGTGCAACTTGGAAACTCCGCGCCTCCGCATCGAGAAAAGGTTCGAGGAAGCCGAAGAGATGGCCCGCGAGGCGATCGCCATCGGCGAGGAACTAGGCGACAGATATCTGGTGGCGATCAACCAGATTATGCTTGGCAACGTGTTGCGTGATGCGGAGGATCTCGCTGGCGCGAGAGATGCCTATGCCGAGGGCGGCAAGCTTGGCCAGTCAGTGGGCCGGCCCGACATCGAGGGACGCAGCTCGCGTTTGCTCGCCTCGGTCGACAATCAGGCCGCCGCAGCGGCGGAGGGTGTAGAAAGGCGCACACTCGCAGCACGTGCCGAGCAATATGCGACCCACGCCGCTGGGCTGTTGGCGGACAGTTATGCCTGGGTCGAGCAGGCCTTCGCGCTTGAGGAGCGGGGAGACGCCCACCGGATTCAGGGGCACGACCGTGACGCAATGTCCGACTATGCGCTTGCCATCGCTGGGTATCTTCGCGGAGATGATCGTGCCGAAGCCGAGCGCCTGTTGCGCTACTTCGTACCGTTCATCGCCGAGGAGGAATATCCCGAGACGCTGATCGCGCTCGCCTTCGATGGCCGGAGCAATCTCAAGGGGGCGAGTGCTTGGGTCGAAGCAATGACAGTGGCGCTATCGCGCTGCCCGAGCGCGGCCGCACCCAGCGTCCTCGGCTCTCTGGTCCGGTCCTTTCTCCCCGGCCGGAATGGTGCATTTTGGTTCGATTGTCTGGTCCGGTGCCTTCTTGCTGTCGACGAGCGGCGCGGTCTGAGAAAACAGGGATCGCTAGGCTCTATGCTCTTGCTGGCGATCCTCAGCTTTGGTCGGCATCGCTCCTTTACCACCGCGGAATTGCTTACGCTTACCGGAATTTGCGCGAGCGGGCTCGACCATATGATAGTACGTCACCGCCCAGATGACGATCTGAACCTTGTCCTTCGCCTGGGCAGCACGCAGCGCCTGCTTTTCACGGTGCGCACCGATGCCAAAAGGCCTGAGGCGATGTTCGCGGCGCTGGTGATTGGAGCCTTCCTCGATGCCTTCGCAGACGAGCTTTCGGATATTCTCTCGCCGGACCTGTTGGAAGAGGGCGCCGCGATCGACGTCCATGTCTTCGCCCAGGCAGTCGAGAGCCAAGCGGTCACGGACTTTTTTCGTGAAGGCCTGAAGGACAAGCCCGTTGCGACCGCCCGGATCATCGCGAATGAGGGCGAGGAGCCACCTATCGTGGTCTTCGCTCGGAAGGATGCGATCGAGGCATTGGCGGCGAGCGAAGAGCGAGGAGGAGAACTTGAGATCATGCTCGCACGCTTCCTTGATGAAGTCATCTTCGTGACCACGGGTCGCAGCGTCGATGACGAAATTTTCTCCGCGAAGATCCGAGACCTGCTTATCTCAATCCTAGGGTAACGCGTCGGGGCTTGCTAACTTGACTCGGCCATAGGCAGGGAATTGGCACCACTATTCTTAGCAACGCCTCGACGATCGCCGGGCGACAACGAACTTAATTTGGGGGATGCTTTAGCGCGGCACTGCAACCGAGCGAACGGCGGCTTTCCCGCTGAGGTCCGTCCTTGCAGTATTGGCTTGGAACGTCGTGATCTGGTCGGTCATTGCCATTCCAGACTCGAGGCCGGTAGCGTAAATGGACTCGCTCGGCAGCGAGCACTATTGTTCGCCGCCATGTTCCACCTCCACTGCACCAAAAAGCTGCTCGATCGGATCAAACCGGACATCGTTACCGCTGGGCACAGCGACACCAACTTGGGCAGCTGGTATGCGACCATCCTGTTCTGGAAGCCGCAGGTAGCTTTGCTGGTTTCTGAGTGCACGCTGCTTCCCGTGCTTATGCCGCTAGCCCCAGCGGCCACGCTTGCTCGAAGATTCCCCGCACAATTGGCGCTGGTTCTGAAGGAGCACGGCGTCTCATCTGAATTCATCGCTCAGGAAGTCTGGCGGATGGACAAGGTCCAGTACGCGAAAACTGCGAACCGGAGCGTCGTAGGCATCCTCAATGAGTTCGTTCGCCAAGCTGAGTTCTGGCTCGCCGCCTATGCTTATCAAAAGGGCGACGATGATGACCTCTTGGCGATTTCGGCTAAGCTCGCGGAGACTCCATGCAGCCCGTTATACAAGGGGCCGATTTCGCCGGACAAGGCCCTCCACGAACTCGTGAAGGCTAGTTCGCAGATTTGAGTCTGCTGGCCGGACACTGTGCTAAGAGATCCTTCAGCACTCGGTCGGAGGCCCAACTCATGCGGTCAGACGGGATCGGGCGGCAAATCGACAATCCGGAAGACAGCGCCCGATCCGGCATCACGGACCAGATCAACGCGCGCACCATCCCAGTGATAGTCGAGGTGCCGCCCCTGTATGGGGTTCGACGCGCAGTCCGGGTAGAAGAGCGCGACGCATTCCCCACCGGGATGCCGGATGCTCGGGCAGGCAATCCCGTTCGATCCCGCGCCCCTGAGGTGCCGTGAGACTGCTTGGGATGCCGCGTAGCTGTCGGGGTCGAGCGCCGGAACCGGCTCCCCCGCCCGAGTTCGGAGATCATGCAAGTCTGCATCGACTGCCATGACGATTTCCCGGAACTGCGAGGTCCATCCAGCCCCTTCCTTTGTCCGCGCCATGAAGCGGGCATGGTGGTGGATCGTCTCGAACAACGCGGTTTCAAACCGGTCGCCAACATAGAGCACGCCGTAGCTGCCATCGGTAAAGCGACTTGGCCGGTCGGTGCTGACATGTGTGAATGGCGCCATGAGGTAGGAAGCGCCGTTGCCGCCGACGCGTCGGTCGACTGGAACAAGGTCAAGATTGCCAATCGTCGCCATGATGCGAGGATTGGTCTTCTGCTCTGCCGAGATCAAAAGCGGCCAGTCGGCTGGATCAGCGATGTCCTCGAACAGGTCGATGGGCGGAAAGGCACTGCGGATGATCCGAACAGCGCCCTTCCACTCAACTCGAGAAACGGGGATATCCGCCGTTCCGCTCACCAGCCACCGCGCTCGGCGTCGAGATAGCGACGCACCCGCATAATGTCGGTGAGCTCGCCTCCGAGCATTACGTCTAGCGCGCTGGCTCCGCCGAACGCATCGTTAGCCGCCCTGATCCAGGCATAACCACGGGCCGCTTCCGAGAAGATAATCCGGAGCGCCTTATGGGTGCCCATAAGGTTAGACAGACGAGCGCGGCCATCGCGCGAGACGCGCCCGGGGCCTTCCGCCTTCCATCGCCGATAGGAACGCACCGGCATGTCGAGCAGAGTGGCAGCCTGCTCATCGGTCAGTTCCCATTTGCCAAACAGATTGAGGACTGCCCGGAACATGGCAGATGCCTCGTCCTGGGTAATCGGATTGGGACGGAAGGCGGTAACGGCAGTATCAACGGGTTGCAGAGCCAGCATGGCATTTCTCCATATGGCATCATATATTCTGAATAATGCCATTTGGCAAGTGGCTACGCCGATGATGCCAGTCTCGCAATCACACTCGCTGCGCCATCGATCGGCACGAAGAGCCGTGTCTGGTAGCGGATGATCTCGGTAAAGCAGCCTTGGGCCTTGTACCAGTCGAGACGGGCTACGCTCCAACCGTTCAGCTCAATTCGCTGTGAGCCATTGACCAGGCTGCGTTTGACCATGAGCTTCTCGCGGCCCGCGAATTCCATGGCGCGGCCCGTCGCCAGGACGGTCTGGACAATGTCATCGGCGGAAAGCGTCTGTTCCCGTTCGAGACCCACCGCCCGGCACAGTTCGGGCACGCAATGGACGGGAACCTCACGGCCTAGCAGCGAACGACCATCCGCCGCTGAGATTCGGCTCACCCTCACGAAATCCGAAGGGAGCTTGTCCCAGACCGGCAACAGGAGGCCCGTCGCAAGATAGAGGCGCTCGCGCTTGTGGCTGGTCCGAGCTTCCTCGACCTCGGTTGACCACGCATCGCGGAGAGCGTCGACGGAGATATACTCCCAGCTGCTCTCAGTCAGCTGATCCTCGGTGATGTGACTGGGTTTGAGCGGACGCAGCAATTCGAAGCGGGGCACGCGCGTGCCGTCATCGGCAAGAATGCTGCGAGCGGGCACCAGTAGGGCGACCCGTCCTGAACGGGCGTTCCGAACCGGCTGCTGCCGCTGCCCAGTGAGGCCGTGCAGCTCCTCAAGCCGCTTCAGCGTGAGAGGTTTGAGGGCTCTGGCGATTTCCATTTCCAGCAAATGGGTGGTTGCGCCCGAGGCCGGATCGGTGCGCAGCAACATGTCCGACACCACCGTGAAGTCCTCGACCGCGATGGTCTCAAGGCCGAGATCGAGTGTGCCGGCCTGCTGGGCGGCATCGATGCGCGCTTCGACCAGCCCCATGAACTCGTCAAAGATCGCGTTCTGCAAGACGATAGGAAGTGCAAGGATGCGATTGAGCCAACGCTGGATCGAAGGCAGGTCATCTACCATTGAACCGTCGCGTGCTTCGATCCGGAGGCCCGTCAGCTCCTGAAATCGTCCAAGGCTGACCGCTTCGAGCTTGCCGGTGAACAACAGGCCGAACCAGCGATGGAGCGCCTCCTTGGCGTAGATGCTTTCGAGATTGTCAGCGGGATCGAACAGGTTCTGCCCGCCGGTCTGGCGCTGCCCGCGCGTCAGAGCGCCAAGACTGTCCAGTCGCCGCGCGATAGTCGAGATGAACCGGCGCTCGCCGCGCACGTCGGTGGTCACCGGCCTGAACAGCGGGGCTGATGCCTGGTTGGTGCGATTGGTCCGGCCAAGCCCCTGGATCGCAGCGTCAGCCCGCCAGCCCGGTTCGAGCAGGAAGTGGACGCGGCGCGCCTGGTTCCCGGCGGCCAGATCGGCATGGTAGCTGCGCCCCGTTCCCCCAGCGTCGGAAAAGACCAGGATGCGCTTGGCGCCGTCCATGAAAGCCTGGGTCTCAGCGACGATGGCGCGCGGCGACCGCGATTGGAGTTTCTGATGACCGTCGCGCCCGATGATGAGCCGACGCGTGCGACCGGTGACTTCCGCTACCTGATCAACGCCGAAGCGCTCGATGATGGCATCGAGTGCGGTCGCGATCGGCGGCAGGGCGCAAAGCTCCTCGATCATCCGGTCGCGCGCGGCAAGCGCGGAGCGGCAGAGCACCGGTGTGCCTTGCTCGTCAGTCATGGGCTCGGAGCGAGGATTGCCGTTTTCGTCGGTAAAAACCGCCATCAGGCGAACGGGAAAGCTCTTGGCGAGATAGTCGATTACATATTCTTTGCAGTCGCAGTTTATGTCGAGCGTGGCGGCGGGAGGCGCAGGTTTCCTTCGGTTTTCCATGATTTCACTCCAGATAATTGCCTGACAAGGT
>NZ_NCEN01000015.1 GCF_002280675.1 Novosphingobium sp. 32-60-15 | reverse complement strand
CAGCGTGGCAGAGTTGGCGGATTGCCTTCAGGTGCACACGCACACCGTGCGCAACTGGCAGGGCAAAGGCCTGAAGCCGATTGATGGCAACCGCCCCACATTGTTCGATGGATCATCGACGCGGGCGTTTCTGCTGGAAAGCCAGACCAGCCAGAAGCGCCCCTGCCCACCGGGCACGATCTATTGTTTCAAGTGCCGCACACCGCAACCGCCCGCCTTGGGGATGGTCGAGTTCATCCCCGGCAAAGGCGCAACCGGCAACCTTACAGCCCTGTGCGATACGTGTGGCACCGTCATGCACCGCCGCGCCAACGTGGCCAAGATCAGCGCCATCATGCCCCGGCTAGCCGTACAAATCAGGCAGGCACCTTCACGCCTAATAGAGCGCGCATTGCCTTCCCTGAATTGTGACAAAACGAAGGACTGACAGACTATGGCAAAACACAACGCCGCAAATGCCCGAATCAAGCGGGAATACTTCCAATATCTGAAGGAAGCGGGCCGTCGCAGCGAAGCTTCGATTGATGCCGTCGCCAAGGCGCTGGACCGCTTTGAACAGGCAAACGGGCAGAAGGACTTTCGCAAGTTCCACCGCCAGCAAGCCGTCGCTTTCAAACGCAAGTTGGATGCCGAACGGGCCGTGCGTACTGGCAAACCGCTTAGCCGCGCCACTGTCAATTCGACCCTATCGGCACTGCGCGCATTCTTTATCTGGCTTGCTGGCCAGCCGGGCTACAAATCGCGCCTTCAGTATGGCGACGCCGATTATTTCAACTTGGCCGAAACCGAAGTGCGTATTGCGAAGGCGGTGCGGCACAAGCCGTTCCCCTCGCTGGAACAAGTCCACCACGTCCTGTCCGTCATGCCAACCGCAACCGACATTGAAAAGCGCAACCGCGCGCTGGTGGCCTTTGCGCTGATAACGGGTGCGCGTGATGGTGCGCTGTCATCATTCCGGCTGAAGCACGTCGATTTGGAACAGGGCCGTGTCGATCAGGATGCGCGCGATGTGCGCACAAAGGCCAGCAAGACATTCTCGACGTGGTTCTTTCCCGTTGGCGGCGATGCACTGGAAATCGTGGCTGACTGGTGCACACATTTGCGCACGGTGCTTTTGTGGGGCGATGATGACCCGCTGTTTCCGGCAACGCTGGTTGCGCTTGGTGATACCGGCGGATTTACACCAGTGGGCCTTCGTCGCGATGGCTGGGCTAGCGCGGGGCCGGTCCGCAAGATTTTTGCCGAAGCCTTCACAGCGGCGGGCCTGCCCTATTTCAACCCGCATTCCTTCCGCAACACGCTGGTGCAATTGGGTGAACGCATTTGCCCGAACATCGAAGCGTTCAAAGCATGGTCGCAAAACCTTGGCCACGAACGCGCCATGACCACGCTGACGAGCTACGGCAACGTCGATCCGCACCGCCAAGCCGCGTTGATCCGGGGCATGGGCGCGGCAAAGACCGCACCCGCGTTCGATCCTGCCACAATGGCGCAGGTCATGGCGCTTTTCCAGAAAATGGCCGGTGAAGGTCTGGCCTAACCCCTTGGCGAACGGCCAGCCGCGCTGCTAAGCAAGCGCCATGTTTGAACAGACCTTCAAGAATATCGATGATGTCCTGCACAAAGAGGCGGGATGCACCACCGAACTGGATTATACCGAACAGACCAGTTGGCTGCTGTTTCTGAAGTATCTTGATGAGCTGGAAGAAGATCGCAAGCTTGATGCCGAGTTGCGCGGGCGTGCCTATGCGCCGATTATCGATGATGCGCACCGCTGGCGCGCGTGGGCCGCGCCCAAGGATGCGTCGGGCAAGTTTGATCACAACGCCGCGCTAACGGGGCCTGACCTGATCGATTATGTAAACGCCACGCTGTTCCCCTATCTGCAAGGGTTCAAACAGCGCGCGCCCGCGCCCGATACGATCGAATACAAGATCGGCGAGATTTTTGGCGAGATCAAGAACCGCTTTTCATCGGGCTATTCGCTGCGCGATGCGCTGGAATATATCGATCAGCTAAGCTTCCGAAGTCAGGATCAGAAGCACGAGCTTTCGCACCTGTATGAAGCCAAGATCAAGAACATGGGCAACGCCGGGCGCAATGGCGGGGAGTATTACACCCCGCGCCCGCTGATCCGCGCGATGATCAAAGTGGTGAAGCCGCAGATCGGTGACCGGATTTATGATGGCGCGGTGGGTTCGGCTGGCTTCCTGTGCGAAGCGTTCGATTATCTGAAGCCGCTCGCCAAATCGACCAGTGACAATGATACGCTTCAGCGCCGCACCTTCTTTGGCAAGGAGAAGAAGAGCCTCGCCTATGTGATCGCGATCATGAACATGATCCTGCACGGCATCGAAGCGCCCAATATCCTGCACACCAACACGCTGGGCGAAAACCTGAACGATATTCAGGACAAGGACCGTTATGACGTGATCCTTGCCAACCCGCCGTTCGGGGGCAAGGAACGCCCCGAAATCCAGCAGAATTTCCCGATCAAGACCGGCGAAACCGCGTTCCTGTTTCTCCAGCACTTCATCAAGGCACTGCGCGCAGGCGGCACCGGCGCGGTGGTGATCAAGAACACGTTCCTTTCAAACTCTGACAACGCCAGCGTGGCGCTGCGCAAGGAACTGCTGGAAAATTGCAACCTGCACACCGTGCTGGATATGCCTGGCGGCACGTTTCAGGGCGCGGGCGTGAAAACCGTTGTCCTGTTTTTTGAAAAGGGCGAGCCGACCAAGCGCATCTGGTATTACCAGCTCGATCCGGGCCGCAACATGGGCAAAACCAACCCGCTGAACGATGCCGACATGGCCGAGTTCGTGGGCCTACAGGCCACCTTCGCCACCAGCCCCAAAAGCTGGAGCGTGGAGCGCAGCGCGGTCGATGCCGCCACCTTCGACCTGTCGGTAAAGAACCCCGACAAGGGCGAGGAAGTGGTGCTGCGCGCGCCCGAAGAGATATTGGCCGAGATCGCCGCACTGGATGCGGAAAGCGCGGGGATTTTGGCCGAGATTAGGGCACTACTGTGAAGGCGGGGTGGACGAGCTCGACACTGCAAGAGGTTGCTAACGTAGAATACGGCACGCGTGTTGTGCAGAAGCGCGATGGCGGAACAATTTATCCAGTTTACGGCGGCGGTGGCGCGACTTTTTGCGTGGACCGCACCAACCGCTCGAATTGCTTTATCGTTTCGCGCTTTGGGATGTCACCTGAATGCGTGCGTTATGTATCTGGCGATTTTTTCCTCAATGACTCTGGGCTGACAGTATCAACAAAAAGCCCGCGAGACCTATGGCAAAAATTTCTTGATTATCAGCTATTAGCAAACCAATCGGCTATATATTCGCTATCTAGAGGAACTGCGCAAAAAAATCTGGACGTTGACGCCTTCCGTATGATTCAAATCAACATCCCGGATACACTCGATGAGCAGCGGCGGATTGTTGCGGTGTTGGACAAGGCCTTTGCAGGCATCGCCACCGCGACGGCAAACGCGCAAAAAAACCTAACCAACGCTCGCGCCCTTTTTGAGAGTGTTCTGGACCAAATTTTTGAGGGTGACGGCTCGGATTGGAACGCCGAGCCTATGAACAAGGTTTGCATAATCGGCGATGGCAACCACTCTTCCAAATACCCCAAAAATTCGGAAATGGTGCCTTTCGGCGTTCCATTTTTACGTTCGACAAATATTCAAGATGGCAACATATCATTAAATGACGTTTTGTATATCTCACCTGATAAGCACCGAGAATTGAAAAAGGGACATTTAAAGACTGGTGATGTCCTATTCACAAACCGAGGTGAAATAGGAAAAGTGGCAATAATCGGAGAGGACTTGGATGGTGCGAATCTTAACTCTCAGATTGCGTGGTTAAGATGCAGCGATGAAATCATGCCGCAATACCTATTTTTTTACCTTCAATCCGGAAAGATGAAGAAGCACTATCAGCAGACACAATCGGGGGCCGCATTGCAGCAGTTTACGATCAAAATGCTACAAAACGTCAAAGTCAGGTTCCCGCCTAGGTTCAAACAGGTCCGGCTGGTTGAGAAGCTTGAGAAATCACGTAACGAGATTGGAAAATTGGAAGCGAGCTATAATCAAAAACTTGCCACCTTCACCGAACTCAAACAATCCCTCCTGCAAAAAGCCTTCGCCGGGGAACTGACCTGATCCGATGAATGAAGCCGAAACCCGCGCCGAACTGATCGATCCCGCGCTGGCCGCCGCTGGCTGGGGCGTGGATGGCGATAGCCGCACGCGTCGCGAAGTGATCGCGCCGGGGCGGCTGTTGGGTTCGGGCAAACGGGCCAAGGCCAAGGCGGCGGACTATGTGCTGGTCTATCGCAACACCAAGCTGGCCGCTGTCGAAGCCAAGCGCGCGGGCCTTGGCGTGGGCGAAGGCGTGGATCAGGCCAAAGACTATGCCGAACGCCTGCAAACCCGCTTTGCCTATGCCACCAATGGCCATGCGATTTACCGCATCGATATGCTTACCGGGGCGGAATGTGCGGTGGATCGCTGGCCCACCCCGCAGGAATTGTGGGACGCCACTTTTGCCCACGCCAATGCCTGGCGTGATCGCTTCGCCGCCGTGCCCTATGAAACCGGCGGCAAGTTCGATCCGCGCTATTACCAATACAACGCCATCGAAAAGGCGCTGGGGGCCATCGCAGCGGGCACGGACCGCGTTCTGCTGACGCTGGCCACCGGCACTGGCAAAACCGCCGTGGCCTTCCAGATCGCGTGGAAGCTGTTCCAATCGCGCTGGAACCTGAATGACTGGCGCAGCGGGGCCGAACCGGCACGCCGCCCGCGCATCCTGTTTCTAGCAGACCGCAACATCCTTGCTGATCAGGCCTATAACAGCTTTTCCGCCTTCGATGATGATGCGCTGGTGCGGATAACGCCCGCCGAAATCCGCAAGAAAGGCCGCGTGCCCAAGAATGGCAGCGTGTTCTTCACCATCTTCCAGTCAGTGCTAACCGATGGCGGAACCGAAGAAGAACCGGCGTTCAATTATCATGACTATCCGGCAGACTTCTTCGATTGCATCATGATCGACGAATGCCACCGCGCCGGGGCCAAGGACGGCAGCGAATGGCGCGGCATCCTCGATTATTTCAAGCCAGCCGTGCAGATCGGCCTGACCGCCACGCCCAAGCGCCGCGATAACGTCGATACTTACGCCTATTTCGGTGATCCGGTTTACACCTATTCACTGAAAGAGGGCATCAACGACGGCTATCTGACGCCGTTCAAGGTGGTGGAACTGGGCACCACAATTGACGATTACGTCTATACTCCCGGCGACGAGATCGCAGGCGGCGAAGTGGAAGAAGGCAGGCGCTACGTCGAAGGCGATTTCAACCGGAAGATCGAGATCGAAGCGCGCGAACGCTATCGTGTGAAAATCTTCATGGACCGCATCAACCAGCGCGAAAAGACGCTGGTGTTCTGCGCGACGCAAGCCCACGCCGCCGTGGTGCGCGATCTGATCAATCAGGCCAAGACCAGCACCGACCCGAACTATTGCGTGCGCGTAACCGCGAACGACGGGGCCAAGGGCGAGGAATGGCTGCGCGCCTTTCAGGACAACGAAAAGTCGATCCCCACGATCCTGACAACCTCGCAGAAGCTTTCTACCGGCGTTGATGCGCGCAACATCCGCAACATCGTGCTGATGCGCCCTGTCACCAACATGATCGAGTTCAAGCAGATCATCGGGCGCGGCACCCGCCTGTTCGACGGCAAGGACTACTTCACGATCTATGACTTCGTGAAAGCCTATGAACTGTTCAACGATCCAGACTGGGACGGCGAACCGCGAGAGCCAGACCCGCCGGGCGACCCGCGTGGACCAAGGCCGGAAGGCGATCCACCTGTTGGCGGCCCTGACGACCCCGAAGACGACCAGCCGCGCCAGATGCTTGTAATCAAGCTGGCAGACGGCAAAGAGCGCGTGTTCCAGCATATGAGCGCGTCGACCTTCTGGGACGCATCGGGCAAACCGATTTCCGCCGCGCAGTTCGTGGAAAGCCTGTTCGGCAAATTGCCCGAACTGTTCCGCGACGAAGAGGAACTGCGCCACATCTGGAGCGACCCCGAAACCCGCGCCGCCTTGATCGAAGGCTTGGCCGAACGTGGCTTTGACGGCGCGCAACTGGCACTGGTGCGCCAGATGATCGACGCCGAAGAGTCCGATCTGTTCGACGTGCTGAACTACATCGCCCACACCCGCCACCCGTTGAAGCGCGCCGAACGTGCCGAAACCCACCGCGCAGGCATCCTCGCCAATCAGGACGCCAAGCGCCAAGCCTTCCTAGACTTCGTCCTTTCGCAATACATTGCCGAAGGCGAAGAGGAACTGGGCATGGACAAGTTGCCCGATCTTCTGAACTTGCGTTATGGCACACCATCAGACGCGGTGCGCGAACTGGGCAGCGTGGCCGAAATCCGCAACACTTTTCGCGGTTTCCAGCGCCACCTATATGACTCGGATAAACCAGTCTGAACGAATAGAATAAGCGCTCGATAGATCGGCTGGGCAGCCACGTTCAACGGCGCGCAAACGCGAACAGACCGGTGGATAAAATGGGGCAAGGTTTGTCCGCTGGGGGCCACATTGGGGGCCATGCGAAAAACAGAACTCATATTTATATAATTATATCAAATAATTATGCGATTTTCGCGGTTCCGTCCCCGGCACCACATTCTCCGATCACTATTTAATCGCATCTGTCCCGGCCCGAGCTTGGCCTGTCGGTACCTGGCGCATAAGGTCCTGGGCAGGTTTTCGCGCGGTACGCAGCGCTTTGCAGCCGGTTACAACAAGCCATGCGCAGCTTCTGCTTCACGTCCCATGTTCGCCATTGCATGGCTGACATGGCGGGCTAGGTTGGCGGCCATCAAGCAAGCCCGAAGCGAAAGATACCCTGTGCGCCCTGACGATTCCAAAATGCGCGTTTGCGTTGTCGGAGCCACTGGTACGATTGGCCGTGCCACTGTGGCGGCACTGGTTGCGCACGGGCACGACGTCGTCTGTATCGTGCGGCCTGCCACCGGCTCTGCCGCATCGTTTGCCGGAGCCACAACCCGTCAGGCCCAAGTCACCGATCCTGCATCACTGGCGCGCGATGGCTTTTGCGGTGAACGATTTGATGCCGTCGTGTCATGCCTTGCCTCGCGCAACGGTACGCCTGTTGATGCCTGGGCAATAGACCATGCTGCCAACCTCAACGTGCTGCATGCGGCAAGCCAAGCAGGCGTGGGCCATTTCATTCTGCTTTCGGCCATTTGCGTGCAGAAACCGCTATTGGCATTCCAGCATGCCAAACTGGCGTTCGAGGCGGCCCTGATCGCATCGGGTTTGTGCTACTCAATCGTGCGGCCTACTGCCTTTTTCAAATCGCTTTCTGGCCAGATTGAACGGGTTAAAGCAGGCCGCCCTTTCCTGATCTTCGGTGATGGCGAATTGACCGCGTGCAAACCCATCAGCGACGCTGATCTGGCAGAATACATCGCTGGTTGCCTGAACACCGAAGATCGCTGGAACCGCATCCTGCCCATCGGCGGGCCCGGTGATGCCATCACGCCCCGCCAGCAGGGTGAGGCGTTGTTCGCCATTCTGGGCCAGCAGCCACGCTTTCGCGCTGTGCCCGTGGCACTGCTAAGCACAATCGCGGCAGTCCTTGGCGCTTTTGGCCGGATCATACCTGCATTGGCAACAAAGGCCGAATTGGCCCGCATTGGCCGCTATTACGCCACAGAATCGATGTTGGTGCGCGATCCCCATACCGGACGCTATGATGCCGCCGCTACGCCATCAACCGGTAGCCAGACCCTGTTCGATTACTACCGCGCCGTCCTTGATGGCACTGCCGCGCCCGAACGCGGCGATCACGCGGTGTTTTAGCGCAAGAACCGCTGAACCTGTGCCTCAGCCAAGAAACACCAACAGTATCGATGGCTTACTCAGGGATTTGAGATGCCTAACCTTTAATGGCGACTATTGTGCCGCACCATCTCCAACGCCTTTGCAACGATCCCGTCCCGGCTTGGCAATGTATGCGTCGCCGCCCGCCCCAGCGGGATAAAGCTGTCCTGCGCCGCTATCCGTGCCGCAGCCTTGTCCGGCAAACGCTCCGCCATAAGCGCCATCAACGCTTCGCTTTGCGATCCGGTAATCCGGCATTCGTCAACAAGCAGCACATGAGCACACGGTGCAACAGCCGCTACTACCGCATCGTCATTCACCGGCCCCAGCCAGCGCAGATCAATCACCCGTACCGCAACGCCTTGCTGCGCCAGCACCTTCTGCGCCTGCAATGACAGGTAAAACCCGTTGCCATACGTCACGATAGCCAGATCAGTGCCGGCCCCTGAAACACCAATCTCGCCAAAGCCAATCGCGGCTTCACCCGGCGGCTGGTAAACGCTCGCCCACAAGCCGTCCCCTGCCTCGTGCAAATCACGTGTCATATACAACGCAATCGGTTCGACAAAAACGACGACGCGTTGTTCTTCATGCGCCAGCCGCACGCATTCTCGCAGCATCGCCACCGCATCGCGCCCGCTTGATGGTACCGCCAAGACTACGCCCGGAATATCGCGGAAAACGGCAAGCGAATTGTCATTATGAAAGTGCCCGCCAAAGCCCTTTTGGTATGGCAAACCGGCAATCCGTACCACCATCGGGTTGGTAAACTGCCCATCGGAAAAGAACGGAAGCGTTGCCGCCTCGCCTCTGATCTGGTCCTCGGCATTGTGGACATAGGCCAGAAACTGGATTTCCGGCAGCGGCAACAAGCCGTTGTGCGCCGCGCCAATCGCCAGTCCCAAAATCGCCTGTTCATCCAGCAAGGTATTGATCACGCGGGCTGAACCAAACCGCTGGTGCAACTTCTGCGTCACCGCGTAAACGCCGCCCTTCGGCCCCACATCCTCACCGCAGACAATCGCATTCGGATGTTCCAACAGCACGTCTGCCAGCGCCCAGCTCAACAGCTTGGCCATATGTTGCGGCTTCTCCATCGCGGCTGCATCATCGGCAAAGATGCTGGATCGTCTCGGTCCGGCTGGCGATAAGGCGGGCGTGTCTGGCAACGCTCGTGCAGGCGGCACAATGCTTGCCATAACCGCGCGCGCATCGCGCAGCTTGGGGCGCGCGATGGCCAGTTCGACTTGCCTCTCCAGCGTCGCCTCGATCGCGTCATACTCGCCACGCACCTCGGCTGCGCTCATCACGCCTTCCTCGATCAACAGCGCGGCGGTTGCCAGCAAGGGGTCGCGCTCTTCTTCGGCCCGCACTTCATCCTTGCTGCGATAGGCAAGCTGCACATCGTTACCGGCGTGGCCATAGAGCCGCACCGTCTTCATATGCAGGAACACCGGCTTGCGCTGCTTCCGCGCGATGCTTTCAGCTTCTCGCGCCGCACGCATCGTGTCAACCAAATCAGACCCGTCACAGGCCACATAATGTAGCCCGGCGCGGGTTGAAAAGTTCGCCTCGACCCACCCCGATGGCGTTCGCGTCGAAATTCCTATACCATTGTCTTCGCACAAAAAGATGATCGGCATCGGCGTGCCCTGAAACGCGGCCCAGCAAGCCGTGTTGATCGCGCCCAGTGCAGTCGAATGATTCGCGCTCGCATCGCCAAAACTGCACAGCACTACGCCATCTTTGGCCAGCAGCGTATCATCAAACCCCATCTTGCGCGCGATCCCGATGGAAAACGCCGTCCCCACCGCCTTGGGCAAATGGCTGGCGATGGTCGATGTCTGCGGCGGAATGAATAACCGTTTCGATCCCAGAACTTTGTGCCGCCCGCCAGATATCGGATCGTCCGCGCTCGCCACAAAGCTCAACAGCATGTCCCACGCGGGATTTTCCCCCGGCACCCGATACGCGCGGTGAATCTGGAACGCGGCATCGCGGTAATGCAAAAAGGCCATGTCATCCGTGCGCAGCACTTCAGCCAGCACAGCGTTGCCCTCATGCCCGGATGATCCGATGGTATAGAAACCCTCGCCGCGCGCCTGCAATTTTCGGCTCAACCTGTCCAACTGGCGCGACAGCGCTTGCGAACGGAACAGCGCCGCGGCCCGGTCCGGCGCAAGCCCTACGTCCGCCAACCCCAGATTGGATCGCCGCTGCACCATCCCGCTGTCCAGCGCATCAAGGAACTGGCGGTGCACCTGTTCGGCAGCATCATTCGACATGAAAGATGGTTTCCTTCGAAACGATAACCCGTCTTAACCGCACAGTTGCATCCAAGGGAAGCCCCGCACTCTTAGGGGTCATAAAATCACCGTCGCACACGCAATTGCACTTTTCCCGCTTTTCCCCTAAGTGCCATTTGAACGCCCCGGCAAAAGCGATGGAGTCGCCTCCACGCCATGCCGGGGTTTCTTATTCCGGCCGGGATGCGAACCCCGGCGCCGTGCAGGAAGCAAGATGATGTCTCGTCGCCGCCAGATCTACGAAGGCAAGGCCAAGATCCTTTACGAAGGCCCCGAACCGGGCACGATCATCCAGTATTTCAAGGATGACGCCACTGCGTTCAATGCGCAAAAGCGTGGCACGATCAACGGCAAGGGCGTGATCAACAATCGCATCAGCGAATATGTCTTCACCCGCCTCGCCCACATCGGGATTCCCACGCACTTCATCCGCCGCCTTAACATGCGCGAACAGCTGGTGCGTCAGGCCGAAATCATCCCGATCGAAGTTGTCGTGCGCAACATCGCCGCCGGTTCGATTTCAAAGCGCCTCGGCATCGAAGAGGGTGAGCCACTGCCGCACACCCTGATCGAATACTATTACAAGGACGATGCGCTGGGCGATCCGCTGATTGCCGAAGAACACATCGCCTGCTTCGGCTGGGCCAGCAACGAGGAAATGCAGGACATTTCTTCGATGGCCATCCGCGTGAACGATTTCCTGTGCGGAATGTTCGCGGCGATCAACATCAGCCTAGTGGATTTCAAGCTGGAATTCGGCCGCATCTGGGACGGCGATTTCGCCCGCGTGATCCTCGCCGATGAAATCAGCCCCGACGGTTGCCGCCTGTGGGACATGACCACCGGCGAAAAGCTTGACAAGGACCGCTTCCGCCAGGACCTCGGCGGCGAAGAAGAAGCCTATCAGGAAGTAGCCCGCCGCCTCGGCCTGCTCGAAACCGACGGCGGCCCCAGCGAAGTCTTCGACCTCGGTGCTCACCGCAAGTTGCGCGGGAAGAAGTAAGCTTGCCACGCTAGCACTTGATTCAAACCCCCTTCGGTAACGGAGGGGGTTTCTTTAAATAAACTTTAAAATAGCCAAAACTGCATCTTCTTTATTTGAGAATTTCAAATGAAGATTTTCCCCATCGATGAAAGTTTTTACAGCTCCCACCTCGAATTCGTTATCACTACACCATTCTATAAATTCATCGTAATATTTTTTAGCAATGGATATGTTCATATAATTCTCCTTATTTTAATGCATTAACTATAACTCGTATTAGATATTACTTCAATATATTTGCAACCTTACCGCCAAGCTTGCCATGGTTTTCGGTTTCGGGCACACCCTGCTGCAATGATCCACCGCCTGCTACCCCTCGCCGTTGCTTTAACTCTCTCAGCCTGCGCCACCCAACTCACGCCCCTCACCAGCGCCCCCAAACCCACGTGGGCGTTCCAGCAAAGCGACCTGCCCCCTGATCCCGCGTTTCGCTACGGCCAGCTCGATAACGGCCTGCGTTTCATCATCCGGCGCAACGCAACGCCCGCTGGCACGGCGCAAGTGCGCATGAATATCGACACCGGATCGCTGGATGAACGCGAAACCGAGCGTGGCTTTGCCCATTTTGTCGAGCATATGTCCTTCAACGGCTCGACCAATGTCCCCGAAGGCGAGATGATCAAGCTGCTGGAACGCAATGGCCTATCGTTCGGCGCGGATACCAACGCGCAGACCTCGTTCGAGCAGACGCTTTACATGCTTGATCTGCCCAAGAATGACCCCAAACTGCTTGATACTGCGCTCATGCTCATGCGCGAAACCGCCAGCGAACTGACGTTCGATCCGGAAGCCGTAAAGCGCGAACGTGGCGTCGTCCTGTCCGAATTGCGCGATGGCCAGGGCTGGCAGCGCACCAATCTCGAAGACCAGCTGGCGTTCTTCTATCCGCAAGCCACATATCCCAAACGCTTGCCCATCGGCACGGTTGATACTTTGAACGCCGCCACCGCCGAAACGCTCAAAGCCTTCTGGGTGCGCGAATATGTGCCGTCCAAGACCACCATGATCGTCGTCGGGGATTTCGATCCTGATATGGTCGAACAGGCTATTCGCACCCGCTTCGACAACTGGCAGCCCCGCACCGAAACCCCGCGCCCCGATCAGGGCAAAGTCCTGCCCAAACAAAAGTCGGCAGTCGATATCCATCTCGACCCGCCGCTGTCCGAGCGCGTCACTGCATCGCGCCACGGCCCATGGCTGGATGAACCGGACACAATAGCTAACCGCCGCCGCAACCTGCTGCGCCAGATCGGTTACGGCGTCATCAACCGCCGCTTCCAGCGCATGACACGCACGGTCAACCCGCCCTTTCGCGGCGCGGGGTTCGGCACCAGCGAAGTGTTCAAAATCGGTCGCACCACCAATCTGATTGTCGATACCACCGATGGCGGATGGCAACGCGGCTTTGCCGCTGCGGCGGGCGTCTATGCCCGCGCCATGGCGGGCGGCTTAACCCAGACCGAAATCAACGAACAGCTTGCCAACATCCGCACCGGCCTTGAAAACGCCGCAGCCGGGGCAGACACCCGTTCCCATGGTGCCCTTGTCGGCGCAGCCCTCGCGCTCATCCGTGATGACACCGTGCCAACCACGCCCGAATCCGGCCTTGCCCGCTTCAACCAGTTCGCAGGAACGATCACGCCTAAAGCTGTCATGGCAGTGTTGCGCGAAGAGGCCGTACCGCTCAAGTCTCCGTTGATCCGCTGGCAGGGTCGCACTGCCCCCAAAGAGGGCGCAGAGGCGCTTGGGCAAACGTGGGACAAGGCCACCCGCGCCAAGGCTCCCGCAGGCGAAATCCCCAACCCTGCCCCCTTTGCCTACACCGATTTTGGCCCGCCCGGCGCCATTGTATCGGATACCACCGAACCGTTGTTCGGCATCCGCACCATCCGTTTTGCCAACAACGTCCGGCTCAACCTCAAGCGCACCGCTCTTGCCAAAGACCGAGTGGACATAAGCTTCAATCTGGATGGCGGTGAATTGCTTGATACGCGCGAAAACCCGCTTGCGACCGAAATGACCGGCATGCTCGCGCGCGGCGGCTTGGGCAAACACAGCGAGGACGATTTGCAAACCCTGCTCGCCGGGCGGTCCGTGGCGATGGGCCTCGGCGTTGGCGGCGACACTTTCGAAAGCAGCATCACCACCACCCCGCGCGATCTCAAGCTGCAATTGCAGCTCTACACCGCCATGCTTACCGATCCCGGCTACCGGCCCGAAGGTGAAACGGTTTACCGCCAGAACATCGCCAATTTCTTTGCCCGCCTTCGATCCTCACCGGGTGCTGCGCTGGGTAATGCCATTGGCGGCATCCTTTCGGGCAATGATCCGCGCTTCACCTTGCAACCGCAAGAGGCCTATGCCGCGCTGTCATATGGAAAGTTGCGCGATGCGATAACCGACCGGTTGACCAACGGAGCACTCGAAATAGCGATCGTTGGCGATATCGATGAAGCTGCGGCCATTGCCGCAGTTGCCAGCACATTCGGCGCTCTGCCCCCGCGTGAACCCGATTTCCGCCCCTATATCGCCGAACGCCAGCGCCCTTTCACCGCTCGGCGCGGCCTCACCGTGGTGCGTCATACCGGCGAGGCCAATCAGGCCATCGTCCGCTATGTCTGGCCCACGCGCGATGACAGCGATCCAGAAGAGGCCATGGTGCTCGCCCTGCTGACTGAAGTCGCACAGATCGAAGTGCTTGATACCGTGCGCGAAAAGCTGGGCAAAGCCTACAGTCCCGGCGCATCGGGCAGCCTTAGCCGCGTCTGGACCGGCTACGGCACGTTCGCGATATCTGCCTCGGTTGACGTGGCCGACATCGCCGATACCCGCGCGGCTCTTGATGAAACCATGCACGCTCTTACCACCGTTGCGGTCGATGCCGACATCATCCAACGCGCCCGCGCACCCATGCTCGAACGTATCGATAATGCTCTCAAATCCAACAGTGGCTGGATGAACCTTGCCGAACGCGCCCAAACCCAGACGGACCGCCTGACCCGCGCCAAAACCGCCCGCGCCCGTTTGGAAAAACTGACAGCGGCTGATCTGCAAGCAATGGCCAGGCGGTATCTAGGCCCCGAGAAGTCCGTGCAAATTCTGGTTTTGCCAGAAGGCGCGGCTGCGCCGGCACGCTAACGTCGCAGGCCCATCTCGAAACGCAAGGCTAAACCTAAACCTTCCGCAAACCCGCCAAAATCAGTTCTGCATGGCATTCGGCCATCCATTCGGTGTTCATCGGCTCGGCCCCCACCGGCTCGAACACATTGCACCACAGCGCGGCAAAGATGATCCCGCTGGCAACCGTGCGCGATGCCATCTTCGGGTCGGCGCAGGTAAACTCACCCCGCCCTACACCGTGAATGATCAACCGCTCCACCGCACCCAGTACGCAGATCAGTGCCGTTTCGTGATAAAACCTTGCAAGTTCAGGGAAATTGCGTCCCTCGCCGACAATCAGGCGCGGCAAAAAAGCCGTTTCGGGGCTGGCCATCTTTACCATCGCTATGCGGATGAACCCGCGCAAAAGCGCAGCAGCGGGCAATGCGCCATAATCGTTGGGCAAGAGCTTGGGCATAACGTCGGTAATTACTTCAGACACCAGCGCACAGAACAAAGCCTGTTTGCTATCGAACGCCAGATAAAGCGCGGCACGGCTTATGCCGACACGTTTGGCAATGTCCTCCATCCGGCTTGCGGCAAAGCCACGCTCGGCAAATTCCTCGCGCGCGGCATCAAGAATCCGCTCGCGGCGGTCGGTCGGGGTCACTCTTGGCATGGGGCAACAGTAACTGACGCATCAGTCATGTAAACCTGCCAGGATGAAAAAGAAGCGGCGGCGACCGGACAATTCGCGTGGGGTGCGATGGGTGGTAAAGCCCGGTTCGCCGCCGCAAGGGAGGGAGTTATGCTTCCCTCTTATCAGCATCTTACCTTCGCAATCGCTTGGAACATCATCGTTTTCCTACTTACGCATTTAACGCAAGTAGCCTTGCTAATGATGCCGCACCGCCCTTCACCCTTATCCGGCACAACCGCAGCCAAAGGGGCCGACCTTTTGGCTCTCGACACCGTAAACTGTATCAATCCCGCCACTCAAACCTTGCCCTTACGGCTGCACAGTTGCATAGGCCGCGCGAAGATTCTTAACCCCAGCGTCCGAAAGGCTCCGCGATGAAGGTCCGCGTCATTGTCACCCTCAAGAACGGCGTCCTCGATCCGCAGGGCCGCGCCATCCATCATGCGCTCGAAGGATTGGGCTTTGGTGGCGTCAACGATGTACGCGCAGGCCGCGTGATCGAACTCGATGTGGCCGATGCCACCACGGATGAGGCGCTCGACGAAATGTGCCGTAAACTCCTCGCCAATATGGTGATCGAGAATTACCGCATCGAAAAGGCCGCCTGAGCAGGAGCTTACCTTATGGCCTTCACTTCTGCCGTCATCACTTTCCCCGGCTCCAATTGTGACCGCGATATGGCCGTTGCCGTCGAACAGGTCTGCGGTGGAACCGTCCACCGCGTCTGGCACGGCGATGCCGATCTGCCCGATGGCCTGGACTTCATCGCCCTGCCCGGCGGCTTTTCCTACGGCGATTATTTGCGCTCAGGCGCAATGGCCGCCCGCTCACCCGTCATGCAGGCTGTAGTCCGCGCGGCGGAACGCGGCGTTGCGGTACTCGGCGTCTGCAACGGCTTTCAGGTGCTGACCGAAGCAGGCCTCTTGCCCGGTGCATTGATGCGCAATGCTGGCATCCGCTTCGTGTGCCGCGATGTGAAGCTGACGGTTGAAAACGCGCAGTCGCTTTTCACCGCAGGCTATACCGCAGGTCAACAAATCACGATCCCGGTCGCGCATCACGATGGCAATTATTTCGCCGACGACCAGACGCTTGACCGGATCGAAGGCGAAGGCCGCGTCGCCTTCCGCTATGCCGAACCGGTCAACGGCTCGGCCCGCAACATCGCAGGCGTCCTCAACGAGCGCGGCAACGTGCTGGGCATGATGCCCCACCCCGAACGCATGATTGAAACAGCGCAGGGCGGCACCGATGGCCGCGCCCTGTTCGAAAGCGTCGTACGCGGCCTTGTGAACGCCTAAGCCAAAAAATTGGCCCGCCGCGCTCATCTCTGAGTGCGGCGGGCCGGACTTTCCTCCCCAGGAAAGGTCCGTTCAGGCAGTCGGGATCAGCGTCCCATGGCACTGCCAAGCCGGTGGTAAAGGTGCGAGAACTTTACCGATTCCGGCTGGTCCTCGATCACCTTCAAATAGTGCAGCACAGCTTCGCGGATCAGTTTGAAGTCCTCGGTCGAAAGGACCGCGCGGGCACGAGCAGGTTCAGCCATAGTCACTCTCCTTGGATCTTCGTGGCGCAATTGCCGCGAATTTTCTGTGTGTCAGATTGTCTTGCTACCCTCAGGCAGCGAACTGGTTCATCGTATTGGCAGCGCCGCCAGCCTTGAGCGCGGCTTCACCGGCGAAATATTCCTTGTGATCATCACCGATGTCCGAACCGGACATGTTCTGGTGCTTCACGCAAGCAATGCCTTGGCGGATTTCCTGGCGCTGCACGCCCTTGACGTAACCCAGCATGCCCTGCTCACCGAAGTATTCCTTGGCGAGGTTATCCGTGCTGAGCGCAGCCGTGTGATAGGTCGGCAGCGTGATCAGGTGGTGGAAGATGCCGGCCTGTGCCGCTGAATCGCGCTGGAAGGTGCGGATACGTTCATCAGCTTCATCGGCCAAAGCGGTGCCGTCATAATCCACGCTCATCAACTTGGCGCGGTCATAGGCGCTTACGTCCTTGCCCGCTTCCACCCAGGCATCGAACACCTGCTGACGGAAGTTCAGCGTCCAATTGAAGCTAGGCGAGTTATTGTACACCAGCTTGGCATTGGGGATGACTTCGCGGATGCGGCGCACCATACCACCGATCTGGCCGATATGCGGCTTTTCGGTTTCGATCCACAGCAGATCCGCACCGTTTTGCAACGAAGCAATGCTGTCCATCACGCAGCGATCTTCGCCCGTTCCTTCGCGGAACTGGAACAGGTTCGATGCCAGACGCTTGGGGCGCATCAACTTGCCATCGCGGGCAATCAGCACGTCGCCATGGCCAAGGTTTGCCGGATCAACCTCTTCGCAATCAAGGAAGCTGTTGTACTGGTCAGCCAGATCGCCGGGTTCACGAGTGAACGCGATCTGCTTGGTCAGGCCAGCGCCGAGCGAGTCGGTGCGGGCAACGATCACGCCATCATCAACGCCCAATTCCATGAAGGCATAACGAACGGCGCGGATCTTGGCGAGGAAGTCTTCATGCGGAACGGTAACCTTGCCGTCCTGGTGGCCGCACTGCTTTTCATCCGAAACCTGATTTTCGATCTGGATGCAGCATGCACCTGCTTCAATGAACTTCTTGGCCAGCAGATACGTCGCCTCGGCATTGCCAAAACCAGCGTCGATATCGGCAATGATCGGAACAACATGCGTTTCAAAGGCATCAATCTTCGACAGCAGACGGTGCGTATTTACCGCATCGCCAGCAGCCTTGGCCGCATCAAGTTCGCGGAACATCATACCCAGTTCCCGGGCGTCTGCTTGCTTCAGGAACGTGTAAAGCTCTTCGATCAAGTCCGAAACGCTGGTCTTCTCGTGCATCGACTGGTCTGGCAGCGGGCCGAACTGGCTGCGCAGTGCGGCAACCATCCAGCCGGACAAGTACAGGTAACGGCCTTTGGTGGTGCCGAAGTGCTTCTTGATCGAAATCATCTTCTGCTGGCCGATGAACCCGTGCCAGCACCCCAGCGACTGCGTGTAGTTGGCAGGATCGGCATCATAAGCCGCCATGTCGCGGCGCATGATCTTGGCGGTATAGCGCGCAATGTCGATGCCGGTCAGAAAACGGTTCTGCAGGCGCATGCGCGCTACCGATGCGGCTTCGATGCCATCCCATGTCTTTTCAAACGGGGCGATGGCCTTGCGCGCCTCGGCGATGTTCTGCTGGTAAGTCATGATCCGATTCCCTTGCTCGGCGTTTTGTTCGTCTGGAATTTCGCTACGCCTGCAAACAGGCCGTGGAAATGGCTCGCGTAGTCATGTTGTCAAACTTTACAGAATATGCTTGTAAAGTTGTACAGCCCGCACAAGGTCATCTGTCATGTCTTCACGCCCGCTCTACCTTGGCCCCCGTCTCAAGCGTTTGCGTCGCGAACTCGGCCTGACCCAACAGGCTATGGCCGATGAATTGGGCATTTCGCCCAGCTACATCGCGCTGATCGAACGCAACCAAAGGCCCCTGACCGCCGACCTGCTCATCCGCTTGGCACGCGCTTACAAACTCGACATGGCCGATCTCGCAGCGGACGACCGTGATGATTACGCCCACCGCTTAACCGATTCGCTGCGTGATCCGATCTTCGCCGACATCGATTTGCCACCGCTGGAAGTGGCCGATGTCGCCGCAAGCTTTCCCGGCGTTACCGAGGCCCTGCTGCGGCTTTACGGTGCGTGGCAGCGCGAACAACAAGCCTTGGCCGATCAGCGCCACGCCGAACCCGGCAGCAGCGCGACAGATCCGATAGGCGAAGCACGGCGTTTCATGGCGGCGCGGCGCAATTACTTCCCCACCCTTGATTCAAAGGCCGAAGAACTCGCTGGCGAGATCGACAAGGCGGGCGGTGCGCAAGAATGGCTGCGCAAACAAGGCGTGCGCGTGCGCCTGATGCCGCCCGATGTAATGATGGACGCCATCCGCCGCTATGACCGGCACAATGAACAATTGCTCATTGATGACACGCTACCGCCTTCAAGCCGAACGTGGCACGTAATGCAGCATATTGCCTATACAGCGCTGCGAACCGAAATATCAGCCGTTCTGAGGGGCGAAAGCTTTGCCAGCGAGACTGCCGCCAATCTGGTTAGGCGCGCGCTGGCGGGCTATGCGGCGGCGGCGTTGCTGATGCCCTATGATCGCTTTGCCCGTGCTGTCGATGCGCGCCGCTATGACATCGAGGCGCTTGCGGGCCTGTTCGGGACAAGCTTTGAACAAGTGGCACACCGGTTGACCACGTTGAACAGGCCCGGACAAGAACGCGTGCCGTTCTTCTTCATCCGTGTGGATGCTGCGGGCAATGTCTCAAAACGGCTTGATGGCGCTGGCTTCCCTTTCGCTGCTCACGGCGGCGGATGCCCTTTGTGGAGCGTGCATGATGTGTTCTGCACACCGGGCACAGTGACCACGCAATGGCTGGAACTTCCCGATGGCCAGCGCTTCTTCTCAATCGCGCGAACGGTGACATCGGGCGGCGGCGGGTTTGAGCAGCCGACGACAACACGCGCCATTGCCTTGGCTTGCGCGGCCGATCATGCCTCGCGCTTGATCTATGCTGCAGGCGCTGATCCCAAAACCGCAAATGCGACGCCCATCGGCATCACTTGCCGCTTGTGCCATCGCGCGCAATGCACCGCGCGGGCAGAACCCCCGATCGGGCGCGACATCCTGCCCGATGATTATCGCAGGGCAGCCGAACCATTCAGCTTTGCCGAAAGTTAGAACCAGCGAACCTTGCGACGGCAAGCGGTGACGGCTATCGGGCGCACACCCGCTGATTCCGCACCAGCACACAAGGCCAATGGGCCGCACCGCGTTAAGGGAAGCCGCCTTTGTCCAAGATCATCCCGCTGACCGACGTTGATCCTGCCATGATCGAGCAATTGCTTGATCAGGCGTTCGAACCGGCCCGGCATCAGCGAACGGCCTATAAAGTGCGTGAAGGCATGGAAGCGCTGGGCAATTTGTCGTTTGCCGCGTTGGATGATGATGACATGCTTGCCGGATCAATCCAGTGCTGGCCCGTCGCATTGACTGACCCTCAAGGCCGTGCCCACCCGATGATCATGGTGGGGCCAGTGGCGGTGCTGCCGCATATGCAAGGCCACGGCTTTGGCAAAGCATTGATGACAGCAGCGCTGACGGCGATCGATCCGCGCGCGCCCTTGCCTCAAGTGCTGATAGGCGATCCGGAATACTACGAGCGCTTCTTCGGCTTTTCCAATACACAGACCGGCGGATGGACGCTTCCCGGGCCGTATGAACAGCACAGATTGCTGTGCCGCACGGCCAATCCCGCAATCCTGCCGCAAGAGGGCACCTTGGGGCCTTGGCGGCGCTGATCTGATCTGGCATCGGCAGGATATGCCATATGTCCCGCCTCCAGAATTAGCCGAACTGAGTCTTGCCGAACTGGCCACCCAGGTTGCCGCGCGCAAAATACCGCCGCTAGACCAGTGGAACCCGCAAGAGATCGGCGACAGCGAAATGCGCATCGCAGCGGATGGGAAATGGTATCATCAAGGTGGCGAGATCCGCCGTCCTGCCATGGTTCGCGCATTTTCGGGGTTGTTGATGCGCGATGCAGGTGGTCAGCATTGGCTGGTCACTCCGTTTCAACGCTTGTCGATTATCGTCGAGGATGCCGCCTTCATCGCTACGGATATGCAGGAAAAGCGGGACGGAAATGACCGCCCGGCCCTTACCTTTCGGCTGAATTCTGACGATCTGGTGGTATGCGGACCGGATCATCCTTTGCGCATTGCGGGCACGGCCGAGGTGCCTGCCTTCTATTTGTCGGTTCGCCACGGCACCGAAGCGCGGCTTAACCGCAGCACTTATGGCCAGTTGATCGAATATGCGCTGGCGCAGGGCGATGGCAATCTGGCGGTGGAGAGCATGGGGCAACGCTTCAATCTGGTGCCGGCTGCGTGACCCTGCTCAATCGTCTGACCAAGCTTTACGAAGACGGGCACCGCACGCCTGCGCAAAACTTGTACGAAGACTGGCGGCCAATGCCACAAGACCCCTTGCGCCCTGCCGCCGTGCTGATTGCGGTAACAGATCGCGGCAATCACCCCGACGGCCCCGGTGTGCTGCTCATTCATCGACCATCGCACATGCGCGCACATCCCGGTCAAGCCGCTTTTCCGGGTGGCAAGATCGATCCGGGCGAAACACCCATCGAGGCCGCCCTGCGTGAAGCGAACGAAGAGCTTGGTATCCGGCCAGAGGATGTCACCGTGATTGGCGCGACAGACCGGTTTCGCACCGGGACGGGTTATGACATCACGCCCGTGCTTGCGATGATCCCTGCTGATTTGCCGCTTTTGCCCAACCCCGCCGAAGTCGCTGATTGGTTTGAACCACCGCTGGGCTTTGTCCTTAGTCCCTTGCAACACATGACCAAGGACGCCGAATTTAACGGCCATGCGGGACGGTACATCGAGATTATGTGGCATGAACACCGCATCTGGGGCGTAACCGCCGCGATTATCTCAAACTTGTCCAAGCGGATCATGTGGCATGGTTGACCATTTGCCCGCCGCCGATTGGACCTGTCGTGACGATCTGGCCAAAGTGGTCGCAGCGCTCGATCCAGAGGCGCAGGGCAACTGCCGCTGGGTGGGCGGCGTCGTGCGCGATACGGTATTGGGCATCACCGCCAAAGACATCGACATGGCAACCACGCTGCTGCCTGAGGAAACTGCCGCGCGCCTTGCCGCTGCCGGGATAAAGTGCGTACCCACCGGCATTGCGCATGGCACCGTCACGGCGGTTGTCGCAGGCGGGCCGGTAGAGATCACCACTTTGCGCCGCGATGTTTCCACCGATGGCCGCCACGCCACGGTGGCCTTTTCCACCAATTGGCAAGATGATGCCGCGCGCCGCGATTTCACGATCAACGCGCTCTATGCCGACCCGCGTACACTGGAACTGTTCGATTATCACGGCGGACTTGCAGATCTGGCGGCGAAGCACGTCCGCTTTATCGGCGATGCCCGCCAGCGCATCCGCGAGGATTACTTGCGTATCTTGCGCTACTTCCGCTTTCAGGCGCGCTTTGGCTCAATCCCCGCCGACGCCGAGGCAGAAGCGGCGGTAAGCGAGCTGGCACCTGGCATGATGGGCCTTTCGCGCGAACGCGTGGGCTGGGAATTGCTCAACCTGCTCGGCCTGCCCGATCCGGCCCCTACTGTGCGGCGGATGGCGGAACTGGGCGTATTGGAGCAAGTATTGCCTGAAGTGACCCCGGCTGGACTGGATGCACTGACCGCGCTGACAGCCCACGAACAAGCGCTTGGCGTTAAAGGCGTGGCCTTGCGCCGTCTTGCCGCACTGTTACCCGCTGATCCCGCTGTGGCAGAACAAGTCGCGCCCCGGTTGCGCCTGTCGATTACGCAGCGCAAACGGCTTGGCGCTGCTGCGGCACGGGACGGTCAATGCGATCACCCACGTGGCCTTGCCTACCGCATCGGCATCGAAGAAGCGCGTGACCGGTTGCTACTGGCTGGTGCTTCCGTTGCGGCACTTGATGGCTGGGAAATTCCGCGCTTTCCGTTGAAAGGCGGACAAATCGTCGCGCGGGGGATCAGCGCAGGCCCGGAAGTCGCGCGCATGTTGCGAACCATCGAAGCGCGGTGGATTGCAGAAGAATTCCCTGACGAAGCGCGCGTTATGGCCATGCTGGACGAAGAATTAGTCTGAAGGATTGCCCTTCCATTCGCGCCGGTCTTCTGCTGCGCGAAGCACTTCGTAGGACACTTGCAGCTTCTGGAATTGTTCAGCCGCCGCCTTGTCGCCCGGTCGTACGTCGGGGTGGACCTCTTTGGCTTTGCTGCGCCAAGCCTTTTTGACCGCGTCAAAATCGGCATCAGGATCAAGGCCCAGCATTTCAAGCGCGCGCAGTTCATCACGGCTGCGGGTGCCATCGCCCGATCCGCCCCATTCGGCCCAAGCTGCCTGTCGGTAACCTGCACCCTCGCCGCGTTCTTCGGCTTCCCGCTGCTCGGCCTCTTCCTTGTTCAGGCCTTCAAAGTAATTCCAGCCCGCGTTGTATTCCGCCGCATGTTTCGGGCAGAAGTACCATCGATCGGGATTGTTGGGTGATTTGGGCGCAGGACAATCGCCCTTCTCATCGCAGCCTGCGCGGTCGCACAGCCGCACTGGAGTAGCCTCGCGCGCGCCTTGATACCCGCGCCAGCGCGGAAAGCCCCAATCCGATGATCGTCCATTACGTGCCATATGAATGTGCAAAGCCCGACCTGCCACCAAACGTCAAGATGGGATGCAGGACAATATCGGCACAGACCCGAACCGCAATCGGCCCCGGCCTGTGCCGAACGGGCTTCTTCAGTTCACCGTAACCGTAACAGCGCGACGGTTGCGCGCCCATGATTCCTCGTCAGATCCGATCGCCAGCGGGCGTTCCTTGCCATAGCTGACAACAGAAATGCGGGCAGGATCAATCCCCAAACTCACCAGATAATTCTTCGCGGCATTGGCACGGCGGTCACCCAAGGCGATGTTATAATCGCGCGTACCGCGTTCATCGGCATGGCCTTCGATGGTAATCGATTTGGCGGGATAACGCCCCAGCCACTGCGCCTGGCTTTGCAGCACGCCTTGGTCCGATGCATCGATATTATACCGGTCCGTGTCGAACGTGATCATGTCAGACATGACCGAAGCGATAAAGTCACCCTGACTGCCCGGAACGGGGCCGGTTGGCTGCTGCATCGGCGGCGGGGTGGTTTGGGTGGTGTTGGCTGTGCCTGGCTCAGGCGGCAGTTCTTTGGGCTTGGTTGCGCAAGCGCCAAGGCTAAGCGTGACGGCGGCAAGGCCTGCAATCATCAGCGAACGAGACATGAATTTCTCCTTGAGGAGGTAAGAAGATGGTCGGTGCATGGTGATACGAGAACCCCTTGTTGGCAAGTAACGGTCATTACCCTTTGTTGCGTCAATTTCAGGGCAGAACGGGGCCCCATGATGGATCAGAACCGTCAACGGGGGTATTCAGTTTCCGCTCGTTACGGCCGGTCAAATCGACCTGCCACACACCAGTCTTGCCATTGCCACGCTGGGTTCGGAAAAACTGCACAATGCGACCATTGGGTGACCATGTCGGCGCTTCATCCTGCCAACTGTCTGTCAGGAAACGCATATCGCCACCAGATGGCGTGGTAACGGCAATGCGGAAGTTGCCCGCGATATGCGTGAAGGCAATCTGGTCCCCGCGCGGTGACCATTCCGGTGTTGCCGCGCGCCCGCCAAAAAAGCTTATACGCTTCTGGTTCGATCCATCGGCGTTCATTACGTAAATCTGCTGTCCGCCGGACCGGTCACTTTCAAACACGATCTTGCTGCCATCGGGCGAATAGGACCCGCCCACATCCAGTCCCGGCGAATCGGTCAGCTTGACTGGTTGCCCACCGTGAACCGAAATCCGGTAAATGTCGGTGTTCCCGGCAATTGCCATTGAATAAAGGATCCACTTGCCATCAGGCGACCAGCGCGGCGAAAACGTCGGGTTATTGCTGGATGTGACCAGCTTCTGTTGGCCGGTGCCGATGTTGTAGATGTAAATACGCGGCGCACCGTTGATATAGCTCAGATAAACGATCTGGCTGTAATCGGGCGAATAGCGCGGGGTCAGGGCGGTTGCCTGCCCGTTCGTGATGAAGCGATGGTTCGCGCCATCTGAATCCATGATCGCCAATTGCTTGCGGCGACGGTCTTTGGGGCCGGTTTCCGCGATATAGGCAATCTTGCTGTCAAAGAACGGACTTTCTCCGGACAGGCGCGAATAGACCATGTCGGCGCACTTGTGTGCCGCGCGCCGCCATTCTTCGGGCTTTACTACATACCCCTGCCGCGCCAGCTCGCTGCCCAGCGCGACATCATAAAGATAGCACCCCACCGTCAGGCGACCATCGTCATTGGCCTTCACAAAGCCCTGCACCAGCATTTCAGCCGAACGTCCGCGCCAGCCATCAAACGCAGGTGCAGACACTTGCGCAAGGTCTATTGCCGGTAACGCATCCGGTCCAACCGGCTTGAACAGGCCGTTGTTCTTCAGATCGTTGAACACCACCCGTGCAACATTGCGCCCCAACGCCTCGGTGGTGCCACCTTCGGCGGCAGTGCTTACGCTGGCGTTGGTGGGGAATGCCGGAATGGCGATGCCGAGGTCCTGCCATTCACTTTCATCGGTCACCGAACCGGTCAGCCCTTCATCTTCCGGTCCAGCCTTCGCCGCTTTTGAAGCCGGTAAAGCGGTCTGTTGAGCCACCACCATCGCCGGAGCCGACAGCAGTCCCGCGCACAGGAAAAGATAACGCAACTTCATTGGGACAACCTCTTGTCGAACCGGAAAGCAGATATCCGCTTCCAGTTGCTGTAATATTCTGCTGGCAAATCAAAAGGGGCCGCAAGCTGAACTGCACGGATTGCAAGCTCAACGTGGCGCTTGGCCTGTGCTTCGTTTGCCGGAGTTATCCCGGTCTGGCTCACCAGCCGCGGTCGTCCGGCAAGACTGCCATCGGCATTAAGCTCCCACGCCAACACCGTGACCAGCTTGTCAATATCGACGCCTTGCGGCCCGGCCCAATGCGCTTTGATCTGGCGCGCAAGCGAACTGGCCAGCGACGAACGGACATCGGGACCAACAGTCGCGGCAGGGGGCGTTTTGGCCGTGCCGGGAGCGCTGGCCGCAGGAACGCCTTTAAGAAAGTCCGATCCGATCCGGCTTGCACCACTGGGCGCATCAGGACGGCGGCGCGGGCTGGATTCTGCCGGTTTGGCCGCAGGTTTCGTCACGGCGGGCTTTGCGGCAGGCTTGGCTGGTGCTGGTCGGGCCGGTGATTGCTGCTGCTTAACCACAGGCTTGGGCGGCGCTGGCCGGGACGGCAAAGGCTGCGGGCGTTGCACTGGCCGTGGCGGCACTGGCTGAGGCTTTGGCGGTACAGGCCTGGGCACCGCAGGCTTTGGCGGAGTTGGCGGCGCAGGCGCAGGTTCCTCCACAGGGTCCAGTTCAGGCTGTGGCTCACCCAATTCAGGCGCAACATCGGGCGCCGCCTGCGCATCAGGATCGGGCGAAGTCGATTGGTCCGAGACTTCTTCCGAAAACGTGATTTCGATCGGTTGTGGCGGCGGCTGGATTTTCTTGCCCGGCGGCGCGAGGGAAAAAGCAACAAGCAGGGCCACATGCGCTGCGGCGGCAAGCGTAAGCCCGGCGCCTTCTTGCCACGTCAGTCCGCCTGCGGTGGAGTCTCGCATAGTGGCCAACTTATTGCGGAGCGGTTGAACTGTTGGTGACCAGCGAAATCGATTTGAAGCCCGCTGCGTTCAATTCACCCATCACCGCGGCAACGCGGCCCCAATCGAGCACGCGGTCTGCCCGCAGCGTTACCAACGGTGGCTTGGCACCGCGATCAAGCCCAGCAAGCCGGTCTGTCAATTCACCTGGAGAAAGCTGCTCATCATCAAGAAATACCGCACCTTGCGCATCAATCGAGACAGTGATCTGGTCTTGCTGTTGATCAAGCGGTTCGGCCTTGCTGTCCGGCAGATCAACCGGAACGCCCGAAGCCAGCATGGGCGCGGTCACCATAAAGATGATCAGCAGCACCAGCATCACGTCGACAAATGGCGTGACGTTGATTTCGCTCAACGCTGTGCGACCGCCACGACGACGACGCCCGCGACCGCCACCCCCTGACCCTACGGACATGGCCATAGCTCAAACCTCCAATTCGCGGCTGAGCGAGGCGTGAAAGCGATCGGCAAAGCGATAGAGCCGGGTTTCGAAACGGTTCACGCGGTATGAAAAGCGATTGTAAGCAATGACCGCGGGAATGGCGGCAAACAGGCCGATCGCCGTGGCAAAAAGTGCCTCCGAAATGCCGGGGGCAACTACGGCAAGTGAGGAATTCTGCTGCGCGCCAATGTTGAAAAAGCTGTCCATGATGCCCCAAACCGTGCCGAACAGGCCCACGAACGGCGCAACCGATCCAACCGTCGCGAGAAAGTTCAGGCGGCTGGCCAATGCATCGGTTTCGGTAACCACCGCGCCTTCCAGCGCGCTTGTCAGCCGCTGGCGCGTACCTTCGCGGTCAATCGACTTGCCCGATGTTGAGCGCCGCCATTCGGCCAGCGCGGCATTCACCAGACGCGCCGAAGGCAAGTCGCGGCCCTTGTTGTCTTTTTGGAACTGGTCAATGTCGCGCGCTTCCCAGAACTCGCGTTCATACTTGTCGCAATTGCGCTGAACGCTGCCCATTTTAAGCGAGAAGCTGATAATGATTGTCCACACCCACACACTTGCCAGAACCAGCCCGGCCATGACGGCTTGCACGACATAATCCGCGTCGAGAAACAGCTGCAACGGATTGAGCGATGTCGGCGCGAAGGAAACACCTTGGCTTAACAACTCGAACGTCATGGGGTGTCAGGTCCTTCAACTTGGCTAACAATAGTTTGAAATGCAGCCACCCATTCGCGTGGCTGGCGACGTGGACGACCATTTGGAGCGACGAATGCCACCCGCACTCTGGCTTCACACAAAAGCGTTTCGTCCCTGAACGCACGCTGCACAATGCGGCACGATGCAGGGGACAGTTCGGCAACATGGCTGCGCAGCAGCACGGCATCGTCCAACCTGGCCGGACGCAAGTACCGCAAATCAAGCGCGCTGACAGCATATGCGCCCTCACCCGCCTCGTGGGCGGCACGCTGGTCTATCCCGAGCAAGCGAAGCATGTCTGACCGGGCGCGTTCGAACCAGCGCAGGTAATTTGCGTGATAGACAACGCCGGAAAGGTCCGTGTCTTCAAAATAGACGCGGACAGCAAACAAGTGCTGGTTGCCGTCAAAACGGCCGGAAGGCGGCTGGGGTAAGGTCATTCGCCGGGGACTCTACCCTTGCGATGACTCCTAGGGCAAGGGTTGGTTAACGCCTTACCTGCATGAAAATCCGCTTCAGCGCACCAACATGGGGCCGAGCGGCTGTCCTGCAAACAGATGAACGTGCAGGTGCGGCACTTCCTGATGGCTGTTCGTGCCCGTATTGGCAAGCAGACGATAGCCCGGTTCCACCAGCCCAAGTTGCCGTGCAACCAAGCCCACAGCGCGCACAAACCCTGCAATTTCGGCATCGCTTGCCTTGGCCGAAAAATCATCCCAGCTGACATAGGCACCCTTGGGGATCACCAGAACGTGGGTTGGCGCTTGCGGGTTGATATCGTGAAACGCCAGCGCGAATTCGTCCTGATAGACGGTCTTGTTGGGAATTTCCCCACGCAGGATCTTCGCAAAAATGTTCTGGTCGTCATAAGGTTGCGTCGCGTCAACAGCCATGGTTCAATTGCTCCTGCCGGCCTTTTCCACAATGCCTGAAGTGCCTTCGCGGCGCTGCAATTCTGCCAGAACCTCGGCCAGAGGAACATCCTTGGCAGACAGCAGCACCATCAGGTGGAAGATCAGATCGGCGGCTTCTCCGACCAATTCGGCCCGATCACCGGCAAGCGCGGCGATCACTGTCTCGGTGCCCTCTTCGCCCACTTTTTGCGCGATTTTGGCAATGCCTTTGGCGTTGAGTTTTGCGACATAGCTTGCAGTGGGATCACCCATCCGCCGCTGCGCAATTGTGGCCTCAAGCCGCGCGAGAATATCGCCGTGTCCGGTAGCATGTTCCATGGGTTGCGGCATGGATTGCCTCGGCGCGCCGGTCAAGCCGTTCGCGCACCAGCCAGCCGTCTTTACCTGCGCTTGCGGGCGACCTGCCTGCCCACAACCAAGCCAACCACGCCGATGGCGAACAATGCGCCATCGCTCGGTTCCGGAATGGAAATGCCGGCAGTTTGCGCCAAAGCTGGAGTAGCGGCGACGAATGCGGCAAAGACGGTAAGGGAAATGCGAAGCACTGGGAAAGACCTGTTTTGCCAAACCTACATGGTTCGGCAAATCCTCTGCCAGACGACGCGATTCGGTATAAGCCCTTACGTACGATAGTTAATGACCCATTACGGGACGCGCGCGGCAGTTACGAACGCGCGGGCAAGCCCGCTGCGCGCAAGGCGGCATGGGCCTGCGCAATGGAATGGGTGCCGAAATGGAAGATCGAAGCTGCCAGTACGGCGCTGGCATGGCCCTGCGTGACGCCCGCTACCAGATGGTCAAGCGTCCCCACGCCGCCACTGGCGATCACCGGAACCGGCACGGCATCGGCAATGGCGCGCGTCAATTCAAGGTCATAGCCCTTTTGCGTGCCATCGCCGTCCATCGACGTGACCAGCAGTTCGCCCGCGCCAAGTTCAGCGAGTTTCACCGCATGGGCCAGTGCATCGATCCCGGTGCCTTTGCGTCCGCCGTGCGTGAATATTTCCCACCGCCCCGGCCCCACGCGCCGCGCATCGACTGAGCCGACCACGCATTGCGCGCCAAACTTCTCGGCAATGTCGCGCACCAGTTCTGGCCGGGCAACTGCCGCAGAATTGACCGCAACCTTGTCTGCCCCTGCCAGTAACAACGCCCGCGCATCCTCGACCGCGCGGACGCCGCCACCGACGGTCAGCGGCATGAAACAGACCTCTGCCGTCCGCGCGACCACATCAAGCAGCGTCCCGCGCCCTTCGTGGGTTGCGGAAATGTCGAGGAAGCACAGTTCGTCTGCGCCCGCTTTGTCATAGGCCCGCGCCTGCTCCACCGGATCGCCCGCGTCGCGCAAATCGACGAAGTTCACGCCCTTGACCACGCGGCCATCGCGGACATCGAGACAGGGGATGACGCGGACGCGGACGGTCATCTCAAGCCTCTGCCATTGCAATCGCGGCGGCCAGATCGAGCCGCCCTTCAAACAACGCGCGGCCCGTAATCACGCCTTCGATGCCATCGACTTCGTGAATCTTCAGCATGCGAATGTCGTCGATGCCTTTCACGCCGCCGCTGGCAATCACCGGAATGTCCACGCGGCGTGCAAGTTCAACCGTCGCGTCGATGTTCACGCCCTTTAACAGACCATCGCGGCCAATGTCGGTAAACAACAGGCTGGCAACGCCTGCATCTTCAAAGCGGCGGGCAAGATCGACCACCGAGACGTCAGACACATCGGCCCAGCCTTCGGTGGCCACCATGCCATCGCGCGCGTCAACCGCCACCACGATGCCGCCCGGAAACTCTTTGGCCATGTCCTTGACGAACTGCGGGTCTTTCAAGGCTGCCGTGCCCATGACAACGCGGGCAACGCCAAGGTCGAACCAGCCCGCAACCGCGGCGCGGGTGCGGATGCCGCCGCCCAGCTGGACGTGGCCCGAGAATGCCTTGAGGATGCCTTCTACAGCTTCGCGGTTTTCAGCGCGGCCGGCGAACGAGCCATCGAGATCGACAACGTGGAGGAACTGCGAACCGGCTTGCGCGAACAGCGTTGCCTGATGGGCCGGATCGTCGCCGTAAACGGTCGCGCGATCCATGTCTCCTTCGGCGAGGCGGACGACCTGGCCAGCTTTCAGGTCAATGGCGGGAAAGACGATCATGGACCGCGCGCCTAGCACCGGATCGGGCATCACGCAAATGCACTTAGCCCCCGCCCGGGAATTCAAACCTGATGAAATACATGCGCGGGGACGTGGGTTATCCGGCAGGCGAGATCGGCCTCGCCCGATGCCACGATGAAGCGGTCGCCCGCCTCTGCAATACCGGTCGTGAACACGACATCGCGAATATAAATCATATCTTCCAATGGTTTAGTTAGTTCTGCGTCAGGCAAAAGCAGCGGCGTGTGGCTGCTTGCAATGATGACCGAAGGATCAACGGGGTCGAGCAGCGACCAGTACGTGCGATAAATCCCGACGATCTCCTTTGGCTCAACCCCGTGCCACAATGACAGCCAGCCTTTGCGCCCGCCGATTTCAGTCAGGATCGGAGGTGCACCGCCGCCAATCCGCGCCGTTGCGGCCGTGCCGGAATGCGGGCGGATGCCGGGGTTGATGTGCGGACGCCAGTGCAAAGCGTCAGGCGATGTGGCAAGATTGATGGACGGTCCCGCGCGCCATTCGCTGCCGGGAGGATAGGCAAAATACAGATCGCCCAAGGGCCGCGTCTGCGCCCAATACTCCCCTTTGATCAGGCCTTCGAAGATCAGCATGTCCTTGTTCTGGTGGTCCAGCACGATGCCTTCGAATTTCCAGTCCAGACCGTTCTGCGATGAATAAAGCGTGGTTGAATGGCGTTCCGGGCTGACCGAACAGGTCGTCATCAGATACGCCCCCTCGCCCATCTTTGAAATGCGCGCATCTTCAATGCCATAGCACTGGTAAGTGCCTTGCGGGGCGATTGCCTTGTCATAATGGACGGCGATCACGTCCAATCCATCGGGCGACATCTCTACGGGCAAAAGCCACGATAGCGATGTCAGCGCCATGACTTTCCACCCGCCGCCATGCAGCATGAATTTGCGGGGATCGGCGGTATCGACCAATTCCAGTCGCCAAGCGTCGATCACATAGCCGCCATCATGCCAGCGGATAGCATGGACCTTGCCATCGTGCACTGGCGTCCGCAGGGCCTCAGCCACCCTGACCATCAGCAGGATATTGCCATTGGGCAGCACCGTCATGCCGGGATTGAACGCACCCAGCACATATGTTTCGGCTGTGAAGTGTCCGGCAAGCGGAGATCGGCCCAAGTCCACCATAAATGGCGTAAAAACAAGACGATCAATCGGGAAACGGGTCATCAGGCTTACAGCCTCCTTCACTACGGAAGGTAAGCTGCGCCGCCCGTTTATGTTCCCTCAGGCCAACCCGTCAGGGCTTCCATTCAAGGAAGCGCGCCAAAAGGGCAAGTCCGTAAGCCTGGCTCTTTTCAGGGTGGAATTGCACACCCAGAATGTTGTCGCGCGCCACTGCTGCCACGATCCCGCCGCCATGATCGCTCATCGCGGCGATGCTTGCGCCTTCTTCGGGCACGAAGTGGTAGGAGTGGAGAAAATAGGCCTCGCCCGGTTCGATCAGTTCGGCCCCGCCGTGATGACGCATGGGTTCAACATCGTTCCAGCCCATGTGCGGAACCTTGATCGTCGCGTCTGCCGGTTCGATCACGCGCACTTCGCCGGCAATCCAGCCAAGGCCGTTGGTGACGCCATGTTCAACACCGCGATCCGCCAGCAATTGCATACCCACGCAAATGCCAAGGAAGGGGGCTGCGCCTACCAATACGCGCTCCTCCATCGCCTCGACCAAGCCGGACACGCCCCTAAGTGCGCCCACACAGGCCTTGAATGCACCGACACCCGGCAAAACGATGCGATCAGCGGCGCGAACGACGTTTGGATCGGCGGTAACAACCACGCCTTGCGCGCCTGCCGCTTTCAGCGCGTTTTCAACCGAGCGGATATTGCCCGCACCATAATCGACCAGCGCAATTGTCGTCACGCCTGCAACGCCTCAAGCCCCGGTCCGGCAAAGCCCGCCGCAAACTCAATTACCTCAACCTCGGCAACACCGCCCTTGACGAAGGGATCTTCGACCGCAAGCGCTTCCGCATCGGCGCGGCTGTCTGCCCGCATGAATAACATGCCTCCATCGCGCGGAACCTTGCGCCCCCAAGCCAGAAAGTGACCGGCGGCATGCCCCGCTCGCAGCCATTCAACGTGCTGTGCCAGCAGTGCGTCGACTTCTTCCAATGGCCGCGTGTAGCGAAGTGATACGATGAACATCAGCCCTCCAGTGATCCCGAACCGAGGATGCCCTTGGTGGATGGCACCGCATCAGCCTTGCGCGGATCAATCGCTATTGCCTGACGCATCGCGCGGGCAAAACCCTTGTAAATGCCTTCGACGATGTGGTGATTGTTCGATCCGTAAAGGCTTTCGATGTGCAGGGTAATGCCTGCCGCCTGTGAAATCGACGCGAACCAGTGTTCAAACAGTTCTGTGTCCATCTCACCCAGACGTGGCTGCGTGAACGCGGCCTTCCACACCAGCACCGGACGGCCCGAAATATCGAGCGCAACCCGGCACAATGCCTCATCCATCGGTGAATAAGTGTGACCGTAGCGGGTGATGCCCTTTTTATCGCCCAGCGCCTGCGCAATCGCCTGCCCCAGCGCGATGGCGCTGTCTTCGGTGGTGTGGTGCTGGTCAACGTGCAAATCGCCCCGCACGCGGCATTCTATGTCGATAAGGGAATGCCGGCTGAACTGCTCGATCATATGATCGAGAAAGCCGATTCCGGTCTCTATTTTGTAAGTGCCAGTGCCATCGAGGTTCACCGACACGGCAATGTCGGTTTCTTCGGTCTTCCGCGTGATCGATCCTGTGCGCATAAACGCGCCTATACGCCCCTCTTCTTGAGAATCAATCACCGTCCCCACTTGACCGGAACCGCCGCCGAGGCCAGTTGTGGCGTCATGAGCGATGCACCCGACAGTCTGATCCCCTACGACGAAATCGTGCAGGAGGCCCTGCGCGCGGTTGTTGGCCGTGTGCTGGGCCAGGTTGCCGCCGGTGGCGGCATGCTTCCGGGCATGCACCACTTCTATATCACGTTCAAAACCGGTGCTCCGGGCGTGGACATTCCCCAGCGCTTGCGTGAGCGTTTTCCGGACGAAATGACCATTGTCCTGCAAAACAAGTTCTGGGACCTGAAGGTTGAGGATGACCGTTTCAGCGTTGGCCTTTCGTTCAACCAGATCCCGTCGATGCTGCTGATCCCGTTTTCGGCAATCACCGCATTTGTTGATCCTGCGGTCGATTTCGGCCTGCAATTCCAGGCGGTTGTCGATGATGAGGCGGAACCGGTCGACGCAGCTGAAAACGATTCGCCGGAACTGGGCGATGACACTAGCGTTGAACGCAGTGATGACGGGTCAAACGTCGTCACAGTGGATTTCGGCAAGAAAAAGTAGGGCTGCGGCCCGTTCGTAAGGGCAAAGGCATGATCAAAAAGCGTGGCACGGCTATCGATACCGCCAAAAATGCCGTCGACAAAGTCCCTGCGCCCAGCCCTAATCCGATGACCAACCTGATCATTGCCGATGTGGCGTTACGTGCCGGCGCAGCACTGCTGCGCCATGGCGTGGAAAAAGGCATTGTCGGCAGCAAGCTCGGATCGAAAAAAGCGGCACGGGTGATCAAAGGCCGCACGATGATGCAATCACTGGTTGGCACGGCGATTGCCCGCATTGCCACGCGGTCAGTCCCCGGTGCGATCATCGTTGGCGGCGGTATGCTGGCCAAGACGCTTTACGACCGCAGGCATCGCGCAAAGTCTGAGGCCGCTGGCGCAGTGGCCGTTGAAGAGCAGATTGAGCGCGGCAAGAAGGCTTAGTCGGCCAGCCTGACCTCCAAAACCGATACCGCCGGATTATCGGCGTAACGCAGGCCCGGAACAGGATGGGTGGTGTCCCAATGGGCTGTAAACGCCCGGTGCGCTGATCTATGTAGTCCCGGCAAAGGCTTTGGGCCACGCCACAGCAATCCGCCCAAGACAGGGGCAACGCCTTCGGCCAGCAGCGCGGGGCGCCGGATATCTTGCAACCGTTCTGTTGACACTCCGCACAATTCCAGCACCACACGGCAGGCCCAATCCGGCATATGCACCGCGCTGATCCACATCTCGTTCGGATCCTGCGGCGGCTTTGCTTGCCAGCGATGTCCATCGCGGTCCTGCCGCCAGCCATCTGCAAATGCCACAAACTGGGCGCGTTTCAGGTCGGTTAGGATTTCCGCGCCATTTTGAAAACGTCCGGGTGCGCAGGCTTCTTTTCCATAAATCCTTGTGCCGAGGGGCAAATGTCCCAGCCGATGCCCGGCAATCACGCGAAGTTGCGTCTTGCGGCCATCCAGAAAGGCGCGCGCTGATGCGGGATCAAGGATGACCGAATGCTCCATCGCGCCCCTATTCAAGGGCATGTGCGCATACCGCAAGCTCTGAATGCGATGGAACACAGCTTGACCATTGGCCTGCGGTTGCGCCACTAGCACCCATGCCCACGACCATTCCGCACGACGATACGCTCCACCGCCGGGGCTTGATGTTCATTCTGTCCTCGCCTTCCGGGGCCGGAAAAACCACGATTGCGCGCAAGCTGCTGGGCGAAGACGATGAAATTGCCGCGTCGGTTTCTGTCACTACGCGGCCGATCCGGCCCGGTGAGGTTGAGGGGCAGGATTACTATTTCGTCGACCAAGCCGAATTTGACCGCATGGTTGAAGAAAACGCGTTTTATGAATGGGCTACGGTCTTTGGCAATTGCTATGGCACGCCCAAGGCGCAAATCCGTGACCGGCTGAAAGCGGGCGGCGATGTGCTGTTCGATATTGACTGGCAGGGCACGCAGCAGTTGCACCAGAAAGCGCAAGCCGACGTGGTGCGGGTGTTCATTCTGCCGCCCAGCCTTGAAGAATTGAACCGCCGCCTGACAGGACGGGGCACCGATGCAGCCGACGTCATCAGCGCGCGCATGGCCCGCGCTCAGGCAGAGATAAGCCACTGGGACGGCTATGACTATGTCGTGATCAATGACGATGTGGACGTGTGTTTTGAAAAAGTCCGCGAGATTCTGGCGGCTGAACGCATGAAGCGCACCCGGCAGACGGGCTTGATCGATTTCGTACGCGGGCTGATGCGCGGATAAGTTCTCGTCAGCCGCCCAATCCGGTGCGGCTTACCGGAAGTTGTCGGCGTAGCTTTGCAGCTTCAGCTTGCGAACTGGCGTCGGGATGACGTGGGCTTCGATGCCATAGCGGGTGGCATAGGCCTGCGCATCTTCTGCGGTTTCGAACTTCAACACCACTTGCTGTTGCGTATCGCCCGAACCTGCCCAGCCCATCAGGGGATCGGGGCGCTTGGCCTCGGATGCTTCGAATTCAAGCAGCCAATCGCTGGTCCGGGCCTTGCCGGACTGCATGGCGTTTTTCGGGCGTTGATAGATGCGTGCTGACATGGATGCTGCACTGCGTCGAATCGCGCACAGAATCAAGAGCGGGAATCGCCTTTGATCAGCGCGAACGGTTGAAGGCGTTCTTGGTTTTGAGGCTGGGGTCTTCGGTCCATGGTTCATCAGGCCAACGGTGGCGCGGATAACGGCCCTTCATGTCCTTGCACACGTCCTTCCACGAACCGCGCCAGAACCCGGGCAAATCCGCGGTGGCCTGGATCGGTTTGCCGCCGGGACTGGTCAATGACAGCAGCAGCGGGCGCGGCGGTTGGCCGACACAAGGGTGACGATCAACGCCGAACAGCGCCTGTACGCGCAATTCGACACAAGGGCCGCCTTCGTGCGCATAATCGATGGCGTGGGTTGTTCCGGCGGGCGAGCGGTATTCAGCAGGGGCGAGCCGCTCAAGCTCCTGCCGCTCGCTCCAATCGAGCCGTGATAGCAGCGCATCGTGCAACTTGCCCGGCGATAATGCGAAATCACGACGGCCAGTGAGGAGCGGGGCCAGCCATGCTTCCGACGTGTCCCGCAAACCCGCTTCGGACAGCGCCTGCAACCCTGCGTATCCCGCCCGTTCGATCAGGGCTTTGCTGGCATCGGACAAAGGCAGGAGAGACAGGCCAATGTCCCGGACCTGCGCGATGAGCAGCGCAACTACGGCGTCGGGATCAGGCTTAGGATCGGGCACACGTGCCAGCACGATGGAACCGAGCCGACGCTCCAGCCGGGCCTCTACGCGGCCTTCGGTGGCGTTCCACGAAAGCGAATGCCGCTCATCCATACGGTGCGAGAGATGGCGCAGGACTTCTGCTTCTTCCAGCGCCATCGCGGCGGTAATCCTTGCGCCTTTGGCCTCACCTTGGGCATCGCCGATTACCAGCCATTTGGCAGTGGCAAGCGGGGATACAGGGTCAAGCCGATAGCCCCGCCCGCCGGTCGATTGCCATTCCTCGCCCGATGCACTGCGCGCGCGCGCGATCCGGTCGGGGAAGGCTTCGGCAAGCAGGATAGCGGTGGGGACCGATGGCTTACCTTCGGCAGCGGGCGCGGTGTGGCGCAACACTTTGGCCGCCGTGTCAGCCCAGCGCGCGGCGAGTTTGCGCGAGGCATCGGCGCGGTTGCCGCGCTCTCCCGCCCAACGATCCAGCCTGCGGCCAAGGTCTTCCCCCCGCCCACCAAGGCCGCGTTCCTGCAGCAACAGCGCCAGCCGTGCGGCTTCATTGGCTTGCCCGCGCTCGGCAGCAAACAGGAGCATATGGGCCAGCGCCGGTTCCATCGAAAGCCGTGCCATGGCCTGACCGTGCGGGGTAATCCGCCCTTCCCCGTCAAGCGCACCGAGCGCCTGTAGCGCTGCCCTGGCTGCACTCAATGCGGGCACAGGCGGCGCATCGAGCCACGCCATCGCCACCGGATCACCTGCTCCCCATTGCGCCAGTGTCAGCGCAAGCGGAGCAAGATCGCTGGTTGTGACTTCTGGCGGATCGAAGGCGGGACGGCCTGCATGGGCGGCCTCTTCCCACAACCTATAGGCAACGCCCGGCCCTTGTCGGGCGGCGCGGCCAGCGCGTTGGGCGGCAGAGGCCTGGCTGGCGCGCGTAGTGATAAGGCGGGTGACGCCAGCGGCCTTGTCAAATTCCGCACGGCGCGAAAGGCCTGCGTCAACCACGACCGAAACGCCATCCAGCGTGAGCGAAGTTTCGGCGATGCTGGTGGCCAGCACGATGCGGCGGCGACCTTGGGAATCGCGTTTGATTGCAGTGCGTTGCGCGGCTGGTTCAACCTGACCGTGAAGTGGCAGGACCAGCGCTGTGGGCAATTTTTCGGCCAGCAAAGCAGCAGTGCGTTCAATTTGCGCAACGCCCGGCAGGAAGGCGAGGATATCGCCGGTTTCATCACGCCACGCCGTCTGGATGGCAGAGGCCATCGCGGGTTCGATCTTCACATCGGGCCGCGTACCCAGCCATTTAATTGTCAGCGGATGGGCCTTGCCTTCGCTTTCAATCACGGGCGCGCCATCAAGCAAAGTGGCAAAGCGTGAGCCGTCAATGGTGGCCGACATGACGACCAGCCGCAGGTCCTCACGCAGCACGCCTTGCGCCTCGATTGCCAGTGCAAGGCCCAGATCGCTGTCGAGGTGGCGTTCATGGGCTTCATCGAACAGCACCGCAGATGTGCCGGAAAGTTCGGGATCACCAAGGATCGTGGCGACAAAAATCGCCTCGGTCATCACCAGAACCCGCGTTCTGGCAGAGCGTTTGGCATCAAGCCGGGTGACATAGCCGATGGTGCCGCCGGCTTCTTCACCCAGCAATTCGGCCATACGTTCCGCCGCAGCGCGCGCGGCAACGCGGCGGGGCGACAGCAGGATGACCTGACCGGTGCACCACGGCTCGGCCAGCAAGGCGGGGGCAACGGCGGTGGTTTTGCCCGCTCCGGGTGGCGCGATCAGAACCGCGCTTTGCCGCGCGCGCAGGGCAGAAAGCAGGTCTGGCAGGACAGCATGGATCGGCAGGTTGCTCACACCCGGTGCATTACCGGGGAAGGTGCTGGTATAGCAATCATCCCGACGGTCCCTCACCCCATAGGATAAAGGATTTCACGCGAAACTTTGTCAATTGCTGCCATCACTTCGGCAGGCAGGACAAGGCCAGCGGCGGCAAGGATCGGATCGAGTTGATCCTCCGCGCTCACTCCGACAATGGTCGAGGCGACAAAATCGTGCTGTTTGGACCACGCCACCGCAAATGTGACGGGATCGATCCCGGCTTCTGCAGCAATTGCCATGAAACGTTCGGTGGAACTGAGCGAACGGCCGTTCAAGAAGCGGTGACCCATTTGGGCCTGACGACCTTCCATGGCGAGATAGCGTGTAATGCGCGCACCTTCGGGACGCGCCCCGCCATTGTATTTGCCCGAAAGCACCCCGCCCGCCAGCGGAGAATAGGGGATCAGGCTCACACCTTCCATCCGGCAAACTTGCGCCAATTCGTCTTCGAAACGGCGGTTGTTAAGGCTGAAATTGTTTTGAATGGTCTGATAGCGCGCAGTGCCAAGGCGTTCTGCTGCGCTGATTGATTTCATCAGGCCCCAACTGGTTTCGTTTGAACACCCGGAAATGCGCACTTTACCGGCGCGCACCAGTTCGTCGAGCACTTCCATGGTTTCATCATAAGATGTGTCGTGGTCTGGCCAGTGAGTCTGGTACAAATCGATGTAATCGGTGCCAAGCTTGGTCAGGCTGGCGTCGATAGCAGTGATGATATTGCGCCGATCAAGCGCAGTCATGCCCTCGCGGCAGGGTGAGCGGAACCAGACGTGGCTGGGGCCGGAAACTTTGGTGGCCAAAATGATGGCATCACGCGGTTTGGTCTTAAGCCACTTTCCGACGATATTTTCAGTGCGTCCAACCCACTTTACTTCCGGCGGGACGGGATACCCTTCGGCGGTATCGTAAAAGTTGATACCGGCGTCGTAGCAGCGATCAAGAATGCGCAAGGCTGTTGCTTCATCTGTCTGGCTGCCGAACGTCATCGTGCCCATGCAGATATCAGACACGACAATGGCAGATTTGCCGAGGCGACGATGTTGCATGGGAACTCTCCAGTTGCGCTTAAAAGCGGCGGGCGACTGCGAACTCTGCCGCTTCGGTCATTGCCAGCTTTGCGGCGCTGGCTGGAAAGCTTGCAATCGCATCGATCGCGCGTTGGGCATACATCCGTGCGCGTTCGCGGGTGGCGTTTACCGCATCATGATTGCGGATAAGCGTTATGGCGTGGGCAAGGTCGGCGTCCGATGACCTGTCACCCGCAATGGCCTCCTGCCAGAATTCGCGCTCATCGGCATTGCCGCGCGCATAGGCAAGGATCACCGGCAAGGTCATCTTGCCTTCGCGGAAATCATCGCCCTGATCTTTGCCCATTTCGGCAGCGTCGGAATCATAATCAATCGCATCGTCAGCCAACTGGAACGCGATGCCAAGGTTCTTGCCATAAGAATCAAGCGCTTGCTCATCGGCTTCGGGCCGTTCGGCCACGACCGCAGCGATACGGCAGGCGGCCGAGAACAAGGCCGCGGTCTTGGCGGCGATGATATCGAGATACATTTCCTCGGTCGTGCCGATCTGGCGTTGGGCAACCAGTTGATCGACTTCGCCTTCGGATATGACGGCAGAGGCGTTTGACAAGATGCGCAAGACTTTGAGCGAGCCGTCTTCGACCATCAGTTCGAAGCTGCGGCTGAACAGGAAATCCCCCACCAGCACGGTGGCAGGGTTGCCATAGACGATGTTCGCGGTCTTCTTGCCGCGCCGCATGTCTGATCCGTCAACCACGTCATCATGCAGCAAGGTGGCGGTGTGAATGAACTCTACCGCTGCTGCCAGTTTGTAATGACGGCTGCCACCATAACCCAGCAGCGATGCGCTGGCCAAAGTGAGCATCGGACGCATGCGCTTGCCACCACCTGCAATCAGGTGGCCGGCCAATGTCGGGATTAACGGGATGCGTGATTGCATCCGGTCAAGGATCACCGCGTTGACGCTGTTCATGCCTTCGGCGACAAGCGCCATCATCGGGGTGAGCGAAGGTTCGGCCTTGCGCGGCAGGGTGTGAATGGTCGCTGTCATCGTGCTGTGTCGCTTGGCGTCACTAGCGGCGCTTGGCAAGATGCATCTTGCGCGGTAGCGGGCGGATTAATCATTGGATGGGGTACAAGGACATGAGCGAAGACGCGGTGCTGGCAGGCTATCGCCAGTCGATCGACAATATCGACGCGGCCATGATCCACATTCTGGCCGAACGTTTCCGCATAACGCAGGCCGTTGGCGCTTATAAAGCCCAGAATAAGCTGCCCGCATCCGATCCAAGCCGCGAGGAGCGCCAGATTGCGCGCCTGCGCAAATTGGCCGAAGATGCCAAGTTGGACCCGGAGTTCTCTGAAAAGTTTCTGCGTTTTGTGATCGACGAAGTGATTCGCCATCATCAAAAGGCCGCGGGCTCGCCGCAGTGATTCAACGCCTCAATCTTCCAGCGGGACGCCTGGCACCTGCTTGGCGGTGCGAATCGTCAACGACGTTTTGACGCTGGCGACATTGGGTGCAGGCGTCAGTTTGCTGGTGAGGAATTCCTGAAAACTTTGCAGATCGCGGCTGACGATCTTCAGGATAAAGTCGATTTCGCCATTGAGCATGTGGCATTCGCGCACTTCGGCAAGCGTGCGCATGTGGTCTTCAAACTGGCGCAGTGATTCTTCGGCCTGGCTTTTCAGGCTGACGAGCGCGAAAACCGTGATGGCAAAGCCCAGCTTCGATGCATCAAGTTCAGCATGATAACCCTTGATCACGCCGGCATCTTCAAGCGCGCGCACGCGACGCAGGCACGGCGGCGCCGTTAACCCCACACGCTGCGCCAGCTCGACGTTGGTTACACGCCCTTCATCCTGCAGTTCAGCGAGAAGCCGCCGGTCAATCGCGTCCACTGGTAAAAAGCCTTTTTGAAAATCCGTTTCACAATCGCCCGTATTCACGTTCGGAAAGAAGCCAATATGACAAGTTTCCGCACAAAATCGAACACGCGACGCTAATAATGTTGTTTCATATCGCAATCGTCTCATATTGCAACGCAGTGGATTGCGACCTTTTGCCCGCAGCCACGATTTGTTAGCTTTAGGTAGGTTAAACAAGCCGTTCGGTCAGGTATGGCCATCCAAGGCGTTGCGCTTTGGCCTCTCGTGGAATGGACCTTCGGAACTTTGATGATCGTTGATGACCGCCTTGAAACCGTGCTGCGCACCCACGCGGCCGGAAAAATGGCGGGCCGCACACAATTGCGGCAGCTCATCGATCTGGTTGGAGGGGTGCCATTATCGGCATGGTCAACGCAGCACGCAACGGCGCTTGAGCGAATCGATTCGCTGGCCGGGATGCTCTCGGACGAGGAATGCGCGGCGGTATTGCGTGGCACAACGCACCGATCCGCCGTTCTGGTCTATCATTTTGCCCAGGGTAGCCCGCGATCTGCGTCTGCGATCATATCATCTGCCCGCCTGCCCGAAGATGACTGGATCGCGCTGATCCCGCGCTTGCCCACCACGGCACGGGGCTTCTTGCGCCACCGCACCGATCTGGGCGAACGGGTGCGCGAAGTGCTGTCGCGGCTTGGCGTGAATGACTTTTTGCTGCCCGAACCGGAAGCTGACGCGCCCTTGCAAGTGGCTGCACCGGCTGCCGCTGCTCCCGAGGCTGAGGGACTACTTGAACCGCAAAGCGCTGTTCCTGTTGTGCCAGAACAGGCCCCAGGACAGGCCAAGGAAGAGGGCATTGGCGCTATTGTCCGCAGAATTGAAGCGTTCCGCCGCAAGCGCGAGGAGCGCGATGCCCAGTCCCCGCCGCCGCGTACCGATGGCGTTGCCCCGCTGCTGCCGTTTGGTGACGTACACACCCCTGCCCGCAAGCCACCGCTATTCATTGATATGCGCACCGATGCTGAAGGCGTGGTAATTCATGCCGGGGTTGATCCGGCTGGAATGCTGGTGGGCAGCCGCCTGTTTGCCACTGATCCATCAGCGCCGGTAAACTGCGATGAGGACATGGCGTCCGCATTCCGCAAGCGCCAACCGATCACGGCAGGACGCCTTGCCATTGCCGGGGCCGACCATGTGGCAGGCCAATGGCAGGCCGATGGTACGCCAAGCTTTTCACGCGATAGCAGCAGCTTTACCGGCTACTTGCTTCGCCTGCGCCGCCCCATCGCTTTGGCATTCACCGCGCCTGCCGCCCCGCAAATCACGCCCGAATTCGAAGCGGACCGGCTGCGCCAGTTACTGCACGAACTGCGCACCCCGATCAACGCCATTCAGGGCTTTGCCGAGGTTATCCAGCAGCAGGTGTTTGGCCAGACACCGCATCAATATCGCGCCATGGCCGCCAGCATTGCATCGGACGCCGCACAAATGCTGGCAGGCTTTGAAGAGGTTGAGCGCTTGGTAAAACTGGAAAGCCGCGCGCTTACCATCGACACTGGCGAAGCTGATGCTGCCGCCATCATTGCGCAAATGGTGGAACAGGTGACGCCTGTCCTGGCCGCCCGCAATGTTCGGCTGAACGTAACCCTGCCGTCCGAGCCGGTCACCGTGTCATTTGCCGCCGATGAAGTTGAGCGTTCGGTTTGGCGCGTGCTTTCGGTCATCGCGTCCAGCGTTGCCCCCGGTGAACGCTTGTCCATTACGTTCGAGGCGCAGCCGGATCTGGCAGCCCTGACGCTGACCCTGCCCGCATCGTTGCAGCGGCTGGATGATACCGCGCTGTTTGCGCCCGATGCCACGGCAAGTGCGGGTGCGTTTGCCACATCGGCAATGCTGGGCAATGGCTTTACCCTGCGGCTGGCGCGGGCCGAACTGGAAGCGGGTGGCGGCGCGTTGCGGCGCGATGATAACCACCTGTTGATCGGCCTTCCCTATTCGGCCGCTGATCATGCCGCCCAGACCCATGCGGCTCCCGACCAGCATTTGTTTGCTGGCTGATCGGAGGGTACGTTGGGCGAACAAGCGAACATCACCGACATGCCGAGCGAAGCCGACTTCGTCCGGTTTGACGCGGCATTTGGCACGCGATTTGTGGTGACAGTCGACACAGAAGAAGAATTCGATTGGAGCAAGCCGCTGGACCGCACCAGCCACGGGCTGGACCATGTGCCGCACATCGCCCGGTTCCAGCAATTCTGCGAAGGGCTGGGCGTCGTTCCTGTGTACCTGATCGACTACCCCATCGCCACTTCTGCCGAGGCAGTCGAGGCACTGGGCGAAGCGGTGAAAGCCGGACGCGCCGAGGTGGGCGTGCAATTGCACCCGTGGGTCAGCCCGCCATTTGACGAGGTGGTCAGCGAGCAGAACAGCTTTTCGGGAAATCTGCCCGAACCGCTTGAACGGGCGAAGTTTTGCAAACTGCGTGACACTATCGAAGCGGCATTTGGCGTGGCACCGCAAATCTATCGGGCCGGACGGTATGGCGTTGGCCCGGCCACGGCTTCGATCCTGTCTGATTGCGGAATAACTATCGATACGTCTGTCCGCGCCCGGTTTGATTATAGCTATAACGGCGGCGTCAATTTCCGTGATTTGCCGCTGCGCCCGTGGTGGATCGATAAAGCCAAAGGGCTGATGGAAATGCCGCTGACGACGGTGTTCTGGGGTTTGCTACGGCAACAGGGCAAAGCGATTTACCCTGCGCTGTGGCGCGCACCCCGTCTTCGCGGCGCATTGGCGCGGCTGGGCTTGCTTGAACGGATCGCGCTGACCCCGGAAGGCATCACGCTGGACGAGGCGATCAAGGGCATCGACATTGCCATCGATGATGGTTTGCCGATCCTTGTCTTCTCGTTCCACAGCCCGTCAATCTGTCCCGGCCACACCCCCTATGTCCGCAACGAGGCCGAACTCGACGCGTTTTACGACTGGTGGCGCGGCGTATTCACATATCTGGCCAAACGCGGGGTAAAACCGGCGAGCGTGCGCGACATCAAGGCTGCGGCACAAGTCTGACGCCAAAGTCGCCATGGGTGCCTTGCCAATCGGGCCTTGCCTGTGTACCGGCGACGGCGATGGGCCTGTAGCTCAGTGGTTAGAGCTGGCCGCTCATAACGGCTAGGTCGCGGGTTCAAATCCTGCCGGGCCCACCACCTTCCTTTCCGCCAACATTTGGGCGCTTTCATGCTGACGATTAATGGCATTACCGTGCGTCTGGGCGGGCGCGATATCCTGTCCGGGGCCACTGTGGCGGTGCCGCCGCGCGCCAAAGTCGGGCTGATCGGCCGCAATGGGGCTGGCAAATCCACACTGGTCAAAGCGATCATTGGCGAGATCGAGCCGGATGAAGGCTCGGTCGAAATGCCGCGCCGCACCAAGCTTGGCTATATTGCGCAGGAAGCGCCGAACGGGGTTAAATCGCCGTTTGAAACGGTGCTGGAATCCGATGTCGAGCGCACCGAACTGCTAGCAGAATCAGAGGTCTGCACCGATCCTGACCGCTTGGGCGATGTGCATGAACGGCTGCTGGCGATCGATGCCTACAGCGCGCCATCACGCGCCGCCCGCATCCTCATCGGCCTTGGCTTTGATGAAGAAATGCAGGCCCGCCCGCTCGATAGCTTTTCAGGTGGCTGGAAAATGCGCGTGGCTTTGGCCTCGCTGCTGTTTTCGGCTCCAGACGTCATGCTGCTCGACGAACCGTCGAACCACCTCGATCTGGAAGCGACGCTGTGGCTGGAGAACTTCCTCAAGTCGTACCCCGGTACGCTGATCGTGATCAGCCACGAGCGCGATCTGCTGAACAACGTGGTCGATCACATAGTCCACCTGCACGCCGGAAAGCTGACGTTGTACCCCGGCGGATATGACAGTTTTGAGCGCCAGCGCAACGAACGTCTGGCCCAACAGGCCGCCGCCCGCGCCGCGCAAGAAGCGCAAGCTGGCCGCCTGAAGGACTACATCGCCCGCAACAGCGCGCGCGCATCCACTGCCAAGCAAGCGCAATCGCGCGCCAAGATGCTGGCCAAGATGCAGCCCATTGCCGCGATGATCGAAGATCCTTCGCTCAGCTTCGATTTTCCCGATCCCGAAGAACTGCGTCCGCCGTTGATCACGCTTGATCTGGCATCGGTGGGCTACACCCCCGGCAAGCCGATCCTGTCACGGCTGAACTTGCGCATTGACCCTGATGATCGCATCGCGCTGCTCGGCCGCAACGGCAACGGCAAGACCACGCTTGCCCGCCTGATCGCCGCGCAACTGGCACCGATGGACGGGGAGATGCAGGCGACCGGCAAGATGCAGGTCGGCTATTTCACGCAGTATCAGGTAGAAGAACTGGCGGGCGCATCCACCCCGCTGGAACTGATGACCCGCGCGATGGATGGCAAATCGCCCGGCGCGGTGCGCGCGCAACTGGGCCGCTTCGGCTTTTCCGGCCAGCGCGCCACATCGCAAGTTGGCACGCTTTCGGGCGGAGAGCGCGCTCGTCTGGCGCTGGCGCTCGTCACGCGGGATGCGCCGCATATGCTGGTGCTCGACGAGCCGACCAACCACCTTGATATCGATGCGCGCGAAGCCTTGGTGCAGGCGCTCAACACCTATCAGGGCGCGGTCATTCTGATCAGCCACGATCGGCATATGGTGGAACTGGTGGCTGACCGGCTGGTGCTGGTCGATGGCGGAACAGCCAAGCCCTATGACGGCGATATCGAGAATTACATCGACTTCATCCTTGGTCGGAACCAGCCCAAGACGGGGCAATCAGGCCAGCCCAAGGAAAAAGGCACATCACAGGACCGCAAGGCCCGCGCGATGGCGCGCGATGAATTCAAAGCGCTGAAGAAAAAGCAAAGCGAAGCTGAAAGTGCGGTCAACAAAATACAAGCCGAATTGGCGCAAGTTGACCGGGCGATGTTTGAACCCTCAGCCGCGATCCCCGCGCTTGCCAAACTGCCAATGAGTGAACTTTCACAACGTCGTGGCAAGTTGGCGCAGGAATTGGAAAAAGCCGAAGAAGCGTGGATGCTGGCCGGCGAAAAACTGGAATCGGCAGGTTAATCCCAACAGCGCTACCTATGTCAAAGTATCGCGCATAATGGATTGAATTCTGGGTTCTTTCTTGCGCGCATTGTGATCGGGATACTAGCAATATTCAACTGACCCTATAAGCGAGTTCCGACCACGGCCAACTTGGCCCTTACACGTCGGAGTGTATGAATTCGCACGAGTTTGCACATAGCGGATTGCTAACGCTCAAAAGCCGCCTGCCTTGGCTGCTGGTCATCGCCGCTGCTTTGGTGTGGGCGGCACCCATGTTTGCGCTGCTGGCCCAAACAGCTTGGCAAACCGAGGCGGGCAGCGTCGGACCACTGACGCTGATCCTTGGTCTGGCCATTTTGTGGCATGAACTGCGCGCCCTGCAAGACCACTATGCCAAGGGTAACGACTTTATCTTTGCAGGCGGCATGTTGGCCGGCTTGGTGGTTTATGCCTTTGCGATTGCGGTATCTTTTACAACACTGGCGGTAACGGCGGCGTGGATCGTTCTGGTTGCTGCGGTATATTGGCTCTATGGTTGGGACGTGCTGCGCAGGCTGTGGTTTTCACTGCTCTACCTGCTGCTCGTCCTGCCCCTTCCCTATAGCCTGACCTATTCGGCGGGCGCTTGGCTGGGCACGGCCCTGGCGCAATATGTGTGCTGGTTCTTGCAACTGGCACAGTTTGAAGCCGCCTATCGCGGCAATATGCTTTACGTTGATCAATATGAACTGTCGGTAGAACTTGCTTGCGCCGGGTTAAGTTCCACGATCAGCCTTGTTGCCGTCAGCGTTTTGTATGCACGCTGGATGCACAAGGACAACCCGATCAGGATCGCGGCGTTACTGGCCTTCGCCTTTCCAATTGCGTTCGGCGCAAACCTGATGCGTGTGGCGATGCTGGCGCTGGCCGTGCACTGGTTCGGGACTGGCGTGCTCGGATCGTTTTTCCATCCCATGTCGGGCTTCATCAGCTTTGTCGTGGCATTGTTGCTCAGCTTGGGCGTCGACCGCCTATTGTCGATAATCCTCAGGAAACGCGCATGAAGGAGTTTGACCGGCGGCAAATGTTGCTTGGCCTTGCGTTGACCGCAGGTGCCGGACTTACATGGATAAGCCGCCCGGAACGACGCGCCGTGGCTGCATCGGCTGCCAACCTTGCAGAGGCCGCGCCGGACCGGATTGGCACGTGGCAAAGCGTGACCCTGCCTGATTTCGTGCTGCCGGTTGCCAGCAATCTGGAAAACGCGATTTACGACGCGCAAGTGATGAAGGGATATCGCAATGCTGGCGGCCAATCGCTGTATTGCTTGATCGCCTACGGTTCGATCCAGAATTATTCGCTGCAATTGCATCGTCCCGAAGTTTGCTATCCCTCTTCAGGCTTCACGATCACCAGCCTTACAGATATTGCGATCACCCTTGCTGGCAGGGCCATCCCTGCGCGGATCATGGTGGCGCAGCGCGGCAATCGCAAAGAGACGGTGCTGTTCTGGACAAGGGTTGCCGATGCATTCCCGCGTTCGCAATGGGAAGTGCGCCGGCAAATCTTCAAAGGCTTCTTCTCCGGGAAATTGTCAGACGGCGTAATCGTCCGGCTATCTACCACAGAGTTTGAGGGCGAGGCTGCGATCGCCCAATTGCGCAAATTTGCCTCAGATGCTGCCGCAACAATGCCGTCCAGCGCCGCCCGCTTACTTTTTGGGAACTGAATGATGTACCATCCGGCACCCACCCTACCCCTTGCTGCCGCTCTTTCTTTGGTCTTGGCGGGATGCAGTCCTGCGGCACCTGACGGGCAGGTTCTGGCAGAACTGGGTGGTACCGAAATCACCCGCCGCGATCTTGCAGCAGAGCCACGCCAGGCAGATATCAGCACGCAAGCATTGTTGGAACGGGTGATTGACCGGAAGTTGCTGGTTCAGGCTGCTCATGCCCAAAATCTTGATGCTGATCCTGAATACCTTGCCGCGTTCCGCCGTAGCCGCGAAGAGTTGCTGGTCGCAGCGCTGCGGCGCAAAATCATCCGCACGCTGCGCAAACCCAATGATGCCGAACTGGTCCAATTGGTAGCCATCCGCCCATGGGCATTCGACAAACGGGAACTAATCAGGCTGAGCCCAGTTGCAGGACAGGCAAGCGGTCTACCTGATAAAACAATCGATACAGCGCAGCTTGATGCGGAATTCGTCAAGCTTGTTTCGCGCGATGACGAACCCATCATCATTGATGGCGCAGCGTACCGTGTTGTTGCCCGGAATGCAGCAGCACTGGACCCGTCTGCGCAGGAAAGTCTGGCGCGGGCGATTTGGCTGGAAGAGCAGATTAATGCTGAAATGGTTCGCCTGTTGAATGAGGGCAGGTCAAAAAGCGCCGTGAAGTATAGTCAGGGCATGGGTCCTGGGGCAGAATAATGCGTCGAGAAGACGGGGGGATAGCGATGGAAAATCAACAGCCATCTGGCAAGAAGCGCCGATTTATTCGTACGCATACGATTGGCACTTTTGCCCTTGTGCTGGCGATTATCGTCGCGCTTGGCCTGTCATGGCAGCTTTTCGAATATCGCGGCTTGATGGCTTATCTGGCCGAATGGCAATTTAACAATCTTGGCCGGTTTTACCCGCTGGTGACCATCGCCTTGCTCACCCTGCTGATCGAAATCCCGTTGATCATCGTGCTGATTTCCCGCTCAAGGTCAGCGCGGACCGAATACCTCTTGATTGAGGAGCCGACAGCTTTGCTCACCCGGTCCAGACTGGCCTATCGCGAACTGTTGTTCGTGGCGGCCGCAATCGGTTTTTCCGCGTTGGTTTTGGGTTTGTACGCCAGCACAATCGGACTGACCGTGACTGGAAAGCAATTCAACGCAACCGCTGCGCAAGGCCCCATTCCATCAGGCACACGGGTGCAAATGACTGGCGCCCTGCGGCTGGACCGGATTGCGCTGTACCGGTCGGACTCCCTGTTTTTTGACCGTTCGTTGAAAGTGGCGCCACTGCAAACAGGCCCCAACCAACCCATCCGTTTTCTTGTTGAAGTGGATGCTCGCCAGCCAGAACCGGTGCGCAATGGCAAGATCGGCGGCGTCGCGGCATCGGCTGCGGTGCCCGGTCCGCTGATCAGCCTCTACCGAAATGCAGGCTTCAGAATGGCGCAAAAGCCAACGCTGATCGTCGCCTCGATTGACACGGTGCGGATGCCCTATGTGCGGACGGCTTGGACCCTTGCCATTATCGCCTTGCTGATGTTCGCTGTCGGCATGGCCGAACGGTATTGGTACAAACACCTGCATCGCCAATATTTGATCTGGAAGGACCAGCCAGAGGGTTCACCTGCGTCACGACGGCCCGAATGGTGGTCTACGTGGGGCTGGAACAATTGACTACGCGCTGGCGCGCCAGCGCGACCTTTGCAAAAAAGGCTGTAATATCAGCAGTTCAGCCCGCCAAAATTTTACATCACTAACCCCGCGTTAACCCGTTTCCGGCATCATTTCACAAGGGGATTTTTGGCATTACCTTGGGAATGTCGAATTTCCCGTCCTTGATTGCGCTGATAATGGCTGCCGCTGGCGCCGGAGCCGCGCTGTCGCCTGCGCCGGTCGGGAATTATTACGGCATCGACACGGTAAGGCCCGCATCTGGAAAAAGCGCGCCAATCGCCAACCCTTCAGGGTCGCTGGTGGTAGAACGGTCGGCTGACGGGTTTTTTTATATGCCCGCGACAATTAATGGCTCAACCGTCCGATTTCTGATCGATACCGGCGCGAGCATGGTTATCCTGCCGCGCCCCGTTGCCGATCAAGCCGGGATCGTTGCCACCAGTCACGCCACCGCGACAACCGTGGGTGGCCCGCAAACCGTAGAGCTTGCATCGATCAGATCTTTCAAGACCGCCGGGATCACGCTGCAAGATGTGCCAGTGGCAATACAGAACAGCGGCATGTCCATCCCGCTGCTGGGCATGGACACGCTTGCCAATATGGGCCGGATCGAAATTGAAGGTGACCGGCTTACCATTCGCATGCCAAGCCAATCACCCGGCAATTAGAGCGCTTTCCGACCAATCTGGATCACCGTGATTGACGCAGGAAGCCCCTCGGCAAGGCACATTGTGCAGGGCGGGCTGGTTGCCCGTCCAAGCAAGGTAACGCTGTCCGAGGGGCTTCCTGCGCCAACCCCTCCGGGGCGGACCCCTTTTGGCCGACTGCTGCGTCTTTCGTCGGTCACTATGCGATGGCATGGCTCCCTCCTCAATCCTTGCACTCGGCCAAAATCGGCTCCGTCACGGTGAGCCAGATTGGTCGGAAAGCGCTCTAGGCCAATGCCGGACCTTGCTTGAACGCAAGGTGCTGCTTGCCATATTTGAAGGCCGCCAGCAGCCCCAAACCAGCCAGTGCCAGCATCCATGCCGGTGGTTCTGGCACAGCGGGCGGAGGCGTTTCGGGGGTTACGGCACCTCCTCCTTGGGTCGGAATGCCCGCAAAGGTGCCAGGCCGCGCATCCGAAGGGATTGTCCGCAAAGATGCGAGCGGGCTCGTTTCGGGCCTTACCAAACCTGCACCTGCCCCCGGGGCCGCATCGGCCACAGGGTTGTTGGGTGCCAGCGCAGCAACTGAAACAGGGGCGTCTTGCGTCACGACATCTGCTGGCAAAGCACCGGGGATGGAGCGTTGCGCGATACGCCGACGATTGCCGGGTCTGGCGCGGTTGCGTTCAACCAGATAACCGGCGGAATATGCTGCGACTGCAGGTTCACCCACGCTGACGAAAGCGGCAGTCGGGGCATCGGGCAACAGAAACATGGCGCGCGTTGCGGATTCAGTAAAAGTGCCCGCCACGCCAAGCGCAACAAGTGCCGCCATCGATACCCGCAGGCGCGTTGCCAAGCGTAGGAGATTGTTGGTCCGCATAAACGTTGCCCTGTAAAAAACTGCGCGTGATACTTCTTGGGTGAAACCGGTCTGCATGCCCAAATCCTGGACAAAACTCCCGACACTTGGCATTTTTCTACAGTTAACAGACGATTAGTCAATAACTGAACCTTAGTGATTAGGCCACTCGAACCCTGCACTTTTGCAATGTTCCAAATTGCGACAGTTTGGGCTCTGGCTGTTAATATCGGACCGAAATTTCGTTATTCCTCTAACACTTCACGTATTTATGCGCAGTTGGGCCTAAGCTTAACGAAAGATCGTTTTGCTAAGTCTGACACATGTCGGAAAACCGCAACACCTCTCAACCAACGCGCGCATGGCGGCCAGACACCATTCTGGCGATCGCCATCGCCGGGGTATTCATTGCATCGGTTTTTGCACCGCGCGTCGGCAGCGCCGTGCTGCTTTTGCCGATAACCGGTCAGTCAGGGCAAAGTGCGCTGCAATGGGCTTTGGCCAAGGACGCACGCGTTCTGGGGCGCTCGGTTATCGGAGGGGTCGTTCTGGATCACGCCCCCGATCAAATTTTCATCAACGCACTCAAAGCAGGTGCGCTGGCTATATCTGTCCCTGCGGCTGCATGTATCAGCCCTCCGAGGAATGATCGTTAAAATGGACGAGTTGCATAAAATCCGGTCAGTCGGAATGCGCGCATTGGCCATGGTTTGCGTGGCAGGCACCATCATAATCTGGGCCGGGGTTGCCTTTGCCAATTCGGGCATCTTGCCCGCCATTGCCAGCACCGTGATTGCAGCACTCGCAGCTTCGCTGGCGTTGCAAGGTCGTTGCGACACTGCGGCCAGAAGCGCAATGGCCGGCGCGGTCATCACATATCCCATGATCCTGTTGTATCAATGGGCCAGCTTCCCGTGGATGATAGACCTCCACATGGTCTTTTTCGCCATGCTGGCCGTGGTTGTCGTCCTGGCCGATTGGCGCGCGATATTAACGGCAGCAACCCTGACCGCGCTGCACCACCTTCTTGGCAACCTTGCCGTGCCGCAGTTTGTCTATGGCGACGACGGTGATATTCTGCGCGTGCTCTTGCACGCTGCGATTGTCATCATCGAAACCGCCGCGCTTGTGTTGTTAAGCACGCAGCTTGAGAACATGATCGGCCAACAGGCCGCAGCACGCGCAGCCATAGAAGATGCAGAGCGGGTTGTTGAGGCCGAGCGTGCGCGCGTTGCCGAAGAACAACGTCTGGTGATGGACGCGGTGGCCAACCGCCTCGATTTGCTGGCGGCGGGCGATCTTTCGGCGACGATCTCCGTGGCATTTCCACCAGCTTATGCAAGGCTGCGCGATAGCATGAACGCTGCGACCGGTGATCTTAACCGGTTGGTTGCCAATGTTTCCACCGTGACCGCGCAAATTGCGCAAGGGGCTTCGGAAATTCGTTCTGCATCCGATGATCTGGCGGCGCGGACAGAACAGCAGGCCAGCGCGCTGGAGCAAAATTCATCGACCACCCGCGACCTGACCGTTGCCATTCAAAAGACCGCAGCGGACGCCAACGGAACCCGCAAGACCATCGAAGAAACGCAAACATTTGCCGAAGCAGGCGGCTGCGTCGTCTCACGCGCGGTTGATGCGATGACCGAGATCGAGAAGTCTGCCAACGAAATCGGCCAGATCATCAGCGTGATCGATGGCATTGCGTTCCAGACCAACTTGCTGGCGCTCAACGCCGGGGTGGAAGCTGCCCGTGCGGGTGAATCGGGCCGGGGCTTTGCCGTCGTCGCCAATGAAGTGCGCGCGCTCGCCCAGCGATCCGCAGACGCTGCCAGCAGCATTCGCAGCCTGATCCAGACATCGGGACAACAAGTGGCCCAAGGCGTGCAACTTGTCGGCAAAACCGGCGACGTGCTTGGCGATATCGTGCAACAGATCAGCACGGTCAGCGTTGCGATCACGGGCATTGCTGATGCCGCAGACCGCCAGTCCACACAGCTATCACGCGTCAGTGGCTCGTTCGGCCAGCTCGACACCGTGACCCAGCAGAACGCCGCCATGGTGGAAGAAAGCAATGCCGCAGCGCATCACCTGTCGCGCGCTGCCGATGAATTGCGCAACCTGGTCAGCCAGTTCAAAACCGATGCCAGCGACAATGCCTATCACCACCAGCGCCAAACCCTTCGCGCTGCTTGATGGGTGTGGAAATACGGGACCATCCTCCCGTTGGCACATCCAATTGCATAAAACGCAATTGTTAAGCCGTTGTTCGCACTTGCAACAAAATGCGTGATGCCTGACACAGACGTTGCCTTTCAGGCATCCTCTCCCAAACTTTCCAAGGGCCGGCGCAAGCTGGCCCTTTTTTTGTCCACGGCACTTGTGATCGGATTGGCTTGACGAAGTTAGCGGGCCGAAACTGTCACGCGGCGTCGCAAGTGGTTGATGCCGCGGCCTCCCCACCATAGCCCGCAAAGAGCAAGCACGGTTAGCATTGTGCCATTGCTGCCTTGCCTGGGGTAGATTTCATTGCCATCCGGCGAAATCCATACATCAACACGCTGACCAACCCGGCGCTGCCACGCCATGGCTTCGCGCGTAAGCGTTGACCAGCCGGGCCCCGAAGAAGGCATATCACCTGGCTCAAGATCACTCGTCGCGAAGGTTCGACCACTCGCCGGATCATGGAACGACCAGACCCAACTCGAACCGCCCCGACGCGACCGGTTCACCACCCGTTCGACGCCCAGCAGTTCCATTTCAGCAGTCTGCCAGCTTCGCACAGCCTTGACACGCGACAGTTCGTACAGCGCGACCGGCGGCATGAACAAGGCAAAGGCCGATACAAGGAAGACGATCGTCCGCTTCCAAAAACCTGTCCAACCACCCACTTCCCGAAGCGATTGACCAAAGGCAATGCCAATCGCCTGCAATGCCGCATCTGCGGAGGATGGTTGCTTTTCCATGCCTCAATCTAACCCGGAAAAAATAAAGAACGGGTTATTTGGGCTTCACCAAGGCAACGCTCTGATATTGCTCAACTTAGCCTCGAATCTGGCAATTGGAGACTGCTTGCATCAACGCACATGGTACGCACCCGCCTCTGATCATTCTAAATGATATCCATCAATCCGAATGCAGCAGGTGATGCCAACCCCTTTAGCAAAATGGCTTGATCAATCAGTGCATCGTTGTTGGCATCCCAGAACAACCAGCCGTCCGTCGCGCCTGCAACAAACACAACCGATGTTCCGCCCGTCAGCATGGATTGAGCCTGGCCATAAGCATCCGCAAAGACGTTGGTGCCAATTGCCGCTTCGGAATAAGCATTTGCAGCCAATCCCCCCGGCACAAAATCCAAGTCGAGTTTGTCTACACCCGTCACAAAATCGGTGACGATATCAATGGTTGAAGATGAGATGGTGGTGTCGCCAAAATTGAACCTGAAAACATCGCTTTCCGTTCCACCTGCCAGGGTATCGCGGCCCTGCCCGCCAATCAGCGTGTCAGCACCCGCCTGACCGCTCAGATTGTCGTTGCCGGCACCCCCGACCAAAAGATCATTACCCGCGGCTCCAAGCAGGACATCTGCTCCACCGTCGCCATAAAGTTCATCGTTATCGCTGCCGCCATTGATGCTGTCGTTGCCGTTCCCGCCGCTGATGTAATCATTGCCGGCATTTCCATTGATGGTATCATTACCATCAAGACCGAGAAGCCAATTGGCGGCAGCATTGCCGAGGAGCGTATTTGCCAAACCATTGCCGGTGCCGTTGATCGAACTGGTCCCAGTCAGCGTCAGATTTTCGACTTCGGCACCAAGATCATATGAAACAGATGCGTTGACCGTGTCGACACCGCCACCGGCAAGTTCAATGACCTGATCATCGTTGCTTGCAACGCCGTCGTTCGAATAAGTGTCGACGAAATAGACATCATTGTCGGCACCACCGATCAAAATGTCGGCACCACCAGCGCCATCAAGCCGGTCTGCGCCTGCACCGCCGATGAGCGTGTTGCTTGCACTGTTGCCCGTCAGAATGTTGGCCAGATCATTGCCCGTTCCGCTAATTGCGGCAGCGCCAAGCAGCGTCAAGTTTTCGACATTTGCCGACAGCACATAGCTTACCGTGCTGTTCACGAGGTCTGTGCCCTCTCCAGCCAGTTCAATTACCAAGTCGTCGTTTTCAGCGATTCCATCGTCGGAGAACTGATCGACAATATAGATATCATTACCCAGACCGCCCTCCATGCGATCCGAACCGAGCCCTCCATCGATTGTATCGTTGCCGGCAAGCGCCAGTATTGTGTCGTTGAGCGCAGTGGTTTGAAACGAAAGGTTGGTGGCGGTGGGCGAAATCGTATTGTTTCCGGAAGATCCGATAATCGTCCGGCCAGCTTCGTTCACATCTTCGACAGTGACATAGAGGGTTTGATCGACCGAGTTTATGCCATCTGTCGCTCGGACAACAACTTCGTAAACATTGTTGCCATCCTGATCGAGCGGGGTCTCGAAATCTGGTGCATTTGCAAAAATGAGAGCGCCGGATTGAGGATCGATGCTGAACAACGCAGCATCTGCGCCGCCGGCTATCGAATAAGTCGGCACGCTGCCATCAAGGTCCGACGCGGCAACCACAGTAACCGCTGCGGCATTTTCCAAGATGGTGATTGCGGCTGCCAATCCTCCGCCGTTGCTGGTGATAACGGGACTATTGTCGTTTGCATTGACGACGGTCAGCACAATTTGCTGCTGATCCACTGTTGTGCCGTCACTAGCCTGAACAATGACATCATAAATGTTGTTGCCGTCCAAATCCCCAGGCGTTTCAAAATCAGGCGCTGCTGCAAACAGCAGCGCGCCTGTCAGCGGGTCAATGGTAAATAAGGCGGCATCTTCTCCACCAACAATCGAATACGTCAAAGCATCGCCATCCGCATCGGTTGCGACAATTGCAGCCGCCGCGATGCTATTTTCCGTCACCGATAGCGAAGCGGTGCTACCGCCGCCGCCCGTCGTGATAATCGGGGTATTGTCGTTGCTATTGCTGACCGCGACCGCAATCTGTTGCTGATCAAGATTGCTTCCATCGCTGGCCTGAACAATCACGTCATATATGTTGTCTTGACCGAAATCGGCTGGATTTTCAAAGTCTGGCGCGCTGACAAAACTCAACACACCGGTTTGCGGATCAATGCTGAACAAAGTTGCATCTGCACCACCGACTATTGAGTAGGTCAGTGTCGGGCTGTCGCTGTCACTTGCCTCAACCGTTGCAACAAACGTCGAATTTTCTGCGGCCGAAATGGTTGCCGATGCACCGCCTCCGTTCGAGATGATGACCGGCGAAGAGCCATCCGTAACATCGGTTACGGCAACGGCCAAAGCTTGCTCGTCAAACCCGCCATTGGCATCGGTTGCGCGCACGACAACGTCATACACATTATCTTCGCCCAAATCTGTTGGATTCTCAAAGTCTGGCGCAGTGATGAAGCTGATCGTGCCAGTCACAGGATCGATCGTAAACAGGCTGGCATCGGCGCCTCCAGAAATGGAATAGGTCAATGCCGAACCGCTTTCAGCGTCTGTTGCAGTTACCGTTGTAACCGCAGTCAAATTTTCGTTGACTGATAGCGCTGCAAACGCCCCACCGCCATCCGATGTGATGACCGGAAGGCTATTGGGGACGCCTGCCGAAACAACCCCGTCAGCAAACGCAAAGAATTCAACATTGCGGACAGTGTCACTACCGTCCGGAGAACCGCTGCGTGTATCGCTGATTGTGAAGCTACCGTCGATATTCTCAACGATCAGATAGTCCCTCAGATTACCGGAATAGACCGCGGTGTCGGCTTCGGATCCGCCATCAAGCACGTCGTCGCCTGCGCCGCCAACCAGTGTGTCATCACCACTATCACCGTCGATTACATCAACGCCCTCACCGCCATCGGCCAGATCGTTGCCGGTACCGCCGTGCATTTCATCGTTGCCGCTGCCACCATAGAGCTGGTCATTGCCCGCATCGCCGAAAAGCCTGTCATTGCCCGACGTACCAACGTCATCACCGTACAGGATATCGTCATCAGCGCCGCCGTACAAAGCATCGCCGCCTAAACCGCCGTAAAGCGTGTCGTTCCCGTCTCCACCATCAAGCCGGTCGCTCCTTGCACCGCCGTACAGGATGTCGTTTCCAGCTTGGCCAAAAAGGGAATCATCGCCAGCGATCCCGTTGAAACCGAGATCATCGCCATAAAGAATGTCATTGCCCGTACCGCCGTAAATAACGTCGGCACCGCGCCAGCCAAAAATCAGATCATCGCCGTTATCGCCATAAATGGTGTCCATGCCTGCACCACCTATGATGGTATCATTGCCTGAATCACCACGGATGATAACATTGCGCGCGTAATCAACACCTGAGGGCCCGCGTGCAGATAGATCAACAATGTCATCACCTGCACCCATCTCGATCTGTTCGATGGACGAAAAGCTTCCGATGCCCCCGCTTATTATGCCGTTATTGAAGAAAATCGCGTCATTCAGATTGGACCCATAGATGAAGTCATTCTTCTCGCCGCCCGCAAAGAAATCGGATGATGTCTGAATGTTAGAGCCGGTGATCGTAAAGAAAGTCGTGGCTGAAATTTTGATGGCGGTGACCGAACTAAATGCCGAAACCGTCGCATCTGCACGAATATTGTCAAGATTATCATTAAACGTGAACGCATAGAACCGGTCTTGCAGGTTCGATCCTGTTAAACTCTGGCTGCCAAGCAGGTTATAGAAAGTAGCCATTTTGACACTCCGGAAACACAGGCACCCCTGCGGCGATTCAAATGTGACCGCGAAATACCACGATTCCTGCGCCAACTACGTCGGCATTAGGGATAAATTCACTAACTTTTGTCGCAAAATGGTTACTACTATGAGCTAGGGTCAGGACCTATTAATCCCGCCTTCGAGGTTTTTGCTTGGAAAGGCAACCAGCCTTCCCGGCGCACCTATCCGCCCGATATGTTCGCCATTCCGGCGCCTCGAAGGCGGGATTAATAGGTCCTGACCCTAGTGACCAACCCGCTGACGCAACGGTCGCTTACTGGCATTCTGAATATCGGCGGGGTGCAGCTATTCGTCTTTCAGCAGACAAAATCCCCCTTCAAAGCCAAAGCCTTTGCGAAGGAAGCCCATGATTTTGCTAGGGAAAGCACCTTAAAAAGGTGGTGCCGCTTAGAGGATTCGAACCTCTGACCCCATCATTACGAAAGTGATTATCATTAGCAATAAATGCGAGTGTTTTCAAGGATGTCGGTGATTGACTTGGACCAAGTTTGTAAGTGCCCCAGCCCTGCCCCAAGTTGTCCTGCACCCGTGTTAGGTCGCGACTAAGGTTAAAGTTCTTTGGCCTTATTGAATCGGTTAAAGTGACCCGTGCCAGACCCGGTTCGCGAAGGCGCACGTAGTGACCGGCGTGCACTCTGAGGTCCGTCAACAGTTAGATTGACGATGGTTTTCGAGCAAAAAATCCACGGCAAACGGACTCAACCGATCGGGCCTGCCAGACAACTTGTCGAAGTCTTTATGGTCTCTTCGCGCTCTGTGCCGCCATCAAGTCCAAAGTACATATACATCATTCTTTAGGCATCGCCTTTGTCCAGTCGCAGTCGACATCTACGGGCTATGTGGTCTTTGAAAATGGTGCCCTGCTGCACCGAAACTTGGCAATATCTGGTCGACACCTGTGAGTGTGGCACCGTGCAAAAATGGAGAGGAACCTTCAGACTCGATCGTTGCAACCGATGCAACCGACGTCTTGATTTGCTTGAGGGAACACCGGTCGAAAAAGAACTCCGTGAGGACCTGTCGTTAGTGCTTGGCCTTATCGATCCCGATGATGAGACGAACAAAACTGCAATGTCACAGCTTCCCACTCCCTTGTCCGATTGGAACGGAGGCTTGGCGTTCGAACTTGCGTTGCTTCTGCTGAAAATTGTCCCTGATCCATATCATCTTAAACGGGGTTACCAGCCTACCGTCACAGATCGCAAAGCCTACACCAAAGCCCTATCACAAGTGGCAAACCTGCTGCGAGATTGGCCGCACAGCCTGCCTCGCGCTATCGAACAAGCCGTCGTAAGGAGATCAAGCAACAAAAGCACTTCTGGTTATACGGGTATCTCTGGATATCTACCCAACCTCGAAAGTGAGCTCGTCCCAGACAATGTAAAGACTGAGATTTTTTCGGCTTTGGCACCACTATCGGCAGATGCAGGGTCAATGCCGGCAGGCCAAGTTGTCAATCGGCGTCCAAACGGGACCCACTATCGGCGTGCAAAAGGGAACCACCTGGCGGCGTGGCGCTGGGTTGATGGCGGGCGCGGATTTCGCGCTT
>NZ_NCEN01000061.1 GCF_002280675.1 Novosphingobium sp. 32-60-15 | reverse complement strand
CGAAGCCTTCCGGCCCATGGAGCTTGATCGTGCCGTCGCGCAGGACGGTCTCGTTTCCGGTAACGGTCTGGTATTCGGTCATCCCGGCCATGTAGCGACGATGCGGCGAAAATGCGAGGGTTTCACCGCATGATGCTGAACGAGGCCCGATATTGCGGCTTCACCACTTTCATCACCGCAGGGGTTACCGGCAACGTCACTTCATAATCCCCTTCCGCATAGGGCCCGGCGGCATAGGGCGGAACGAGGAAGCCGATGCGGTCGAAGGTCTGGCCGTTGGAGGAACCCAGGATCACGGTGACGGAATCGAAGCCGATGCAGGCCGTCATCCAGTCATCCGCGCTGCGCACGATCTGCTCGCCGCGCTTTTCCTCGCGCTGCTTGTCGAGCGCATTGCAGAAGGCAGGCTGTGCCGCGCCCTGCAGCGCCTCCACCGACCGCCGGTAAATTCCCAATGCGTGGCCGAAAGGCTCAGCCAGCCGGGCAGATCGGTCACCACCTGCCAGTTGGTGGAATAGCCATAGGCATGGAACGGATAGCCGCCGGTTTCGGCATCCTTGCGCCCGGCGATGGCGGAACTTTCCGTCTCCGCCATGTCCTTCTTCGCCCGCTCTTCCAGCATGGCACGAAGGCCTGGAATGGCGTCGGCCTGTGCGGGGAAGGTATATTCGAAATCATAGGTTTCGTTCGCCTGGGCGATCTTGCGCGCCTCTGCCTGCGGCGTGGCGGAGGGAGATGCAGCAGGGCTGGCGGTGGGGGAAGCCCTTGCCGCTTCCTTCTCCCCGGCAGGGGGCGAAGCAGAACAGCCCGCCACTGCGACACAAGCGGCAGGCAACAGGGTGGCGGAAAGGGCACTGGCAATAGCGGAGCGGACAGCCATCGAAATTTCCCCTCGCGGTTCGGCGGCAGGTGATGCAGATGGGAAGCATGATCGACAAGGACACATTGATCCAGCCTGACCGGGGGCAGAAAGCCACCGAAATTCACCTGATCGACAAGCAGGGCTTCGAAGCCTGGCTCAAGAAGCTCAACCCGGCCCAGCGCGCGGCTGTGGAAGCGCAGAAATTCACTGCCGGTGGATATCAGACCGTGATCGTGCCCGATGGAGACGGCTGGTTTGCCGCAGGCGGCGTGGCGAATACCGCCTCGCTCTCAAGCTGGTGCCTGGCCAAGCTGGCCGAAGTGCTGCCCGCCGGCACCTATCGCCTGATGACCGGCGATCCCGGCCCCGCCCTGCACGGCTGGCAGACCGGGCAATATCGGTTCACCCGCTATCGCAAGGACAAGGAGGAAGAGGGCGACCGCATCCTGCTGACCAAAGGCGTGAAGGCGATAGAGCCCGCTTTGGCCGAAGCCCGTGCGGTGATGACCGTGCGCGATCTGGTCAACACTCCCGCCGAGGATATGGGCCCCGCCCAGATCGAGGCGGAAGTGGAAGCGCTTGCCAAGGCGCATGCGGCCAAGGTCTCCGTCACCAAGGGTGACCGGCTGGAAAGCGAATTTCCCATGGTCAACGCCGTGGGCCGCGCCGCCAGCCGCCATCATGCCCCGCGCATGATCGAACTGACCTGGGGCAGCGAGAAAGCGCCGAAACTCGCGCTGGTCGGCAAGGGCGTGTGCTTCGATTCCGGCGGGCTGGACATCAAGCCCGCGCGCGGCATGGCGCTGATGAAGAAGGATATGGGCGGCGCGGCCCACGCGCTGGCCCTTGCCGGGCTGGTGATGGAAGCCGGGCTCAACGTGCGGCTCCAGTTGCTGATCCCGGCCGTGGAGAACGCCGTGGCGGGCAATGCCTTCCGTCCGGGCGACATCCTCCGCTCCCGCAAGGGCCTGTCGGTGGAAATCGGCAATACCGATGCCGAAGGCCGCCTGATCCTGGCCGATGCGCTGGCGCTCGCGTCGGAAAGCGAGCCGGATTTGATCATCGACTTCGCGACCCTGACCGGCGCCGCGCGCGTCGCGCTGGGGCCGGACCTGCCCGCCCTGATGGCCCGGCGCGAGGAAACCGCGCATGCCCTGATCGAAACGGGCAAGGCGCATGATGACGCCGTGTGGCAATTGCCGCTGCACCCGGCCTATGCCGAGTGGCTGAAATCCGACGTCGCCGATCTCAACAACTCGCCGGACAATGGCTATGCCGGGGCGAGCGTGGCAGGCCTGTTCCTCGACAAATTCGTGGGCGAAGGCATCGACTGGGCTCACTTCGACACCTTTGCCTGGCGCCCCACGGCCAAGCCGGGCCGCCCCAAGGGCGGCGACGCGCTGGGCCTGCGTGCGGCATGGCACATGCTGAAGGCGCGCTATGCCGGGTGAAACGACGGCAAATCTTGCCCCGAAGGCCCTTGCAGTCTAAGCGCGCGCGAACTTCATCCAGCAGACGGACCCTTCGTTGAACGCCACCGCATCGACCTCAGACAATTCGAACCTGGGCCCCTTCGCCCTGACCGGCCCGGTTGCCAAGCCCGATCCGCGCACGGTTCCCCTGCGCGGCGACATTGCGCATGTCGCGCTGGCGGGCCGATATTTCGTGCCGCATTACGTCGTGCCGATGCCGCTGATGGTGTGCGACATGGGCGCGAACATGCGCGCCGAGGCCTCCGATGAATCCGAGATCGTCTATGACCTGTCGCCGGGTCAGCGGTTCGACGTGCTGGACAGCAATGCCACCTGGGCCTGGGGTTGCCTGGGCCCCGATGGTCCGGTCGGCTATGTGAAGACCAACGAATTGCTGGACCCGTTCGCATGACCGCCTCCGTCTTCATCGACGGTGCAGCGGGCACCACCGGCCTGGAAATCGCCGACCGGCTTGCGGGGCGGAGCGAGTTCACGCTGATCGCGCTCGACGATGCGCGGCGCAAGGACCCGGCCGCACGGGCCGAGGCGCTCAACGCCGCCGATTTCGTGATCCTGTGCCTGCCCGACGATGCCGCACGCGAATCCGTCGCGCTGATCGAGAACGATACCACCCGCGTGATCGACGCTTCCACCGCACACCGCGTGGCGCCGGGCTGGACCTATGGCTTCCCGGAAGTCGAAGGCCGCCGTAACGTGGCGCAGGCAATGCGCGTGTCCAATCCGGGCTGCTATTCCACTGGCTTCATCGCCCTGGGCCACAAGCACGTGCCGGAAATGCAGGCCCGTTGCGGCCTTGCCCTGCCCCCGATCTTCACTCCCGCAGTGATCCCGGCCCATCGCGGCATGGTGGTGGAAATCCCGCTGCCGCGCGCCGCAATGCAGGGTGCCGCCTCGCCTGACGAGCTGCGCCAATGCCTCGCCGCTTTCTATGCGGACAGCCCCGTCGTCCATATGGGCGAAAGCCCGGCGGACGGCGAATTGCTGCTGCGCGCATCGAACCAGGGGAACGACAGGCTGGACCTGTTCGTCTTCGCCAGCTCCGATGCATCGCAGGTCCGCCTGATCGCCATGCTCGACAATCTGGGCAAGGGTGCCAGCGGTGCTGCCGTGCAGAGCCTCAACCTGATGGCCGGGCTGGAAGAAACCGCAGGTTTGCGGCTCTAGGCAAAGGTTAACTGCCTAAAAAACGGGCAGCTTCCTGCCCGAATTTTGCCCATTTATGAGCGGCGGCGCGAGACGGAATTGTTGCCACAGTCGCGCCGCTGCTTTCGCGATCTTGCGAATCCGCACTTTCCCAAGGGCCGCCGATCTTCTACGCCCCATTTCCAGCCCCAGGCATGATTCTTGGTCGTGTTGGCACGATTCTTGAAGATGATTGCGCCGGGGAAATTCAAACTCCCCCGGTTCGGCTTCCTGAAGCCGGCGCGGATAGCAACAGGGGTCTGGGACCAAGTGAAAAAGATCGAAGCGATCATCAAGCCCTTCAAGCTCGACGAGGTGAAGGAAGCGCTGCATGAAATCGGCGTATCCGGCATCACCGTTACCGAGGCCAAGGGCTTCGGCCGTCAGAAGGGCCATACCGAGCTCTATCGCGGTGCCGAATATGTCGTGGATTTCCTGCCCAAGGTGAAGCTGGACGTCGTCGTTTCCGACGACATGGCCGAGCGCGTGGTGGAAGCGATTGCAGCAGCCGCGCAAACCGGCCGCATCGGCGACGGCAAGATCTTCGTCTCGCCCATCGACACTGCCCTGCGCATCCGCACCGGCGAGCGCGACGACGCCGCAATCTGACAGATCAGACCGAACAGCCCCCGGCGGTCCTTCCGCCGGAGGAATAACAATACGAACAAGTCCATTGGAGGAATTGAGTTATGCCCAGTGCAAAGGAAATCGTGAAGCGGATCAAGGATGAGGAGATCGAGTGGGTCGATCTTCGCTTCACCGATCCCAAGGGCAAGTGGCAGCACCTGACCATGGTCGCCTCCGTGCTCGGCGAAGACGAGCTGGAAGACGGCCTGATGTTCGACGGTTCGTCGATCGAAGGCTGGAAGGCCATCAACGAATCCGACATGATCCTGAAGCCTGACCTCGACGCGGTCTACATCGATCCGTTCTCGGCCACGCCGATGATGATCCTCGTGTGCGACATCGTCGAACCCTCGAGCGGCGAACTCTACGCCCGCGACCCGCGTTCGACCGCCAAGCGCGCCGAAGCCTACGTCAAGGCAACCGGCATCGGCGACACCGTCTATGTTGGCCCGGAAGCCGAATTCTTCCTGTTCGACGACGTCAAGTTCTATGACGGCTACGACGGCAACGGCTTCAAGATCGACGACATCGAACTGCCGACCAATTCCAACCGCGACTACGAAGCCGGCAACCTGGCCCACCGTCCGCGCGCCAAGGGCGGCTACTTCCCCGTCGCTCCGGTCGACAGCTGCGTCGACATCCGTGGCGAAATGGTTTCGACCATGCTCGAAATGGGCCTGCCCTGCGACAAGCACCACCACGAAGTGGCCTCGGCGCAGCACGAACTCGGCCTGACCTTCGGCACGCTGGTGACCACCGCCGACCGCATGCAGGTCTACAAATATGTCGTGCAGCAGGTTGCCCATGCCTATGGCAAGACCGCCACGTTCATGCCGAAGCCGATCATGAAGGATAACGGCTCGGGCATGCACACCCACATCTCGATCTGGGACGGTGGCAAGCCCCTGTTCGCGGGCAACGGCTATGCCGGCCTGTCGGACATGTGCCTGTACTTCATCGGCGGCGTCATCAAGCACGCCAAGGCCCTGAACGCCTTCACCAACCCGACCACCAACAGCTACAAGCGTCTGGTGCCGGGCTACGAAGCCCCCGTGCTGCTGGCCTATTCGGCCCGCAACCGCTCGGCTTCGTGCCGCATCCCCTACGGTGCGGGCGAGAAGGCAAAGCGCGTGGAATTCCGTTTCCCCGACGCGATGGCCAACCCCTATCTGTGCTACGCCGCGCTGCTCATGGCCGGTCTCGACGGGATCAAGAACAAGATCCACCCGGGCGAAGCTATGGACAAGAACCTCTACGATCTGCCGCCGGCCGAACTGGCCCAGGTGCCGACCGTCTGCGGTTCGCTGCGTGAAGCCCTGGAATCGCTGGAAGCCGATTACGACTTCCTGCTCGAAGGCGGCGTGTTCACCAAGGACCAGCTGGAAGCCTATATCGAACTGAAGTGGCCGGAAGTGCTGCGTTGGGAAACCACGCCGTCGGCCGTCGAGTTCGACATGTACTACTCGCTCTAAGCGAGCATGCGTTGGGGGGCCGGC
>NZ_NCEN01000038.1 GCF_002280675.1 Novosphingobium sp. 32-60-15 | reverse complement strand
GATCGATCGATCCCAACAGTTGGTCGCACTCGGCATCGAACCCGGCCTGATCGTTCACCGTCCAGCTTCGCTTGATCCACTGGAAACGCCCCGTGCGGATCGGTGTCACTACCGGGTCGCGACCGTCACCAATATCTACCAGGAGCACTTGGCCGGGCTCATCGCGCTGGAAGCGATCGGTTTCAGGCGTGCCGGCGTACCAGGTGCGCGGATCGATATTGAGCGTCCCGTGCCAGTCGCCAAGCGCAAGATAATCGAGCGTGGAGCGACGAGCTCGGTCGGGTGCGATCTGGTTCTTGGTCTCCCCCTGGGTGCCGAAGTCGCGGATCGATCCGTGCGCGAGGCCTATGCGGATGCGACTACCAGGTGTCTCCATGGTGTCGAAAAGCTCGGTAGGATCGTCGAGATTGTGGCGATGCGCGAGCGGCGCGGGCAAGAGCCAGATTCCCGGCTCGATTTCGTGAGCCTGCGGTTCTGACAGGACTGTGATGCCGCTACCCGCGCGTTGGCGGACACGGTCCCAGAGACCGCCATTGCGGGCAAAGTCGTGATTGCCCGGGATCAGCCACCAATGGCACGCGTGGCGCTCCATTCGGGAGATCGCTTGAACGATCGTGCGGTCCTCCGGTCCCTCGGTGTCGAAGACATCGCCTGCGACCAGGACATGATCCGCGCCGTTGCGTGCTGCCTCCTTACCGATCGCGTCGATGGCGTCGAAGCGTGCCTCGGAGAGTGCGGCGCGCACCTCCGGCTCAAACCGACCATATGGCTTTCCGAGCTGCCAGTCGGCGGTGTGAATGAGCTTCATCGTGGCCTCGCAGATCGGTGGGTCATCGCAGTCCCATCGCACGGGCCCAGGCGTCGACCTGACCAAAGGCATCCTGTTGCCACTCATCCGGTGTCCGGCCGTCGAGGATATCGGAGCCCTCGACGAAGTTTCGCACGCATGTCGGGCCATAGCCGTCCGGGTCGTCGAATTTCGCGACGACATGCGCGAAGCCGTCTCTGCCGCTCTGATGATCGAGCAACGGGCGGCAATCGTCGGCGAGCGCGTCGATTCCGCCGGGATAATTCCGGATCGAGTAATAGACGTCGTAGGCGTCTTTGTGCTTGTACCGCCCGTCGAGCGCGAAGCCTTTCATGGCGAGAAGCGCCGGAATCGAAGCGACTGCGATCATCACCTTGTTGGTCCCGCCCTTGGGCATATCGCCTTCGATCGCGACGAGCTCATGGAAATGAATGGCGAGCTCCGCGCCGGATGCACGCTGGGTCGCGAATTCGGTGGTGAGCGGCGACCGGTTCTTTTCCAGGACGGCGTCATAGGGTCGCAGGAAATCAACAATTACATCGATCGGAGGTCCGTCATCCTTCGGCTGCACCGTCCGGACCATCTGGAAATATTTGAGCGTGTCGCGGGGGGCGTAACCCTGCCGGTGGAGGGCATCGACTAGGGCGACATACTCTTCGCCGGCCGCCAGGGCTTGCGCGTCGAGACTGAGATCGATGTCGAGGGTGCCGACGTGGCGCATCTCGCTATCCTCGAGCAGCAGCCACGGAACGGCGCCGCCGATAACCGCGAACTTCCCGCGAAAGCTGCCCAACGTCTGGCCGATCTCGACGAGCACCGATCGTACCGCCGCGCTAGTGCGATCGTCGTAATCGGTTGCCGATTGCGGCTCGTCGGTCATGAGGGCCACCTGAGAAGCTTGTCCTGCAGATGTTCGGCCCCTTCGGCGCCACGCTCGCCGCTCGCCATGAGATCGAGGTAGGTCTGGACCGGGCTGGTCGCGATGACGCCAGGAGCGACCGTCCGCGCGTCATCGAGCACCCCGTCCTCATCGGGTACGCGCACGACGATGTTCGCACCCTTCGCCGGCGCGCTCAGATTGAGGAGCGTCTGCAAGGCGCCGAGCCCCTTCTCATCGGCGTAGAAATAGCTGGTGCTCTGGCGGACGAAGGGCGCGTACCAATCGGCGGCGCTGAACGAGGCCAGTGCCACCCTCCCCTTCTCGGTCGCCAGATCGCGCAGACGCTCCGACAGGGCTTTGCCGTGGAGGTGGGTATAGAGCCGTACCTCTTCCCCTTTGGGCTGTTCATAGTTGCGTGCCCATTCGTCCAGCAAACCCGAAGGATCGACAAGTCGCAGCCCCTGCTCGGTTTGATCGGCCCAACCGCGGTCGCGCAATGCCGATCCGATCGTGCTGACCAGGCCCAGGCTGACCTTGGCTTCTTCGGCCAGTTCGGTCACGCGCCAAGCCCGTTGAGGTTCGTTCAGCAGCACGCGCAGGATGCGGGCCGACTTGGGCTTGAACAGGGTGCGAAGGGAACGTCGCTCGGGATCCGGCTTTCCTTCGACCTGTCGTTCGATGAAGATGGAGTCGAAGACGATGCGGGCGTTGCCCTGGAAGTCGAGGTAGGCGATGCCCTCGTCGCGGCATGCGGCCTGCGCCTGTTCGGATAGATAGGGTGCGATGAACATCGGCACGCCCTCTTGGCCAGTTTGATCCAGATAGCGTTTGAGCTGGTAGGCCGCTTGATGCGCGATCCGAGGCTGCCCGTTGCTCTTGACCTCGACCACGAGCCTGACCGGGCGGCCGGCGAACTCCGTTTCCGCAACGATGTCGACACCGCGATTGTGCTCGCCTGGCTCGCCGGTCACCGTCATCTGGCCAAGGGCAAATTGGGGGATCGAGCCAAGGAAGGCCTTGAGCGCTTCTGCCGCCCGTCGTTCGGTACCGGTTGGGTCTTTCACCGAACCGTTGAAATCATGATCCCGCTGAAATAGCAAATTATTTCACTAGAAACGCAGTTTCAGCGAATCGATGAAAGCGCCGAGATGGTGAAAGCGAAGGTCCACCCCGCAGTGCGCTGCATGCCTGCGTCATCACCGCATCATAGTTCGGCATGGTGTAGGCCTGCCATTCTGGCGCTGTCGTCATTGCCGCTTCCAGCATCTCAAATTTGGTCGCGGCGACAGGTTAGTCAGCGCATCCCAGATCGTCGTCAAAGAAATTTCTGGGATGCAATCAACGCGATCTGCCCGATCACGTCTGAGACCATGGCGCAGAACACCCTAGGTGACTATGGAACAAGTCCCATCAATCGCCGAAAGACCCCTCATGAATAACAGCGATCTTGCCGACTATCTCGCCGAAAAGGCCGGCACCACCAAGGCCGACGCGCGCAAGCTGGTCGACAGTCTGTTCACCGCGATCGCGGACGCGGCCGCCAAGGGCGACGAAATCGCCCTCAACGGTTTCGGCAAATTCAAGGTGAAGGACAGCCCTGCTCGCGAGGGCCGTAACCCTGCAACCGGGCAAACCATCGCCATCGCCGCGTCGAAAAAGCTGACCTTCACTCCGGCCAAGGTGATCAAGGACCGGCTTAACGGCTGATCGATGCCGCCGGTCAGCGTTGTCCATTTTGGGCTCCACGCTGACCGCTAGGCCACCCAACGACGCTGGCTTCGGGACAGGTGGAACTCTCCCACGCGGCCCTATCTAACATGAGGTATCTTTTTAACAGTAGCAATGTTAAATAGCTCTTGCGATGTTAGACAACCGACCCGACACCGGATTGGACGCCTTGGGCGAGGCGGCCGAGGCCTATGTGTACCATGCTTTTGGCATGCGCCTGGGCTTGACGCCTTTCGCCGACCCGGGCCTGCCGCACTTTCTGTTGGATCGCTATCGCCTTTGGAAGGGGCAACTCAACGGCGAGCCGGTGCTGCTCGTGGCCATGCGTTCGCAGGGACAGGGCGCCACCACCGAGTTCATAAAGCACCGCGACCTTCTCCGCCGGCATCTCGGCATTCGCCTGGTCCTCCTGCTTCTTGCGAGCGTACCAGCCGCCATTCGCCGCCAGATGGTCGAACGTCAGATCGGGTTCCTGGCTCCGGGGGCGCAACTTTACGTCCCCGAAGCGCTGCTTGACCTGCGCGAGCGCGCGCCGACCAGGGCACCGACCGCGAACGAACAATTTGGTCCGACGACCCAGGTCTTGATCCTCGCGAGCCTCCTTGGCGAGCATCTCAATGGGGCGAACCTGACCAAGCTGGCGGAACGGTTCCAGGTGGCGATCATGAGCATGAGCCGCACTCTGGATGAGCTGGAGGCGCTGCGGATCGCCAAGCCGCACCATGTCGGGCGTCAGCGCCGTCTTCAGCTCATCGTCCGGGATCGGGAGCTTTGGCAGGCGGTAAAAGGCCGCTTGCAGTCCCCTGTACGGAAGGTCCGAACCGTGAGGGGGAATTTGCCCGACTATGTCGCACCCCTCGCGGGCGAGAGCGCGCTTGCTCATTATACGATGCTGGGGGAGCCACGCTTTCCTCACCGTGCCATTCCTGCGGCTCGGTGGAAGCACTTGCAGCAGACGCTCGAACTCAGGACCGGATTTGCGTTCGACGATGACGATCGCGCCGAACTCGAGACGTGGAGCTATGATCCGCGCGCGCTGGCGCGAGATGCCGTCGTGGATCGGCTTTCGCTCCATCTGAGCCTGCGCAATGACCCCGACGAACGCGTGGCCCAGGCAGCGCAACAACTCTTGGAGCCTTTTGGATGGTAACTGGTGTCGATCGCTTCCGCGCGCATTTCAAAGGGCATGACAGCCAATATGTGCTGATCGGCGGCGCGGCCTGTGAACTGCTCATGGACGAGGTCGGCCTCGACTTTCGGGCTACCAAGGATTTGGACATCGTCCTCATCGTCGAGGCTCTCGACGCGGCCTTCTCCGACCGATTTTGGGCCTTCGTCGAGGAAGGTGGCTATGAAATCCGGCAGCAGAGCGAGGGAAAGCGCGTCCTCTACCGGTTTCAGAAGCCTGCGAACAAAGAATTCCCCGCAATGCTCGAGCTATTTTCGAGACAGCCGGAGGGTATCTCGCTCGCCGACGATAGTCATCTCACGCCCCTTCCGATCGACGAGGAAGCTGCGAGCCTGTCGGCCATCCTACTCGACAGCGCTTATTACGAGTTCCTCAAGTCGATGGTGCGCACGCTCGACGGCATCCCTGTACTCAATGGGGCAGCCATCATTCCCTTCAAGGCACGCGCCTGGCTGGATCTGAGCCGGCGCCGTGAGGAAGGCGAGAAGATTGACGAAAAGGACGTCCGCAAGCACCGCAATGATGTTGCCCGGATGCTGCAGCTGCTGGCCACCGACGCAAGCTATTCGCTGCCCTCGACCGTGCAGGAAGACATGGGCGCATTTGTCCGAGCCGTGGAAGTCCAGGAGGACTTCGATCCGAGGCAGTTCGACGTGAACATGACGCGTGATGTCGTCGTGGAGCGCCTGCGAGCCGCCTACCGCCTCTAACGCAGCGGGGAACCAATCGTGCCGGTCTACTTCATCCTTGAAGAAAACGATGCCGACTGGCGAATGAAGATCGGGCGCGCGACGAACCTGCGAGGGCGTCGCGGAGCGCTGCAAACTGGGAACTCGCGTCCGCTCAAGGTCGTAGGTTGGATCGATACGCCCAATGCCGGTGAGACCGAAAAGCGGCTTCATGCCAAATATGCGGATCGCAACATTGCCCGAGATGGCGGAAGCACGGCCAGGGAATGGTTCTATCTCCAGCCCGCCGACATTCTCGAAGATTTGCAGCGCGCCGGCATCGAGGGGTTTGTCGAGAAGAATGCGGATGCTTTCGAGGTCGTAGGGCACGACCGTGATGGTGTGCCCGAATATCTGGGGGTTTGGGATTGGAGCAGCCTTGAGCTTGATGAATGCTGCCCGTTTTGCGGGTGCTTTTGCGGGATGCACTTTCAGGACGCCTCGCAGATGTATCATTGCATCAACTGCGACGAGTTCACCAACTTCGAGCAGCCCGATTTCGATAATGAAGAAGACTATCTCGCGTGGAAGGCGGATCAGGAGCGCCTGAAGCTCATCAAGTCCACGAACGGACGCAGGCGGACGGGCTTAGCCTGATCCCCTGCCCTACGACGAGCCAGGGTCTACGAAACTTGTTCTTCACCGCCGCCGCAGGACCGCCAAAGCTTCGGGTGTGACGGTGTAGACCGCTTCGCGCTGCGCGCCGCGGTTTTGATGATCGACGCGAAAACCCTGATAATGTCGCCGCAGCAGTCCGATCTTGCAAAGATCCGAGACTGCCCGGCTGACATTGCAGCGGCCGGAGCGACGCACCCGCTCACGAACCTTGTCCTCAATGATTCGGTCCGCCTCGTCGCGATCGGCCGGAAGCGCTTGCGCGTCGTCGAGCTCTGCGCGAACCGCCTCTACCGTCGAACGGCGGCGCGCGTCGCGTTGGGCCATCGGGACGAGCGCATCGCATAGCCAGTCTCTGACTGGCACGGCGGCGCCATCGATCGTGATGTTCGGACCCGCACTTCCCCGCTCATCCGCGATCTCTGCGATCAGATGGAGCAGCATGTAGCTGAACTTCGGGCGCGGCGATGCGGCCGCAATGACCGCCAGGAGCGCTGGCGTATCCATGCTTTTGCTGGGCCTTGCCGCCGGTTCGAAGAGGTCTGCCTGCTGGAACATAGCATGAATCTACGTGGCTTTGGGATGAATGTGAATCCCCTGCGTGGCTCGCGTCTGCATTTTTTTTGGGCGGATTCCACAGGTAGCGAGCCGTTTCGGCTGGACCAGTTTGTCTCTTTCTGCATCAAAGGAACACATAGGGAACGATTCATAGCCGGCGGGGTCTCTTAAATGCCAAGCGTCAATGCGCCCTCTCCTTGTGAAGTGAGCAGCACCCGTTCCGGCGAAGTCACTTCTTTCGAGGAGCGTAGGGCGATGACAGCATGATACGGGGCGACCATGGAATTTCCCGATCTCAAGTTCGCAGTCAGATCCGAGCCCCTTATCCTCTTCTGGCCTGCGAAAAACACCCCGCTGGCGCAGCTCCTATTCGACACGATCGAGGACTGGTGGGGCTCCATCGATGCGATGTTGCTCAATCCGCTGGTGCCGGACGTTGTGCGGCTCAAATTCCAGCGCGCGCTCAAGCTCTACTATCTGGCGTGGATCGACGGCGATCTGATCAAGGCAGGTGAACTGGTTGCGCTTACTGCGCCCGAGTTGGCATGACCCGTACGGAGCACAGGTGCCGGACAAGCCGCGGAAGAATGTCAAAGCTGGACAAACCCCCGGGCTCGCCGATGCGCCGCCACAACGATCATTCGCAGCACTGCTCAAGTATATGGTCGACGGCGACGGATTGACCGACGCGGACATACCCATGATCGTGCGATGCGGTGGGACGGCCGTAGGCCAATTGATTGGAACGACGAAGCCTGCGCTGGCGGATCGGCGTAATGCGCTGGCGCATGGTGATCCTTTTGACGGACTTTTCGACCAGTGGTCTCATCGAGCTGGTCCGCGACCTCATCGAGTTCGCCGATCGCGACTATATTCGGGAGGTGCAGGCCCAAGCAATTGCCACCAGTGACACTTTACCTAGAAACGCCTGGTAAAGTGTCACTGGTGGCAGGCAACTGGATCACGATGTTGGTGCCGCATTCACGAGCCGCTGTCTCATCCAGGCGTATGCGATTTGCAGGGCAGGCTGTGCGAAAAACCCCGCCAATCAATCGAGCGTGCCTGGCGGCCCTGCGTTTGCTCGACCGCAAACTGCTTTTGACCGGTTCGCCCATGGAAAACATCAGCACGCCAGATGGTTCTTGTAGCGGAGGCATTCCGGATTGACTTTGTCAGCGTAAATAATAGATACTTCGCTAAGTGGCGAAGCATCCAACATCAGGCATGGACCGCACGTTTTGGGCGCTCGCCGATCCAACCCGGCGGGGCGTCCTGCAACGGCTGATGGACCAACCTGGGCTTTCGGTCAGCGAACTCGCCGGGTCCTTTTCGCTGAAGCTTCCCGGCATGACCAAGCATCTTGACGTTCTGTCCGATGCGGGATTGATCACGCGGACCAAGGCGGGCCGCACTGTGGCAGTGACCCTCTCGGCCACCCCGATGCAGGAGGCGATCGCTTGGCTCAACCGGTATGAACGCTTCTGGTCGGTCAGCCTCGATCGATTGACCGCGCTCGTGAACGAGGATGGTGAGCAATGACCCTCCCGAGCGTGACCATCGTGCGCCAGATTAAGGCGCCTTCCGCCAAGATCTGGGCGGCGATTACCCAGCCGGATCTGATGCTGCAATGGTGGGGTCCGGACGCCGGGCCGACCCTCAGCGTGGTGGCCGACGTTCGCCCGGGCGGCCGGTTCAGCGTCGTGTTCCGGCTGCTAAATGGCGAGGAACACAATCCGACCGGGATCTATCGGGAGGTAGTTCCTGAGAAGAAACTCGTCTTCACCTGGGACCTGCCCGGCGCATCGGAACCGGAGTCGCTGGTAACCTTCCGGCTTGAGCCGTTCGACGGGGGAACCGTGCTGACTCTGACGCACGAGCACCTACCCGACGAAGATGCCCGCACAAGCCATGAGCAAGGCTGGAGCGGCCTTCTCGACAAGCTTCTCGTGTTCCTTGGAGATTACGAATGAGCGAGATAATCCTCACGACCTACGACTGGGTTCCCGAAATGCCGCGCGGCCTTGTGCGCGATCTGCGGGTGCGTTGGGCGCTGGAAGAGGCGGGACTGGCCTATCGAGTGGAGAGCACGCCGTTTCGAGAGCGCGGCCCCGACCACTTCGCGGCGCAGCCGTTCGGCCAGGTCCCGTGGCTGACCGATGGAGATCTCACCATTTTCGAGAGCGGCGCGATCCTGCTGCACCTCGCCGAGAAGAGCCCGGCGCTCATGCCCACCGATCCGCGCGGCCGCGCTGAGGTGATGGAGTGGGTCATCGCTGCGCTCAACTCGGTCGACCTTCCGAGCCAGCCGTGGGCGTTGTTCCGCTTCATGGGCTATCCCGGCGAATCGCCCGAAGCCAAGTTCGTGGAGGACTTCCTGAAGGCCAGGCTCGAACGGATGGAAGCGGTGCTGGCCGGCCGCGAGTGGCTGGTAGCCGGTCGATTCACCGTGGCCGACCTCCTGATGGCGGACGTGCTGCGGCAGGTGAACCGGTTCGATGGGCTCGTAAATTACCCTGCTTGCCACGCCTACGTCGCGCGCGCGACGGCGCGACCGGCCTTCGTGAAGGCATACGACGACCAGATGGCGCACTTTGCTGCGGCAGATGCTGCCTGATACTTGCGCCGCCGAACCCCTCGCCCCCGCTTCAGGACGCACTGCCAAGCCGCGCGCCCTTGCTCTCGGCGCGCCGGCGCTCGCGCATCTTGTCACGGTCATCGAGTGCCATTGAAGCGTCCCTCGAGCGGCCAGACGTGCGGCGGCATCGGTAAGCGCGCCACTGTGGGTGTTGCCGCCAGCGCCGAATCCCGCAGGTGTCCAACCGCAGCCTGGGCGGTGGCGACGGTGGCCCGGTCGGATGAAGAGATCCGGATCATCTGATAGCCCGCGCGTGTCGTCATCGCCTCATGCTCCCGATCGTCGTCGGGTTCGGCGAAGCGCTCGTCCATTTCGATTAGCGCGACGACTGAACTCGAGGTAGGATCGACAATCACGAAGTCGACGATCCTCTGACCGAACGCATCGCTATCCGACGCTCGCGGCCGCCGACCCGGAATAACGCCCGGTGCGAGGAGCGCGCCCATCGAAACCTGGGCGTGAATCCGATACATCGGCAGGACCCGCTCGAGCGCGGCGAGCATCGCGTGCTTCCGATTGGTAAGGAAGGGTTTTGACACCGGCACCGGCGCGGGGCGATCCCTGATCCCTTGGCGGATGCGCGGCGCGATCCATATGGCAAAACGCAACACGACCAGGGTGCCGATGGCGAGCAGCAGGTTGCCGAGCGGCAGTTGGCCAAGTTGATCGAAATAATATGACATGAACCTCTCCCGGTTTCGCGCACGAGGCTGGCGCCCCGTGCCGGCGCAGCGCCTTTCAGTTCCAGCCGTCGCGACGGCCCTCGTTGCTATCTTTCAAGTTACGGCCGTCGACCGCAGAGCGGCGGATCTCCAGCTCAACCTGGTCGCCTTTGCGACGCGTGCGGAAGTCGGCGTCTTTCAGGCCATTGCGGCGCGCATAGTCCTCGGCCGCCTTTTCGCTGCCGAACTTGCCACCCTCGTCAAAATCCCATGCCATGCTTCGTCTCCTTGGTTGGACCGGCACCGCCGGTGTTTCGCACTCACAAATCGAGTCCCAGGCTGCGCTCGGGCAGCGGCGGCAGCAGATCGCCCTTGTCGGGTTTGAGATCGGGCGGGGTCGCGACGTCACTGGCCTTGGCTGCGGCGGCGGCCGGAGCGATGGGCCCGTCCGGGATCGGCGGCAGGTCGGCGAGGATGTCGGGCCGGTCGGCCAGATTGATGGCGTCGATCGGGCCCGGATCGAACTTCACCGGCGGTGCCGACCCCTTCTTTCCGTCGATGTCGAGGCGGCCGACCGTCTCGAGCGCGGAAGTCTTGTTGCCGGGGTTGAGATCGAGCTGGCGCTCCAGCTTTTCCCGGTTGTCAACGACCATCGTCAACTCGTCACGGACGCGCGTCACGCCGACATTGAAAAGCCGCTGGTTGGACAGATTGCGCTCGTGGCTGTCCATGACCGTGATCGCTTTGTCGGTCGTGATGCCCTGCGCCATGTGCATGTTGAGCGCATAGGCAAGGTCGAGCCGCGACAGCATTGGATCGCCAAGGTCGAGGGTCAGCCGCTGCTGGTTAGCGGTTTCAACCGTCACGCCATTGGCACCGACCGTGAGCACGCGCGCGAGCGCGGCATTATGGAGGTCGCGCGGCTTGTCATTGGCGGTCCAGCGGATGCTGTCGCCCTCGCGGACATGGAGATCCTTCTTCTGGGTGAGTTCGAGCCGGTCGCGCTTCTCGGTCGGCGACATCTTCTGCGGATCGAACCGGATCTTCCGGTGCCCGTCGCTGAGCTCGACCTTGCCGTTCGGCAGCACGCGCGTGACGTCGTAGCGGCCCTTCTCGAGCCCCACATCCTGCGCGCCGCCGCGGCCGACATCGAGCGTCTGGCCAGGTTGATAAGTCGAGGCGTAGCGCAACTCTTCGCGAGTCAGATTGACCCGCTCATAGACGGTGAGGTGGATGCCCTGCCCCCGCACGATGCCTTCGGCCGCCAGACCGTCCTGAATGCGCTGGTTGATGATTGCGCGCGATGAGCGGCCTGACGCGAACACCGCGGTCGCCTCGCGATCCCCCGCGGACAGTCCGAGCCACATGTCGGCGGCCGTCTCAGGCGCGCTGGCACTCTCATGGACGTTGTCGCCCAGCACCTTCATCGCCTCGCCCGCCTTGCCCACATTGGCGAGCGCGGCGACCGTCCGCAGCGTGTCGGTGCGCTGGCGGATATTCTCGTCCATCCGCGCGATCGTGCCGCCCGCCGCCTGGATCATCGCGAAGGATTTGCCGGCGTCGATTGAAGAGAGCTGCTGGCGATCGCCGACCAGCACGAGTTTGTCGACGCCCAGAGCTTCGGTGATCCGGTACAGCTTGAGCATATCGTCGCTCGCGACCATCGAGGTCTCGTCGACCACCAGCATCGCGCCTGAGAACTTCGCTTGCGCAGCCTCGGACCGCGGCGTGTCGCGCTCGGTCACGAACCGTTCGTTGGCAAGCACGAAGGAGGCGATCGTCTGGCTTTTGATGCCGGCGCTTTCGCCGAGGTCCGCGACCATCTTGTTCTGGAAGGCGAGGCCAAGAATCTCGCGCCCTTCGCTTGCCGCGACGCGCGCGACCGCCTGCAGCATGGTCGACTTGCCGGCGCCGGCGACGCCCTGGACGGTGACGGTGCGATCTTGCGAGGAAAGTATGAGGGTCGCGGCAGCAAGCTGCCCGGCGTTGAGAGGACGATCGGCGGCCGCCTGCAGTCGAGCCGGCGCGTCAGCGGCCGGGACGATCGGCACCGCCCTCCCCGTCCCCGTCTCCACCGCCTTCAGGATGCTTTCTTCGGTGCGCAGCGCGTCTTGCGTGGTGACCATGCTCACGCCCTTGTCGCCGGCGCGCGCGACGCTCGGGATGAGCTGCCGGTTCTCAATCAATTGACCGATACGATGCTCGACCGTGTCGATCGTCACACCCTTCAGACCGAGGTCGAGCGCGGTCTTCGCGAGCAGGTGCACGTTGAACGCCGCCTCGCGCTCGGCGAGGATCCGGACGGCCGATGCAACCGCGAGCTGCGATCGGGCGGTGGTTGGCGATTGGGTTACCCGTGCGAGACCACTATCGACCAGCGGATCGCTTGGGCGGAGGAAGCCGCCGACAAGGTCACGCGCGCCAGCGATCGCCTCGCTGACCGCACGAAAACCGCGATCGAGGCGGCTGTCTGCGGCGCTCTGCCCGGAGCGCGTCTCGGCGGACGCGAGCAGACTCTTGCCGTCGAACCCGAGTGCGGCCGCCTTGTCGATCCAGCCCCGTACGAGTCCGTCGCGTGTCCCGGCATTGAGCTTGGGATCGCGGGTGTTGGTCGTGACCCCGTCGCGACCCTTGGCCGAGACGATGCCGAGTTCCGCAGCCTTTTCGAGGATAGCCTCGCGGCGCTGGCTGAAGGCGTCGATAACGCCCTTGGGCACGCCCGCAATCTCGAACGTGCCATGCTTGCCCTTGAGCTCGACCTGGTAGCCGAGCTTCTCGAGACCAGCGCGCAGATAAGCGTGATAGATAGCGCCGATCGTTGTGTTGTTGCTCCAGATCTTGTCGGCATGAAGCGCCTGCCATTTGCCCTCGGGCATCTGGGTCAGGTTGGCGACGACGGCATGCACATGGGCCTGCGGGTCGAGCGCGCGGCTCGTGTCGTGCTGGAACAGTGCATAGACGAGATTGCCAGTCTGAACCGGGACTTTGCGGCCCTCGACATCCTTGCGGCCTTCGGCGAGATTCTTCGCCACCCAGGACATGGTCTTCTGGACGGCGGCCATATTGGCGGCGAGCACGCGCTTGTCGCCGGCGACATAGGCCATAAGCGAAACCGATTTGGGCGCCGAGAAGGTGAGATCGACGCCGTTGCGGCGGTTTTCGACCTGGGCGACGCCCTCGCCTGACGGCAGCGTCCCGCTCAGAATTTCCTCGAAGGCCTGCTTCGACACCTCGCCCTCGAGACCGAGCGTCTCGGCCCCCTCCCCACCCCAAGCGCTCTGTTCGGCCGAGCCATCGGCGGTGTAGTAATTGTCCTTGAAATCGTCCTTCGCGAAATAGTTCGCGGCACCAGATGCGGAGCGGACAGAGGCGACCGAGAGCATCGCCTAGATCCCCATGTCCATGCCGTCAGAATCCCGCCCACTGGCGAACCCTTCCCTCAGCTCGACCAGGGTCTGATCCTCGACCTGGGCGGCACGCGGCTGGGCGTCACGACCGTCGCGGCGTTCATCGCTCGTGCGGGTGCCGGCAGCCTGGTCTTCGGGTTTTTCGCGCCCGGCCTGCGCCTTGTCGGCGGCATGGGTAGCGGGCGTCGTCTGCTCGCCCCGATCATCATTGCGCTGCGCCGCGCGCAACGTCTCGGCATTCTCTTCCTCGGTCGGAGTTTGAAGGATCCGGGCCGCCATGTCCTTGGCGAGATTGGTCGCCTCGACCACCTCCTCCACGATCTGGATGGCACCATCGCGCCCTCCTGCCTCACCCTCCTCCTCGGCGAACACTTCCTCTCCGCGCCTCGACCGGACGGGCTGCATCGTGGGCCGGGCGATGAAGCCCTGCGCAACCTGGGGGTAGTCCTTCCATTCGAGCAATATGCGCGCCGCCGGGAACCCATCGGGGAACTTCACGAAGCCGTGCATCGAGGGCAGATTGGTGATGTCGTCGGCGATGACGAGCGGCTCGACCTGCTTGCGCGGCGTCAGCGTCGAGGCGTCGCGATTGTTGTTGTATCCATAGCTGTACGCCTCATCCATCTGGCGCACCTCGCGGTTGCCGATGTAGCGTGCGCACTGCTCGGCCGTATCGAGGTCGGCGGTCGCCAGGATGAGCTTGGAGCGGGCAAGCGAAGCGAGATTGCGGGCACCCTGCTCGCCGTAAACCTCGACCAGCTTCTCGAAGCTATGGATGCCGAGTATCATCGCGCCACCGAACGCGCGCGCTGTCTGCAGGCCGTTCTCGATCGCGGGTAATTTGTGAAGCGCGCCGAGCTCGTCGAGCATGAACCAGATGCGAAGCGAGCGGGTGCGCGGCATGGTCATGAGTCGGTTGATGCACAGGTCCATCCAGAGCGTTAGCAGCGCCCGGTTCATGGCCAAGTCGACATAGTTGGAGGTGATGAAGAGGATGCCGCCGGGCTTCTTTTCGCCGGTGATCCAATCGCGGATCGAGAACTGTTCACCCTCGTCGGGGAGGAAGCGCAGGACCTGCGCATTGGTGTTGAAGACGGCGCGGATCGATTCCGCCATCCTGGCGGCCTCTGGAGCGGTCAGCGGGTCCGCGATGGTGTTGGCGAGAAAGCGGTGAACCGCGCAGCGAGCGCCCAGAAGGGTTCCGACGAGCCGCCATCGGACGGGATCAGGGCAGCCGCGGCTGCTGTGAACTCGCTATGCGTGCGGCAGTCGTTGAAGATCGACCAGGCCGGGCAGCGCTGGTCCATGGGATTCAGGATGGTATCGCGATCGGGGTCGTAAAAGGCTTCGACATAGGCGCCGGTCAGATCGAAGATCACGGCATTGTCCTGACGCTCGCGCATCTGCGCCACGAGACTGCGAAGTTCTGTTGTCTTGCCCGATCCGGTCGTACCGATGAGCATCGTATGCGACTGCTCCATGCGATGTGGATAGGGTATGCCGGCGAGCGAATAGGGATGGTGGATGCCGCCTGCTTTTCGCTCGACGAACGGCAGCCTCAAAACGGCCGAGGGGCTCAACCGGGGGAAGAACTGTCGCGCATCTTCCTGGAATTTGGCGGCGTTATGCTGGGCGATTTCGGCGAAGAGGACATCGCGTTCGACAAGCATCGCGCCGCGTTCGTGGCGCTCCTGGAGGATGGTCTTGCCGCGCCGGCGCGAGATGTCGACGAACCAGATCGCGATCGGCGCAATGACGAACAAGGAGACCAGCAGCGAGCCGATCAACACGTGGACCGTCGTGTCCCACGCCTTCT
>NZ_NCEN01000037.1 GCF_002280675.1 Novosphingobium sp. 32-60-15 | reverse complement strand
GAGGTGGGGTTGGGAGGTGAAAAAAGGTCAGTGCATTTATCTATGGCGTGCCAACGGCTCGACGGAGTTCGGCAATGGCGTCAAATATGGCGCGTCACAATAACCGGTCCAGCTGGCGCGCAATTTCCACGCGGCGCTTACCGGACTTGCGCAAACACGGGCGTCAAGACGTGCCAGCGCTGCGCTGGCATTGGCAAGAGCGTGGGCCAATGCTGCATCCCATGGAATGGCCGTGAAGGGTAACGGAGGCTGCGTCATAAGGATGATTATAGACTGAACAATGTATTTCAGTCCACGTGCTTTCATAACCCTTAAAGGATGTCGGCCAGATCCCGACAGGCATTGTGCGGACAGAGGTTTGCCATATGGCTCACCCTCAGCAAGCCCGTTTTGCCCAGATCACCGTGTGCAGGTGCAGTAAGTGCAAATGATCACAGCGGAATTGGCCGATTATCGTTAGCTGCAGAAGGGTTAACAATATTGACGGCACTACCAAAGTGGTTCAGCAATATTGCCTGAAGAATCGCTGCTGAATTCAAGTCCGGGGGGCGCAATGAAGTACCTATTGGTTTCGCTTGTAGCCGCCTCGCTGATCTCGGCTCCGGCTGCGGCAGCACCGAAGCAGGCCAAGCCCTCCAACGCCGAAAAGCTTCAGCGCCAAGCCGCGGCAGATGTTCCGCGCTGCACCCGCAAGCTGGGCACGATCTCCATCATGGACGGTGATGACCCGTCGGGCTGGTCGCAATTCAGCCTTGCACCGCCGCAAAAGCTGCTCAAAGTCATCGTGCAGCGTTCGGGCTGTTTCAACCTGGTTGATCGCGGCAGCGGCCTTAACGCCGCGCGGCTTGAACGTGACATTGGTGCAGGCCTTGGTCTTCAGCGCAAATCGAACGTCGGCCAGAACCAGATCAAAGCGGCTGATTATGTCTTGATCGCCGAAGTGCAGGCATCCAACCGCAATGCGCAGGGCAGTGGGGCAGCCGGTGCCATCGGCGGCATTCTGGGCGGTCCGTTCGGCGGGCTTCTGGGCGGCATTCGCAGCCGCAAGCTTGAGGCGAACACCGTGCTTTCGGTCACGAATGTGCGCACAACCGAAACCATCGCCACGATTGAAGGCTATGCCGCGAAGAACGACATCGGCTTTGGCGGCGGCGGCGCATTCTTTGCAGGCGTTGGTGCTGGCGCGGTTGGCGGCGGTTATGACAGCACGGACATTGGCCGCATCGTGACGTTGGCTTTCATCGATGCCTATTCCAAACTGGTGACGGAGCTGGGCGGCGTTCAGGCCGGCAGCACGGGCACGGCTGAAGCATCGCCAACCAAGAGCTTTGCCGCAATCGCCCCTGTTGCCATGCGCAAGACGGCGGCGGCGGGCGGCGCGGTGATCCGCACATTGCCATCGGGCGCCACGGTCTATCCTACCGGAAACAAGCAGGGCCTGTGGTGGGAAGTTGCCGATGAAAACGACAATGTCGGTTGGGTCCTGAATACCAAGTTGCAACCGGCGCAATAGGCTGAATGTCCCAATACAGCGCTGCGATGTAGGGTCAGGACCACTTAATCTCGCCATTCCGGCGTCCCGCAGGGATTTGACCAAAATGGCCTGCTGCTGCGTTGGATAGTCTTGAAATAGAACCGCTATTCCTGCGCCTATCCGCCTTGCACCAAGCCATTTTGCCTCAAACCTCGAAGGCGGGATTAAGTGGTCCTGACCCTAAGTGTTGCGCAGGGCTTTGATACTTGCCACTTTGCCCAAGGGACTAATCCTTTGGACAGGAGTGACAACAATGACCGACCCAAAAGCAATGATACAAACGATGATTGCATTGGCTTCAGCTTCATTCGGGCTTGTGGCGGCGCTGGCGTGGAATGAAGCGATCAAGGCCACGCTGGCATTATTGGGCATGGGTGACGATCTGGCCGGACTGTACAGTTACGCGATCCTCGCAACCGTGTTGGCGATTGTCGTGCTGAGGCTGTTGGGACAGATGGCGGCGAAAATCGGCGGCGATGCCGAATTTGTACGCGAAGCTGAAGGTTAAAGCGCAAGTTCTCGGATGAATTTTAACTGTCCGGCCAGTGCCTGCACACCATTGGTTCGCCAATGCTTCCAGCGATAGTTGCGGTCACTGGCCGGGCGGTGTTGTTCTTGGGTTATGCGCCGAACATGTACTTTGGTTCATAGCTGTCTATGCGTAAAGAGCCGCGCAACAAGACTTTAGGTAGGAATGGTATTGCCAGCCACTCACACCGGGCAGGGCTGTTTATTATGACCATGACACCATCGCCAGAGTTGAAAGATCGTATCGGCTTTTATGAACTTGAGCGCAATCAGGACAGCTTTGCGCGGCTTGAACGGTTGTTGGAGCGTTCTGTCGATGCCGGATTGGAGCAGTTTTACGAAAAGCTGACGGGCACGCCCGAATTGCAACGGTTCTTTGCCTCACGCGACCGGATAAGCCATGCCCGTTCGGCGCAGCGTGACCACTGGATCCAGTTGTTCCGCAAGGGGCTGGACCAGTCTTATGTGGATCGCACGCGGATCATCGGCAATACCCATGCGCGCATCGGGCTTGAACCGAAATGGTATATCGGTGGCTATGCGCTGATCATGGAGCATCTGATCAACGGGATGATGCTGCGCGGATTTGCGCGGTTCATGCCGGGCCGCCGCCGCATGGCCAAGGATCTGGTCGCATTGGTTAAAGTGGCGATGATCGATATGGACATGGCGCTGTCGGTCTATTTTGCCAAGGCCGAGGAGACCACGCGCGAGATCGTGCTGGGGCAAATGGGCACGGCGCTGAAATCCCTGGCAGACGGTGACCTGACCACGCGGATGACGGGCCTGCCTGAGAGCTATCGTCAGGCCGAGGATGATTTCAACGCCGCCACCGCGCGCCTTGCTGAAACGATCAGTCTGGTATCGCAAGGCACTGAAAATCTGGCCACTTCAAGCAGCGAAATCCGCGCCGCATCGGACAATCTGGCCGAACGGACCGAACGGCAGGCCAGCAACGTGCAGGATTGTGCGCGGGCGATGAACGAATTGTCCGACGGTCTTGGCCGCACGGCACAATCGATGACGCATTTGCGCAAATCTGCAAACGAGGCGGAAAACGAGGCCAATCAGGGCCGAGAGGCCGTGCGCGAGGCGGTGGACGCGATGGCCGATGCGCAGCAAAGCGCGCAAGAGATTGTCCAGATTACAGAAATCATTGATGGTCTGGCGTTCCAGACCAATCTTCTGGCGCTGAATGCGGGCGTTGAAGCGGCGCGAGTGGGCGAAATGGGACGCGGATTTGCCGTTGTGGCCAATGAAGTGCGTGCATTGGCGCAGCGATCATCCGAAGCTGCCGACAATATCAAGCGCTTGCTTTCATCAAGCCGCGAACAAGTGGATCGCGGGGCCGAACTGGTAAAGGGCGCGGGCACTGTGCTGCATTCCATCATCGGCAAAGTGACCGACATCAGCGGCGGGGTTAGCGATGCGGCGCAATTGACGCAGGAGCAGGCCGAACGCGCCAATGACGTGAACCGCGCCATTGCCGAAATGGACGTGATGACACAGCAAAACGCGGCGATGGTGGAGCAAAGCGCTGCGGCGACGCGGAGCATGTCGGATACTACGGGCAAATTGGGCAGTGCGGTGGCGCGGTTCCGCATCACCTTTGGCGGTAGCAGGCAAGGGCAGGCGGCGCACCTGCGCGCGGCCTGACCCGCACTCGGGGCGTGACAGGCGCAATCATCAAGTCTATATTCGGACCGAATTTAGACAGGAGCGCGTCCGGTGGGGTTTGAAACACGCATTAAGCCAATCAGTTACCTTAAAGCCAATAGCGCCGAGGTGATTCGTGAATTGAACGAGGGCGCGCCACCGCTGATCATCACGCAAAATGGCGAGGCCAAGGCGGTGTTGCAGGATGCTGCCAGCTATTACCAGATGCAGGAAACGATGGCGCTGCTGAAGATTCTGGCGATGACGCGCGAGAACATTGCGGCAGGCAAAGTGCATCCGGTTGAAGGGATCATGGAAAAGATCACCGGGAAACGTCCGCCCGATGCCTAAAGCCGAACTGCGCTATTCCGAAGATGCGCGCGCGGACCTTTCCGAGATATTCCAACAGCGCCGCGAACAGCGCGGCGATGAGGGATGGGACGGCGCGCGCGCTTATGTTGCGGCGATTGTCGAGACGATCAGCGGCCTTGCCGACTTTCCCGAACGCGGGCCGATTCCGCCCGAACTGGAAGCGATGGGTGAGCGCAATTGGCGGCAGATTTCACATGCGCCTTACCGGATCATCTACTTGCTTGAGGGCGATGCGGTGACGGTTGCGCTGGTGGCTGATAGCCGCCGCGATTTTGTCAGCCTGCTGCACAAGCGATTGGTGAAAGCGGGCGGAACCTAAGCGATTCCGTATTCGCGCAGCAGATCGGGAATGCGGGTTTTCAATTGAAAGAACCCTTTGCTGCAATGCGGCCAAGCCAGGCGGTCCCATTCGCGCTGGTGTTCGGACAATGTGATGCCTTGGGCGGCAAGGGCAGGGGCGAGTTGTGCCAGTGCCGTGGCTACCGGCCCGACAGGGGCATAGCCGGTGACCACCTGGGTGCAGCCATAGGCGCGGGCGAGCGCTGCGATATCATCGGCATAATCAATTGACGGGCACTGCCAATGCTGCGCAGCACGGGTGAGCGCATCGGACACGGCGATGCGGTCCGGTGTCGAAAGCGCGGGGTGGCGGGTGCTGGCAACGGCGCGGATGTCCAGCACGGGCAGCACGGTTTCAAGCGAACAATCCTCGGCCGTGATGAGCACGAGCGCGGGCTGCGCAGGGTCTGGCGCGCGCGGGTCGCGCGGCGCGCTACGCGGGGGCAGGGGGGTGTCCTGCGGGATCCGCGCTTCGGTGGCGAGGCCTTTGGCGCAAAGCTGCTGGCCGGTCATCGCGGCGATCCGGTCACCATCGGCAAGGTAGGCTTTGCCCGCGGTGTGCAGGCCCGCCACCCAGCGCCAGCTGAGCGTGTTTGAGGCAGGATCGGCGTCAATCAGGCGGTCATAGGTCCAGGCAGCGCCCAGTTGCCATGGCAGGCCGAGCGTGAACGTCCAGATCGAGGCGACCTGCATGCGGGCCCAATTGTGCAAGTACCCCGTTTCGGCCAATTCGCGCGCCCAATGGTCGAACGCGGCAATGCCGGTGCGGCCTTCGATGGCAGCCGCTGCGGTGCGGGCAAGGGCGGGGTTGGCCTGTTGCAGCGCGGCGTGTTCCAGGGTTTGGTCCCACACGCCGGGGCGGGCTTCCAGCCAGCCCTTCCAGTATGTGCGCCAGAACACCTCGGCAATGAATTTCTCTGCGCGATCATAGGGATGCGCGGCAAGAATGGCGCGCACAACTTCATCTTCACCAATCACCCGGCGGCGCAAGGCGGCGGACAGGCGCGACACATCGGCGTGATCCCCATCGGCGCGCACGAAATTGCGGCGCGCCGCATAAGCGGTGCCCGCGCGCGGTGTGAATTGGCCCAGACGGGCAAGTGCATCGTGACGGGTGAGGGGGAGTGACGACATGCGCTCGCCCTTACGGGGCCCGCGCAGGCGCGGCGACGTGGCAGGATGGCCATGTTGTGTTGTGCCGCCTTTGCGGACATCGCCTTGCCTTGTTCTTCAAGGAGCCACCCTATGCCCTTTGCCAATTTGCCCCGCCCGGTGGTGGTGCTGGGCCTTTCGGGGTGGCTGCCGCAAGCGATCTGCCTGTGGTTTGTAATCGGCGGCGGGCCATTGGGGTGGAGCGCCTTGGCGGCGGGGTGCTTTTACGCCGCGCTGATCCTGTCGTTTCTGGGCGGCATGTGGTGGATGACCGCACTGTTGCGCGGCGCGCGCCATGCCGAGATCTATGTTGTGGCGGTTTTGCCGAGCCTGATCGCTTTGGCCGCGCTGCTGCCGTGGACGGTGGGGTGGAACTGGCCGGGACCGGCACTGGTGGTGCTGGGAGTACTATTGCTTGCCAGTCCGTTGGTGGACCGGTGGTTGGCGCGGATGGTGGAATTGCCCGCGGGATGGCTGGCGCTGCGCATGGCGATGGCAGGCGGCCTTGGCATGTTGACGCTGGCGCTGGCCTGGGCCGAGCAGGGTTTGGGCGGGCGTTAGGGTTGTTGATGCAGCTCTTGAACCGGTTTCGCGCAGAGACGCAGAGAAGAAGGCGAGACGCGCAGAGTGCTTTCGGCAAAGCCGCTTTTCAAGCTTAACCGCCACACCTTGCGCAAGTTAGGACCTGCGACAGGCCTTCCGGCCCAAGCCTGTACCTGCGCGTCTCGCCTTCTTCTCTGGGTCTCTGCACGAAACAATCAAACGCCAGAAGGGCAGGCCGACCCTATCGCAAGGGTACGGCACTGCCTTCGACCGGTCAGCTATGCAGATAGACCGCGCGTTCGTGGCTGAAGGCTTTGAACCCGAAGTAGCCGTGGTAGCTGCCGGTGCCGGAATGGTTCACGCCGCCGAACGGCAGGTTGTTTTCCAGATAGTGTGAAAACACGCCGTTGACGGTGACGCCGCCTGACGAGGTTTCATTGAGCACGCGGGCCACGTTGGCTTCATCGGGACTGTAAACATACAGCGCCAAAGGCTTGTCGCGCGACTGGATATAGCCGATCGCCTGATCGAGCGTTTCATAGGTCATGACCGGGATGATCGGCGCGAAGATTTCCTCTTGCAGGATTTTCATCTGCGGGGTGACGTCGGTCAGCATGGTGGGGTGAATGGTCAGGTCTTCCGCTTCGAGGACGCCGCCCGCTGCCACGGTTGCGCCCTTTTCCACCGCATCATCGAACAGCGCCTTTACCCGCGCGAAATTGGCGGGGTTGACGATTTGCGCGATGGAATCCTTTTTGATTGCGCCATCTTCATAAAGGTTGGCTGCCACATTGGTCTTGAACCCTTCAACCAGCGCGGCCTTGTCTTCGGCGCGCACAAAGACATAGTCCGGGCTGATGCAGGCTTGCCCGCCGTTGAATTGTTTTGCTGCGGCCAGTTGCGCCGCCACTTTGGCGATGTCTGCACCCTGATCGACAATGACCGGCGATTTGCCGCCAAGTTCCAGCGTGACGCTGGCCAGATGTTTGGCCGCGGCTGCCATCACGATCTTGCCGACGCGGGTGCTGCCGGTGAAGAAGATGTGATTGAACGGCAATTCGAGCAGCGCGCTGGCGACGCTGACATCGCCCTGCAACACGGCGACTTCGCTTTCGTCAAAGGCATCGGCGATGATCGATGCTGCAACTTTGGCGGTGGCAGGGCACAGATCGGTGAGCTTCACCATGCAGCAATTGCCCGCAGCAACCGCAGCAGCAACCGGTCCCAATGCGAGGCCCAAGGGGAAGTTCCACGGGCCGAGGATCAGGCACACCCCGCGCGCTTCATAGATGATCCGCGCCTTGTCAGCCGGGTTCATCGATGGCGTCACTTCGGTGGGGGTCATCCACGCATCGAGGTTATCGATATTGCGCTGGATATTGCCGGTGACGTTCAGCACTTCGGTCACGCGGATTTCGCCCAGCGGCTTGCGCGTGTCTTCGAGCACGGCAGCGATGATGGCATCGGTGTGCGCTTCGACAGCGGCTTTCAGCTTGGCCAGCTTGGCTTTGCGCTGATCGGCAGAGGTGGCTTTCACCTTCCACTGGTTGGCCTGCTGCAGGGCAAAAATGCGGGCGATGTCGGCGGAAAGATCGGTTGCGTTGGGCTGGGTCTGGGTCATCGGAATACTCGGCCTTGCACGTTTTGGATGGATTGACCCTGCCAACCGCAACGGCGCGAGGCAACGTCAGGCGTCAACGCTTGCCAGTGTGTGAAACGTTAGGCAACCAAACTTTATCAGAACACGCCGACGAACGCCGCCCATGCCGCAAGAGGGCCGAAAATGACCACGATCGAGGTGTAGCCCAACAGATTGCGCAGCATCGCAGGGCGCTCTTCCTCGGGCGAATTGGCGACAATCAGCGCGCCATTGGTCGAGAAGGGCGATGTATCGACAATGGTGTTGGCGATGCAGATGGCGGTGACGACCGCGACGGGGGCCAGGTCTGATCCGGTCAGCAGTGGCACGGCGAGCGGGATCACGACGCCGAGCAGGGCGGTGGAGCTGGCAAAGGTCGAGACGATGCCTGCAAGATAGCACAACAGCAACACGCCAAGCGTTGCCGAACCGACCGTGCCGATCATCATGCTGGCAGCGTCCATCGTGCCCAGTTTGTCCATGACGCTGACATAAATGACGATGCCTGAGATCAACAGGATGGTGGACCAGTCAACGTGTTTGAGCGCGCGTTCTTGGGTGCGCGGGGCGACCACGGACAGTGCGATGATGACCAGCAGCGCCATGAACCCGATGTCGATTTTGAACACCAGCGCGCCTGCCGCCAGCGCGGCCAAACCCGCCAAGGTCCACGCGCCATCGCGATCTAGCGCGGCAGGGGCGGGGGAAGGGTGCGTATCGCCTGGCAAATGCGCGTGGGCAATTTGGGCGCGGCGCGCATAGATCGCCCAGATCATCAGCGCGATAGCTGCGTTGAACGCAGCGCTTGACCAGAACAGGAACATGGGCGCGGGCACAATAGCGTTGCGTTCCAGCACCGTGTTGACGATGCCGCCATAGATTGAAATGGGCGAGAACGAACCGGCCTGCGCGCCGTGCACTGCCATCAAGCCCATCATCAATGGCGAAAAGCCGTGGGCGCGGGCAAAGCGCAGCGCAATGGGCGCGACAATGGCCACCGCTGCAGGGCCAACAGCGCCCAGCGCCGTCAAACCGCCCGCAACAAAAAACACAAGCACCGGCAGAAATGCGGTGTGCGTGCCCAGCGCATAGGCGGTGCGCGCAACCAGCCAGTCAATCGCGCCGTTGCGGCTTGCGATGCCGAACAGATATGTGATGCCAAGCAGGGTCAGGAACAAGTCCGCCGGAAAGCCCGCAAGCACGTCTTTCACGCCCATGCCAGCGCCAAACATGCCAAGGCCCAGCGCGGCAGCAAAGCCGATAAGCCCCATATTGACCGGCAGCCATATTGCAGCGGCAAAGATCGCAATCAGGATAATGACTGACGCGATGATCATGTGTGGGCTTCCCTCTCTCTGGCCAATTTCTATTCACCCAAAACCCGTTCGTTTCGAACGGAGGCGGGTTTATGCCTGGTTTTGGAATAGTGCTTTGTGCTCTTCGCGCAGCACATTCTTTTGCACTTTGCCCATGGCGTTGCGGGGGAGTTCATCGACCACGATGACCGCGCGCGGCGCTTTGAACCGTGCCAGACGGTCCTTCAACGCCGCCGCAATCGCGTCCTGATCCAGCGTTGCGTCAGTGGATTTGACCACCGCCACAACCGCTTCACCCAGATCAGGGTGCGGCACGCCGATGACGGCGCTTTCGGTGATGCCGGGGATTTCGTCCAGAGCAGCTTCGACTTCGGCAGGATAGATGTTGAACCCGCCCGCGATGATCAGGTCCTTGGCGCGGCCGACAATGTGGACGTAGCCTTCGGCATCGATCAGGCCCATGTCGCCTGTGATGAAAAAGCCGTCGGCGCGGAATTCTTGCGCGGTCTTTTCGGGCATTTGCCAATAGCCCATGAACACATTGGGGCCGCGCACTTCGATGCCGCCGATTTCGCCCTGCGGAAGGATTGTGCCGGTGGCAGGATCGGCAATGCGCAACGCCACATCAGGTAGGGGGAAGCCGACGCTGCCGGGTTTGCGAACACCGTCATAAGGGTTCGACGTGTTCATGTTGGTTTCGGTCATGCCATAGCGTTCAAGGATTGCCTGACCGGTCAACGCGCTGAAGTCCTTGTGTGTTTCAGCCGAAAGTGGAGCCGAGCCCGAAATGAACAGCCGCATCGTGGAGGCAAGGTCACGGGTAAAGCCGGGATGGCCGAGTAGCCGGGTGTAGAACGTGGGCACGCCCATCAACACACTGGCTTGCGGCATTAGGCGGACCAGTTCATCGGCATCGAATTTGGGCAGGAAGATCATGGCCGATCCTGCCGCGATGGCGATGTTGGTTGCCACGAAAAGCCCGTGCGTGTGGAAGATGGGCAAAGCGTGGAGCAGGCGGTCATTGGCGGTAAAGCGCCACAGATCGACCAGTGTCAGCGCGTTTGAGGCCAGATTGGCGTGGGCAAGCATCGCCCCTTTGCTGCGTCCGGTGGTGCCCGAGGTGTAGAGGATGGCAGCCAGCATATCGGCGGTGGTGGCTGCGCGTTCGCACGTTTCAGGCTGGCCTTCGGCTGCGGCAATCAACGTGCCGCCGGTGCCATCTGCATCAAGCGTCAGGAGCGCAGGCACGCCGATTTCGGCGCAAAGCGCGCTGAGCGGGGCTTCATCGCCGGTGCGGCAGAGCAGCAGGGCAGGCTGTGCATCGCCCAGAAAATAGCGCAATTCACCCGTGGTATAGCCGGTGTTAAGCGGCAGATAGACCGCACCTGCCTGCAACGCGGCCAGCCATGTCAGCAGTGCGGTTTGGGATTTTTCCACCTGAATGGCGATGCGATCACCGGGCCGAACGCCCTTGGCGCGAAAGGCATTGGCCAGTTGGGCAGAGCGGCGCAGCGCACCATCATAAGTCAATACCGTGCCATCGGCGGCGATCAGGAACGGGGCCTGCGGGGTGGAGGCGCACCGTGCAAGGAACAGCGAAAACATGTCTGACGGATGAGCGACCACAAGGCACCTTGCAATAAATGGATGTGCGCGGTCCCTAAGCCGTCTCGGTCAGTTCGGCAATTTCGAAGGTAAAGCTTTTCCAGCCACGCGTGCGCGCCGCTTCATCGGCAGGTGCGCGTTTGCGGCGGGCTTCTGCCAAGGAACGGGTGTGGCCCCAGAACACTTCGGTCTTTCCGTTTTCCAGCACGGCCACGATCCGCCAATAATGCGTGAATGTGTCCGCGGTGGGCCCGATGGTCTTCACATAACCATCGGGCATCGTCGCTGTCAGGAACCGGCGCTTCTTTGTCATCACACCTTCGGGATAGCGCGTTCGCCCTTGATGCTGAGGCCATACCCTTCGAGCGCGACGAGGTTATGGTGCGAATTGGTGAGCAGGATCATGTCGTGCACGCCAAGGTCGGCAAGGATTTGTGCGCCAATGCCATAGCTGCGCAATTCCATGTCGCGCCCGCCGGTGCCATCAACTTCGCGGATCAGGTGATCGGGTTCGCCCGGCATCAGCAGCACGATCAAGCCTGCGCCCGCTTCGCCGATTTCCGTCATTGCGCGCTGCAAGATGCGCTTGCGCGGGCCGGGGCTGCCGAGCACGTCGGACAGGATCGAAATGGTGTGCATACGCACCAGCGTTGGCTGATCGGTCAGGATCGCACCCTTTTGCAGGACGAGGTGGACCGAGCCGTCCACCTTGTTGCGATAGGTCTTGATCGTCCAGTCGCCGCCGTAATCGGTTTCGAACGGGGCCTGCTGGATGCATTCAACCAAGTGATCGTTGCGGCGGCGATATTCGATCAGATCGCGGATCGTGCCGATTTTCAGCCCGTGCTTGCGCGCGAAGATTTTCAGGTCATCCAGACGGGCCATTGTGCCGTCATCATTCATGATCTCGCAGATCACGCCCGATGGATTAAGACCGGCAAGGCGCGGCAGATCAATCGCGGCTTCGGTATGGCCGGCGCGGACCAGCACACCGCCATCGCGCGCAATCAGCGGGAAGACGTGGCCGGGGGTAACAAGGTCATCCTTGGTCTTGCCGGCGTCAACCGCAACTGCAACCGTGCGCGCGCGGTCAGCGGCGGAGATGCCGGTGTCCACGCCTTCGCGCGCCTCGATGGAAACGGTGAAGGCAGTGCCATGGCGGGTGCCATTGTTGCGCGCCATCAGTTCAAGGCCAAGGTGGCTGGCGCGTTCACTGGTGAGGCACAGGCAAATCAATCCACGCCCGTGCGTTGCCATGAAGTTGATCGATTCAGGTGTTGCCATTTGCGCCGGGATAACCAGATCGCCTTCGTTTTCGCGGTCTTCATCATCCACCAGAATGACCATGCGGCCATTGCGCACTTCAGCGATCATCTCTTCAACCGTGGCGAGTTCGAACTCGTCTTCGTCTTCGCTGTCCATTGCGCGTTCAAGCTTGCTCAGCGTGTCAGCCGTGGGGTTCCATTCGGGCGATAATACATCGCGCAAGGAATTGGGATGAAGCCCGGCGGCACGGGCGAGGGCGGCCCGTGAGATGATGCGGTCTTCGATGAGTTTGCGCGCACGCGCCAAGATGTCCTGTGCCATGGGATTCGCCTTCTCACACTGCGATGATTTCTGTCAAGCGATCTCACATTACAGTGTGAGGTATCGCCCGTCGGGGCAGGTTTGGGCAAAGGAGCGGCTGTGACACTTTACCCGAGGGCAAAGTGTCACAAGCGACAAATGTTGGATTATCAGCGGCGCAAGCCAGATGGGGGATTCCCTTGAATCCCGTTATGTGCTTCCTTGAATCCCGTAATGTTCCATTCCGCCATCACATCTTCGGCAAAAAGCCAGACCGGCGAAATGGCCGCGCTGCTGGATATGCTGGCCCATGCCAGCACGCGCCCGCGCTATGCCTTCATGGTGCTCAGCCTGATTGCCGAAGTGGCCAATGCCGATGGTGAGGCGGGGCCATTTGTAAAGCGGGACCGCCAGATGCACACCTTGCGCGATTGGCTGTGCGATAGCCTCGCGCCGATGGGGGGGCGTGATCCGCGCCGCATTGCCCTGGCCGCGCGGGTTGAGGCGGATCTGACCGCGACCGGCGCATTGCCCAAGGACTCCCGCCAAAGCGCGGCGATGGTTGAACGCGAATTGCGCGACCGCATTCGCGCTTCGGGCAAGACCAACCTGAGCCGTGCGGTGTCTGAACTGGTCGCAGCAGGGCTTTTGCGGCGTTATTATGCGGGCTATGCGGTGGATCATCCCAACCGCGGCGGGCAGCGCAATGCGGTTTATGTGCTGCAAGGGTTGGCTCGGTGCCTGTTGCCCCGGCACAATGCACCACGGGCGGCGGCAATAACGCCCAAGCCCTTGCAAGGCGAATTGCGACTGTTCTGACGGGAACCGTAGCGGCCTGTGCCAGTTGGGGATGTAATGACAACGCCCCAATGGCTTTCACTTGCCACTCTTGCCGGGATGATGGCGCTCTTCGTGTGGGGGCGCTTTCGGTATGACGTGACGGCGGTGATCGCGTTGCTGGCGGCAATGGTTGTTGGCGTTGTCAAACCGGCTGAGGCGTTTTCCGGTTTTTCCGATGATATTGTGATTATCGTCGGGTCGGCGCTGGTCATGTCCGCCGCTGTCCAGCGTTCGGGCCTGATTGACGGGTTGTTGATGCGCATTGCCACGCGTGTGCGCAGCACCACGGGGCAATTGGTCTTGCTCACCACAACGGTCGGCTTTTCATCGGCGTTGATCAAGAACGTCGGCGCGCTGGCCATGCTGATGCCGTCAGCGGTGCAAATGGCGAAGAAAGAGAACCGGTCGCCATCTGTCTATTTGATGCCGATGGCGTTTGCTTCGCTGCTGGGCGGTTTGATGACGCTGATCGGCACATCGCCCAATATCATCGTCAGCCGCGTGCGCGAGGAAATGACCGGCGAACCGTTTCGCATGTTCGATTACTTGCCGACGGGCCTGTTCCTGTTGTTGATGGGCCTTGTCTTCCTCGCGCTCGGTTGGCGTTTGTTGCCGCAAGACCGGCAGGCCACACAAGGGCTGGGCGAGGCGATCGATATTTCGGCCTATGCCATCGAGGCGACGGTGGGGGCAGGTTCATCGGCGATTGACGAGACAGTGACCGAGTTTACCGAACGCCACGAAGACCAGGTGCAAGTGACCGGGCTGTTGCGCGGCGCGATGCGCGGTGCGCCTGATGACGGTGTGGTGATCGAGGCGGGCGACGTCCTTATCCTGACCGGCCATCCCGACGCGTTGGAGCGCGTGATTGCGACAGACCGCCTTGCGCTTGCGGGCGAGGGCAAGGAGGGCAGCGGCGGACCGCCCGATAATGTCGGCGTGATCGAGGCGGTGGTTGGCAGTGATTCCGCGCTGATCGGGCGAACGGCGGGACGGTTGTTGATGCGCGAGCGGCTGGGCATCAATCTGATCGCGGTATCGCGCGCGGGCGAGACGATTACCGCCAAGCCGGGCCAGATTTCTTTGCGCGCAGGCGATGTGATCGTGTTGCAAGGACCGCTCGATGTCTTGCCATCGCGGCTGAAGCAATTGGGCGCGCTGCCTTTGGCCGAACGCCCGATGCGGCTGGGATCGGCGCGCAAGCGCTGGTTGCCCATCGCCATTCTGGCAGTGGCGATGGTGGCTGCGGGAAGCGGGACGGTGCCTGCTGCCGTCGCATTTTTCGCGGCTGCGGCGGTGGCGGTGATCAGCGGCGCGCTGCCGGTGAATGAAGCTTACGAAGCGGTGGAATGGCCCATTCTGATCATGCTGGCGGCGCTGATCCCGGTCAGCGCGTCGTTGCAAACAACAGGGGCGTCGGATGTTATCGCGCAGGGTCTTGCCGAATTTGCGGTGCAATTGCCGGCGTGGGGTGCCGTCGCGCTGATTTTGGTGGCGGCAATGGCGGTGACGCCGTTCCTGAACAATGCGGCAACGGTGCTGGTCATGGCGCCAATCGCGGCGGTTTTTGCATCGGAACTGGGCTATCGGCCAGAGCCGTTCCTGATTGCGACAGCCGTGGGCGCTGGCTGCGATTTCCTCACGCCCATTGGCCATCAATGCAACACGCTGGTGCTGGGGCCGGGCGGTTACCGCTTTGGCGATTACGCGCGATTGGGTGCGCCGCTTTCCGTGCTTGTCGCGGTCTTGGGCACGCCGCTGATCCTCTACTTCTGGCCATTGTAAGCCGCTTCTCTGCCCGAACTTAACATATATCTATACCACATCATGTCTTTCTGATGTTATTTCAGTAACTTGATGGTGATACGCCTGTCCATTGTGTTTCGCCCATAATTTGGACGATCAA
>NZ_NCEN01000014.1 GCF_002280675.1 Novosphingobium sp. 32-60-15 | reverse complement strand
GACCCTGCTCGATGCAGGCGCTCAAGTCGTCGCCTATGACCCCGAAGGTATGGAAGCGGCCGCCGCGATCCTGCCGGGCGTGACGATGGTCGAAAACACTTATGACGCAATCGAAGGCGCCGATGCGGTCGTCCTCGTCACTGAATGGGACGCCTTCCGCGCGCTCGATTTCAACCGGGTCAAACGCTTGGCCAAAGCCCCGGTCATCGTCGACTTGCGCAACGTCTACGATCCCGCCGAACTGCGCGCCGCCGGCTTTGCATACACCAGCGTGGGCAGACCTTAACTTGGTGCGATGATGGTGAGCATGGCCTGTTGCACGTTTTCAGCAGCCATATCGATGCGGGGTGTTGCCGCTTCACGGCCGCTCAGTGTGGCAATGCCACCATCGTCAAGGAAGCAGCGGTAAAAGCCTGCGGCGTGTAGGATTTCAGCGATGCGATGGTCGATCATGCCCATGGGCGGTGCCACCGACCGGACGGTCAAGCCGGTCAAAGCCTCAAGCTTCAGGCGTGTTTCAATCGCAACCTGCAAAAGCTCGGGCGACAAGAGCGTGTCCGCCGCACGGCCATCCAGCCTGCTGCCGATGCTTAAACCAAGTGAGACCCATTCCTTGATGGTCGCTTCGGTTCCTGCAACATGCAACAGTTCATCAGGCGTAGCAAAGACGTGTGGCTGAAAGCCGTTGCGGCGCATGATTGGCCAACACTGGTCGATAAATGCGTGGTCCAAAGTATCAAAGGTAAGCATCAGCGGACGGCCATGCAGATTGCCGCTATAGCGGGCCGCACGCTCCCATTCATCCATGCGCAATGAGCGGAAGCCATGTCTGCGCAAAAGCCGCAAATGGGCATCAAACGCTTCGGCAGAGAGCCCGAAAACCTCGTCCGCTGCGGTCACCTCGCCAGTATTAAGGCCATGGAACAACAGCACAGGAATTTGGTTCGTGCGGAGCAGTTTGGAGTCGCTACGTGATAAGATTGCGCCATCCCAGACCACATCACCAGCGACGGGGTCTGTCAGTTCGCAGCCCAGCGGCATGGTTTCGATGACTGCCGCCGGGGCAATGGCACCGGCTACAGGTTCCTCTGCTTTTTCAAACAGATCGATCCGGTACAGGTCGGTGATTATAGCACGCACATGGCGCAGGCCGGGCGCTGCGTTAAAGATTTCGAAGATTTTATCGCCGCCAGCGGTGCCATCCCAATCGAACGCAGTTCGATCAGGCCTTTCCCCGATCAGAAAGGCGTGGGCGTGAACGAACTGGCCATTCTGGTTCAGGGCTGCTGCAATGTTGTCTGCAAGCTTTTCAAGCGCCGCAACCGAAGGCGCAAAGTACAGCATTTCAGAGCAAGTGATCAGGTCATAGCGCCCTGCGATGCCATCGCGGAAGACATCTGTCTGGACAAAATTGACGCTGCCTCGTCCGGCTACCCGCTGCTTTGCGCGTTCAATCGCGCGCTCTGAAATGTCCAACGCCGTGACCGAGCCGAAGTGGGATGCAAGATCGATGGTGAAATGGCCCTCAGCACAGGCGATCTCCAAGGCTTTGCCAGCTGCATTTGGCCTGATCAGCGACGACGTGCGCTGATATTTGACCTGCTCGTAGGCGCTATCATAGCGCCACGGATTGGCCTGTTCAAAGAACGCGTCCCACTCTTCCGGAGAGGAGCGGGAATCAGGATGGGCTGCTGCCGATAACGCAGGGCTGACTGGTGGCGGCGGAACATCGCGCGCTTGCAAGTCGGCCTCGATCTTGCGGACACTTGCCCCTAACGTCCCTGCAGGTCGGGCAGCGTCGTACGCCGGGAAAATGCGTTTCACCACGCGCCGCGCCAATGCCATGTACCGTGCAAGCGGCTTTGATATGCGGGGCGGGATCAATGGCGTTCGCGCAAGTTTGGCCAACAATCGGCGCTTGATGCTATGCCAGATGATCCTGCGCACATCCACGCCAGCAAGGCCGCCAAGAAGCGGGCCTTCAAAGCTGAACCATGTGATGGGTCGCAAATAGGGAACTTGGAAGACAATCATGTCGGCAAGGGTTTGTGGCTGGAAACCGCGCCACAACATGGCAGGGCTTAACGGCACACCCAGTACCAGGCCCAGATCGATTTGGCCTTTGAGGCGGCCATGACGTGCGGTTTGCAATTGCAAGTCGCGCGCAATCGGCACCACAACATCATCGTGGCCCACATGCCGGGCCAATTGCCCAAGCACTTGTTCAACGCGTTCGTGCAGTCCTTGCCAGCGCTGGACAAGGCCAGACAGCCCCGTGCCACTGCCAATGACCATACCGTTGAACAGCCGCAGCGCCAGTTCGTCCTTCTGGTACCGGCAATCGACTTCTGGGCCAAGGTCGTTGAAGGCGTTCGGCACATCGCGCCCTTGGCCAATCGCAACGCCTGCGCTCCACATCCAATTGCGCAAGGCAAGATCGGCAACGGGGAAAGAGCGCATATCAAAGTGTTCAAGTCCAAGGGCGGGGTTTGCCTGAACCGCACGCGCGCGCTCCAGCATGGTTCGCGCATCGCGCACCATCATGTGCGTGTCGCGGGTCAAAGAATCAGCCGACGACCAGTAGTCTGCCAGAACGCGCCGCGTTACGGCAAAACGGCTGCCGTCCTGCGCCAGCCTTAGCCACAGGTCCCAATCCTCGTTTGTCTGCAAGGTTTCGTCAAAGCCCCCACACTTCACCACACGCTCACGCCGGACAATGAAGCTGTGGATTGCGCCGGGCGGCCCCGCCGCGCACACAGCCAAGCTATCCTTATCAAGCGGAAGCGGCGCAAACCTGTCACAAACGCGGCCAAGTTCGTCCAACCGGCGGTAACCGCACGCGATAATGTCGGCTTCCGGATAGCGCGCCGCCACTCGTAACATATGCGATAGAAACGTCGGTGCAATCGTATCGTCCGCATCCAGAAACAGCAACCATTCGCCATCCGCCTTGGCCAGCGCGGCATTGCGCGCCTTTGATGGCCCACCGTGCGGAAGATCAAGCGCAACAACGCGGCTATCAGCAGCAGCGGCTTGGCAGGCGATTTCATATGTTCCGTCGGTCGCGCCATCGCATGCCACGATGATCCGCCAATTGGTGTGGTACTGCGCATAGACGCTGGCCAGCGTACGCGACAGGGTTGCTGCATTGCGAAATGCAGGGATGATGATGGTAACCGCGCTCATCCAGCACTGCGACCGGTGCGGTCACATCGCGGCGCGGAAGGCACAAACATTGTCATTAAACGTGGTGCCTCCCAAAATACGCGGTAACTGATTACTTGGACGTGGACGTCTTGCCCGGCGAATGTAGCATCTTTAGCAAGTAGGTCAGAAATTTCCGTTAATAAAACATATGGTTATGACGTGCCGCTGGTGATGTTTGTCTGCGTCACCGGTCTTTCCTTCTGCGGATAGGAATAACGCTGGCGCATGCGGTTGATGGGTTCTTCAAACCACTTCCACGAAAAGTGCGCGGCGATCCACGAAATGACAAGCAGCGAGACTGTCAAAAGCACGCCGTAATCAACTGGCATCCGGCCCCACAATCGTGCCGCCAATCCTTCGTATGCAGACAAAATATACTGGTGATACAGGTATATACCGTAGCTAATGACGCCCATGTAGCGGAGCGGTGCAAGGTTCAGGACATACCCTGTCATGCCAGTCCAGCCAGAGTAAGCGCGGTATACGACGAGCATGAAAAACACGTTGAGCATTTCGTGGGCATAGGGGGCCAGTTCCCATCCAAAGTCTGCTTGGCCGACCATTAACGGCACGGTCATGATGACAACGGCCAAGCCAACCCACCACACATGCCGCGCAAATCGCGCTATTGGCCAGCGGCGCTCTACACCTATCGCCAAAAGCGCGCCAAAGCCCAATGAATCGAGCGAGGCGGGAATTGAGGTCAATAAAATGGGTTGCGGCAGCGGCAAGACTTCAAGCCAGGCTGTGAACGAAAACGCAATCAACCCCAGCGTGATTGCCAGAAGGCTTCGGGGGCCGCACAGCAATATCACGAATGGCCACACCAGATAGAATTGCCACTCCATGCTCAGGCTCCACAGATGCCCGACCGGAGAGGTGTATTCAGCCTGCTGGTCGAACCCGAACAACACATTCGTCAATTGCGCCATATGCCACGGCATTTCCGCGCGGATCGTTCGCAGATCAATGATCCACGCTCCGAAAAGCGCCAGATAGTAAGCGGGCAGTAGCCGTAGCGCACGTTTGGCAAAAAAGCTCTTCAGCGGAGCCGCCAGCCCATCATCGCGCGCTTCACGCAGCTTCTTTATATCAAGCAACTGCCCCGTGATGAGGAAGCCGCTGATCACGAAGAAGATATAGACGCCGTATGCGCCAAATTCGAAGAACGCGAATTCGCCGATGGCATATTCCGGGGTGATGGTGTGTGAAAAGATCACAGCCATGACCGCAAAGGCACGAAGCGTATCGATCTGTCCGGCGCGGGCCGCTGGCGCCATGCTCATGGCTGATTACCCCTTTGAAACACCATGATCAGGCCAGTTCTATCCGGTGATGCGGCGGGATTGTGATGTCGATGCGGTGGCCAATCATGATCACGGTCCGGCCTGCCATCCGCCGCGCAATGCCAGCGATGATGGCTTCGCTTGACGCGATATCCAAGGCGCTGGTGGCTTCATCAAGGATCAGAATTTGCGGATCGGTGATCATGGCGCGGGCAATGCCGACGCGCTGGCGCTGACCACCAGACAGATTGAGGCCGCGTTCGCCCAAACGGGTCTGCACACCCTCGGTCAAAGCGGCGAGCACCGGGGTAAGGCCAGCCACGTCAATAGCCTCTGCCAGCTCCGCATCGCTGGCATCTGCCCGCCCGATCAGGATGTTTTCGGCAAGCGTGCCGTCAATCAGTTCAACGTCCTGGCCACTGACAGCAAGCGTGGCGCGCCACTCATCGATATCAATATCATCAAGCAGTTGGCCATCAACGGTAATCGTGCCCTGCGATGGCTGCAGGAAACCCAGCAGCAAGTTGACCAGCGTAGATTTGCCCGTGCCGCTGGGGCCATCAATCAAGGTCCAAGTCCCGGCGGGGATGATCGCGCTGATATTGTTCAGCGCCGGAGCAGGGCGATCAGGATAACGGAAGGTCACGCTGTTCAAGGCGATGCCCTTGCGCATTCCGGTAAACGGCGTGGACGATGCGTTTTGGCGTTTAGGCGGGGCCATGGCGACAAGTTCGGTCACTGCGCGAATGGGGGCGAGCATCACAGCCAGCCGCAAACGGTGCGTATCAAATGCCGCCACATAAGGCTGCATGCGATAGAGCAGCGCGACCGATGCCAGGATCACCGAAAAACCAAGGCCTTGATAAAGCGCCACCAGCGTGATCAGAACCAGCAGCAACAGAGACGTTACCTGATTGCCAGACTCCCCCACGCTCGCCAAAAGATCGCTGCGGTTTGAAGAGCGGTGCAGCTTTGCCGATTGCGCAGAAAACAGCTTCATCTGTGCCTTGGTGCCGCTGAAAGCCCGCACCGCGCGCATGGATTGCAGGGCGCGCAACGTCAGGACGCTTACTTGCCGTGATGCATCGGCGACTTCTTCTCCAGCTGCCTCGGCTGCCTTTTCAACAGGCTTTAGCGCTAGTGAAAGCAGGATCGTCCCGCAAATGGCAACAACGCCGATTGCAGGTGCTACCATCATCAACGCCAGTCCCATCAACAGTGCGATGACGCCGCTGAGCACCATGTTGGCCAGGGCATCGGTCGCCTCGGCAATGCGCCAGCTCTGGTGATTGACCACTACCAGCATATCGCCGAACGAACGCCGCTGCATTGCCTCCATTGGCATATGCAACAGGCTGCGAAACAGTGATGTGCGCACCTGATGCGATATGCGGCCCTCAACCAATGTGGTGACCACATCATTGGCCACGATCACGGAAATGCGCAGCGCCATCATTGCAGCGGCAAGCACCGCCAGAACCCAGATTTCACCACCGGTCCATTGCAGGATGGTATCTGCCATCCGGTCAAATGTGTCATCACCCAGAAAGCCGCGATTGGCCTCGCCCCTGAGCAAGCTGGAGAGCAGCAGCAAGACGACGCCAATGCCCATGCCCTCAGCTGCCGCCGCAAGCAGGCCCAAACCGACAATCGTCGGAAAGGCCCACAGCATGCCGTGCCAAAACGGCGCGACCAAGCGGAGGATGGCCAATACACCGCCAACACTGATCGAAGCGCTTTCCCGATCATCAAATTCATCGAATGCGTCAAAAGCGTCAAGTGTGGCCGCAGGGGCCACCGAGCCTTCGCCATTCAGCGCCACAGGCGTCATGCCAAGCTCGACTGCCACTTGCGCCCGGTTTGCAAATCCATCTGCGTGACGTTGGCGATGAATTCATCCAACCCTTCCAGCCCGTTAACATCAACCCGGGGCATGCGCATCGGATCGTCCAACATCGTGGCGACGCCCGATCTGGTACCGAAACCAATTTTGTAGCCAGCGTGTTCAAACGCGCGGCAAGCCGCCATGTCCTCAATGCCATAGGGATAAATCACCGTTTCCGGCAAAATCCCTGTCGCCTTTCTGATGGCCTCACGCGATTGGATGGCTTCGCGGTACAATTCATGGCCGGTCAGGGCATTGACCGGTGAATGGCTGGCGGAATGACTGGCAATAATCGCGCCTTCGCGGGCTACCTGGGCCACTTCATCCCAGTTCATCAGCGGCGCAGGCTCACCAAAGCGGCGATCCCATTGTGCGGCACCGCCGATATGGTCGGTGACAATCGCAACCGTTGCAGGGATGCCGAACTTGCCAAGGATCGGCCAGGCCGCCGTGGCAAAGTCACGATAGCCATCGTCGAAAGTCAGCATCACCGGGCGACCGGCAATCGCCCGCCGTTCACGGATTGCGCAAAGCCATTCGTCAGGCGTGATCCCGTGATAGCCATTTTGCCGCAGCCAGCGCATTTGCGCCTCAAACATGGCGGGAGCAACGCGGTATTGGGCAAGGCTTTGCGGCCCATCGTCGGCCTCGGCAATCCGGTGATACATCAGCACAGGCACGGCCAGCGCGCGCTCATGTTCAACTTCTGACCAGGTTGCTTTTGTCCCGCCCCAAACCACATGGAATGCATATTCGCGCGCAGGCGCGCTGCCCATTTCTTCCTGCCGGACGTCTTTGACCACCAGTGTTTGCGTTCGGCGGTAGCGTTGAACACGGTAAAGCTCGCACTCGATCTCAGCCTCAAGCTGAAGCTCGCCTGTAGCCAGCAACGCTTCGGTAATCGATTTCGCCCCGAAAACGCCGCCCCAATCGAATCCCGACCGGTCACGTTCTTCGGTCACTTCGATGATATGGGCGGTTACCAGAACGCCATCCGGCGTCAGATGTGTGGCGATATTGCGCGCGATCTGGTCCAGCTTCTCGCGGGTTCCGGCTTCGTACAAAACCTCGCTGCAGACGATCAGATCGAACATCCCGGGCAGGGGATTGTTGAAGAAATCCAGTTGATCAAACTTGACGTGTTCGTGCCCGGATGCGCGGCATCGCGCTGCGGCGCGGCCAATTGCGGTGCGCGAGATATCGGTCGCCAGCAGATCGTCTACAACAGCGGCTAGCTGCGCGGTGAAATGACCTTCGGCACAGGCAAGCTCAATTGCGCGCAGCGGCTTGTCACGCGGTATCAAATCCAGCGTCTGCTCATATTTGCGCTGCTCGTATGGGCTATCATAAGCCCAAGGGTTTTCGGTTTCAAAAACCTGATCCCAATAGGCGACAGAGTTCACCTCGACGTCATTGTTCCATTCCTGCGCCGGCCTTTCCACCGGCGCAGCTTCGGGAACATCGGCGATGGCGATCTTGGCCTCGGCCTCAAACTTGGAAAGCGCCAAATCCCATGCCGCTGTATCAGCAGGCGCATAAGACATCTGCGCGTCCACCATCTTGCCAAGGCCCAGCACCAACGCGGCGCGTGAACGTTGTTTCAGCGATCCTACGGTGGTCTGCGGACGGGCCGCCATCGTCTTGACGCCCCACCCGCGTGAACGGGCAAGCTCCCGGCCAGCATGCCATGCCAGGCCCGCAAGTTTTTTGGGCGCCATTGACCGGATAACTTGTCGGCGATGTTGCCAGTACGGCGCGGTTTTGCGAATGGCATCAGCGATGACCGATGGTGGAACGGTTGCTGCTGCAGGGATTGCGACCAGGCCAAGCGGTTGTGAACCATCGAAGACATCGGCCAGAACAATGTCACATGCGCCGGGATCAATCGCATACAAAGGCTCTGCAATATCGATCTTGCAGGCAAATATCGCGCTTGAATGGAATTGCGCCAGCCATTTGTCCGGGCCAAAAATCAGGCGCAATTGGCAGGCTTGCGCCATATCGACGGGACGTTCCCGCCCCAGTTTTTGCGCCAACCGTTCCCAGAACAGCTTCACACGCGGGCCAAGCTCGGCCCAGTCCTTGGCCAAAGCTGTGACTTCGACACATCGGGCAAACGCCATCGCGCCGCTCATCGAACCGGCGGCATCGTCAGGGTAAAGGAACGCATCGCCAATATCGGGGACCAGTTCAAGAAATGCGACCGGATCAAGGTCAAGCGCCACCGCATTGCCCGCGCACATGATGATCCAATCGAGCAGCATTGTCAGCCGGTCTTCCAGGGGTAAGCCGTTGGCATAGCGCAGGTCAGATGATGGAACGCGCGGATCGGCAGCAAACATGCGTTCAATAACGATCACGCCGTCGCTTGCCAAAGCCTCAACCTTGCGTCGCGACAGCGAATTGGGGCGGGTGACATAGAAGGCAAGAATTTCCCGGATGCCCCGAAACTGGGCGCCGGTGCGGGCGATACGCTGCCACAGGTCCCAGTCTTCGTTAATGACCAACGCTTCGTCAAATGTGCCTGCCGCCCGCAGGATATCGGCACGGGTCAAAGCGCAGTGGACAGACAGCACACAGTTCCGTGCAAGCGCGCCAAAAGGATCGCTAAGGTCTGGAACCCTTTGTTCTTCCTGTAGTTTATTATTGGCATCCACAAGCGCGAAATCGCAATATACCACGCCAACTTCGGGGTGCGCCGTACGGATGTCCAACAGCGATTGGAGGAATGACGGCGCAAACCAGTCATCAGCATCAAGGAAGCCGATCCAGTCGCCTTTCGCTTCACGCAATCCGGTGTTCCGGGCAGCCGAAGCACCAAGGTTCGCTTGGCTGAACACGCGAATCCGCGGGTCTTTGGCGGCGCATTCGTTAGCCAATGCAAGCGTCGCGTCGGTTGAGCCGTCGTTGACGACGACCAGTTCCCAATCAGCAAACGTCTGGTTGGACATGCTGGCGATTGCCGCGCGCAAAGATGCTTCTGCTTGGAACGCGGGCATGATTATCGAAACAGTCGGCATAAAGCCTTTCGCAACGCGCAGTGGCAAAGCCACGTTCAAAGAAGCCTAGACATGCACTTGCAGCTAAATATCGGTGATATTTAGCGGAAAAGCTGGATTTACCTTTGGCGCTATGCGGGCGTTCCCTCAAGATGCATGCAGGATTTAATGCGTCTGAATTGGGCGGTTCTTTGCCAATATAGGGGTCAAATCCGTTCCAATTTCGATGGATATGACTGCCATCTGTAGGCACCCGTTGTCCGGTGTATTCACAATCTGAAACAAAAAAGTCTCAAGGTCGGATTGTCGTCATGATCGGCGCGGTCGCAGATGGGACGTTTCCCCCCGCGCAATCCCATAATTTTCGCGTTCAGGAGGCTTTTTGAAGATCGTCTATTTCGTCCACGATGTTCATGACGCTGCGGTTGAGCGGCGGGTTCGCATGTTCAACGCTTCTGGTGCCACTACCACTGTGCTGGGATTTAGACGGCGTGATCAGCCACTTACGCAATTACTTGGCGCACAAGTGATTGATCTTGGCAAAACCGAAGACGGCAAAATGGCCCAACGTGTCGGCGCGGTTTTCGCCAACTTGCTGCGGCCAGGCCCGATCCTTGAAGCGGCAAAGGGGGCTGACGTCATCATCGGGCGCAATCTTGAAGCCTTTGCCTTGGCGGCGCGCGCCCGTGCAGCAGCACCGCAGGCCCGCCTGGTCTATGAGTGCCTCGACATTCACCGGTTGTTACTTGGCTCGTCACTACCGGCAAAAGCCGTTCAAGCAGTTCAGGCGCGATTGTTGAAGAACGCTGATCTGGTGCTGACATCCTCGCCCGCATTTGAGCGCGAGTACTTCCGGCCAAGCGTGCCCCGATTGCCGCCGGTCTATCTCATCGAAAACAAGGTTCTGGCTTTGGATGCATCGGCGGTTCCACCGTCAGGTCAGGGTACAGTAGCCAGTCCACCGGGGCCGCCATGGATAATCGGCTGGTTTGGCATGCTGCGCTGCAAGCGTACTTTTGATATCTTGGCAGATCTTGTCCGCCAAAATGAGGGCCGGATCAAAGTGGTGATTGCCGGTCGCCCGTCGCCCGCAGAATTCACAGATTTTGCAGCGATGGTTGCCAAAGTGCCGGGATTCACCTTCCTCGGGCCCTATGTCACATCCGACCTGCCGCACTTGTACGCACAATGCCACTTCGCGTGGGCCATCGACTTCTTCGAAGAGGGCCTCAATTCAAGCTGGCTCCTGCCCAACCGCATCTACGAAGCGATGGCATATGGCGCGGTGCCCATTGCTTTGCGCTCGGTTGAGACGGGGCGCTGGCTAGAGCGCCATCAATCCGGCGTTACTCTTGATGACGAGCTTAAGGAAATCACAAAGCAAGTCGTCATGTTGGAAGCCTCACAGTACCTAGCCCTTAAGGCATCAGTTGACAGCGTGCCGCGCGCGGCAATTTTTGCAACGCAAGTTGACTGTGATGCATTGCGCCAAGTGCTACTTGAACCTTAAACTGATCGAGCAAGAATGGAATCGGCAACAAGCGTGGTCCATCGCACAGCAAACGTTGTCGGGTCATGTTTCTCGCGAACAACTGCCGCACCATGCGTGGCAGCAGCGTCAATGATTTCGTTATAGTTTGAAGGATTTTGTAGAATCAGTACAAGTTCTGCTTCATTTTCGATTAATAATGGGTATTCACCAATATCAATCCCTTCGAACGTAACACTATTGCCTATTACAGCTGCGCCATTCGCAAATGCTTCCAGGACTTTTGTCTTTAGCCCACCGGCCAGGTATGATGGCGATAGCAGTATGCTACCATCCTGATAAATGTCATCGATGGTTTCGGCGTACCCGGGCATGGTAACGTGGGCAGGAAGGCTCAGTTTTCGTTGCTGATCTCCATAAATAACAAGGGGCGTAGTTATTTTATGGCGCTGCCAAATATCGATCAGCGCATCAATCGTAAGCTCATTTTGCCGCAGGGCATCACTTCCTACAAACACAAACCGAAGCTTGTCTTTTCCGATCGACCGCGGCTCTCTGGCAACCTTCACAGGAGGCGCAATTCCAACCACTTTTTTGCAATTTTTTATTCGAGCCGAAAGCACCGCTGCGTCGGCTGTGGATATCAGCACAACGACGTCGCTTGCGGTCACGATATCGCGCTCAATGACACGAAGAGCGTTGCGCTCGTATCGCAAGATGCTGCGCGCAACCGTCCGTGATTGAAGAAGCCATTCTACAATTCTTGGCATCTGCTTCTTCATATAGCCGGTTGACGGGGCCTGATTAAGTTCAAGCAAAAGCCCCATTCTGCGTGACATAAGATCATCTAGATCGGTCACAATTGCCAATTGTGGCCGGGCAGATTTCAAGCGATGCAGGAATGGCAGGCATCTGATGCCGTCGATATAAACAGCCTCGACGTCATGTTTAATCTCAGCAATGACCCGATCAATCTCTTGCCTATTAGAGTAGAGCAAGCATTGTAAGGGCAGTATTTGACCGCGAAAAGCGTGCCTTATGAATGCGGTTCCCGCTCTTGCGGCACGTCCAACCGTCATCTTTGATGTCAGCGATTGTAGGATGCTCTCTCTAACTTCGAAGCGGCTCTGCAAAGCCTGACGCACCGCCCGGGAAACCTGTATTCGGCCAAAAGATCGATCACCGTCAATTGGTCTGGTCCATATTGCATGGATTGCAGGTTTGCGGCCCAGCGGGGCAAAAGGTTCGCCACGTAAAAATGGCGTCATGTTTTGTTCGAAGAAAAAAAAGTTTGCACCATCCAGTGGTGTGTCGCGTAAAAATTCATAATCATCCCTGAATGGGTTTGTTAACTTTTGCGTGATAATTTTCCTTACCATTAATGTTGTTTTGGCAGGGTTTTTTTTGATCGAGAATGCACGTTGTCGCGGTCAAAAAATGATTAGACTTTCTGAGCCAAAAGCAGTGCATTCACGTCACTGCTTTCATGGCTTTTCAATGCACCGATGGTTGGTAAACGTGTTCACAGGTCTCATGCGAACTCTCCCGACAGTCCATCACCAAGGGCTTCACCAGCTTCAATTCGGGGTATCCTGCGTGCCCCGGACCGATATTACATCGGCCAATGTCACTTGCGGATGCTCTTTTGGCGGCGTTGATGGGGCAGGGGCGTTTGGCATGACCGGACAGGCTTTGATTGTCATTCCCTGCCTTAACGAGGCGGCACACCTTCCCGCGCTTTTGCAACAGTTTAGAACTGACAACCCCGGTGCTTTGATTGTCGTGGCCGATGGCGGCAGTACAGATGGTAGCCGCCAGATTGTTGCACAGCTTGGCGAAGTGGATGCACGGATCGTTCTGATGGATAATCCCGACCGCATTCAAAGTGCCGGGATCAATCGGGCAATTGCCCAGTTTGGCGATGGTCACATGTGGTTGGCCCGCATTGATGCCCACTGCGCCTACCCTCCCGGTTATGTGGAGCAATTGGTAGCAGCGGGGGTTTCGCGGAACGCGGTGTCGGTTGTCGTGCCGATGTTCACCACAGGCAAGAGCTGTTTCCAGAAAGCTGCCGCCGCTGCGCAAAATTCGGTCATCGGAACCGGAGGGTCAGCGCATCGATCGCAAGGGGGCGGGGCCTATGTCGATCACGGCCATCACGCGCTGATGCGGATTGACGCTTTTCGTGGTGCCGGCGGATACAATCTGGCGATGTCTCACAACGAAGATGCTGAATTGGATCACCGGCTGTCGCAGCTTGGCAAAATATGGTTGGAGCCGGGCTGCACGATAACCTATTATCCACGTGCAACACCAACTGCGCTTTGGCGGCAGTACCGAAACTACGGCAAGGGGCGCGCGCAGACGCTGCAACTGCACAAGATGCGCCCGAAATTGCGCCAAATGGTACCATTGTTGGTGCCAATAGCCCTCTTTGTGGCACTCGCCGCGCCCATATTTCCGCTCCTCGCATTGCCCTTGCTGGCTTGGGCGTTGCTAAGCATCATAGCGGGCGCGCTTATCGGATGGCGAAAGCGCTCCCGGTGCGCTGCTCTATCAGGATTGGCGGCAATGATTATGCATATGGCATGGGGACTTGGCTTCTTAGGGCAGACAGTAGTGGGCCAACCCCCAGCACCTGTAACGACCTAAAAGGCGTGACAAGGACACGAAAAATGCAACTGCTCATTTCAGCGTTTGTCGCAGGCGCGGCCGCTTTGGTGGTTGCCACCAACGCATTGGATTTAAGTGACAAACCGGAATCAGGGCCACCCAGAAGCCACGTTTTTACGCCTTCTTTTGAAGATGATTTCAACGGTGCGCAGGTTGATCAAAGCAAATGGATATTTGCGTTTTACGATCCCGCAAAGGAAACGCCAACCGTTGCAAAGCGCAACTTGTGGGGAAATAGTGAGCGGCAAGTCTATATGGACCGCGACTATCTCGGCCTCGGGATCGATCCCTTCAGCGTACAAGGCGGCGCGCTAACGATTTCAGCCAAGCCGCTTGCACCTGCACAACGGGCTCTGGTCGTCAGCGAAGTGGCGCGGCAACCCCGCGAAATTGCCAATTCGCCGCTCAAAAATGTCACGTACAGTTCCGGCATGATCTCGTCGCGTGGACGCTTTAGCCAGATGTATGGCTACTTTGAAGTTCGCGCGCGCTGGACAGGTGGGAAGGGCGTCTGGCCTGCGTTCTGGCTATTGCCGGAAAAGGGCGGCTGGCCGCCAGAAATTGACGTAATGGAAGCTCATGGTGACAAGCCGGGGGTCACGTTCCAGACCCTGCATTCGCGTTTCCCTACAAAGGAAACCCGAACAATCCGGCTGCCTGCTGATGATGGCGAATTCCATACATACGGCACGCTCTGGCTTGCAGATAAAATCAGCTTCTACGTCGACGACAAACTGACCGGGAGCGAGGCAACGCCGGCAGATATGCACCAGCCAATGTATGTCTTGGCAAACCTGGCGATTGGCGGGAATTGGCCGGGCGATCCTGACGCGGCCACTCCGTTTCCTGCCAAAATGGAAATCGATTACGTTAGAGCATGGTCGGTAAAAGGCACGCCCACATCGGTCCGCTGAGTGAGCCACTCGCTGAATTCGGCGAAGGCATTCTTGGGCCCAAAATTTTGCGAAGCGGCTTCCCAAGCCCTGGCTGCAAGATGCGCACGAGCTTTGTCATCTTGCAAAAGCGAGATGACGGATTTGGCGAATTGCTGAGGCTCATCTGCAAGCAGCACAGCGTTCTTAAGAAGGTTCGTCACACCTTGCAATGTTACGCTGGTGACGACAGTTGCCTTGCCATGAGCCAAGGCTTCTATCAATTTGATTTTAAGGCCAGATCCTTGCAATAATGGCGAAATCACGACGCCTGCTTCGGCGTAAAGCGGCGCCAGATCATCCACAAGGCCAAGGATACGTATGCCCGAGTTATGAACTGTGATGGCGTCGGCCACTTTTCCGGCAACGAGCAGAACCGCATCCGGGCAAGCTGTCTGGATAGATGGCCAGACGGTTTCAATAAACCAGTTCAGCCCGTGGACGTTTGGTGCGGTATTGCTGCCAACAAACAGAATGACATTTGACGTACCGGGCTGGGGAGCCATTACGATTTTGGCTGCCATCGGTGCAAGAATCGGAACGGTATCGGAGACATGCAAGCGAACGAAATCGGCCTCGTCCTGCTGAATGGCAATGACCGCGTTTGCCTTCATTAGTCCCGCGACTTCGGTGCTTTGATCAATAGCTGCTACGCTGTCCTTTTGTCCTGCTGCTGCAAATTGTTCGTCGCGTGCGCTGAACCTGTCATGCATGATTATGGCGCTACGCACCGCAGGTTCCATGACATAGGGCAAGGCTTCGGCTTGGAAAAAATAGTCGAGGAGCACAGCGCGCGGCGGTTCAGCGCCTCGGGCATATTGGGCCACATACAATCGATCTTGAAGTGTCCATGGTGTTGAAATGGCATAAGGCGCCTTTCGTTCTGTAAGCCATCCACGCTGTAGGCCTGCCCGCTTCGCAATACGCGAGGCGACGCCATGCAACGCGCGTAGCCAGATCGTCGGACTATATGCGACTCGCCAGGCACCAAACCTTAAAGATTCCCTAATATGGATTGACGAAAAAACATCCATTTCAGGTCTAAGTTTGATAAACGGCGTCCGGCCAAACAAGCTCGGGGATGGTTGGACCAAATGGGGTTCCAACCCGGCATCGCGCACTGCCTGGGCCAAGGCGAGCAAATAAGCAGAGCTGCCATTTGTGGCGCCAACCAATCGCTGGCGGCTAATAAATATAACGTCTGCTTTGCCGGAATGGCGTGGGTCCCTGCTGGGAAATTTCGGCGTAAATCGCTGCAACTTGGCCATAATGGGCTGGCGAAACAGCAGCAACGCTTGGGGCGTGGTGATTGCAGTTGTGAGAACGTCGCCATAGCGTTTGGCTTTGATTGCATCGATAATGTGGACGAAAGCTCGCGCCACGCGGATTGAACCGCTGCGTCGTACCCACGCGCTGCGCACTGCACCTGGTTGGCTGTCGAAGGCTGGCTCCACACGGTCAATCGCCTCCACCATTTTATCGGCGTTGGCAGGTGAAAGCCGATGTGAAATGGATGCGCCGTGTTTGCGGTAAAAGTAGAAAGGCTCGGGCAATAGCCGATACTTAGCGCCTGCAAGAAGAGCGCGCACGATCAGGTCATCATCCTCGGCAATGCGCAGATTAGCATCATATTGCAGACCGCTGTGAACGAGCCAATCGCGGCGCCAGATCGGCTTCAGGAAGCCCAGATTAGGCGCTCTGCCATGCATTCTGGTCTGTTCAAGATAGTCGATAAGGCCGATCCACTGGGGACATTCAAGGCGGTCGCCATCAAGGAAACTTTGAGGCGAAGCGATTGCCTCATCGTCAAACAGAACGAGATTGTCTGCGATGATGTCTGCTCCGCTGGCTTTGGCCTCGGCAATCAGAATTGCGGAACGATCAGGGTGGAGCAGGTCATCATTATCAAGCACGGCGATCCATTCGCCTTTGGCCGCGGCCAATGCAGCATTGCGCGCGCCCGCCGGGCCGCTGTTGGATGTCAGGGCAATAAACCGAACACGGGGGTCTGATTGTGCCAATGCTCTTGCGATTTGCGGGCTGTCGTCGGTTGAACAATCATCGACAATGATCACTTCAACGTCGACGTTGCGCTGCGCCAAAGCGGATGCGACGGCCTTACCCAAAAAGCTGCTGCCGTTGTAATTGGCGATAATGAAGCTGATCACACTTATGCCTTTGCAACACCTGAGGGCAGGGCGTAGCTTATTGCGTTGCAACATTCACAAGTGTTTCGTCCGTTCGGGAGCATTCCATCCGTGGCCGTGACCGCACAGAGAGCACAGATGCCGAACAAAAGCTCGACCGCAGTCCCGGTGAGCGCGGATAAGCTGGCTTTGCCCAAGCGGCAAATCGTCGGAATGGCGCGCGCATCATTACCAAAAGAATCGCGGGTGTTTGCGATTGGCGATGTTCATGGCCGGTGGGATTTGCTTGCGGCGCTCATTCGGGCGATCGATGAAAAAGCGGCAAACCTGCCGCTCATGCCGACAAAGTTCGTTATTCTGGGCGATTTCATTGATCGGGGGCCGGACAGCGCCAAGATCATGGATCTGCTGATGCGGGCTTGCCAAAGTTACGATGCGTTTGTGGTGTTGAAGGGCAATCACGAAGCGTCATTGATTGCCGCGGCTCATGGGGATGCAGACGCCCAGCATTTGTGGCTGAAGCATGGTGGCCTTGCCACTTTGGAAAGCTTTGGCATTGCGCCCCCGCAGTCTGGCGAGGACCGGTTCCGGTTTGCTGAACGTCTTCAAAAGGGTATTGGGGTGGAGGCCCTTGAATGGCTGATGGAGTTGCCAACCTTCTTGTCTGAGCCGCCATTTTTCTTTTGTCATGCCGGCGTTCGCCCGGGAAGGTCGCTGCACCGCCAAAGCGAAGAGGATTTGCTCTGGATCCGCTCGGCATTCATGGAAAGCACGCGCGATCATGGCGCAATCATCATTCACGGACACAACGTGGTCGATGATGTCGAGGTTTGCAGCAACCGCATCAGTCTGGATACCGGCGCATATTACACCGGGGTTCTTTCGGCGGTCATGCTTGATCCAAAACAGAGTTTTATTTTCCGCGCAGGATTGAAGCCCAGCAAAGAGCCAATGCTGTTTCGGACATCGGTTTGATCCATTTAGGGTTGATTCCCAAACCTTCTCTTCCTTCCCCAAGGCAGACAAGCTAAGGCTCCGGCGGGTGGCATATGGAGCAACACATGTTCGTTCGCACGATTTTGGCCGCTTTAGTTTTCATCGGCGTTTGCAGCGGGTGCGTTGCGCAAACAGCGGCAAGCCCGACATCGGAGGCCGTTGCCGCTCCGGTTTATAAGCTGGATTCGGGCGATAAGGTCCGCGTGACCGTATATGGCGAACAGTCTATCAATGGCGAGTATTCGGTTGGCCCCAATGGGGACATCGCCTTTCCGCTTATCGGAAATGTCATCGCGAAGGGACACACGATTGATGAACTGAACGGCATGATCAGCCAAAAGCTTGCATCTGGCTATCTGCTCGATCCGCGCGTCACGATTGAGGTGCTCAGCTACCGCCCTTATTACATCCTCGGTGAAGTAAGCCGTCCCGGCCAGTATCCTTATGCCAGCGCTTTGTCGGTTGATCAGGCTATCGCAACAGCGGGCGGCTACACTTACCGTGCAAGCAAATCGAAAGTGTTTGTGCGCCGGGCTGGCGGGGCTGAAGAAGAATACAAGCTGGAAAAGGGCCGGCCTGTCTGGGTCAACCCCGGCGATACGATCCGCATTGGCGAGCGTTACTTTTGATCAAGTCAGCATTGTGAGTACCGTGGCGGGCGACATTTTATGACGCGTGCAGCGCGGCCTGTCGAAAGCCTTCAAGGCAGCATCGCCCGGCCCAGCTATCTGGCTGCGCGCACGAACCGGCTGGCCAATTTTGACGGTATATGGGTCGCGTTTGTGATGACGGCTATGCTGTTTGAGCAATTGCTGCGGTCTGTCACTGCGTTGGCGCTTGTGGTTGCTTTGCCTATCTATTTCTTGTTGCGCCCTGAACAGTTATCCAAAATTGGCTTGGCGGCGGGGGTGTTGGGCCTACTCCCGGCCTTTGCATTGCTCTCGGCATTTTGGTCGGCAGTTCCGCAAACAACGATTTATTACGGAACCGAATATCTCATCACGGTGCTAATAGGCATCGTGATTGGCGTTGCGCTGAATTCCCATCAGGCGTTGTTGGGTTTGTTCGTGGCGTTTGCCGCCCATGCCGTCGCCTCAATGTTGATCGGTGGATATACACTGGTTGGACGGGCGGGCAGCAGCGTAGTCGAACTGGCCTTCATCGGTATAATGGCCAGCAAAAATCAGGCCGCTGATGCTTCAGGCGTTGGCATGCTCATCGCAAGCGCGGTCGCTGTTTTTGCGGTTGGCTTTCGCCGCTATTTTCTCGCCCTTTGTGCGCTGATCGTGCTTGTAATTGATGTCTGGATGGTCCTCCGTGCTGACTCAACCGGCGCGCTGGTCGCCGCAATGTTGGCCGCCATGGCCATGATCGCGATGCAGTTCGGCCGCGTTTTAAGCGTTCAGGCGCGAACCATGTTGTTCATCACGATCACCACGACATTGTCTTTGGCTTTTGCCCTACGATCTTTTTGGTTTGATGCGGTTATGGGCAGCATCCTTAAAAGCGCGGGTAAAGATGCGACGCTTACCGGACGGACGTATATCTGGGAGCAAGCTTCGCGGTTGATTGAAGCAAATCCAGCATTCGGATTGGGGTATAATGCATTCTGGAATGTAGGTAATCCCGATGCTGAATTGATCTGGAAGTTTGGCGGGATCGCTGAAAAGCGGGGCTTCAACTTTCACAACTCGGCGACAGAGATATTGGTCCATCTCGGCTATGTCGGGTTCACGCTTTTTGCTGTGGTCATTGGTGCATTGGCATTGATTTTGGCGATCCGCGTTACCCGCCGTCCTGAGGCGTTTGGCACCTTCGCGGTGGCCTATCTGTTTTTCATGGGCATTCGCACCCCCGTGGAATCTTTCGGCCTCAACCCGTTCTCTTACGCCACGGCTCTGATCTTTGCGATTTTAAGCTTTGGTTTGAGGAATGAGCATCGCCGACGGGCCACAAGGAATCGCTGAGTCCTTCGTGCTTGTCGCAATTCGAGACTGCATGTTCCGGCCGTACCCCGTTCTTCGTTGATTGCGTTTGGTTAACCATATTTGGTTACAGCGCTGCGCGAGGGGCGGCAAATGAGGTTGTTCAATGCAACACGCTTTGCGCCGGATACAAGTCTTGGAGAAATGATGACTGCTCCCAGCGCGCGCGCAGTGTTTTTTGCGACCATCATTACCGGCAGTTTCCTGCTGTTTCTTGTGCAGCCGATGGTTGCCAGATTGGCGCTGCCGCTGGTTGGCGGGGCGCCCAGTGTATGGAACAGCGCGATGCTGACCTATCAGACGCTGCTGCTTGGCGGGTATGGCTATGCCTTGTGGCTGTCAAACAAGCCCTTGAAGCGCCAAGCCATGATCCACATCACGCTGCTGCTGCTGGCGGTGCTAACATTGCCGATCACGCTGCGCGAATGGGTGCCGACGCGCCAAGGCCTCGAAGTCCTTTTGATCCCGCTGCTGCTACTCGTTTCCATCGGGCCGGTGTTCGGATTGGTTTCCGCCCAAGCCCCCCTGATGCAACGTTGGTATGTTGCAGATCCCAAAGCGGGCGAGCCTTGGTGGCTGTATTCGATTTCCAATTTCGGCAGTTTTGCAGGCTTGCTAGCCTATCCGTTGCTGGTTGAACCGTTGTTCAGCACGCGTGCGCAAGTGTGGGCGTGGTCCATCGGCTTTTGCGGTCTGATTGCCTTGGTGTGCCTTGCTGCGTGGACGCGGCGGGACATCGTGGCAGTATCGGTCGCGCCTGTGACCAATGGAGCAGAAGAACAGGCCCCGATTGCGCGAAGCCGGATCGCGCTCTGGCTGGCGTTATCGGCTGTGCCATCGGGCCTGATGCTTTCCACCACGACGCATCTGACGACCGATATTGTCGCCATGCCGTTGCTCTGGGTCATTCCGCTGGCGCTCTATCTGCTCAGTTTCATCGTGGCCTTCGCAAGCCGTCAAACGGTGGCCAAGCTGGTCATAATTGTGACCCCAGTTATTATGCTGGTTGGCGCGCGCGTGATGATGAGTTCGACGCAGCAATCGTCAATCTTCCTGCTGGCGCTGACACTGGTTTTGCTTTTTGTAATTTGCACCGCGCTTCACAGCCGCCTTTACAGCCTGAGACCGCATTATAGCGCGCTGACAAAGTTCTATTTCATCATGTCTCTGGGCGGGGCGCTGGGCGGCGCATTCACCGCGCTTGTCGCACCGCTCGTGTTCAGTTGGACATGGGAACACCCCTTGCTACTGCTTGCATCGGCGCTGCTGATACCTTTGCCGGTGCTGGTTGATTGGCCCAAGCGCTTTGGCATCGATGCCGCGCGCGCGCGCATGTTGGCGATTGCTTTGGCTACGACCGGCCTGATCCTGGCCTTCGCGCCATTGAGCGCGGCAGTCCGGGATGGCCAGCTTGGCTTGCAAGTCGCCTTGATCGCTGTGATTGTGGTGATCAGCATTGCGTGTCTGGCGTGGCGGGCGTTGTTTGTCATGCTGCTGTGCGGCCTGGTTCTGGTCCAAGGCGGCTTTGACACAATCGTGTTCATGGCGCGATCTGACACCGAGCGCAGCTACTTCGGCGTTTACCGCATTCGCGATGACGAGGTGACCAAGACGCGCAATCTGTTGCATGGCACCACCATTCATGGCGTCCAATCGCTTGATCCGGCCCGGCGCCGCACACCGCTATCGTATTATGGTGCCAATTCGGGGGCAGGATTGGTCCTGGCCAAGACCGAGGCGATGTTTGGCCAGAACGCGCGGGTGGGCGTTGTCGGTTTGGGCGGAGGCACTCTGGCCTGCTATAGCCGCCCCGGACAAGTATGGACGTTCTTCGAAATTGACCCGGTCGTGTGGGACTATTCGCGCGATGGCACGTTCACCTTCCTGCGCGATTGCACGCCAGACGCCAAAGTGATCATCGGCGATGCGCGGCTTGAACTGGCCAAGCTGCCAAAGGCCGGGTTTGATGTCTTGGCTGTCGATGCGTTCTCGTCCGATTCCATCCCGCTGCATCTGTTAACCGATGAAGCGCTCGGCATTTATACAAACTCTCTGGCCGATAACGGGGTGCTGCTGATCCACATTTCAAACCGTTTCATGAGGCTTGAACCAGCCATCGCGGCACTTGCGCAAAAGCGCGGGCTTTCAGCGCTTCACCTGATTGACCGGCCCGCCAAGGATGCGCTGACAAGGGCATCGCAATGGGTCGTTCTGGCGCGCGATCCGGCAACATTGGCCAAGCTGGGCGGAAGTAAGGGCGACAAACGCTGGCAACCGCTGATGAAGCCACAAGGTCCGGCATGGACTGACGATCACGCCTCAATCCTGCCTTACATACTGTGGCAACAACTGCTTGCGGCTCCTTAAGGCCAAAAGGACGCCGCAGTTTGTCATCAAGCTGTCAGCCGCCTTTGTGAGAACGCCGCAGCACATGATATTTCACCCTGGCGCTCTAAATGCCGCCACTACAGCCAGCGGTAAGGGTGCCATTCATTGCGCCGCCTGTGCAGCAAGATTTCGGCGGGGTGCTTCAAAAATACGCTGACTTTATAAACCGGTAAATCGCCGAAAACGGCGCCCCGCTTTGTCGGACTATTTGGTGGATTGTCCAAAATCGTCGAAGGTCAGCGTTTGAGCGTACGCATTTCGTTGCCGATGTGCATACTTCCTGCCGGGCTTTTGGGCTGCGTGGCAATGGCGGCCAACAAACTCACAATCCTCGGCGGCCCTTTGCGAGTCTAAACCCCATTCAGTATCAGCCTTCACGCTAATCCCTGCCTTAAAGGCTGGTTCCTTTTAATCAGCAATTCATCCGCGAGTCGAGCTGTGCTGATTCAAAATTGTATTCCTGTCAATAACTATGAAGAGGGTGAGGGCTGGATTCAGCTGAATATGGTTAACGCAAGGTTTTACATTGAATGAAGGAAGTTATAAGAGAAACTGCGTATCAGGCTGGCGAGAAGAGAGTGCAATGGCGAAGATATCTGTTTCTAGCGCGACTGCTATTGAAGGTAATTATCTTTCATTCACCGTTACGCTTGACGAGCCAGCGGCCGGCACAGAAATCGTTCGTTACCGGTTGCTTACGGGCAACGGGCTTGGCACCGCGGGTGTTGAAAATACCAGTTGGTCAGGGAATTTCGGTCAAATCTACCAACTCACCTTCGCGCCCGGCGAAACAACCAAAACAATCACAATATACATTCCATCAGATTCGATTGATGAATTTGATCAAAGTCTGACGCTTGAACTGTTTGATCCCATAAATGCAGAACTGGCTGGGGGAGGCCCCGTTTTGCGCACTACGGGTATCATCCTTGATAATGACGGAACGGGCTCAAACCTTGCCGTTCTGGTTGGCTCGCCGATTGTCTATGAAAATGACAGCGGTACGCAAATGGCGCGGTTCGAGGTGCGCCTCTCCCAGGCCCATACATCGTCACTTACGCTTAACTACTCGACAATCGACGGTTCTGCGGTCGCTGGTCAAGATTACATTGCAGCCATTGGGTCATTGACCATCGCTGCGGGCCAAGTCGTAGGCTATGTCGATGTGCCGGTCATTGGCGACCTTGCGATCGAGAACACCGAGACGTTCTTCCTCAAGGTTACCCCGCCAACCGCCGCGCCATCCGTCGCGGGCACCGTGGGCATCGCAACGATCCTGAACGACGATGCCACAATCGACCAACCATCCATCTCGGTCAGCAGTTATGCCGTGACCGAAGGCGATTACATGGCCTTCACGGTGACACTTGATCAGCCCTCGGCAGGCACAGTGTCTGTGCGGTTCCGGACGCTGACAGGCAACGGCTTGGGAACTGGCAGCGATGGCGACACCAATTGGTCTGGAGAGTTTGGAGAAATCTACCTCTTAACTTTTGCACCCGGCGAAACGACGAAGACGATCTCGCTCTACATCCCATCCGATTCTGTCGATGAAATCGATCAAAGCATAACGCTGGAACTCTTTGATCCCTCGCTGCTTTGCGGGCAATGGGCATCATTCTTGATAATGATGGCACGGGCTCAAACCTTGCCGTTCTGGTGGGCTCGCCGATTGTCTATGAAAATGACAGCGGCACGAAGATGGCGCGGTTCGAAGTGCGTTTGTCGCAACCGCACAGCGCTGCACTGGCGCTGGCTTACAATACGATAGATGGTACTGCCGCTGCCGGACAAGACTATACCGCGGTAACCGGCACACTGAATTTTGTAGCTGGCCAAGTGGTCGGCTATGTCGATGTGCCGGTACTTGGCGATACGGCGCTTGAGAATACCGAGACGTTTTTCCTGAAGGTGACCCCGCCCACCGCTGCACCATCCAACGCGGGCAGTGTGGGTATAGCAACGATCCTGAATGACGATGCCGCAATAGCCCAACCATCCATCTCGGTCAGCAGTTATGCCGTGACCGAAGGCGATTACATGGCCTTTACGGTGACACTCGATCAGCCTTCGGCAGGCGTGGTGTCGGTGCGTTTCCGGACGCTGACGGGCAATGGCTTGGGAACTGCTAGCGATTATGACACAAGTTACTACGGAGATATTGGTGACCTCTACGTTTTAACTTTTGCGCCCGGCGAAACGACAAAGACGATCTCGATTTATATCCCATCAGATTCGACTGACGAAATCGACCAAAGCATAACGCTTGAACTTTTTGACCCGTCGAACGCGGAACTGGCCGGGGGTGGCCCTGCTCTGCGGGCGATGGGCATTATCCTTGATAATGACGGTGTAGGCTCAAACCTTGCCGTGCTGGTGGGCTCGCCGATTGTCTATGAAAATGACAGTGGCACAAAGCTGGCGCGGTTCGAAGTGCGTTTGTCGCAACCGCACAGTGCTGCGCTCGCGCTGGCTTACAACACCATAAATGGCTCCGCCATTGCCGGACAAGACTATACCGCGGTAACGGGCACGTTGAATTTCGCGGCTGGCCAAGTGGTTGGCTATGTCGATGTGCCGGTACTTGGCGATACGGCGCTTGAGAATACCGAAACATTTTTGCTGAAGGTGACCCCGCCCACCGCAGCACCATCCAACGCGGGCAGTGTGGGCATCGCGACGATCCTGAATGACGATGCCACAATTGCTCAACCATCAATCTCGGTCAGCAGTTACGGCACGACCGAGGGTGATTACATGGCCTTCACCGTCACGTTGGATCAGCCTTCGTCAGGAACTGTTTCGGTCAATTACGGGCTATTGTCCGGGACCGGCTACGGCACGCTGAGCCAAACCGAAAGCGTCACCCTCTTCAATCGCACGGGTACGTTGGTCTTCGCACCGGGCGAAACCACTCTCACGCTTCAATTTAACACCAATAGTGACAATGTTGACGAGATTGACGAAAGCCTGACGCTGGTCTTGTTTGATCCCGTAAATGCTGAACTTGCTGGTGCTGCGCAGTCGCTGTCTGCCTCGGGCATTGTTTACGACAACGACGGCGTTGGCAACAACATTGCGATGGCCGGTGTTGCAACCGCCGTGCATGAATCGTTGTACCCTACAAACGAAGTTGTCTTCGAGATCAAGCTGTCGCAGCCATTCTCGTCACAGTTGCAAGTCAATTATACAACTGTAGATGGCACCGCGCTGGCAGGATCGGATTATGTTGGCGCAACCGGCACGGTGACGTTCGCGCCCGGCCAAACTGTTGCATATGTGCGGGTGACGGTGTTGGCAGACACTATTGTCGAGAGCGGCGAAACCTTCAGCCTATTGCTCACGCCGACCTCGCTTGCGCTTGGGCCTGCAAATCTGAGTGTGCAGGCGATCATCGCAGATAACGATTATTCAGGGTCTGATATTACCGGCACAGCGTTGAATGATTACATTGTTGGTACTGCGGGCAATGATATCCTCGCGGGTATTGGTGGCAACGACGTCCTGATTGGTGCGCAGGGCGGCGATATCCTTAACGGTGGCATTGGCAATGATCTGCTTGACGGCAGCGCAGGTGGCGATCGGGCGGTGTTTAGCGCGACACGCGCGCAGTCTACGGTAACCGTCGGATCTAGCGCGCTGACAGTCAGTTCGGCATTGGACGGCACTGATACGCTGGTCCGGGTTGAACAGATCCAGTTTGCTGACGGGCTCTATTCGTTCACCTTCAGGAACCCGGGCGCAGCAGTCGTCGCCAACTTCAATCCTGCCAACGGCTGGGCCTCGCAGGATCAGTTTCCGCGTCATATTGCAGATGTGAACGGCGATGGCTTTGCCGATGTCGTGGGCTTTGGTTTTTCCGGCGTGCTTGTCTCGTTCGGATCGGCAAACGGCAGCTTTTCCGGCACGAGCCTTGTTGTTGCCAACTTCGGGCAGACTGCCGGGTGGGCGTCTGACAACCAATTCCACCGCGAATTGGCGGATGTAAACGGCGATGGACGTCACGATATCCTGGGCTTCGGCTTTGCCGGCACGCTGGTCTCGCTCGCCCGCGCCGATGGCACTTTTGCCAATCCCACCACTGGCATCGCCAACTTCGGCACCAATCAAGGTTGGTCAAGCCAGAACGGCTTCGCGCGCACTGTGGGTGACGTCAACGGTGATGGCAAAGCTGACATCATCGGCTTCGGCTTTGCCGGTGCGCTGGTATCGCTTGGCAACGGCAATGGAACCTTCCAAGCCGTCCAGACCGGCGTTGCAAACTTCGGCGTGGCCCAAGGCTGGACCAACGACAACAATTTCCACCGCGCCGTAGCAGACGTGAACGGTGATGGCCGCGATGACATTGTTGGCTTCGGGATAGCTGGAACGCTGGTCGCGCTGTCCAACGGCAATGGCACTTTTGGCCCTGCACAACTGGTGTTGAGCGATTTCGGCGTCAATCAGGGCTGGGCGAACAACGACGCTTTTCCGCGCATGGTCACAGACGTAAACGGCGATGATATTGCCGATATCGTCGGTTTTGGAATAGCGGGCACACTGGTGTCCTACGGCAAGGGCGATGGAACGTTCACCACTGCCGGGTTTGATCTTGCCAACTTCGGCACCAACCAAGGCTGGAGCAGTAATAACACCTTCTACCGCGATGTCGCCGATGTCGACAACGATGGCCTTGCCGACATCATCGGCTTCGGCATATCGGGCGTCCTCATCGCTTACAACCAGGGTGACTTCTTGTTGTGAGGTCCACAGCCCGAATGCACTTCGGGGGAGCAAGCTAAGCCGTTGTCTTCAGTTCAGCCCCCTTGGACAGGGAGTGTTATAAGGCGTTGACGTAAATGATATGATGTAACAGCGTGCACCCAATTGCGGCCATCGGTGGATGATGGCCTGAAATAGGGGGCCGCTGTGCGTCGTTCGTTCTTTGTGTCTGCTTCGATGTTGGCGTTAATCGTGCCGGTGTTGACGCAGTCAGCCATCGCAAACCCCATCGAACAGACCAAGGGCGCCTTTGTTGACAAATTTCGCCAATTGGAAGGCGAAGATTGGCCCACGCCGACTGATTATCGCAATGCGTCGGGTGCACCCGGATATCGGTATTGGCAGCAAAAGGTCGATTATGACGTCAAGGCGCGGCTGGATGAGGCCAAGCGCCTCGTCACTGGCAGCCAGACTATCCGATATCGCAACAATTCGCCCGATGCCTTGCCCTATCTGTGGCTGCTGCTGGATCAGAACGACTACAAGCGCAATTCCATCGCCGAAATGACCAACACCGTCGCGGGCGATAAGATCAGCCTTGATGAAGTGCGCCGGGCCAAGCGGATGCAGGAATGGGAAGGTGGCTTTACAATCAGCGCCGTCCGCGATGCATCGGGAAAGGCGTTGCCGTTCACGGTGGTGGACAGCCTGTTGCGCATTGATCTGGAGCAGTCCGTAGCGGGCAATGGTGGCGAAACCAGCGTCTTTATCGAATGGTCTTTTCCGATGGCCGAAGCCAATGTCGTAGGCGGGCGTTCGGGTTATGAATGTTTCACCCAGCCCGGCGAGGATGGAAATTGCATTTTCGAAGGCGCGCAATGGTTTCCGCGCCTTGCCGTCTATTCCGACTATGAAGGCTGGCACAACAAGGCGTTTCTGGGTTCGGGCGAATTCACGCTGGAATTTGGTGACTACAAGGTCGCTTTGACGGTTCCGGCCGATCACGTTGTGGCGGCATCAGGCGTGTTGCAAAACCCCGAGACGGTGTTGACCGCCGCGCAGCGTCAACGGCTTGAACAGGCGCGCAGTGCGCAAAGCCCGGTCTATGTGGTGACTCCGGAAGAAGCGGTAGCCGCAGAGCGGGGCAAGGCTGCTGGCGAAAAGACGTGGGTCTTTGCCGCTGAAAACGTTCGCGATTTTGGCTGGGCGTCATCGCGCAAATTTGCCTGGGATGCCCTGGGTGTGAAGCAGGACTTTGCCGAACAACCGCTGGTGATGGCTATGAGCTTTTTCCCCAAAGAGGCACGGCCATTGTGGGATGCTTATTCCACCAAATCGATTGCGCATACACTTGATGTCTATGGCAAATTTGCCTTCCCTTACCCCTATCCCGTGGCACAGTCGGTCAATGGGCCGGTGGGCGGGATGGAATATCCCATGATTACCTTCAACGGCCCGCGCCCGGTGAAAGACAAGAAGACCGGGAACCTGACCTATACCGAGCGGGCAAAGTATGGCCTGATCGGTGTGGTCATCCACGAAATCGGCCACAACTGGTTCCCGATGATCGTCAATTCCGATGAGCGCCAGTGGACGTGGATGGATGAAGGCCTGAACACTTTCCTGCAATTCCAGGCCGAGAAATTGTGGGACAAGGATTTTCCGGCGAGGCGGGGCGAGCCGAAAGATATTGCCGAATATATGCTTTCGCAAAACCAGATGCCGTTGATGACGCAATCGGATTCGATCCTGCAGTTTGGCGCCAATGGCTATGGCAAACCCGCAACCGCGCTGACGATTTTGCGCGAAACCGTGCTGGGCCGCGAATTGTTTGATCGCGCTTTCCGCGAATATGCCGTGCGCTGGCGGTTCAAGCATCCGACGCCTTATGATTTCTTCCGGACGATGGAGGAGAGCAGCGGGGTTGATCTTGATTGGTTCTGGCGGGGCTGGTTCTATTCTACCGACCATGTTGATATCGCGCTGGATAAAGTGGTGCGGGCGCGGCTTGATGGGGGCGATGCCGATGCCGAAGCGATGGAACGCAAGCGCCGCCGTGAGGCTGAACCCAAATCGCTGACGGTCATGCGCAACACGGCCAAGACCGTTACCGAGCGCGATCCTGCCACCCGCGATTTCTACGACAGGATCGATCCGCTGGACGCGACCGCCGCCGAACGTCGTAAGGCGGCTGAAGCGTTGAAAGATCAGACGGCGGAGGAACGGGCGGCCCGCGCGGTAAAGGACAATTTCTATCGCTTCAGCTTTAGCAACCGCGGCGGATTGGTCATGCCGGTGATCCTGAAAATGGATTTTGCCGATGGATCGAGTGAGACTGCGCGTATCCCGGCAGAGATTTGGCGGACCAACCCCAAAGCCGTCACATGGCAGTACCTTTCCAGCAAAACGCTGGTGAAGGCCGAACTTGATCCGATGTGGGAAACCGCTGACGCTGATCGTTCCAACAACGTCTACGCCGGACAGATTGAACCGGTTACGCTGGGGATTGATAAGCCGGAAGATGCCAAGAACCGGATGAAGGATTCAGACATGACAGTGCTGCCGGATGGCCTGCGCACTTACGACGCGCCCGGCAGCAAGTGACTCTTATCCGATACTATGTCGCGCTGGGGATAGCGCTAAGCAGCCTCATACTGGCCAGCGCCCCTGCCGCGGCGCATCGCGGGCATGATGCGATGAGCATCGTGACACTGGCCGCTAGTGGCAAGCTAACGGTGTCTCACCGGTTTGAAGCACATGATCTGGAACCGGCTTTGGCGCAGATTGCACCCGATGCGCAAACGAGCCTTGATGATCCCGAGGCTATCGCGGCGCTAAAGACCTATTTGCTTCGCCGGTTCTCGGTTTCTTCGAATGGGAAGGCCGTGGCGCTGACTGTGACGGCGGTGGAGATTGATGCGGCGCAAGTTCGCGTAGAATGTGCCGCTACGATCCAAGGCAGGCCAAAAGCACTGGAAGTTCAGTCCACTATCTTGCGCGATGTTTACCCCACTCAAATCAATCAGGTTATTTTCCGGCACGGTAAAACTGTGCGCACCCTGCGCTTTGCGGGGAGTGAGGCTTATAGCGTGCCAGTGCGCTGACCTGCTTAAATTTTTCAAATTGAAGTTATGATATCTTGTATCATGGCTTGGATATGGCCTATAGCGAGCGTGAGCCAAAATGCGTTGTTGTTTCAAAACAGCCGCACGGATCGCTAAAAGGATTGATAGCAATGAAACTTGCTCGCTTACTGGCCAGTGGTACCGCAGTTGCTGCGCTTGCTCTTGCTGTTCCTGCTTTCGCGAATGACGGCGCTGCCGAGGATGGTGACCAAAGCAGTTCGCACAGCCAACCTTCGACCGAAATTATCGTAACCGCGCCATATGCGCGTGATCGTGACATGGTGGCGACTGCAGTTACCGTCCTGCAAGGCGATGCTCTGCAATTGCAGCAGCGGTCCACGATTGGTGAAACGCTTGCGCGGCAACCCGGCGTGTCTTCAAGCTTTTTTGGTCCGAACGCATCGCGTCCGATCTTGCGCGGGTTGGATAATGAACGCGTCCGGGTTCTGACGGATGGCATTGGCAGCTTTGACGTGTCCAATACCTCGGTCGATCATGCCGTGGCGATCAATCCACTGCTCGCGGACCGGATCGAAATTCTGCGCGGACCTGCGGCTTTGCTTTATGGTTCTGGCGCGATTGGCGGCGTGGTGAATATGCGCGATTTGCGTATCCCGCGTGAGGTTCCCGAAGGTGGCCCCCATGTTGACGCCGTGGCAGGCTATGCCTCTGCCGCGCACGAACGCAATATCGGGGCCTCGGTCAACGCACCGCTGGGTGGCGGGTTCGTTGCCCATGTCGATGGCAGCTTTTTTGAATCCGATGATTACCGCAGTGGTGGCTTCATCTTTAGCCGCAGTCAGCGTGATGCCGCTGTTGAAGAAGGTGGCGAACTGGCCGAAGACGCAAGTGCGTTCGGCCGGGTTGATAACACCGCGGCTCGTACATGGGATGTGGCCGGAGGACTTGCGTGGATTGGACAGGATGGGGCGAATTTTGGTTTGGCCGTTAGCCATCTCACCAACCGTTATGGCATTCCCAACGGCCTCGATATCGGCCACGAAGAAGAACTCACAAACGACGAAGGCCACGGCCACGCCGATATCATGCTCGATATGCGCCAGAACCGCGTCGATCTGCGCGGGGCAGTGCCGCTGAATGGTGCATTCAAGGAACTGAAGGTACGCGCCGGCTGGGCCGACTACCGTCACAATGAGATTGAATCTACCGGTGAAATTGGCACCCGCTTTTTCAACCGCAGTTGGGAAGCGCGCGCCGAATTGGTGCAGGCCAATCGCGGCGGCTGGCAAGGGGCAACCGGCATGCAAGTATTCAGCCGGAACTTCAGCGCAGTTGGGGAAGAGGCATATATTCCCGCCAACCAGACGCGCCAGTTCGGGCTATTTACGCTGCAAGAGTTTGATCTGGGTAATCTGCGCCTCGAAGCTTCTGGCCGCTATGAGCATAGCACGGTAAAGTCTGCCCCGGTTGGCCGGGAACGCCGGTTCGATGCTGTGTCACTGTCTGTCGGCGGTTCAGTAAAACTGGCAGAAGGTTGGCGTCTTGCCCTTAGTCTTGCACGTGCGGAGCGAGCGCCTGCCGCTGAAGAACTGTTCGCCAATGGTGCCCATGCCGCAACCCGTGCATTCGAGGTTGGCAATCCCGGTTTCGGGATTGAACGGCAATTGGGTGCAGAGGCCGTGCTGCGCGGTCGTGGAGAAGGTTGGCGGCTTGAACTTTCCGGCTTTTTCAACCGGTTTGACAACTTCATTTCGTTGAATGCCAGCGGCGATGAGGCAGACGGATTGCCGGTATTCCAGTATGCGCAAACAGACGCACGCTTTTATGGCTTTGAAGTTGAGGGAGCGGTGACTTTGGCGCAATTGGGGCGTACTCGCGTTGAGGCGACTGGCCTTGTTGATTATACGCGCGCCGACATTCTGGGCGGTGGCGGCGCCGTGCCGCGCATTCCCCCGCTGCGACTGATCGGCGGTTTAGAAGCTGCAGGCGATGTCGTGGGTGGCCGTCTGGAAGTGGAACACGCCACCGCGCAGCGCCGCATCGCAGCCTTTGAAACCACCACGCCTGCTTGGACAATGGTCAATGCCAGCGTGTCGTGGAAGCCGTTTGGTGCTGATGCTCAAACGACGTTGTTGCTTCAGGCCAACAATATCTTCGATGTTGAAGCGCGGCGGCACACCAGCTTTTTGAAAGATGTGGCACCCTTGTTTGGTCGCGACATCCGGGTAAGTGCCCGCGTCAGCTTCTGACACTGAACAGGGCGGTGTATCATGCGCCGCCCTGAACATCAGTCACAGCAGCCCTGGTATCACCGCGTGTGCGTGCTGCGCGGCCATAGACCAGTTCAAACAGAGGCGTTGCCATCAGCGTGGTAACGATAGCCATCAACACCAGAATGGCGAAGAGCGCCGGACCGATGATCCCGCGTGAAAGGCCGATGTTGATGATAATCAGTTCCATAAGACCCCGCGCGTTCATCAGTGCGCCGATGCCCATTGAAGTTGCATGGTCTTGGCCAGATAGGCGCGCCGCAAGATAGCAGGCACCGCCTTTGGCGAGGATCGAGGCGGCAAGGATCGCCAGAGTTACCGTGAGGAGCGATGCGCTGCCAAGCACTTGCAATTGGGTATTCAGGCCCGAGAACGTGAAAAACATCGGCAATAGAAAGACAACCGTGAACGGTTCAAGCCGTGATCGGAGGTCTTCGGCAAATTTGCCGCGCGGCATAGCGGTTCCCAGCAGAAAACCGCCGAACACAGCGTGAATGCCCGCGGCGTCCATCGCCCACGCACTGAGCAGAAACAGGATCAGGACAATCGCCAGAACACCGTCGTCCACCGCGCCGCTGCGTTCGGCCATTGTTGAAAGCCGTTTGAGCTGTGCCGGGGCGATCCAGATCATCACCACAGCAAAGGCCAATCCGCCGCCAATGGCCCAGATGGCCGTGGCAGCGCCTTCGCCCATGCTGGCGAGCACCAAGGCGATGACGGCCCAAGCCCCGGCATCACCGATGGCTCCGGCTGACAGCGACAGCAGCCCAAGCCGAGTACCGGCAATGCCGCGTTCGTGGATGATCCGCGCAAGCATCGGAAAGGCGGTAATGGCAATGGCTGAGCCGAGGAACAGCGCGGCCTGCCCTGAAGAGACTTTGGGTGAAAACAGGCCCGGATGTGTCAAAAGCCAAGGTATCATAAGCGCCGCAACAGCGAACGGCGCGATCATCCCACCAATGGATACGGCCGCAGAACTGCGTGCATGCAAACGAAATTCGGCGCGATCAAATGTCAGCCCGACAATGAACATGTACAGTCCGACCCCCAATTGGGCACCGACGTAAAGCACCTTACGCGATTCTGCGGGAAACAGCGCGGCCTCGATCTCGGGCAGAAGCATCCCCAGCAAGGATGGCCCAAGCACGATCCCGGCGATCATTTCGCCCACCACTTGCGGTTGGCCCATGAACCGTTGGGCAAACCAGCCGATAATACGGCACGTTGCCAGAATTGCCGCCATTTGCAGAAAAAACAGGATGCTGGCTTGGGCCGCGGTCATGCTTTCGCTGTGACAGTGTGCGGCTTTGCAGCAAACACACCGAATGCGGCGATCACAGCATAACAGAGCGCTGGCAGGATGAAGGCGATGGCGAGGCTTCCCGACATATCGGCCAGTGTTCCGGTCAGCGGTGGAATGACCGCGCCCCCCACAATGGCCACACAGATCACGCCCGAACCATCTGCCGTTCGTGGCCCCAGTCCTTCGCAAGCCAAGCTGAATATCGTGGGGAACATGATCGAATTCATCAAGCCGATCAGCAGCAGTGCATAACCCGCCACTGCTCCGGTGGTATTGGTGGAGATAATGATGAGGGCGATGGCGCCAATCGCATTGGCTGTCAGCACTTTTGCCGGGCTGAAAATACGCAACAGGCCCGAGCCGAGAAACCGCCCAACCAACGCGCCACCCCAGTACAGCGGGATCAACTTGCCTGCCGACTGTTCGTCAATGCCCAGCACGGAAGATTGCATCAGGTAATTGACGATGAACGAGCCAATCGCAACTTCTGCACCGACATACAGGAAAATGCATGCCGCGCCGAAGCCAAAGCGCTTCTGCTTCAGCAGATCGAAACTGCTGATGATCGATCCGCTGCTGTGTCGCTCACCTTTCAGGCGGTTGCGGTTGAACCACACGACTGCGGCCACCACGGCCAATGCAGCTGCAAGGCCAAGATAGGCCATCACCACCACCCGGGTGCCTTCAACGCGGTAAGCATCAAGTGCTGTGCCCGACAATTGCGCGGCTGAAACATCTGCTAGACCGCCAAGGATCAGGATCGAGCCGACATAAGGAAAAATCGTCGTGCCAAGCGAATTGAACGCTTGGGCAAAGGTTAACCGGCTGCTGGTGGTGTTGGCAGGGCCGAGCAGAGAAATCAGCGGGTTGGCCACCACTTGTACCACAGTGATCCCGGCTGCTAGCACGAACAGCGCCATCAGGAACACCGCGAATGTCGCGCTGGCCGATGCAGGGACGAACAGCAGGCAGCCGCCCATCATCGCCAGCAGCCCGACCACTGCGCTGCGCATATAGCCCAGCTTTTTGACCAGCGCTGCACCGGGGATCGATATTGCAAAATAGGCGGCAAAGAACGCCGACTGCACCAGCATGGCTTGCGTGTAATTGAGCGTGAACAGCTCTTTCAGCTTTGGAATGATCACATCGTTCAGTGATGTGATCCCGCCAAAGATGAAGAACAGCGCGAAGACAAACACTTGCAGGCCCGGCGCATCTATCGCCGTCCCGTTTGCATCGCCTGCGTTTGAATCACCCAACTGGCTTGGTGCAAGCGCCATGCTAACTCCCCTGATTTTCTATTTTTGGTGAACTGGTGGACATGGAACTATGTCCCCTGCTGCCTCAATTTTGGCATTGCGTAAAGTTGCAGTGAATCCAGCCGGTGCAGCAAGGCGGAGCGGCGCGCCCACTGCTGATAGATTCGCCCCGGCATCGTGGAAGCACCGCAGTGATATGCGGGTCTGCGTGATTGAACCGGCCGGTGCCGCTCGCACCAAATCGCCAATGTCAACGGTTGCATCGCCGAACGAAACTTTGACAGGACCTGCCACCGCGCGATCAATCCGCCAATCGAGGAGAAGCACGAACCCGCCACCAAGCTGGCGCATCAGATTGACTGGTGAACCTTCAATCGACAGAACGCCATCGGCATTCCAGGTGAACTGGCGGGCATCTTCCTGAGCGGATAAGTCTACAGACCGTACCGTAATTGCACCGTCCACCCCCAAATGCCAAGGCGCTGGTACATTGCCCCGTACGAAAAAGTTATCGGTGCTGGCTGCCGCCGACAGATCCATACGCGGGTCTTCGTTCAGCTTGGCAAGGCTGGACGGCTTCGCATAGCTCATGCCATAACCTGCAGGAAAGGCTGGCTTGTCGACAGGCGAGCGTGCATCGTCCGGCCATGCAAACGGCAGCTTTCCGGTAAAGTCTCGCGCTGCTTTGCCATTGGCCTTGGCGACCAGCACATCAGCTACGCCATTGCCTTGCGTACCGGGCAACCACGCGGCAACAAAGGCGTCGGACTGGTTGATCAGCTTGCTGGCAAACATCGGGCGACCGGATAAAAATACCGTAACGATGCGCGTGCCTTGCCCCTTCAGCCGGGCGATCAGCGCTTCTTCCTCAGCCGTTGTGCGGAAAGCGATGTCGGGCATATCGCCTTGAAATTCGGCATAGGGCCGTTCACCCAGCACGACCACAGCAACATCGGGCTTGGTCAAAACTGTGCCGTTGGCCGAAATCGCGGCTTGGCCGCCTGCGGCGATAACCTGGCTGGCGATGGCTTGTCCGATTGTCTGGCCATTGGGGAAATCGGCAGATTTCGTGTCGGTTCCTTGCCATGTAATTGTCCAGCCACCGGCCTGCATGGCCATATCATCGGCACCAGTCCCGGTGATCAGAACGTTTGCACCGGGCCGCAGCGGCAAAACACTGCCTTCGTTTTTAAGGAGGACCAGCGATTTGGCCACAGCCTCGCGCGCCAGGGCAAGGTGCGGGGCAGCCCCGACCATGGCCGGATTGCCGCGCTTCACAGGCTTTGCATCCAGCATGCCAAGCTTCAGTTTGACCCGCAAAATCCGCCTGACGGCATCATCAATCCGCGCTTGCGGGATCACGCCTTCGCGCGCTTCCCGCAAGGTATTGGCGAACAGCAGTTTCCAGCTGTCGGGGGCCATGAACAGATCCAGCCCAGCATTGATCGCCGCAGGGCAATCGGTAACGGTGCAACCGGGGATTTGACCATGGCCATTCCAATCTCCAACCACGATTCCCGCAAAGCCCATGCGGTTTTTCAGAACATCTGTCAGCAGGGATTTGTTGCCGTGGTTTTTCGCCCCGTTCCAGGTTGAAAAGCTGGCCATGACGGTCAAGGCACCGGCGTTGATGGCAGCGGGATAGCCCATGGCATGCTTTGCGATCAGTTCGCTTTCAGAGATTTTCGCATCGCCCTGGTCCTTTCCATCTGCCGTGCCGCCATCGGCAAGAAAATGCTTGGCGGTTGCAGCAACGCGGCTGGAGTGCAGCGGTTTGCCCGCCACCAATTTGCCTTGCAAGCCCACGACCATGGCCTTGCCATAAGCGGCCACCAAGGTAGGATCAGAGGCATAGCCTTCGTAACTGCGGCCCCAGCGCAGATCCTGCGGAACTGCAAGCGTCGGCGCGAATGTCCAATCAACTCCGGTCCCGGCAATCTCGGCGGCAGTTGCTGCCCCAATTCGCTGGATCAGCGCGGGATCACGTGCAGCACCAAGGCCGATGTTATGCGGAAAGATGGTTGCGCCGGGCAAATTCGAATGACCGTGCACGGCATCCACGCCGAACAGAATGGGCACGACTGCGCCAGACTTGCGCGATGCATCGTGGAAAGCCGAAACCAGCTTGTTCCAAGTTGCACCATCGGCGCGTTCATCGCCATATGGGCCGCTGTTTCCGCCCGCCAGGATTGACCCGAGCGGATATTGCGCCAGATCTTCAGGTGTGATCGCCGAAGTATCTGCCTGGATCAGTTGCCCCACTTTTTGTTCAAGCGTCATCCGCGCAATAATGGCGCTAATGCGGGCTTCATCCTTTGCCGTTGAAAAGGAAGAGGGGCTTTGGGCGGCAGGCCACAACGCCGGATTGGCTGTTGCATCGGGTGCGGTAGGCATCGTTGCAGCAGCAGGTGCCTGCGGCTGTTCTGCCCGACCAATCGCTGCCCAACTGCCGGACAAAAGGATCGCCGCCATCAATGCCGATTTGCGCATCGAATCTCCCGTTATTAATTTGTGAACGTTATCATTGCCGAATGACACGCTCGCTGAAAGAAATCAAGCGATCTCGATTATGCACCAAGCTTTGATGGATTATCTGCGACGTGCCGGAACAAGCAGGGCGGCCGCTCCGAATGCAAGGACCGCCAGCAGCACAAACAGCCCTCGATAGCCCAAAGTGGGAATCAAAAGGATGGTTAGGCCCGGCATGATCAGCGATGGCACCGTATTCGTCAGATTGAACACGCCAAGGTCCCTGCCGCGCCGGTTGCCACGCAGCAGCACGCGCAAGGTTTGGGCAGAGTGCAACGCCAGAAAAACGCTGCTGCACAAGTTGAACACGGCATAGCCGGCAATAGCAATGATGGGGCTTGGGCTCCCGCCCATCAGCAGCAACGCGGCAGCAGCAAGCGCTGCAGCAACGCGCAGCGGCAGCAGCGGCTTGCCATGGCGATCCGCCCAAGAACCAACGAAGAGCGTTACCGGCACGGACACCGCCAACATGCCCCCGAAAATCCGGGCGGTGGTGGCATCATTGAATGATGGGTCAAGCGATCGCAACCAAAAGTAAAGATAGGCAAAAAGTGTCGCTTCAGACACTTGCACCATCAGTCGTGCCAACCACATACGCAGCAGGACGGCGCGGCCCGGCATATCGGCTTGTGCAGACGGCGCATCCTGTTCCAGACTTTTTTCCGGCCTGGTTGATCCAATCAGGAGCAGTGGTGCAACGCAGCACACTTGAAGCAGCGCAACGATCAGCAAGCGTGCTTCGGGTCCGGCAAGTCCGGGCGGAGTGATCATCGCCCCTGTCAGCGCACCTGCGGCTGGCGCAAATGCCATCATCCCGCCCAATTTGCCTTTTTGCTTGTCCGGTACGCAATCTCCGGCCCACGCAGACAACGGGCCAATCATCATGTTGAGTGCCAATTGCCAGCAAACAAGCACTACTATGTGTGCAACGAATGTAGTGATCTGTGTGGTCAAAAGCAGCAATCCGGCTGACAGGATCAACCCGGCAGCCACCCATATCCGCCGGCCACCCACAAGATCACTTGCCCAACCAAAGGCGATGTTGCCAATGCTGGCCGCAACCGCTCCAGCAAATGCAATCGTGCCGATCCATGTCACGGCCAAATCATTTTGGCCCGGCGTTGCAGTAAGAACTTCAATCCTGACGGGAAGCAGGATCGTCAAAAATGGAATATAGGCGATTGCAGCACCCGCCCAAGCAAGCGCAAACAGAGGCAAAAAGCGAAACTGGCGGCTATCCCGCATTACGCGGCGCGGCGGTGGACTCGCGAATAACCAAGCTTGCCGGGACGACTACCGGCGTGGAAGCTGGACAATCACCACGCTGCGCGGCAATCAAAAGCTCTACCGCGCGCGCCGTAATCTCGGCTACCGGTTGGTCGACGGCAGTCAGAGGAGGGCGCGTAAAGCGCACGAGCGGAGTGTTGTCGAAACAAATCAACGATAAATCAGCGGGAATGGACAACCCCATTGCATGCGCCACTTCTATCGTAGCCAATGCCATCTGGTCGTTGCTGACGATAATGGCGGTGGGCGGGTGCGGCTGGGTTAGCAAAGTCTGTGCTGCAAATTCGCCTGAAGCATAGCTGAAATCGCCGGTGGCAAGCAGGCCTTCGGTACTAGCTCCGGCTTCGGCCATTGCCGCTTGCCAGCCATCGACGCGCCAACTGGAAAGCTGATAATCAGCAGGCCCGGCGATAAAGCCGATGGTGCGATGACCGAGCGCCAGCAGATGCCGCGTCGCTTGTTGCGCAGCGCCTTCGTCGTCCATGGTCAGCGCAATACCGTCGCTGTCGCTGCGTGAACCGATGCGGGCAAACGGGATCTGTCGTTGCGTCAAAAGCCCGGTGATCAGCGGATTGTCAGAGTGCGGCGGCGTAAGAATGACCCCATCGGGTTGGAGCGCTGCAATGGCAGCGGCCAGTTCGCGCTCGACATGGTCATTGTGCGTATCCACCAGTTCGATGATCAGGCGATAGCCATGGTCCGCGCAACTGAGCATGCCGCCAAGCAGCATCTGGTCGACCCAGTCCGTCCCTTGTCGCGCGCGCCAATCGGCAATCGTGCGGTCCCGGTCATTTAACGCCAGAATGATATAGGAACGCGATCCGCTCATCCGTTGCGCAGCAATCGAGGGCACATAGCCCAACTTATCAATGGCCGCCTGCACCCGAACCTTCATTTCAGGCCGGACGTTGGTTTCGTTATTGATTACGCGGCTGACCGTTTGCAGCGATACACCGGCCTCGGCCGCAACATGCTTGATCGTAACCGCCTGCTTACGCCGCGCCATTTTTGGATTTAGTCCCCACTCGCTTTGCAGCGATCACTGTTAGCCGGATCGTTGGCGCATTGCCAGACATGAACCCGATCAACCGCCATCTGTTTGGGTAAGCCCTTGTGTTTAACCCCGCCTTTGTTGCGGACTTCGGGCAAGCGCAATCAGTGCTGCGCTCATGCAACTTGCGCCTCACGCACACCGCAATAGTGCGAAACATAGGCAAAGTGTTCAGGCATACCGGCCACGGTGCGGGCAACGTTATCGCGCAAGGAAGCGAGCAGATAGGCCAGTTCGTCATTGCTCAGCTTGGCGGCTACGGGATGATAGCTTTGCGGCATGATCCCTTGGCCCATCATCACTTGCACCCAGCTGTTTTCGGCAAACAGTTCTTCGTTGCGCCGGAAGACACGGCCGGTTTCGCGAAACAGTTCGATCTTTTGTTCAAGACTGTCGGGCACTTCCAGCGATGCGCAGTGCCGCCAGAACGGGCTGTCAGTCCGCTCGGTCGCCTTGTAGTGCAGGATCAGGAAGTCGCGGATCTGCTCCATGTCGGTAAACTGCTGATCGTTGAATTCGGCGATGTCACGTTCGCTGGGGCGTCCTGCCGGAAGCATGCGCAACAGGCGCAAAACGGCGCGCTGGATAAGGTGGATGCTGGTGGATTCCAGCGGCTCCATGAACCCGCCTGACAGCCCCACCGCGATGCAGTTGCGGTGCCATTGCTTGCGCCGCGCGCCCGTTTTGAACGAAATGAAGTTCGGTTCGGTCAGCGTCTTGCCTTCAATCGTGCCCAGCAACCGCTCAAGTGCGGCATCGCGGTCCATGTAGCGGCTGCAATAGACGATGCCGTTGCCCGCACGGTGCTGAAGCGGGATGCGCCATTGCCAGCCTGCCTCATGCGCAATGGCGCGGGTATACGGCACTGGCGGGCGCACGCTGGCAGTTTGAATGGCCACTGCGCCATCGCAGGGCAGCCAGTGGCTCCAATCATCGTACCCGGCATGAAGCGCGCCTTCGATCAATAGCGCGCGGAAGCCAGTGCAGTCTACGAACAGGTCACCTTCGATGCGGCGCCCGCCATCCAGCAACAGCGCAGCGATATCGCCGGTCGCGCCGTCAAGTTCAACGTGGGCAATGCGGCCTTCAACCCTCTTGCAGCCGTCCGCTTCGGCCATTGTGCGCAAAAAGGCACCATAGAGCGATGAATCGAGCTGATAGGCGTAATTGATCCGGTCATCGGGCAAGTGTGCGAACTTACCCGCTTCGGCTGCTTTCAGTTCAAGGCAGTAATCGTCATAAGGCTCTGTGTGGCCCTGGGTCTTGCCGTGCATCCAGAAATGCTGGAACCCTGCTGACCAATGATCCTTGCCCGTGCCGCCGAACGAGTGGAAATAACGCTCCCCCACATCCTTCCAGTTTTCAAACATGATACCAAGTTTGAAGGTGGCCTGCGTCGCCTTCATGAACTCGGCCTCGCCAATGCCCAGCAGGCGGTTATAGGCAACCAGCGGCGGGATGGTGCTTTCACCCACGCCGATTGTGCCAATTGCATCGGATTCAACCAGCGTCACTTCGACCACCGGACCCAGCGTGCGGGCGATTGCCGCCGCAGCCATCCAGCCCGATGTACCGCCACCGGCAATTACGATCCGGCGAGGCAGAGTTGGCATTTCCATGGTCTGTCCTTTGGTCATTGGCTGAAACTGCGCAGGAGAAAGGCGTTCATGCGACCGGCACTTTGCGCATCAAATGGTGCAAGAACGCCTTGTGCGGGTGGCGGAATGTGGGCGGCAGCGTCTGCGCCGCCCGAAAAGACATAATGTTCGAACATTGCGCGCCAGACATCCCGCTGCGCTGGCGGCAGATCGCGGATCGCCAGAATGGCATGATTGAGCGCGTTCTGCGGCTGGCCCAGAAAGCGCGGCGTATCGCGCCACCAGTAATTGATCAGCACGTTGAATGGCGCGCTGGCCTCGACATGGTGGTACCACAGCGACGGGATATACAGTGCGTCGCCCGGTTCCAGATCGGCAACCATGGCACTGGCCATTGCATCGGCGAAGCGGGGATAAGTGGCAAGGTCCGGCGCAGCCAGATCCACCATGCTCACGGCGCGCCCGGCCGGAGTGTTGTCAATCGGGCCGAGATAGAGATTGCGGAACTGGTCGGGCGGGAACAGCGTGAACCGGCGTTGGCCCACTGCGCAACACGCCAGATTGTCGGGAAAATCGTTATGCGCCGCAATCTTTGTCGGTGTGCCGATCCATATGCTGGCCAGCGCATCGCGCGGTGACAGGGGCATCGGGTTGGCGCTGCCGAGCCCATCGAAAAACTGTTCGATATCAATCGATGCAAGGTACACGGTGGGCACAACAGGGTGTGCCTCGGCTGCATCGAAACCGGCAAATATCTTGTCGAGCCGGCCATGGGCCATGCGGAAATTCATCTGCATGTCGGCGTCATAGAACAGCCGCCCGCCCGCCTGCGGATCACCCATCGACACTGCAAAATCACGATCACGCGCATGGGCCAGCAAATGTGCGCGCGCCTCGCGGGCTGAGCGTTTTGCGGCTTGGACAAGCGGCCAATCAGCCACCAAACCGCGCACGACAAACGGCTGGTCTGCGCCTGCGATTGCCGCGTCAAGCGCTGCGGCATCTGCCACCGTCACTTCGGCAACAGGCGGCAAGTTTTGGATCACGCGCCGGAAATCCGTGCATTGCGGCGCGCCACCAGCCCGCCAAACTGGCTGACCGAAGCCAGTGCCATGAATAGCGGCATCAGATGTCCGTCGCGGTGCAGTTCAGCCAAGGCAGCGCCGTCCAATGCGCGCAATTTGTCCTCATTGATCGCCAAAAAGCCCACAAGTGTATGCTTTGATCCATCAACCAGCGGGACTTCAAGCGTGAATGGCTCCAGCAGATCATAGCGTTCAATCGCAGCAAAGAACGCTCCGCTGGCACGATAGGCACCATCCAGATCACCCAGCAATTGCGCGGCATTTTCCAATAGCGGGCTTGGCCGGCCGTCCTCGTCAAACAACCGTACGCCACCGCCGTTTGCCTGGCTGACGCGCGGATGATCCAGATCGATGTGCACTTGCCCCAAATCATCCGCGCCTTCTGCGCGCCCGATCAGGAACGGCTGGACCGCGTGCGCCAAAGGCTTGCAAGGCGCATCCCAGCGGTTGCCTTCAAGGAACAGGTTCTCGCCATTTTCAAACCCAAATAGGGCGAGGGCAGAGACTTGTCCGGTGGCCAGATCACGACGGAAAACAATGGGATAGTACGCCTGCAACGCACGGAATTCGTGCGGCGTGGCAAGGGCTGCCATCACATTATCGCCCAGCGCGGCTGACGCAGTATCAAGCACACGCAGATCGCGGTGGGTTACAGAATCGACAATGACATGCTGGCTCATGGCAGACTTTCCAAAACGGGTTCGACACAGGCCTTGGGCAACAAGGCGCTGTTCGTGGGCAAGGCTGATGCAAGCGCGCGCGAACGATGGGCCACTTCATCCAGCCGTTGCCGGGCTTCGGCAATGTTTCCGGCATTGGCTCCTGCAAAGGGCGGCGGAGAAAAGCCCATACCGTAAAGCACATAAGCATGGCTTTCGGCGGGAAAAATCTCGTGTGCCTGGGGGAAGTCCCAATCCGATGGCGGTTGATCGCGCCACAACTCCATCAACGCAGCAAGCCGGGGTGGCACATGTGCAGGATCACGCTGCGCCAGCCAGTATGGCTCACTGCGTTGGCTGGGCAGGTAATGCAGCTTGAGGAATTCGATGATCCGGTCCCAGCGATAGCGGAACAGCGCGTTGAAACGTTCGGCATGTATTGGCAGGACAGCGCGGCTTTGGGGAAAATTGGCGCACAGGGCCTGCAACGAAAGCTCTATCATCACGATGGCTGACGCTTCCAGCGGTTCAAGGAAACCCGCAGACAGACCAACGGCAACGCAATTTCCGCGCCAGAACTGTTCACGGTGCCCGGTCGGGAAGCTGATCTTGCGCGGGGAAAGCCCGGCTATATCTGCGCCCGGCACTGCCTTTGCGATATAGTCTGCCAGTACCGCGCGCGCTCCATTTTCATCCATAAAGCGCGAGGCATAAATGCAGCCGATGCCGCGCCGTCCGGGGAGCCCGATATCCCAGATCCATCCGGCCTCATGTGCCGTGGCGATTGTGGCAGAGGCAATCGCGCTATCGGGCAGCACCGGCACTTGCACCGCCAGCGCGGTGTCATTGAAAAGCACATCGCTGCGGTCGATCCAATCCACTCCGCAATGCTTGCCGATCAACAGGCCCGCCAGTCCGGTGCAATCGATGAAAAGATCGCCGGGGATTGTGCCTGCATCATCAGTGACAAGTACAGCAAGGTTGCCATTTGCCGATTTCGTCACATCGGTGACCCGCGTGGCGATGTGTGTCACGCCCAGCCGACGGGTTGCATGGCGCATCAGCAGTGCGGCAAATTTTCCGGCATCAAGATGGTAGGCGTAATTCAGCGCGCCTGCATATCCGGGCATAGCTGCCTGGCGCGGCGCAAGATTTCGCGCCACGGCGGCGGCTTGTGCGGTCATCGCATCGGCATAGGGCAGGGCGCATTCCGTGTTGCGCGCGGCCCATGCGGCCACCAAGGCTTCTGTGGCGTAAGGCGGCGGCGGGGTGAAGGGGTGCAGATAGCTATCGTCTGCGCCGCCGGTGACCCAGCCATCAAAGCGTGAGCCTTGTTTGAATGACGCATCGCAGCAGCTTATGAATTCGGCCTCATCAATGCCGATAGAAGCCAGCGTGCCGCGCATTGTCGGCCAAGTGCCTTCACCAACGCCGATGGTGGGGATATCGGGCGCCTCGACCAGCGTGACCGACAATTCAGGCCGCTTGGCCGCCAGCTGACACGCCGACAGCCATCCGGCGGTGCCGCCGCCAACAATGATAACCCGTTGGATTTCTGCGTTCATGTCGGTTCGATCATAGCGCACATTTGTCCGCTGCCATATGTGAAGCTTCCAAAGAACAAGAGCCGCACTGCAATGCGGTGCGGCTCTCATTCATGCGACCCTCAGGCTTTACTGATGGATCAGAACTTGAAGCGGGCTCCAGCAGCGTAGCGGGCGTAACCGGGTGCCGAGAAGAACACCGTCTGGCTATTGCGCATATGGCCACTGCGGTCAGCGTTTGTCACGTTGATACCTTCAACGAATACGGTCACGCCTTGATCGAACTCATAACTCGCGCTGACGTCAAACTGACCATACCCATTGGTGTAGAAGGGATCGAAGCCGTAGTCGCTCAGGAATGATCCGCGCCAGTTATAGGCAACACGCGCCTGCATTCCGTTCTTGTCGTAATACAATACCGCGTTGGCGCTATCGCTTACGCCCCGAACGGCGAACTGCGGCACAGTGTAACGCTGGGTATTATCGAACTGCGTATCGCTGTTCACAATCGTGTAGTTCAAGATCGTACCAAAGCCTGTTTCCCAGAAGGTGTGCTGGATGGCAAACTCCCAACCGGACAGCTTGGCCTTTTGATCGCTATTGGCGGGACGGGTGATGATGAAGTTCACCAGTGGATCTGTCGCTTGGCCGTTGATGCCATTGAATGCGCTGTTGAACGACGAAGGATTGCGCGCAGCAATGAAAGCAACAATGTCTGCCGCAGAAGCATTTGCCCCGAGTGCAGTCCGAGCAGCGGTCGCATCAGCACCGGCAGCAGCATTGGTCAGCGCGAATGCAGGCGTGTTGACCTGTGTCTGGCTGATAAAGTTGCCGACGTTTTTGTGGAAGTAGCCAACCGAGATGTAGCTGGTCGGGCCATAATACCATTCAGCCGACAGATCGATGTTCTTCGATTTGTAGGGCAACAAGCCGGGGTTGCCGCTGGCACCGGTGCTGCCACCGATACGGATCGGTGAATCCAGCGTGGTGCCGCCTTGCATGCTGCCATAATCGGGACGCGTGATGGTGTGGCTGTATGATGCACGCAGCTTCACGTTTCGGATCGGCGACATGTCGAAATCGATAGCTGGCAACCAGTTTTCATAGCGGCCGGAAAGCGAGGCTGCCGCTTGCGCAGTGCCATAGACAATGGCGGTTTCATTACCGCCGGTCCAAACCGTACCTGTCGGGATTGGAACAAGCGCTGTGGAATCGATGGTCGTTCGTTCATAACGCAGACCCAGACGCAGGTTCGCCACGTCTTCGCCCAGATCAAACTTGTGTGTTGACTGGATATATGGCGCCCAGGTCTTTTCACGCACGGTGCGGTCGGCGGTATACTTTGCCAGACACGTTCCTGCTGTCTGCGCCGATGCGCAAATGCCCAAGGAAGTATCGAGCAATTTGATCAGCCCGACGGTATCAACCTGGAAGTAGTTCGGGATGAGTGCGGGGTCGTTAGAACCTGCCATTCCCTTCAAGTCTGCTGACAGGTTGGTGATGCCGAACAGGCCATCAGGCGTGTCAGCGCTGGAAAGCGTGCCGCCCCACGTGTCATTCTGGATAACGCCGAATGCCGAGCGGACTTTGTTGTCGGTATAGGTTACGCCGAAATCGAGGCTGTCGATGATCGATGAATCAAAGTCATAGCCGCCCTTGAGCGACACTTCGTTGATTTCATCGCGCATATAGGCGTTGCGGAAAGCGTTGCCAGCCGGACGGATATTTGCAGCGTTGATTTCAGATCCGGGGAACATCGCGACCGAGATCACCGGCATGTCGCTGGTAAAATCAACCCGCTGTGATTGGACGCCAAAGATGGCGCTGCCCACCGCGATACCGCTGCCATAAGGCGATGTCGGCTTGCTTTCAGCAGTGGAGTGGTGTCCGTCCAGTTCAAGACGAAGACCGCCGGGGCCATCCCACTTCAGGTTGCCGCCGATTGAATTGTTTTCCGAACGGTTGGCCGCCACCGCACCGGTAATGGCCAGATCCTTGCCCGGACCAAATTGCTCTGCATAGAAGTTCGGGCCTGCCGCAGGGCCATCGGTCCAACTGCTGCTGGTGTCGCCGTGGTTGAACCATACGCCGATGCTGTTGGTGCGCGCATCGATCTTGTTCGATGAATAGGTGTAATCCACCGTTGCGACCAGCGTATCGGTTGGCTTGAACTGCAATACGGCTTGGCCGTTGATGCGTTCACGTGTGAACGAGGTGAAATCGTATCCGGCGTTTTGCGTGACCTGATAGGTATCTGTGGGGCCGGGGCGGTTGGTGATGTTGGCAAAGCCCGGGCTGCCCTCCATCGCCAGTGAACCCCAGTTGTTTTCGTTGCCCAGATAGCCTTCGCGCCAACCGGCATTGAATTGCGCCTGGCTGCCCTTGCGCAACTGGTATGAACCGCTCAACAGGATGCCGATGCGGCCATCGGCAAAGGTGTTGCTGATGATGCCCGAAACTTCGGGCGTGATCGGCTTGCTGTCAAAGCGTGACGTATCGTAAACGGCCTTTGCGCCGATGCTGCCCTGGAAACCTTCGCGGTCCAGCGGGCGGGCGGTCTTGATGTTGATGACCGAACCGATGCCACCCGAAGCCAGCGTGGCACGGCCCGACTTGTAAACTTCAACTCCGGAAATACCTTCGGAGGCAAGGTTGCCGAAGTCAAAGCTGCGCGAGGCAGGCGCGGCGTTGCTGCCGCCAAGGGTTGAAGTTGGCATTTGGCGGCCGTTGAGGACGACAAGGTTGAAGTCTGGACCGAAGCCGCGAACGGTTACGGTCGACCCTTCACCGCTGTTACGGTCAATCGACACACCGGTGATGCGCTGGAGCGATTCTGCAAGGTTGGTGTCCGGGAATTTGCCAATATCTTCTGCCGAGATCGCATCAACAACACCTTGTCCTGCACGCTTGATATCAAGCGATTGCTTAAGGCTGGCGCGAATGCCTGTAACCACAATGGCATTTTCGCTGTCGTTGGAAATTTCGTCGGCAGTTTGTGCAAAAACCGGCTGAGCACTGCTCAACAACGCCAGCGCCGAAACGCTGACGGCGCTGATGGAACGCGCGCGCCTTGCAAAACCCTTCATATCCTACTCCCCTGTTGCGAACCGACTCAAGTCGCCGCGTTGATAACGTTCATCTGAATGATAACGTTCACTTCGTCAAGGGTGCATAGTTTCATCCGCCATGCCCTTCGGGGCGGATTGCCGACTTATCAGTGCTTTCGGGACGGTGGTTTTGGTGAGATGTGAGCGAGATAGGGTTTATGCTGAATGTTCAATTTGCCCATCGAAGGCGTGCGGTCCCGGGACCTGGTTGGACCCGCGAATGCCGCCGGAGAATTGCCTATCATCTGCAGAAGCGTCCCATCAGGACGCTGCAGCAGTTGCCCAGGTATTTATGGAATAGCTATCCCAGTGGTGGACGGACAGCTGCCGTCATCACTCTTTCCTGCAGCCACAGGATTGACGGATAAGCGCAAATCCAGATCCAGAAAAAGCGGTTGAGGCCAAAAAGGCAGGCGTTTGCACCGTGGAACAAGGCCGCGATGGCCAGCCCTGCTATCAATGTTGGTGCAGACAGGAACGTGAGGGGGAAGGCGAGTTCAAATATCATCACGGCCCACCCCGCGCCGAACAGAATGCGCGGGCGATCTGCCCATTTGCGGATATTCTCTCCGGCGGGATATGCGGAAAAGAGGAAGACATCTCTCAGGGCTTTACCGCTCCGCCAATCGGGATTTTTGATTTTGACCCAGCCTGCGATCAGATAGCTCAGCAGCAATTGGATCCCCAGATAGCCGAAGGCGAGTTCCTGCCACGCGGGATTGGACAGGTTAAAAGTGCAGGTGAGGCAGAGCAGAACGAGCAGGCTCATGCGGTCTGCCCCGCCATTATAGGGGCCGTTGAAGAAGGAGAGAATGAAAAGGTGGTTCACCACCAGCGCAAGAGCAAGCAAAGACGGACCAATGCCCGGCAAGTGTATGCCCAAAGACGCTGCCAGCAGCAACACAGACAGGAGAAGGCGCGGGACAAACAGCAAGCGTTCCTGCAAGCGGACCGCAGGGCGCAAATGTTCGAGGCTTTGTTGAATAAACGCGGCGGCCATCATCCCCGATGTGAGGTTTACAGCGGTGTCCAGCGTCATCGCGTTATCAACCCTGCCATCAGGTGCGCGCCGGATAGATAGGCGATTTGGCTGGTAACCGCATGATCCGGGCCGCTGCGGCTGACGAAGCGCAACCGGATTTGCAGATAGGAGCCAGCATCAAAGGCCTCATGACGATCAAGGTGCCGGGCCACGCGGAGCAGCAGTTCGCGCTCGCTATGTGCGTCTGTTTCTGCCGTCGTGACTGTCATCAAGCGTTCGGCAAGGCTGACCAGAAACAGGTTCTCGTTCCACTGCGGATTCCACAACATACGGCGCAACGTTGTGGCGGGTTTGAGAACAGCCGGGCGTGGCCGAAATTCCTGCCAATGTTCAGCCACACTTTTGGGTGCTGACAACACGGCATAGTCCACACGCGGACTCTCGCTCACCGCATCGAAAAAGCGCCATGACGGCACGATCGCGGGAAGCAAAAGACGAAAGGCAGTGAACGGGAATATGATGCGCGCTGCCTTTTTTGCGTCCTGAAACCGGATTGCCCACCTTCAGGTATTGCCAGCCTCAGGTAAAGTCCAAGTTCCCCAATATCCGGCCGGTCCGCTGTTCGTCCCGACAGGTAGATTAATATAGCCTTTAGTCGAAGGAGGGCTTTGTGCACAGGTCCGACTTAAGCCCATCGTAGCGCGGCCAGACCTATTTGCGAGCCTCAAACGGGCAACCAGCAAGGCAGATGCGTGAACTTTCAGGTGTTCCATGATCCTACCGGAAGGCGCGGTCGCCGGATGCGATGGCTCGGGTCGGTGTTGCTGATCATTGCAATCCTTTGCGCCGCCCTGTTCGCATGGGCCATGACATCGCTGGAACGGCGATCTGCACCGTCACTGCCCACAACGCTTGCGGCTGCGCAAACGCATTCTGCATCGCTGGCTCTTTCCCCCGCCGGCGATGCCTCCAAAGCTTGGCTGCCAGCCCCTTCGCTATCGGGGCAGCCGCCATTGGCCGCCGAAACTCTCGGTTTCTATATGCCGTGGGACGAGGCCAGCCGCCGTTCCTTGCGTGCCAATGTCGGCCAGCTATCGTGGGTGGCTGCAGGGATGGTCTCGGTTCGCGGGCGCGATCATCAATGGATCGAGGCGGGTGATGCGTCGCTGCAGGAAATTCTGGCAGGCAGCGCCCGGACGAAGCTGCTGTTGATGATCCAGAACGATAGCGAGACCGGCTGGGACGGTGAAAACATGGCGCGGCTGCTGGCCAGTCCGCAAAAGCGCCGTGTCCTGCTCGAAAAGGTGGCGTTGGCCATGACCCGGCACAAAGCGGCCGGGGTTTTCTTCGACATCGAAAACCTGCCTGCGTCGGCGCATGAAGACTATCGCGCGCTTTTGAACGAGGCACGTTCGCGCCTTCCTTCATCGCGTAACGGCAATGCGGCAACGGTCATGCTCGCAGCCCCGGTTGCCGATGAAACCTGGGATCTGCGCGCCTATGCCCGCGCTGCCGACCGGGTCGTCCTGATGGCCTATGACGAACATTGGCAAACAGGATCGCCCGGTCCGATTGCTTCACAGGCCTGGTTTGCCAAGGTTGTCGAAAGCGCGGTGGCGCGCACCGGGGCCGACCGCGCGATTGTTGCTGTCGGCAGTTATGCGTTCGATTGGTCCGACGGGCAGGTGCTGGCTGATTCCATTACCGTCCAGCAAGCCTGGGCACGCGCGGCAAAGGCCGCCACTGTCCCGATCTTTGACCCCGCCAGCGGCACCACCGGCTTTGCCTACGTCGATGCGGGCATTCGTCGCGAAGTCTGGATGCTTGATGCGCTGAGCGCGTGGAACCAGCTGCTCGTGCTGCGTCAGGTTCGCCCGGCAGGTGTTGCGCTTTGGCGGCTTGGCAGTGAAGACCCCGGCTTCTGGTCTGTACTTTCAGCGTCCCGAGCAGGTGCCCTTCCTCCGGTCAACGCGCTGAAGCACTTGCCCCCCGAACAGGGGATCGAGCTTCGCGGTACGGGCGAGGTTCTGCGCATGGGGGCCCCGGCTGAGGGCGGCTCACGTACCATGCAGATCGGGGCTGAAGGCCTGATCCGCTCAGCCAGCTATGACAAGCTTTCGCATGGCCATATTGTCGAGCGCAGCGGCAACGCACCGCGTCAGATCGCGCTAAGCTTTGACGACGGGCCAGACCCGCGCTGGACGCCGCAGATACTTGACGTGTTGGCCAAACATGACGTGCCTGCAACCTTCTTCGTGACGGGGGCGCATGTGCTTGATCAGCCCGCGTTGGTGAAGCAAATCGTGGCGCAAGGTTCGGAACTGGCAAATCACTCGACCACGCACGCCAATCTTGATCGGGTATCCGATGCTGCGGTTGAACGGGAGATCAATGCCACACAGCGGCTGGTCGAAAGTTACACCGGTCATTCAATGCACTTGTTCCGAGCGCCATATCTGGGCGACGCAGATCCCGACACGGCAGCTGAATTGCGGGTCGCGCAAATCGCGGCGCAATTGGGCTATCTTACCGTTGGGCTCAATGTCGATCCGCTCGACTGGGAAACCACTGATGCTGCAACGATTGCGGCGCGCACGATTGATCAGGTTGAGGCTGGCACTGCAAACAATGCGCGCCGAATTGTGCTGTTGCACGATTCCGGCGGCGATCGCAGCGCAACTGTGGCAGCACTTCCGGTCATCATCCGCGAATTGCGCGCGCGCGGCTATGAATTCGTGCCTGTCTCTACGCTTGCCGGACTGACCCGCGACGAGGCGATGCCGCTGCTTGCCCGCAATAACGAAACATCTTCAGGCATTCGCGGCCTGTTTTTCGAGGTTTTGCGCGTCGGGCGCAAGGCCATCACCTGGCTGTTCGTTGCCGCAATTTCTCTGGGGATCATGCGTGTCCTGCTGCTTTCTGCACTGGCCGCATGGCAGACCCGCCGTGTTGCGCAAGGGCGGCACCGGATAGCCGCGCCCGAACACCTCGTGCCGCGCTTCGTGTCGGTGCTTATCCCGGCCTTCAACGAAGAGCGCGTTATCGAGGCATCGGTGCGCCGGGCTTTGGCCACGCAAGGGATGCGCGTCGAGATTATCGTGATCGACGACGGCTCGTCCGACCGCACAAGCGCGGTTGTTCAGGAGGCCTTTGGCCTCGATCCCCGCGTGCAACTCCTCACGCTCAAGAATGGAGGAAAGGCACGCGCGCTGAATCAGGGGCTGGCCATTGCCAAGGGCGATGTGATCGTCGCTCTTGATGCCGATACACGCTTTGAGCCGGACACGATCGCCAAGCTTGCCCGATGGTTTGCCGACCCTGCGATTGGCGCCGTGGCCGGTAATGCCAAGATCGGTAACCGGGTGAACTGGCTCACCAAATGGCAATCCATCGAATACATTACCGCGCAAAGTCTGGAGCGGCGCGCGCTGGAAGCCTTGGGCGCAGTGACAGTCGTACCCGGCGCCGTAGGAGCTTGGCGCCGTGCAGCGCTTGATGAGGTTGGCGGCTATCCGTCCGACACGCTGGCCGAGGATCAGGACCTCACCATCGCGGTTCAGCGGGCGGGGTGGCGCGTAGCCTGCGAAAACGATGCGATTGCCTGGACCGAGGCCCCCGAAACCGTGCGCGCATTGTTCCGCCAGCGCTATCGCTGGGCTTTCGGTACGCTACAGTGCCTCTGGAAGCATGCATCGGTCATTGGCCGGGGGCAGCCTCGCGGTCTTGCGTGGTTCGGGCTACCGCAAGCATGGCTTTTCCAGATCGGTCTCGGATTGCTCTCCCCCATGATTGACCTGGCACTTGTGATGGGTCTGGCCGATGCGGGCTTGCAGACAATCAACCACGGGTTGGGTGTTATGGCGCAGGATCTCATGTGGATGCTGGCATTCTGGTTGATTTTCTCCGCAGTGGAATCCGCTTGCGGTGCTTTGGCCTACCACATTGATGGCCGGGAAGGCCGTCTGCCGCTTCTGCGTATGTTGGCGATGCGTTTCGGGTATCGCCAGCTTCTGTATGCCGTTGTCGTGCATGCAGTTGCGTCCGCGCTTCACGGTATGAAGGTGCGATGGGGCGCTCAACAGCGAAGCGGGAACTATGTGAACAACCTTCAATCCCCGATTGCGCAAGCTATGCCGCATTCAAGCAGCGTTACTGCTAGATCGGGCTTGCATTATGGCGACGAGCACCTGCCGCCAATTCTAACGGCAGCTTGATATGCTGTAAACAGGATCACTAGCGCGTGTATTGGCCCATAAGCGGCCACCCGCTCTGCTTCTACAAATTGCCGTTGCGTCTTGCCGGGGATCCACAGATGATCCTGGCATCCAAATTTTTATTGCCTGAACTCAGCCCGCAATTTTCGGACGTATGCTGGAAGCCTTAATAAAGAAACCGGAACCATAGTCCAAAATGAAGGGCCTTGGCGCGTTAGCCGTAATAAAGCATCTTTTAACTGGCGAGGCTGCTTGCGGGCATTGCGCAATGCCAGAAAAACAAAGTGGTCACAAACCAGTTGAGCGTCATTTTTTAAAATCTTTACTTGTGCTCTTGTTAATGAAAAATGATGCCTAATAGTTGTTCTCATCAAAATTTCGTCCGCGACCCTACTGAGGCCGTTCTCAGAGTCCCATGCTAGTGATTCACGATAAATCGAAACACCCACGCCGCGGCGGCCATGAATCTCTGTCGAGTATGCAATGCGTGTTGAACGGCTAGCAAGGGTAAGCCAGAAAATCTGGTCTTCACCAGCACGCCGCATTTGCGTTTCAAACCTGACGCTGCTGTGGCGTTGGAAATTGTATACGACTTGTGATGTATGTGGCAAGCATTCATGAAGTATAGCATCAAAACCCGCTTTGCCGTCCAATATACCAACCAGAGGTTTTTCCAAATCTAATGAGCCGTAAGTCTTTTTCATAAAGGCAGAATGGCTGAATGCATCATAGCCTTCGTCGATAATATTATTGTCAAAATAAAAATCTGCACCAGCATTTAATTGCTCGACTGCACTTTTCAAATGGGAAGGACCCCACTCATCATCGGAATCTAAAAATGCAAGGTACGTTGTATCAGGCGCTGCGGCAACGATACCGGCGTTGCGCGCAGACCCCACACCACCATTCTGCTGCTCAACAATGCGGATGCTCATGTTATCAGGGATGCTGCTGAAAGTTTCAGCCTTCGCTGGCGATGGCGATCCGTCATCAACAACGATGATGTCCACACACCATTCGGGCAGACACGCTTGCGCAGTGATCGAATCTACGGCGCGTCTCAATAGCCCCAACTGCCGCTGGAAATAGGGGATCACAACGGTGATCTTCATTGCTCTGTCTGCTTTCTGCATGCCTATTTAGGGGGCGCAAAATGACCTACCCACAATTTCCCCTACCATTAGTTCATGCATCCGCGCTACCGTACAGTATGAGAATCGTCCTCGCGACTGCGCATCCTTACATTCCGCAAATTGCTGGCGGTGCACAGTCCAACATGCATGAGATTGCCCTGACTCTGCTCCAGCGCGGGCATCAGGTCAGCGTCGTCGCCGGTCTGACCGGAAGCGGACTTTTAGGCTTTGTGGCCAGGATCGCGCTAAAACTTGGCCGAGCATTTCATGTTGACCACAAACTGGGATATCCCGTGATCCGCACATGGTTTCCGTGGACCGCGGTTGATGCGATAGTGCGATACTCCAAGCCTGATGTAGTGATTGCGCAGTCGGGCTTTCCTGCCCGAATGGCAGATGCGTTTCGCCATAACGGCATCCCCACCGTGATACATCTCCATAATGTCGAAGACGACGATCTGGAGGGCATCACAGCGCATTCTGCAGATGCATTCGTCGCCAATTCGGAATTTACAGCGGCACGTGCTGCTGCAGACTATGGAATTCAATCGACTGTGATTGTCCCATCCTTCATCAGGGATCGATACATCACTGAACGAAGGGGTAATTTCGTAACGTTCATAAATCCACATTGGAAAAAGGGCGTCGCGAAAATGATTGAGATAGTGAGGAAAATGCCGAGCCAGCAGTTCCTCTTTGTAAAGGCTTGGACGTTGACCGCCGAAGAGGAAGCGGCGCTGCACCATGCCGATCAAGCGCTACCCAATCTGACAATAAGCGAACGAACGTCGGACATGCGCGACGTTTACGCCAAAACCAAAGTCTTGGCGGTACCAAGCGTATGGGAAGAAGCGTGGGGACGCGTCGCTACAGAAGCTCAATTCAGCGGTATTCCGGTGATAGGTTCTGACCGTGGCGGTATTCCCGAAGCCATCGGGCCGGGAGGCATCGTGCTATCTGCTGACGCCGACGCTGACCAGTGGGTGGCGGCATTGTCGTCGCTTTTGGACGATCCGGTTGCCTATGCAAAAACCTGCCAAAAAGCGCTCGATCACTCAAAACGCGATGAGATCAATCTAGACCACCAAATGGCAAGGCTTGAAAGTGTTTGCCAAGGCGTCTTGTTAACGCAACCTCACCCCTGATGACGGAACAAATCATTCGTACACTCATGGTTTGTCGTGAGTTACCTGATCCGAATGGAGTGGGGGTTGAGCGTCGGGCTGCACAGCATCTTGGGATGCTCGCAACGCTTGGTCCTGTAACCCTGGTTCTGCCGAAGTGGATTGGCATGTCCCGGTCCGATAGGATTCCTGGGCTTTCAGCGCTCGGCGCAAGCAAAGTAATCGTACGAGGCGAAGCTCCTCACCCTGAAGTTCTGCGCCAAAAGCATCATGCTACGAACTCAAGACCGCTGAGAATGTGGCGCGCACTGACCCGAGCACCAGAATTTGATGATCGTGTAAATAAGCAGTTGGCGCGCGACTATCGGCAGCGACTAGGCGGCCCGTATGACCTTCTTTTCGCTTTTCGGTTGACCAGTGCGGTTTGGGCCGATTCGGTCTATCCCACTAGCGTCGCGCGACCGCCGACGACGATTGTCGACCTTGACGACATTGAATCAATTACGTTTTGCAACAACCCGAGCGAGCCAACACCATCACGGTTGAGGCGCATATTGCTTCGTCGTGATCTTTTCGCACTGAAATCAACTGAGCGGCGTCTCGCACAACGTTGGTCTGCAACTTTATTGTGTTCGGCGTTGGACGCCGATAGATTTTTCAAATCCACTGGTGTGCGCCCCCGGATCGTCCCAAATGCTGTCCGGTTCGGAACAGTGGAGCCTGAGCAATTGGGCCCAAAGACCCAATTTTTGTTCGTCGGCGCGTTCGGTTATGCACCAAACGAGCACGGTGTCGGTTGGTTTGTCGAAAAGGTTTGGCCAGTCGTTCGCGCATCTTTGGGTGATCATGCCGAACTGACGTTGGCGGGCTATCGACCAACCCGAGCGATAAGCGCATTGGACGGCGTCAATGGTATTCGCGTGCTGGGCGATGTGGCCGATCTTGCCGAAGTTTATACCGCAGCCAACATCGTGATTGTGCCGTTATTTTCGGGGAGTGGCACGCGCATCAAAGTGATTGAAGCGGCCGCGATGCAACGCGCAATCATTTCGACTACGCTTGGATGCGAAGGTTTGGATATGGCCGCAGGCAAGCATATCGAGATTGCGAACGATCCAGCCACGTTCGCGACTGCGGCTATTGAACTGGCCAATAATCCAGCAAGGCGCAAGATGTTGGCTCTGGCAGCTTGCCAGCATGCAAAGTCACTGTTTTCGATCGAACAGGTAAACGCAGACCTGCAAAAGCGGATCACTGCAATGGTCGCAGAAAAGTAACTTTACATACAAAACCAACGCCTGGGCGTTGAATGCTTAAATCGGAGTTATGAAGACATGCAACGCAATTGGAAAAGGGCGGCAAGCCGCACCTTGCTGGGAGCAAGCCGGGTTGTTGCCGGAATGAACGCAAAATTGCGCGATCCAGCCAGTGCCCTTATTATTCCACCAGCTTCCCCCGGAAGCTTGGGCGATGCCGCGATGATAACATCTGCAATCGCGGGCCTGCGTCGCCACGGCATGACTCGCACAGATTTGTTAACTGCATCACCGTGGCCGATTGACCAACAGCCGGATGAGGCGGTTGACATGGAAGCATTTCTTGATCGTGGATCGCGAACAAGCTTAGCGCGAGGTCTGCCGCGGCTTTCACGTTACGGGCACGGTTATCTGATTGGCGCAGATATCCTTGACGGAGTGTACCACCCTGAACCCGTTTTGACGCGCCTGGCCGTTTTAAAGGAGATTCTGGCCGGTGGTGGAGAAGCGACGATCTTTGGTTCAAGTTTCAGCGAAACGCCCAACCCCACAGTGGTAGACGAACTGCGCGCTTTGCCGCAAAACATCGTGATCGCAGCTCGAGAGCCTTTGTCTCATGAGCGGATGGAGCGGTTGTTGGACCGTCCAATCCGGCTCGTCGCGGACTTGGCCTTCCTCGTGGAACCAGTTTCCGAACCCGAAGTCGTGAAAAATACCTTCGCTTGGATCAAACACCGTCGAACAAAGGGCCAACGGGTTATTGCGTTCAATATCAATTATCTACATGAGAAAAGCAATCCTGGACTGACTGCAGCGGCTACTTCCTTCTTATCAAAAATAGTGGACGCAGATGTGGCTGTTGTCCTTGTACCGCATGATACGCGGACGGACCGGTCAGATTACGTCCTAGCCAAAAGTGCGGCGGCTGGTTTATCAGACCTGCAGCGCGAAAGTATCCATCTGCTGAATGCGACGACACCGTGCGACGTCAAATCGGTGATGGCGTCGGTTGATTTATTGGTTACCGGCAGGATGCACCCTGCCATTCTGGCGATGGGAACCGGTACGCCAGCTTTTTCAATGGTTTATCAGGCAAAATTTGAAGGCTTGTATCGTCTGCTGGGGCTGCAAGACTGCGATCTTCTCATTGATCCGCAAGCTTTCTGCACCCGACCCGATCAGGCGGCAGCACGCACATTGACCCTGCTTGAAAATGGCGACGAAATCCGTGCGATCATTCAGAGTAATCTCCCCAATGTGCGGACTTTGGCCGAAGGTAACTTCACAAGCGCTTGAGGCTTTTCTCAGGAGTGTTTGTATCAATTTGAAACAGGATCAGTGGGCCGATGACGCAAGCATCACTCCGTGGGAGCCTGTATAAATCCTTTGCCGGACAATGGATTAGCGCACTCACGATGTTCGGCACGTCACTTATTGTGGCGCGCCTGCTGAAACCTGACGAGCTCGGCATTTATGCGGTCTCACTTGCTCTTGCTACAGTTATCCAGACACTGCAAAATGTTGGGAGCAGTGAGTTCGTCCTGTATTCAAAGGATCTGGATCTCAGTGATCGTCGCGCTGCATTTGGGCTTTCGCTCATGGCAGCTACGGCGGTAGCGTTCCTGCTAGTTGGTTTGGCAGTGCCAATTGCCGAATGGTATGCCGTCCCGCAGATGGCAGATCTGTTGTATATTTTTGCGCTTACCGTCCTGATAAATGCGCTAAGCAGTCCAGTATCAAGCATGTTCGCACGGCATGAGCGGTTTGCCGTAATCAGCGCTGCGAATGCCATAACGATCATCGTTCAGTCGGGGGCAGCCATTGCCTTGATACTGCTGGATTACAGTTTCTATGCGCTCGCTTTGTCGGGCACGGTCGCGGCCGTGGTGTCGGTTATATTTCATGCGCTTCTAGGCCGTGAATTCATCTTATACCGTCCAAGCCTGTCGGGTATGCGCCGCTTGACGAATTTTAGCGCAAAGATGTTTGCGCTCAATATTCTGGACCAGATTTACAATGCTTGCCCGCAGATCCTGATAGGCCGTTTGGCGGGGCTTAGCTCGGCAGCAATGTACAGTCGCGCCAGCATTGTAACGCAGATTTATAGCCAGGTTATTGCGCGAGCGGTTGATCCGGTAATTGTTGCACGCATCGCCTCGACTAATCGCGAAAGTGGGGACAGCTCGCAGGTTTACATCACTAGCAGCAGCATTCTGCTAGCAGTTTCTGCCCCGTTCTTTGGCTTCATCGCTATTTATGCCGGCACGATCGTTCCACTGTTATTCGGAGACCAGTGGGGTGATGCGATTTTGCCGATGCGAATCTTGTGCATCGGCTTCACAATCTGGCCGCTCACCTCGCCAACCAGTAGTCTTCTGATTGCGGCGGGAATGATCGACCTTCTGGTTAAGATCCGAACTGGCATGGTCATGACCAGAATTACATTACTGGCCTTGTTTGCCGCAGGTGGCTTGCCCATCGCGACAACTGCACTCACGTTCACGATCTTCGGCAATATGGTAATATCGATGCTGGCGATCCGTCATGTTACCGGGATGTCCATTCGGCACTATGTGCATCGGCTTCGTAGCAGTTTGGCAGCCACTTTCGTGGCCCTAGCTGCTGCAGGAGTTACAGCCGTCTTTGGCCAATTCGCGGGCCTTTCGGCAATTGGCACCCTCGCACTGGCCGTCGCCACTACGGGCGCATCCTGGTTTTTAGCCTTAAAGGTTGGTAAACACCCAATTTGGCTTGAAGGTGAGATTATTGTCCAAGCGATCCGTGCTCGCCGAACTGGTGCACGGGCGGATTAAAAAGATCTGCGAATTTTTAAGTGTTTAACCGTTGGCTTCAGTCATGGTGGCGGAACGTATCCGCACATATTCCTGAACGCGCGTTAGGCTTGTAACATCAATATATCGCGGGATTCTCTAACTACGGTTAGCCTTCAAACTCAAGCTTTTTGACACCCACCGGACCGTTTATGGGAAAGCCATTGCCTTTAGCGGGGCGTCGCGCAGTTCAGCGAATTACCCCCCAGTCCGCCAAAAAAGGCGACGGCTTCATCTTCGCTTACCACGTCGGCGTATTTGGCGTTCATGTCGAACAGGTTGGCTTCGTGAGGCGCGGGGTGGCGGTCGCCGCAGGCATCGGCGATGACGGCGCTGCGGAAGCCGTGGCTCATTGCATCGACGCAACTGGCGCGGACGCAGCCCGAGGTGGTGAGACCGGTGAGCAGGACGGAATCCACGCCCATTGCGGTGAGGGTTGAGGCGAGCGAGGTGCCGAAGAAGGCGCTGGGGTATTGCTTCGAAACGACGAGTTCATCGGCGAAGGGTTCAAGGCCCGGACCCCACGCGCCCATCGGGCTGCCTTCAAGGAAGTTTTTGAGCGGGGCGGCTTTTTCAAAGAAGCGGCCGCCGTTGATGGCGCTGGGGTGATAGACCACATTGGTGAGGATGACCGGAACGCCAGCGGCGCGCGCGGCGGCGCGGACGCGCAGGGCCGAGGCGAGGGCATCTTCCACGCCTGCGTAAAGATCGCAGGATTCATCGAAATAGCCCATGCAGAAATCGATCAGGATCAGGGCGGGCCGACTGCCGAAGCCGACGCGGCGATCATAGGCTTTCTTGTAATTGGCGAGCTTGTCAGCGTCGTCGCTCATGCAGCGGTCCTTTTTGGGTCATGTGGCTCTGGTGTCAGCGAATTGAAGTTCATTACACTATCGGCATCCCGGGCTTTCCTGTGCCACGTTGCAAAGAAGCGGGACCCCGGGTCAAGCAGGGAGTGATGTACATGACAAAGCGACTTGACGGCATGCAGCTCCTCGCTACTGCAAAGGGCGATGCACGCAAAGAAATTCGTTATAGTCCCAAAGAATACAACCCAGGCAGGTGTTTGGCGCTGCGGGGCGACCGCTTCGAAGGGGAGAATGGGAAAGAAGCTTTCCCATTGGCGCGAGGCAGGCCATTCCAACTTGGAAACCAATGGAATTGGCGCTTAGATCAATGGGCCGCGGGATCAGCATAGGGGTGGCTCCTAATCGTGTTTAACCTCGGCAAGGAGAGACATAGGTCTTGAGTGTGTTCGACCACTGCTGGATGTGCTTGTCATTGCTCCAACTAGGCAAGTGATTGGCAATGTGATTCTCCGCTGCCGCACGGAATGTTTGTTGAAGCTACTCTTGGTCTGCCTGTTGTGCCTGCGCCAATGCTTTAACTTCAAGCAGTTTGGTCGCACGCTCGGCCAGCCGGTCAATGCCATTGGCGACCTGTAGCTTGAGCTGTGCGACCTTGGCGCGCGCTTGAGGAGCAGATAGACCAACGAGCGAACCAAGTCCCATTTTGCAACGCTTGCCACTTATCTAGTAGCGGAAGATCCAGCTTTTGGCGCTATTCGCCGTAACGTTGAGGTAGAAACCGTTGCCGCCAACATGCACGCCGGGGGCTGCGGAAAGGATCTGGGTATTTTTCAGGGTCATATTGCTTCCCACCACCGGGAGGCTGATTGCTCGGACCCGGCGACGGAAGTTTACCATCAGTGGTGGACATAATGCCTAGCAATATCAGGCTATTACCAGATTATCAGCGGACATTGACGGACGTCGGCGAATGTTATGGTGGCGGAGACGGAGGGATTCGAACCCTCGGTACCGGATTTACCAGTACGACGGTTTAGCAAACCGTTGGTTTCAGCCACTCACCCACGTCTCCGGATTGCAGTAGCGAGCGCGGGCTATAGCGGGGGTTATTGAGGGCGGCAAGAGGGTGTTCGGGAAAATTGCCGGAGAGTTTTTCCGTGCGTTTTGGTGGCATTTTGGCGGCGATTAAGGGACTTTGGGTGCAATCTGACGCGTTTTGGCGTGTTTTTGATTCCACTCATCGCCGGTTCATTGTCGTGACGCCACGCTTCGATTCTGGTGTGATCGACAGGTGCTTGCCTGCGGCGCGTGATTGGGACGGGGTTTACGGAAATGACCATGATTCGAACGAAGATCAGGACGCTGGCTGCCGGGCTCGTGTGCGCACTTGCGCTGGGTGCTGCTTCCGTTTCGGCGCAAGTCCAGTCGATCGATCCCAATTCGGCAATTGATAGCGATTTGGCACCTTTGGCAACGCCGGTTGGCAGTGAAGCGGGGACGACACCTGCGCTTCCTGCTGCGCCATTGCCGACAACGGTTGAGTCTCCCGCAACGCTACCGAACACGGCGAGCTCTGCAGGCGAACTGCCCACTGCCCCTTCCACCGCGCCAAGCGGTGCAGCCCCTGCATCCGTGAGCAGCTATCGCGAGGATGACCTGATTGGTGCGGCAGAGGGCGTGTTTGGCAAAGGCGCGTCCGGCCTTGCTGATTTGATCAAGGATTTGCTGAAAAAGCAGGGGCAGCCTAACGCCTATATCAAAGGGCGCGAGGTGAGTGCGGCTTTGGTGGTCGGTCTTCGTTATGGCTCGGGCACTTTGCATCACAAGATTGAAGGCGAGCGTCCCGTTTACTGGACCGGACCGTCAATCGGTTTTGATGTAGGAGCCAATGCGGCCAGTACCTTTGTGCTTGTCTATAATCTGTACGACAGTGAAGAGCTTTATGCGCGGTTCCCGGCAGGTGAGGGGCAAGCCTATCTGGTTGGCGGTTTCCATGTCAGCTATCTGCGCAAGGGTGACAAAGTTCTCATCCCCGTGCGTTCCGGCGCTGGTTTGCGGTTGGGCATCAACGGCGGATATATGAAGTTCTCGCGCAAGCAGCGGTGGTCACCGTTCTAACGGCAGACCAATTAAGTCTCGCATAATTGCGGCGTAGGGGTTGCCCATCGGGCGTTCCGGTTGCATGGAGCCGCCGCGTTTGAAGCCCTTTGCGCAAAGGATAGCCGGACCATGCTCGAAAACCTTGCCTCTCAGCCCGCCGATGCACTGCTGGCGCTGATCAAGCTCCATAATGCTGATCCGCGTGAGACCAAGATTGATCTTGGAGTGGGCGTTTACCGCACATCTGACGGCGCAACGCCGGTGTTCAAGGCGATCAAGGCCGCCGAAGCCAGGCTGCTCGAAACCCAGGCCTCGAAAGCCTATCTGGGGCCTGAAGGCGATATGGGCTTTGTTCACGCGTTGATTCCTTATGTGTTCGGCAAGGGCTTTGACCGGTCGAAGGTTGAAGGCATGCAGGCACCCGGCGGCACCGGCGCGGTACGGCTGGCGGTTGAAGTCGCCAAGCGTTCAGGCGTGAAGCGCTTATGGATGGGCACGCCTTCTTGGCCCAACCATGCGCAGATCATTGCTGCGGTGGGTGTCGAGCTCAAGACGTTTTGCCACATGACGGCCGATGGCTTTGCCGATCTGGGCGCGTTGAAGGCCGCGCTGGCCAGTGCCGAAGCCGGTGATGCAGTGCTGCTGCATGGCTGCTGCCACAACCCGACGGGTGTGGATTACACGCCGGCACAGTGGGACGAGATTGCCGCGCTGGTGGTGGAACGCAATGTTCTGCCGATCCTTGATCTTGCCTATCAGGGCCTTGGCGCGGGCATGGAAGATGATGCTTATGGCTTGCGCAAGGTGCTTTCGGTCGTGCCGGAAGCGCTGGTAGCCTATTCGTGCGACAAGAACTTCGGTCTTTATCGTGACCGTGTCGGTGCGTTTTACGCCGTCACTTCGGATGCCACGGCACTGGCCAATGCGATGGCCAATGGCGCAACGATTGCGCGTGCTTCGTGGTCCATGCCGCCAGATCATGGTGCGGCGGCGGTGCGTTTGATCCTTGAAGATGCAGAACTGACCGCGATGTGGCTGGCTGAGCTTGACGACATGCGCGACCGCATGCGTTGGGTGCGCGATCGTCTGGCGGCGGCAGAGCAGGTCGGGTCGGTGAACATGGCGCCGCTGGGCGTGCAGAACGGATTGTTTTCGATGCTGCCGCTGAACGGCGAGCAGATTCTGGCGATCCGCGAAAAGCACGGCGTATACATGGCCGGATCGGGACGCATCAACATTGCCGGTCTGACCGATGGCAACATTGACCAGTTCATTGCTGCGCTGGGTGATGTGGCCGGGTAAACGGCGAATGTGAGTGATTGAAAGAGGGCGGGGCCAAGTCGCTCCGCCTTCTTCGTTTGGGGATTGCGGCGTTTGCAATCGCCTCCAGTGTTTGGTTGTCCATCTTCGGCAATGTAAGCCCCAACTCTGTCATGCTGAACTTGTTTCAGCATCCATTTCTCCCCGCGCACAACAGTATGGGTCGATGGATGGATCCTGAAACAAGTTCAGGATGACGAAAAATAGGCAAATTATGTAAACGGACAATTGCTCAATAAGTGCGGTGTCGTCCCTCTTCCCGCCTGAGAGGGACGACGTGTCCTCAAAAATCGGCAGCGCGGGATTTCGCGCGGGCCGCTGCGAAGTTGTCGTAGCGGAACTTTTCGAAGGCAACGCGCTGATCAAAGCCAGGGTCTTTCGGATAGTCTTGATATTCGGCGATTATCTCGTCGAATATCTCGCGCATTTCCTGTTTGTGGTCGGGGTGAGAGAAGATGTGCAGGCGGTTGGCCTTCATCGCTTCAATTACCCGCGCGCCGATGACGTCCGGTTCCATGCCGAATTCGTGGACGCCTGCGAGCCGTTCAACGGCTGCGCTATCAACCGGTTTCATTGCGCCTTTCAATGCATCGGGGCGGATATCGTCGCTGGCATAAATGTAGCTTTTGACCAGACCGGGGCAGAGCACCGACACGCCGATTTCGTATTGCAGCAAGGAATAGTGCAGCGATTCCGAAAGTCCGCGCACGGCAAACTTGGTGGTGTTGTAAATTCCCGGCGTTCCGGCAGCGAGGAAGGCGGCCATGGATGCAGTATTGACCACATGCCCGCCCTTTTGCTCACCCGCTTTGACGCGCGCAACCATGCGGGGAACGAAAGTCATCACGCCGTTGATGACGCCGTGCAGGTTTACGCCCATCAGCCAGTCCCAATCGTCGAACGAGCTTTCTTCGATCGGCTGGAACAGGTTGACGCCGGCGTTGTTGCACAGGATCGAAACGGGGCCGAATTTGGCCTCGACTTCGTCCGCAGCGGCTTTGAAACCATCGCGGCTGGCAACGTCGAGCTGGACGCCCATGACTTCGCGATTGTCCAATGCGGCCAATGCCTTGTCGATGGAATCCTGCCGGATATCGGCAATGGCAACCTTGCACCCTTCGTTCAGCAATTGACGGACAAGGCCGATGCCGACGCCATTGGCGCCGCCGGTGACAAATGCGGTGCGTCCTGCAAAATCCTTCATGCGGCGTCTCCTGCGGTGCGGGCTGCTTGCAGCTTTTGCTGCCGCGCAATTTCCTGGGTGATGGCCGGGTTGCGAAACAGCATGGCAAAGGTTTCTTTGTATTCAGGGTTTTCGGGCAAGTGTGTTTGCACCGCAGCGGTTGTGGCTTCGCCGCGCTCCTTCACGCCGGTCAGGAATTCGGAGTGGGTGAGGATGTAGAGTTCATCATTGAGGATGCCTTCGAGGACGCGCTGCCCGACTTGCTCTTTCGTCTGGTACAAGTGCATGAAATTGCCGCCGGATGCACGGCGCTTATCAGCTTCGGCATAGCCGGTGTCAGCAAGATCGGCAGGGCGGGTTTTGGCAGCATCGGCGATGTTGGATTGCACCGCGCCGGGACAAAAGGCTGAGCAAATTACGCCGCGTGATTCATATTCGGGCCGCATGCATTCCATCATCGCCGTAACGGCGGCTTTGCCCGATGAATAGATCGTCGTCCCGCCAACAGGCACGAGCGCAGACATTGATGCCGTGCAAACGATGTGCCCGCCTTCGCCATGGGCAAGGATGCGCGGCAGCACGGTCACGATGCCGTTGACGGTGCCGCCCAGATTGACTCCCATCACCCAGTCCCAATCAGCAAATGTTGCAAGATCGGTTGGGCCAACAACAGCAACGCCTGCGTTGTTCACCAGAATATGCAACTTGCCGAACTTGGCTTCTGCCGCATCGGCAGCCTGAGCAAACTGCGCGCGATTGGTGACGTCAAGCTGCACTGCCAGCACACGGTCACCGCCTTCCAGTTCGGCCACAGCCGAATCGAGGTGATCTTGCCTGATATCGGCGATGGTCACTTTCATGCCAGCGCCTAGCAAGGCTTTGGCGATGCCAAGGCCGATGCCGCTTGCGCCTCCGGTTATGAAAGCCGTCTTGTCGGCCAGGTTTTGCATCAATCCTCTCCTCTATCGGGTGCCCCGTGAACCGGTCTTTCGGCTTCGGGAATCATTTTTCGCCTTTTCTATTCACCAGTCGAGAATTGTATGCAAGACTAACAATATCAGCGCTGCAACAAGGCCATGGAAAAAGAGGCCGGTGCTGGGCAAGAGGAGAAGGTATGGCAGGTGTCGTCATTGCGCCAGGGGCTGAAGTTGATGGGCCCGGGCAAACGAATGCGAACGGAGCGCCAGCTACTGTAGAGCGCCAGTGGCCGTCCACAGGCGCCGCTTATTGGGCGCTGTTCGTCATCATTCTGGCGACGTTCCTCAACTTTTTCGATGCGACGGTGTTTGGCATGCTGGCGCAACGTATCAAGGTTGATTTCGGGCTGACGGATGAACAACTGGGCTTTCTGGGCGGGCCTGCCACAGTGATCTTTTTCGTGTTCGCAGGCATTCCGCTGGCGCGCCTAGCCGACATCTATCCGCGCAAATTTGTGTTGGCGGGCGGCATGTCAGCGACGGCATTGGTGATGGCCTTTGGCGGCATGGCGCAAGGCTTTGCCCAATTTGTTGGCAGCCGGATGTTTCTGGGCGCAGGCGGATCGGCCCATGCGCCCGCAGCCTATTCGATGATCGCCGACTATTTCCCCCCCAAAAAGATCACACGCGCCTTTTCGTTATTGCAACTGGGGTTCATCGGGGGGACCACAATTGGCGTTCTGGCCGGTGGGCAATTGATTGTCGCGCTGGCGGGGTGGCCTGACCAGACGGTGTTGGGTTTCCGCCTGTTCAATTGGCAATTGATCCTGCTTGGACAAGCCGTGCTAGGCCTTATGGCGGCGGCGCTGCTGTTGACGGTGAAAGAGCCGCCCCGGCTGATCAACCCAGTCCCGGCAACCGCAGAAACCCCTTTGCGCCCGGGTTTCGGGCAGCGCGTAATCGCATTCACCGGCCTTGACGCGGCCAAGGCGATCCATGCGCGCGGGCGGGTTTATTATCCGCTGTTCATCGGCCTTGCGCTTTCAGCCATCGAAACCTTTGGCCTCGCCTTCTGGCGGGTCCCGTTCATGATACGCACGTATGGCTGGGACGAGGCGCAGATCGGCATGGTCATGGCCCCTATGCTGCTCGTCTCACAATTGGCGGGCGTGTTCTTTGGCGGGTTCTTTGTCGAATGGCTGGCCAAGAGTTATGCCGATGCAAACGTGCGCGCCGCAACGATTCTGTTTGCGCTGGTCACCGTTTGCGCGATCACGGCACCGATGATGCCAACGGGCGAAGCCAGCCTTGCCATAATGGCGCTGGGTGGGATGTTCGGGTTGGCCGGTGCAGTGCCCCAAAACGCCGCAGTGCAGCGTATCGCGCCCAATGAAATGCGCGGCCAGGTGACGGCGATCTATTTGTTCATGTTCACGTTTTTTGGCGCGATGGGTAGCTTTGTGGTCGGCAGTGTGGCGCAGCGCGTGGTCGGTGTTGAGGCGGACTTGTGGAAGGCGCTGGTAATAACTGCAGCCGTGCTTTTGCCCATTGCTACAGTGGCGATGTTCCTTGGCATTCGTCCTTATCGCGAAGAAGTTGCGCGGCTCGAAGCCGCAGGGCTCTAAAACGTGGGCTGCATTGCAACGAGCGTTGACAGCCGCGCCCGAGTCACGCAATTGTTAGGTACGCAAACTAAAATGATGGGAGTTGGACATGTCTGATACTAATCAGATCGCCGCGCTGGAAAACCGCCTGGCAGACCTTGAACAGCGTCTGACGGTGCGCGAGGATGAACTTGACATCCGCAAATTGCAGTATCTTTACGGCTACTTGATCGACAAGTGCCTCTATAACGAGACGGTCGACCTGTTTACCGATGACGGCGAAGTGCGCTTCTTCGGCGGCATCTGGAAGGGCAAGGAAGGCGTGCGCCGCCTCTATGTCGAACGCTTCCAGAAGCGATTCACCTATGGCAACAACGGCCCGATCGACGGCTTCCTGCTGGATCATCCGCAAATACAGGACATCATCAACGTCCAGCCCGACGGCGTAACCGCCTTTGGTCGCGCGCGCTCGATGATGCAGGCAGGACGCCACAAGGATTACGAAGGTGATGCCCCGCACCTCAAGGCGCGCCAGTGGTGGGAAGGCGGCATCTACGAGAACACTTACAAGAAGGTGGACGGCGTCTGGCGGATGCACAGCCTGAACTACATGCCAATCTGGCACGGCCATTATGAATCCGGCTGGGCCCACACGCCGCCTGAATTCGTGCCGTTCCCCAAGGTCACGTATCCTGAAGACCCAACCGGTCCGGACGTGCTGATCGAAGACAACTGGCTCTGGCCGACGCACAAGATCACGCCGTTCCACATGAAGCACCCAGTCACGGGCGAAGAAATTGTCGCACAGCGGTGGCAGGGCGATATCGACCGCGAGAACGCCAAGAAGTAAGAGATTGCGGGCGGGGGCAAGGTTCCTCCCCGCTCCCGCTCGCAACACATGGATTTGCAATGACTCAGTACCCCTCGCTTCACATGATCATTGATGGCGCACCGGTTTCAGGCGGCGGACGCCGCACGCATGCAGTCGTCAATCCCGCCACGGGCGAAACTATCGGCGAGTTGCCCTTGGCCGATGCGGCAGACCTCGACCGCGCGCTTGAAGTTGCCGATGAAGGCTTCCGCATCTGGCGTAACTCTACGCCGCAGCAACGCGCTGCCGTCTTGCAAGGGGCCGCGCGCCTCATGGTAGAGCGGCAGGAGGACCTTGCCCGCATCGCCACGATGGAAGAGGGCAAGACGCTTCCCGAAGCGCGCATCGAAGTGATGATGAACGTGGGCCTGTTCAATTTCTATGCTGGCGAAGTGTTCCGGCTGTATGGCCGCACACTGGTTCGTCCGGCAGGGCAGCGCAGTACGGTGACGCATGAGCCGGTTGGCCCGGTGGCTGCATTTGCGCCGTGGAACTTCCCGCTGGGCAATCCTGGACGCAAGCTGGGCGCCCCTATTGCAGCAGGCTGTTCGGTGATCTTGAAAGCGGCAGAAGAAACCCCGGCTTCAGCGCTGGGCGTATTGCAGTGCCTGCTTGATGCAGGCTTGCCCAAGCAAGTAGCGCAAGCGGTTTTCGGCGTGCCTGATGAAGTCAGCCGCCACCTGCTCGGCTCACCCATCATCCGCAAGCTGTCGTTCACCGGATCGACCGTGATCGGTAAACACCTTGCCCGGCTGGCCACCGACAATATGCTGCGAACCACAATGGAACTGGGCGGTCACGGACCGGTCCTGGTCTTTGCCGATGCGGATATCGATCGCGTCCTTGATACGGTGGTCCCGCATAAATTCCGCAATGCAGGCCAAGTCTGCGTTTCGCCGACCCGTTTCATCGTGGAAGAAGGCGTGTTCGAACGCTTCCGCGAAGGGTTTGTGGAACGGACCAAAGCGATCAAGGTTGGCAACGGTCTGGATGACGGCTCGCAAATGGGGCCGATGGCCAATGCCCGGCGGCCAGAAGCGATGGACCGCTTGATTGGCGATGCCACTGCGCGCGGTGCAAAGCTGCACACCGGCGGTGAGCGCGTCGGCAATGCCGGATATTTCTATGCGCCCACGGTGCTGTCCGATATCCCGCTGGACGCCCTGATTATGAACGAAGAGCCATTCGGCCCGGTAGCGCTGCTGAACGCTTACAGCGGCGAAGATGCGATGATCGCCGAGGCCAACCGCTTGCCTTACGGGCTGGCGGCCTACGCTTGGACCGACAGCGCTGCACGTCAGAAGCGCCTTGCCCGCGAAATCGAAACCGGCATGCTGGGGTTGAACACCACCATGATCGGCGGGTCTGATGCGCCGTTTGGCGGGGTCAAGTGGTCGGGCCATGGGGCAGAAGATGGGCCGGAAGGTGTCATGGCCTGCATGGTTACGAAGGCTGTGCACGAAGGGTAGTGCTTCGGGTGCAAGGGCGCATGGTGAAACACAACGGCGATAGCTATGGGGCAGGCGGGTTTTTGGCCCACTGCGCCAACCGATTCGGCGCGATCGGAGTTATGCATGTTGCCAATGTCATCTGTTTCGCGTGTGCTGGCCAAAGGGTTCGGCACGCTTGGTTTGCTGGCTTTGACCACGCTGACTCCGGCTTATGCCACCGAAACGGACGAGCAGATCTGGCTTGCCCAGTTTTCGACCTTTTCAGTGGGCAACCGCTGGCTGGTTTTCACCGAAGCGCAAGCGCGGCAGACCGATGGGGCAGAACGGTTGAGCCAGATCATTCTGCGACCGGCGGTGGGTTATCAAGTCAGCGATACGGTAAGCGTGTACGCAGGCTATGCTTGGGTGCGCACCGAACCGAAGGGCCGCGTAGCGAATACCGAACACCGCGCCTATCAGCAGCTTTCGTTGCGGCTGACAGGCGGCCCCGGCAAAGTGACCGTGGCCAGCCGTACGCGGTTGGAGCAGCGCTTCATCGTGGGCCGGTCCGATATGGGCTGGCGGATGCGCAATCTGGTGCGGCTCGATGTGCCGCTGGGCAAAGGTTACAGCGCGATTGTTTCAGGCGAACCTTTCGTCAATCTCGACACGACCACATGGGGCCAGCGCGCCGGTTTCGATCAGATGCGCGGCTTTGCCGGCATCGGCGTGCCGTTGGCGCGCGGGATTGCGTTGGAGGCGGGCTATGCCGGCCAATACGTCAACCGCACTGGCATCCCAGATCGCATGAATCACATTGGCAGCCTGTCGCTCAACATTCGGCGATAATACAAAGCAGGCTGCCCTTCCCGGGAAGGAAGCTTGCATGACTCAAGACCTCAAAACTGGCGGCTCTCAAGGTTACTTGCGCATTGCCACCGAAGAAGCGTTCGCCACACGCGAATTGGTTGATATCTATTTACGCATGATCCGTGATGGATCGGCGGACAAGGGCATGGTCTCGCTATGGGGCTTTTACGCGCAATCCCCGTCTGAACGCGCCACGCTGATCATGGATCGCCTGCTTGATCTGGATGAGCGGCGCATTGCCGATATGGATGCAACCGGTATCGACAAGGCCATCCTGGCGCTTACGTCACCGGGCGTGCAGCCGCTGCTCGACGTGGAAGAAGCCAAAGGCGTTGCCGCGCGCGCAAATGATTATTTGGCACAAGCTTGCGAAAAGCACCCGGACCGTTTCATCGGCATGGGCGCGGTCGCGCCGCAAGACCCGGAATGGTCAGCGCGCGAAATCCATCGCGGGGCCAAGGAACTGGGCTTCAAAGGCATCCAGATCAACAGCCATACCCAAGGCCGCTATCTGGACGAGGAATTCTTTGATCCGATCTTCCGCGCTCTGGTCGAGGTGGATCAGCCGCTTTACATTCACCCCGCCACGTCGCCGGATTCAATGATCGGGCCGATGGTTGAAGCGGGGCTTGACGGGGCGATTTTCGGGTTCGGGGTTGAAACCGGCATGCATTTGCTGCGCCTGATCACCATCGGTATTTTCGATAAATATCCCACCTTGCAAATTATGGTCGGCCACATGGGTGAGGCCTTGCCCTATTGGCTCTACCGTCTTGACTATATGCATCAGGCAGGCGTCCGTTCGCAGCGCTATGAACGGATGAAGCCGCTGAAAAAGACGATTGCAGCATATCTTAAGTCAAACGTGCTGGTCACCAATTCGGGCGTGGCGTGGGAACCTGCAGTCAAGTTTTGCCAACAAGTGATGGGCGAAGACCGCGTCATGTACGCGATGGATTATCCCTATCAATATGTGCCGCAAGAAGTGCGCGACATGGATGCGATGGACATGAGCGCGGAAACAAAGAAGAAGTTCTTCCAGACGAATGCGGAGCGGTGGTTCAATTTGTAGGTTGTGCTCGTGCCCACCCCTGTCCCCTCCCGTAAGCGGGAGGGGGGAAGAAGTGCCAGAGCTTCCCTCCCGTAAACGGAAGGAAGGGAAACAGCGCCATAACTCCCCTGCCGTTTACGGGAGGGGTCGGGGCTGGGCCTGATTGCGCTGAATGATAAGTAAACGGGAGAGCCAATGACCACTGAAACCCGCCGCAGCCTTGCCCCCGGAGCATGGTACGCGCTTGTTCTTGTTGCGTTGACCAATGCGATGAGCCTGCTTGACCGTCAGATCCTTGCCATTCTTGCACCTGCGATCAAAGCGGACCTGAAGATTGGCGATGCCGAGATGGGGCTGCTTTACGGCACCGTGTTTGCGCTGTTCTATGCGTTGTTCTCGTTACCGGTGGGCCGCTTGGCCGATGGTTGGGTGCGCACGCGCTTGTTGGCGATCAGCTTGCTGTTCTGGTCGGCCGCGACGGGCCTGGCGGGGCTTGCCAGCAGCTTTTCGCTGCTGGCCCTGTCGCGGCTTGGCGTTGGTATTGGCGAGGCGGCGACGCAGCCTGCGGGCACGTCGCTGATCTATGATTTCTGGCCCAAGCACCGGCGCGGGTTTGTGATGTCCATCATGGCCTCGGCGATTGCGTTGGGGTTGGGCGGGTCGCTGGTTCTGGGCGGGGTTGCTGCACATTGGTGGGATGCCAGCTATGCCGCACGTGCTGCACCGATGGGGCTGAAAGGCTGGCAGTTTGCGTTTCTTGTGGCGGCAGCGCCCGGCTTTGTCCTTGCGGCATTCCTTTGGAAGTTGGCTGAACCTGCGCGCGGGCAGATGGATGGTATTGCCACCGCGCCCGATCCACACCCCTTCCGTGCTGCCTTCGCATTGCTGGGGTCTGTCACCCCCGGCTTCCATTGGCTGGGTATGAAAGGCAGGGGCGCAAGTGCAGCAATGGTGCGCGGCAATCTGGCAGCGCTGGCTTTGATTCTTGGTGCGGCGGTTTTGCTCACGGTTATCAGCAGCGCCGTCAGCCCTAAACCGCAGATGCTGCTGGGCGGCGTTTCGCTCAATCCCCACGCCCTGCAATGGACCGTGATTGGTCTTGGCGTATTCGTCATCGTCAATTTGATGCAAGGAATGAAACTGGGCGATGCCCAAGCGTTTCGCGTGATCACCCGCTCGCCCACGCTGATGATGTGTATTGCGGTAGGGACGCTGCAATGTTCGATCAATTACGGGATGATGGCATTCAATCCGAGCTTCCTGATCCGCTCATACGGCCTCACGATGCAGGAAACCGCACTGCAATTCGGTCTGCTGTCTGCCGCGATGGGCATCATTGGTCCGCTGGTATGGGGTCCCTTGTCAGACTGGCTGAACCAGCGCTTCCCCGGCGGGGGCCGTGCATGGGTGGCGCTGTTTGCGATGGGTGTTTCGCCGATCCTGTCGTTCTGGGTCTATTACGCGGGTGATCCCGGCAGCTTCTACACGCGCTTTCTGCTTTACAGTTTCATCCTGACCGGCTGGATGCCGCCACTTTACGCGATCATCTATGACCAGGTACTGCCCCGCATGCGCGGTTTGACAGCCAGCCTTTATCTGCTGGTAATGACCATCCTCGGCATGGGCATCGGCCCTTATGTTGTGGGTCTTTTGTCAGATGCGACAGGTTCCCTGCGTACGGCGATGCTTTCGATCAACGCAGTGGCGATCCCGATTGTCGTGCTGATGGTGTTGATCGCACGGCGGGCTGACCGCGATGAGGCGGCGCTGCTGGAGCGGGCGGGGTGATTGCCTCCCCCTCCTTTTTAGAGGAGGGGGATTCAGTCTGGTTACGCTGCAAGCCCTATCTGGTCGGCGTTTGCCCAATTGCCGTGCAGGCCAAAGCGCAAGCGGATCGGGACATTGACCGTCGCCACAGGTCCTTTCTCGATGTCGAGCGCATCGAAGATCAGCAGGTCGCTGCGCTGGTCTTCCAGCCGGTTGCACACTTGCACGATCCAGCCATCGCCTTCGGGGGCATCGGCAGCGCGCGGGACGAAGCAAGGCTCTTGCAACGAGGATACCGGCCCGCACCACCAGTGCTGTTCGCGGCCTGTTTGGAAGTCTTTGAGGAACAGGCAGTTCATCAGCAACCCGCCCGCACTGCCGCCGCGCAATTCCACGGTGCGTTTCATGTCCATTTCAAGGAACCAGCCATAGCGGTTCTTCTGTCCGGCAAAGCGATCATCGATGCGCGGGAATTCGGCTGCGGTATCTGACAGTTTGACGATTTGGGCGAAGTCTTCGCCATTGCTGGCCATGTCGACTACCCATTCGGTGGGATAGCTCATCGCCTCGCGTCCGTTGAAGGGCGCGCCGTGCACGTCGGGGAAGAACGGGAACATGTTGTTCTTGGCCTCGCACGTCACGAAGTGGACTTTGGTGCCCTCTTGCCACGCGTTAAGCACGTGGGAGGCAAAGCAATTGGGCCTCGTGAACCAGCGGATATCGGCATCGGTCACGCCATCGCGGCGCGGGATGATGCCCAGATGTACCGGCATTGTCGTATCAAAGCCGAAGTGGGGCAGGCCCTTTTCCAGCCGTTCCCAACTGCCGATCGATGGCACGATGTGCAGGACAAGGTAATCCTCGGTCATGCCGAAATCGTGCATCATGCAATAGTAGGGCACCTTGAACCATACTTCGCGAATCATTTCGCCGTCGGGGCCGATTTCCATGTACGTCACGTCATCGGTGCAAAGGCCGCTGGCGGCGTAGCCGATGGCTACCATGTTGCCGGTCTTGGGATCGATCTTGGGGTGCGCGGTAAAGGTTTGCCCGGTCATCTTTCCGCCAAACTTTTCGAACCCGAAAGTTTCCATCGTCGCCGGGTCCATGGTTAGCGCGGGACTGTCTTCCTTCATCGCCCAGAGCTTCCCGGCGAATATGAAAGCATTGGTATTGGCGGTTGATCGAAATTCGCCCTTCACGCTCTCATCGTCGGTCAAGGGGTTGCGATAATTGCCGAAAAGGGCTTTTCCAGCCGCATTTTCCAGCTTCCATTTATCGGTTTTCGCCCAGCGCTGGCGAAAATCTACCTGGCCATCATGGATGTGGAACCGCGTAATCATGCCATCGCCATTAAACGCAATATCATCACCCATTCTGGGAGGAAACTGCGGGTCGGGCTGGACGCGATAGAATGCGCCGTTTAACGCTGCGGGAATCGTGCCTTCGTGGGCCAGATCGGCGATGTCTGCCTCTATCCGCGATGGTGTGTTAAAACCCGTAAAGCTTGGGGTGTCTGGAAATTGTGCCATGTCATCCTCCTCGTGATATTGTATGTAATACTAACAATTAAACAAGCGCATTCAGGGACAGGTCATTGATCAGAGACAAATTCCCCGACGCGATTGCACCGCTCGGCCACACCGATGAAGAGGCCATTGGTGCAATCAACGATATTCTGGGCTTCCACATCCGTCTGGCGCACGGGGCGTGCCTGCGCCACTTCACCGAAACGTTCACCGATCTGGATTTGACGCAGAAGCAGGTGTCGGTGTTGTGGCTGGTCGATGATCATCCCGGCATTGCGCAGACCGATCTGGCGCAGCGTTTGCGGATGGACCGCGCCACGACGATGGCGATCATTAACCGCTTGCAAGCCAAGCATTTCTTGCGACGCGACCGGTCTGACAAAGACGGGCGCAAACAAGCGCTGCATTTGCAGCCTGATGGCATTGCAATGCTGGCCAAGGCCAAGCGCGCGATTGGCGAGCATGAGGCATGGGTCAAAAGCCGCTTTTCCGACAAGGAAGTGCGGCAGTTGATTGAACTGCTTTCCAGAATCCATGAATGAGTTATAAGTAATAGCAATTAACAGTTTGGACGAGGACCAAGGGCCGCATGACACAGACCCCGCGCGAGGTGATCGAGCAGACGCCGATGGGCGTGCGCCAATGGATCGTGGTGATCCTGATGGTGCTGTTGAACGCGCTTGATGGGTTTGACGTCCTGTCGAGCGCCTTTGCCGCGCCGGGGATCACCGCCGATTGGGGCATTGCCCGCCCGGCGCTGGGCGTGGTGCTTTCTGCCGAATTGCTCGGTATGGGCTTCGGTTCCGTGCTGCTGGGCGGGGCGGCAGACCGGTATGGCCGCAAATTTACCATGATTGCCTGCCTCGTACTGATGGCGATTGGCATGTATCTGGCGAGCATTGCGGCGGCGGTTCAGCCGATGGTTGCCTACCGGTTCCTCACCGGCATCGGCATCGGCGGGATGCTCACCACCACTAACGCGGTCGTTGCCGAAAGCACCAACAGCCGTTGGCGCTCTGTTGCGATTGCGGTTTATGTGGCGGGCTATCCGCTGGGCGCGATCATTGGCGGAATTGCGGCATCGGAATGGCTGCTGCCGACCTACAGCTGGCACGCGGTGTTTGTGTTCGGCGCGGTCGTGACCGCAGTTCTGATCCCCGTCATTCTGGTGCTGGTGCCCGAAACAGCGGCCTATCTGGCGACGAAGCGCAATCTGGCGGGCGTGAACCGCACGCTCGCCGCTTTCGGCAAGCCTGCTATCAGCGATCTGCCGGTAATCGTGGCGGGCACCGTCAAGCCGCGCGTAACCGATATTCTGTCTAACCCCAAACTGCGCCCGGTGACCCTGCTGCTGGCGTTCGGCTACACATTCCACTGCATCACTTTCTATTACATCCTGAAGTTCGGCGTGCAGATCGTATCCGATTATCCGCCCGGCTATCCTCCATCGCAGGCGGCCACGGTGCTGACATACGCCAACATCGGCGGGTTCATGGGCAGTGCGCTGTTCGGCTTCGTGATGGCGCGGCTGGGGGTCAGGTGGCCGACCGCGCTGATGTTGCTGATCGGCGCGATGATGGTGGCCTATTTCGGCACCGGGCGAGATACGCTGAAAGCGTGGCAAATGGCGACGATGATCGCCGGTTTCTTCACCAATGCGGCGATCAGCGGGTTTTATGCCGCCTTTGCGCGCGGCTTCCCGGCTTATGCGCGGGCCACCGGCACGGGTTTCGCGCTGGGCGTGGGGCGGCTGGGCGCTGCGGGCAGTCCGTTGCTGGCGGGCACCCTGTTTGGCTGGTTGGGAGACGACCAACTGTTGACGGTGTCGATCATCATGGCGATGGGCTCGGTTGTCAGCCTCGCGCTGTTTTTGATGCTGCCCGAGCGCGATGGCGACGACGTGATGGCGGAAAAGCTTGCCGACTAAGATCACTTCATCAGATGCCGTTACCGCATGAAGACCCGCGCCGCTGTGGCATTTGCGTCCAAGACCTTGCTGGAAATCGTCGAGCTTGATCTCGAAGGCCCCAATGCGGGCGAAGTGCTGGTTGAAATCATGGCGACGGGGTCGCTGGTTGCCGCGCTGTTGTTGCTGATGCTGCGCAAGGAATTGTAAGAGCTACACGCGCGGGGCCTGTGGCTGGGTAATGATCTGGTCGCGGGCCACGCGCACGTCGCCTGCCTCGATCTGGAGCTTCAGGCGTTCGCGGTCATTGGCGCGGAACATGTCTTCGGAGCGGTTGATCGCCTCTTCCGAAACGCCCGCATCGCCCAAGGCGATACGCGCCATGCGCACAGCTGATTCCAGCACTTCGCGCACAACCGCATTGGCAGGGGTGGTTTTCAGGCGGATCAGCGCGCGCCTGTCAAATGCGCGGACATAGATGGCTGCTTGCGGGAAAGCTTCGTGCACCGCTTCGACAAATTCGGGCGAGATCTGATCACCGTCGATGCAGAAGAAGATCATCTCGGCATCGCCAGCGCCCGCTTGCCTGAGCAGATCGAGCCGCGTGCCATCGCCAAAATAGACTTTCGCGCCGAAACTGGCCGCGATGTCGATCATTTCGATATCGGTATCGACCATCGTAACGGGGATATTGCTGGCAAGCAGCATCTGGCTGACGCCCTGGCCGAACCGCCCGAAACCCACGATGATCGCGTTTGCACCATCGGCTTGCGGGCCTGCGCGGGTGCCTTGGACCACTTCGGCCTCGCGCCGGAAGCGGCTGGTAGCCATCATCAGGAACGGCGTGGTCGCCATTGATAGCGTGACGACAGCGCCAAACAGGCTGGCGGCATCCGGCGCGATCAGCAGCGCCTGCTGGGCCTGGGCAAACAGCACAAAGCCGAATTCGCCACCCTGGCTGAGCAGCAGGCCGAGCGCCAAAGCGCCACGCCACGGCATGCGGAATACCAGCGCGATCAGGAAGATGATCCCGGCCTTGATCGTGATCAGGCCGATGGCCATCGAGATGACGAAGAGTGGCCGGTCAGCAATGGCCTGAAGATTGAGCATCATGCCGACGGCGAGGAAAAACAGGCCGAGCAAAATGGAGCGGAACGGTTCGACATCGGCTTCGAGTTCGTGCCGATAGGGGCTGTCGGCCAGCATCACACCGGCGACAAATGCGCCCAATGCGGTTGATAGGCCGAGCACTTCCATGACCGCAGCAGATGCCATGACCGTGAACAGCGCGGCCACGACGAACATTTCGCGTTCGCCCAGATTGCCGATCAGGCGGAACAGCGGGCGAATGATGAACCGGCCAGCAGCAATCAGGCCAACCAGCGCGCCCACCGTATAAAGCGCCAGCAGCCAGCCCGGAGGTCCGCCTGCGTATGCCGGATTGCGGCTCATCGCTGCGATGATCGTGATCAGCGGGATGATCGACAGGTCCTGAAACAGCAGGATGGCAAAGGCGCGTTCGCCAAAGGGGGTGCGCAAGCGGCCCGATGATTGCAACATGGGCAGGACTTGCGCGGTGGACGACAGCGCAAGCGGCAGGCCGAGCGCCAGAGCCGCTGCCCAGCTGAACTCGGTGGTCAATCCCACCATCGCCGCCACCGCAAGTCCGCAGGCCGTTACCTGCAGCAGGCCAAGCCCCAGAATGTCGCGCTTCATTCGCCACAGCCGCGCCGGGTTCAGTTCCAGCCCGACGAGGAACAGCAGAAGGGTGATGCCAAGTTCAGCGGTGACGAGCTTTTGCTCAGCCCCGCCGACCAGCCCCAACACTTGCGGGCCGACCACCGCGCCTGTCACCAGATAACCCAAAGTTGCGCCAAGGCCGAGCCGCCGGAAAAGCAGCACGAAAACAAGCGCAAAGCCGAGCAGGAGAAATCCATCGTGAAGCAGGGATGCATGTTCGGCCATGACTGTTGTCTAGCTTTATCTGTCCGGGCCGCAATACTTGTTCAGCTTGCGTTGATCTGCGGACGGGAAAACACTAGCCTGTCGGGAAACGGGGAGAGGTCTATGCGCGGCGTTGGATATTTGGCGGCAGTGGCATTGCCGGTTGTGGCACTTGCGCAGACCGCGCCATCTGCGCAGGGCGATGTATCGCTGACGATTTACAACAACGATCTGGCGCTGGTGCAGGACGTACGCCAGATGGCTTTGCCTTTGGGGCGCACGCGGCAGGAATTTCCCGATGTGTCCGCTGCGATCCGGCCGGAAACGGTAACGCTGAATGCGGGTGGCACCGGCATTGTCGAGCAGAACTTCGATTATGATCTGCTGACGCCCGACAAGCTGATGGACAAGGCGGTAGGGCAGGTGGTGACGCTGGTGCGCACCAATCCGGCCACCGGCGCCGAAACGCGAGAGACAGCCACGATCCTTGCCAACAATGGCGGCACCGTGGTGCGCATTGGTGACCGGATCGAAGTGCTGAACACTTATGCCGCGCGGGTGGTGTTCCCCAGTCTGCCAGCAGGATTGCGCGCGCGGCCAACGCTTTCGGTAACGCTCGATACGACCAGCCCGGGCGCGCGTCCGGTATCGCTGAATTACCTGTCGCGCGGGTTTGGCTGGAAGGCCGATTATGTGGCGCTGTTTGATGAAGCGGCGGGGAAGATCGATGTGCAGGGCTGGATCACGCTAACCAACAACAGCGGCACGACGTTCGACAAGGCCAAGGTTTTGCTGGTGGCAGGATCGGTGGGCGATGGCGTGAAAGATTATCGTGGGCGACGCCAAGTCATGCCCGGTAACCGCATGGGTACGCAGAGCGCCAATCGCGAAAGCTTGGGTGATTTCTACCTCTACCCCATCGCGGGCCGCACGACTGTGGCCAATGCCCAGCAAAAGCAGGTGAGCTTTCTGGATGTGGCCGGCGCGCCTGCATCAAAGGCCTATCACTTCCGCAACGGCTGGCTTTCCAGCCAGACCGAGCCGCAAAGCGCTGATACGGTGCTGCGGTTTTCCTCATCGAAAGAGGCGGGCCTTGGCGATGCGCTGCCTGCGGGCACGGTGCGCGTTTACATGCGCGATGCGCGCGGACAGCCGCAGTTCATTGGCGAGAACTCCATCGGCCATACCCCGATGGGGTCAAGTCTTGCGCTGAAAACGGGCGAGGCGTTCGATGTGAAAGTGCAGCCGGTGCTGGAAAAACGCGACCGGATTGATAGCGGCGAATGGGAGCGCACCGTGCGCTATCGCGTGAGCACACCGGGCAAAGCGCCAACCGAGGTGACGGTCGATACTGAAAAGGTTTTCTGGCGCACAACGATGACGTACAAGGTGACCAACGCCAAGGCCGTGCCGGTGACAGTGGAAGTGGTGCAGGGCGGGTTGGACAATTGGTGGCATGATACGCGGGTTCCGGTGGAGAGCATTAAGGGTGAACAACGCTCTGCCGATGAGCGTGCGTGGGCGGTGCCGATTCCCGCCAATGGCGAGACGACGCTGACTGTCCAGTTTGACTCGCGTTACTAAGGCACGGGGCATGCGCCGCTGGCTGTTTCTTGCGCTGGTGTTAAGCGCGCCTGCCTTTGCGCAAGGTGTGGTGACATCCGCTGCGCCTGATAGCGTGTCAGTAAGCGTTTATCGCGCGCCTGACCGCAGCAGCGATACCGCGATGAACCTGGACTGGTTGGAGGGTTATGCGCTGATCACCGAAAAGCGCACGGTGGATATTCCGGCGGGCAAGGCGACGATCCGGTTTGAGGGCGTGGCGGCAGGGCTATTTCCTGAAAGCGCCATTGTGACTGGCCTGCCTTCGGGCGTGCGTGAAAAGAACCTCGATGCCGATTTGCTATCGCCGCGCAGCCTGTATGCGCGGATGTTCGGGCGGCCTGTGACATTGCGCCGCACTTTGCCGGGTTCGGGCGAGGTGCGCGAAGAGCGCGCGGTGATCCGATCCGGCGTGAATGGCGCGGCGATTTTGCAGACGGCGGCGGGTTTTGAAGTGGCCACGTGCGGTGGGCTTCGGGATGAACTGATCTATCCAGAAGCGCCCAAGGATTTGTCCGTGCGGCCCACACTTTCGATTGAGACGGAGGCGGCTGAGGGGCATCGGGCGACGGTGTCGTTATCGTACCTTGCGTGGGGATTTGATTGGCAGACCAATTATGTGGTCACCATGAATGCAGATGGCCGCACGGCGGATGTATCGGCCTGGGTAACGCTGGCGAGCAGTGATTCCACCAGTTTTTCCGATGCCGAAACGGCAGTGATTGCGGGCGAGGTGAACCGCGAGGATGCGAGCAGGGGCGCTGTGCCAACGCGTGGGACTTTGGTGTTGCAGTGTTCGCTATCATCACTTGCCCCTCCGCCCGCGCCGCCACCTGCCCCTGTGCCATCAATCGTTTTTTCTCCGGCATTGATGGAGTCAGATGCACAAATCATGATGTCTGCCCGCGCCATGCCGATGAAGATGAACGCGGCTGTTACAGTGCAGCAGGAAGGCTTGGGCGATTTGAAGCTGTACCGCGTGCCGGTGCCGGTGACGGTTGCGGCCAATGCGCAGAAGCAGGTGGCACTGGCGCAGAAAAAGGGTGTGAAGATGGAGGCGCTTTACCGCGCCGAGGTATGGGAGGACAGCGCCGATGCCGTCCGCCAGATGCTGCGCACCCGCAACCGCAAGGAAGAAGGCCTTGGCCTGCCGCTGCCGGGCGGGCCGGTGACGGTGTTCGAGCCGCAGGGCGATGCAGTGGTGCTATCGGGTGAGGGAGGCCTTGCCGACCGCGCGGTGGGCGAGGATGTGGAAATCATGCTGGCCAATGCCACGCAAGTGACGCTTGAGGCCGAGACTCTCAACAACACCGAACGCGCGAAAACGGTGCGGTTGACCGCGCGCAATGCCCGCGCGGTGCCGGTGCAGTTTGAAGCACGGGTTGCGAGCAATGTTGGCACGCAGATCAATGGTGCCAAGCCTGCGCGCGCCGGGGGCAAAGTGCTACGCAAGGATGGCCGGACAATCTGGGAGGTGACTGTCCCCGCCAATGGTACGGTAACGTGGGGTTATACGCTGGTGAAGCCGCGATAAGCGGGCCTGTACCTTAGAGGAAATAGCGGAAACGCAAATCAGACTATCACGGCAGTGCCCTCAATTTCGGCGAAATAGTGTGCCATCGCATCACTGGCCTTGTCAGACATGGTAACAAAAGCGCGGCGACGGTCAGCCTCATCTTCGGCACGGCAGAACAGGCCCATATCCGTCATCTGGCTGATCCAGCGCAGCGCGGTGGTGGGGGGGACGCCCGAAGCAAGGCACAGCGAGGTGACCGACACCCGTTTATGCTCCACCCGCGCGGCGGTGAGATCGAGCAGCATGTCCCAAGCAGGATCGGCAAACAGGTCACTTTGGAAAAAGCGACCGCGCAATTGGCGCTGGCGGATGATCTTGCGGACCAGGCGCGGATCGGGAAGTGCAGGGCGGGTTTTGCGCTTTTGCCGCGGTGCTGCCAGATCACGCGAGCCGTCGCCATCGAAGCTGAAGGCCGATGCCTTTACAACGGCACCGTCATCAGAAGGGCCGGACAGCGTTTCCAACTGCTGCGCGATTTGCGAGACCTGTTCGGTCAACCGGAGCAAGGACATGCGGTCATAATCTGACAATTCACGCACACGCGCGCCTTCTGCGGTGAGCAAGCGGCCCAGCGCCACCACCCTGTCTGCGCGGCTGGGACTGATAAGGATTTGCGCTGCAGACTGATCAAGGCAGCCAAACACATCGTCAAGCGAACCGATGCTGGTAGATACAACCAGTTGCGTTCCTGACCGTGCTGCGCGCATATCCAATTGCGAAAGCGCGGCCAATTCTGCCCCTTCGATTACCGGGCAATCGACCAGCACCAAATCGCCCAGCGGCTGTTCCACTTCGCCAAGCAGCGATTGCAGTTCCGATGTTCGGGTGACACGCAAGCCCGCAGCCGCCGCGTCTTCCGCCATTTCGGTGCGCAAATAGGCGCGGTCAGAAAAGATCGCGACGGCCAGCGGCGAAAGCGGGTGCAACAGTGCCACATCATCTGCCGGGTAATCGAACTGTCTTGCGTCCTGCCCCATCGCCTTGCTCCTAAGTATCACCACGTATGTGAACATGTGTGGAACAAAGTGAGATCAGGTCAAGAATAGTTACTTCTATATTGGTTTAATTGACGATCTCGATGGGCGTGCCATCGCCAATAAGTGACCACAATTCTTCGATTTCCTGATTGGATAGCGCGATGCATCCATCAGTCCAATCCTTGGCCATGCGCCCGATTGGCAGGGCATTTGGCTGGCCATGGATGAAGATATCGCCGCCCGGTGACCGTCCCTGCGATTCGGCAAAGGCGCGGTCTTGGGCGTTGGGATAAGAGATATGGAGCGACAAATGATACGCGCTGTCGGGATTGCCATAGTCGATCACATAGCGACCCTCTGGCGTGCGTTCATCGCCCTCGAACTGCTTGTGCCCGACTGGTGCATCGCCCAACTGGATGCCATCGTATGTCCGCAACGCCTCGCCACTATGGCCCAGCAGCATAAGGCGGCGCGCGGCTTTCTCCACGCGGACGCTGGCAATATCTTCAGCGCGCACATCGCTTGCCCGCGCGGGGGCTGCACTTTTTGGCCATAGTCCCACGGCCAGAAACGCCGCTGCGCCGCCTCCCACCATCAAAAGCAGACGGCGGCGCGCGATCATGTCAGTCTACGAACGGATCGCGGACGAGGATCGTGTCTTCACGTTCGGGGCTGGTGGATACCAGCGCGACGGGCGTCTCGATCAATTCCTGTACGCGCTGGATATATTTGATCGCTTGGGCTGGCAGGTCTGCCCACGAGCGCGCGCCCGCCGTCGTGCCTTCCCAGCCGTCCATTTCTTCGTAAATCGGCTCAACCTCGGCCTGATCGGCTGCGTGGCTGGGGAAGTAATCAAGCACTTTTCCGCGCAGACGGTATCCGGTGCAGATCTTTACCTTTTCCATGCCGTCCAGCACGTCAACCTTGGTCAGTGCGATGCCGGTAACGCCCGAAATGGCGCAGGATTGGCGCACTAGCACGGCATCGAACCAGCCGCAGCGGCGCTTGCGGCCTGTCACGGTGCCAAATTCATGGCCGCGTTCACCAAGGCGCTGTCCGACCGCGTCTTCCAACTCGGTGGGGAAGGGACCGGAGCCGACGCGGGTGGTGTAGGCCTTCACAATGCCCAGCACAAAGCCGGTAGCGTTGGGGCCAAGGCCCGAGCCGGATGCGGCGGTGCCCGATACGGTGTTGGACGAGGTGACGAACGGGTAGGTGCCGTGATCGACATCAAGCAGCACGCCCTGCGCGCCTTCAAACAGGATGCGCGCGCCAGCCTTGCGCACCTGGTTCAGGCGCTTCCACACGGGTTGCGCAAATTGCAGCACGTAAGGGGCGATTTCGCGCAATTCGGCGATCAGGGCCGCACGATCAACCGGCGGTTGGCCAAAGCCCGCGCGCAGGGCATCGTGATGGGCACACAGGCGGTCAAGCTGGGCGTCCATCTTGTCCAGATGCGCCAGATCGCACACGCGGATGGCGCGGCGGCCGACTTTGTCTTCGTAAGCAGGGCCGATGCCGCGACCCGTGGTGCCGATCTTGCCCGAGCCGGCGGCGGTTTCACGCAGGCCATCCAGATCGCGGTGCAGCGGCAGGATCAGCGGGCAATTGTCGGCAATCGCAAAGTTATCGGCGTTGATTTCCACGCCTTGCGCGGTCAGCTTTTCAATCTCGGCCTTCAAGGCCCAGGGATCAAGCACCACGCCATTGCCGATGATCGAAAGCGTGCCGGTGACGATGCCCGATGGCAAAAGCGACAGCTTATAGACCTGTTCGCCCACCACCAGCGTGTGGCCGGCGTTGTGGCCGCCCTGAAAACGCACGACGGCATCAGCGCGGCTGGCAAGCCAGTCCACGATCTTGCCTTTGCCTTCATCGCCCCACTGGGCACCGATTACGGTTACATTGGCCATGCTTAAGCTCCTCCACCCTGCCAAGGTGGATCCAAAAACGCCCTTCGACAGGACTCGGCGGAATGGATGATTCAGACGGGCGGCAGGCACCCTGATTTCGGAGGGCGCGTTAGGGGCGAAAGGCTCTCCAAGTCAAGGGTGTGACACCGCGCAAAGCAATTCATCGGGCGTAAACCGGACAAGGCGCAACTTTCGCAAAGTCAGGGACGGCGAGGGAATCGATCATGCGGAAATTCTGGATTGCAGGCGCGCTGGGTGTGGCGGTTGTTTCGGCCAGTGTGGCTCAGGCGCAAATGGGTGAGCGTTTGCGCGAACGGCGTGCGCAGCGGATGGAGCAAAAGGCGGGGCAGGGCCGCGTTTTGGGCGCACAGACAATCGCTTATGGCAAGGACCCGCTGCAAGTACTGGATTTGTGGCTGCCCAAGGCATGGGCCGGAAAAGCGCCGCTGGTGCTCTATGTCCACGGCGGCGGATGGAAGCGCGGCAGCAAGGACAGCGCAACTGGCCGCGCCAAGCCGGTGCACTATCCAGAGCAAGGCTATGCTTTTGCATCAATCAATTACCGGCTGGTGCCAGCGGCCACGGTTGAACAGCAAGCTGCTGATGTCGTTTCGGCACTGGCGGCCGTGCTGGCAAAGGCGGACGCATTGGGCATTGACCGCACAAGGGTTGTGCTGATGGGCCACAGCGCGGGCGCGCATCTGGTGGCTCTGGTGTGTACAGACGAGCGCTATCTGCGCGGGGCGGGGCTATCCTTCGCCGATGTGGACGGCGTGATCCCCAATGACGGCGCGGCCTATGACGTGCCCGCGCAAATGCAGGACGGCGGGCGGTTCATGCAATCAACCTATGTTCAGGCATTCGGCACCGATCCGGTGCGGCAACGCGCGCTATCGCCGACGTTGCAAGCGGCTGCGCCCAATGCGCCAAAGTTTCTGCTGCTGCATGTGCAGCGTTCGGACGGGGTGAAGCAGGCGGAAGGCCTGGCCGCTGCGTTGCGCAAGGCGGGGACGGGCGTTGAGGTTGCAGGTTTTCCGGGCGATGGCTTGAAGGGCCACGCAGAGATCAACCGCAAGCTGGGCGAGGCGGACTATCCGGCGACGGCGGTGGTGGATCGGTGGTTGAAGGGGGTATTCGGAGGGTAGGTTGGTTCGCCAATCATCCAACACCCTGCCCGTCTCCCCGTGCTTGACACGGGGCTTGGCTTCCCTTGCAACCTCACCTTTGGCATGACGGTCCGATGGAAAAGGGTGGCTGGGTCACCATCATGGCAAACCGCTATCGTGGCGGAATGTACGTTGGCGTCACATCCGATCTGACCCGCCGCGTGTGGCAACATCGTGAGGGCGACGGTTCGATCCACGTTCAGGACTTTGGCAAGACAAGGCTG